>CAVSJZ010000093.1:0-23529 GCA_963728105.1 uncultured Actinomycetota bacterium | reverse complement strand
CGGGCTCGACCCCGCGCTGGCCGCCCGCATCACCGCCGCCGCGCTGCCGCGGGCGCCGCGGCTGACCACCGGGCAGCTCGACGCCCTGCTGCGGCGCATGGTCATCGCCGCCGACCCGGACGCCGCGGCCCGCTGGTACCGCCGCGGCCTGCGCGAGCGGGACGTGTCGGCCTACCTGGCCCCCGACGGCACCGTCACCCTCACCGGCACCGGGCTACCCGCCGACGAGGCCGAAGCCGCCTGCGTCCGCGTCCAGGAGCTGGCCCACACCGCCCGCCGCGCCGGACACCCCGCCCGCATCGGGCACCTACGCGCCCAGGTGTTCCTCGGGCTGCTCGACGGCCGCTTCCACGGCATGACCGTCAACGAGATCATCACCGCCCTGGTCGCCGACGTGGATACCGACGCCGCTGACCGCGTCGGATGCTCCGCCGCCAGCGACGGCCAGACCGACGCCGACGGTCCCGGCGGGGGCGACAGCCCCGAAGAGCGAGTCGATCCCGGCGCGGACGACGGTCCCGGCGAGCGCGACGGTTCCGGCCCGGGCGACGGTGGCGGCGAGCAAGACGGTTCCAGCGAGCAAGACCGTTCCAGCGCCGGCAACGGTTCCAGCGAGCAAGACCGTTCCAGCGCCGGCAACGGTTCCAGCGAGCAAGACCATTCCAGCGCCGGCGACGGTGGCGGCGAGCAAGACCGTTCCAGCGCCGGCGACGGTTCCGGCGCGGGCGACGGTGGCGGCGAGCAAGACCGTTCCGGTGCGGGCGACGGTCCCGGCGAACGCGGCGGTTCCGGCGCACGTGGCGACGGCCCCGGCCGGGCCGCCGAGGACGGCGGCGCTCCGGTGCGCGACCGGCAGCCGCGACCCGACCACGAGCGGGGGCCGGTGGATGACCGGCGCGGGATCGAGATCCGGGTCGCGTTGTCCACCCTGCTCGGCCACGACGAGCACCCCGCAGACCTGCCCGGTCTCGGACCCGTCCCCGCCCCCGTCGCCCGCGCCCGCGTCGCCCTCCAACACCGCGCACGGTGGCGCTTCGCCGTCACCGACCCCGACGGCCACCTGCTCTCCGAAGGCCAGACCCGCAGACGACCCACCCGCACCCACGACGAGCGCCACGCGGACCGCGCCGGTCCCGGACCGCGCGGCGGCATCGTCGAGCTGCACGTCCCCGAGGCCCTGCTCACCCGCCTCACCGCCGACCCCGCCGCGGCCGGTCCCTGGGCCTTCGTCGTCGCTGACATCGCCGCCCAGCACGCTGCCCGCCACCAGCACCACACCGACCTCGACCGCCACCCCCACGGCCGGCTGCCACGACCCGCGCTGCGCCGCCACATCGAGATCCGCGACCGCACCTGCACCCATCCCTGCTGCCGCCGCCGCGCCCACGCCTGCCAGCAGGACCACACCCTGGACTGGGCCGAGGGCGGCCCCACCGTCCGGATCAACATCGGTCCGGCGTGTCCCCACGACCACACGGTCAAACACGAGGGCGGCTGGTGGCTCGAACAACCCCGACCCGGCCTGTTCGTCTGGCACAGCCCGCTCGGCGGCGGCTATCCCAGCCGCGGCGAGTTCCTCGATCCGCCGATGCCCCCGCCGCCGCCTGGAGACCCGGGCTCCACTGCCCGCGACGAGGCGGCGCCACCACCGATCCCGCACGGCGAAGGACCGATACTGCCCCGGGACGCCGACCGCTCGCGGCACTGGCGAGGCCCGCCCGACCCTACGGAGGACATCCCGCCGTTCTGACCGGACCGGTCAGCTGATCCGGGTGATCGGTCCGGTGCGTCCGGAGTCCGGAAGGAGGACCACGCGACCACCACATCGAACCTGATACCGCTGGGTGTCCACCCGGGGACGGAGGAGGCGGCCGAGACGTCGGGCATCAGCCCGCCGTCCCGCTCACGCGGGTCCGCCCGTTCGACGCCGGCCCGTACTCGTCGCGGCCGCCGACGCGCTGGTTCCGCCGCCACCGGGCGACCGGGACCGGCCCGTCCGTCAGCCCTTCGGATCGGGCGGGCGGATGCCCCAGAGCTCGGCGAACGTGCGCTCCATCCCGGCCCAGGCCTTCGACCACTCCAGCAGGGGGCCGAGGCTGGCCTCCAGCGTGGCGAGCTGCTCGTCGAACAGGCCCAGCGCGTCCTGCAACGCCCGGACCTGCGCCCGGCGGGCGGCGAGATCGTCGACGACGGCCTGCAGCTGGGCCGCCGGCAGCGCCGCGGGCGGGACGAGCGGACCGGGCAGCGGCACCCGGCCGGCGCCCCCGCCGGTCAGCGCCGAGGTCCAGCCGGCCGTCAACCGGTCGGCGGCCTCCCGGAGCGAACGGGCGAGAGCGGCCGGGTCGGGCGGCGGGCGGTCGTCGCCGGGGCGGGAGGGGCTCATGCCGGCACCGCCGGGTCCGGGGTCGCGAGCGGGCACGGCGTGTACGGCACGGCGGTGCGTCCCTTCAGCGTCGGGTCGGTGCGTAGAGCCAGTCCTGCGGTGCGCCCCGGCAGGGCGGACCACGTCTCGAGCCCGCTGACGCGCTGCGTCGCGGTGTGGTGGACGAGCTCCTCCCCCGCGGCGAGTATCGCGTGCCACGGCCCGCCGACGCGGGTCGGGCGCAGCAGCCCGGTCCCAAGACAGCCGGGGAACCCCGACGCCGCCGCGGCCAGCCCGTCGCTCCGGGCCGCGGAGTCCTCGTCGCGGCCCGGCGCGACCGTGCGGGCGACCGTCACGGTCACCGGCTCGCTCACCCGACTTCGGCCTCCCAGTCCCGCTGCTCCAGCGAGTCGCGGATGTGCATGAGGAACAGCGACGCGGTGGAGCCGTCGAACGCGCGGTGGTCGTAGACCAGCCCGATGATCCCCGTCGGGTGGATGGCGATCATGTCGCCGACGGCCACCGGGCGGCGCTTGACGCCGTCGGTGCACAGGATTCCGGTGTTGGGCTGGTTGATGATCGGCGCCGACGCCCAGCTCGCGAACGGGCCGGGGTTGGTGATCGTGAACGTGGAGCCCTGCATGTCGGACATGCCCAGCTTCCGGTTCCGGGCGGCGGCGGCCATCGTCGTGATCCCCCTGGCGATGCCGCGCATGTTGAGCCCGTCGGCGTCCTTGACCACCGGCACGACCAGGCCCTGCTGGTCGAGGTCGACGGCGATCCCGAGGTTGACGTAGGGGTGCAGCGTCATCGTCCCGGCGTCGACGTCGATCGAGGAGTTGACGGTCGGGTAGGCGCGCAGGGCGTCGACCACGGCCCGGGAGATGAAGGGCAGGTACGACAGCGAGGCGCCGGTCTCCTTCTTGAACCGGTCCTTGTGCTTCGCGCGCACCTTCTCGACGTTGTCGAAGTCGACCTCGACCGACGTCCACACGGAGGCGGCCAGCGTTTGGCTGGCCTTCATGCCGGCGGCCACGGCGAGCCGCATCTTCGACAGCGGGACGACCTCGTCGCGCGCGTCCGACGGTCCTCGCGGCGCGGCGGCCGCCGGAGCGGGCCGCGCGGCCGGCGCGGCGGGAGCTGGTGTCGCCGCCGGCACCGCAGCCGGGGCCGGGGCCGACGCGGCGACCGGGGCGGCGACCGGGGCCGGCGCGGCAGCCGGGGCCAGCGCGGCAGCCGGGGCCGGCGCGGCAGCCGGGGTCGGGGCGGCAGCCGGGGTCGGGGCCGCGGCGGCGGTCCCGCTCGCGATGGCCCGTTCCACGTCCTCGCGGCGGATCCGGCCGCCCGCACCCGTTCCGGTGATCAGGGCGACGTCCAACCCGGCCTCCGCCACGAGCCGGCGGACCAGCGGGGACAGCATCCGATCACCCTGCGCGCGGGCAGCCGAGCCGTTCGTCGAGGGAGCCGAAGCCGGGGCCGGGGGCGCCGAGGCGGGCGCCCCAGCCGGTGTCCCAGCCGTGCCCCCCCCGCCCCCGGTTCCCACCGGTGTCCAGCCGTCTCCCACCGGTGCTCCAGCCCGTGCCCCCGGTTCCCCGATGCGCGCGAGCGGCGTGCCGACCGGCACCGTCTCCCCCGCCGGGACGAGGATCTCCAGCAGCACCCCGTCGTACGGGCTGGGGATCTCCGAGTCGACCTTGTCGGTCGACACCTCGAACAGCGGGTCGTCGAACTCCACGACGTCGCCGGCCTGCTTGAGCCAGCTGCCGATCGTGCCCTCGGTGACGGTCTCTCCGAGCTTGGGCATCGTGATGTCGTGGACCGCGCCGGACAGGCCGGCGGACGCGTCCGCGACCGGTCCCTCCGAGCCACCGACCTGCGGCGCGGCCGGGTCGTCGAGCGAGCGGCCGCCCGCGGCGGCGGTGGCGGGGGTGGCGGCGGCCGGCACGTCGACGCCGGCGTGCTTCGCCTGCGGGCCGGGCGTGGATCCCGGCGGCCCGATGCGCACGAGCGGCGTGCCGACCGGCACCGTCTCCCCCGACGCCACCATGATCTCCAGCAGCACGCCGTCGTACGGGCTCGGGATCTCCGAGTCGACCTCTCCGTCGACACCTCGAACAGCGGGTCGCCTTCGACGACCCGCTGTTCGAGGTGTCGACGGACAAGGTCGACTCGGAGATCCCGAGCCCGTACGACGGGGTGCTGCTGGAGATCATGGTGGCGTCGGGGGAGACGGTGCCGGTCGGCACGCCGCTCGTGCGCATCGGGCCGCCGGGATCCACGCCCGGCCCGCAGGCGAAGCACGCCGGCGTCGACGTGCCGGCCGCCGCCACCCCCGCCACCGCCGCCGCGGGCGGCCGCTCGCTCGACGACCCGGCCGCGCCGCAGGTCGGTGGCTCGGAGGGACCGGTCGCGGACGCGTCCGCCGGCCTGTCCGGCGCGGTCCACGACATCACGATGCCCAAGCTCGGAGAGACCGTCACCGAGGGCACGATCGGCAGCTGGCTCAAGCAGGCTGGCGACGCCGTGGAGTTCGACGACCCGCTGTTCGAGGTGTCGACGGACAAGGTCGACTCGGAGATCCCCAGCCCGTACGACGGGGTGCTGCTGGAGATCCTCGTGCCCGAGGGCGAGACCGTGCCGGTGGGCACGCCGCTCGCGCGCATCGGGGAACCGGGGGCACGGGCTGTGACACCGGCTGGGACACCGGCTGGGACACCGGCTGGGACACCGGCTGGGACACCGGCTGGGACACCGGCTGGGACACCGGCTGGAGCACCGGCTGGGACACCGGCTGGGGTGCCCGCCTCGACGGCCCCGGCCCCGTCTCCGGCTTCCTCGACGAACGGCTCGGCGGCCCGCGCGCAGGGTGATCGGATGCTGTCCCCGTTGGTGCGGCGACTCGTGGCGGAGGCCGGGTTGGACGTCGCCCTGATCACAGGAACGGGTGCGGGCGGCCGGATCCGCCGCGAGGACGTGGAACGGGCCATCGCGAGCGGGACCGCCGCCGCGGCCCCGACCCCGGCTGCCGCGTCGGCTCCGGCTGCTGCGTCGGCGCCGGCTGCTGCGTCGGCCCCGGCTGCCGCGTCGGCCCCGGCTGCTGCGTCGGCTCCGGCTGCTGCGTCGGCGCCGGCTGCGGCGCCGGCGGCGACACCGGCTCCCGCCGCGCCGGCCGCGCGGCCCGCTCCGGCGGCCGCCGCGCCGCGAGGACCGTCGGACGCGCGGGACGAGGTCGTCCCGCTGTCGAAGATGCGGCTCGCCGTGGCCGCCGGCATGAAGGCCAGCCAGGCCCTCGCCGCCTCCGTGTGGACGTCGGTCGAGGTCGACTTCGACAACGTCGAGAAGGTGCGCGCGAAGCACAAGGACCGGTTCAAGAAGGAGACCGGCGCCTCGCTGTCGTACCTGCCCTTCATCTCCCGGGCCGTGGTCGACGCGCTGCGCGCCTACCCGACCGTCAACTCCTCGATCGACGTCGACGCCGGGACGATGACGCTGCACCCCTACGTCAACCTCGGGATCGCCGTCGACCTCGACCAGCAGGGCCTCGTCGTGCCGGTGGTCAAGGACGCCGACGGGCTCAACATGCGCGGCATCGCCAAGGGGATCACGACGATGGCGGCCGCGGCGCGGAACCGGAAGCTGGGCCTGTCCGACATGCAGGGCTCGACGTTCACGATCACGAACCCCGGCCCGTTCGCGAGCTGGGCGTCCGCGCCGATCATCAACCAGCCCAACACCGGCATCCTGTGCACCGACGGCGTGAAGCGCCGCCCGGTCGCCGTCGGCGACATGATCGCCATCCACCCGACGGGGATCATCGGGCTGGTCTACGACCACCGCGCGTTCGACGGCTCCACCGCGTCGCTGTTCCTCATGCACATCCGCGACTCGCTGGAGCAGCGGGACTGGGAGGCCGAAGTCGGGTGAGCGAGCCGGTGACCGTGACGGTCGCCCGCACGGTCGCGCCGGGCCGCGATGAGGACTTCGCGGCCTGGAGCGACGGGCTGACCGCGGCGGCGTCGGGGTTCCCCGGCTGTCTCGGGACCGGGCTGCTGCGCCCGACCCGGGTCGGCGAGCCGTGGCACGTGGTCTTCCGCTTCGACTCGGGCGAGCACCTCCGGCGCTGGGAGCCCTCGCCCGAGCGGGCGGCGATACTCGCCGCGGGGGAGGAGCTCGTCCGCCACACCGCCACACCGCCACACCGCCACACCGCCACCGAGCGGGTGAGCGGGCACGAGACGTGGTTCGCCCTGCCGGGGCGCACCGCAGGACTGGCTCTACGCACCGACCCGACGCTGAAGGGACGCACCGCCGTGCCGTACACGCCGTGCCAGCTCGCGACCCCGGATCCGGCGGTGCCGGCATGAGCCCCCCCGGCCCCGGCGACGACCGCCCGCCGCCCGACCCGGCCGATCTCGCCCGCTCGCTCCGGGAGGCCGCCGACCGGTTGACGGCCGGCTGGACCTCGGCGCTGACCGGCGGGGGCGCCGGCCGGGTGCCGCTGCCCGGTCCGCTCGTCCCGCCCGCGGCGCTGCCGGCGGCCCAGCTGCAGGCCGTTGTCGACGATCTCGCCGCCCGCCGGGCGCAGGTCCGGGCGTTGCAGGACGCGCTGGGCCTGTTCGACGAGCAGCTCGCCACGCTGGAGGCCAGCCTCGGCCCGCTGCTGGAGTGGTCGAAGGCCTGGGCCGGGATGGAGCGCACGTTCGCCGAGCTCTGGGGCATCCGCCCGCCGGACAAGGGGCGCTGACCGCGGTCCCGCACCCTGCGGTGGGTGGCCCGGTGCGCTGTGTGGCGGATGACCTGCCCAGCGCCATCGTGTCGGACCTTCCGCTGCCCGGTGGTCTCCCTGTCCCGTCAGCCTGCGGGTTGCGCGGCTCGCCGCGTCGCGGGTCGGCTGCACGGCGAGCAGCGTCAGCTCACCGCGCAGCCTGAAACCCCGAAACGGCTTCGGCTCACCGCGCAGCCTGAAACCCTGAAACACGGAACGGCCTCTCAGAACGGCGGGATGTCCTCCTCCGGGTCGGGTGGGGCGCGCCAGCGCCGGGAACGAGAGGGGTTGCGGGGCCGGATCGGTCCTTCGTCGTGGCGTACGGGCGGGTCAGGCTCATCGTCGCGGTGGTCGATGTGCTGGTTCCCGGCTGGCGGTGGCAGGGGTGGGTCGAGGAACTCGCCGCGACTGGGGTACCTGCCGCCGAGCGGGCTGTGCCAGATGAACAGGCCGGGTCGGGGTTGTTCGAGCCACCAGCCGCCCTCGTGCTTGACGGCATGGTCGTGGGGACACGCCGGACCGATGTTGATCCGGACGGTGGCGCCGCCCTTGGCCCAGTCGACCGTGTGGTCCTGCTGGCAGGCATGTGCGCGGCGGCGGCAGCAGGGATGGGCGCAGGTCCGGTCGCGGATCTCCGTGTGGCGGCGCAGCGCGGGTCGCGGCAGCCGGTCGTGGGGATGGCGGTCGAGGTCGGCGTGGTGCTGGTCGCGGGCGGCGTGCTGGGCGGCGATGTCGGCGACGACGAAGGCCCAGGGACCGGCGGCGGCGGGGTCGGCGGTGAGGCGGGTGAGCAGGGCCTCGGGGACGTGCAGCTCGACGATGCCGCCGCGCGGTCCGGGACCGGCACGGTCCCCCTCGCGCTCGTCGCGGGTGCGGGTGGGCCGACGTCGGGTCTGACCCTCGGAGAGCAGGTGGCCGTCCGCGTCGGTGACGGCGAAGCGCCACCGTGCGTGACGTTGGAGGGCGACGCGGGCGCGGGCGACGGGCGCGGGGACGGGTCCGAGACCGGGCAGGTCGGCGGGGTGCTCGTCGTGGCCGAGCAGGGTGGACAACGCGACGCGGATCTCGATCCCGCGCCGGTCATCCACCGGCCCTCGCCCCTGGTCGGGTCGCGGCTGCCGATCGCGTGCCGGAGCGCCGCCGTCCTCGCCGCTCCGGCCGGGACCGTCACCACCGGCGCCGGAACCGTCGCGCTCGCCGGAACCGTCGCCCGCGCCGGAACCGTCCTGCTCGCCGGAACCGTCGCCCGCGCGGGGATCGACTCGCTCGCCGGGACTGTCGCCCTCGCCGGGACCGTCGGCGTCGGTCTGGCCGTCGCCGGCGGCGGAGCCTCCGACGCGGTCGGCGGCGTCGGCCTCCACGGTGGCGACGAGGGCGGCGATGATCTCGTTGACGGTCATGCCGTGGAAGCGGCCGTCGAGCAGCCCGAGGAACACCTGGGCGCGGATGTGCCCGATCCGGCCGGGGTGCCCGGCGCGGCGAGCCGCCTCGGCCAGCTCCTGCACCCGCACGCACGCGGCCTCGGCCTCGTCGGCGGGCAGCCCGGTGCCGGTCAGGGTCACGGTCCCGTCCGGGGCCAGGTAGGCCGAGACGTCCCGCTCGCGCAGGCCGCGGCGGTACCAGCGGGCCGCGGCGTCCGGGTCGGCCGCGATGACCATGCGCCGCAGCAGGGCGTCGAGCTGGCCGGTGGTCAGCCGGGGGGCGCGGGGCAGGGCGGCGGTGCTGATGCGGGTGGCCAGGTCGGGGTCGAGCCCGGCGAGGTAGCGGTCGAAGATCCGCACCCGGGCCCGGTCGAGGTCGCCGGCCGACCAGGCGGCGAACACCGCGGGCAGGGCGTGCACGAGGGTCTCGGCGAGTGCGTGTTCGGCGTAGGCGGCGGTGCTGGTCCAGGCCAGCGCGGCGCGGGACTCTTCGGGCCCGAACGGGTTGGGCTGGGCCAGGCGGGCCACCTCGCCGGGCCGGTAGGCGCTGGCGCAGCGGCCGATCTCGGCCAGCACGGCGGCGGTGCGGGCCTGCTCGTGGCACAGCTGGCGGTGTTGGGCGAGCAGGACGGCCAGCAGCCGGTCGTTGGGGACGGTGGCCAGGTCGACGCCGGCCAGCCCAGCGGCCAGGGCCGGGCCGGGCGGCATCGCCGCCAGCTCCTCGGGTGTCCTGGTCACATCCACGAGTCGAACGTAGCGGCGACCCCCGACAATTCCGGGGCGGCGGGCTCGACGTGGCATCGGCGTCGCGGCGTCGGCGGTGCGGGCGCGGCAGCAGCGGCGTGGGCCGGGCCCGGCCGGGCGGGCCGCGACCGTGGGCGCGGTCGGTGCCGGCTCGGGGGGTCGTCACCGGCGTTGCCGGGTCGTCACCGGCTTCCCGGCGGCGGTGCGGATGCGGCGTCGGCGGTGCGGGCTCGGCAGCAGCAGCGGCGTGGGCCGGGCCGGGCGGGCCGGTCGGCCGGGCCTGGCCGGGCGGCCCGCGACCGTGGACGCGGCCGGTGCCGGCCCGGCGGGGTCGCACCGGCGTTGCCGGGTCCTCACCGGCTCCCGGCGGCGGTGCGGATGCGGCGTCGGCGGTGCGACCGTGCTCCTGCTCAGCGGGCCACGGACAGCCCGAGCAGCCCGGCTGCGTTGTCCCGCAGGATGCGCCGGGTGGCGGCGCGGTCGAGGCCCAGCGCCGCGACCGTGTCGAGCGGGGTGCGGTCGCCGAGCTCGAAGGGGTGGTCGGTGCCGAGGAGGACGTGCTCGACACCCACGTCCTCGACGAGCCTGCGCAGCAGGGTGGCGTTGAACACCGCCGTGTCGTAGAACAGCTGGTCGGTGAGCTCGCTCGGCCGCACCTGGGTGGTGTGCGCGACGTCCTTGCGCTCCCAGCCCATGTCCAGCCGGCCACGCAGTGCCGGCAGGCAGCCGCCGCCGTGGGCCAGGCAGAGGGCGAGCGGGAACCGTTCCAGCACCCTGCCGAACACCATGCGGGCGACCGCGAGCGCGGTCTCCATGGGGTAGCCGACGAGCTGCGGGAGCCAGAAGTCGGCCTGGCGCTGGGGATCGGGGACACCGCTGGGGTGCAGGAACACGAACGTCCTGCGCTCCGACAGCAGGGCCCAGAGCTCGTCGTTCACGGGGTCGTCGAGGTCGCGGCCGCCCCCGCGGCTGCCGATCGCGATGCCGGCCAGGCCCAGGTCGTCGAGCGCCCGCCGGGCCTCCTGCGCGGCGTCGGGCCAGCCCAGCGGCACCGACCCGAGGCCGAGCAGGCGTGTCGGTGCGTCGGCGACGTAGGTGGCCAGCTCGTCGTTGCCCGCCGCGACGATGTCGACGGCGAAGCGGCGGTCGTCGGCGGTCGAGCAGAACAGGAACGGCGGCAGCGACACCGCGTGCCGGTGCACGCCGACGTCGTCCATCTCGGCCAGCCGCACGTCCACGTCGTACTGCGAGCGGGCCAGCGGCAGCGGGGCGAGCGGCCCGACTCCGCTGACCCGGGGGTCCAGCCGCACGACGCCTTCGGGCACGCCGGCGAGGTCGGCGAGGCCGCGCTCGGCCAGCCGGCTCAAGAGCGGCAGCGGCATCGCGTGGGCGTGCACGTCGATCGCGCCGTCGGCGGGTGCCGTCGCCGGGTACGGCGGCACGGCCGGCGATCCGTTGATCCCCATCGCCCCACTGTGTGCGCCGCCCGCCGCGGCCACCACCTCCTCTCACTGGTCGGAAGGGCGCCCGCGGCGCGCCGCTGGCGTGCGAACCTGCCGGAGGAGGTGGGCTGCGTGAGCATCTATCAGCTGCACCGCTGCGTGTACGACTGGGTGCGCGCCGGTGAGGTCAACAGCGCCGACGGCGGCGACGGCCGGGCGGGGTTCGACGACTCCGGCTACGAGCTGACCGACGACGAGCGCAAGGCGTTCGAGACCCGGGACGTCGCGGGGCTCTACCAGCTGGGCCTGCACGAGGTGTTGCTCAACCGGTTCTGCCGTGCGGCCGGCTTCGCCCGTGACGACTACCGCAAGCTCCTCGAGCCGCTCGGGGGCACGGAGGAGAGGAAGGGCCGGTGGCAGAGATAGTCCTGGCGTACTGCTCGTCGCACGCGCCGATGATGTCCTCGGCGCGGATGGCCGCGCCGGAGGCGCAGCGCGACAACTTCTTCGGCGCGCTCGCCCGCCTGCGCGAGGAAGCCGTGGCCCGGGGCGTGCAGGCCTGCGTGGTGCTGTCCAACGAGCACTTCACGAACTTCTTCCTGGAGAACTTCCCGCAGATCTGCATCGGCGTCGGCGAGAAGAACTGGGGCCCGACCGAGGAGTGGCTGCCCATCGACAAGGTGTGGATCCCCGGCCACGAGGGCCTCGCGAACCACATCGCGCGCTACACCCTCGACCACGGCTTCGACCCGGCGTTCTCCCACCAGCTGGAGCTCGACCACGGGATCATGACCGTCTACTACGAGCTCGACCACGAGATGACGCTGCCGCTCGTGCCGATCGTGCAGAACTGCGCGGTGCCGCCGCTGATGCCGGTGCGCCGCGCGTACGAGTTCGGCCAGCAGCTCGGCGCGGCGATCCGGGGGTACGCCGGGCTGCAGCGCGTGGCACTCATCGGGGCGGGCGGGCTCTCGCACTTCATCGGCAACCCGCGGGTCGGCGACATCGACGAGGAGTTCGACCGCTGGTTCCTCGACCGGCTGGCGAACGGCGAGCTGGACCAGGTCCTCGACATGCCCGACTCCGAGATCGAGCTGGCCGGCAACGGCAACCACGAGATGCGCAGCTGGCTGGCGGTCGCGGGCGCGATGGCCCCGACGACCGCGACTACGCTCGCCTACGAGCCCGTCCACGAGTGGATCACGGGCATGGGCGTGGCGGAATGGCCCACCGGCCCGAACGGGCACACCACCGAAGTGAAGGAGTAATGACCATGGCCGACAGCGACGTCGACATCGAGGCCCTGACCAAGCGCGTGCAGGAGCTGAGCGCGCAGGTCACCGAGCGGGCGAGGGCGAACGGGCTGGCCTGGCTCGAGGGCTACGAGCGGATGCTCACGAACCTGCTCGCCCTCGAGGAGCAGGCGGCGAAGAGCACGGGCGTGGACTGGGCGACGAGCCTGGCCACGACGCACGCCAACTTCGTGCGCGAGACCTCGGAGGTGGTCTTCGGCGCGATGCGGGCGCAGCTGAAGTCCTGAGACCGCGCTGCCGGGGCGCGTCCCGCTGGGTAGGAAGCCGGTCGCCGCCGCGCGGCCGGGGACGACGATGGGCCGACGACCGGCAGGAGGGCTCCGCATGATCACCGGGAACACCACGCTGATCGCGCACATCGGCTACCCGACGTTCGCGTTCAAGGCTCCGCTGATCTACAACCCGTGGTTCGAGAAGAACGACGTGGACGCCGTCGTGGTGCCGATGGGGGTCAAGCCGGAGGAGTACCGGGAGATCTTTCCGCTGCTCTTCCGGATGTCGAACATCCGCGGCGCGCTCGTGACGATGCCGCACAAGGTGGTGACGTGCGAGCTGGCCGACGAGCTCACGCCCACCGCGGCGATCGCGGGCGCGTCCAACGCGGTGCTGGTGCGCGGGGACGGGTCGATCCTGGCCGACCAGTTCGACGGCGCCGGGTTCGTGCGCGGCGTCGAGCGCAAGGGCTTCGCGCTGGCAGGCAAGCGGGTGCTGGTGGTGGGCAACGGCGGGGTCGGCTCGCCCATCGCCGCCTCGCTGGCCGCGGCGGGCGTCGGGGCGATGGGTCTCTTCGACCCGAACACCGAGGCCTCCGAAGGGCTCGCCGGCCGGCTCGCCGCGCACTACCCCGATCTGGACCTGGCCATCGGCTCGAAGGACCCCGACGGCTACGACCTGGTCGTCAACGCCACGCCGCTGGGCATGAAGGACGGCGACCCGCTGCCGATGGACGTCGACCGGATCGCGCCGACCACGTTCGTCGGGGAGGTGGTGATGAAGCAGACGATCACGCCGTTCCTCGCCGCCGCCCAGGCCAAGGGCTGCCCGATCCAGGTCGGCAGCGACATGCTCTACGAGATGATCCCGGCCTACCTGGAGTTCTTCGGCTTCGGCACGACCACTCCCGAGGAGCTGCGCGCCGTCTCGCAGATCAAGGGCTGACGTGCCCGAGGTGGCCGACCTGGTCGACGTGACGGAGGTGGCGCCGGGCGTGCACCGGATGGCGCTGCCGCTGGGCATCCACGGCGTGCCGACGGTCAGCGCCTACCTGCTGCGCGACGAGGCGGGTGACACCCTCGTCGACTGCGGCATCGCGACGGGGGAGCTCGATCCCTGCGACGCGCTGGTCGGCGCGCTGGCCGCGGCCGGCAGCTCGATGGAGCGGGTGGCCCGGCTCGTCGTCACGCACGCGCACATCGACCACTTCGGGATCGCGGGCGAGGTGGCGCGGCGCAGCGGCGGCGAGCTCTGGCTGCACCGGGCCGCCGATCTGGACCTCACCAAGTACGCCGACCCCGACGAGGCGATCGACAACCGCACGCTCATGCTCGCCGACCACGGCCTCTACGGGCCCGAGCTGACGGCCAGCTCGGAGGGGCTGCGCGACTGGCTGCCGGTGATGCCCTCGGTCGGGAGCCCGGACGTCCGGCTCGACGGCGGTGAGCGCCTCACCACGGGCGGCCGCGAGTGGGAGGTCCTGCACACGCCAGGGCACTCGCCGGGGCACGTGTGCCTGTGGTCGGCCGCCGACCGGCTGCTGTGCTCCGGCGACCACCTCCTGCGCGTCGTGTCGCCGCCGGTGACGTTCGAGCGGGGGTTCGAGCGGGACCCGATGGGCTCCTACCTCGACTCGCTCGCCCGGGTCGCCGCGCTCGAGCCGGAGCTCGTGCTGCCGGGGCACGGCACACCCTTCCGAGACGGGGCGCGGCGGGCCGCGACGATCGCGCGCGGCAAGCGGGTGCGGCTGGAGCGGGTCCACGACGCCGTGGCCGAGCGCGGGCGCACCGTCACCGAGATCACCGCGATGCTGTTCCCCGGCGAGCTGACCGGCGCCCAGCGGCACTTCGCGATGGCCGAGATCCTCGCGGACCTCGCCTACCACGAGGTCCGCGGCACGCTGGAGCGGACGCGCCGGCCCGACGGCGTCTTCGTGTGGCACCGAAGGGTGGAATGACCGTGACCGAGCAGGCGAGGCACCGTGTCGTGGTCGTCGGGGGCGGGTTCGGCGGCATGAGCGCCACCCGCGCGCTCGCCCACGCCGACGTCGACGTGACGCTCGTCGACCGCACCAACCACCACCTGTTCCAGCCCCTGCTCTACCAGGTGGCGGCCGGGATCCTGCCGCCGGGGCTGATCGCGCCCGCGCTCCGGGGGGTGATCAAGGGCCAGCGCAACGCCCGCGCGCTGCTCGCCGACGTCGGCGACCTGGACCTCGAACACCGCGTGGTGCGGGCCAGCGGGCCGGACGGGCGGCCGCTCGAGCTGCCCTACGACACGCTCGTCGTGGCCGGCGGCGCCACCCACTCCTACTTCGGGCGCGACGAGTTCGCGCGCTACGCGCCCGGCATGAAGACCGTCGAGGACGCGCGGCACCTGCGCGACCAGATCCTGCTCGCGTTCGAGATGGCCGAGCTCGCCACCGACCCGCAGGAGCGGGCCGAGTGGCTGACCTTCGTCGTGATCGGCGCGGGCCCGACGGGCGTGGAGCTGTCGGGGCAGCTGGCCGAGCTGGCGCACCAGGTGCTCCCGAAGGACTACCGCTCGGTGGACACCACCGAGGCCCGGATTCTGCTGCTGGAGGGCGCGGGCGCGGTGCTCGGCCCGTTCCCGCCGAAGCTGCGGCTCTACACCCAGCGGCGGCTGGAGAAGATGGGCGTCGACGTCCGGCTGAACACCCTGGCCGTCGCGATGGACGACGAGTCGGTGACCGTCAAGGGGCCCGACGGGGGCGAGACCATCCGGGCCAGGACCCGGATCTGGGCCGCGGGCGTCCAGGCGTCGCCGCTGGCGGCGCAGCTGGCGCGCAAGGCCGGACTGGAGACCGACCGGGCGGGGCGGATCGCGGTGAACCCGGACTGCACCCTGCCCGGGCATCCCGAGGTGTTCGCCGTCGGCGACATGGTGGCGCTGAACGGGCTGCCCGGGGTGGCCCAGCCGGCGATGCAGGAGGGGAAGTACGTCGGCAAGGTGATCAAGGCCCGGCTGGCCGGCGACCAGAAGATCGACCCGTTCGCCTACTTCGACAAGGGCTCGATGGCCACGATCGGCCACCGGGCGGCGGTGGCCGACGCCTTCGGCATGCGCTTCACCGGCTGGCTCGGGTACTCGATGTGGGGCTTCATCCACGTCGCGTACCTGATCGGCTGGGGCAACCGGCTCGGCACGCTCTACACCTGGGCGCGGGCGCTCACGTTCTCCCATAACCGGGGCCACCGGATCATCACCTTCGAGCAGGCCAACCAGCAGGCGCACGAGTGCGACGCCCAGCCCGTCACCGGGCCGAGGGAGCCGGCCCGGTAGGCGGCCGCGGCGGGGGCCGGTCCCGCTGGACGGGAACGCCGCGCGCAGTCGCTCGGGACAGGGCTGCGCACGCCCGTCGCGGGGCCCGTGACCGCGTGCCGTTCAGCGGAAAGCGGCGAGCGATCCGTTGACCTGACCTGGCCTTCCGACTGCACTGACGCCACAGACCTGGAGCGCGACGCAGGGCTCCGCCCTCAGGAGGACACATGAGCGACCAGACCCCCGAGCCGTCCGGCTCGCACGAACCCACGGAGTTCGCCAAGTCACCGGGGAAGGCCGCGGCGAGCGGCTGGATGGGTGGCGCGTTGGAGTACTACGACTTCTTCATCTACGCGCAGGCCGCCGCGCTCGTCTTCCCGAACATCTTCTTCCCCAAGACCAACCCCCAGGTCGCGATCATCGCGGCACTCGCGACGTTCGGTGTCGGGTACGTCGCGCGCCCGCTGGGCGCCTTCGTGCTCGGGCACTGGGGTGACACCCACGGCCGCAAGAACGTGCTGGTCCTGTGCATGCTCATGATGGGCTTCTCGACGTTCCTCGTGGCGCTGCTGCCCACCTACAGCGCGGTGGGGCTGCTGGCTCCTGGGCTGCTCGTGCTGCTGCGCCTGATCCAGGGCTTCGCGGTCGGCGGCGAGATCTCCGGCGCCAGCGCGATGATCGTCGAGCACGCGCCGTTCGGCCGGCGCGGGTACTTCGCCAGTTTCTCGCTGCAGGGCGTGCAGGGCGGCCAGCTGATCGCGGCCGGCGTCTTCCTGCCGCTGGCGGCCTTCCTGTCCAAGGACGCGTTCCAGTCGTGGGGCTGGCGGATCCCGTTCCTGCTCAGCGCCATCGTCGTGTTCGTCGGCTACATCATCCGCCGCCGCGTCGACGAGACGCCGGCATTCCAGGAGGAGTCGACCCACGGCGAGGTGCCCAAGGCGCCGATCATCATGGCGTTCCGGGAGAACGGCGCCGACATGCTCCGCGTCGTCTGCATGGCGCTGATGAACGCCGTGCCGGTGGCCGCCACCGTCTTCGGCGCGACCTACGCGACCAACAAGACCTACGGGATCTCGATGAGCGAGGCGACCTACCTGTGGATCTCGGTGCTGGGCAACGTCGTGGCCATGATCCTGATCCCGTTCGTCGGGAGCCTCTCGGACCGGATCGGCCGCAGGCCCTGCATCATCGTCGGCGCTCTCGGCTCGGGGCTGCTGTCCTACGCGTACCTGTACTTCATCAGCCAGAACGACGTGGTGTTGGCGTTCGTCTTCGCGATGCTGATGTGGGGCATCGTCTACCAGGGCTACAACGCGGTCTTCCCGGCGTTCTACCAGGAGCTGTTCCCGACCAAGACGCGCGTCACGGGGTTCGCGGTCTCGCAGAACATCGGCACGCTGATCACGGCGTTCCTGCCGACGATCTACGCGATCGTCGCGACCCCGAAGACCAACGTGCCGCTGATCGTTGGGACGTGGACGTTCGGCATCTCGATCATCGTGGCCATCGCCGCGTGGTCGGCCCGCGAGACGTACCGGGTCCACCTGAACGACCTGGGCATCAAGGGCTCGCCGGAGGTCCCGCGCGAGGAGTACAACCGGCTGCGCTCGTCGGCCTGAGGTGTCCGATCCACGTCACGGCAGTGGCCGGGCCGGCCCCGCACCCCGCCGGCCCGGCCCGGCGCCGTCCACGCCTGAGGAGGTGGCATGACGTCGGTACCCGTGCTCGACGGCCCGAACCTGAACCAGGCCCTGCACCGGCTGAAGTCCGCGTGACCGCCTTCGACCGCTGGACGCACACCGCCCTGTCCGTCGGGCTGGTGCTGGTGGGCCTGTACGTCGCGCTGCTCACGTCCGGGGACTCCGCGCCGTTCGGCTGGCTGCTGGTCGGGGCGGGAGTGCTGGGCGTACTGGTGCGGCTGTTCCTGCCGCCGCTGGTGCGAGGCGGCCGGAGATGACGTGACGTCGGTCCGGGTCGCGGTCGCCGGGGCCGGGCTGATCGGCCGGCGGCACATCGAGGAGATCGACGCGAGCGCCTCGGCCACGCTGTCCGCGGTCGTCGACCCGTTCCCGGCCGGTGCCGACGCGGCGCAGAAGTACGGCGTGCCGCGGTACGACTCGCTCGACGCCCTGCTCGCCGCGGACCGGCCCGACGGCGTGATCCTCGCGACGCCCAACCCGCTGCACGTCGAGGGTGGGCTGGCCTGCGTGGCGGCCGGCGTGCCCGTGCTGGTCGAGAAGCCGGTCGGGGACACCGTGGCAGGCGCGGCCCGCCTGGTCGAGGCCGGGGAGGCGGCGGGCGTGCCGATCCTGACCGGCCACCACCGCAACCACAGCCCGATCATGGCGGCGGCACGGGAGGTCGTGCGCGGCGGCCGGCTCGGCCGGATCGTCGCCGTGACCGGCACGGCTCTGTTCCACAAGCCAGCCGCGTACTTCGAGGTCGGCGGCGGATGGCGGCGCCTGCCCGGGGCGGGCCCGGTGCTGCTCAACTTCGTGCACGACGTGAACTGCCTGCTCGCCCTCGTCGGCGACGTCGTCCGCGTGCAGGCGACGACGTCGAACGCCACCCGCGGGTTCGCGGTCGAGGACACCGCGGCCATGATCCTCACGTTCGCGAACGGGGCGCTGGGCACGTTCCTGCTGTCCGACGCCGCGGCGTCACCGCGCAGCTGGGAGCAGACGTCGCGGGAGAACGCCGACTACGCCACCCACCCGGACGAGGACTGCTACCACATCGCCGGGACCGACGGCTCGCTCTCGATGCCGACGATGCGCCTGCGGACGTACGCGGGCGAGCACTCCTGGTACGAGCCATTCGTGTCCACGACGCTGGCTCTCGAGCGCCGGGACCCGCTGGCCGAGCAGGTCACGCACTTCGCCGCGGTGATCCGCGGGGAGGCGGAACCGGTGTGCAGCGGCCGCGACGGGCTGGTCGCCGTGCGCGTCGTCGACGCCGTGACCGAGTCGGCCCGCTCCGGGCGGCCCTCGGTCCTGTAGCGGCGGGCCCTCCGGAGGGGCGTGTCAGCGGTCGGCGAGCACCGCGCGCGCCGCCTCGGCCGCCTGCCGTGCGGCGACGTCGACGCCCTGCGCCACCAGCGCGTCGGAGATCACCTCGACGGCGACGACGGCCGGGGTGACGCCGTGCTCGCGCAGGGCCCGCACCATGCCGGCGGTGTCCCCGCAACCGCGGCCGGGCAGGAGGCGATGGCCGAGCGACTCGGCGCGCAGCGGGCTCATCGGGTGGTCCAGGACGTCGCAGAGCTGCACGGACACGATCCGCTCCGGCGGGATGCCGTCGAGGTCGGCCGGCTTCTGGCCGGCCCGGGCCCAGTGCCACGCGTCGACGAGCAGGGCGCCGCCCGGCACGTCGCGCACGACCTGCCAGGCCGTCGCGAGGTTGGGGACGCCGCTGTAGGGCATGAACTCCAGCGCCACGGTCAGGTCCGGGCCGACCCGCTCGCACAGCGCGGCGAACGCGTCGGTGATCTGGGCGACGGGGAGCCGTTCGAGCAGGCCGGCGTTGACCTGCCGCACGCCGAAGGCCCGGGCCATGTGCGCGACCGTGCGCTCCTTCTCCTGCTGGGCGGCGTCCCGGTCGGCCGGGGTGCCCCAGCCGGTGAGGTACTCGACCTCCAGGACGCGCACGCCGTGCTCGCGCGTGACCGCGAGCATCGCGGCGTCGGTGAGCCCGGCGGCGGTGTAGTTCTCCGCGCGGAGCCCGATGCCGTCGTAGCGGGCCGCGGCCGCGGCGCGGACGCGCTCGGCGAACCCGACCTCGGTGCCGAGCGTGTACGAGCTGACCACCAGCGGCGCCGCGTCCATGCCCCAGTCTCACCGGGCACGGGACGGGGAGCGCAGGAGCTTCCGCGGAGCGGGACGGCGTGGACGCCCGCCGCGGCCGCGTGGCTGACTGGACGGCATGGCGGCGACGGTCGGGTGCGACTTCCTGGTGGTCGGCAGCGGGGCGGCCGGGCTCGCAGGCGCGGTCACCGCGGCGCACGCCGGGCTCGACGTCGTCCTCGTCGAGAAGGCACCGGTGCTCGGCGGCGCGACGGCCTGGTCCGGGGGCTGGATGTGGGCGCCGCGGAACCCGCTCTCGCAGGCCGACGGCGTCGTCGAGGACGTCGAGGCGCCCCGCACGTACCTCAAGCACGCGCTCGGCGAGGAGTACGACGAGCCGCGGGTCGAGGCGTTCCTGGCGCAGTGCCCCCGCATGGTGGCGTTCTTCGAGCAGGAGACCGCTCTGCAGTTCGTGTCGGGGACGTGGGTCGCCGACATCCTCGGCGACCTGCCCGGCGCCGGCACCGGCGGCCGGTCGGTCGGCCCGAAGCCGTACAACGCGCGTCGGCTGCGCCGGGGCCTGCGCCGGCTGCTGCGCCCGCAGCTGTACGAGACCTCGTTCCTCGGCATGGGGATCATGGCCGGGCCCGACCTGCAGGCGTTCCTGCACGCGACGACGTCGCCCCGGGCGTTCCTGCACGTCGCGCGGCGCGTCGCGGTGCACGCCTTCGACCTGGTGACGACCGGGCGCGGCGCCCAGCTGGTCAACGGCCCGGCACTGGTGGCGCGGCTGGTCCGCTCCGCGGACGACGTGGGCGTCCGGATGTTCGTGAACGCGCCCGCCGCGCGCCTGTGCACCGACGAGGGCCGGGTCACCGGCGCGGTGGTGACGACCCCGCACGGCGTCGTGACGGTGCGGGCCCGGCGCGGGGTCCTGCTGGCCGCAGGCGGCTTCCCGCACGACGTCGCGCGCCGGGCGGCGCTGTTCCCGCGCACCCCGACCGGGCGCGAGCACTGGACGCTCGCGCCCGACACGGCCACCGGCGACGGCATCGCGTTGGGGGAGTCGGCGGGGGCCCTGCTGGACACGGCGCTGGCCTCGCCCGCCGCCTGGTGCCCGGTGTCGCTCGTGCCTTACCGCGGCGGGAGGGTCGGCACCTACCCGCACATCGTCGACCGGGGCAAGCCCGGCCTCATCGCCGTGCTCTCGACCGGCAGGCGCTTCGTCAACGAGGCCGACGGCTACTACCAGTTCACCGCCGCCATGATCGACGCCGTGCCGGCGGGGGAGGAGGTGGCGGCCTGGCTGGTCTGCGACCACGCGTTCCAGCGGCGCTACCCGTTCGGGATGGCCAAGCCGTTCCCGGTGCCGGTGTGGCCCTACGTGCGGTCGGGCTACCTCCGACGCGGCCGCACGCTGGCCGGGCTGGCGCGGCGGTGCGGCATCGACCCGGACGGCCTGGAGGCCACCGTCGCGGCGTTCAACGAGCACGCGGCACGGGGGGAGGACCCTGAGTTCGGGCGCGGGCACACCGCGTTCAACCGCGGGTCGGGCGACGCGGAGCACGGCCCGAACCCCTCACTCGCGCCGCTCGCGACCCCGCCGTTCTACGCGATCAAGGTGCTGCCCGGCAGCTTCGGGACGTTCGCCGGGCTGCGGACCGACGCCGCCGCCCGCGTACTGGACGCGGCGGGCGCGCCGATCCCCGGGCTGTACGCGGCGGGTGCCGACCAGGCCAACGTCATGGGCGGCCACTACCCGTCGGGCGGGATCAACCTCGGCCCGGCCATGACGTTCGGGTATCTGGCTGGCCGGCACGCGGCGGGGCAGGCGGGCTGACGCCTACAGCGCGACCCGGCTCGGCCGCAGCCGCCAGGCCAGCCAGATCAGCGCGGCGTCCACCCTGGCGGCGAGCGCCATGGCGGCCAGTGCGGCGTCCCGGCCGGGTGCGGCGGCCGGAGTGGCCGCGAGGCGGCGGACGAGGGCGGCGCGGTCGACGGCGATGTCGGTGCCGACGCGCAACAGGGTGTCGCTGACGCGCTCGCGGACGGTGGGCATGGCGGCAGCTCCCCGGGACGAGCCGGACGGACCGGCCGGAGCCTCGTGGCGCAGCCCCGCCGCGGTGCGGGCGCCCGGGAACCGGTCCGACTCCACTGTAGTCCTCGGAGCGGCAGGCGCGGCCCGTGGTGTCACGCACCCCCGAGCGCGCGCGCCTCCCGGCGACGACGGTGCGCGGCCATCCGGACGGGGCCGTTGACCTCGCCGTATCCCGCGTAGCCCCCGATCCGCTGCACGACCTCGAAGAACAGGCGACCGCCCAGCACGTCCGTGTAGAAGTGCAGGAACTCGCCGTCGGCGTCCCGGTCGAGCAGGACGCCGAGCTCGCGCATCGCGCCCAGCAGCTCCGGCGGCGGGGCCAGCCGAGCGTCGAGGTCCTCGTAGTAGTTGGCGGGGATGTCGAGCACCGGCGCCCCCGCGGCCCGGGCGGCGCGGGCCACGGTCAGGACGTCGTCGGTGGCGAACGCCACGTGCTGGGGGTCGGTGACGGTCGGGCCCCACTCACCCCGGCGCAGCACCGAGACGGACAGGCACAGCCGCAGCGTGAGCGCCGCGTCGGCGACGGCCCGGTTGCGCACCAGGCCGAACGGCGCGGCGACCTCCGACGCGTGCTGCGTGCGCAGGCCCAGCAGCGACCGGTAGAACAGCGCGGCCTCGTCGAAGGAGTCGTAGGGCTGGGTCAGCGCGACGTGGTCGATGCGGAGGATCCCGCCGGCCGCGGGCCGGTCGGAGCCGGTGGGGGTGAAGTCGCCGATCCAGCTGGTCGTGTCGTCGGCGCCGGTGCGGCAGAACAGCACCTCGGTGCCGTCCGGCGCGGCGACGCCCGCGAGGTCGGCCTCGGCCGGCCCGTGCGGGTGGGGCAGGGCGGGGGCGAGCAGTGCCGCGGCGCGGCGGGCCGCAGCGGCGGGGTCGTCGGTCTCGATCCCGAGCGCGGCCACGGCGGCGCCCGCCGCGGCGGCCCCGTTCAGCAGGACGGTGGCGGCGCCGTGGCGCCAGAGCTGCACGGGCTTGGAGCGGTGCTGGGCCGCGTGCACGAACCCGAGCGCGGCGAGCGTGCCCGACACCGCCGGCCCCGAGGCGTCGTCGACGGCGAGTTCGGCGAAGGCGTATCCCTCGATGCGGGGCTCGGGCGGTGGCGCGGCGGCCGCCAACCGCTGCCGGAGGGTAGGTGGCGCGGTCGGTGCGGTCGCCTCCTGCAGTGCGAGCAGGGAGCGCAGCGCGTCGACGGCGGTGCGGCGCGGGTCGGACTGGCGGAAGACGTCGTTGAACACCTCGAGCGACAGTGGCCCGGTGTAGCCGGCGGCGAGCACGTGGCCGAGGAAGGCCGGCAGGTCGAACGCGCCCTGGCCGGGGAACAGGCGGTGGTGGCGGCTCCACTGCAGCACGTCCATGTCCAGGTGTGGCGCGTCGGCGAGCTGCAGGAAGAACAGCCGGTCGGCGGGGATGTCGCGGATGGCGGTGGGATCGGACCCGCGGGAGAGGATGTGGAAGCTGTCCAGGCACAGCCCCAGCGCGGGGTGGTCGGCGCGGCGCACGACCTCCCACGAGCGCTCGTAGGTGTTCACGTGGGTGCCCCAGGCCAGCGCCTCGTAGGCCACCCGCTTCCCGCGCTCGGCGGCGAGGACGGCGAGCCGGTGCAGCTGTTCGGCGAGCAGGCCGTTGTCGTCGACGGCGTGCGGGGACACCGCGGAGCAGACCAGGATCAGGTCGGTGCCCAGCTCGGCCATCAGGTCGAACTTGCGAGCGGCCCGGCGCAGGTTGTGCTCGAGCTGTACGGGGCGCACGTCGTCGAAGTCGCGGAACGGCTGGTAGAGGTCGATCGAGAGGCCCAGCTCGGTGCAGCGCCCTCGCACGTCGCGCGGTGTCCACGAGGAGGCCACCAGATCCGGCTCGAAGATCTCCACGCCATCGAAGCCAGCCGCCGCGGCGGCGTCGAGCTTGTCCTCCAGGGTGCCGGAGATGCAGACGGTGGCCAGTGCCGTGCGTAGCGCGGTCGGCGCGCCCGCCCGCTGCGCCGCGACGGCCGATGCGGTCATCGCTCCAGCATCGACCGCCCGGACGCGTGGTGGGCGCCGTTCCCGGCCAGTGGACGATCCCGCGCCGGGGCCGCGGTCCAGACCCGGAGGCGCTAGCGACCAAGGATCGC
>CAVSJZ010000092.1:0-85555 GCA_963728105.1 uncultured Actinomycetota bacterium | reverse complement strand
CCCCCCCCCCCCCCCCCCCCCCCCCCCCCCCCCCCCCCCCCCTCCCCCTCCTCCCCCCCCCCCTCCCCCCCCCCCCCCCCCCCCCCCCCCCCCCCCCCCCCCCCCCCGCCCCCCCCCCCCCCCCCCCCCCCCCCCCCCCCCCCCCCCCCCTCCCCCCCCTCCCCCCCCCCCCTCTCCCCCTCCCCCCCCCCCCCCCCCCCCCCCATCTACCCCCACTCCACGTCCCCCCCCCCCTCTCTATCCCCCCCCCCCCCCCCCCCCTCTCTCCTCCCTCCACCACCACCACCCACCCCCCACCACCACTCTCATCTCCGCCTCCATCTCCACCTCCATCCACCACCTCCTCCATCCCCCCTCCATCTCCATCTCCCTCCATCTCCATCTCCATCTCCACCACCCTCTCCACTCATCTCCTCATCCCCCCCCCCCCCCCCCCCCCCCACCCCCCTCTCCACCACCACCTCCACCATCTCCCATCTCCACCTCACCTCCACCCTCCCTCCCCCCCCCCCCCCCCCCCCACCACCACCACCACCACCACCACCAACCTCCACCACCCCCACCACCCCCACCACCACCACTCACCACCACCACCACCACCACCACCACCACTCCACCACCACCACCACCCACCACCACACGCGAGCAGGGCGCCGTGGTAGCCGTGGTGCAGCATCGGCGCGACGACGAGCGGCCCGGCCATCTGGCCGACGCTGTACCCGGTCGTCAGCAGCGCGGCCGCGCGGGGGAACTGCAGGTGGGCGCCGAGCGCGAGGGACATGGCCGCGACGGCGAGGAAGGTCAGCCCGAACAGGACGGCCGACGCCACCGCGGGCGCGACGCCGCCGACGAGCGCGGGCAGCGCGATGCCGACGGCCTGGACGGCGAGTGCCGCGCACAGCAGCGTCGGGCGGCTGCGGCGCCGGCCGAGCGCCGCCCAGAGGGCGGGCGCGGGGATCGCGGCGAGCCCCACGACGATCCACGCCCCGCTGCCGACCCAGCCCGGCGAGCTCTCGTCGACGGCGGCGACGAGGAACGTCCCGGCGATGATGTAGCCGACGCCCTCGAGGGCGTAGCTGGCCAGTAGCGCGACGAACCAGCGGTACAGGCGGACGCCGCCGCCGTCGTCCGGTGCCGCGGCGGGTCCGGTCCCCGGCCCGGACGCGAGCCGCCACGCGGCCACCGCCAGCACGAGAGCCAGCGCGGCCGAGAGCCACCAGGCGGCACGCCACGTCGAGACCGCGCGGACCGCGAGCACCAGCGCGCCCGACAGCGCGATCCCGACCCCGACGCCGCCGAACCCCCAGCCGAGCAGGTGGTGTCCGTGCCCGCGCAGCCGCGCCGCGGCCGAGGTCAGCGCGGCCAGGAACACGACCGCGCTCGCGACGCCGGCGAGGAACCGCAGCGCGCCCCAGGTCGCCTCCGCGCCGACGCCACCGCCGGCCGCGGCGGGCATCAGGCCGAGCGAGGCGACCATGAGGACCATGCCCGCCCGGTAGACGAGCGCCGAGTGCAGCAGGCGCGGGAGCGCGATGGCGGCGGCGGCCCCGGCGAGGTAGCCGGCGTAGTTGAGGGTCGCGAGCGTCGCGCCGTAGGACACCGTGAGCCCGGCCTGGGCCTGCATGAGCGGCAGGATCGGGGTGTAGACGAACCGGCCGATCCCCATGCTCATGGCGAGCGCGGCCGCGCACTGCCCGACGGCCACCCACGGCGAGCCGGAGCCGCGGCCGGCGGCCCGGGCGGCGTGCGCGGCGACGGTCACGACCCGACGCTAGGCGCGCGGGCCGCGACCGGGAAATGCCGGGCTGCGCGCTTCTATGCTCCGCGGTTATGGATGTCGAGCTGCGGCACCTGCGGGCGTTCGTCGCCGTGGGCCAGCAGCTGTCGTTCACCCGGGCGGCCGCGCAGCTGCACGTCAGCCAGCCCGCCCTGACCCGCACGATCCGCCAGCTCGAGGCCCGGCTGGAGGTCGGGCTGCTCGACCGCGACTCGCGGCACGTCGCGCTCACCCCGGCCGGTGCGCAGTTCCTGGACCGGGCCCGCCACGTGCTCGCCGCGCTGGACGAGGCGCTGGCGTCGGTGCGCGGGCAGATGACGCTGCGCATGGGGTTCAGCTGGCTCCTGCCCGACCCGTGGGCGCAGGTCGCCGTCGCCGCCTTCGAGCGCGACGCCGGCTGCGGCGTCGCGCTCGTGCGGGTGGACGACCCGCTCGCCGCGGTGGTGGCGGGCGAGGTCGACGTCGCGGTGGTGCGCGGAGAGGTCGACGCGGCCTCGCCGGTCAGGACGGTGCACCTGTTCGACGAGGTGCGGGTCGCGGTGTGCTCGGTGGACTCCCCGCTCGCGGGCGCCGACCGGCTGGGCTGGGCCGAGGTGGCGCGCTGGCCCCTGGTCGTCAACGTGGTCAGCGGCACCACCGGGCCGTGGTCGTGGCGCGCGGGCGCGGGCCCGACCCGGATCGTCGAGACGCGCAACTTCGACGAGTGGGTGGAGTCGGTAGCGGCCAACCGCGGGATCGGCGTCGCGCCCGAGCTCGCGATGCGGCGCAACATCCACCCGGCCGTCCGGTTCCTGCCCCTGACGGGGGCGCCGACGAGCCCGGTGGCGATCGCGTTCCTGCCCGAGCACCGGCCCCGGCTGCTGCGCCGGTTCGTGGAGGCGGCGCTGGCGGCGGCCCGCCCCGGCTGACGCGCGCAGGCGCCGGCCGGCGGTCAGCCGGCGAGGTCTCCCGGCCGGATGCGGTAGACCTGCAGCCGCAGGCCGTAGTACTTGTCGGTCTCGCCGACCCACTCCATGCCGAGCCGTTCTGCCGTGGCGATCGCCCGGCGGTTGGTCGGCCGCGCCACCGCGAAGAGCTCGTCGGCGTCCTGGCCGAAGGCCCACCGCACGAGCGCCCGCCCGGCCTCGACGGCGTAGCCCGCACCCCACGCCTGCGGGGCGAGCTGCCAGGTCAGCTCGAGGTCGTCGCGCTGCGGCGGCAGCGCGCGGATGCCGAGGCTGCCGACGAGCACGCCGTCCTCGACGCGCTCGACGGCCCACCGGCCCTCCGGCGGGACGAACCCGGGCTGCTCGCGTCGCCAGTCCGCCAGCAGCGCGCGCATCGCCGGCACGTCGGGCACGCGGTCCATCTCGGGGGTGAGCCAGCGGGCCACGTCCGGCTCCCCGTAGACGGCCAGCGCGGCCTCGGCGTCGGCGTCCGCCCACTCCCGGACGAGCAGCCTGTCGGTGCGCAGCAGGGGCGCGGGCCCCACGGCCCGCATGTCGTCGGCTCCCATGCCTGCGCAACGCCGCGGCACGCGCTCGCCTTCCCCCGGCGGGCCGCCCGGTTCGCCGCGGCGGTGCCGGTACCGGCGGCTGGGGCCGCCGCACGCGCTGCCGGCGTGGGTCAGCGCGGTCGCAGGCCGTCCACCAGCAGGTCCAGCAGCCGGTCCACCTGCCCGGGCTCGTCCGGCGAGCCGCCCGCGAGGACGATGCCGGCGAGCGCGGCGGTCACGTCGGCGGGCGGCACGTCGGCGCGCAGGGCGCCGGCCCGCGCGCCCGCGTCGAGCAGCGGCGCCAGCGCCGTGGAGAGCCGCTCCCGCGTCGTCGTGGACGTGATCGTGCCCGAGGCGAGTGCCGAGCGGAGCGCGCCGGCCATGCCGCGCTTCGTGGCCACGAAGTCCGCGTACCGGCCCATCCACGCCCGCAGCGCGGCGTCCGGCTCGTGCGCCGCGAGGAGTGTCGCGGCCTCGTCGCAGAGCCGGTCCAGCTCGGTGCCGTAGACGGCCTCCACGAGCGCCTCGCGGGTCGGGAAGTGCCGGTAGAGCGTGCCGATGCCGACCCCGGCCCGCCGGGCCACCGCCTCGAGCGCGACCGGGCCGCCCGCCCCGCTGAACTCCGCGAGCGCAGCCTCGACGAGCCGGGCCCGGTTGCGCACGGCGTCGGACCGACCGGCCATAACCGGAGGAACCTCCGTTTCTGTTACGGTGGACTTACCGGAGGATCCTCCGGTTGCCGCCCAGCCTACGACGGGAGCACGGACATGACCCGACCGACGTCGACCACGGCGACCCCGACGACGGCGACCCCGACCACCGCGACCCCGACCACCGCGACCCCGAGCACGAGCACGGCGGGCCCGACCGGCCTGCTCGGCGGCCGGCCCGTGCACCGGGTCGGCTACGGGGCGATGGCGCTCGCCGAGCCGGAGCCGCTCGCGACCGGGGCCGCGCTGGCCCTGCTGCGCGCCGCCGTCGACGGCGGCCTCGACCACGTCGACACCGCGGGCTTCTACGGCGACCAGACCGCGAACGCGTTGATCCGGGCGGCACTGGCGCCATACTCCGACGGCCTCGCGCTGGTCAGCAAGGTCGGCGCCCGGCGCGCGACCGACGGCCGGCTCGTCCCCGCGCAGCGCCCGGGGGAGCTGCGGGCCGCCGTCGAGGAGGACCTGCGCCACCTGGGCGCCGAGCGGCTCGCGGTGGTCAACCTGCGCCGCCTCGACCGCCGGCCCGGCATCGTGGCCACCGGGAACGACGTCGTCGACCTCGACGACCAGCTCGCCGAGCTCGTCGCCCTGCGCGACGCCGGCACCGTCGGCGCGATCGGCCTCAGCAACGTCGACCTCGACCAGCTCACGCGGGCCGCGCCGGCGGGCGTCGCCTGCGTGCAGAACCTGTACAACGTGCTGGACCGCTCGGCCGAGCCGCTGCTGGCCGCCTGCGCCGCCGCGGGCGCCGCGTGGGTGCCGTTCTTCCCGCTCGGGTCCCGGTCCTTCGCGCCCCTGCGGGTCACCGACCATCCGGTCGTCGTCGCGACGGCCGCCCGGCTGGGCGCCACCCCGGCCCAGGTCGGCCTGGCCTGGCTACTGGCCCGCGGTCCGCACGTCCTGCTCATCCCCGGGACGCGCGACCCGGTCCACCTCGCGGAGAACCTCGCGGCGGCGGGCGTCGGCCTCGACGCGCAGGCGCTCGCCGACCTCGACGCGCTGACCCCGGCCGGCACGGGCTGAGGTCCCGGCACCGGGACCGTCCACGACGGTCGACCGGGCGTCGTCGGCGTCCGCGCACCAGGGCGCGTCGCCGCAGCTCGCCGGCTCGCCGGGCGTCCGGGCGCGTGCCAGAATCCGGCGTGTCCATCACCAGCGAGCCGCCCGGGACCGGCCGCTCCGGGCAGGCCCGCCTCGGGCGGCGCGTGTGGCAGCTGTTCACGCCGTACCGGGCCGGCCTGGTCGCCATCGTGGCCGCGGTGCTCGTCTCGAGCGGGCTGAGCATCGTCACGCCGTTCCTGACCAAGGCCGCGTTCGACCGCGCCCTGTTCCCCACCGACGGCAGCGGCGTCCATCTCGGGCTGCTCGCCTGGCTGGTCGGCGGCATGATCGCGATCCCGGTCGTCACCGCGCTGATCGGGGTGTTCCAGACCTGGCAGACGACGCTGCTGGGCAACCGCGTGATGGCCGACCTGCGGGGGCGGCTGTTCGCCCACCTGCAGCGGATGGACCTGGCGTTCTTCACGGCCACGCGCACGGGAGCGATCCAGTCGCGGCTGGCCAACGACGTCGGCGGCGTGCAGTCGGTGCTCTCGGAGACCGCCAGCTCGATCCTGTCCAACGTCGTCACCGTGGTTGCGGCGCTGGTGGCGATGCTGCTGCTGTCCTGGCAGCTGACGATCGTCGCCGTCGCGCTCCTGCCGCTGTTCGTGCTGCTCCAGATCCGGGTCGGGCGCGTGCGGCGCGCCCTCGCCGGGCGCACCCAGGAGTCGCTCTCGGACATGACGGCGATCACCGAGGAGTCGCTGTCGGTGTCGGGCGTGCTGCTGTCCAAGGTGTTCAACCGCCAGGAGAGCGAGATCGCCCGTTACCGCGCCGAGAACGCCCGCCAGGTCGACCTGCAGGTCCGCCAGGCCATGACCGGCCAGTCGTTCTTCGCGGTCGTGCAGACGTTCCTCGGCGTCAGCCCGGCGCTGGTCTACCTCGTGGCGGGCTTCCTCATCGTGGCCGGGACCGGCACCGCGACCAGTGCCGGCACGATCGTCGCGTTCACGACGTTGCAGTCGCGGCTGCTCTTCCCGACGGTGAACCTGCTGCGCGTCTCGCTGGACGTGCAGACGTCACTGGCGCTGTTCGGCCGCATCTTCGCCTACCTCGACCTGCGCCCGCGCATCGTCGACGCGCCCGACGCCGCGGTCCTCACCGACCCGGTCGGGCGCGTCACGTTCGACGACGTGTGGTTCCGCTACCCGCCGCCGCCGTCGCTGCTCGGCGCCCCCGAGGAGCCCGCCGGGGACGGGCCGCCGGTCTGGGCGCTGCGGGACGTCTCGTTCGACGTCGCGCCCGGCCAGCTCGCGGCCGTCGTCGGACCCAGCGGCTCGGGCAAGACGACGCTGTCCTACCTCGTGCCGCGCCTGTACGACGCGACCCGCGGCGCCGTACTCGTCGACGGCCACGACGTCGCCGCGCTGACCCAGTCCTCGCTGGCCGACGCGATCGGCATGGTCACCCAGGACACGTTCCTGCTGCACTCCACGATCGCCGACAACCTGCGCTACGCGAAGCCCGACGCGACGCAGGCCGAGCTGGAGGACGCCGCGCGCGCCGCGAACATCCACGACCGGATCGTGTCGTTCGCGGAGGGCTACGAGACGGTCGTCGGCGAGCGGGGCTACCGCCTCTCCGGCGGCGAGAAGCAGCGCCTGGCGATCGCCCGGGTGCTGCTGAAGGACCCGCGCATCCTCATCCTCGACGAGGCGACGAGCGCGCTCGACACCACCAGCGAGCGCCTCGTGCAGCAGGCGCTCGAGCACGCCACCCGGCGGCGGACCACGATCGCGATCGCGCACCGGCTGTCCACCATCCTCGGGGCCGACGTCATCTTCGCCGTGGAGGACGGCCGGATCGTCGAGCGCGGCACCCACGCCGAGCTGCTCGCGCAGGGCGGCCTCTACGCGCGGCTGTACACCGAGCAGTTCGCGGGCGGCAAGGTCGAGGCCCGCTGCTCCGACGGCGTCCGCTTCACCGACGGGCACACGCTGTGCGCCGCGCGGGTCGCCTGAGCCTGCCGCGACCGCGCGGCCGCCGGTAGCGTCGCGGCGGTGTCGGTCGTCGACGACGTGCGCGCAGTGCTCCTGGACATCGACGGCGTGCTGACCGTGTCGTGGGAGCCGCTGCCCGGCGCGGTCGGCGCGGTCCGGGCGCTGCGCGACGCCGGGCTGCCACTGGCCCTGCTGACCAACACGACGTCCCGCACCCGCGCGCGCATCGCCGAGCAGCTCGCCGACGCGGGCTTCCCGGTGCGCGCCGACGACGTGCTGACGGCCGCGGCGGCGACCGCGGCGCACCTGCGCGAGCACCATCCCGGCGCCCGCTGCCTGCTCCTGTCCAGCGGGGACGTCACCGCCGACCTGGAGGGCGTCACGCTGGTCGGCCCTGGCGACGAGCCGGAGGTCGTCGTGCTCGGGGGCGCGGGCCCCGAGTTCGGCTACGAGGCGCTCAACGGCGTGTTCGCCGACCTCCAGCGCGGCGCCGCGCTCGTCGCGATGCACCGCAACCTGTACTGGCGCACCGCGCACGGCCTCGAGCTCGACACGGGCGCGCTGCTCCTCGGGCTGGAGGCGGCGGCCGGCCTCGAGGCGACGGTCGTCGGCAAGCCCGCCGCGGCGTTCTTCGCGGCCGCGCTGGACGCGGTGGGCGTCCCGGCGGGTGGGGCGGTGATGGTCGGCGACGACCTCGAGGCCGACGTCCTCGGCGCCCAGGAGCACGGCGTCACGGGCGTGCTCGTGCGCACCGGCAAGTTCCGGGAGGCGGACGAGCAGGGCGTCGACGGCCACGCGCCGCAGTACGTCGTCGACTCGGTCGCCGACCTGCCGGGGCTGCTCGGGCTGTGACGGCGCTCAGGGGTCGGTGTGCACGGCGGCGAGCAGGGCGGCGTAGGAGCGGACGAGGGTCGCTCGCTCGCGGCCGACCGCGGGGCTGGTCGGGTCGCACCCTTCGGTGACCCACCGGTCCGAGATGCGGGTGGCCTCGGCCCGGCCCGCCGCAGCCTCGCGCACGCGTTCGGGCTCGGTGCCGTAGACGTGCGCGTAGAGCGTGGTCAGGGCGTCGACGAGGGCGCCGGGGTCGTCGTCGGGGGCGTCGCGCTGCAGGTGCCGGTGCACCCGCCACCACTCGACCTCCAGCCGCGCGGCCTCGTCGACGTCGAACCGCTCGCCGACGGTGCGGGCGACCAGGGCGTAGAAGCGGCGCATGGTGCGCCGGGCGCCGTCCGGGTCGTTGTCGGGCACCGGCGCCCACAGCTGGTTCGCGCGCAGCACCAGCCACGCCCCGTACAGGGTCCGCGGCCAGGGCATGCCGAACCCGATCCGCACCATCCGGACCGCGGAGACCAGCACGAGGCCCCACTGCCTGCGGTAGTACCCGACCCAGCCGGCGCACTCGGCGGCGCCCAGGCGGACCGGGTCGAACGAGCGCATCGGGCGGGTCACCGGCCTGGTCGCCGCCCCCGCCGCGGGTCGCGTCCTCATCCCGGCATCATCCACTGTGGAGCGGCCGGCGGGGAGGGGCGGGCCCGGAACCGCCGCAGGCCATGCGACGTCACGCCCATCCCGCACCCGGTCGCCGCCCGGCACTCCCGCGGCACTACCGCAGCAGCTCGACGATCGCGGCCACCCCCACCACGACGATCACCCCGCGCAGCACCGCCGGCGGGAGCCGCCGCCCGATGCGGGCCCCGATCAGCCCGCCGACCACCGACCCCGCCGCGATCAGCCCGACCACCGGCCACGAGATCGGCGCGGTGACGGCGAAGACCAGTCCGGAGACCAGGTTGGCCACGGCCGCCAGCACGTTCTTCGTCGCGTTGTGCCGCTGCAGGTCGTCGTCGATCGCGATGCCGAGCAGCGCCAGCAGCAGCACGCCCTGCGCGGCGCCGAAGTAGCCGCCGTAGACGCCGGTGCCGAAGACGCCCGCGACGAGGCCGGGCCCGACGCGGGTGCGGCCGCCGCCGTGCCGCTGCGCGAGCCGCCGCGACAGGAACGGCTGGACGATCACCAGCACGACCGCGACCCCGACCAGGACCGGGACCACGGCGTCGAACGCCGAGGCCGGGAGCGAGAGCAGCAGCACGGCCCCGAGCAGCGCGCCGAGCACGGAGGCCACCCCCAGCCCGACCACCCGCCGGGCCTGCCCGGCCAGCTCGCGGCGGTAGCCGACGGCGCCGGCCACCGAGCCCGGCACGAGGCCCAGCCCGTTGGAGACGTTCGCCGTGATCGGCGGGTAGCCCAGGGCGAGCAGCACCGGGAAGGTCACCAGCGTCCCCGACCCGACGACGGTGTTGATCATTCCGGCCCAGACCCCCGCGACCAGGATGGCGATCAGGTGCCCGACGCCCACCGCGCTCCGATCCGGTCCCCCCGCGGCGCCCTCGCGCGCGGTCCCGCCACCGTAGCCGCGCCCACCCACTAACCGACCGTGCCGCCGACGGCCTCGGCGTGCCGCGCGCGCACCATGGCCCGCGTCGCGTACGGCGAGTACCGCGGCGTCCACGCCATCAGCGCGCCCGCCGCGAGCAGGCCCACCCCGCCGACGGCGACGATCCCCGCCGCCAGCGCCCACGCGCCCGCGACCACCGACACGACCACCGGGCCGAGCGCGTTGCCCGTGTCGCTCATCAGCCGCCACATCGACAGGAACCGCAGCCGGTTCGCCGGCGGCGCCACGTCGGCGCCGAGGGTCATGACGATGCCGGAGCCGATCCCGTTGCCGAGGCTCATCACCATCGCGACCAGCGTCAGCCCGACGATCCCGCCGGTCAGCGGCAGCGCGACCATCGCCAGCCCGAGGATCACCATGGACGGCACGGCGACCGCGAGCCGGCCGTGGCGGTCCATCACCTTCCCCGACGGGTAGAACAGCGCCATGTCCACGGCGCTCGCGATGCCGAACACCAGGCTGGTCGCCTCGGCGCCCAGCCCGATGTGGACCGCCCAGAGCGGCAGCACGACCTGCCGGGCGGCGCGAGTCGCGCCGATGGCGAGGACGGCGGTGCCCAGCGTCGCGAGCAGCCGCCGGTGGGTCCGCAGGGTGGCGCCGAACCCGGGCGTGCCGGACGCCGGGGACGCGTGCGCCGCGCCGCGCGGCGGCCGGGCGCCGGCCTGCGGCTCGATGTCCGGGATGACCAGCAGGAGCAGCGCCGCCAGTCCCGCGGTCGCGACGGCGACGACGTACGCGGCCCGCAGGGACGTCAGGCTGATCACCGCGGCGCCGACGAAGGGCCCGATGAACAGCCCGACCCGGTGGGCGCCGCCGAGCATCGACAGCGCGCGCGCCCGCAGGTGCAGCGGGGCCACCTCGGTCAGGTACGACTGGCGAGCGAGGTAGAACGTCGCGTTGCACATGCCGAGGACGAACAGGAACGCGCCGAGCACCGGCAGCGACCCGGTCAGCCGGCAGCCCAGCATCGCCGCCATCGCCACCCCGCCCGCGACGACCATCGCCCGCCGGTCGCCCAGCCGGGCCGCCAGCGCGGCGGCCGGGACGTCGCCGGCCAGCTGCCCGATGCCCAGCAGCGCGACGAGGAACCCGGCGGTGCCCGCGGACGCCCCGAGGTCGAGCGCGGTGATCGCGATGACCGGCGCGACCGCACCGTTGCCGATCTCGTAGACCATCGCCGGCAGGAACATCGAGGGGATCATCGAGCGCAGCGTCGGCGGCTGGGCGGGGTCCGGCTGCGTGCTCATCGCCCCCGCACGCTACCGCTTGTCATAGCTAAAGAAGGAGTGACGTCCGCGTCACCCGGCGGGGCCGCCAGCGTGCGCCGCCCTGGCCTCGTCGCTCATCTCGGTGTTCTGGAACGCGACGCAGCGCCACCGCCCTTCGCCGTCGCGGCGCAGCGTGATGGTCTGGAACTTGTCGTAGCCGACCGCGTCTCCCGCACCGATCCCGCCGACGGTGACGACGACCGCGGTGTCGGCGTCGAGCGCGCGCACGTCGATCGGCGCCACGGCCATGCGCGTTCCCGGACGCCACGCGAACAGCTGCTCGTGGGCCCGCTCGATCGCGGCCCGGCCGAGGAGCGCGTCCCCGCGGAAGATCACGTAGGACGCGTCATCGGTGAACTGCTCGCCGTAGGCGCGCGCGTCGCCGGCGTCCCAGGCGTCCCGGACGCGGTCGAGGAAGGCCTCCACGGTGTCGGTCGCGCTCATGGCACCGACCGTACGCCCGCAGCGGCGGCCCTCGGACCAGGGAATCAGCCCAGCGCGTCGACCGCGGCGAGGATCGCGGCTGGCTCGGTGCGGGTGGTGTAGTCGGGGTGGACGTCGATCCAGGCGATCACCCCGTCCCGGTCGACGACGACGGCCGTGGGCATGGGCAGCGCCGCCGTCCCGTCCGCGTTGGCGGCCGCGACGTCGAGGCCGAGCGTGGCCTGCCCCCGGCGCACGTCGGCGCTCGGCGCGGTGAGGACGCCCAGCCCGCCCGCGATCCGGTTGCCGGGGTCGGACAGCACCGCGAAGGCGAGGCCGTGCTCCTCCTGCACGGTGAGCGAGCCGTCCGGCCGCTGCGGGCTGACCGCGACCAACGCGACCCCGCGCCGTTCCAGCTCGCCCGCGAGCTCGCGCTGGTAGGTGCGCAGCGCGATGTTGCAGAACGGGCACCAGGCACCGCGGTAGAGGACGACGACCGCCGGCCGCCCGGCCCGGGCGGCGGCCAGCGTCGTCGGCTCGCCGTGGACGTCGAGCAGGTCCCCGTCGGGCATCGCGGCGCCCGGCCGGGCCACCCCGGCCGGGACGCCGGCCCGGACCAGGCCGTCCTGCTCGGCCGCGAACGCGGCGAGTACCTCGTCGGGCAGCCGGCCGGGCAGCCCGGCCTTCAGCTCGGCGACCTGCTCAGCGATTGGAGTCATCACTCCAGTCACTCTGCTCCGCCAGTTTTGGAGTGTCAACTCCAGAACGGGTAGCCTCGGGGGATGTCCGCGCCCCCGCCGCGCCGCCTCACCCGCAAGGGGGCCGCGACGCGGGCGCGCATCGTCACGGCGGCGGCCGGGTTGATGTTCGAGCGCGGGGTCGCCGGCACCGGCGTCGAGGACGTCCAGCGGGCGGCGGGCGTCAGCGCCTCGCAGATGTACCACTACTTCACCGACAAGCAGGCGCTGACGCGGGCGGTCATCGCCCACCAGACCGACGCGGTGCTGGGCGCGCAGGAGCCCCTCCTGAGCCGGCTCGACAGCCTGCCGGCGCTGCGGGCGTGGCGGGACCTGCTCGTGGACGTCCAGCGGCGGCAGCACTGCACGGGCGGCTGCCCGATCGGGTCGCTGGCCTCGGAGCTCGCCGACGCGGACCCGGCCGCGCGCGCGGAGCTCGTCGCCGGGTTCGCGCGCTGGGAGGGGGCGATCCGGGCCGGCCTCGAGCAGATGCGCGCCCGCGGCGAGCTGCGCGCCGACGCGGACCCGGACCGGCTCGCGCTGGCCCTGCTGACGGCCGTGCAGGGCGGCCTGCTGCTCACCCGGACCCGGCGCGACCCCACGCCGCTGGAGGTCGGCGTCGACACCGTGCTCGCCCACGTCGCCTCGTACCGCACCGAGCAGCCCGCCGGGTGAGCGGGCCGGCGTGGCACGATCGGGGCCGTGACGGTCCGGCCCGCCGCGGAGCAGCACCTGCGCGACCTCGCGCGGCTGCGGCGCGTCCGCGACCGGATCGACCGCGAGTACGCCCAGCCGCTGGACGTCGAGGCCCTCGCCCGGGGCGTGGGCATGTCCGCCGGGCACCTGTCCCGCCAGTTCCGGCTGGCCTACGGCGAGTCGCCGTACGGATACCTCATGACGCGGCGCATCGAGCGCGCGATGGCGCTGCTGCGCCGGGGCGACCTGTCGGTCACCGACGTCTGCTTCACGGTCGGCTGCTCCTCGCTCGGCACGTTCAGCACGCGCTTCACCGAGCTCGTCGGCGTCCCCCCCAGCGTCTACCGCCGGCGGGCGGCGGACGCGACCGCCGGCATGCCGACGTGCGTCGCGAGCCAGGTGACCCGACCGGTCAGGAATCGAGAAGCCCCGCCCGCGCAGCCACGCCTAGCGTGAGCCACGTCCTTCCCCCGAACCCAGGAGTGATCATGACCGACGTGTCGACCCAGGGCATCCTCACCGTCCTGCATCCCGTCTCGGACGTGGCCAAGGCCAAGGCGGTGTACACCGCCCTGCTCGGCATCCCGCCCCAGCACGACTCGGACTACTACGTCGGCTACGAGGTCGCCGGCCAGCACATCGGCCTCGTCCCCGGCGGCGGTGGCATGAGCGCGCCGGTCGCCTACTGGCACGTCTCCGACATCGAGGCGAAGATCGCGGAGGTGACGGCGGCGGGGGGCACGGTGCGGGAGGCCCCGCACGAGGTCGGGCCCGGCCGGCGCGTCGCCACCGTCGCCGACCTCGACGGCAACGTGCTCGGCCTGCTGCAGGACGCCTAGGCGGAGCGGATGACCACGGACGCCCGTACCGACAGCCCCGCGCTCGACGCGCACGCCGCCGACAGCCACGAGTGGATCCGCGTCCACGGCGCGCGGGAGAACAACCTGCGGGACGTGAGCGTCGCGCTGCCGAAGCGCCGGCTGACGGTCTTCACCGGCGTGTCCGGCTCGGGGAAGAGCTCGCTGGTGTTCTCCACGATCGCCGCCGAGTCCCAGCGGATGATCAACGAGACCTACAGCGCATTCGTACAGGGCTTCATGCCGCGGCTGGCCCGGCCCGACGTCGACGTGCTGGAGGGGCTGACCACCGCGATCATCGTCGACCAGCAGCGGATGGGCTCCGACCCCCGCTCGACCGTCGGCACCGCGACCGACGCCAACGCGATGCTGCGCATCCTGTTCAGCCGGCTCGGGCAACCGCACATCGGCTCGCCCCAGGCCTTCTCGTTCAACGTCGCCTCGATCAGCGGCGCGGGTGCCGTCACCGTGGAGAAGGCCGGGCGGACGGTCAAGGAGCGGCGCAGCTTCAGCATCACCGGGGGCATGTGCCCGCGCTGCGAGGGCCGGGGCTCGGTCAACGACATCGACCTCACCCAGCTCTTCGACGACAGCAGGTCGCTGGCCGACGGCGCGCTCACGATCCCGGGCTACACCCTGGGCGGCTGGAACTACCGCCTCTACGCCTCGTCCGGCTTCGTCGACCCCGAGAAGCCGATCCGGGCCTACACGAAGCGGGAGCGGCACGACTTCCTCTACAAGGAGCCGGTCCGCATGAAGATCGCCGGCATCAACATGACCTACGAGGGGCTGGTGCCGCGGATCCAGAAGTCCATGCTCGCCAAGGACGTCGAGGCGATGCAGCCGCACATCCGGGCGTTCGTGGAGCGGGCCGTCACGTTCACCGTCTGCCCGGAGTGCGACGGGACCCGGCTGTCCGGGCCGGCCCGCTCCTCGAAGATCGACGGGATCAGCATCGCCGACGCGTGCGCGATGCAGATCAGCGACCTCGCCACGTGGGTGCGCGGACTGGCCGAGCCGTCGGTCGCGCCGCTGCTGGAGTCGCTGCGCGACCTGCTCGACTCGTTCGTCGAGATCGGGCTCGGCTACCTCGCGCTCGACCGGCCGACGGGGACGCTGTCGGGCGGCGAGGCGCAGCGCACGAAGATGGTGCGCCACCTCGGCTCGTCGCTCACCGACGTCACCTACGTCTTCGACGAGCCCACGATCGGGCTGCACCCGCACGACATCCGCCGGATGAACGAGCTGCTGCTGCAGCTGCGGGACAAGGGCAACACGGTGCTCGTCGTCGAGCACAAGCCGGAGGTCATCGGGATCGCGGACCACGTCGTCGACCTCGGCCCCGGCGCGGGCCGCGACGGCGGCACGGTCTGCTTCGAGGGGACCGTCGAGGGCCTGCGCGCGAGCGGCACCCGCACCGGGCGCCACCTCGACGACCGCGCGCGCGTCAAGGAGACGGCCCGCACGCCGTCGGGGACCCTGGAGATCCGCGGCGCGAGCCTGCACAACCTGCGCGACGTCGACGTGGACATCCCGCTCGGCGTGCTGGTCGTCGTCACCGGGGTGGCGGGGTCCGGCAAGAGCTCGCTGATCAGCGGGTCGGTGTCCGGGCGCGACGGCGTGGTCAGCGTCGACCAGACCCCGATCCGCGGCTCGCGGCGCAGCAACCCGGCGACCTACACGGGGTTGCTCGAGCCCGTCCGCAAGGCGTTCGCCAAGGCGAACGGCGTCAAGCCGGCGCTGTTCAGCGCGAACTCCGAGGGCGCCTGCCCCACCTGCAACGGCGCGGGCGTCGTCTACACCGACCTGGCGATGATGGCCGGCGTCGCGACCGTCTGCGAGGAGTGCGAGGGCAGGCGGTTCCAGGCGTCGGTGCTGGAGTACCGGCTCGGCGGCAAGGACATCAGCGAGGTGCTCGCGATGTCGGTGGCCGAGGCCGGGGAGTTCTTCGGCGCCGGAGAGGCCCGCACGCCGGCGGCGCACGCGGTCCTCGACCGGCTCGTCGACGTCGGGCTCGGCTACCTCACGCTGGGCCAGCCGCTGACGACCCTGTCCGGGGGCGAGCGGCAGCGGCTCAAGCTCGCGACGCACATGGCCGAGAAGGGCAGCATCTACGTGCTGGACGAGCCGACGGCCGGCCTGCACCTCGCCGACGTCGAGCAGCTGCTCGCGCTGCTCGACCGGCTCGTCGACGCCGGCCGGTCGGTCGTCGTCGTCGAGCACCACCAGGCGGTCATGGCGCACGCCGACTGGATCGTCGACCTCGGGCCGGGCGCGGGCCACGACGGGGGCCGGGTCGTCTTCGAGGGGACGCCGGCCGACCTCGTCGCCGCCCGCTCCACCCTCACCGGCGAGCACCTCGCGGTCTATGTCGGCGGCTGACGGGGAGCCCACGCGGGACGCCGCCGCCCCGCACGCCGCCATGCCGTACACCGGGCTGCCCGGCGCTCGACGCCGGCTCCGCTGCCGGCCTTTCGGTCTGGTGATCACCGGGACCGGGACGTGGACGTCGTCTCCGCACCCCACGTCCCTCAACCGGTGATCAACGAGGCCGGACTCCGGCCCTGACCCGGCGGCGGCCATCGACGGCCCTCGGGGCGTTGTGACCACCGGGATCGACGGAGGTGCGGCTGCGGCTGGCGTGGGAAGCCGGTCGCTGCCCGGCGGGCGGTCTCCTGCACGGCGGCGCGCTGATGGGTCTGGCCGACGCCGCGGGTGGCCTGTGCGCGTTCCTCCACCTGCCGGCCGGAGCCACCGGCACCGCGACCGTCAGCTCGTCGACGAACTTCCTGCGCGGCGTCCGCTCCGGCCACGCCGAGGCGGTCGCCCGCCCGCTCTCCGTCGGCCGCACGATGATCGTCGTCGAGACGGCGATCGGCGACGTGGACGGGCGGCCCGCGGCGAAGGTCGTCCAGGCCAAGGCGGTCCGGCGCGCGTGATCAGTCGCGCAGCCAGGACCCGAACCTGATCAGGTTGCCGTCCGGGTCGACGTGGGCGCCCTCGCGCAGCCGGTAGGGCGTGTCGCGGGGCTCGATCGTGCGGCCGCCGACGCCGGGCCGGCCCCATTCGCGGGCCAGCGCGTCGGCGTCGGAGACGTAGAGGTACGCCGAACCACCGTGGACATGGTCGCCGCCGTCGCCGTCGCCGTCGCCGTCGCCGTGGCCGCCGTCGCCGGCGTCCGCGTGCCGGGAGAGGTGCAGCGAGGTCCCGTCCCGGTCGGCGAAGCCGTACTCGTCGCCCTCGGAGTACGGGCTGACCGCGAAGCCGAGGTCGGCGTAGTGCGCGAGCGCCGCGTCCACCCGCCGGACCGGGAAGATCGGCGCCCACCGGCGGAACCGCGCGGGAGCGGGCGGCCCGTCCGGCCCGGCACCGTCGGGTCGGCCGAGCTCGACCAGCGCGCCCAGCCCCCGGCGCAGCGCGACCACCTGGTCCGGCGCGAGGCGGTGCGCCAGCTCGGCGTCGACAGCCTCGACCCCCGCGCGGACGCGCTCGCCTGCGAAGCGGCCCCGCTCCGTCAGCGTGACGACCATCCGGCGGCGGTCGACCGGGTCGGGTTCCCGCGTGAGGTAGCCGCGGGTGACCAGGGTGTCGACCAGCTGGCTCGCGGCCTGCCGGGTCACGCCGAGGCTGCCCGTCAGCTCGCCGACCGACCCGCCGCGGTTCGCCAGGCCGCCCAGCAGGAACGGCGCGTTGCGCGGCAGGTCGTCGAGCCCCGCGGCGGCGAGCTCGGACCGGATCGCGCGCCGGTAGCTCGTGCGGGCGCCGCGCAGCAGCGCCGGGATGACGACGTCGTCGTACCAGACCATGCCCGGCAGCATACGCAATCTCATTGACTGTCAATTTCCTTGCGTACCGATGCGTACCTCGACCGCACCGCCGTCGTCGAGCCTGCACCCCCGCCCCGGCCGCGGTATCGACCACACGACGGCGGTGTGACGCCGGGACGGCGGTGCCACGCCGGGACGGCGGTGCCACGCCGGAACAGCGGTGCCACGCCGGTGTGGCGGTGCCACGCCGGTGTGGCGGTGCCGCGCACGGCGGCGGCCCCCGGATCTGCCGCCGCCGCCCCAGCGCCGACCGCACCGCCGTCCTCCAGCCCACACCCCCGCCCCGACCGCGGTACCGACCACGCAACGGCGGTGCCGACCTGCCGCGTAGGTCGAGCCCCGAGCGTCACCGCCGGGCTCGCGAGGCCTCGACCCGCTCCACCGACGGAACCCGGTCGGGCATTCCGGTCGATCCCGGCCGGGACCGTTGATCGCGGCGCGCAGGCCGCGGATCGTGTGGTGGCGGGTCCGACGGAGGAGGCCGACGATGATCCAGCGGGGCGCGTTGCTCGAGTACAGCCGCGGGTCGCTGTGGGTCCTCCCGACGGCCTTCGCGGCGGGGGCGATCCTGCTCGGCTGGCTCCTCGCGCAGATCCCGATCGGGCCGCACTCGATACTGGCCTTCCAGGGCACCGCCGACGACGCCAGGTCGCTGCTGATCGACATCTCCGGGACGATGGTGACGGTCATCGCGCTGCTGCTCGGCCTCGCCGTCGTCGCACTGCAGCTCTCCTCGACCCAGTACTCGCCGCGGCTGCTGCGCAACTTCCTGCGCGACCGCCCCGTCCAGATCGTGCTCGGCGTCTTCGTCGGGTCGTTCGCCTACAGCGCGGCCGGCCTGTTCACCGTCGGGGTGTCCGCCGGCGCGCGGGACGACCAGTTCCCCCGCTTCGCCGTCACCGTCGCGATCGGCCTGCTGTTCGTGTCGCTGATCGGGCTGGTCTACTTCGCCGACCACCTGGCGCACTCGCTGCAGGTCGACCGGATCATGAAGCAGGTCGAGCGCAACACGCTGCCCACGATCCGCGACCTGCCCACCGACGTCGGGTCGGCACCGGAGCGGCCGGCGTCCGCGGTCGCGATCCCGGCGCGGGCCTCCGGGTACGTCCAGGCCGTCCACCTCGGGTCGCTGCTGGCCTGCGCCCGCGCGGCCGGGGTGAGCGTGCGGGTGCGGCGCCGCCCCGGCGAGCACGTCGTCGCCGGCACGACGCTCGGCTGGTTCTGGAGCGACTCCCCCGAGCCCGCGCACGTCGACCCCGCGCACATGGGCGACGTCCTGCACGCCGCGGTCCGCATCGGGTTCGAGCGCACGCTGGAGCAGGACCCGGGGTTCGGGCTGCGCCAGCTCATCGACGCCGCGTGCAAGGCCCTCTCCCCCGCCGTCAACGACCCGTACACGGCCGTGCAGGCCGTGGACCACCTCGCGGTGCTGTACTGCGAGCTGGCCGTCCACCCCCTGGGCGAGCAGGTGCGGCGCAGCCCCGACGGGTCGGTGGTCGTCAGCGTGCCGGGCCGCTCGTTCGGCGGGTTGCTCGCGCTCGGGGTCGGCCTGATCCGCCGCTTCGGCGCCGCGGAGCCGACCGTCGTCCAGGCGCTGCTGCGCCTGCTCGTGGCGTGCCTCGCCGCGACGGACGACCCCGACCGATGGGCCGCCGTCGAGCGGGAGGCGACGCTCCTGGTGGCCGACGCCGAGCGGGCGACCGCGCAGCCGGCCGACCTGCACCTCGTGCACGCCGAGGAGCGGGCCCTCCGGACCGAGCTGGCGGAGCGGCGGGCCTCCCTCCGGCGGGACGCGGGGTCGCCGGAGCCTCACCAGACCCGGTAGCGGGCGACCGTCGCGTAGGCGTCGGCCTGGTCGACGGACACGTCCAGGTGGACGGTCCACACGCCCGGACCCGGGACGACCACGGGCGCGCTGCGCCAGCCCGCCGACGGCCCGCCCGCGGTCGCCGGGCGCACCTTCAGGGCCAGGGCCGCCACTGTCGCGCTGGACAGCGTCGCGTCGAGCGACCGGACGGGCACCGGCCGGCCCGCGCCGTCGACGACGTCCAGCGCGAGCTCCTGGCGCCCGCGCAGCGTCGTGTCGACGTGGATGCGCACGGTGTCCGGCCCCAGCGGGGCGACGACCGTCACGGGAGGCCCGTAGGTCGTGTTGCCGGGCGGCTGCGACACCAGCACGGCGGTGACGGCCAGCACGGCCACCGCCACCGCGCACTCCACCCGGACGCTGCGCCGCACGGCCGCGACCACGTCCGCGGACGCGGCCCGGTCGGGATCGGCCGGCAGCGCCGCGACGCGGCGCTGCGCCACCGCGGCGACCGCGACGATCACGGCGACGAGGCCGAGCTTGACGAGCAGCACGATCCCGTAGGAGGTCGACCAGAGGGCCTGGACCGGCGCGAGCTGCCGCGCCGCCTGGTACTCCCCGGACAGCACCAGTCCCGCGACGCACGTGTAGGCCGTGATCGACCAGCGCCGCAGGCCGGCCGCGGTCGGGCCGGGCGACACGCCGGCGCGGGCGGCGGGCAGCACGACGCCCGCCAGGGCCGCGAGGCCGCCCAGCCACACGGTCACGGCGACCAGGTGCACCATCGCCGCGGCCAGCGCGAAGGGGACGTCCGCGCCGACCGCCTCGTGGCCTGCCGCCGCCACGGTCGCGAGCAGCGCGACCCCGGCCACGGCTCCGACGGCGCGGCCCGCCCGGCGCCGCAGCCCGCCCAGCGACCGGCGGGTCAGCAGCGGCGCCACGGCGACGAGCAGCGCCAGCCGGACGGCGAGCGCGGCCCCGAACGGCTCCGCCAGCGTCCGGTCGAGGCCGACGAGCCCCACCACACCCGCCCAGCCGGCCTCGGCCGCGCGCGGACCCTGCAGCAGGAGCGCCCCGGCCGTCCCGGCCGCCGCCAGCAGCCACCCCGCCCGGGCGGCGAGCCGCACCCGGCGGGTCTCCAGCGCCCACGGCCACCACAGCGCGGCCGCCGCCGCGACGCCCAGCAGCAGCACCAGCCCGGCGTAGACCAGGCCCTTGGCGACGTCCGCGGCGACGTCGAGCGGGCCCGTCGCCTCTGTCGGGCGCGGGGGGACGTCCGCGGGATCGACGCCGAGGCCGAACGTGATCGAGCCCGACACGACGTGGGTGTCCGCGGACACGACCCGCCACACCGCCGTGTAGCTGCCGCGGGGCAGGTCCGGCCGCAACGGCAGCACGAGGGTGGCGCCGTCCGCGGACAGCCGCGGCGCACCCGTGTCGACCCGCGCGCCGGACGTCGCGATGACCTCGTCGAACGCCGGGACCGGCTGCACGGCCTCGTCGAACGTCAGCGACACCGCGGCGAGCGGGCCGTCCACCCGCGACCCGTCGGCCGGCGAGCTGCGCTCCAGCACCGCGTGGGCGCTGGCCGGCGCCGCCAGCCCGGCCGAGACCACCAGCCCGGCCAGCGTGGCCACGACCACGACGGCCAGCCGGGACCACATCGTCGGCCGGGAGCTCACTCCCGAGGGGGCGACGCCGGCACGCGCCGGCGGGACACGACGAGGGCGGCGACGCTGACGAGCAGCGCGACGATCCCGACCGCCAGTCCCGTCACGCCCGTCCAGCTCTGGCCCGACGGCGGCGCGGCGGCGGGCGGCGCGTCGGCCGCCGCGGTCGCCGCCGGTCCCGCCGTGTCCGCCGCCAGCTGCAGCACCGGCGCCGGGTGCGCCGGCTCCGCCCCGCCCGCGGCGGACTTCTCGTTCCAGTTCACGGTGCTGCCGTCGCTGTAGGTCTGCAACGCGGCGAAGCTCACGCTCGGCTGCTTCGGGAACGGCCCGACCGACAGGTTGAACTGGTCGAACTGGCCCGGCGGGATCCCCGCCGCCGCGTTCGCGGCCTTGAAGTCCACCTGCGACACGTACTGCGTGATGCGGCTGCCGTCGTCGGCGGTAGCCGGCTGGGCGAGCGGTTTCCTGCTCACCGTCGCCGTCCACCCGGCCTTGGGCTGCACGTCCACGCCGGTGAACGGCGTGTCGCCGGGGAACGTGATGAGCAGCCCGGTCGTCGATGCCGTGTCCGACTCCGACGGCACCGTGAACGTGATCACCCCCTCGCCGCCCTGCGTCGCCTCGACGCCCGTCACCTTCACGTGCGCCCACGCCGGGACGACCAGGCCCAGCGTGGCCGCGACGACCGCGACCCCCACCACAGCCGCCCGTGCCGACCACCGGCGACCCGCACCGCGCATCATCCACCCACCTCGCACCGTTCATCCAACTCGTCAGCGGCTCACGCCATCTGCAGGAAGGCGGCCGCCATGCCGGCGGCCATCAGGGCGCCGGCCGCCGCGACCGGCACCGAGCGCCGGTCCCGGGCACGCAGCCCGGCCAGCAGCCACCAGAGCGTCGCCACCCCGAACGCGGCGGCCAGCACCAGGCTCGGCACCTGCACCCACGCGCCGGCCGGCATCGCCATCGCGGCGTCGCCGGGCGCCGCGCCCGTCCCGCCCGTGCCCGACATGCCGTCCATCCCGGCCATGCCCGCCATCGCGGTGCCGGCGCCGGCCGCGGTGTCGACCGCCGGCGGGAGTGCGGACATCCCGGCGCCCATCGCGACGGCCATGAAGATCATCGACGCCATCATGCCGGCGTGGTACCAGGCGGTTCCCCGCGAGCCGTGGTGGCGGAGCACCGGGGCCGCCTCCTCCTCGGCCCCGACGACCGCGGGCGAGACGAAGAACAGCGCGCGGGCGGCGAACCACAGTGCGGCGGCGGTGAACACCAGCACGTAGGCCATGACCGGCACCGCCACGCCCCACGGCCACAGCATCGCGACCATCCCCACGGACATCACGACGTGCAGCCCGTCGTCGAGCAGCGACCAGCGGTCCCGCTGGCGGCCCAGCCGGAGCAGGTGGTAGCCGGCCGCCATGGCGAACACCGCCGTCAGCGTCCACTGCGCGAGCCCGTTCCCGACCATCACCACCCCGCGCCACCCCGTCCCGTCCGGATGCACCGTCCGGATACCAGGTCGTATGCGGCCCCGCCGAGTTCCGGCATAACCCGGGGATCACCCCGATGGCGCAGTGCCCCCCGGCGGCGGTGCCATCATCGAAGGCGGGAAGACCGGGAAGGACGCAGATGGACGAGAACAAGGCGTGGAAGGTCGTCGACCGGCTGCGGGAGCGCGGGGTCGACGCCCACGTCGCGCACGAGGGCGTGTTCCGGATCGGGATCCGGGTCGCGCTCGCCGACGGCCGCGAGGCGCTGTGGGACACCGACGACACCGCTCCGCTCGAGGCCCAGGTCATGCGCGACGGGATGCTCGTCGGCTACGTGCCCGAGATCCCCGGCTCCGGCGACTTCGACGTCGACCAGGTCGTCGACGCGATCGCCGGCACCGACTACGACCGGCCGATCGCCACCCGCCGGACGGCGCCGGCGCCGCCGGCCGCCCCGCTGCCCCGGGAGGGCGGCCTGTTCCGCCGGTTCCTCGGCGGCTTCCGCGAGCGGTAGGTTGACAGTTAGTTCTCAGATCGAGAAACTATTTCTCATCTGCGAAAGGAGTCGTCCCGATGGACGCAACCCCCTTCACCGTGGCCCTCTACTATCGCGAGCCACGGGCCGCGGCCGACTGGCTCGCGCGCGCGTTCGGCTTCGAGCTGACGATGGCCATCGAGGCGCCCGACGGGGACCCGGCGACGTGCCACTACGAGATGGCGCTCGATGGGCAGGGCCGGATCATGCTCGGCGGCGAGTGGTCGGAGTGGGCCCGCAGCCCGGCGTCGCTCGGCGGCGCCAACACGCAGAGCGCGCACGTGGTGCTGGCGAACGACCTCGACGGCCACTGCGCGCGGGCCCGCGGCGCCGGCGCCACGATCGCCGCGGAGCCCGCCGACCAGTTCTACGGCGACCGCACCTACCGCGCCGTCGACGTCGAGGGGCACGTCTGGACCTTCGCCCAGCGCGTCCGCACCGTGAGCAGGGCGCGAAGCCGAGGCGGCGATCGGCCAGCGGATCGAGGCGACGAGCTGGGCATGAGCACGGCGTCCGCGGCCGGTGGCCACGACCCGCTCGACCGCACCCTGGCGGCCCTGGCGGACCCGTCCCGCCGCCGGGTGGTCGAGCTGCTGCGCGAGCGGCCGCACCGCGCCGGGGAGCTGGCCGCGGCGCTCGCCGTCAGCCCGTCGGTGATGAGCCGCCATCTCAAGGTGCTGCGCGAGAGCGCGGTGGTCGAGGAGACCAGCCCCCAGTTCGACGCCAGGGTCCGCGTCTACGCGCTGCGCTCGGGCGCGACCGCCGAGCTGCGGTACTGGCTCGACGCCGTGGAGCGGGGCTGGGCTGCGCAGCTGGCGGCCCTGAAGGCGCACGTCGAGGGGACGGCGTGACACCCTCACGGGTGCTGGTGGCGCTGCGCATCGCGGCGCCGCCGGAGCGGGTGTTCACGGCGTTCACGGCGGAGACCGGGCAGTGGTGGCGGCCGCACGGGCTCTTCGCGCTCGGCGACCGCGGCGACGGCCGGCTCGCCATCGAGCCCGGTCCCGGCGGCCGCGTCACCGAGCGCTACCCCGACGGCGGCGAGCTCGAGATCGGGCACGTGCGGGTCTGGGACCCGCCCGCGCGCCTGGTCCTGTCGTGGCGCGCGGCGTCGTTCCCGCCCGACCGGGAGACCGAGGTGCACGTCCGCTTCGAGGACGTCGAGGGCGGCACCCGGGTCGTCGTCGAGCACCTCGGCTGGGACGGAATCCCGCCCGAGCACGCGGCCCGCCACGGCTTCCCGCTGCTGCCGTTCCAGCAGCGGCTGGCGCAGTGGTGGCAGGCGCTGCTCACGGGACTGGCCGACCGGGCGCAGCTGCGCCCGGACCGCCGCGAGTGAGGAGCGCCTGCTCCTCGTCGAGGTCGAACGTGTCCCGCAGGCCCGCGCGACCGGCGGCGGTCGGCGTGACCGCGCGGTCGCCGGGCGTGGGCCGGATCCAGTCGAGCCCGCTCAGCCGGTCGAGCAGGCCCCGGCCGGGCCCGCCGGCGAGGTGGTGGCGCCCCTCGGTCCAGTCGACGCAGTACCGGATCGTCCGCCGCCGCGGCGGCAGCGCGACGCCGAACTCGGCGAGGAAGGCGTGCCCGGCCTCGGTGAGGCCGTAGTCCAGGCCGTAGTCCAGGTCGTGCCCGGGCGCGGAGGGCCGGTCGCGCCCGGCGGCGTGGGGGTCGACGGTGCCGTCGCCGCCGACCAGCCGGCCGCGGGCCAGTAACGACGCCATGAGCGCGACGCCGAGCCGCCCGGCGAGGTGGTCGTAGCAGGTGCGGGCCCTGCGGAGCGCGGCGGCGCGGGTGTGCTGGCGCAGCGACCGGATCGGGGTGGCCGGGGCGAGCTGGCCGAGCGTCTCCAGGAGCCGGCCGACGTCGGGACCGGCGAGGCGGTAGTAGCGGTAACGGCCGTGCGCCTCGACGGCCAGCAGGCCGCCCTCGACGAGCTTGCGCAGGTGGCCGCTGGCCGTGGCCGGGCTGAAGCCCGCCTCGTCGGCGAGCCTGCTCGCCGGCAGCGCACGACCGTCGTCGAGGGCCAGCAGGATGCGGCACCGGCCGGGGTCGGCGACGAGCGCGCCGACCGCCGCGAGGTCGGCGTCCCCTCCCGGAAGCGCCTGCGGGGGCTGCGTCGCGGCCACCCGGCCACGGTAGGCGCGCCCCGCTTCGGCCGCCGCCGAAACGTCCCGTGCCTAGCGTCGGGATCATGAACGGCAACGAGGGACGGCGGTGGGCGCTGGTCGCCACCGCGCTCGGGTACGCGGTCGTGCAGATGGACGTGACGGTCGTGAACGTGGCGATCCGGCCCCTCGGCGTCGCGCTGGGCTCTGGCACCACGGCCCTGCAGTGGACGGTCAACGCCTACACCCTCGGCCTCGCGTCGCTGATCCTCTCGGCCGGCGCGCTGGGCGACCGGGTCGGCGCCAAGCGCGTCTTCGTCGGCGGCTTCGCCCTGTTCACGCTGGCCTGCGCCGCATGCGGCCTGGCCCGACCGCCGCGGCGCTGATCGCGGCCCGCGCCGCGGCGGGCGTCGGGGCCGCGGCGCTCGTCCCCTGCTCGCTGGCGCTCCTGCGACAGGCGTACCCGGCGCCCGGGGAGCGGGCCAGGGCCGTCGGGATCTGGGCCGCGTGCGCCAGCGTGGCGCTGTCGGCGGGCCCGCTGGTCGGGGCGCTGCTGGTCGAGACGCTGGGCTGGCGGGCGATCTTCCTGGTCAACGCCCCGCTCGGCGCCGCCGGCATCGTGCTGGCGCTGCGCCACGCGGTCGACACGCCGCGGACGCCGCGCCGGATCGACCTGCCCGGCCAGGCGCTGGCCGCCGTGGCGCTCTGCGCCCTCGCCGCGGCCACGATCGGGGCAGGCGAGAGCGGGTTCGGCAGCGGGGCGGTGCTGGCCGGGTACGCGGTCACGGCCGCGGCCGTCGGAGCGTTCGTGCTGGTCGAGGCCCGGCGGCGCGCCCCGATGCTGCCGCTCGCCCTGTTCCGTTCCCGCACGTTCACCGCGATGTCGGGCATCGGGCTGCTGATCAACGTGTGCTTCTACGGCCTGATCTTCGTCCTGAGCCTGTTCCTGCAGACCGTCCGCGGCCTGTCCGTGCTGGGCGCCGGCCTCGCGTTCCTGCCGACGACCGCGGCGGTGTTCGCCGGAAACGTCGCCGCGGGCCGGCTCGTCCGCCGGCCCCCCCGGTGCTGTCGGCTCGGCCGCCTGCTCGCGGCGGGTCTCGCCGGATGCTCGTCACGGTCGGCCGCTCGACGCCCCTCGCGGTGCTGGCCGGCCCGCTGGTCCTGCTCGGCGCCGGGCTGGGCGTGCTGGTCCCGGTGATCACGACCACCCTGCTGGGCAGCGTGGACGCCACCCGCGCCGGCGTCGCCGCCGGCTGGCTCACCACGGCCCGCCAGACCGGCAGCGTCCTCGGCGTCGCCCTGTTCGGCACGTTCGCCCACGGCCAGGTCGTCGCCGGGCTGCGGGCGTCGCTCGCCGTGTCGCTGGGCCTGGCGCTGGTGACGGCCGCGCTCGCCGGCGCCCTCACCGGTCAGGGCACGAGGACGATCTTGCCGCGGGTGTGGCGGCGCTCCAGCTCGGCGTACGCGTCCCGGACGTCGGCCAGCGGGTAGGCGGCCGCGACCGGCAGCTCCAGCCGCCCGTCGGCCAGCCGCGTGACCAGCTCGGTCAGGTCGGCGAGGTTCGCGCCCTCCGCGTTCCCCGCGCTCTGCACCCCGTGCTGCTCCACGGCCGCGAAGTCGATCACCGTGTCGATGCGGGCCGGCGGCACGCCCAGGCCCAGCGCGAGCTCGACGTAGCCATGGCCGAACGTGTCGACGAACGCGGCGACGCCGGCGGGGGCCGCGGCGCGGATCCGCTCGGCGACGGCGTCGAGGCCGTCCGCGTACGCGATCGGCGTCACGCCGTGGTCCTTGAGCCAGGCGTGGTTGGCCTCGCCGGCGACGCCGAGCACGGTGGCGCCGCGCTCGACCGCGAGCTGGGACGCGAGGCCGCCGACCCCGCCCGCGGCCCCCGACACGACCACGACCTCGCCGGGCTGCGGGGCGACCGCGCGCACAGCGGCCCAGGCCGTCGCGCCGGCGACGAACAGCCCGCCGGCGACCGTCCAGTCCAGCGCCGCCGGCTTGGCCAGCAGCTGGCCGGCCGGCACGGCGACGTACTCGGCGTGGCTGGCCCGGGTGTCGATCCAGCCGAGCACCTCGTCCCCGACCGCCCACCCGGTGACGCCCTCGCCCAGCTCCGTGACCACGCCGGCGAGGTCGCTGCCCTGCCCGGACGGGAACGTGGACGGGTAGACCTGCGCCATCGCCCCGCTGCGCAACGTGCTCTCCCCCGGGTTGACGCCCGCCGCGCGGACCGCGACGAGCACCTCCCCCGCGCCCGGCGGGGGCGTCGGGACGTCGCGGACCTCGAGCACGTCGAGCCCGCCGAACCGGTCGTACCGCACTGCCCTCACGATGTTCTCCTCTCGGTGACCGGAATCGAGTCAACCCGCGTTGTGGGAGACGATCCATGCTTGATGATCTGTGTTCTTTGTGCGATCGTCCGTTCACGTGGACGTGCTCACCGACCTGCTGCAGCGCTCCCGCGCCCACGGCGCCGCGTTCTCCCGCTCGGTGCTGCACGGCGACTGGGGGCTGCGCTTCCCGGTCGACGGGACGCTCGCGATCCACGCGATCGTCGACGGCGAGATGTACGCCTGGACCGACGACCCCGCCCGGCCGACGCGGGTGATCAGTGGCGACGTGCTCCTGCTGCGCGCCAGCCCGCACCACGTCGCCTCCGCTCCCGGCCGGCCGACCGTGCCGTTCGTCGACGTGCTCGGCGGCGGCACGGTCTCGCGCCGCGCGCAGCTGGGCAGCCCGGCCGACGGCCCGGCCGCCGAGCTCTTCTGCGGCGCCTACCGGTTCGAGGGCGACCTCTCGACACCGCTGATCGAGTCGCTCCCCGGGCTGGTCCGGCTGCGCCCGCCGGCCGGCAGCACGCTGCGCCGGACCGTCGACCTGCTGGTCGCCGAGATGGCCGGTGACGGGCCGGGGCAGCAGGCGCTGCTGGACCGCCTCCTGGACGTCGCGCTCGTGCAGGCGCTGCGCCTGTGGTTCCGCGACGCCGACACCGTGCCCGGCTGGTTCCGCGCGCTGGACGAGCCGGGGCTCGGCGCCGCGCTGCGGGCGCTGCACGCCGACCCGACCCGCGACTGGACGGTGGGCACGCTCGCCGGGGTCGCCGCGCTCTCGCGGTCCACCTTCGCGCAGCGCTTCACCGAGGTCGTCGGGGTGCCGCCGCTCGCGTACCTCACGGGCTGGCGCATCGCGCTGGCGAAGGAGCAGCTGCGTGACACCCGCGACGGGCTGGCGGCGATCGCGACCGCGGTCGGCTACGGCTCGGAGTTCTCCTTCGCCTCGGCGTTCAAGCGGCAGGTCGGCGTCGCGCCGGGCCGGTGGCGGGCCCAGCACGCCCGGTGAGCCCACCCGGCCGTGAACGACACGGATGTGGTTCGCGGCCGCACCGTCATCACCGCCGTCGGCCCGGACCGGCCCGGGTGAATGACACCGCTGTAGTTGTCAGCTGATAGAGCAGCCCAAATGGCACCTCATATGGTTCTGCCTGTCGCGGCCAGAGCACCGCGGCAGCCGACGACGAGCACATCACCTGCGGAAACAATGGGGACGTGCGAACCCGTCGGAACCGGCCCGAATGCGATTCACAACCCATCCGGAGTAGATCCATGTCCTTTCTGACGCCCCTGCTCGCCGAATCCGTCCAGCACGCCGAAATGGACGACGAGACGCCCATCTTCGCCGCTCTCGTGACGGACGCGCTGCGCTCGGATGCGAGTGCCCCCCGGGGCCGCCACCACCTGACCCGGCCGTACACCGCATGGCGCGTGCCCACGGCGGACGCGCTGGAGCGCCTCATCGCCACCGCTCGGCCCGTCGACCCGGCGGCCGTGCCGTCGCCGCGCGGCCACGAGCGGCTCACCGACCGTGCCGGCGGCCGGCACCGCCTCGCCGCCGTCCCCGCCCGCTAGCTGCGTCGCAGCTGGCGCACCGCCCGCCGGGCCGGTGGGGCCCGCCGGGTGCCGGACGCGGCACCCGGCGGGCTACGCCGCCTCCGACGGGCCCACGCCCGCCGCCGCCGGCGTCCGGACGGCGGCGTCCGGCACCCCGAGCATGAGCAGCGCGCTCGCGAGCAGCGCCGCCGCCATGAACAGGAACGCCGGGCCCGACCCGAACGCGCCGTCGAGCCACCCGACCGCGTAGGCGCCGATGAACCCGCCGAGCGCGCCGAAGCTGTTGACGAGCGCCATGGACGCGCCCGCCACACCCTGCGGGACGAGCTCCGGGATGAGCGCGAAGTAGGGCCCGTACGGCGCGTACATGGCGGCGCCGGCCACGACGAGCAGCACGAACGACGGCCAGAACCGGTCCGGGCCCAGCAGGTACGAGCCGTAGAACGCCACGGCGGCGGCCAGCAGGAACGGCCAGACGAAGACCCGCCGCCGCCCGGTCCGGTCCGACCACTGCGACGCGAGGATCATGAACACGACCGCGAGCACGTAGGGCACCGCCGAGAGCAGCCCGGTCGCGGCGATGCCGACCCCCGCCCCGGCCTTGACGATCGTCGGCAGCCAGAACACGAAGCCGTAGACCCCGATGCTCCACAGCAGGTACTGGACGGACAGCAGAAGCACGACGCGGCTGCGCAGGGCCTGCCGGTAGCCGCCCATGTCGGGCAGGCGCCGCTGCTCCTCGTGCAGGGTCGTCGTGAGCCGCTCGCGCTCGCCGTCGGGCAGCCACGCCGCCTGCTCGGGCCGGTCGGCGGTCAGCGCCGCGAACACGAAGGCCCACACGATCGAGGGCACGCCCTCGAGGATGAACATCCACTGCCAGCTGGTCACCGACACCAGCCAGCCCGACAGGGCCGACAGCCACAGGACCGTGACCGGGTTGCCCAGGATCAGCACGGTGTCCGCGCGGCCGCGCTCGGCGCTGGTGAACCAGTGGGTGAGGAACACCAGCAGCGCGGGCATGATCGCGGCCTCGACGGCGCCGAGCAGGAAGCGGTCGACCATCAGCGCGGGCACCCAGGTCAGCACGCCCTGCAGCGAGGCGAACACGCCCCACCCGATGAGGCACCAGAAGATCAGCCGCTTGACGCTGCGGTGCTCGGCGTAGTGCGCCGCCGGGATCTGGAAGAGGAAGTACCCGAGGAAGAACAGCGCCCCGAGCAGGGCCGAGACCCCGGCGGTGATGTTCAGGTCGTGCGCGAGGCCGCCCGCCGCGCCGATCGAGTAGTTCGACCGGTCGAGGTAGGCGAGGCTGTAGGTCACGAAGACGACAGGCAGGAGCCGCCGCCACCGCGTGCCGCCCGCCGCCCGGTTCTCGACCGCCGCCCCGCCGTCCATCGCCCCACTCCTCGCGTCGCCGCTGGTGGAACGGGGCTACCCGGGGTTCATCGGGGCCATGCGGATCGGCAGGAGATCGTCAGGTCGGCCTCAGCGCTCGACCACGTTGGTGAGCGGGCGGCCCGCCAGCAGCGCGCGGGCGTTGCGGCGGATCAGGGCGGGTGCCCCGAGCGGGCGGCCGCCCGCCGCGTGCGGGGTGATGAGCACGTCCGGCCGGTCCCAGAGCGGGGAGTCGACGGGCAGCGGCTCGGTCCGGGCGACGTCCAGGGCCGCGCCGGCGAGCCGGCCGGCGCGCAGGGCGTCGACGAGCGCGTCCTCGTCGACGGTGCTGCCCCGGCCGACGTTGACCAGCCACGCCCGCGGCGGCAGCAGGGCGAGCCGGCGGGCGTCCAGCGCGTCGTCGGTCGACGGGTCGCTCGGCAGGATCATGACGAGCACGTCGGCGTCCGGCAGGACCGCGTCGACGTCGTCGACGACCCGGACGCCGCCGTCGGTGCGGGCGCTCCGCGCGACCCCGACCACGTCCGCGCCCAGCGCCGACAGCAGCGGAGCCAGGCGCCGCCCGATGCCGCCGAACCCCCAGACGACGACGGTGGCGCCGCGCAGGGTCGAGAAGCCCTCGGCGTTGTCGAGCGGCTGCAGGCCGCCGAGCTCGCCCGCCCAGCGGTGGCCGATCTGGGCCCGGACGGCCCACGGCAGGTGCCGGGCCGCGGCGAGGACGAGCGCGAGCGCGTGCTCGGAGACCGTGGCGTCGTGCAGCGACCGCCCGCTGGTGATCACCACGTCGGGCCCGAAGCCCGCCTGCAGCGTCGCGGCCGGACCGGCGGCGAGGTCCTGGACCCAGCGCAGCCGCGTCAGCCGCGACGCGGCGTCGGCGAGCGAGCCCGGGCCGTTGCCCCATGCGACCAGCGCCTCCGCGTCGAGGTGCGCGTCCGGGAGCGGCCCGCTCGCCGCGTAGGTGACGGCCTCCAGCGCGAGACCGTCCTCCGCCAGCTCGGCCGGGTCGAGCGGGATGGTGTCGGGTACCAGGATCTTCACGCCGGACACCCTTCCCGATCACGCCCGGCCATGCGAGCAGGCGTCGACGTCACGACGGCCGCGTCTCACCCTGCTGCGGCCGGCCGCCGGGGACGACGGCCGCGAGCAGGCACGCGCTGGCCAGCGTGAGGAACGCGACGCGGAACGAGGCCTGCGCGGCGAGCAGGCCGACGACGGCCGACCCCAGTCCCGTCCCGAGGTCGAACCCGACGTTCCAGGCGACGGACACCCGCGCGTGGTTGCCCTCGCCGCCCTCGGCGAACGACGTGACCAGCGTGGCGCTCTGCAGGCCGCCGTACGCGACGCCGACGACGAGCGCGCCCGCGACGAGCAGGGCGGGCGTCGAGTAGCCGGCGGGCCCGCCCGCGAGGCCGACCAGCACCAGGCCCAGCACGCCGGCCGCGAGCAGCGGGCGCTGGAGGCGACCGGACCCCCACCGGTCGGCCAGCCCGCCGAACAGCCATCGGCACACGGCGGCGACCGAGGTGAGGCAGACCAGCATGAGGACGGCCACGGCCGTGTCGGGGGCGAGCTGGGCCGAGAAGGTGAGCAGAGCCCCGCCTGCGCTCGTCGCGAGCAGCAGCGCGAGGAGCGACCGGTGGATGCGGCGCAGCAGCGCGGCCCGGCCCCCGTGGTCGGGGGGCGGGGCGGCCGGTCCCGCCCGGGAGGCGTCGGCGGCGTCGGCCGCGACAGCAGCGTCGGCCGCGTCGGCCGCGTCAGCCGCGTCAGCCGCGTCAGCCGCGTCAGCAGTGTCGGCCGCGACAGCAGCGGCCGTTCCGGGGCCGCGCTCTCCGCTCGTCGCCGCGAGCCTGCGGCCCAACGCCGGGACCGCGAGCAGGGCGACGAGCGGCACGGCGCCCAGCGCCAGCACGGCCCGGTAGCCCAGCACCTGCACCAGCCACGGGGCGGCCGGGGTGAGGACCAGCTGCGGGAGCGCGACCACGAGCCCGTAGGCCCCGATGGCCCGCCCGCGCACCCGCGGCGCGACCAGCATCGCGATCGCGGTGGCCCCGCAGACGGTGAGGATGCCGAACCCCAGCCCGCGCACCGCCGAGGTCGACAGGAGCAGCCAGAGCGCGGGGTCGAGCGCCTGCACCGGCGCCGGGGCGCACAGCAGGACCAGGCCGAGCGCGAGCACGCCGCGCCAGCCCACCGCGCGGAGGGCGGCGTTGACCCGCAGCTGCGCGAGGACGGTGAAGAGCATCAGCGTCGCCGTGACGAGCCCGGCGCCCCGCTCGTCCGCGCCGCCCTGGACCGCCCACAGCGGGGAGACGGGCAGCAGCAGGCCGAAGTTGGCGAACGCGAGCGCGGTGAGCGTCAGCAGCGGGCGCATCCCGGGCGCCCGCCACACCGCGGGTGCCCGCACCGGGTCCGCCACCCGTCCTCCTCCCGTGCCGCTCGCGCGTCGCGCCCGCCACGATGCCACCGCCGGTCAGCCGGCCGGCGGGCCGCCCGCCGGGCGCCGCCCCGTCCCGGCCTCCCTGGCCAGGACGATCGCGACCGGGCGGTCGTCGACGCGCAGCTCGGCGAGCACGACGGAGACGTTGTTGCGCGCGGTCTTCTCCGACAGCCCGAGCCGCCGGGCGACGTCGAGGTTGCTGCGGCCCGCGGCGACGAGCTCGAGCACGTCCCGCTCCCGCGGCGACAGCTGCGGGAAGGGCGCGGGCCGCCGGTCGCCCGTCACCATCGCCTGCACGCGGTCCGCGACGGCGGCACCGATGACGACCTCGCCCGCCGCGACGGCCGTGATCGCCCGCAGGATGTCGGCGGGTGCCGCGCCTTCAGCGCGTAGCCCCGCGCGCCGGCCCGCGGCGCCGCGAACAGGTACTCCACGACCCGTCCCAGGCCCGCCACCAGCAGGCACACCGCGCCCGCCACGGCCGTCTTCCTGTGCATCGCACCCCTCCTCGTCCGTTCCGGCTGTGGCGGGGAGGGTGCCGGGCGGGACGTCCCGGCGGCCAGGGACGCCGGTCCCGGACGGCCGGAATCCTCGGGCGGGCGCGCGGGGGTGCTGCTCCCGCGTCAGGGCGTCCCGGCGTGCGGGACGTCTACCCGCACGGCCAGCAGGCGCGCCTCGCGGGCGGCGGAGCGCGCCTTCTCGTCGAAGTCGGGCGCCGCGCAGGCGTAGAGCGTGCGGCCGTCGGCTCCGCCGAGCATGCAGGCGAAGACCCCCGACCCGACGCCGACCTCGTCGACGATCTCGCCGCCCTCCCGCACGCGCAGCAGCCGGCCGCCGAGGGCGTCGGCGATCCACAGCGCGCCCTCGGCGTCCAGGCCGCAGCCGTCGGGCGCGACGACGAGCTGCCCGAGCGCCTTCGCCTGGTCCCGCTCAGTGGGCAGCTCGCCGAACTGCGCCCACGTGCGGCGGTGGGTGAGCGAGCCGTCGTCGGCGATGTCGAACGCGCTGATGCGGTTGCCGAAGGTCTCGTCGACGAGCAGCACGCCGTCGTCGGTGACCACGCTGCCGTTGGGGAACCACAGGTCGTCCGCGACGACGGTCACCGTGCCGTCCGGGTCGACCCGCAGCAGCACGGTCGGCGCGACCGGCGCCCCGTTCATGAGGTCGAAGCCGAAGTTGCCGACGAACGCGCGTCCCCGGGTGTCGACGACCATGTCGTTCGGGTGCCCGCCGACGTGCGCGCCCAGCTCGGCGTGCGTGGCCAGGCTGCCGTCGGGCTCGCGGCGCAGGAGCCGCGAGTCGCGCATCGACACGACCAGTAGCCGCCCGTCGGGCAGCCAGCCCAGGCCGGACGGCTGCGCGGGCACCTCGGCCTCGGTCCGCAGGTCTCCGCCGTCCTCGGTCACGGACAGCACGCGGTGGGTGTAGAAGTCGACGAACCAGAGCCGGCCCTCGTGCCAGCGCGGGCACTCGGTGTAGCTCATCCCGTCGACGACGGTGGCGATCTCGCGGCTCATGCAATTCCCCGTCCGGTCACGGCGGGCCCGGGCGGCGCCGCGGAGGCCGGCCCCGACGCCGGGCGCTGACTGAGCGCATGGTCACGACAGCAGGGGAACGTGTCAAGGCGATCACCGCGGCACGGCCGGTGCGGCCGACCGCGACACGCCGGCACCGGGGCCGTCACACCGGCGGTCTGGGGTCGACACCGGCGCCGGGACGCCAGTGCGGCCACGGCGGGGACGCCGGTGCGGCCCGACGACGCCGGAACGCCGGTGCCGTCGACCTCGACCTGCCACCCCGGGCGCCACACCGGCGTCTGGAGCCACACCGGCGTCCCGACGGCGGTGCGACCACCACAACACCGGTACGGCCGGCCCCGCCACGCTGCCACGGGGCCGCCGCACCGGCGGTCTGGAGCTGACACCGGCTCCCTGACGGCGGTGCGGCCACCACAACACCGGTGCGGCCGGCCCGACACGCCGCCCCGGGGCGCCACACCGGCGGCTTGGAACCGACACCGGCGTCCCGACGGCGGTGCGGCCACAACAACACCGGTACGGCCGCCCCGACACGCCGCCTCGGGGCGCCACACCAGCGGTCAGGAGCCGACACCGGCGCCCCAACGGCGGTGCGAGCACCACAACACCGGTACGGCCGGCCACGACACGCTGCCTCAGGGCCGCCACACCAGCGGTCAGGAGCTCTCACACCGGCGCCCCGACGGCGGTGCGGCCACCACAACACCGGTACGGCCGGCCTCGACACGCGCCTCAGGGCCGCCACACCGGCGGTCTGGAGCTCTCACACCGGCGCCCCGACGGCGGTGCCGCCACAACAACACCGGTACGGCCGGCCCCGACACGCCGCCCGGGCCGCCGCACCGGCGTTCTGGAACCGACACCGGCGCCCCAACCGCGGTCTCGCCTCCACAACGCCGGTGCAGCCAGACCGCCGGCACCAGGCCCTTGACCACCGCATCGGCGTCCCGACGACGGTGCGGTCACCACAACACCGGTGCCGCCAGCCTCGGCCACGCTGCCTCGGGGCCGCCGCACCGGCGGTCTGGAGGCTCACACCGGCGCCCCGACGGCGGTGCGGCCGCAGGAACGCCGGTGCTGCCGACCTCGACATGCCACCCCGGGCGTCACACCGGCGTTCTGGAGCTGACACCGGCGCCCCGACGGCGGTGCGGCCACCACAACACCGGTGCGGCCGGCCCCGCCACGCCGCCCCGGCGGCGCCATACCAGCGGTCTGGAGCCGACGTCGGCCCCGACGGCGGTGCCGCCACCACAACACCGGTACGGCCGGCCCCGACACGCCGCCCCGGGGCCGCCGCACCGGCCGTCTGGAACCGACACCGGCGCCCCGACGGCGGTGCCGCCACCACAACACCGGTACGGCCGGCCCCGACACGCCGCCCCGGGGCCGCCGCACCAGCGGTCTGGAGCTCACACCGGCGCCCCGACGGCGGTGCGGCCACCACAACGCCGGTGCCGCCAGCCTACCGCCGGCACCAGGCCTCGCACCACCGCACCGGCGTCCCGACGGCGGTGCGGCCACCACAACACCGGTACCGCCGGCCCCACGCCGCCCGGGGCCGCCGCACCAGCGGTCTGAAGCTCACACCGGCCCCGACGGCGGTGCGGCCCGACAACGCCGGTGCGACCGGCCCCGCCACGCCGCCCCGGGGGCGCCACACCAGCGGTCTGGAACCGACATCGGCGCCCCGACGGCGGTGCGGCCGCAGGAACGCCGGTGCGGCCGGCCCCGCCACGCTGCCTCGGGGCCGCCGCACCAGCGGTCTGGAGCTCACACCGGCGCCCCGACGGCGGTGCCGCCACCACAACGCCGGTGCCGCCAGCCCATACCGCCGGCACCAGGGCCTCGCACCACCGCACCGGCGTCCCGACGGCGGTGCGCGGCACCACAACACCGGTACCGCCGGCCCCGCCACGCCGCCCCGGGGCCGCCACACCGGCGTACTGGAACCGACACCGGCGCCCAAACCGCGGTCTCGCCTCCACAACGCCGGTGCAGCCAGACCGCCGGCACCAGGCCCTCGCACCACCGCACCCGCGTCCCTGGATCGCACCGGCACGATCAGGTCCACACCAGCGCCCGGACACCGGTACGGCCCGACAACGCCGGAGCGGCCGAGCTGGACACGCCGCACCTGGGCACGCCGCCCCTGGGGTCGCAACGGCGGTCCGGGATCGACACCGGCGTCGGGTCGCCGGTGCGGCCACAACGACAATGGTGCGAACACCCCACCCACGGCCGTGGCCGCTCCCCTACCGACGCCGCCGCGCCCTACCGACGCCGCCGCTCCCTACCGACGCCGCCGCTCCCTACCGACAGCGCTGCGCCGCGGCCGGCCGCGGTCCGTCAGCTCCGCCCTCTCCGGCCGTGACTCCCTCTCCGGCCGTGGCCTCCTCTCCGGCCGTGGCCTCCTCTCCGGCCGTGGCCTCCTCTCCGGCCGTGGCCCCCTCTCCGGCCGTGGCCCCCTCTCCGGCCGTGGCCCCCTCTCCGGCCGTCGCCCCCTCTCCGTCCGTAGCCCCCTCTCCGGCCGTCAACCCCTCTCCGGCCGTCAGCACCCCTGTCCGTCCGTGGCCCCCTCGCCGTCCCCGCCGTCCCCGTCCGGCACCCGCACCAGGACGTTGACGCGGTCGCCGGGACGCAGCCGGACCCCAGGATCCGCGTCGACGAGCTCGTTGCGACCGTGGTCGTGCAGGACCGACACGGCCAGGTAGCCCGGCGGCCACGTCACCTCGCCGACCGCACGCCCGGCGGCCGGCGCGTCGGCGTCCACGGTGACCTCGACGATGTCGTAGCCCGCCAGGCCCATGTTGAGGGCGTGCTCGTCGTCGCGCGCGGGCGGGTCGGCCTGCGCAGGAGCAGCCCGGGCGTCGGGGGCCAGCCGGGCGCCGACTGCGCGGATCACGTCGTGGTTGGTGATCCACCCCTCCACGCGGCGGCCGTCGGTGGACAGCACCGGCAGCCCGTCGCGGCCGTACCGCTCCAGCTGCCGCAGCGCGTCGCCGAGCGCCTCGTTGCCGAACAGCACCTGCGGGTCGCGGGTTCGGGTGACGGACCCGATGCCGGCGACGCCCGCGCCCGCCCGGGCGTTCCCGGCCTCGCGCGCGCGGCCGTCCCGGGCGGCGGCCGAGACGTCCAGCGGCGCGGGCAGGCGCCGCATGGCGTCCGCGACGGTGAGCTCGGAGAGCGCGTTGTACGGGTTCGGCGCGTCGATGTCGGTGCCCCGCCGCAGCAGCTTCGTCGTGTAGATCGTGCCGTAGCTGACCGCCCGCGAGACCGTCGTGGCGATCGCGACGGACAGCATGACCGGCAGCGTCACGCTGTAGTCGCCGGTCATCTCCACGACGCTGGCCAGCGACGTCAGCGGGGCCCGGGCGGCGGAGGCGAACACCGCGCCCATCCCGGCCAGCGCGTAGAGCGCCGGCTGGCCCGCGGCGGGCCCCAGCAGGTGCGCCGCGATCCCGCCGAAGGCCATGCCGGCCGTCGCGCCGACGAACAGCGACGGCGCGAAGACGCCACCGGAGCCGCCGATGCCGATGCTCAGGCCGGCCGCGACCATCTTGGCGGCCGCCAGGAGAACCAGGAACCAGAGCGCGTAGTTGCCCGCGAACGCCGCGTACATGACGGGGTAGCCGACGCCGTACATCTGCGGCAGCGCGAGCAGCAGCACGCCCAGCAGCACGCCGCCGACGGCGGGCCGGGCCCACTCCGGGCGGTTGCGCCACGCCCTGTCGCACAGGTCCTCGATCCCGTACAGCACGGACTTGAAGGCGAGCCCGAGCAGGCCCGCGACGACCGCCAGCAGCGCGACGAGCAGGTAGTCGGCCGGGTCGGTGACGCCGATCCCGGGCGCGATCTGGGTGAAGAACGGCGCGCCGCCCAGGAACGCCCGGCCGACGACGTCGGCGAGCATCGCCGAGAGCATCACCGTGAAGATCGCCTCGATCGAGAACTCCCGCAGGATGATCTCCACACCGAAGAAGACGCCGGTGATGGGCGCGTTGAACGTCGCGGAGATGCCGCCCGCGGCGCCGCAGGCCACCAGGATCCGCAGCCGGTTCTCCGGCATCCGGACCCACTGCCCGAGGCTGGACGCGATCGCCGAGCCGATCTGCACGATCGGGCCCTCGCGGCCGACCGAGCCGCCGACCCCGATGCACAGCGCCGAGGCCAGCGCCTTGACGCCGGCGACCTGGGGCCGGATGCGGCCGCCCTGCTCGGCCACCGCGATCATCACCTCGGGCACGCCGTGCCCGCGGGCCTCGCGCGCGAAGCGGTAGATCAGCGGGCCGTAGAGCAGGCCGCCGACGACCGGGACGACCACGAAGAAGGCGACGCCCAGCCAGGGCAGGTGCAGGCTGGGCACCCGGCCCTGCTGACCGAAATCCGCGTGGCCGGTGGCGAGCCAGGTGAACGCGTTGATGAGGTAGCGGAACACGACGGCGCCCAGGCCGGCGCCGGCCCCCACCAGCACGGCGATCGTGAACAGGCCCCCGCGGGTGCCGCGCAGCCAGCCGGACACCCGGCTCACCGGGGAGACCCGTTCCCCCGGCTCCCCGGCGCCCCCCGTGCCCGTGCTCACCGTGCCCGTGCTCACCGTGCCCGTGCTCACCGTGCCCGTGCTCACCGTGCCCGTGCTCACCATGCCTCGGTATCCCCGCTCCGCATCTCGTCCTCTCCGCTGCCGCCGCCGACCGACCCGACGGCGCCCGCCGACCCCATGGCGTCCGCCACGCGGTGGAACGCCTGCGCGACCACCGCCCGCTCGGGTGCCGGCACCCCGCTGAGCAGGTCCGCGACCATGGCCCGCCGGCGCGCCGTGACCTCGTCGAGCGCGCGACGGCCCGGCTCGCGCAGGGACACCGTCACGACGCGGCGGTCGGCCCGCTCGCGCCGCCGCCGGACGAGGCCCTTGCGCTCCAGGCGGTCGCACGTCCGCCCCGCCGACGACGGGCTCGTGCCGAGCAGCCGGGCGAGGTCGGCCACGCGCAGCGGGCCCCGCGCGGCCACGGCCAGCAGCGCCCGGTACTGGTCGGGCTGACCCGGTCCGCCCGCGCCTGCGCCCAGCGCCGGTCGAGCGCGAGCAGGCCGGTCGCCGACGCCAGGACGCCGTCGACGAGGTCGACGGCGGGCTCGGCGGCGGGGTCACCGGCGGGCGCTTGGGGGCCCGCCAGTTTGCTCATGACAACTATTGCACTACAGCACAGACTTGTATCGCAACACGATGTGGCGTTGGACGCGTCACGTCCGGCTCAACAGCGCCTCCGCGTCGAGCCGCGCCAGCTTGCCGGGGTTGCGGACGGCGTAGAGGCGCGTGATCCGGCCGCCTTCGACGGCGACGCTGACGACCGTGTTCAGCTCGCCGTCGAGGTCGACGCGCGCCGCGGGCGCGCCGTTGAGCCACACCGGCGCCAGCGTGACGGTCCCGGCCGACCTGGCCAGTGCCCCCAGCAGCGCCCCGACCCGGTCGGCCCCGCGCACCGGGCGGCGCACGGCGGGCACCACGCCGCCGCCGTCGGAGACGAGGACGACGTCGGGCGCGAGGACGGTCAGCAGCGCCGCCACGTCGCCGCCGCGGACCGCGGCGAGGAACCGCTCGACGACCGCCTCCTGCTCCGCCCGGCTCACCCGCACGCGGGGCCGCCGCGCGGCGACGTGCTCGCGGGCCCGGTGCGCGATCTGCCGCACCGCCGGCGCCGTCTTGCCGAGCGCCTCCGCGATCTCCTCGTAGGGCGTGTCGAACACCTCCCGGAGCACGAACACGACCCGGTCGGTCGGGCCGAGCGTCTCCAGCACGGTCAGCATCGCGTACGACACGCTCTCGGCGAGCTCGACGTCGTCCGCGACGTCGGGGCTGGTCAGCAGCGGTTCGGGGAGCCACTCGCCGACGTAGTCCTCGCGCCGGCGGACGAGCGTCCGCATCCGGTTGAGCGCCTGCCGAGTGACGATCCGCACCAGGTACGCCCGCGGCGCGCGGACGTCCGCGCGCCCGGCGTCACCCAGGCCGTCCCAGCGCAGCCAGGTCTCCTGCACGACGTCCTCGGCGTCGGCCGCGGAGCCGAGCATCTCGTAGGCGACGGTGAACAGCAGTCCCCGGTGGGCGACGAACGGGTCGCCGCTCACGGCTGCGGCGCTGCCCGCCCGGGCAGCGGAGCCAGCCCGCACGCCGCAGCGAACCCCTGTGCCTCGATGCCGAGCGCGACGTTGGCGCGCGCGGCCTGGTTGGCGAACGCGACGTACGCGGCCAGCTCGACGAGCGCGGGGGCGCCGAGCCGCTCCAGCAGCCGGTCGGACAGCGCGTCGGTGACGGTCGGCGGCGTCTGCGACATGGCCTCGGCGTACTCCAGGACGTCGCGCTCGAGCGGCGTGAACACGTCCGACTCCCGCCAGCGCGGCACCTCCCGCGCCTTGGCCACGTCGAGGCCGTGGTTGTGCGCCTGGAAGTAGCCGAGGTCGAGGCAGAACGAGCACCCGACCAGCGCCGCCACGGCCATGTGGGCGTAGGACTTGAGGTCCTCGTCGCACGCGCTCCACCGGCTCGCCCACCAGCCCATGACCGCCTCGGCCCGCAGCACCGGCCGGTTCTGCCACATGATGCCCAGCGAGTCGGGGACCGTGCCGAACATCGTCCTGCTCGCCGCCTTCATGACGGCCCCGCCGATGCCGGTGACCTCGGCCGCGGGGATGCGGTTGCCGCCCATTGCTCCTCCGTCCCTGTGGTGTCCCCCGTGGGACACCGGCGCCGGCCCGGGCGTGACACGGCGGTATCACCGGCGCTCCCGCGCCCTCCTCCTACGGGACGCGCCAACGAGCACACCCTGGAGGTACCGACCATGAGCGCTGAGCGCAAGCCGGTGGACCCGGTCGCGAGGGCCGTCCCGCGCTGAACGGGGCCGCGGGGACCGGTGGCGGACCTGTGACGCCGGACACTAGGTTCAGCGGCCATGGACGCCCGCACCGAGCCGCCGTTCCGGGCCGAGCACGTCGGCAGCCTGCTGCGCCCGCAGGCCCTGGTCGCCGCGCGCCGCGACGCCCGGGCGGGCCGGCTGGACGCCGACGGCCTGCGCGCGGCGGAGGACGCCGCGATCCGCGACGTCGTCGCACTGCAGGAGGACCTCGGCTTCCGCCTGGCGACCGACGGGGAGTTCCGGCGCACGTCCTGGCACATGGATTTCATCTACCGGCTCGGCGGGATCGTCCGCACCGACGACGAGCTCGTCGTGCAGTTCCGCAACGACGAGGGCACCGGCCAGTTCATCGCCGCGGGCCTCGGGGTCCGCGCGCCGCTGCACCTCGACGAGCCGATCTTCGCCGACGACTTCGCCTTCCTGGCCAAGCAGGTGCGCACGGCCGTGCCGAAGATGACGATCCCGTCGCCCAGCATGGTGCTGCTGCGCAGCGGGACAGCCGCCGTCGACCGTGACGTCTACCCGGACCTGGACCGGTTCTGGGACGACCTCGCCACCGCCTACGCCGACGAGGTCCGCGCCCTCGCCGAGAGCGGCTGCCGCTACCTGCAGCTCGACGACACCAGCCTCGCGTGCCTCAACGACCCCAGCCAGCGCGCCGCGTTCGCCGCGCGCGGCGAGGACGCCGACACCGCGCACCAGCGCAACATCCGCGTCCTCAACGCCGCGCTGGCCGACCGGCCGGCCGGGATGCACGTCGCCATCCACGTGTGCCGGGGCAACTTCCGCTCGTCGTGGATCGCCGAGGGCGGCTACGACTTCGTCGCCGAGGAGCTGTTCGGCGGGCTCGACGTCGACTCCTTCTTCTGCGAGTTCGACGACGAGCGCTCGGGCGGGTTCGCCCCGCTGCGCTTCGTGCCGCCGGGCAAGCAGGTCGTGCTGGGGCTGGTGACGACGAAGCGCGGGCGCCTGGAGAACCCCGACGACGTCAAGCGCCGCATCGAGGAGGGCGCGAAGCACGTGCCGCTCGAGCAGCTGTGCCTGTCGCCGCAGTGCGGGTTCTCCTCGACCGTCGAGGGCAACGTCCTCAACCCCGACCACGAGCTGGACAAGCTGCGGCTGGTCGTCGACGTCGCCCGCGACGTCTGGGGCGAGGCCTGAGCCCGGTCACGACGGGGCGGCCCGCTCCTCCTTGACGCGGTGCGGCACCCGCAGCAGCCGCACGGCGGTGACCAGCACGATCCCGCCCACGAGGTTGCCCAGCGCCGACCAGCCCAGCGCGCCCAGCCAGTCGAGCCAGCCGTAGCGGGCCTCACCGGTGAGGATGCCGGCGACGATGAGGATCGAGTCGAGGACGCAGTGGAACAGCTGCGCGCCCACCAGCACGAACGACATCAGCACGGCGGGCACGACCTGCAGGCCCAGGCTGTCGGACGCGTGCTGCATGCGGGTCAGGAGCGTGATGACGAGCCCGGCCAGCACCGCCAGCAGGAAGGACTCGGGGCTGACGCCGAGCCCCGCGTAGTGGGCGCCGGTCTCCACGGCCGTCGCGCGCACGTCCGGCAACGCGCCGACGATCAGGGCCGCCATGAGGAACCCGCCGGCGAGGTTCGCGGCCAGGCTGACGACCCACAGCCGCAGGAGCTGCGCGACCGTGCCGTCGCGCGCCACCACGGCCGTCACCGGCACCAGGAAGTTCTCGGTGAACAGCTCGCTGCGGGCGAGCAGCAGCGCGACGAACCCGACCGTGAACGCGAGGGCGGCGAGCAGCCCGCTGTGCGTCTCCGCCTTGACGACCAGGTAGGCCAGCACGCCGACCCCGACGTCGATCCCGCCGACGAAGGCCGTCGTCACCAGCGGGAGCAGCGGGCGCCCGAGCCGGTCGCGCCCCTCGTCGACCAGCCGGTCGAACGCGTCCTCGATCTGCGGCTCGCCTCGCCCACCCACGTCGTGGGCGAACCGCCCCGTTCCCGGGGACCCCGTCTCATCGGCCATGGGGGAGGTATACCCCGAACGGCTGGCGCCGGTTCGACCGTCCGCGCTGCCCCGCCGGCGGGAGGTCGTCAGGGCCCGGGTCCGCGCGCCCGGCCGGCCATGGCCCGCCAGTGATCACCAGATTGGGAGAATGCGGGCCGGATCCGGCCCACGGCCACCCCTCGCGGCGATCAACGCCGGCCGGTGGGACCGGGAACGCTCAGTCCAACCCGGCAGCCGCCCGCAGCTCCGCGGCCTTGTCGGTCCGCTCCCAGGTGAAGTCGGCGTCGTCCCGGCCGAAGTGCCCGTAAGCGGCCGTCTTCGCGAAGATCGGCCGGTCCAGGCGCAGGTGCCGGCGGAACGCGGCCGGGCGCAGGTCGAAGTGGTCGTCGACGAGCTTGCGGATGGTCGACAGCGGCACCTGCTCGGTCCCGAACGTCTCCACCAGCAACGAGAGCGGCCGCGCGACGCCGATCGCGTAGGCGACCTGCACCTCGACCTTGTCCGCGAGACCCGCGGCCACCAGGTTCTTCGCGACCCACCGGGCGGCGTAGGCGGCCGAGCGGTCGACCTTCGAGGAGTCCTTGCCGGAGAACGCGCCCCCGCCGTGGCGGGCGAAGCCGCCGTAGGTGTCGACGATGATCTTGCGCCCGGTCAGGCCCGCGTCGCCGACGGGCCCGCCGACGACGAACCGGCCGGTCGGGTTGACGTAGTAGCTCTCCTGCAGGTCCTCCGGGGAGTACAGCTCCGGCGGGAGCACCGGGACGACGACGTGCTCCCACAGGTCGGCCTTGATCTGGGCGGTCTCGACGTCCTCGGCGTGCTGGGTGGAGATGAGGACCTTCTCCACGCCGACCGGGCGCCCGTCGCGGTAGCGGACGGTCACCTGCGTCTTGCCGTCCGGGCGCAGGTAGCGAAGGGTCCCGTCCTTGCGCACCGCGGCCAGGCGCCGGGAGAGCCGGTGGGCCAGCGCGATCGGCAGCGGCATGAGCTCCGGCGTCTCGCGGCAGGCGAAGCCGAACATCATGCCCTGGTCGCCCGCCCCGTCGCGGTCCAGCTCGTCCTCCGACGCCGAGCCGGGGACCAGGCGGTTCTCGTAGGCCTCGTCGACGCCCTGCGCGATGTCCGGCGACTGCTTGTCGAGGGTGACCATCACCGCGCAGTGGCGCCCGTCGAAGCCGAACTCGCCGCTGTCGTAGCCGATGTCGACGATCGTCCGGCGCACGACGTCGGCGAAGTCGACCTGCGCTGCGGTCGTGATCTCGCCCGCGACGACGACGAGCCCCGTCGTCACCAGCGTCTCGCAGGCGACGCGGGAACGGGGGTCGCCGGCCAGCGCGGCGTCGAGGATCGCGTCCGAGACCTGGTCGGCGATCTTGTCCGGATGGCCCTCCGTGACCGACTCCGACGTGAAGAGGTGCTCGTTCTCGGCCAGGGGGATCATGCGGGCTCCTTCGGGCAGTCACCGCGTACGCGGGCGGTGGCGGTGGTCATCGCGTGCAGCTTGGCCCGGGCCGCGGGCGCCGGCAGGTGGCGCAGGCCGCAGTCCGGTGTGACGATCAGGCGCTCGGGCGGGACGACCGCCAGCGCGCGCTCGATGCGGCGCTCGACGACGTCGACGGCCTCGACTGCGGGCGTCTTGACGTCGAGCACGCCGACGCCGAGCACCCGGTCCCAGCCGTAGCGCCGTACGAGCGCGAGGTCGTCGTCGCCCTTGCGCGCGAACTCGAGCAGTAGCTGGTCGACGCCCGCCTCGAGGACGGCCGGGAAGAGGAAGTCGTAGTGGCCCTCCCACAGCGGGCGGGCGTAGCGGTTGCCGTAGCAGACGTGCAGCGCCCAGGTCACCGGCACGTCCTTGACGACGATGTTGACGGCCTCGACGGCCAGCTCGACCTGCTCGGGGTAGCCGGCGAGGAACGGCTCGTCGATCTGCAGCAGCGCAGCGCCCGCGTCGGCGAGCGCGCGGGCCTCGGCGTTGAGGACGCGGGCGAGCGCGCGGACGAGGTCGGCCCGGTCGGCGTAGGCGGTCGTGCGCAGCCGCCGCGACAGCGAGAACGGCCCGGTGATCGAGAAGCGCACCGGCCGGTCGGTGTGGGCGCGGGTGAACGCCAGGTCGGGGGCGAGCCCGAGCGGGGAGGGTGGCGGGTCGGCGAGCGGCTCGGGCAGCTCGAGGTCGAGGTAGTCGAAGTAGAACGCCTTGACGGGGTCCGGGGCGACGACACCGGGCACGCGGGCGAGCAGGTAGTCGACGTCGTTGTCGCGGCGCAGCTCGCCGTCGGTGACGACGTCGATGCCGGCGACCTCCTGGTCCTTCAGCGCCGCCTTGACGGCCATGTCGTGCATCTCGGCGAGCTGGCGGCGGCTGACGACGCCGTGGTGGACGCCGGTCTTGGCGTGCTCGAGCCAGTCCGGGACCGACCACGAGCCGATGACGGTCGTCGTGAGCGGGGGCGTCGCGGGTGGCATGTCAGTCCCGCACGTCCGCCGTCATCGTGACGATGTTGCTGCCCGCCCTGGCGAACGGCGCGAACGCGACGTCGAAGCCCTTGCGCGCCCCGAGGTGCGCGAGCAGCGGGCCGTTCACCCAGTTGACGACCGAGCCGTCGTACTTGCCCGGCCCGCGGAACCCGTCGCGGTAGCGCTGCGCGTCGGTGGCGAACAGGTCGTGGCAGACGAGCCGGCCGTAGGGGTGGATGAGCGGGAGCGTCTCGGCGAAGCTCGCGGCCGCCCCGTTGGCGACGTGCATCCGCACGTCGGCGCCCGTCGTGAGCAGCGGCCGCAGCAGCTCGCCGCTGATGTCGGGCGCGATGTCGTAGGTGTCGAGGCCGTGCAGCGGCACGTAGCGCTCCTGCAGCCGCAGCGCGGCCCAGGTCGCGCGCCAGAACGCGACGGCGGCACCGGTGTCGGGGATGTGCTGGGGCGCGGCCTCGGCCAGTAGCGCGGGCCCGAGGCGCAGCAGCTTGTCGATGAGCCCGCGCAGCGCGTCCGGTCGCGCCGAGACGCTCGCGGCCAGCTCCGCTGCGGCGTCGCCGGGCAGGTAGGCCCGGCTCTCGACGAGGTGCTCGCGGCGGCCGATCGTCGCGATCTCGTCGGTCGGCAGGTTGTCGTAGACGTTGGAGATGTAGACCAGGAAGACCTTGAACCGCAGGAACCCGAGCGCGGTCGTGGGGTTCTGGGCGTCGAGGACGAACGCGCTGACGTGGTCGGCGTGCTCGGCGACGGTCGCCCTGGCCAGCTCCAGGACGTGCGCGGAGTAGTCGCCCATGAGGTAGTGCAGGCGCCGGTAGTAGCCGCGCCCGTGCTCGTGGTCGAGCGCGCGGAAGACGTCGAGCCAGGTGCGGGCCTGGTTGCCGTTGCCGACGCCCAGCTCGAGGACGTAGACCTCCTCGGGGAGCGCCCGGCGCTCGGCCAGCGCGTCCCAGACGTCGAACAGCTCGCGGATCGTCGCGCGCACGGGCTCGTCCTCGCGGGCGTCGCTCTGCCCGCCCGGCAGCGCCGACTCGTAGCCCTGCCCGGTGGCCTCCTCCCAGTCGCGCAGGTGCCCCCAGTACAGGGCGTTGAACTCCCAGATCCGGCTGCGGCGGGTGGGGCCCCACTCCTCCAGCGTGAGGTGGCCCGCGCCCGTGCCGCCGCTGCGGTGCGCGCGCAGCTGCGCGGCGACCGCGGTGGCCGTCGCGTCCGGCTGACCGGAGATCCGACGCAGGTCCAGCGCCAGCTCAAGGGTCGGCTCCCCGACGACCGGGCGCAGCTCCACCGGCTCGCGGAAGTTGTTGCGGTACTGGATCCAGTCGGCCGTGACGCGCAGCCGCGCCAGGTCGGTCGCGGGGTCGGCGGACAGCGCGGTGAACACGGGGGCGAGCGCGGCGGTGACGTCCACCGCGTTCTTGCCGCGCAGCCGGTTCACGGGCTTGAGGTCAACCAGCACGCTGACTCCTGTCCAGGCCGGCGAGCTCCAGGATCTCCGGGATGCCGCGCTCGTAGCCGAACGCCATCACGTGGACGCCGGCCACCCCGGGCAGCTCGCGCAGCGCGGCGATCGTCTCAGCGCACAGCGCCACGCCCTCGGCGGCGACCTTGCCCGCCGGCACGCCGCGCAGGCGGCGGCCGACGGCGTCGGGCACGACGACGCCGGGCACCCGCGTGCGCAGGAACTCGTACGCGCGGAGCGAGCGGACGGGCCCGACGCCCGCGAGGACCGCGCAGCGCTGCGTGAGGCCGAGGTCCTGCACCTGGCGCAGCCACGCGGCGAACGCCGGGACGTCGAAGACGAACTGCGTCTGGCAGAACTCCGCGCCCGCCGCCACCTTCTTGCCCAGCCGCGCGGCGCGGAACCGGACCGGCGGCGCGAACGGGTTCTCCACCACGCCGATGAGGTAGTGCGGCGGCGGCGTGACCGCCCGGCCGGAGAGCAGCAGGCCCTCGTCGCGCAGGGTGCTGGCGGCCCAGGTGAGCTGGACGCTGTCGAGGTCGAACACCGGCGCCGCTGCGGGGTCGTCGCCGTAGGTCGGATGGTCCCCGGTGAGCAGCAGGACGTTCGGGATGCCCAGCACGGACGCCGAGAGCAGGTCGGACTGCAGCGCGAGCCGGTTGCGGTCGCGGCAGGTCATCTGCAGGACCGGCTCGATCCCGGCCGCGGCGGCCAGCACGCACCCGGCGAGGCTGCCGACCTGCACGTGCGCGCTGGGGTTGTCGGTGACGTTCGCGGCGTCGACCCAGCCGTGCAGGGGGGCCGCCGCGCGCGCGACCGCGTCGGGGTCGGCGCCGTGCGGCGGCCCGATCTCCGCGGTGACGGCGAACCGCCCCGCGGCCAGCGCCGCACGCAGGCTCATCGCACGCCCTCGCCGGCGCCGGGACGGGCGCTGCGCGGGCGCTGCGCGGAGGGTCCGCTCGCACGCCCGCTCACGACCGGAACCCCGGCAGGCCCAGCGGGACCGGGCCCGGCGCCGGAAGGGGTTCGGTCCACAGCCCCTCGTCGCGCCCGAGCCAGTAGCGCACCCACGAGCTGGTCCCGGTGAGGCGCTGGTCGACCGGGCGCTGCAGCCGGGTCAGGTCCGCGGCGTGCCCGGCCGCATCGGCCCGCTCGAAGGCGACGACCCACACGCACGGGCGGTCGGGGTACACCTCGCACGAGCCGTCCGCGCCGACGCCGCCGCACGGGCCGTTGCGCAGGCTCTTGGGGCAGGTCATCGGGCACGCGTAGCCGGTGACGGGCAGCGTGCACTGCCCGCACATGCGGCACCCGAACAGCGACGCCTTGTTCCGGCGCTCCAGCGCGGTGAACAGCCGGCGCGCACGGGGCGAGCGCTCGAGGCGCCGGGCGACGAAGCGGTGCAGCGCCCGCGGCTCCAGCAGCGGGGCCACGCGGTAGAGGGCGCGGGCCGAGGTCCGCGGGCGGACCGGGCGGGGCCACCCGGGACCTGCCGGCGTTGTGACCGGCGACAACGAGCGCGCCGGGGCCGCAGACGTCGGTTGCCGGCTCCGGGACACGGCCTCCTCCTCGCTGGGGCGTTGCCGATCACCGTAGGACGCGGTGTGGTCGGCGACACTGTGTCCGGGCACAAATTCCGGCGGCCCCGGTCTGTGGCCACGCGGGTGCCGGGCTCCTACGCTCCTCGTCATGGCGGTGCCGGCCGGAGCGGGAGCGGCGTCCGACCGCCCGCGGTGGCACGACCGCGGGGCGGCGGGCGCGCTGCGCGAGCTGGTGGCGGCGTTCAGCCACCTGTCCGCGCTCGCGACGCAGGACGCCGACGTCGGCGCCGTGGTGCGGCTCGTCGCGCGGCGCACGCGCTGCCCCGTCGCGGTGGTCGGCCCGACAGGGCGGGCGGAGCCGGGCCGGGCGGAGTCGGGGCGGGCGGAGTCGGGCCGGGCGGAGTCGGGGCGGGCGGACCGGCCCGACCCGGCGGGGACCGACGTCCTCTGCGCGGAGCCCGCGGACGCCGCCGAGCGGTTCGCCGCCGCCGTCGGCCCCGACCGGCTCGCGGCGGTGCTCGCGGCCGCGGCCCGCACCCGGCGGGCGGTGGCCCTGCCCGGGCTCGCCGTCCCGGCGGAGCGGGCCGTCGTCGTGCCGGTGCTCGTCGGGCACGACGTCGCGGCGCACCTCGTCACGCTGGCCGACGGCGAGCCCGAGCTCGGCGAGGACCTGCAGCTCCTGCTCGCCGAGCACGCCGCGACGGTCTGCGGGATGATCCTCTCCCGCGAGCGGGTCGTTGCGGCCGCGGCCGGGCGGGCCCGCACGGACCTCGTCGAGGGCCTGCTACTGGCCCGCGACCGGGACGCGGACGAGGCCGACCGCTGGGCCGAGCACCTCGGCTTCGCCCGCGGAGCCCGCCACCACGTGCTGGCCGTGCGGGCGGGCGACACCCCCGACCGGGCGGCGGCGCTCGCCACCGTGGAGCGCACGGTCACCCGCGGCCGCGGGGCCGCGATCGTCGCCCTGCGCGAGCACGACGTCGTGGCCGTCGTGCCGGTGCCGGACGGGGACGGGGCCGCGAACGGAGACGGGCTCGACGCCGTCCGCGGGCTCGCGCAGCGGTGCCGGGACGCGGCGCTGCGTCGGCACCCCGGCGCGGAGGTCACGGCCGGGATCGGCGGCGGCTGCCGGCGCGCCGCCGAGATCGCCCGGTCCTACACCGAGGCGCGGGCCGCGCTCGACGCCGCGCGCCGCATGCCGGCGGCGCCGCCCGTCGTCGCCTACGAGGAGCTGGGCGTCCTGCGGCTGCTCCTGCAGGTGCCCGACCTCGACGTCGTCCGCGCGTTCGCCGCCGACGTGCTGGGCGGCGTGCCCGGCGCCGGCCGCGGCGGCACCGACCTGGTCGGCACGCTGGCGGCGTGGTTCCGCTGCGGTGGCAGCCCGCAGCGCACCGCGCGGGAGCTGCACGTGCATCCGAACACCGTCGCGTACCGGATCCGGCGGGTGGAGGAGATCGCCGGGCTGCGCCTCGACGACCCGCGCGACCGGCTGATGGCGCAGCTGGCGTGCGAGATCGTGCAGGCGCTGACGTGAGTAGCGCGACGTGAACAGGGGCGACGCGAACAGGGGCCACGTGAACGGGGGCGACGCGAACAGGGGCGACGCGTCGGGGCTCGCCGCCGCCCTGCGCCGCGGGGTGCTGGTGGCCGACGGGGCGATGGGCACGGTCCTGCACGCCGCGGGCCACCCGCTCGACCGGGCGCTGCCGGAGCTGAACCTGTCGCAGCCCGCGCTGGTCCGCAGCGTCCACGACGGCTACCTCGCGGTCGGCGTCGGCCTCGTGGAGACCAACACGTTCGGGGCGAGCCGGCTGCGGCTGGAGCCGCACGGCCTGTCCGACGAGGCGGTGGCCGTGAACGCCGCCGGCGTGCGGATCGCGCGGGAGGCCGTCGCCGCCTGCGGCCGTCCGGTGCTGGTCGGCGGCTCGATCTCACCCGCGGTGACCGCCCGCCAGCGCCGCCGCGTCGGCGCGCCCGACCGCGAGGCCGCCGTGGCGGAGCAGGCGAGGGCGCTGGCGGCCGCCGGCGTGGACGTCCTCGTGCTCGAGACGTTCGGCCACCTCGACGAGCTGGTCGAGGCCGCCGGCGTGGCCGCGGCGACCGGCGTGCCGGTCATCGCCTCCGCGACGTTCGCCACCGACGGGCGGACGCTGGGCGGCGACACCGCGCACGACGTCTGCGCGGCGCTGGCCGGCCTGCCCGTGGCGGCGCTTGGCACCAACTGCACGCTCGGCCCGCAGGGCGTCCTCGCGGTCGTGCGCCAGCTGCGCGCCCACACCGACCTGCCGATCTCGGCCCAGCCCAACGCCGGGCTGCCACGCCGGGTCGCCGGGGCCCGGTTCACCTACGACGTCGACGTCCCCTACGTCGCCCGCTACGCCCGGCGGCTGGTGGCGGCGGGCGCGGGCATCGTCGGCGGCTGCTGCGGCACGACGCCCGCGCACCTCGCGGCGATCGCGCACGCCGTGGCCCGGCCAGCCGCCACCGACCGGGAGCCCGCGCCGGGGCGCGCGGGACGGACCGTGCGCCGCCCGCAAGCGGCCCGGCGACCGGCCCCGGCGGCGCCGCGGCCCCGCATCCGGGTGCTCGCCGAGGTCGAGCCGCCGGAGGCCGGCCGCGTCGCGGACGCGGTGGCCCGCGCCGCCCAGGCCGCGACGCGCGGCGTCGAGGCGCTGTGGGTGCCCTCGTCCGACGGGTCCCGGGCGCGGCCGGGCGCGCTGAACCTCGCCGCCCACCTGCAGCACGAGCTGGGCGTCGACGCGGTCGCGAGCGTGCCGACCTGGGACCGGACGATCATGGCGCTGCAGGCCGACCTGCTGGGGGCCCACGCGCTGGGCGTGCGCCGGGTCGTGTGCGAGACCGGGAGCCCGCCGCCGGCCGGCGACTACCCCGACGTCGACGGCATCTGGGACGTCGACTCGATCGGCCTCGTCGAGCTGCTGGCGGGCCTCAACGATGGCGTGGACCGCAACGGCCTGCCGATGGCGGGCAAGACCGCGTTCGAGATCGGCGCGCGGGTGGCGGGCGGCGCGGCGGACCCGGCGGCGCAGGCCCGGCGCGCGCGGCGGAAGGTCGACGCGGGGGCGCAGTTCCTGCTGACGCGCCCGGTCTACGACCTCGACGCGTGGCGGCGGCTGCGCGACGCGCTCGACGGCGCCGGTCCCGTCCTCGTGTCGGTGCGGCCGCTGCGCGGCTTCGCCGAGGCCGAGTACCTCGCGCACGAGGTGCCCGACGCGACCGTCCCCGCCGCAGCCCTCGCCCTGCTGGAGCGCGCGGGCGACCGCGCGCCGCGGGCCGGGCTCGACCTCGCGGAGGTGCTGGTCGGGGAGCTCATGGACGAGCTGCGCTCGGCCGCCGACGGCATCGTCCTGCTCCTTCCGGACGATGCGGACGCCGCCACCCGGCTGATGGGCGCGGCCGGCCTGCCGCCCGCCGCGCCGGTTGACGTGACCTAGATCACGGTCTACGTTCGATCATCGTAGCGGCCGCCGCGCGCCTGTCGTCCCCTGTCGCCGTGCCCCTGCCACCCGCTCCGGAACCTGAACGTCACCGTCGCCGATTCGATCCGAGGAGAGCGCCCGACGATGCCTGCCTACGACCCCCGCACGGCCACCGGCCTGCCCACCGAACCCGTCGGCTCCCTGCCCCGCCCCGCGAAGCTGCAGGAGGCCTACGCGAAGTACGACGCGGGCGAGATCAGCAAGGACGACCTGGAGAAGCTGCAGGACGCCGCCGTCAAGGACTCGATCGAGCGCGGCGAGGCCACCGGGGCGCCGATCATCTCCGACGGCGAGCAGCGCTGGTCGTCGTTCGCGACCTACCCGATCGCCGACACCCTCGCCGGCACCGGGCTCGCGCCGGGTCTGGGCCCGGGCGGGCAGTTCTTCGCGATCTTCGCCGACGGCCACGGCCGCCAGCTGCCGAAGCTCGAGCGCGGGCCGTTCCACTACAACCAGCACGCGGCAGACACCCTCAGGAAGTCGCTCCCCTACGCCTCGAAGCCGATGAAGCAGGCGGTCATCGCGCCGTCGATGCTGGCGCTGCTCTACCCGCTCAAGGACCCGGTGGAGGGCTACTCGCGCGAGGACTTCGAGGCCGCCCTCGTCGACGAGTGCGAGCAGGACATCCGGATGGCGTTCGCGGCGGGGGCCGCGCGCGTGTCCGTCGACTTCACCGAGGGCCGGCTCGCCACCCGCGCCGACCCGCGCAACCCGTGGACGGGCGCGGGGCTGCTGCCGCACTTCATCGAGCTGAACAACCGGGTCATGGCCCGGTTCTCGGCCGAGGAGCGCACGAACATCGGCATCCACACCTGCCCCGGCGGCGACCGCGACTCGGTGCACTCCGCCGACGTGCCCTACAACAACCTGCTGGGCACGATGTTCGACATCAACGCGGGCTACTTCCTCATCCAGATGAAGAGCGAGCGCGACAAGGACCCGGTCTACGAGACGATCGGCAAGAACCTGCGCAGCGACGCCGACGGCGTCGCGCAGACGGCGTACCTCGGCGTGATCAACGTGGCCAGCCCGCGCGTCGAGACCCCGCAGGAGATCGCCGACCAGCTCGTCAGGGCGTCGAACTTCATCCCGAAGGAGCAGCTCGGCTCGACCGACGACTGCGGCTTCTCGCCGTTCTCCATCGACGAGAAGCCCAACTACGGGTCGCCGGACTTCGCGCGCGACGTCGCCTTCGAGAAGATCAAGTCAAGGGTCGAGGGCTCGCGGCTGGCCGCGGAGAAGCTCGGCCTGTAGCGGGGAGGGGCCGCCCGCGAGTCGGGGCCTGGGCCAGCCCGAGTTGCGCGCTGACCCAGCCCGCGAGTCGGGGCCTGGGCCAGGCCGAGTCGGGGCCTGGGCCAGGCCGAGTCGCGCGCCGACCCGGACCGCCGGACGGGCGGCTCACGGGTCGGGCGACGGGTGCCACGCGTCGAGGACGCGGTGGATCTCCGCGAGCCGGCCCCCGTCCCACACGGCGTCGGGGTCCGCCTCGAGGAAGCCGGTGGCCAGCGCCGCGACCCCCAGCGCGCCGAGCGTCCACTCCTCGACGGCCACCGCTCCTGGCGGGCACGCCGCGGTCCGCCGCCCGGCGACGTCGGGGTCGACCTGCGCGGCGACGACCAGGCCGCGCAGCGTCGTGGTCAACAGCGTCGCGAAGTGCTCGTAGGTCGTCGCGAGCTCCGGCCGCAGCCGGTAGCCGAACAGCGTCGCGAGCTGCCGCCACGCCTGCGCGACGCGGGCCGCATGCTCCGCGTCGGCCCGGGCCAGCGCCGCCCCGACCTGCGCCCGCACGTCCGGATCCAGCAGGGCGGGGACGGTCGCCTGCAGGGCGAGGTAGGTCCGCCACCCCGGCGAGTCGAGCACCGCCCGGACGTCGAGCACGGTCAGCCGGCGGATCGTCTCCAGCAGCAGGCCGTGCCGCAGCTCCGCGGTCGCGAGCCAGCCCGAGTGCTCGTCGAGGACCTGCCGCAGCAGCGCGATCTCGTCCCGCACGATCGCGGGGCTCGCCCGCCCGGCGAGCTCGACGACCAGGTCGGCGAAGAACAGGTCCTTGTAGGGCCAGTGCCGGTAGGCGGTGCTGCGGGCGACGTCGGCCTCCCGGATGACGTCCTCGAAGCGGATGTGCTCGAGGCTGACGGTGAGGCCGGTTCGGCCGACCATCGCCAGCGCGGCCGCCAGCATCCGGTCGCGCGTCTCCCGGTCGGTGAGGCGGCGGCTGCGGCGGGCCAGGCCGGTGGCGGCTGCGCGCTCGGGCACGGCGGCTCCTCGGCGTCATCGGGACTTTGGACTCTGTATCCCAAATGCTATCGAGGTCACCCTGCTCGGAGGAGGCCCGAAGGGCCCGAGGAGGTGTGCCATGGGTCTGCTCTGCTCCGACGAGCGGCTGCGGGCGATGTACCCGGGCGGCCGCGCCGGTGCCACGGCGCGCCGGCTCGCCCGGCTGTGGGCGGTGGTGCTCGGCGCCGGGCTGGCGCCCCGGCGGTGGGTGACGCTGGAGGTGGCCGGCCGGCGCACCGGGCGCGTCCGGCGCTACCCGCTCGGCATGGCCGACGTCGGCCGCGACTGGTACCTCGTGGCGATGCTGGGCGACGGGAGCGGCTGGGTCCGCAACGTCCGCGCCGCCGGGGGCGTCGCGACGCTGCGGCACGGCCGCGCCCGGCCCGTCCGCCTGGTCGAGGTGCCGCCCGCCGAGCGGGCCCCGGTCCTGCGGCGCTACCTGGCGACCGTGCCGGGCGGCCGCCCGCACATCCCCGTCGGCGCCGACGCGCCGGACGCCGATCTCGACGCCGTCGCCGCGCGCTACCCCGTCTTCCGGGTCGAGCACCCGGCCGCAGCGACCCACGGACCCGCAGGAGGCCGTCCATGAGCGCCGAGACCCCCGTCGTGACCCGCCCCCGGCGCCGGGTGGGCAGGTCGGCGGCCGGGCCGCGCTGGCGGGCGACCGGGTCACCGACGCCGGGTTCGGCGTCGACCTCTCCACGCTCACGACCGGCGACGGCCGACCGCCCGCCCCGCAGTTCGGGACGAGCCTCGACGTCGCCCGCTACCCCGCCCTGACGCCGGTACGGTGGCGACGCCGTAGCGGGTCGAGACGAGAACGGGGAACGCGGTGTCGGATACGTCGGGTCTGGAGCAGGAGCGCGACCGGCTCCTGGCGGAACGCCGCCGGCTGGCGGCCGCGCTCGGCGGCGAGGACCCCGCCGAACCGGACGTCGGCGACCGCGGCGACCAGGCCCAGCGCCTGGAGGGCGACGCGGACCTGGGCCGCCTCGACGCGCGCATCCGCGAGCTGGAGCGCCTGATCGCCGACCCGCCCGCCGCCGGGCCGGGCGAGCCGGCGCCGGGCACGGTCGTCACGCTGCGGTTCCCGGGCGGCGACGAGGCGAGCTTCCGCGTCGTCACGGTCGCCGGAGAGGCAGGCGAGGGCGGAGCCGAGGAGGTCGTCACCGTCGACAGCCCGCTCGGGCGGGCCCTCGCCGGGCACCGCGCGGGCGACACACTCACCTACGCCGGCCCGGACGGTGAGCTGCGGGCGCAGCTCATCGCGCTCCGGCCGCCGGACCCGGCCGGCTGAACGGGACCGGCCCGCCGCCACACCCGGCGTCGCCACGCCCGGCGCACTACCATCTGCTCGTGACCCCAGCGCCGATCGCGATCCGGGCCGTCCCGATCGACGGTGGCTCCGTCATCGCCGTGGCGGGCGAGATCGACCTCCTCACCGCAGACCGGCTGAGCGAGGCCCTCGCGGAGGCGCTCGCGCGTGACACGCTCGTCGTCGTCGACCTGTCCGCCGTGGAGTTCCTGTCCTCGAGCGGGCTGTCCACGCTGGCACTCGCCCACCGGTCCGCCCCCGCCGGCCATGAGCTGCGCTTGGTGGCGGCCGACCGCGTAACCCTCCGACCGCTCCAGATCACCGGGATGGTCGAGGAGATCGCGGTGTTCACCTCGGTCGCCGACGCCCTGGCCGGAGTGGGTGCCGTGGTCTGCGCGTCCGAACCGGGCTGAGATGCCCGCGAGGCGGCGCTCCGGCGCGGACGAGGACCGTCACGAGGGCGCGGGCGACCGCGAGCCGCCGGTACGCCGACGCCCGGCCCGGTCCGCCGCGACGCTCGCGGGCCCGTTCCGCCGGGTGGGCGTGCCCGCCGATCCCGTCCACCTGATCGGCATCCGCAGGGCGCTGGAGCAGTGGGCCCGCTCGGCCGATCTCCCGGACGCCACCGTCGCCGACATCGTCCTCGCCGCCTACGAGGCGATGGCCAACGCCACCGAACACGCCTACCGCGACCGGCCGGGCACGATCGACGTGCTCGCCACCGAGGACGACACCGAGGTCGTGGCCGTCGTGCGGGACCGCGGCGAGTGGCGCACCCCGCCGGCCGAACCCGGCCACCGCGGCCGGGGCCTGCTGATGATCAGGTCGGTGTCGCGGGCCGAGGTCGCGCCCGGTCCGGACGGCACGACCGTGCGGATGCGGTGGCCCCGACAGCGCTGACGCCTCGCGCTGTGGTGGTGGCGCAGTCGATCCGGCGACTCGGCGGGACCGAGGGGGAGCTGGGCGACCTCGTCGGAGCGGGAGCAGGGCGACCGGGCCGTGCGTCCCGGTGCGCCCGGCCCCGGACACGACGGCGTCCCGGACCGGCGACCTCCCGGTCGGGCAGGGCGTCGCGGCCTGGGCCGCCGTGCGTCAGCGCGCCGACGAACTGCGCCCCCCGGACTCGCGCAGCCGCGGCCGGATCATGGCCGACGACGGGCCCGGCGACACCCCGAACACGATCACGGTAACCACCCGACCGGGCCGAGCTGCACCAGCCGAGCCGGCCCGCCCTGCCGACCGGACCTAGTGTCGTGAGTCGTTAATTCGGCTGCAGTAGCGGGTGATGCTGTCGAGGATCTGGTCGGCGGTCTTGGTCCAGACGTAGGGCCGAGGGTTGGCGTTCCAGGTCTTGATCCAGTCGCGGATGTCGGCGTTGAGGGCGCGCACGGATCGGTGGGTGCCGCGGCGCAGTTTCTTGGTGGTCAGCTCGCCGAACCAGCGTTCGACCAGGTTGAGCCACGAGCTGCTGGTCGGGGTGAAATGCAGGACGAACCGCGGATGGGTCAGCAGCCAGCGGCGGATCGCGGGGGTTTTATGGGTCGAGGCGTTGTCGAGTACGACGTGCACCGTGTACTCGGCCGGTACTTCCTTGTCGATCTTCTGCAGGAACTTCTTGAACTCGGCCGCCCGGTGCCGGGCGTGCAACGAGCTGATCACCTCGCCCGAGGTGAGGTTCAACGCGGCGTAGAGGCTGCAGGTGCCCGCGCGCACATCGTCGTGAGTGGCCCGGGCCGGGGTGCCCGCCAGCATCGGCAGGACCGGCGCGGTGCGGTCCAACGCCTGGATCTGGGTCTTCTCGTCCACGCACAACACGACCGCCGCGTCGGGCGGATTGAGGTAGAGCCCGACGACGTCGTGGACCTTGTCGATGAACTGCGGGTCGGTGGACAGCTTCCAGCGCTCCTGGCGGTGGGGCGCCAGTCCGAACGCTCGCCAGATCCGCGAGACCGCCGTCTGCGACAAGCCCAGCTCGGCGGCCAGGGATCGGGTCGACCAGTGCGTGGCATCCCGCGGGGCCGTCTCCAGGGTTCGGGTGATCACTGCTTCGACCTGCTCGTCGGTCACGGTGCGCGGGCGCCCCGGGCGCGGCTCGTCCAGCAACCCGTCCAGCCGATCGGCCAGGAACCGGGTACGCCAGCGACGCGCGGTGCCCACCTCGACCCCCACCTTCGCCGCGACCGCGGTGTTGCCCAGTCCGTCAGCCGCCGCAAGCACGATCCGCGACCTGGTCGCCAACGCGTTCGCACTCGTCGCCCGACGTGTCCACGCGGTCAACTGCGCCCGTTCGTCATCAGTCAACTCCACCGTGGGAGCGGCAGGACCCGGCATCGGACAAGCCTACCGAAATGCTGGACAATTAACGACTCATGACACTAGGCGCGCGGCAGTCTGCGGAGGACCAGCAGGGCGATGTCGTCCGACCGGCGACCGAACCGCTGGAGCAGCCAGGTGCACAGCCGCTCGGGCTCGACGTCCAGCTGCACGGCCGCCCGCAGCGACTCCATCGCGGTGTCGAGGTCGAGCCCCGGTTCCTCCAGCAGGCCGTCGGTGACCAGCACGATCATCCACGCCGGCGGCAGCGCGTGCACCGACGTGCGATGCTGCGCCGGGCCGATACCCAGCATCCGCCCGTAGACGTCGAGGTAGTGCGCCCCCGTCGCGTCGACGAGCAGCGGGGGCAGGTGCCCCGCGTTTGCGACCCGCAGCTCGTCGGTGGCGGGGTCGAGCAGCAGGAGGCAGAGCGTCGCGAACCGGTTGGGGTGGTAGCGCAGCAGCATGCGTTCGAGGAGCGCGAGCAGCTCGGCCGGGTCGTGGTCCTCGACCGCGTAGGCGCGCAGCGCATGCCGCAGCTCGACCATGACCGTCGCGGCGTGGATGGAGTGGCCGGCGACGTCGCCGATGGCGACGAGCAGGCGTCCGTCGTCCAGCTCGATCACGTCGTAGAAGTCGCCGCCGATCTCGGCGGTCGCGGCGGCGGGCACGTACCGGGCCGCGATCTCCAGGCCGGGGATGTGCGGTGTCCGCTCGGGAAGGAAGCTCCGCTGCAGCGTGAGCGCGAGGCTGTGCTCCTCGGTGTAGAGCCGCAGCGCGTCGGCGGCCAGCGCGGCCGCCTGGCCGAGCTGGGTCAGCAGGGCGGCCTGCTGGTCGGTCAGCTCGGGCACCGCGATCGCCACGCCCAGCGGGAGCTGTCCCGGCCGCCCGCTGACGACCAGCACCTGCCAGCCGATGCCGTCGGTTGCAGAGCGGAGCGCGTGCCGACGGATCGCCGGTTCGCCGTCCTGCCGGGCCGCCAGCAGCATCGCGGTCGACTCCGGCGGGGCGCCATCGACCGTGGGCCGCTCCCCCACGCCCGCGACCGCCCGCCGCACGACGTCCTCGAGGGCGGCAACCAGCGCCATGGCCGGGCAGCCGAACAGGCCCGCTGCACCGGCGGCGAGCGAGCGGGCGAGCTCGTCGAAGTCGGTGGCCGCGTGGATGTCGCGCACGACGCTGCTCAGCTGCGTCAGCCGGTCCGCCAGCTCCTCGGCCGTGGCCCGCGCCCGGTAGTGGCGCAGGACGGCGTCGATGGTCGCCATGAGCTCGCCGGGATCGACCGGCTCGGTCAGATAGGCGTCGGCGCCGCGGTTGAGGCCGCTGACCCGGTCGGCCGCCCGCACCGCCGTCGCCGAGAGGTGGATCACCGGCTGGCCGAGCGCGGGGTCGCTCTTGATCCGCTCGCACACGTCGAAGCCGCTCATGTCGGGCAGCCCGACGTCGAGCACGACGATGTCCACCGGCTCGGTCGCGAGCGCCGCGAGGGCCTCGGCGCCGGTCTCGGCCTCGATCACGCGGTACTCGTGGCGCCGCAGCCAGCTGCTCGCGACGTACCGGCTGGCGGCGTTGTCGTCGACGACGAGCACCAACCCGGGCACGGTGCCGTCCGGTCCGGTGCTCACGGCCGCCTGCCCGCGAGCCGGGCGGCGTCGGCGACCACGTGCGGCAGCAGCGCGGCGGAGAAGCGGGCCTTGTCCAGCACCACCGCGGAGGCGGCGAGGACGGCGCGGTCGGCGGCGGACAGCTGCGTCGAGGTGACCACGACGACCGGGACGTCGCCGAGCCCGAGCGGGCCGCGCATCCGGTCGAGGACGTCCTGCCCGCTCGGCGCCGGGATGCCCAGGTCGAGCATGACGAGGTCGGGCCGGTGCTCGGCCAGTATCCGCAGGGCCTCGGCGCCCGAGGCGGCGTCGACGATCCGCTCGGCGAAGGGTCGAAGCGCGGAGTGCGCGATCTCGCGGAAGGCGGGGTCGTCCTCGACGACCAGCACGTCGGCGTAGCGGTCGGGGCCGTCGGCGGGCAGCGCGACCGGGAGCCGCAGCGCGACGGACGTGCCGCGGCCCGGCTCGCTCGCGAGCTCCAGGCTGCCGCCCAGCACGCCGGCGACGCGCAGGGCGTAGGACAGGCCCAGTCCGGTGCCGGCCCGCGGCCGCTGCAGCGGCCCGGGCACCTGGTAGAACTCCTCGAAGACCCGCTGCTGGTGCTCCGTAGCGATCCCGATGCCGGTGTCGGTCACGGTGACCTCGACGGCGTCGCCCGCCGCCGAGAGTGCGGCCCGGCAGCGCACCTCGCCGCGCTCGGTGAACTTGACCGCGTTGCTGAGCAGGTTGACCACCACCCGTTCGACGAGGGCCGGATCGGTCCGCAGCACGAGGCCCGATGCCGGCAGGTCGACGGCGAGCTCGACGCCAGGGGCCACTATCGGCCGCAGCGCGGCGCACAGCCGTTCCGCGACCGGGACGAGATCGACGAGCTGGAACCGTACCTCGATCTGCCCCGCCTCGGCCCGCGCCACGTCGAGCAGGTCGTTGACCATCGCCAGCAACGTCCAGGCCGAGTCCCGGATCAGCTCGACCTGGTGGCGCTGGTCGGCGCTGAGCGCGTCGGAGGAGGAGTCCAGGAGCAGCCGCGCCAGCCCGAGCACCGAGTTGAGGGGCGTGCGCAGCTCGTGGCTGACGCCGGCCCAGAAGCGCGTCTTGCTCTCGCTCGCCGCCCGCAGCTGGCCCGTCATCTCGTCGAGCTCGGCGTAGAGCGCGACGACCCCCCGGTTGGTCTGCTCCAGCTCCTCCGACAGCTCGGCGTGCAGCGCCAGCACGCCCCGGTTGGTCTCCTCCAGCTCGTCGTTGGCGCGCACCAGGTCCTCCTGGCGGGCCTGCAGGTCCTCCAGCGCTTTCAGCAGGTCCTGGTTCTGGATGCGCAGTGCCTCCAGCGCGCTGCCGGCGGGCGCGTCCCGGCACTGCCGGCGCAGGGCGTCGAGCCGCTCGGACGTCAACGGCTCGGCGCCGCTGCGCAACGCCTTCGTCAGCACGGCCCGGCCGGTGGCGGCCCGCACCGACACCGCGCAGCTGTCCGCGAGCCGGGCCGCGGCGGCGAGCCCCGGCGTCCCGGCGAGGTCCGCCCCGCCGCGGGCGACCGCCCAGGTGGCGGTGATCACCAGCTGCGGTGGCTCCCCGTCGGACACGCCCAGCGCCACGGTGGCGGGCGCCCCCGTGTCGGCGAGCTCGCGGCAGAGCTCGCTCAGCGCCGTCGCCACGCGCACCTGGTCCTGGTTGTCGAGCCCGACGACCGCGGCGACCGTCCGGCCCCGCTGCCGGGCGGTGAACACGTCCGCCTCGCCGGCGATGCGCAGCCGGACCAGCTCGTGCGACGCCGCCGTCACGGCCCGGCCCCGCCCGGCTCGACCCGCCCCACCAGCACGCAGGCGTCGTCGTGGCGGATCCCCGCGTCACGCAGCAGCGACGCGGCGAGCAGCAGCGGCGGCCGGCCGGCGAGACCCCTGACCTCCTCGGCCGACCACCGGGACCGGACGCCGTCGGAATGCATCACCACCGCGGCGCCGGGCGGGCAGGCGTAGGAGAACGTGCGGATCGACGGGTTGCGGTAACCCGCGACGCCGCCGAGCGAGACCATGCTGCGCTTGACCCCGTCGTGGACGACGGCGCCCGCGATGTTCCCGATGCCCGCGTACCGGAGCGTGCCCGCGGCGGGTTCGATCTCGGCGACGGCGACGGCCGCCCCGCGGGTCCCGCCGAGCGCGCCATGCACCCGCCGCAGCACGTCGGCCGGCGCCTCCCCCGCCCGGTCCGGGTCGAGGAACGTGCGCACGGCGGCGGACGAGGCCAACGCGGCGAGCGGTCCGTGACCCGAGCCGTCGGCCACCATCAGGGTCAGCGTGGAGCCGGTGCGCCGGGTGGCGTACGCATCGCCGCAGACGTCCTCGCCCGCGAGCGCCCGCGTGATGCCGGCCGCGTCGACCGGCCGGGGCTCCGCCGCGCCGGGCGGCCGCCTGAGGAGGTCGAACCGGGCGACCAGGACGGTCCCCCGGCCCGGTGTCGTCGCGATCTCGACGGAGCGGGCGATCCGCTCGATCGCCCCCAGCCCGATGCCCAGCGTGCCCGCGGTCGAGCTGCCGTCGCGGCGCGCCGCGCCCAGGTCGGCGATGCCCGGGCCCGAGTCCACCGCGACCACCTCGATCTCGGCGGCGTCCCCGCCGCGCACCGCCCGCAGCAGGACGGCGCCACCCCCGGCGTGGCGCTGGACGTTCGACGCGATCTCGGTGACCGCGATGCCGATCTCCGCCGGCCGCGCGCCCGCCGCTCCGAGCTGCTCGGCCAGACCCTCCGCCGCCCGGCGGGCGCCCCCGACGGCGCTCGGCTCGTCCAGCCGGACCCAGGCGACGTCCTCGACCGACGGACCGTTCAGCGCGTCCACTTGATCACCGTGACCGTCGTCCCCCGCCCGACGGCCGTCTCCAGAGTGAAGTCGTCGACCAGCCTGCGGGACCCGCCGAGGCCAAGGCCGAGCCCGCTCCCGGTGGTATAGCCGTCGGTCAGCGCCTTGTCCACGTCGGCGATGCCGGGCCCGGCGTCGGTGAAGACGGCCCGCACGCCCCGGCGGCCGTCCCGCTGCACCGTCTCCACCCGTGCCGTGCCCGAGCCGCCGTGCACCAGCGTGTTGCGCGCCAGCTCGCTCGCGGCGGTGACGACCTTGGTCTGGTCGACGAGCGACAGCCGTGCCGCCGTCGCCATGGCCCGCACGACCTGGCGCACCCGGACGACGTCGTCGCCGGTGCGGATCGGCAGCTCGTCCGCGGCGCCCGCCTCGGTCACCGCTCAGTCCCGGCTCGGGCGCGCGACCTCGACGGGCTCGACGGCCTCCGCGAACGGGATGCCGCGCTCGGCGCGGGAGCGGCGCAGCGCCGCCAGGCCCCGTTCGAGGTCGAGCGCCGTCCGGACGCCCTCCAGCGACAGGCCCAGCTCCACCAGCGTGATCGCCACCGCCGGGCGCATGCCGACGACGACGGTCTCCGCGTCGAGCACCTTCGACAGCGAGGCGATGGTGGCGAACATCCGCCCGATGAACGAGTCCACGATCTCCACCGCCGAGATGTCGATCACAACGCCGGTGGCGCCTGCGGACACGATGCGCTCGGCCAGGTCCTCCTGCAGCGCCAGCACGGACTCGTCCTGCAAGTCGACCTGGATAGAGACGAGCAGGACGCCCCCGAGGGACAGGATGGGGACGCGATCCATCAGCCCACGCCGGGCCGGGACCGGCGGACCTCCACCCCGCTGCGGCGCAGGGCGTGCAGCAGCGCGTCCGCGAGCGTGGCCTTGGTCGGGATGTCGCCGAACTCGATGCCCAGCGCCACGATCGTCTGCGCGATCTGCGGGCGGATGCCGGAGATCGTGCACTCCGCGCCCATGAGCCGGGCGGCGACGACGGTCTTGAGCAGGTGCTGGGCGACCTCGGTGTCGACGGCCGGCACGCCGGTGATGTCGATGATCGCGTGCTCGGACCCCGTTTCGACCAGCGTCTGCAGCAGCTTCTCCATCACGACCTGCGTCCGGGCGGAGTCGAGGGTGCCGATGAGCGGGACGGCGACGACGCCCTCCCACAGCTTCACGACGGGCGTCGCGAGCTCGAGCAGCTGCTCGGCCTGGTCGGCGATCACCCGCTCGCGGGCCCTGGCGAACACCTCGATCGTATGGAGACCGAGCGCGTCGACCCAGCGCGAGACGGCCACGACCGTCTCCTGCGTGTCGCCGTGCGCGTCGGCGACCGCGAACAGTGCCTCCTTCAACGCGAAGACGGCCGTGGCCGTCTCGGTCGGGGTGAAGCCGCGGCGCGCCCGGTCGCGGGCCATCTCGTCCAGCAGCGCGCGCGCCGGCCCGTACGCCTCCGCGCGGACGTCCAGCCCGGACGAGTCCAGCGCGGGGGCCAGCGCAGCCAGCAGGTCGCCGCAGGAGCGCTCCAGCTCGGCCCGGACCAGTCGGCCGCGCAGGGAGAGCTCGGCGATGTCGACCCAGCGGTCGAGGAGCTCCTGCTCGGTGCTGCGAAACAGCGCGTATACCCGCTGGGTCTCGTCAGCCATTCTCCACCTCCCGGAGCGTCGGCCGCACCCTAATGCATCCCGCCCGCGCCGGGGACGCCCTCCGGCGGCGCGACCCGCTCCCGGTGCAGATCGGCCGGCGCCCGGTCAGGCGCCGATGCGGTGCTCCTCGAGGAAGCCGGCGACGATCTTGAGCAGGTCGTCGGTGCGCTCGATGTGCATGCCGTGGCTGGACCCGGGCCCGGTCACCAGCTCGTAGCGGGCCCCGGGGACCGCGTCGGCGACGGCCTTGGCCTGCCAGCTCGGCGTCAACAGGTCCTGCTCCCCGACGACGACGAGCGTCGGCGCCGTGATGCCGCCGAGGCGGTCGAGCGTGTCGTGAGCCAGGTCGGCGTCCCACTGCTCGACGGTGGCCGCCATCTGGGCCTCGGTCTGCGGGAACGCCGGGAGCATCGGCGTGAGCAGCTCCTCGAAGTCCGGGCGGTCGAGCAGCTGCGGCGAGAACGCGATGCCCGACACGGCCAGCGCCGACTCGATGTCACGCGCCGCGTAGGGCAGCCGGAACGCCGCCAGGATCGAGCGCTGGAAGCCGTCGCACCGGCCCCAGGTCCCGTAGAGCACGGCCGAGGTGACCTGCTCGGGATGCGCGAGGGCCAGCTCCTGGATGACGGCCGAGCCGAGCGACCAGCCCAGCGTGTGGGCCCGCGGCACCTCGAGCGCCTCCAGCAGCGCGGACGCGTCCTCGGCCAGCGACGCGACGGAGATGGGGCCCTCGCCGCGCTCGCTGCCGCCCAGGCCGCGGTGGTCGTAGGCGATGACGCGGTAGCGCTCGGCGAGCGCGGGCAGCAGCGCGCCCCAGAGCGGGATCGAGGCCGACGTCCCCGTGATCAGCAGCAGGGGCTCGCCCTCCCCGCTCACCTCGTAGTTCAGTGCGACACCGGTGCGGACGGACTGCAGGGGCACGGAAGCCTCCTCGAGGAGTCGGGCGTTGGGGGGTCGGCGGGGTCAGCTGTAGACGAGCGTCCCGTCCTCGAGATCGGCCTTCGGGAGGGTCTCCCGCTCCTGCTCGTGCTCGACCATGTGCGTCCACGGCTCGTGGTCGCCCTGCTTGAACAGCAGGTGCTGCGAGCGCAGGACGTAGCCGGAGTTGAAGTTGTCGGGATCCGACCATGGCCGCAGCGGCATGTCCGACTCGGTCGGCCGCAGGGCCGGGACCACCGTCGTCGCGCCCTTGTCCGCCATCAGGCGGAACAGGCGGCCGACGACGTCGGCGACCAGGTCGACGCGCAGCGTCCAGCTGTGCCGGAAGTAGCCGAAGGTGTAGGCCATATTGGGCACACCGGAGATCATCATGCCGCGCCAGGTGACCCGCTCGGTGAAGTCCACCGGCTCGCCGTCGACGCTGAACGCGACGTCGCCGAACGCCGACAGGTTGAACCCGGTCGCGGTGACGACGACGTCGGCGGGGATCTCCTCGCCCGAGCCGACCCGGATCCCGTGCTCGGTGAACGTGTCGACGGTGTCGGTGACGATCGACGCCGTGCCCTCGCGCAGCGCCGCGAACAGGTCGCCGTCCGGGACCATGGCGATGCGCTGCTGCCACGGGCGGTAGCGCGGGGTGAAGTGCTTCTCGATGTCGATGCCCTCGGGCAGCTGCGGTCGCATCTCGTCGATCAGGAACGCGTGCAGCTCGTCCGGCGCCTCGAACGACATCCGCGCCAGCCAGTGGTACTGCGACATGTACTGGCGGCGCATGATCTCGTGCGTCCAGTCCTCCGGGATGTCCAGCGCCCGCAGCTGGACGGCCAGCTCGTGCGTCGTCGGCGGCGCGAAGAAGTACGTCGGCGAGCGCTGCAGCATCGTGACGTGCTCGGCCTCCTTCGCGATCGCCGGGATCAGCGTCGCGGCCGTGGCGCCGGAGCCGATCACGACGACGCGCTTCCCGGCCAGGTCAAGGTCGTCCGGCCAGCCCTGCGGGTGCACCACCGTGCCCTGGAACCGGTCCAGGCCGGCCCAGTCGGGCCGGTAGGGCTTCTCGTGGTTGTAGTAGCCCTGGCACATCCACAGGAACGCGGTCGTGAACCGCAGGCGCTCGCCCGTGTCGCCGCGGACGACGTCGACGGTCCAGCGGTGGTCCGCGCCCGACCAGCTCGCCGCCACCACCCGGTGCCGGTAGCGGATCTCCTTGGCCAGGTCGTCCTCGTCGATGACCTCGTCGAGGTAGTCCAGGATCGCCTCGCCCGCAGCGATGGACGGCCCGCGCCACGGCTTGTGCCGGTAGCCGTAGGTGTGCAGGTCGCTGTCGGAGCGCACGCCGGGGTAGCGGTGGGTCCACCAGGTGCCGCCCCGGTCGTCCTGCGCGTCCAGGATGACGAAGCTGCGGTCGGGGAACTCGTCGCGCAGGTGGTGCGCGGCGCCGATGCCGGACACCCCCGCCCCGACGATGAGGACGTCGACGTGGCCGCCGTCCTGGATCCCACCGCTGCTCTGGGCCGCCTGCGCGGTCGTGGTGGCGGTCATGGCTGCACCGTCCGTACAGCGCTCACGGTCATCGCGATCCCCCGTTGGCTCAGCGATCCGGGCTTCGTCAGCCAACATAAGCCAACTGTCCGTCCGCGCCTACCTCGTCGGCCGGACTCGTCCCGGCACGGCCGATGAGAGCGCGAACGCGTCCGATCGGCGCGGGCCGGCCGGACCGTGGCGCCGGAGCATGGGGACGTCCACCAGAGACCGAACCCGCCGGGAGGCGTCATGCTCATCGCGATCCTCGACCTGCACACCACCGCCGCCGACCGGGCCGCGGCACTCGCCCAGCTCGACCGCGAGCGGCCGGAGATCGCCGCGATGCCGGGCAACCTCGAGTTCCGGGTGTACGCCGCGCGGGCCGACGAGACCGGCGTGACCGTCGTCCACGAGTGGGAGGACGCGGCGGCGTTCGCTGCCTACCTCGACTCGGAGGCCTTCGCCCGCTCCGGTGCCGTCCTGCGGCCGCTCCTGACCGCACCGCCCGTCAGCCGGCGCTTCCGCGCCGACCTGCTGGAGACGGTCGCCTGAGCCGGCGGGGTTCCTAGGATCGGACGCCGTGCGGGGTCGGCGGTGATGCGGGAGGCCTACAGCTTCGTGCGCACGTTCGCGCCGGAGCCCGCCCGCGAGCTGCGGACCGACCACCACTACCTGCTCTGCGCCTCGGCCGGCGCGCTCCGGCTGGAGGCGCGGGGCCAGGTGTGGCTGCTCCCGCCGGCGCGGGCCGCATTGATCGAGGCCGGCGAGCCGATCCGGGTGAGCATCCCGCAGCCGGTGACGACGGCGTCGGTGCTCTTCGACCCGTCCTTCGCGCCCGCGCCGCCCACCGCGCTGTCGGTGTTCGACCTGAGCCCGCTGGCCAGGGCGCTGGTCGGCGAGTGCGGCGCGTGGGGCCCGGGCGCCGACCCGCTGCCGGCGTACGCCGCGACGCTGTTCGGCGCGCTCGCCGCGGTGGCCTGGCGCCTGGCGGAGCGGCCGGGGCCGATCGTGGTCCCCGCGGGGCGCTCACCCGAGCTGCGCAGAGCGCTGGAGCTGACGCGGGAGTGGCTCGCCCGCGACGTCACGTTCGAGGAGGTGGCCGCCGCCGTCGGGCTGGCGCCGCGGTCGCTCGCGCGGCGCTTCGCCGACGAGGCCGGCCTGAGCTGGCGCGCGGTGCTGCGCCGGATGCGCGTCCTCTACGCGATCGAGGAGCTCGCGCGCGACGACCGGCCCGTCACCGCCATCGCGTTCGACTCGGGCTACACGTCGCTCTCGGCGTTCAACGCCGCCTTCCGCGAGCTGACCGGCCGCACGCCGACGGACTACCGGGCGAGCTTCCGGCCCTGACCGTCCGGCAGGTGGTGGACGGCGACCTCGTCGAGCACGCCGTCGCGGACACTGGCCGTCATCCAGGTGTGGGTCGGCTGCCGCCTGCGGTCGGTCGGGCTGCCCGGGTTGAGCAGGCGCAGGCCGCCGGGCGCCGTCGTGTCCCACGGGATGTGGCTGTGCCCGAACACCAGCACGTCGGCGTCGGGGTACGCCGCCGCGCAGCGCCGCTCCCGGCCGGCGGCGGGCCCGGTCTCGTGCACGACGGCCAGCCGGACGCCCGCAAGGTCCGCCCGGGCCACCTCCGGCAGCCGCGCCCGCAGCTGCGGCCCGTCGTTGTTGCCCCACACGCCGACGAGCCGCGCGGCGCGCGCCGCCACCGCGTCCAGCAGCTCCACGCTCACCCAGTCGCCGGCGTGGACGACCACGTCGGCGGCGTCGACCGCGGCCCACACCGGCGCGGGCAGGTCGCGCGCCCGCAGGGGCACGTGGGTGTCGCTGATCAGGAGCAGCCGCAGGACCACGGCCGCCAGCCTGCCACCCGCCGCGCCCCGCTCTGGTATGACGGTCGTCATGAGCAGCAGGAGCCCGCGGGAACGGACGGTCCGCAGCGCGGCGCTGCTGTTCCGGGAGCGGGGGGTCGCCGCCACCGGCCTGCGGGACGTCGTCGAGCACGCGGGCGCGCCGCGCGGGTCGCTGCAGCACTACTTCCCCGGCGGGAAGGACCAGCTGGTCACCGAGGCCATGGCGTGGATGGCCGAGCGGGCGGCGCGGCCGCTGCGCGCCGACGCGGCGGCGGAGCCACCCCCGTCCCCGGCCGCGGTGGTGGGCGGGCTGCTCGACCGGTTCCGCGAGCTGCTCGTGGGCAGCGACTTCCGGGCGGGCTGCCCGATCGTCGCGGGCGTGGCCGACGCGTCGTGGGACAGCCCGGCGGTGACCGAGGCGGCCGGCGCGGCGTTCGCGACCTGGCTCGCGCCGCTGCGGGACGCGCTCGCCCGCGGCGGGCTCTCCCCCGACCGCGCGGCCCGGGTGGCGCTGCTGACGGTCAGCGCGGCCGAGGGCGCGCTGGTGCTGTGCCGCGCGCGGCGGGACCTGACCGCCCTCGACGCCGTGCAGGACGAGCTGGAGCTGCTGCTGGACCCGCTATGACGGTCGTCATAGTGCGCGAGGTGGCGCGCTCGGCGTAGAAACCCGTCTATGACAGCTGTCATAGAGCCCCTCCGCGCGATCGTCCCCGCGACCGCGGACGCCGTGCGCGACCTCGCGTACGCCTGCTCGCCGGCGACCCTGCAGCGGCGCTTCTTCCTGCCCGCGCCGCTGGACCGGGCCGCGGTGCTCGCGCGCCTCGGCCACTACCTCCTGGCGGGGCCGCCCGACGGGGTCGCGGCCGTCGCCACGGCCGGCGGGCGCCCGGTCGGCCTGCTCAACGTCATCGCCGTCGGCGACCGGACGGTGGAGGTGAGCCTGCTCGTCGCCGACGCGTGGCAGCGGCAGGGCGTGGCGGGCGACCTGCTCGACCACGAGCTGCGCCGGCCCCGGTGGGCCGGGTGGACCGTCCGGGCGATGATCCAGCCCGGCAACCGGGCCGCGCTCGCGCTGCTGCGGACCGGACCGTGGAGCCCGCCGCGGGTCGTCGACCGCGACCCGTCGGCCTGGGACTTCGCCGCCGAACTGGCGGCGTCACGGGTCGCGTCACAGGGCCCGGACGGCCGGCCCGGCAGGTAGCCTGCGCTGGTGTCCGACGTCCCGGAGAACATGCTCCGCTCGTGCGGCGGATGCGATGCCCGCTGGTACGGCCCCCTGCGGTGCCACTGCTCGGTCTGCCACGTGACCGTCGACGACGAGAGCCTGTGGAACCAGCACCGCGTCGACGGCGAGTGCCGGTGGCCCGGGTCGCTCGGTCTCACCAGGGACCGGGGCGGCGTGTGGGTCAGCCGCGTCCAGCGGATCGGCTAGCCCCCGCCGGGGGGCGCACGCAGACGGCTCGCTCACGGGCGGTAACGGACTCGCTGCCCGGACCGACCCTCCTACCGTGAGCCCAGGCGCCATCCGGACATTTCGGACCGGTCGCGGGATCGGGCCGAACCATGTCTCATAAGGACAGGTCGTTGACGCGGCGGTATGCGGTCCGGCGCTCCGCGAGGGGGGAAAGATGACCTACAGTCTCGGCGTCGACCTCGGGACGACGTTCGTGGCCGCGGCCGTGTCGCGCCAGTCCGCCGCCGAGATGGTCACCCTGTCCGGGCAGACCGTCGTCGCTCCCGCTCTCGTCTACCTGCGCGACGACGACACCCTGGTCACCGGCGAAGCGGCGCAGCGGCGCGCGATCACGGCGCCGGACCGTGTCGGGCGCGAGTTCAAGCGGCGGCTCGGCGACCCGACCCCGGTCATGCTGGGCGGCAGGTCGTTCACCGTCGCGAGCCTGCTCGGCGCGCTCCTGCGTGACGTGCTGACGCAGGTGACCGACCTGGAGGGCGCCATGCCCGAGCAGGTCGCGCTGACCTACCCGGCGAACTGGGGCCCGTACCGGCGCAGCCTGTTCGGGGAGGTGGCAGGCGCCGCCGGGCTGGCGGAGCCCATGACCATCACCGAGCCGGAGGCCGCGGCCGCCCACTACGCCGCGTCCCGCCGCCTCGACGAGGGCCAGATCGTCGCCGTCTACGACCTCGGGGGCGGCACGTTCGACGCGACGATCCTGCGCGGGGGGCGGGCGGGCGTCGAGATCCTCGGCCGGCCGGAGGGCATCGAGCACCTCGGCGGCATCGACTTCGACGAGTCGGTGCTGGCCTACGTCAACCACGAGCTCGGCGGCGTGCTGACCGCCCTCGACCTGTCGGACGACGCCACGGCGCTCGCGCTCGCGCGGCTGCGGCAGGACTGCGTGCAGGCGAAGGAGTCGCTGTCGGTCGACACCGAGGCGACGATCCCGGTGTTCCTGCCCGGCAAGCACTCGGACGTGCGGCTCACCAGGGAGACGTTCGAGGGGATGATCAGGGCGTCGATCGAGCAGACCACCGAGGCGCTGCTGCGGACGGTCCGGTCGGCCGATCTGGAGCCGGCGGACCTGCACGCGGTGCTGCTGGTGGGCGGCTCGTCGCGGATCCCCCTGATCGCCGACATGGTGTCGCGCGAGCTGGGCTGCCGGACGGTGGTGGACGCGCACCCGAAGTACGCGGTCGCCCTCGGCGCGGCCTCGGTCGCCGCCCGGGAGGCGGCGCCGAGCGCGGACCGCAGCCTCGTCTACGCGGTGCCCTACGCCGGCGTGTCCTACGGCGGGGCGCCGGCGGCCGTCGCGGCACCGCCGGTCGGACCGCCACCAGCGCGCCAGCCGTTCGACGACTCGACGGTCGTCCTGCTGCCCGACGCGGCCGGGCCAACGGTCCCGTACCAGTCCGACGGGCACGCCGAGGCCGTCACCGCGGTGAACTGGCCGGAGCAGGCAGCCGCGCCCGCGGGCTCGCCCCCGCCCCCGCCGTCGGCGGAGGCACCGTCGGCCGCTTCGGCCTCGCCGTCCCCACCGACGCCGACCCGGTCGACGGGGAACCGGCTCGGGGTCCTCGGGGTGGCCGCCGCGGTGCTGCTGGCGACCGCGGCGCTCGGGGTGGCGGTCTGGAACGCCGGCCGGAGCACGCCGCCGGCGGCCGTGCCGCCGGCGGCGGAGGGACCAGCGGCGGTCACGGCCGCGCCGACGACGACCCCTGCGCCCGCGCAGCCCACGAGCTCGGCGACGCCGACCTTCGCCGGGATCTTCAACGTCGCCGCCGCGCCGGAGTCCGGCACGCTGACGCCGGACGGGAAGTTCGCCTGGTTCGCGAGCACGGGCACGAAGGCGATCGACGTCATCGACCTCACGACCGACACGACCGCCGCCACGATCCCGATCGCCGAGGGGCCGCCGCAGTACGTCGTCTTCACCCCCGACGGCCGGTTCGCCTACGTCAGCGTCTACGACGAGCTGCACAACACCGGCAACTCCGTCGAGGTCATCGACACGGCCACCCGCAAGGAGGTCAGGAGCATCCCGGCGGAGAAGTTCCCGTACGCGATCGCGATGAGCCCGAACGGCAGGCAGGTGTGGGTGCCCAACCACGACGCCAACATCATCTCGGTGATCGACACGGCCTCCAACGCCGTGGTCCAGAAGATCGCGGTCAAGCCCAACCCGCACAGCGTCGCGTTCTCCGTCGACGGGCGACGCGCCTACGTGGCGAACCACGTCTCCAACGTCGTCACGGTGATCGACACGAAGAACGGCGCGATACTGGCGGAGATCCCCGCCGGCCACAGCCCGCACAGCATCGCGATGTCGCCGGACGGGCAGCACGTGTACGTCGTGGACTACGACGGCAACACGGTCACGGCCATCGACCCGGCCCGCAACACCGTCGTCGCGACGATCCCGGTCGGCCTGGAGCCGCAGAGCCTGGCGTTCGCCCCCGACAGCAAGCACTGCTACGTGGTGAACGACGGCAGCAACAACGTGTCGACGATCGACACGGCGACCAACAAGGTGACGAGCACGGTGGGCGTCGGCCAGGATCCGACCAACATCTTCGTCGGCGCCGACGGGCGCGGCGCCTACGTCACCAACATCAGCTCGAACAACGTCACCGTGCTCAACATCGGCTCGTGACGGCGGTGGATCGGGAGCGGGAGCCGGAAGCGCCGGCCCGGAAACTGTGCCGGCGCGACGCCGTGGCCGCGGGCTGCCTGGCCGGCATGGCGCTGGGGGCGGCCGCGTGCGCCACCGGCGAGGTGGCGGGCGGTGGCGCGGCGGCCGCCCCGGCCACGGCGGCGACCCACACGCCGGTGGGGCTGCAGACGACGCCCCCGGCGCCGGCCGTGCTCGCCCCGGTCGCGAGCGTCCCGGTCGGCGGGGGCACGGTCTTCCCGGCCCACCGGGTCGTCGTGACGCAGCCCCGGGCCGGGACGTTCGTCGGGTTCAGCGCGACCTGCACCCACGAGGGCTGCCTCGTCTCGCAGGTCAGGAACGGGACGATCGACTGCCCGTGCCACGGGAGCCGCTTCTCCATCACCGACGGCAGCGTCGTGCGGGGCCCCGCACTCCACACGCTGCACCGGCGGGCCATCCAGGTCGACGGGTCGACGATCCTGCTCGACGCGTGACCCGCCGGCGGCGGCGTCAGGCGGGCGGCCGCTCGCCGGCCGCGGGCACGCGCCGGCCGGTGACGCGCAGCAGCAGCGCCGCCGCGGGCAGCTCGACGACCTCGGGGCCGTCCCCAAGCGACAGGTCGGTGTCCGTCGCGACGAGCCGCACGCCGGTGAGGTCCGCGCCGAAGTAGGCGAGCGCGCGCGGTCCCGCGGCGGCGAGCACCAGCCGCACCCGCTCGGCGGGCGGCCGCGGCAGGCCGAGCGCCTCGGTGACGTCGAGGCCGTGGATCACGTCGTGGCTCAGCGCCCCTCCCTGGCCGCCCCGCGGCGGCCGCCACGGGTGCGCGACGTTGGCCCGCAGGCAGGCGAGCAGCTCGGCGTCGGACGCGCGGGCGGTGTCCTCGCGCGCGATGCGGTCGGCGAAGCGGTTGAAGTCGCCCCTGGCGGCCAGGATCCCGCGCAGGACGCGGGGGGCGGAGTGCCGGTAGGGCATCGTCACGTGGGCCAGGACCTCCCGCACGCGCCAGCCCGCGCACAGCGACGGCGCGGCCCACTGGTCGGGCGTGAGTCCGGCGTAGAGGTCGGCGAGCCGTTCGCGTTCGGCGACGGTCTCGCGGGCGAGCGGGTCGGTGAGGTCGAGCCGGCGGGGCATCGGGACTCCTTCGGTGGTGGGTGCTGTCCCCTCTACGTCCGGCGGCCCCCATACTCATCGCTCCCGCACTCGTCGGTCCCGCTCGTCGGTCCCCACCGGCACCGGCCCGATCGCAGCGGGCAGGCCGAACGCCGGGAACCGCTCGCCCGTCCCGAGGAACGTCGTCAGGTGCGCGATCCGCTCCCCGCGCGTCTCGACCAGTACCAGCCCGAACGGCCGCAGCACCCCGCCGTCGTCCGGCCGGTACTGGCCGAAGCCGGGCTGGCCGCCGATCGCGGCCGGCACCAGCCGCGCGCCGGCGCAGCCGCCGAGCCCGACGAGCGCGGCGATCTCCGCGCCGCCCTGAACCCACCAGGCGAACGGCGGCATGGAGGTGCGCGCGTCCGCGCGCAGCAGCGCGGTCAGGGCCGCGACGTCGTGGGCCTCGAACGCGGCGACGTAGCGCTCCAGCAGCGCGCGCTGCCCGGCGTCGGCCGGGTCGAGCGGGTCGCTCGGCGAGGGGCGGTGGCGCTCCAGCGTGCCGCGCGCCCGCTGCAGGGCGCTGTTGACGGCCGGCGGCGTCGTGTCGAGCATCGCGGCCGTCTCCGCCGCCGAGAACGCCAGGACGTCCCGCAGCACCAGCACGGCCCGCTGCCGGGGCGGGAGGTGCTGGAGCGCGGCGACGAAGGCGAGCCGGACCGTCTCGCGCTCGGCCACGGCCTCGCCGGGGTCGCTCGCCGCGACGATGCGGGCGTCGGGCATCGGCTCGACGAAGCGCTCCGGCGGCAGCGGGACGCCCAGCTCGGCACCGGGGACGGCGGCCGGACCGAGGTCGACGCACAGCGCGCGCCGGCTCGCGCCGCGCAGCTGGTCGAGGCACACGTTGGTCGCGATGCGGAACACCCACGCCCGCAGCGCGCCGCGCACCGGGTCGTAGCGCTCCCGGTGGGTGTGGGCGCGCACGATCGTCTCCTGCACGGCGTCGTCGGTGTCGGCGGCCGACCCGAGCATCCGGTAGCAGTAGGCCGACAGCGGGACCCGCAGCGCCTCGAGATCGTCGACGGTCGGGATGGCCACGGTCCCAGTGCAGCACGCGGGCCCGCGGCCGTCCGCACCGGAGCACCCGACCGGCCACGCGGGCGGTACGTTGACCGCGAGCCCGGCAGCCGGTGTGGAGGTCCGATGTCGCGTGGACCGTTGCTGCCAGGTGACCCGGACCGCATCGCCGGCTACGTCCTGTCGGCCCGGCTGGGCGAGGGCGGCCAGGGCGCGGTGTTCCTCGGGCGCGACCCCGCGGGCCGGCCCGTCGCCGTGAAGCTGCTGCACGCCACGCTGCTGTCGGACGCGGCCGCGCGGGAGCGGTTCGTCCGCGAGCTGCTGGCCGTGCGCCGCGTCGCGCGCTTCTGCACCGCGCAGGTCCTCGACGCCGACACCGACGGCGACCGCCCCTACATCGTCAGCGAGTTCGTCGACGGGCCTTCGCTCCACCAGGCGGTGACGCGGACCGGCCCGCGGAGCGGGGCGGAGCTCGACCGGCTCGCGGTCGGCACGGCGACGGCGCTGGCGGCCGTCCACGGTGCGGGCATCGTGCACTGCGACTTCAAACCGGCCAACGTCCTGCTCGCCGCGGAGGGCCCGCGGGTGATCGACTTCGGCATCGCGCGCGCCTTGGACATGAGCGGGACGCCGAGCCAGGTCATCGGCACACCCGCCTACATGGCGCCCGAGCAGTTCAGCCGCTCCGAGATCCGCCCCGCTGCCGACGTCTTCGCCTGGGGCGCCACGGTGGCCTACGCCGCCAACGGCGCGTCGCCGTTCGCGGCCGACTCCTCGCCGGCCACGATGTACCGGGTACTGGAGGGCACGCCGGACCTCGGCCGGCTCGGCGGCCCGTTGCGCGACCTGGTGGCGCAGTGCCTGGCCAAGTCGCCGGCCGACCGCCCGACGGCCCGGGAGCTGCTGCTCACCCTGACCGGCGCGCCGGCCGGCGGCGACGGGCCGACCGAGAACCTGCGGACCGGACCGGCCGGGCGGGGCGGGGCCACCCGCACCGCGACGGCGGCGGCACCGCGGCCCCGTCGGACGCGGCGCGGCGTGCTCCTCGGGGTGGGCGCGGCGGCGCTGGTCGCGGTCATCGCCGCCGTCGCGGTCGGTGCGGCGCTGGTCCTGCTGCCGCGGAGCCACGCGCCCGCGGTGATCCCCGCGGCCTTCGCCGGCCAGTGGTCGGGCACGGGCACGCTGCCGCGGGAGAGCACGACCGTCCACCCCCACCTGGAGCTGACGGCCGGCGCCGGTCGCGCGGAGCTCACGGCCGGCGAGAGCAGCTGCGCGGGCGGGTCGCTCGTCGTCCGCTCGGCCACCGCGACGGAGCTGGACATGGACTTCGCGCCGCCCGGCGGGTGCACCGGCGGCCCGATGACCCTGCGGCTCGCCGGGGACGGGACGCTCGCGCTGCAGCTCGGGGACGGGACGACCTACTACGCGACCCTGACCCGGTAGCGGCCGCCGGGGCCGTTGCCGGCGCGACCCGCGCGTCCGGTCATGATGGGTCCGTGCGTCCGTCGCGATGGTGGCGCGCCGTGCCCGCGGCGCTGGTGACCTGCCTCGTCGCGGCCTGCAGCGCCGAGCCCGCCGCCCCGCCGGCCGGGCCGGCCGGGCACTCCGTGGCGGCCCCGTCCGCCGCGGCGGGCTCCGACCTGCGGCCGGTGACGCTGGCCGTGCCCGCCGGGCTGGGCACCGGCGCGTTCGCGACCCCGCACCAGGTGCTCGTCCCCGCCGGTTGGACGATCGCGCTCTGGGCCGCCGTGCCCGGCGCGCGCCTGGCGGCCTGGACGCCCGACGGCGCCCTGCTGGTCTCGCTGCCGGGCGCGGGCCGGGTCGTCCGCCTCGTCCCGGACGGCACGGGCCCCGCCCGCTCGGGCGTCCTGCTGGACGGGCTCACCCAGCCGCACGGCCTCGCGTTCGACGGGACGACGCTCTACGTCGCCGAGAGCGACCGGATCCGGGCCTACGACTACGCCGCGGGCGCCGCGACGGGCGGACGCGTCGTCGCCGACGGGCTGCCCGACGCGAATACCCCGGAGCTCGGCGGCGCCTACGCGCACGCGCTCAAGAGCGTCGCCGTCGGGCCGGACCACGCGCTGTACTTCTCGATCGGCTCCAGCGGCAACGTCTCGGCCGCCGACCGCGACGCGACCCCGCAGCGGGCCACGATCATGCGCGTCCCGCCCGGCGGCGGGGCGCCCGAGGTGTTCGCGCGCGGCGTGCGCAACGGGACGGGCCTCGCGGTCGCGCCGGACGGCTCGGTGTGGACGGCCGTCAACAACCGCGACAACATCGGCTACCCCTACGACACCGGCTACGCAGGCGCCTCCGGGTCGTCGCTCGGCGACGTCGTCCAGCCCTACGTCAACGACCATCCCCCGGAGGAGCTGGCGCGCCTGTCGCCGGGCCGCGACCTCGGCTGGCCCTACTGCAACCCCGACCCGGACGTCCGGCCCGGCGTGGCGGGCACCGCGTACGACTACACGACGCCGCCGTTCGTCCCGGACGTCCAGACCAACCCGGGGAGCGCGAAGCTCGACTGCGCCGCACTCCCCCGCATCGAGCAGGGCCTCGGCGCGCACTCGGCCCCGCTCGGCCTGAGCTTCACCGCCGGGCTCCCGGCCCCCTACGACCGGGGCGCGCTGGTCGGCGTGCACGGGTCGTGGAACCGGACGCCGCCGCGGGCGCCGGAGGTCTCCTACTTCCCGTGGGTCCCCGGGCCGCCCGGCGACACCCTGGGCCCCCAGCGCACGCTCGTCGGGGGGTTCCAGGACGCGGCGGGCGACCGCTGGGGCCGCCCGGTCGCGGCCGTGCCCGGCCCGGACGGCGCGGTGTACGTCACCGACGACGAGGCCGGAGCGGTCTACCGCCTGGCACCCCCTGGCCGCTGAGCGCGGCGCGGGCGGTCAGCCCCCGCGGGCCTCCGCGGCGGCCACGCGCTCGACGACCGTCAGCACGCTGTCGGGGTTCAGCGACATCGAGTCGATGCCGTGCTCGACGAGGAACTCGGCGAAGTCGGGATGGTCGCTCGGGCCCTGGCCGCAGATCCCGACCGGCTTGCCCGCCGCGTGCGCGGTCTCGATCAGCTCCGCGACCAGCCGCAGCACGGACGGGTTGCGCTCGTCGAACTGGTCGGTCAGCCGCGGGTCGTCGCGGCCGATCCCGAGCACCAGCTGGGTCAGGTCGTTGGAGCCGATGGAGAACCCGTCGAAGCGCTCGGCGAACTCCTCCGCCTGCAGGATGTTGGCCGGGATCTCGGCCATCACGTAGACCTTGAGGTCGTCCTGCCCGCGGCGCAGGTCGTGCCGCTCCATCTCCGCGAGGACCTTGTCGGCCTCGTCGGGAGTGCGGCAGAACGGCACCATCACGATCACGTTGGTGAACCCCATCTCCCGGCGCACCCGCAGCAGGGCCCGGCACTCCAGCGCGAACCCGTCGCGGTACTCGTCGCTGTAGTAGCGCGAGGCGCCGCGCCAGCCCAGCATCGGGTTCTCCTCGTCCGGCTCGAACTGCGCGCCACCGACGAGCCCGGCGTACTCGTTGGTCTTGAAGTCCGACAGGCGCACGACGACCGGCTCTGGCCACTGCGACGCGGCGATCGTCGCCAGCCCCTGCGCCAGCCGGTCGACGAAGTACTCGGTCCGGTCGTCGTAGCCCGCGGTGAGCCGGTCGATCTCCGCGCGGGCCTCGCCGTCCTCGAGCTCGTCGTAGTGCAGCAGCGCGAGCGGGTGTGCCTGGATCACGTTGTTGATCAGGTACTCCATCCGCGCCAGCCCGATGCCGCGCGCGGGCAGCCGCCACCACCGCAGCGCCGCCGCGGGGTTCGCGATGTTCATCATGACCCGGGTGGTGACCTCCGGGACGTCGTCGAGGTCGATCTCCTCGCGCTCGTAGTCCAGGATGCCGGCGTACACGTGGCCCTCGTCGCCCTCGACGCAGGAGACCGTGACCTCGTCGCCGTCGGACAGCACCGACGTCGCGTCGCCGGTGCCGACGACGGCCGGCACGCCCAGCTCGCGGCTCACGATCGCGGCGTGCGACGTCCGCCCGCCCCGCTCGGTGACGATCGCCGCGGCCCTGCGCATGACCGGCACCCAGTCCGGGTCGGTCATCTCGGTCACCAGTACGGACCCGTCGGTGAACCGGTCGATCTCCTCCGCGGAGCGCACGACCTGCACCGTGCCCGTCGCCACCGCCTCGCCCACGGCGAGCCCGGTCGCGAGCACGTCGCCGGAGCCCGTCAGCCGGTAGGACGACAGCGTGCCCGCGTCGGCCCGCGACTGGACGGTCTCGGGCCGGGCCTGGACGACGAACAGGTCGCCGCTGCGCCCGTCCTTGGCCCACTCGACGTCCATCGGGCGCCCGTAGTGGCGCTCGATCACCGCTCCCCAGCGGGCCAGCTGCAGGATCTCCCCGTCGTCGAGCACGAACGCGCCGCGCTCCTCCGGCGTGGTCTCCACGTTCTCGGTCGGCGCCTCGCCGCCCTCCGCGTAGCGCAGCCGCTGCTCCTTCGCGCCGAGCACCTTCCCGATCACCGGGGTGAGCGACTCGTCGTCGAGGAACGGCTTGAAGACCGTGTACTGGTCGGGCGTCACCTCGCCGCCGACCACGTTCTCGCCCAGCCCCCACGCCGCGTTGAGCACCATCGTGCGCGGGAAGCCGGTGTCCGTGTCGATGGTGAACAGCACGCCGGCCCCGGCCTCGTCCGAGCGGACCATCTTCTGCACGCCGACCGAGAGCGCGACGTCGACGTGGTCGAACCCCTGCTCGGCGCGGTAGCTGATGGCCCGGTCGGTGAACAGCGACGCGTAGCAGTCCCGGCACGCGGCGATCAGCGCGTCCGCGCCGGTGATGTTGAGGTAGGTGTCCTGCTGGCCCGCGAAGCTCGCGTCCGGCAGGTCCTCGGCCGTCGCGCTGCTGCGGACCGCGACGTCGACGTCCTCGGTGTCGTAGCGCCGGCCCAGCTCGGCGTAGGCGTCGCGGATCTCGCGCGCCACCGCGTCGGGGAGCTCGGCGCCGGTGAACAGCTCCCGGATGGCGGCGCCGGTCTCCTCCAGCGACCGCTCGTCCGACTCCCACGCCGCGAGCAGCTCGCGGACGCGCCCGCCGAGCCCGCCCTCGTCGAGGAAGGCGCGGTAGGCGGCGGCCGTCGTCGCGAACCCGTCGGGGACCCGCACGCCCTCGCCGCCGAGGTTGGCGATCATCTCGCCGAGCGAGGCGTTCTTCCCCCCGACCTCGCCGACGTCCTTCGCCGACACGGACTCCAACCAGCGGACGTACTCCTCGGCCACGCTGCCACCTCTCGTCGCGTGGCCCGACCGGCCGAGCCACGTCCTCCATCCGGAGCGTGCCCGCCGGCCGCAGCCGTCAAACGGCGCGCATCCCTCGACGCCGCGTCAGGCCCTCGCCGGCACCGACCGGGCCTCGCACCGCCGATGTGCGACCGGCACCGCCGCCGTGACGCCGGTGCGGACGCCACCACGACGGTGCGAGCCCGGGACGGCGGTGCGATCAGCCCCGGCCCCGGCCCCGGCCCGGCTCGCCGACACCGACCGGGCCTCGCACCGCCGATGCACGACCCGCACCGCCGCCGTGACGCCGGTGCGGACGCCACCACGACGGTGCCAGCCAGGACAGCGGTGCCAGCCCAGGACAGCGGTGCCAGCCAGGACAGCGGTGCGAGCCGCGGCCGGCGCTCACCTCGCGACGGGGCGGTGCAGGCTCCGCCGACGGGCCACCGTCGGCGATCACCCCAGGCCGACCGTCCGCGCCCAGCCGGCCACGATGTCGGCGAACCCGGTCAGCTCGGCCGCCGTCGTCAAGGCGTGCCCTGACCCTGCCATCACCGCGACGGACACGCGCTCGGGCGGCGCGGCGGCCCGGTAGTTCGCGGCGGTCTCGGCGGGGACGGTGTCGTCCGCCCCGGACTCCACGAGCAGGACGTGGCCGCCGAACGTGTGCAGCGCGCCCAGCGAGCGGCTGTCCTGGGGCCGGTGCGGCCGCCGCTCCCAGTCCTGCGACCGCTCGCCGGCCAGCTGCACCTGCGGGACCGTCGCGAACCCGGCGTCCGGGAAGTCCGTCGGCACCCGCAGCGCCAGCCCGTGGACGGCGCGCCGGCCCGCGGCGAGGCATCCGAGGTAGGCGCCGAAACTCTCGCCCAGTAGGGCGACCCGGTCGGCGCGGACCTCGGGCCGGGCGGCGAGGAAGTCGAAGGCGGCCAGCGCGTCGGACAGGTAGTCCCGGCGGGTGAGCGCGTCGACGTCACCCGGGCTGCCCAGCCCGCGCAGGCCGACCGCCAGGGTGACGACGCCGAGCCGCTCGGCCAGGTGGCGCGCGTAGAACGACGCCACGACCGACAGGTTCTCCCCCGGCCACCAGCCCGTGAGCACCAGGAACGCCGGCTGCGGCTCGGGAGCGGCGTCCGCGTAGAGCGCCCCACGCAGTGCGCTGTCCCCCATCGGGATCCGGACCGCGCGCGACGCCACGGGCACACTCAACTCCGCCGGGCCCGACGCGTCGACCCGGCCCCGCTCCGCCGGCCCCGGTCAGGGCCTCACGAGGATCTTGACGTTCTCCTCCTTGTTGTTGATCAGCTCGTCGAAGCCCTTTGCGACGATGTCGTCGAGGCCGATGCGGCCGGTGATGAACTGGAAGGGGTCGACCTTGCCGCTGGCGACCATCTCGATGGTGGCCGGGTGGTCGTCGGCGTACGCGAGCGAGCCCAGGACGTTGACCTCGTGGAACACGAGGTCGTTCATCGCCACCGAGGCCTCGTGACCCCAGATCGCCACGTTGACCACGGTCCCGCCCGCCCTCGTCGAGAGGATGGCGGACTTGAGCACGGCGTCGATGCCGGCGCACTCGAACGACACGTCCGCGCCCCTGCCCTTGGTCAGCTCGCGCACCTCGGCGACGACGTCGGTCGCCGTCGGGTCCAGCACGTGGTCGGCGCCCGCGACGGGCGCCTTCGCCTTGCGGACGTCGGCCGGTTCCACGACGACGACCTCGGAGACCCCGGCGGCCTTGAGCGCGGCCGTCGTGACCAGGCCGATCGGGCCGGCTCCGAAGACGAGGGCCGTGTGGCCCGGCTTCGCGCCCGACAACCGGACCGCGTGGTAGGCGACCGCGAGCGGCTCGATCAGGGCGCCGACGTCGGTGCCGAGGTCGCCGAGCGGGTGGGCCCAGCGCTCCTGCGCCACGACGTACTGGGAGAACCCGCCGCCGTACCCCGACAGGCCGACGAAGCCGAGCGTCTGGCACACGTTGTAGCGGCCGTTCGCGCACGCGTCGCAGTGCCCGCAGATGATGTACGGCTCGACGGCGACGCGGTCGCCGACGCCGACCCGCGAGACGCCCTCGCCGACCTCGGCGACCACCCCCGCGAACTCGTGCCCGAGCGTGATCGGCATGGACTCGCCGGTCAGCGGGTGCGGCGCGGCCGCGGTCGGGGCGAAGATCGGGCCTTCCAGGTACTCGTGCAGGTCGGTCCCGCAGATGCCGCACCACTCGACCTCGACCTTCACGGTGCCGGGCCGGGTCGCGGGCTCCGCGACGTCGTCGATGCGGATGTCGCCGGGACCGTAGAAGCGGGCTGCCTTCATGGGTGACTCCTTGGTGGGTGTCGGGCCGGTTCAGTGCGAGACGAGCGGTTCGGACGCGGTGGCGGGCTCCTCCGCCCGCGGCCGCGGGATCCCGAACGAGTCGAAGCCGACGACGTAGAGCAGGGTGACAAGGGCGAGCCAGTCCATGAAGCCGAGCGCGTTGCCGAAGAGGTTCCCGGCCACGGCCGGCTCGTGCAGCAGCCCGCGGGCGAGATGCCGCGCACCGGCTGCCGGAACCGCGAGAACCCGGCCAGCTCCAGGTTGAAGCCGGTCCACACCACGAACATCAGCGCCCAGAACAGCGCCGCGTTGAACGGCAGCGGGTAGACGCCCAACGGGCTGACCGCCGGGTCGGCGAGCAGGTACCAACCGAGGACGGCGACGACCACCACAACGACCACGGTGGCGAGGCCGTGCGCCCACCAGCTGACGGTGCGCTCGGGGGGGACGGCGGTGGGAGGGTCATCGTTGGATACGGACATGTCAGGACCGGGCCTTCCTGCAAATCGCGCGGACGAGCGGGTACGGAACGGCCCGGGATCACGTCCTATGATCGGAACGCGCCCACCGGCTGTACCCCGGAGTGCGCGAGCAAGGGGCCGGTCGGGTCGCCGGGCCACGTCGGCCCGACCGGCTCTCTGATCGCGGCTCAACACACACCCCGGTGGCGGGGGACGGCAACGGTTGCACGAGGGTTGCAGGATCGGGCCGGTCCATGTCGGCGCCCGAGCGCCTATCCTCGGCGGGACGTCGCTGTCGGGGAGGCCGCGTGGACAGCACCAGCGCGATCCGACCCGGCACCGACCTGCCCAGCCACGCCCGCGCCCTGCTGCGGATGCACGACGCGGTCATCGCGGGCGGGCGGTCGAGCATGCGCCCGCGCGGCGTCGTCGCCCGTTCGTGGTCACGGGTGCTGCGGGACGGCCTTGACCCCGACCGGGGCGCGCGGCGGGACCCCCTCCCGTTCGAGGAGGTCCTGCGCAGGCGGCGCGGGTCCCCGCTGGCGCTGGTGATCGACGAGCTGCGCCAGATCCTCTGCTCGGTCGCCGACGCGTCCCAGTTCCTGATGGTCGTGACCGACGCCGACGGCGTCATCCTGTGGCGCGAGGGTGCGGCGCGGGTCCGGGCGAGGGCCGACGGCCTCGCGTTCGCCGAGGGCGCGGAGTGGACCGAGGAGCACGTCGGGACGAACGCCATCGGCACCGCGCTCGCCGAGGCCGCGCCGGTGCAGCTGTTCTCGGCCGAGCACTTCGAGCAGCAGCAGCACCCGTGGTACTGCACGGCGGCGCCGATGCACGACCCGCGGACCGGCGCGCTGCTCGGGATCATCGACGTCAGCGGTCCGGCGTTCACGCTGCACCCGACGATACTGGCCCTGGTCGAGACGGCGGTCCGGCTGGAGGAGGCGCAGCTGTGGCGCCACCACGAGACCGGGCTGGAACGGCTGCGGGTCGCCGCCGCCCCGGTGCTGGCCTCGGTCGGCGGGCCGCTGCTGCTGGTCGACGAGCACGGGTGGGTCGCGCACGCCGAGGGCGCCGCCCCGCTGGACCGGATCGCCGTCCCGCGCGCCTGCGAGCCGCTCACGGTGCCCGGCCTGGGGCTGTGCATGCCCGAGCCGCTCGCCGACGGGTGGCTGGTGCGGCCGTCCGGCCAGTACACCCGGATCGTGATCACGCTCGAGCTCTCCGCGACCCCCTCCGTCGAGGTCTCCGGCAGTCAGCGGCAGTGGCGCAGCCCGGTGAGCGTGCGGCACGCGGAGATCCTCGCCCTGCTCCACCACGCGGGTCCCGCGGGACTGAGCGCGACGGCGCTGAGCCGGGCCGTGCACGGCGACGCCGAGCACGTCGTCACCGTGCGCGCCGAGGTGTCGCGGCTGCGGCGGCGGCTCGGCGGGATCGTCGAGAGCAGGCCCTACCGGATCGCGGCGGGCGTCGAGATGACCGTCGTCGACCGGCGGTCCCCGGGGACGGGCGCGGAGCTGCCCCGCTGACCCCGGTCGCCGCTCCTCCCGGTGGCGCGCGGGACGTGCGGCCCGCCGCGCGGTGACCGATGGCGGTGGGCGCCGCCCGCCCGGTTCGCGAGCCTGGACGGTGACGGCGACGGACCGCCCGGGGAGGCGAACGGGATGTCGAGGAGAACGGGAGCGCCGCTGCCGCGGCGGATGACCGACCGGGTGGAGGACGCCGCGGCCTGGGTGCTCTCGGCCGCCATGCTGCTCGTCGCGATGGCAGCCGTGGTCGTCGGGCTGTCGGTGCACGGCGGCGAGGCCGCCCGTGCCCGGGCGGAGTCGACCGACCGGGTCCCGGCCACGGCGGTGCTGACCGCCGACGCCCCGATCTCGGCGGACTACAGCGCCGGCAACATCCGGGTCCCCGTCCCGGCCGCCTGGACCGACCCGGCCGGCCGGCGGCACACCGGATGGGTCGACGCGCCGGCCGGGACCGCCGCCGGCACGGAGCGGCCGGTCTGGCTGGACCGTTCGGGCGACGTGGTGCCGGCCCCGACGTCCGGCACCCAGGTCGTGTTCGCCGCCGTGGCCACCGCCGTACTGGTGCTGACCGGCGGCGGGCTCCTGCTCGGGTCGACCTGGTTGGCCGTGCGACGGTTGACGGCGGCGCGCAACGCGGCCGAGTGGGCCCGGGAGTGGGCTCGCGTGGAACCGGAGTGGCGGCGCGGCGACACCCGTCCGGGCTCCGGCAGCGCGCCTGGTGAGGGATCGCGATGACGACGCACTCGCTGCGGCGGTGGACCGCGACACGGCCGTTCCTGCGGTTCCAGAGCCGGACGATGAACCGCGTGACGCGGCCGCTCGCCCGCGCCGGAATCGGTCCCTGGTCGCTGGTCCGGCACGTCGGACGGCGCACCGGCCGGGTCTACGAGACCCCGCTGCTGATCGCCAGGATCCCGGACGGCTTCATGATCGAGCTGACCTACGGGCCGGGAGTGGACTGGTACCGCAACATCGTCGCCGCCGGGCGCTGCGCCGTCGTGTACCGCGGCACCGAGTACCCGATCGACCGGATCGAGCCGCGCTCGCCGGCCGAGGGCCGCGCCGCGTACCCCGGCCTTCTGCCGCGGACCGTGCTGCGCCTCCTGGGCAGCGACGAGTTCCGCTTCCTCCACGTCGCGCCGGAACCGGCCCCGGACGCTCCCACGGGCGGGGCGGGGAGATGACGACGAGCCGACCGCTCGCGGCCTGGCGACGCGCCCGCCGCCAGGCCGCGTCACCCGGCTAGGCCGTGTCCCGTGGATCACGGGCGACGGGATTCGTGATCCAGATGACTGCTCGCAAGGCGGAGGGCGGCTCTCGTACCGGGCGTACTCGAGCCGTCCGACAACGCAGCGAGCGGCCATCTGGGCGCGAGTACCGCGTTCGCTGATCCACGGGACACG
>CAVSJZ010000091.1:0-220625 GCA_963728105.1 uncultured Actinomycetota bacterium | reverse complement strand
GCGGATAGTCGGGCGTGCTCATGCGGTCTGTCCTCTTGCCGGCAATTTCGGCGGGGTCTGGCGGGACGCGCCTGCCGGAGGGTGCGGGGGCGGCGGGGGTGATGGGTGCGCTGCGTTCGGTCACCTGCGCGACCCGGCGGCCCCGCGCCGTGCCCGGTCGGACCGCCGGAGGGTCCGGGGCTTCGGGGGTGTGGGGGTAGAAGGCGTCGCGGGCGGCGGTGAGCGCGCCGTTGTAGACCCGTGCGCTGCCGGGGGCAGGAACACGTCGCGGGCCATGTGGTGGGCCTGGCGGAACGCGCCCAGGCAGGAGCGGTAGGCGGCGAAGTCGCGGATCTCGAACGCGACCCGGCCGAGCTGGACCCGCAGGAACGGCTTGACGTCCGGCGGCTCCCCGCCGACCATCGCGACACTGCACGCCGGGCGGGCGGCCGCGTTGGCGACGATGCCGGGTTCGGGCATCCCGCGCAGGGCCCGGACCAGGCCGCGGTGCGCGGGATGCCCGACCGGCGGCAGGGTGCGGGCGTGCGCGGCGGCGTCGAACCACACCTTGTGGAAGTGCGCGGCGGTGGCCTGGTCGTTGAGGTAGAGCAGGGCGCGGCCGATGCGCACCGTGACCGCGGCGCTGGTGCTGCTCGCGTGCTGGGCGGTGACCTCCACGTCCTGGTCCCCGATCAGCCGGACCACCGCCAGCACCGCCTGCTCCTGCCTGTCGGTCACGATCGGTCCGCCCACAGCGTGGGCTGCGAAGCCGGTGGCGAACCCGGCGCGCGCCGACGGCCCGCCGGGGTCGACGAGTTCCGGGAGGTCCCTGTCGGTGGGGTCATGGTGGGCTCGCTGTTCTGCCGGCGGCGGGACCGCCCCGACCCTGCGCGCGGCCGTGGTGTGGCCCGTGCCCGGCCGTTCCCCCCACCTGGCACCCGCGCCCGGCCCGTCGTGCGGCGGGTGGGTGGTCGAGGACGAGCTCGGTGGCGTCCACGGCGGCCCGTCGGGCGCGGCGGCCTGGTGGTCGCGGCCGCGGGCGCCTTGCCAGGCGGCGATCTCGGCCACCAGCGCGGCCAGCGCCACCGCCAACGCCACCCCGCCGACCGCGTCGCGCCCGGCCCGACCCCGCGCGGTCAGCAGTCTGCGGGCCAGCACCCGCAGCTCCCCCGCCACCGGACCCGGCTCGAGCGGGTGGCCGCCGGGTGCACGGGCGGCCCGGTCGAACCGGTCCGCCGCCGTTCCCCACCGTTCCCCCCACCACCCGGGTGCGGGACCGGCGGCCAGGGCGGTGAGCAGGTCGGCGGTGGCCGCACCGATCCCGTCGCCGTTCTCACTGCCCGTGCGCAGCGCGGCCCGTGCCGCGGCCACCGCCTCGAGCACCTCCGGCGTCCCCGGTCCCCCGCCGGCGCCGCCGGCTGTCTGCCGGTGAGGGGTGCTCGCCCAGCGCTGTTGCAGCCGCGGCAGGGACAGGTCGGGGGCGAGTTTGCTGCCGCTGTAGAACACCGGCTCCCCGGCCGCCGTCACATCTCCGGGGCGGGCGAGTTTGTAGCCGAGCAGGTCTCCCGACGGTGCCCGCCGCAACCCCACCCGATACCCGCGCTCGCTGCAGGTAGGCGACGAACTCGTCGACATCGCTGGCAGCGACCGCGGCCTGCTGGGCGGCGCGGCGCAGCTCCACCCGCGCCGGCACCCGACCCTCCCGACCCGCCTTCTCCACCTCACCGCGCGACGGCGTTGGAGCGGCGGTGCCATCCGGTGCGGCGGTGACCGTCAAGCCGAGGCGCTGCTCGATCCGCCGGGCCGCCGCGCGGAGCTTCGGGTAGTCGTGGTGCGGCCAGAACCGCCGCCTCGTGTCCTGGCGCACCAACACCGCGGCGATGTGGATGTGGTCCTCCGCGTGCCGGATCGCCACCCACCGCGGCCCACCGGCGTCGCCACTGACCGCGATCCCGGCGCCGTCCAGCAGCTCCCGCGCGATCCCCGCCCACTCCCCGTCCGACAGGACCCGGTCGGTGGCGGCGACCCGCGCCGAGCAGTGCCACACATACCCCCGCTTGCCGTGCTCCGCCGGGGCCCGGGTCGGCAGCCCCGCGGCGATGACGGGAGCGTGCAACGCGGTGATCAACGGCCCGAGCGCCAGGTCGTACTCCCCCGGCCCCGTCGAGGCGGGCTGCCAGCCGGTGTCCAGCCCGTCCCATGAGGCGATCACCCGCGGCGCCCGGTGCACCTCCGCCGTCCCCGGCCCCAGCAGATAGGCCACCAGTCCCGCCGGTGCCACCCGTGCACCACCTTCGTGATCACGACCGCCCGGCGCGGTCCCGACCCGCGCGCGAGGAACGCCGCGCGCCGATGACACCGCGTCCACAGCGGCTGAGGTCACCGCGTCGATCCGCCGCAACACCCCGACCACACCGTCCCGGTCGGCGCCGCCGGGATCGTCGGGGGCGAGCTGGTCGGCGAGCAGCTCACCTGCCGGCACAGCCGGACCCAGCGCCACCGCCGGCACACGCCGCACGGCCGCGACCTCGGCGCGCAGCGCCACCAGCGCCGCGACCAGCTCCCGCCACGACGACAGCCCGACCCCGCCGGCCCCCCCAGGTTCGTCACCCGCTGCCTCCGCGCGGGCCCGACCGACCGCGGTCTCCCCCACCCACGCACCCACCGACAAGCCCGCCCGGGCCGCGGCCTCACCGACCACCACCGCCTCGTCCGGGCTCAACCGCACCCACACCGACTCGCTTCGCGCCGCCTCCGCCCGAGCCCGCCGACGCGCCCCGGACACACCCCTCGACACCGGGTCGCCGCTCGTCACGACGCCGAGCCTCACCCGCGCGAGTGCGGCCCCCGTTCCCCGCTGCTCCCTCCCGAATCGGTCGCGGCGGCTACGCAGGTAGGGCACCGGCCGCCCTTCGAGCACTACCTGCCGCTTCCCCGGGTGCTCGATGTTGTCCTGACCGCGTTCGCGCCGCTGCTGGAGGCCAACGGCATCCCCGCTGGAGCGGGTTACACCGACATGGAAGTCATCCGGTCATCTCGGGTCACATCTCATCGAGTGAGCGCTCGAGTGTAAGACGAGCGGTTCACGCCGACTCCCACCTCCACCAGCATCAACAGCAACACGCCCGACCTCATCATCCGCACTGCGACGCCTCAGTTGACTGCAGTTCGCACCACGAATGACTCCACGCCGAGGGCCACGACCGCACCGCAGACGGCGGAACGCTGACGGTGGCGCCAGCAGCTGGGCGACCGACATGGTCCACACCGCCGGGGGATGGGTGGAGGTGGCACACGAGCAACCGAGGGCCGTCGAGGCGCTGGTAGACCCACGAAGATGCGATGACGTGCTGTCCAGAGATGGGACAGCGCAGTAACCTCGTTCTGGTCGAGCCGCTGACGGCGATGGGGGGAGTCGGTGGCCTTCCGGCGCTGTGGCGACCGCATCGGTCGCCCTCTCGGGATACTCCTGCTGGTGCTCGCCACCAGCACTGCCTGTGGCCGGGCGCCGGGTTCGGCCAGCGCGGCGGGCCCGTCGCCATCGACGTCGTCTGTCGCAACGTCGCCCACGACCGCGGACCGGACCCAGGCCGTGTGCTCGGCGTGGGTCGACTCCGACACGGCCGCAGCGCGCGTTCTGATGAACGCCGACCTGGGGTCGGGCACACCCGAGCAGATAGAGACCATCGTGAAGGACTTCTGGTCGGCCCAGGAGCCGATCCTGACCTCGATGCAACCCGCTCCCGATCCGATCAAGACCGACGTCGAGACACTCCTGGCACTGGCCCACCACGGCGCCGCAACCGGCGACAGCGCCACCTTCACCTCCCAGGACATGCAGACCGCCGACCGCAACATCGACCAGTACATGCTCCGGGAGTGCGGCTACGGCCAGATCGCGATCACCGCGACCGACGACGCCTACCACGGCATTCCGGCCACCATCGGCACCGGCGCCGTGGCGTTGACGCTGACCAACCTAGGCCGCGACGCACACCAAGCGCTGATCGTCCGGATCAACGACGGGGTCACCCAGCCGTTCAGCACCCTGGTCGACCTCCCTCCCGACCAGCGCATGCAAACAGCCACCGCGCTGGGCTCGGTCGAGGTCGACCCCGGCCAGGCCGGCACCCTGTTCCTCCGCCTCGCCCCGGGACGCTACGGCGTCGGCGACTTCCTCGCGCAGGGCTCGACCAGCCTCGACACACCCGGTAGCGGCGACCCGAACTACCTGCTCGGCCTACACGCCGAGTTCACCGTTACCTGATCCCCACCGCACCGGCCGATGCCAGCGTGCCGACACGATCGAGGCTGAGTTGCCGCGTTGTGGGGCGGGTGGGGCTCGAACCCACGACCTGACGGATTATGAGAGAACTCGGAAACTCCCACCCGTCGCCTACCAGCAACAACAGTTCGCCGTGTGAATCACCCCAGTAGCGGGATACCACTCCAGCCGACGCGAGTTCGTGTCACGAAGCGTGTCACGGACGAGAGGACACTCGGTCCGTGGCGGGGGTCGGCGGGCAGCGTCGAGCGCCGGGCAGCGCCCAGTCGGCCCCGCAGTCCGCGCAGCGCACCGCTCCCGCACCGGTGCGACCGCAGGACGGCGTGTCACGCGCTCGGCCGACCATGCGTGGCTGCGGGCGGGGTCGCGGCACAGCGCTACATCGACGCAGGACCTCGCCGTCGACTCCGGTAGCAGCGAGTAACACCGCGACGACCGCGAGCCACCATGTTCTCGGCCGGCCCGGGCAGTCCCCGACTGGATGCGCACCGGCATGCCGTCCGGCGGGTGGCTCACCGCCGTCCCGCCGGCGGGTGTCGATCAGTGTCCCGGAGGCGAGTGCGGGGTGATGTCGGGCGATTGGGCAGGTCGAGCCGGAACGGTCGAGGAGATGATCCAGAAGCGGTTCGTGCGCCGGCTGGCTGGGGTGGTGCCCGGGACCCGGATCGGGCGGGTGCGCTGGCCCCGCCCGGTAATCATCCGCCCGTGGCCGTGGCACTACTGGTGGCAGGCCCACCTGCTGGACTGCCTGGTCAACGCCCACCGGCGGGCTCCACAGCCGTGGCGGGCGCTGGAGATCGCGGCGCTGGCCCGAACCGTGCGGCTGCGCAACTTCGGCTCCTGGACCAACGACTACTACGACGACATCGCCTGGTTCGGCCTGGCGGTCCAGCGCGCCGGGCCACTCGCTCGCCGGTCAACCCCATCCGCGCTGGACGCGATCACCACCCGGCTCCGCGCGGGATGGACACCCGCCGCCGGCGGCGGCATCTGGTGGCGCCGCGGGGACACTTCAAGAACGCCCCCGCCAACGGCCCGGCCGCGATTCTGGCCGCCCGCACCGGCGACCTCGACTTCGCCACCACGATCACCGACTGGATCGCGGCCACCCGATCGACCACAGACCGGGCTGGTCCGCGACGGGGTCCGGCTCAACCCCGACGGGACGATCCGCACCGTCGAAGCCACCACCTACACCTACTGCCAAGGCGTGTATCTGGGGGCGTGTGTGGAGTTGGCCGAACGCGACGGTGACCCGCGGTGGGCCGAACGCGCCGCCACCGTCCTGAACGCGGTCACCACCATGGCCGGATCGGACGGGGTGATCCCGGGCTTCGACGACGGCGGCGACGGCGGGCTGTTCAACGGCATCCTGGCCCGCTACCTCGCCGACACCGCGGTCCGACGCCCCGAGCTCACCGCGCTCGCCGCCCCGCTCGTCCTGGCCAGCGCCGAGGCCGCCTGGCAGGGCCGCACCCACCTGGACGACGCAGACCACCGCACCGGGCGGCCCGGTATTCGCCCCCGACTGGCGCCGCCCTGCCCGCACCCCGCGACCGGGGGTCCCGAAGCCGACCTGTCGGTCCAGCTGTCGGCCTGGATGCTTCTGGAAGCCGCCGCCCGAACAACCAGCGCCGCCACTCCGAGCCAACGATCGTCGCCGGGTCAATAATGGGCTTCTCAGGAGCTAGCGGATTCGCCTTCGGCTACTTACTCACAACGTTGTAGTGTCGCAGGCGGCTCGAGAAATTGTTCAACGAACGACTCGAGAGCGACCAGCAAGTTGACGCTCGGCCCGGGTGATGTCGGCTGCCGCCGTCAATGCGGAGGGGTGTTGTTCATTGCAGGTGCGTACAGCGCAGACCACCCGAATTGCCTCGTAAGGTGCCGCTGCCGAACGTGCTCATTCAGCCTCAGCTGGGGGCGGCGCAGTTGGCAATCGGCAGATCGCCGCCGCCGAAGCGTTGTGCTCGCACATGGCGGCCGGCTGCGCGGAGTCCGCCACCGGCCAGCGCACCGTGACCCGCTTGGGGCGGGTAGTAGGCACGCCCCGACGATCAGCCGTGCGGGCCCCGTGGCGCTGATGGCTGCGGCGACGGTGACGGATCTGCCGGTCGGGGCTGGCTGGGCATCCTCGACCTTGTGGGTGCCGAGAACTCTGACACGGCCTCCGACCAGCGAGTTCACCGCAGGCCGACCCACTGGTCCACCGCCCATCGGCAGCCAGCATGATCGCCCGCTGTGGCCTTCGGACTCGTCTACCTGATGCTTACTCGCGTGCTGAGCTGGCTGGCGCTGCTCGCCCGCTCCGATGCCGCCAAGGACGTCGAGATCCTGATGCTGCGTCATGAGATCGCCGTGCTGCGCCGCACGCACGACCGGCCAACGCTCACGTGGCTCGACCGCGCGGTACTCAGCGCGCTGAGCAGGCTACTGCCCGCCCCGCTGCGCCAGCTGCGGCTGGTCTCGCCGCGAACCCTGCTGCGCTGGCACGCCCAGCTCGTCGCCCGCCGCTGGACCTACCCGCGCCGACGACCAGGCCGACCACCCACCGCACCGCCGATCCGAGCCTGGTGCTGCGGATGGCCCGCGAGAATCCCCGCTGGGGGTACAGGCGCATTCAGGGCGAACTGATCGGCCTCGGCCATCCCGTTGCCGCCTCGACCGTCTGGAAGATCTTGAATAGACGCGGGACTCGATCCTTCTCCACGACGATCCGGTCCACCTGGTCGACAGTTCCTCCCCGCGCAAGCCCACGCGATCCTTGCGATCGATTTCGCCCACGTCGACACCGTCTTCCTCCGCCGCCTCTACGTCCTCCTGGTTATCGAGCACGGCCGTCGCCGCGTGCACCTCACCGGGATCACCGGCCATCCCACTGGGTCCTGGGTGACCCAGCAAACCCGCAACTTCCTGATAGACCTCGGCGAACGCGCCGACCGGTTCCGGTTCTTGATCCGCGACCGGGACAGCAAGTTCACCGCCGCGTTCGACGCGGTCTTCACCGGTACCGACATCCGGATCATCCGCACCCCGATACGGGCACCACGGGCGAACGCGGTCGCCGAACGCTTCATCGGCACGCTCCGCCGGGAATGCCTCCACCAGCTCCTGATCACCGGACAGCGCCACCTCGCGGTGGTACTGCAGGAGTTCCTCGAGCACTACAACACTCATCGCCCACATCGGTCGCTGAATCAGCAACCGCCGGCAGGCCCCACTCCCCCGCCCTCCGGCGCAACCATCAGGCCGCTGCGACGAGATCGACTCGGCGGTCTCGTACCGAGTATCTGCAGGTCGCGTGACGTGACCGAGTTCTCGGCACCCACAAGCTCCTCGACCTCGTCGGCGCAGTCCTGATGACTGGCGTGATCGCCGGCCTCGGCTACAACCTCGGCCAACGGGCCGTCGCGGGCTGATTCCCATTGCTGCCCATGAGCAACCCAGTCGAGCGATCAAGTGAGAAGTAGTTGGCCTGGCCGCGGTTGCCCAGCGCCGACGTCGACGACAGGTTGACGATCCGGCCCCACTGCGCGGCGACCATGTGCTTCTGCGCGGCGCGCGCCATGAGGAACGAGCCGCGCAGGTGCACGCCCATGACGGTGTCCCATTCGGTCTCGGTCATCTTGAACAGCAGGTTGTCCCGGGTGACGCCGGCGTTGTTGACGAGCACGGTCGGCGGCCCCAGCTCGCCGGCGACCCGCTCGACGGCGCCGGCGACCTGCTCGGCGTCGGACACGTCCGCCCCCACGGCCAGCGACCGGCCGCCCGCGGCCTCGACCGCGTCGGCCGTGCCCTTGGCGGACGCCTCGTCGAGGTCCAGTACGGCCACGGCCAGCCCGTCCGCGGCGAGGCGGAGCGCCGTGGCGGCACCGATGCCGCGGGCCGCGCCGGTCACGATGGCCACGCGCTGGTCGGTCATGGGTCGGTCTCCTCGCTCTCGGTCGGTGGGGGCACCGGCAGTCTCGCCCCTCGGCGGCCACCCGGCCACGCCGGGCGACGTGCGTCACCCCGATCGGACCGGTCCGGCACCGACGGTCAGCCGTGCCCGCTCCGTCACCCGTCCGTGATGTCGGTGAACGAGCATCGGACGCCACTGTCCGACACGTGTGCCATCGGCGAGAGCAGAGTCGGCGGCAGGAGGGCCGCTCCCGGCCGTTTGCGAGGACTCCGTGGCACCCGACCGCTCCCCCACCCCGTCGCGGTGGGCGCTGGTGGCCTCCGCCGTGCTGGTCCCGACCGTGCTGGCCGGCTCGACCCTCGTCTGGCCGCGTCCCGCGATCGAGTCGAGCCTCCTGCGCGGGGCGGCCGTCGCGCTGGCCGCGGCCGGGTTCGCCGACGCCGCGGTGACCGTCAGCGGCAGGGACGTCACGATCGACGGCGTGCCCCCCGACGACGCCGCGCAGGCCGTCCGGGTCGTGGAGGCGGTGCCCGGGGTGCGCGTCGCAGCCCTCGGCGGGCCGGGACCCGCGGGGTCGGCCCCGTTCGGGATCGCCCGGCAGGGCGACAGCGTCGTGGTGACGGGCGGGGTCGGGACGCCGACCGAGAAGGCGCAGCTCCTCGCGGCTGCGACCGCGGCCGCGAGCGGGCGGACGGTCGTGGACCGGCTCGCGGTCGTCCCGGGTGCCGTGCTGCCGGCGGGGATCGACGCGCGGTCGGTCGGGGCGCTCGCCAGCGCGATCGGCGGCGCGGCCGGGGACCTCAGCGCCTCCATCGGGCCCGGCGGCGTGACGCTGACCGGCACGGTCGCGGACGACGCCGCGAAGCGCTCGGCGGAACGGGCGGTCAGCGCGGCGGTCCCCGGCCTGACCCTCGCCGACCTGCTGACCGTGCCCGCGGCCGCCGGCCCCACGGCCGGTGACCTCGACCCGGCCGCAAAGCTGGCGCTGCAGGGCCAGCTGAGCGCACTGCAGGCCACGGCGCCGATCACGTTCGAGCCCGACAGCCCGGCGCTGACCCCGCAGGGCGCCCGGACCGTCGACCAGGTCGTCGCCGCGGTGCGCGCCGCGCCGAACGCCCACCTGCAGATCGACGGCTTCGTCGCCCTCGGGCCCGCCAGGGGCCCGCTGACCGCGCAGCAGCTGTCGGACCGCCGGGCAGCGGTCGTCCGGGACGCGCTGATCGCCGGCGGCGTCCCGGCCGACCACACGGCGGCCACCGGCCGCGGTGAGGGCACGTCGCCGACGAACGGGGCCCTCGGTCGCCGCGCCGTCGTCAGGGTCGTCTGAGAACCGGTAGGGAGGAACCGTGCTCTGGCTGCTCACCCAGGTCTGGCCGGGTGCCGTCGTGGCGCTCGTGCTCGGCGTGGCGGCCGGCTGGCTGTTCTGGGCCCGCCCGCTGCGCCGCCGGGCCGACGAGCTCGACCACCGCTGACCGCCCGTCCCACCGTCCCCGGAGGATCTCCCCGTGCCGTGGCTCTTCGGACAGGCCTGGATCTGGTATTTCGTCGCGTTCCTGGTCGGCCTGCTGGTCGCCTGGCTCCTGCTGGTGCGACCGCAGCAGCGACGCCTGCGGGCGGCCGCGACCCGCGCCGCGTCCGGGGCGGCCGCCGCCGGCGACCTCCGGCCACCGCCGGCGGCGCGGGGACCGGAGGGCGGCGCCGGTGCCCCGCAACCGGGCGCCGAACAGGCTCCCGGTGGACCGGACGCCGGTGGACCGGGACCGGGACCGGTGCCCGGGCCGGGGACGCCCGCGGCCGAGCCACCCGGCGCCCGTCCTCCCGTGGATCCCGCCCTGAGCACGCTCGACACGGGCCGGTTCGCGAGGGTCCGCCGCGCGGCGGCGCCACTACCGCTGCCCGAGGCGGACGTGCGTCCCGGGGACCCCGACCCGGCGCGGCCCCGGCCCGACCCGTCCGGCGGCTGACCCGGCACGGCCCGCGCGGTCACGCGTGATCGGGCGGGCCGCCGTCCGGGTCGGCGATGACGAGCAGCTCGTCCCCGGCCTGCAGGACGGTGTCGGGCCGCACGCGCAGCGCCTGCCCGTCCCGCACGACGATCCCCACCCAGACGTCGTTGGCGCGGTGGAACTGGCGGATGTCCTGCCCCTCGGCGTCCGACCCTGGCATGACCAGGTAGCTGCGCGCCCCGGCCGGCTCGTCCCGCAGCCGCAGGCCGATCGCGAACGGCCGCGGCTCCACGGTCTGCATGCGCACCTTGCAGCGCCGGGCCACGGTCGGCACCAGGCCGCCCTGGACGACCACCGAGAACAGCACCACGACGAAGATCACGTTGTAGGCGAGCCTGCCCAGCTCGCCGCCCGACGCGAGGACGTAGGTCCCCAGCAGGATGGGGACGGCCCCCTTCAGCCCCGACCAGAGCAGGAAGACCCGCTCGCCGAGCGTCAGCCGCACGGCCAGCAGCAGCGGCCCGACCAGCAGCGGGCGCACGACGAACGCGAGCAGCACCGCGAGCGCGAGGCCGCCGATCCAGGACCCGCTCGTGACGACGTCACGCAGCGAGACGGACAGGCCGAGCACCACGAACGCCGTCATCTCCGCGAGCCCGGCCAGCGAGGCGTGGACCGCCTCGATGTCCCGCCGGAACGGGACGGACTCGTCGCCGAGCAGGATCCCGGCGACGAACACCGCGAGGAACCCGGACCCGTGCGCCACGGTCGCGAGACCGTAGATGCCGATGGCCCCGACGAGCGTCCGGATCGAGTACAGCCCCTCGCCGGGTAGCGGGACGTGCCGCATCGTCCAGAGCAGCGCGCGCCCGCCGACGACGCCGATCGCGGCGCCGACCAGCATCTGCAGCGCGAACGTCCCCGCCACCTCGCCCGCGGCGGCGGCGTCGAGGGTGCCGCCCGCCCCGAGCAGCGCGATGAGCAGGGCGATGCCGACCGGGTCGTTCGCGCCCGACTCCCCCTCCAGGATCACCCCGGCGCGGCCGCGGACCTCCCGCTGGCCGAGCACGGAGAAGACGACCGCGGGATCGGTCGGCGCGAGCGCGGTGCCCAGCAGCAGCGAGAGCACCCACGGCAGCCCGAGCAGGAGGTGGGCCAGCAGCGCGACCGCGACGGCCGTCAGCACGGTCCCGACGACGCCGACGACGAGGACGGGGGTCAGCGCGGCCCGCAGCCGCCGCACCCCGATGCCCATGCCCCCCTCGAAGAGGATCAACACCAGCGCGACGGTGACGACCTCCTCGATCGTGTCGATCGACAGCCGGCCGAGCGCCGGGACGAGGTCCGACACCGCCGCCGCGCCGACCAGGAAGATGGCCGGAGCGGGGATGCGCAGGCTCGCCCCGATGCGGTTGGACAGCAGCGCGGCCAGCACCGCGACGGCGACCAGCAGCAGCGTCAGTCCGAACGGCTCGATGCCCTCGATCATCCGGTCAGCCTTCCGCAGCCGGGATCGGGCTGGCCAGGCGGGCCGGTCAGACGTCAGGATCGGTCGACGCGGCCGGGCGGCGGCAGGCGGCTCGATCGCCGAGGATCGGGCGGGTGACGCGCTGGTTCCCGCTCGCGGCCGCCACGGCCGTCCTGGCGGTCGGCATGGCCCTGCTGGACGTGCCCTCGCCCGCGCTGTTCGCGGGGCTGGTCGCCGCGACCGTGCTGGCGCTGCTCGGCCGCGCGCCGCGCGCCGTGCCGCGCCGGGCGGTCACGGCGGCCCAGGCCGTGATCGGCGTGGTGATCGGCGTGCTCGCCCGGCCCGACACGCTCGCCGGGCTGGCGACGAGCTGGCTGCCGGTCCTGCTGGTGACGGGCGGCACGCTGGCCGTGAGCATGGGCGCCGGGCTGCTGCTGGGTACGCGCCGGGGCGTCAGCCCGCTCACCGGGATGCTGGCCCTCACCGCGGGCGGCGCCTCCGGCCTCGTGGCGATCAGCCGCGACCTCGGCGGGGACGAGCGCCTCGTCGCGGTCGTGCAGTACCTGCGCGTCGGGATCGTGACGGGCACGATGCCGGTCGTCGCGCTCGTCGGCTTCGGTGCGTCCGGGTCCCGGCCGGCCGCGGGGCCGCCCGCCCCGTGGTGGGACGGTCCGGCGCTGCTGCTCGTCTGCGCCGCCGTCGGGCTCCTGCTGGCCCGCCTCACGCGGGTCCCCGCGGGTGGCCTCCTGGGCCCGATGACCGTCGCGATCGCGCTGAACGTCACCGGCCTGTGGCCCGGCGTCGCGCCCCCCGACGCGGTCGTCGAGGTGGCGTACGCCGTGATCGGCTGGCAGGCCGGCGTCCGCTTCACGCGCGAGAGCCTCCGCACCGTGCTCTCGGTCCTGCCGCTGGCGACGGCCCTGATCGCAGCGCTGATCGCGGTCTGCGCGGGTCTCGGCCTGCTGCTGTCCCGGCTCACCGGCGCGACGCTGCTCGAGGGGTACCTCGCCACGACACCGGGCGGCGTGTACGCCGTGCTGGCCACCGCCATCTCGGCGGGCGGCAACGTCACCTTCGTCGTCGCGGTCCAGGTGCTGCGCGTGATCGTCATGCTGCTCGTCGCGCCGGCGCTGGCCCGGCTGGCCCGACGCAGCGCCTCCCCCTGACCGGGTCCCTCACCGGTCGAGCGTGCCCGCCAGCATCTGCCGCATCCGGGCCAGGTCGGCCGCGCCCGACCCCGACGGGCCGTCGATCAGCGCGACGGCGTCGCCGATGGCCGCGCGCAGTCGCGTGCACTCGGCGGCCTGCTCCCGCAGCTGCGCGTTGACCGTCCACAGGTCGACGAACACGCCGACCTTCGACCGCAGGACCCACGGGTCGAACGGCTTGGTGATGTAGTCCACCGCGCCGGCCTGGTAGCCGCGGAAGGCCAGGTGCGGGTCGTAGTCGACGGCGGTGAGGAACAGGATCGGGATGTGGCGGGTGCGCTCCCGCTGCTTGATGTGCCCGGCGGTCTCGAATCCGTCCATGCCCGGCATGTGCGCGTCGAGCAGGATCACCGCGTAGTCGTCGACCAGCAGCCGCTTCAGGGCGTCCTCGCCGCTGGTCACGGACACGAACTCGACGGCGAGCCCCTCCAGGATCGCGTGCAGGGCCAGCAGGTTCTCGCGGCGGTCGTCGACGGCCAGCACCCGCGCGGTGGGGATGCTCATGCGCTGACCCACGACGCCATCAGCGCCAGCAGCTCGTCGAGGTCGACCGGTTTGGTGACGTAGGCGGAACCGCCCGCCGCGATGGACTGCTCCCGGTCACCGGGCATCGCCTTGGCGGTCAGGAACACCACCGGCAGGTCGCGTCCGCGCGGCAGCGCCCGGATCCGGCGGGTCGTCTCGTTGCCGTCGAGGTCGGGCATCATCGTGTCCATCAGCACGATGTCGATCTCCGGTCGCGTCGTGACCAGCCGGATCCCCTCCGCTCCGTTGTCCGCGTACAGCACCGTCAGGCCGTGCAGCTCCAGCGCGCTGGTGAGCGCGAAGACGTTGCGCACGTCGTCGTCGACGATCAGCACGGTGGTCCCGGCCAGGTCCGGGGCGACCCGCCGGCCCGCCGCGGGCGCGGTGAGCATCGGCGGGGCCGCCGACACCGGGATGTCCAGCGCGGCGGGAGCCGGTAGCCGGGTCGGTGCCGGCGTCGCCGCCGGCAGCACGTCGGGGATCAGCAGCGTGAACACCGATCCCTCGCCGACCCGCGAGCTGACCTCGATCCGGCCGCCGAGCATCTGCGCCAGCTGCGTGGAGATCGACAGGCCGAGGCCCGTCCCGCCGTACTTGCGGCTGGTCGTGCCGTCGGCCTGCTGGAACGGCTCGAAGATGAGGTCGAACTTGGCGGCCGGGATGCCGATGCCGGTGTCGCTGACGGAGAACGCGATCACGGTGCGCGCCCCGTCCAGCGCCGCGACGCCGTGCGCCCGGCCGGGCGGAAGCGCGGTGACCCGCAGCGTGACGCCGCCGACCGCCGTGAACTTGATCGCGTTGGCCAGCAGGTTGCGCAGCACCTGCTGGAGCCGCTGCGGATCGGTGGTGATCGTCTCGGGTATGCCGGGCTCGGCGTCGACGGTGAGCGTCAGGCCCTTGTCCTCGGCCTGCGGCCCGAACGCCTGCTCGATGTCGAGCAGCACCTCGGCGAGCGCGACCGGGCCGGCGTCGACGTCCACCCGGCCGGCCTCGATCTTGGTGAGGTCGAGGATGTCGTCGATCAGCCGCAGGAGGTCGGAGCCGGCGCCGTAGATCGTGCGGGCGAACTCGATCTGGCGCGGGGTGAGGTTCGCGTCCGCGTTGTCGGCCAGCAGCCGCGACAGCAGCAGCAGCGAGTTCAGCGGGGTGCGCAGCTCGTGGCTCATGTTGGCCATGAACTCGCTCTTGTACTGGCTCGCCACCGCCAGCTGCTGGGCCTTCTCCTCGACGCCCCGCCGCGCCGCCTCGATCTCCATGTTCTTGATCTCGACGTTGCGGTTCTGCTCGGACAGCTGCTCGGCCTTCTCCTCCAGCTCGGCGTTGGCGCGCTGCAGCTCGTCGGACTGGTCCTGCAGCTCCATGGTCAGCCGCTGGCTCTGCGTGAGCAGCTCCTCGGTCCGCCGGTTGGCCTGGATCGTCGTGATCGCGACGCCGATCGTGATGACCAGCCGGTTGAGGAACGTCAGGTGCAGCGGCGAGAACGGGGTCACCGAGCCCAGCTCGATGACGCCGAGGCACTCGCCCTCGAACAGCACCGGCTGCACGACGAGGGCCCGCGGCGTAGCCGACCCGGTGCCCGAGCTGATCGGGAGGTAGCCCTCCGGCACGTCGCGGACGTGCAGCCGCCTGCGGCTGCGCGCCGACTGGCCGACGAGGCCCTCCCCGGAGGCGAACGACTGCGGCGGGTCGCCGACGGCCTGCGCGAAGCCCGCGACCATCGTCCAGGCCGGGCGCGGGCCCGGCTCGCGCAGGAAGAACGCCCCCACCTGCGCGTCCACCAGCGGCGCCATCTCGTCCATCAGCATCTGGCAGACGGTGCCGAGGTCGCGCTGGCCCTGCAGCAGCTCGCCGATGCGGGCCAGGTTGGAGTCGAGCCAGTTCTGGGCCGCGTTCTCGGCGGTGCTCTCCCGCAGGTTCGCGATCATCTGGTTGATCGTGTCCTTGAGGTCCGCGACCTCGCCGCGGGCGGCCACATCGATCTTCTGCGAGAGGTCGCCCCTGGCCACGGCCGTCGAGACCGCCGAGATCGCGCGGAGCTGGATGGTCAGCGTCGACGCGAGCTGGTTGACGTTCTCGGTGAGGCCCCGCCACGTCCCCGACACGCCGCGGACCTGCGCCTGCCCGCCGAGCATGCCCTCGGTGCCGACCTCGTGCGCGACCCGGCTCACCTCGTCGGCGAAGCTGCCCAGCTGCTCGACCATCGTGTTGACGGTGTCCTTGAGCTCGAGGATCTCGCCGCGGGCGTCGACGGTGATCTTCTGGGACAGGTCGCCGCGGGCGACGGCGGTGGTGACCTGGGCGATGTTGCGGACCTGCCCGGTCAGGTTGGAGGCCAGCTCGTTGACGTTCTCGGTGAGGTCGCGCCACGTGCCGGCGACGCCCTTGACCTCGGCCTGGCCGCCCAGCTTCCCCTCGATGCCGACCTCGCGGGCCACGCGCGTCACCTCGTCGGCGAAGCTGCGCAGCTGCTCCACCATCGAGTTCACGGTCAGCTTCAGCTCGAGGATCTCGCCGCGGGCGTCGACGGTGATCTCCTGGGACAGGTCGCCGCGCGCGACGGCGGTGGTGACCTGGGCGATGTTGCGGACCTGCCCGGTCAGGTTGGACGCCAGCTCGTTGACGTTCTCGGTGAGGTCCCGCCACGTGCCGGCGACGCCCTTGACCTCGGCCTGGCCGCCCAGCTTGCCGTCGGTGCCGACCTCGCGGGCCACGCGCGTCACCTCGTCGGCGAAGCTGCGCAGCTGCTCGACCATCGTGTTGACGGTGTCCTTGAGCTCGAGGATCTCGCCGCGGGCGTCGACGGTGATCTTCTGGGACAGGTCGCCGCCGGCGACGGCGGTGGTGACCTGGGCGATGTTGCGCACCTGGTTGGTGAGGTTGAACGCCATGTAGTTGACGGTGTCGGTGAGGTCGCGCCAGGTGCCGGCGACGCCCTCCACCCGCGCCTGCCCGCCCAGCTGGCCCTCGGTGCCGACCTCGCGGGCCACGCGCGTCACCTCGTCGGCGAAGCTGCCCAGCTGGTCGACCATCGTGTTGACGGTGTCCTTGAGCTCGAGGATCTCGCCGCGGGCGTCGACGGTGATCTTCTGGGACAGGTCGCCGCGGGCGACGGCGGTGGTGACCTGGGCGATGTTGCGGACCTGCCCGGTCAGGTTGGACGCGAGCTCGTTGACGTTCTCGGTGAGGTCCCGCCACGTGCCCGCGACGCCGGCGACCTCGGCCTGGCCGCCGAGCTTGCCGTCCGTGCCGACCTCGCGGGCGACGCGGGTGACCTCGCTGGCGAACGCCGAGAGCTGGTCGACCATCGTGTTGACCGTCGACTTGAGCTCGAGGATCTCCCCGCGCGCGTCCACTTCGATCTTCTGGGAGAGGTCGCCACGGGCGACGGCCGTCGCGACCTGCGCGATCTCGCGGACCTGGCCCGTCAGGTTGGCCGCCATGACGTTGACCGCGTCGGTGAGGTCCTTCCACGTGCCGGCCACGTTCGGCACCGTCGCCTGGCCGCCGAGCAGCCCGTCGGTGCCGACCTCGCGGGCCACGCGGGTGACCTCGTCGGCGAACAGCCGCAGCGTCGCCGTCAGCGCGTTGATGGTGTCGGCCAGGCCGGCCACCTCGCCGCGGGCGTTCACGGTGATCGTGCGCGACAGGTCGCCCTTGGCGATCGCGGTGGCCGCGATGGAGATCGACCGCACCTGGTTGGTCAGGTTGGACGCCATCTCGTTGACCGAGTCGGTGAGCGAGCGCCAGGTGCCCGCGACGCCGGCCACGTCGGCCTGGCCGCCGAGCTTGCCGTCCGTGCCGACCTCGCGGGCGACGCGGGTGACCTCGCTGGCGAACGCCGAGAGCTGGTCGACCATCGTGTTGACCGTGCGGCCGATGCGCCGGTACTCGCCGCGCAGCGTCCGGCCCTCGATCTCCAGCGCCATGTGCTGCGACAGGTCGCCGTGGGCGACGGCCTCCAGCACGCGGGCGATCTCGGCGGTCGGCGCGGTCAGGTCGTCGACGAGCGCGTTGATCGCGCGGGCGCCCGCGGCCCACGAGCCGTCGTAGGACTCCTCGTCGAGCCGCACCGACATGCGGCCCTCCCGGCCGACGACGCGACCGATCCGCAGCAGGTCGCGGTTGCGCCGCTCGACCGTCGCCGCGACCTCGTTGAACTGGTCGACGACGTCGGTGCCCGGACCGTCCCGGCGCGCCAGCCGCACGTCGAACCGGCCCTGCCGGAGGCGGCTGAGCGCGGTGGCGAGCTCGCCGAGCAGCGCGGCGTCGTCCCGCGCATGGTCGTCACGCACCGGTGCTGGGTCGGTACCGGCGGTGAGGCGCTGTCGGCGCGCTGTGGTCATGGGCACCTCCCCCGGGGCGTGCTGTGCCGAACTCTCGCCACGCGAGCTCCGCTCACTGGCGGCCAGCCTAGACGAGCCGGACTGCCGCGGCGGTGCCGTGCGAGCGCGGCGCCGCCCGACGGTGCACACTGCTCGCCGTGCCCGTTCAGTCCGAGCGGCGGATCCGGCTGCCGCCCGATGTCCGCTCCGCCGGACGGGCGCGCCGGATGCTCCAGGAGGCGCTGTCCGTACCCGCGGTGGCCCCGGACCTGGACGCGGATCTCGTCGACACCGCGGTGCTGCTGGCGAGCGAGCTCGCCGAGAATGCGGTGCTGCACGCCGGTACCGAGTTCGACGTCGCGGTGACGGTCGAGGACACCGAGGTCGAGGTGGCCGTGACCGACCGCGGGTCGGGCCCGCTGGAGCAGCACCTCACGCAGCCCCGGCGGCGCTACGGCCGCGCGGCGACGCACGGGCGCGGGCTCGCGATGGTGGCCCGGCTCGCCGACGCCTGGGGGACGCGCCACGACGGCGACGGGCGGCACACCGTCTGGTTCAGCCTCGCCCGCGGTCCGCGGAAGGAGCCTCCCGACGCGCCGGAGGAGCCGCCGGAACCGGGCCGCGTCCGCTCCGCGGCCGAGCAGGCCCGGTGGCTGCTGCACATGCCGGCCGGCCTGGCCGAACGGCTCCAGCCGATGGAGCTGGTCGCGGAGCTGATCCGCCGGTTGCGCGAGGCTCTCGGCGCGACGTCGGTCGCGGTCGAGCTGGACGAGGGGGACGGCGCGGGCGCGGTCGAGGTCGCGCGCACCGGACCCGTCACGGGGCCGGGCACCGTGATCGACACGGGCCTGCCGGTGACCCCGCCCCTGCGCGGCGTGCTGCGCGTCGTGGATCCCGAGGGCGACGACCCGGAGCGCGCCCGCGACCTGGCCGAGCTCATCGCGCACCGGATCGGCATGGCGGTCGAGACGCGCTGGCTGCGCGAGGTCGACCAGCGCCGGCGCGCGTGGCTCGCCTACCTGGCCGAGACCAGCGAGCTACTGGGCCAGTCGCTGGACGTGGACCTCGCCGTCGCCGTCGTCCCCCAGGTCGCGGTGCCGCGGCTCGGGCGCTGGTGCGCGGTGCACCTGCTGGACCCGGCGGGCCGGCTGCGGCTGGCCGCCCTCACCCACGCCGACGAGAACGAGATCCCGGAGCTGCGCGCGGCACTCGACCCGGCCGAGCGGCCGGGGCTCGCGCCGTCGCTGGCGAAGGAGCTGATGACGCTCGTCCGCGGCAGCGGTACACCCGTGCGCGTCGCCGGGCCGACCGACGGCCTGGCCGTTGCGCTGCGCTCCCGGGGCCGCAGCATCGGCACGCTGCTGGTCGGGCGGCCCGAGGGCCGCCCGCACTCCCCCGAGGACGTCGCGCTGATCGGCGACATCGCCCGCCGGGCCGCGCTGGCCGTGCAGAACGCCCAGAACACCGCGGCGCACGTCGCGGTCTCCCAGGCCCTCCAGCAGGCGCTGCTGCCGCGCGCGCTCCCGGTGGCGGCTGGCGTCGAGTTCGCCGCCGAGTACCTGCCCGCGACGACCGGCTCCGACGTCGGCGGCGACTTCTACGACGTGCTCACCGTGGACCCGAAGCGCTGGCTGGTGTCGATCGGCGACGTCTGCGGCAAGGGCGCCCGGGCCGCGGCCCGCACCGGGCTGGTCCGCGACGTCCTGCGCGTCCTGGTCCGCGGAGGGTCGCCGCTACCGACCGCGCTCGACCTGCTCAACGACGTCATGATGGAGGCCGACGACCCGCTGCAGTACTGCACCCTCGCCACCGCGTCGGTCACCCGGGCGGATCCCGGCCGGCCGGGCCTCGACGTCGAGCTGCTGCTGGCCGGGCACCTGCAGCCGGTGCTCGTGCGCGCCGACGGCAGCGCCGACCTCGTCGGCGCGTTCGGGACCGCGGTCGGGCTGGTCCCGCACCTCACGGTCACCCCGACGCTGCTGCGGCTCGACCCCGGGGACGCGCTGCTCGTCTACACCGACGGCGTCACCGAGCGCCGGCGCGGCCGCGAGCAGTTCGGCCCCGACCGGCTGCTCGCCGCAGCGGCGTCCGCGGCGGGGCGGTCGGCCCAGCGCCTGGTCGGTGCCGTGCACGACGCCGTGGAGCGGTTCGCGCCCGGACCGGGCGGCGACGACATCGCGCTGCTGGCCGTGCGGGCGGCCCCGCGGACGGCGATGGCCGGCTGAGCGGGGACCGCCCCGACAGCTGGGCCACCGCTGCCCGGCCCTTGAACCGGGCGTGGCCCGTCGCGCATGCTGGAGGCCGACCGGATCGAACGCCGCGCCGAGGGAGACGATGTCCCGCCTCCTTCTGGGCCATCTCCGGGGCCTCGTGCCCGGCCGCCTGCGACCCGCGGGGCCGACGCTCCTCCTCGTCCTGTTCTGCCTGCTCGCCGGCATCCCGGCGACGATCATGCTCACGCCCGGGCAGGACGTCACGGCGTTCGGCCAGCAGCTGACCGTCGGCGCCCGCCCGCCGCAGCCCACCCTGCGCGGCCCCGCCCGGCTCGTCCAGGTCGGCAACACCGCGCTGGACCTGTACCCGCTGTCGGTGTGGGGTCCGCTGCGACCCCAGCTGACGATGGGCCCGATCGCCCGCAACGCCGACGCCACCGCCGCGCTCGACCCCCAGCAGGGCCCGCAGGCCGGCGCCGCGGCCGCCGCGACCATCACCGACGGCTTCGTCCGGTGGTACGCCTGGGCGGGGCTGGGCCTGGTCGTCTTCACCCTCGCCGCCGCGGCCGCCGCGGTCGGGCTGCGCAGCCTGCTCGTCGTCCACCGGCTGGCCGAGGAGAACCGGCCGCCGCCGCCGGACCTGCTGCGCCGCAGCATGACCGCCACCGGCCGGACGACGGCGGTCGCGCTCGCCGCCTCGGTGCTGGCCTGGGCCGCCTGCGGGGCGCTGGCCTGGCGGGGCACCGTCGACGGGCTCCGGGACACGACGTCGCTGGCCCAGCTCGTCGGCGCCGCCCACGTCACGCCGCCGCCCGTCGGGCCACCGGTCAGCGGGTACGCGGGGGCGGTGATCGGCGACTCGCGGGTGTCGCGCCTCGGCGGGCCGGCCGTCGCCGCGACGGGTCCCGACGCCCGTCCCGACGACGGCCCGTGCCGGCGAAGCACCGACTCGCTGGCGGCCGAGATGACGGAGATGCTGCCCGTCCGCGTGCTGAACCTCGCCTGCCCGGACGCCACGGTCGCGGCGGGTCTGCGCGGGCCGCAGCAGGTCGAGGGCACCACCGTGCCCGCCCAGGTGAGCGTGCTGCGCCAGGTGCGCGGGCTGAAGTTCGTCGTCGTCGCGATCGGGCCCAACGACGTGGGCTGGACCGACTTCCTGCGCTACTGCTACGGCGCCCCCAACTGTTCCGACGCGTTCACCGCGAACGAGTTCGGCTACCGGCTGAACGCCTTCGACCGCGCCTACGGCGACCTGCTCGCCGACCTCGCCGACCTGCCGGGCCGACCCCAGGTGATCGTGATGACCTCCTACGGCGCCTTCTCGCCCGACGCGACCTGCGCGGACACGCACGTGCCCGGCTACCCCGGCCTGAACGCCGAGAAGATCGCGCTGCTCGACGACCGCAACGAGGCGCTCAACGGCGTACTCGCCTCCGGCGCGGCGAAGTACCGGTTCGCCGTGGCCCGGCCCGCGCTGTCCCTGCTCTGCGACCCCGACCCGGACGGGCTGGGTCCCGACCTGCAGGGGATGACGGACCCGTTCCCCTTCCACCCCACCGGGATCGGCTCGCTGCGCATGGCCTCGTCGGTGGCCCGCCTGGTGGATCCGGCGGCGTTAGGCTGACGGCCGGAGGGCCGGGGCGGAGGGAGGCCGGTGACCGCGTGGGTGCTGCACGTCGATCTCGACCAGTTCCTCGCCGCGGTCGAGATCCTGCGCCGGCCCGAGCTCGCCGGTCGGCCCGTCGTGGTCGGCGGGCACGGCGACCCGACCCGGCGCGGGGCGGTGGCCACCGCGTCGTACGAGGCCCGCGCGCACGGCGTCCGGTCCGGGATGCCCCTGCGCACCGCGGCCCGGCGCTGCCCGGACGCTGTGTTCCTGCCCGCCGACAACCCCGCCTACGAGGCGGCCTCGGAGCGGGTCATGGACGTGCTGCGCGGCCGGCCCGGCGCCGTCGTCGAGGTCATGGGCTGGGACGAGGCGTTCGTGGGCGTCGACCTCGACGGCGAGGGCACCGCCGCGGCCGAGTCCTACGTCGCCGACCTGCAGGCCGCCGTCCTCGCCGCGACGGACCTGCGCTGCTCGGTCGGCATCGGCGACAACCTGCTGCGCGCCAAGATCGCGACCGAGTTCGGCAAGCCCGCCGGGCGCTTCGTCCTGACCCGGCAGAACTGGTTCGCGGTGATGGGCGACCGCCCCGTGCGCGCGCTCTGGGGCATCGGCGTCAGGACCGCGCCGAAGCTGGCCGACCGCGGCCTGACGACCGTCCGGGAGCTCGCGGCGGCCGACCCGGACGTGCTCGCCGCCGAGCTCGGACCGGCGCTGGGCCCGTGGTACGTGCAGCTGGCCCGCGGGATCGGTCGGGTCGAGGTGCGGTCGGAGCCGTGGGTCGCCCGCTCGCGGGGACGGGAGGAGACCTTCGAGCAGGACCTCGCGGACTGGGCCGACGTGCGGGCCGCGGCGGTGCGGCTGGCCCGGCGGGTCGCCGCCGACGTCGTCGAGGAAGGGCGCCCGGCCGCCCGCGTCGGCGTCACCGTCCGGTTCGCGCCGTTCACCACGCGCACCCGCAGTGCCACGCTCGCCGCTCCGACCTCGGACGCGGCAGCGCTCGAAGCCGCCGCGCTCGACGTGCTGGGTCGGTTCACGCCCGGACGCCCGGTGCGGCTGGTCGGTGTCCGCGCCGAGTTCGGGAGGCCGGCCGAGAACTGACCGTCGGCGCGTGCCGTGACCGACCGGGCGGCGCCTCTCCACCTGGACCACACCACGTCCAGGCCGCTGCCGCGGCCGCACGTGCGAGCGCGAGGCCGCCGGCGAGGGACCGGGCCCGGTCGCGACGTCGCACGTCCCGGCCGCCGGCGCCGGTCGGAGCTCGGCGGCGGGGCGGCCGGGGCGGCCGGGGCGCTCGGCGGCGGCCCGAAGGTGCGCCGGCGGTGCCGGCGCGGCCGGGGCACTCGGCGGCGGCCCGAAAGTGCGCTCCGGGTTGCGTTCACCTGCCGCCCACACGGTGCTGTCCCACGTGCCGGTCAGAACGGGGGCGGATCACCGTCGGCGGTGTCGGGTGGGGCGCGCCAGCGTGCGGAGCGGCGGGCGTCGCGGGGCAGGATCGGGCCTTCGTCACGCACCGGCGGTCGGGCGTCGGTCTCGTCTCCGCTGTCTCCGCTGTCTCCGCTGTCTCCGTGGTCTCTGTGGTCTCGCGTGGTCTGCGGCGTGCTCGATCGCCGGAGGTACGGGAGGGTCGAGGAACTCGCCGCGGCTGGGGTAGGTGCCGCCGAGTGGGCTGTGCCAGAGGAACAGTCCCGGCTCGGGTTGTTCGAGCTGCCAGCCGCCGTCGTGTTTGACCGCGTGGTCGTGGGGACACGCCGGACCGATGTTGGTCCGGAAGGTGCGTCCGCCGTGGGCGAAGTCGACGGTGTGGTCCTGGTGGCAGGCGTGAGCGGGGCGGCGGCAGCACGGGTGGGTGCAGGTGCGGTCGCGGATCTCGGTGTGGCGGCGCAGTGCCGGGCGGGGTAGGCGCTCGTGCGGATGCGTGTCGAGGTCGGCCAGGTGTTGGTCGCGGGTGGTGTGTTGGGCGGTGATGTCGGCGATGACACCGGCCCAGGGGCCGGGCGCGGCGGGGTCGGTGGCCAGGCGGTGGAGCAGGGACTCGGGGACGTGGAGTTCGACGATGCCGCCGTGAGGTCCGGGTGGGGGCGTGGACTCGGTCATCGGTCGGCGGCGGGTGAGGCCTTCGGACAGGAGGTGGCCGTCGGGGTCGGTGACCGCGAAGCGCCAGCGGGCGCGGTGCTGCAGGGCGACGCGGGTGCGGGCGACGGGGGCGGGGATGGGGCCCAGGCCGGGCAGGTCGGCGGGGTGGTCGTCGAGGCCCAGCAGCGTCGAGAGAGCGATGCGGATCTCGATGCCGCGCCGGTCGTCGAGCGGGCCGCGCTGTTGATCGGGCACGCGCTGTTGATCGGGCACGGGCTGTTGATCGGGCACGGGCGGTGGGGTGGCCGGCGGGGAGCTCGCGGCGGTGGTCGTGGGGTCTGTGCGCGCGTGTGTTCCCGCGCCCTGGGGTTTGATCTCGTGGTCGTGCGGGCCGGCCTGGTCTGCGCCGTCACGCCGGTCACCGCCCCCGGTGTCGGTGCTGGTCCCGGTGCTGGGGCTGGCCCCGGTGTCGGCGCTGCCCCCGGTGTCGGCGTTGGTCCTGGTATCGGCGTTGGCCCCGGTGTCGGTGTTGGTCCCGGTCCCGGTGTGATGGTGGCGCTGGTGTCGGTGGTGGCGCTGGTGTCGGTGGTGGCGCTGGTGTGAGCGGTGGTGGTGGTGGCGTCGGCGAGGAGCGCGGTGATGATCTCGGTGATGGTCATGCCGTGGAAGCGGCCGTCGAGCAACCCGAGGAACACCTGGGCGCGCAGGTGCCCGATCCGGCCGGGATGCCCGGCGCGGCGGGCCGCGTGGGCCAGCTCCTGCACGCGCACGCAGGCGGCTTCGGCCTCGTCGGCGGGCAGCCCGGTGCCGGTGAGGGTGACGGTGCCGTCGGGGGCCAGGTAGGCCGACACGTCGCGCTCGCGCAGCCCGCGGCGGTACCAGCGGGCGGCGGCGTCGGGGTCGGCGGCGATGACCATGCGGCGCAGCAGGGCGTCGAGCTGGCCGGTGGTCAGCCCGGGGGCGCGGGGCAGGGCGGCGGTGCTGATGCGGGTGGCCAGGTCGGGGTCGAGCCCGGCGAGGTAGCGGTCGAAGATCCGCACCCGGGCCCGGTCGAGGTCGCCGGCCGACCAGGCGGCGAACACCGCGGGCAGGGCGTGCACGACGGTCTCGGCCAGTGCGTGTTCGGCGTAGGCGGTGGTGGTGGTCCAGGCCAGCGCGGCGCGGGACTCTTCGGGCCCGAACGGGTTGGGCTGGGCCAGGCGGGTCACCTCGCCGGGCCGGTAGCTGCTGGCGCAGCGGCCGATCTCGGCCAGCACGGCGGCGGTGCGGGCCTGTTCGTGGCACAGCTGGCGGTGGTGGGCGAGCAGGACCGCCAGGATGCGGTCGTTGGGCACGGTGGCCAGGTCGACCGCGGCCAGGGCGGTGGCCAGGTCGGGGCCGGGCGGCATCGCCGCCAGCTCCTCGGGTGTCCTGGTCACCTCCACGAATCGAACATACCGGCGCCCACCGACAATTCCGGTCAGACCCGGATCTCCAGAGGACGGCGGCCAGTCGAGCGCGGTGGGCTGGTGGCGGGCGGATGAGCAGTTCCCGGCCGTGGCGGACGAGCCGGGCGGGGATGGTGAGCAGGTCCCGGCGCAGCCGGCCCAGGTGGGCACGGCCGCGTCCGGTGCCGTGGTCGAGCCTGGCGAGTTCTTGCAGCCACGCCGAGAGCGTGATCGCCAGCAGCGCCGCCCAGGTCCAGGCCAGGTTCACGGCTGCGTTATCGGAGGGCAGGTGACGACCGGCATTCTGGCCGACGACGATCCGGTGGCCGTTCGTCATCGACACCGCCGACGCTTCTGACCCTCGACTGGTCGTGCTCGGCGCCGTCACCGTGCGGACGACTCGGCCAGCCCAGGGCGGCGGGCGGTTCGGCGCTCTGGACGTCGGTGCGGTGCGCGTGGGCGGTTCGTCGGCAGGCAGGTGACGGCCGCGGGTCGGCGGCGGGGGCGTGCAACACGAACCTGCCCCTGCCTGAGCGCGGGTGTGGTAGGCAACGCTGTTCGATGTGAGCGGAGTCGTGCGCGGTGATCGTGGTGGCCTGCCCGGAACGGGCCGAACGGATCTTGCAGACGGGCAGCATGAGCTGCCCGCGCTGCCGCGGTCGGCTGCGCCCGTTCGGGCACGGCCGCACCCGCACCGTGCGCGGCCCGGGCACCGACACCTTGCAGGTGACCCCCCGGCGGGCCCGGTGCGGCGACTGTGGGGTCACCCAGATCCTGCTGCCGGCCACGCTCACCGTCCGCCGGGCCGACAGCACCGAGGTCATCGGTAGAGCGCTGGCCGCGAAGGCCGGCGGCGCCGGCTTCCGGGCCATCGCCGCAACGCTGGCCCGTCCCGCCTCGACCGTGCGGTCCTGGCTGCGCCGGGTACCCGACGCGCACGCGCAGTGGCTGTATGAGCGGGCTGTGGACCGCGCCGTGCAGATCGACCGGGAGCTGCTGGTCCGACCCGCGCCGTTCCCGACCGTGCTCGGGCACGCGCTGAACCTGCTGGCCGCCGCGGCGCTGCGCTACCGCGAGCGTCTCGGGCTGGCTGATCCGCCGTGGGCGTTGATCGGCTTCTTCGCCCAGGGCAGGTTGCTGGCCCCGCTGATCTGCTGACCAGCGGCCCGTTCCGAGCCCAGCCCTGCCCGACGGGGGCCGTCACCATGCCGAGCATCCGACCCCGGCCACCGCGGCGACACCGTCACCATGGCGAGCACGCCGTCACCACGCCGACGAACGCCACCGAGAACGTCGGCATTTACAGCGACGACTTCGTAGGCAAGATCAACGACAGCCCGACGCCGTGTTTGGCGTCGCGGACGCGGTCCTCGATGTCGGTGCGTTGCCGGTGCCAGGCCTCGACCGCGACGGCCTGCTCACCGGTGTCGACCGGCAGGTTGGTGGCGATGAAGGAGTAGGCGTAGACGGTGGAGTTCGTCGTCGAGGGCGAGCGCCAGGGTCAGACCGGCGCCGGCCCGCAGGACGTCGGCCGGCTCCGGAGGGGTGGCGCAGCCCGCGGCGAGTGCCGGCTTGAGCAGCACCCGCCGGACGCGGCCGGCGAGCTCCCCCGCCGGCGACTTCGTCGCCTCCGCTCGACCGGCGGGGTGCCCGGGTCAGCGGGGCGTGGACAACCACGCCAACGCCTCCTCGACCGTCGCGACGGTCTCCGGGCCGGGCGGGGCCGCCGGGCGGTCGATCAGCACCACGGGAACACCCCGTTCCCGGGCTGCGACCAGCTTCGCGTCGTCGCCCCCGCTGTCGCGCGCCACCACGACGTCGATGGCGTGCCAGGCCAGCAGCTCCCGCTCGTCGTCCAGGCCGAACGGACCCCGACCCAGCACCACGTGATGCCGCGCGGGTAGCGGCGGCGGGGGCGGGTCCACGGCCCGGAGCAGGCAGAACACCGGCAGGTCCGCGAACACAGCCAGGTCGCCCCGGCCGGTCGCGAGGAAGCACCGCTCCCCCAGCGTCGGGACCAGCGCCGCGGCGGCCCGGGCATCCGCGACCCGGTGCCAGCGGTCACCCGGACCGCGGCGGAAGCCCGGCCGGCGCACCGCGAGCAGCGGCGTCCCGGTCGCGGCGGCGGCCGCGGCGGCATGGGCGGAGATCGTGGCGGCGAACGGGTGCGTCGCGTCGACGACGGCGGTGACGCGGTGGGCGCGCAGCCATCGCGCCAGCCCGGCGGCGCCGCCGAACCCCCCGACCCGCACCGCGCCCGGCGGGCGGGCCGGCGCGGCGACGGCACCGGCCAGCGACGTCGTCACCGCGATGCCCGCCTGCGCGGCGAGGGCGGTCGCCAGCCGGCGTGCCTCGCCCGTGCCGCCCAGCACCAGTACGTGGACGGTCACCGGCGGCGCAGCAGGTACGTGTCCATGATCCAGCCCTTGCGGTCCCTGGCCGCCGTCCGGACGGTCCGGATCTCGTCCCGCACCGCCGCGAGGTCACCCGCAACGAGCAGCTCGTCGCGCGTGCCGAGGTACGCGCCCCAGTAGATGTCGATGCCGGCGGGCGGCAGTCCGGCGAAGGCGCACCGGGCGTCGAGCAGGACGACCACGTCGTCGCCTGCCATCCCGCCCTCCGCGAGCCGGCGCCCGGTGGTGACCGTGAACGGCCGGCCGACGCGGTGCAGGACCAGCCCGTGGGCCGCGGCCAGCGCCGAGACCGCGGAGATCCCCGGGACGGAGACGACCTCGATGCCCGGGATGCGGGCCAGGATCGGGAGCGTGCCGTCGTACAGCGCGGGGTCGCCCCAGACCAGGAACGAGCCGACGCCGCCCGCCGGCAGCTCCTCGGCGATCATCGCCGCGTAGAGCGCACCGCGGCGGGCCTGCCAGTCGGCGACGGCGCCGGGATAGTCGCCGGCGGCCCGGTCGCGCTCCGGGTCCGGCGCCGTGACGACGCGGTGGCCGGGGCGGGCGTGGCGGGACAGCAGCAGGGCGCGCAGCTCGGCCAGGTCCGAGGTGGGGTCGCCCTTGTCGATCGTGAAGAACACGTCGGTGCGGGCGATCGCGGCGGCGGCCTGGAAGGTCAGGTACTCCGGGTCGCCCGCTCCGATGCCGACGACCTGCACGAGCGCCCCGCCGGTCACCGGGCCTCCTCCACCCTGACGACCAGCGCCCGTGGGTCGACGCGCATCCGCAGCCTGCTGACCTCCCCGACCGGGTCGCCGTCGATCTGCGCGGCCTGTGGCGCGTCGGCGACGATCTCGACGGTGCCGGCCTGCCAGTGCTCGACCCGCGGATGGCCGCGGCGGGTGCGGGTGGCCACGCGCAGCAGGACCGCGAACCACCCGGCGACGCCCTTCGGCGCGAGGTTGATGACGTCGAGGCGACCGTCGTCGAGGGTCGCGTCGGGCATGAGCACCAGTCCGGCCGGCAGGGTGCCGGTGTTGCCGACGACGACGGTCCGGGAGCTGCGGCGCAGTGGCTCGCCGCCGTCGAGCCGGACGGAGACGCGCGTGCGGCGGCCGCGCAGCGCCCGCAGCCCCGACACGACGTAGGCCAGCGGGCCGACCCGGTCCTTGAGCGTCTCCGGGGTGTTCTGCATGATCGCCGCGTCCATGCCGGTGCCGGCCATGACGAGAAACGTCTGCTCGTCGGCCTCGTCCTCCTCTTCACCGTCACCGAGGCGGACCCTGCCGACGTCGATCGGGCGGTCGTCGCCGGTCAGCGCGACCCGGGTCGCGGCCAGCATGTCGAGCGGTGTCCCGAGCGCCCGCGCGAGCAGGTTGCCGGTGCCGGCCGGCAGCAGGCCCATCGCGACGCCCGTGCCGGAGAGCGCCTGCGCGACGGCCCGTACCGTTCCGTCGCCGCCGCACGCCAGCACGACGTCCGCCCCGCGCTCGACGGCCTCGCGGGCCTGGCCGGTGCCGGGGTCCTCCGGGCTGGTCTCCAGCCAGACGGGCTCCGCCCAGCCCAGGCCGGTGCACACCGCCGCGATCCGCTCGCGCGTCGCGGCATCGACCTTCACGGGGTTGACGACGACGGCGGGCAGCGGCCGCTCGTGCGGTGCGGCGTCGAGCGTGGCGGCGGAGCGGGCCGGTCGACGCTGCTGGACGGCGACGGCCGTGCCGAGCAGCACGATGACGGCCAGCACCACGAGCGGGATGATCCAGCCGGTCGCGGACACGGGCGAACCCTACGTCCGAAGATCGCGCCCTGGCCGGGGGGTCAGACCGCCGCCAGCAGCCGCGGCTCGCTGTAGGGCAGGCCGAGATCGTGCGCGACCTGCAGGCGGTGCAGGCGCCCGGCGTGGGTCGCGAGCCCCTGCGCCAGCGCCGGGTCGGCGGCCAGCGCGGCCTCCCAGCCCAGGTTCGCCAGCCGCAGCACGAAGGGCAGCGTGGCGTTCGTCAGCGCGTAGGTCGAGGTGTGCGGCACCGCGCCGGGCATGTTGGCGACGCAGTAGAACACCGAGCCGTGGACGCGGTAGGTGGGGTCCGCGTGCGTGGTGGGCCGGGAGTCCTCGAAGCAGCCGCCCCGGTCGATCGCGATGTCGACGAGCACGGAGCCCGGCTTCATCCGGCGCACGAGGTCGTTGGACACCATCCGCGGCGCCCGCGCGCCCGGCACGAGCACCGCGCCGACGACGAGGCCGGCGTAGCGCTCGTCGAGGTGCCGCAGCTTGACGAGGTCGAGGTCGAGGACGGTGACGGCGGCTCCGAGGCCGACGGCCATCGCGACCGCGTTCTGCCCGGCCACGCCTGCGAGAGCACCGACGCCCTGCGGGCCTTCGTCGGCGACGAGCTCAACCGCGACCCGGCCATCGCGGGCACCGAGACGAACCTCATCTTCGAGCACACCCGCGGCCGCGTCGGCGCGACCTTAGGCTGGGTCGGGTGACGTCCCTGCGCGACCGTGCCCGGCGCCGGCTCCCCGCATGGCTGGTCGAGAAGGTGCCGCGGGACCACTGGGAGACCGACACCGCGTTCCGCAGGCGCAAGCGCGTCGTCGGCGCGACCGCGCTCGTCGGAGCGGGCCTCCTGGGCGTGTCGCTGTCGAGCGAGCCGGACTCGCCCCGGTTCTACGGGCTCACCGGCGCCACGGCGCTGACCTGGGTCGCGGGCGGCCTCGCGTCGGGCCGGCTGCACCTGGGCCGCATCCGGGGACCGAACGGGATGCTCCACCGCCCGGTTGTGACCCCGGTGCTGATCGGGGCGGGGGCGTTCGGCGTCTTCTACGGGTGCGCGCTGGTCTGCCGCCGCATCCCGGTGCTGGACCGGGCGATCGCCTCGGTCCTCACCTACGCCCACCAGGGCGACGCTGCGCTGGTGCTGGCGACGACGCTGACGAACGGCGCGGCCGAGGAGGTGTTCTTCCGCGGTGCGCTGTACGCCGCCGTCGCCCGCCGGCCCGTGTTGGCCTCCACCGGCGTGTACATGCTCGCCACCAGCGCGACCCGCAACCCGGCGCTGGTGCTCGCGTCCGGCGTGATGGGGGCGCTGTTCGGGCTGCAGCGGCGGGCGTCGGGCGGGATCCAGGCGCCGCTGCTGACGCACCTGACCTGGTCGGCGCTCATGCTGCGCTACCTGCCGCCGCTGTTCAGGAACTCGCCCAACGCCGACAGCAGCCGCTCGACGTCGTCCTCGACGACGTAGGGGGCCAGCCCGACGCGCAGCGCACCGGTGTCGCCGAGCCCGAGCCGGCGGGAGGCCTCCAGCGCGTAGAACGACCCGGCCGGCGCGTGCACGCCCCGCTCGGCGAGGTGGGCGTAGGCGGCCTGCTCCCGCCCGCCGAGGCCGAGCAGCAGCGTCGGCGTGCGACGGGCCGCGCGCGAGTAGACCGTGACGCCGGACAGCTCGGCCAGGCCCGCCTCGATCCGGACCCGCAGCCGGTCCTCGTAGGCCTCTACCGCCGCCATCGAGGCGAGCAGACGCTCGCGCCGGGAGCCCTGGCCGTCCACGATCCCGGCCAGTACGTCGACCGCGGCGGTGGTGCCGGCGAGGAGCTCGTAGGGCAGGGTGCCGAGCTCGAACCGCTCGGGCACCGCGTCGGTCGAGGGCGCCAGCTTGGCCGGGTGCAGGCTCTCCAGTAGCTCCGGCGCGGCGGCGAGCACGCCGCAGTGCGGCCCGAGGAACTTGTACGGCGAGCAGGCGTAGAGGTCGGCGCCCAGCGCGTCCACGTGCACGGCGGCGTGCGCGGTGAGGTGCACCCCGTCGACGAACACCAGCGCGCCCACCTCGTGGGCGAGGTCGGCGATCGCACGGACCGGTGGGCGGGTGCCGATGAGGTTGGACGCCCCGGTGACCGCGACCAGCCGGGTGGCCGGCGAGAGGACCGCCGCCACGTCGTCGGCGGTCAGCTCGCCGGAGGCCGGGTCGAACTCGGCCCAGCGGACCGCCGCGCCCGCCCGGCCGGCCGCGTGCACCCAGGGCCGGATGTTCGCGTCGTGGTCGAGCCGGGTCACCACGACCTCGTCGCCGGGGCCCCAGCCGTCGGCGAGCGTCCGCGCCATGTCAAAGGCCAGCGCCGTCATGCTGCGTCCGAAGACCACGCCGCGGGGGTCGGCGCCCAGCAGGTCGGCCACGGCCGCGCGGGCGTCGACGACGATCCCGTCCGCGAGCCGCTCGGACGGGGTGACCCGGCCGCGGTTGGCCAGGGGCGACGTCAGTGTCCCCGCGACGGCGTCGGCCACGGCGTCGGGCACCTGCGAGCCGCCGGGCCCGTCGAAGTGCGCGTAGCCGGCGCGCAGGGCCGGGAACCGCGCGCGCAGTGCGGCGACGTCGTAGGCGGCGGGGACGTGCGGAGCGGAGGCGTGGTCCACGCGCCCAGCGTCGCACGCGGGACCGACCCGGCTCAGGCCGTGACCGCCCTTCGGATGCCCCAGGCGCCGGCGACCAGCAGCACGGCCGCGCTGAGCAGGCCGGTGACGGCCTGCACCGCGTCCGGTCCCCCGCCGGCCAGCCCGGCCGCCGCCCCGGCGGCGGCCGCGACGACGAGCGCGCCGCCCACGACGTGGAAGAAGCCGGCGAACATCCGGCCGAACGCGACGAAGTGGACGCCGACGACCAGCGCCGTCCACGCGATGACGTAAGCGCCGAGCCCGGTCGCGCCGAGCGCCGCGTTGCCGGCCACGATCGCCACGACCTCCAGGACGACGGTGATGCGGTAGCCGCGGGCGGAGAAGAACGAACCGCCCTGGTCGGCGGGCACGCCGCGGGCGGACGGCACCCGGCCCCTGACGGCGACCGCGGCGGCGACGACGGCCGCGCCCAGCGCGATCCCGACGACGGTCACGGCCAGCCTGCCGGCGGGCAGGCCACCCGCGCCCCACGCGGCCCACATGGCTCCGAACGCCGCGGAGATGGCGCTGCCCACCAGTGCCGCGCGGGTCGGTCGCGGTCCGCTCTCCGTGGTCATGCCGCCAGTGTGGGCCACGCCGCAGCCACCGGCCGCGCCGGCGGCGCGGGTCAGTGCCTGCCGCTCCAGAGCGGCTCGACCCGCTCCCAGTCCCGCTCCCAGCAGCGGGTGTTGCGGCGGTCGGTGACGGCCTGCAGGCACAGCCAGCCGAGGCCCAGCACGGCCCAGCCGGCCAGCCCGACCGCCCCGCCCCACGCCCACGCGGCGACGGCGGCGCCCGCGGGCCGGGCTTCGGGGAGGGCGTCCGCGGTGCGGGCGCCGACGACGACGGCGAGCGCCAGCACTCCGCCGGCCAGCACCACGACGAGCCAGGCCGCCAGGTCCTCGAGCCGGTCCGTCCCGCGCACGGGCACACCGTGGCACGGCCCCGCGCGGCCGGGACGGGCGGTGCGCCGACACGCCGTCGACACGCGGCGGATGCGCGGACGGCCCACCGCGCCCGCGTCCGGACGGCCCACGGCCGCCGTCGCGATCCGGCCCCCGGGCTCCCGCGGCGGGCCGCCGTCGCGGATGATCGGGGCGTGTCCGCGGCGCCGACGACCCGCCCGCCAGAGGGCGAGCGCCGCGCACCCGCCTCGGTCGCGCTGCGGATGCTGGGCCGCTGCGCCGCCCGGTCGCCCGCGCTGGTCGGGCTCGTCGCCGTCGCCTGGGTGGTGGGCCTGGCCGCCGGGATGACCGAGGACGCGCGCCGCAGCCCGGTGATCGCCCAGGTCGCGACGGGCATCGGCCCGCTGCTCGCGGGGCGCTGGTGGACACCCCTGTCCTCGCTCCTGTGGTGGGGCGGGCCCATCGACTACGTCCTGACCTCGCTCGTCGTCGTGGGCATCGGGATCGCCGCCGAGCCGCGGCTCGGCGCGGCGCGGACGCTCGCCGTGCTCGTCGGGACCCACGTCGCGGGCACGCTGCTGGCCGTCGCGTTCGTCGCCGGGGGGACCGCGCTCGGCGGCGCGTGGACGAGCGTCCTCGCCGGCCGCGTCACGCTGGGCGGGATGCCGGGCGCGGCCGGGCTGGCGCTCGCCGCGAGCGCCGTGCTCGCGTCCCGGTGGCGGCGCAGGCTGCGCCTGGTCGTGCTGGTCGGCGCCGTGCTGCTCGTCGGCTACACGGGCACGCTCGGCTCACTGGTGCTGCTCGCGTCCGCGCTGGTCGGGCTCGTCGCCGGGCCGCCGCTCGCCGGGCGGGCACCGCACCTGCGCCCGCGCGGGCGCCCGTCGCGCTCGGAGGTCCGGGCCCTGGTCGCGCTCGCCGTCGCGGCCTCGGCGATCGGGCCCATCGCGGCCACGGTGGCCGCGGAGCCGTGGGGTCCGCTGGCGCTGCTGCGCTTCGTCGTCCTCTCACCGCGGCCGGACCCGGCCGTCGTCGCGCAGCTGTGCGGGTCGGCCGCGGCCCCGGGCCGGCTGGGCCAGTGCCACGCGGGTCTGGCGCACCTGCGGCTCACCGGCCCGGCCCCGGCGATCGCGTCGACCGTTCCGGCGCTGCTGCTGCTGGTAACGGCCGAGGGGCTGCGCCGCGGGCGGCGGGCGGCCTGCTGGGTCGGCGTGGGCCTCAACCTGCTGCTGGGCACGCTCGGCGTCCTCCTGGCCGTCGACGTGCTGACCCGGCCGGACCAGCAGCTGCTGCTGGACGGCATCGTCGGTCCCGCCCCGGCCGTGCGCCCGGTGCTGGCGCTGCTGCTGCCGCCGGCCGTCCCGCTCGCGCTCGCCGCGCTGCTCGTGCTGGCCAGGGCCCGGTTCGCCGTCACCGCCCCGCCCGGCACCTACCGGCGGCTGCTGCTCGCCTGCGGCCTGACGCTCGCGGTCGTCTCGGCGGCCTTCGTCGGGGGCGGCGCTGCACTGCACGGCGGGTTCGACCAGCCCGTGACGATCGAGGCCCTGCTGGCGGAGCTGCCCCGCCGGTTCCTGCCGCCGGGCTACCTCGGCCTCGTCGACCCGGCGTTCCTGCCCGACGGCCCGGTCGCGACCGTCCTGTTCGAGTGGACCGGCGTCGTGTTCTGGCTCGTCGTGGCGGGCGGCCTGCTGATCGCGTTCATCCGCAGCCGCCTGGAGGGCCCCGGCCCCGACGCGCAGCGGGCGCGCGCGCTGCTGGTCGAGCGCGGGGGCAGCGACCTCGGGTGGCTGACCACGTGGGAGGGCAACCGGTACTGGTTCGCCCCGTCCGGTCGGGCTGCCGTCGCGTACCGGGTCGCGGGTTCGGTCGCCGTCACCGCCGCCGACCCGATCGGTGCGCGCGCCGACCGGGCCGAGGCGATCGCCGGCTTCGCCGCGTTCTGCCGTGAGGAGGGCGTGACACCGGCCCTCTACAGCGTGACGGCGGCCACCCGCGACGCGGCGACGGAGCTCGGCTGGGACGCGGTGCAGATCGCCGAGGAGACCGTCCTGGAGCTGCCCGGGCTGGAGTTCACCGGGCGTCGCTGGCAGGACGTGCGGACCGCGCTCAACACGGCCGCCCGCAGCGGCGTCGTGGCCGAGTGGCTCCGCTGGCCGACCGCCTCGATCGCACTGCGCGACCAGATCCGCTCGATCAGCGAGGAGTGGGTCGCCGAGAAGGGCCTGCCGGAGATGGGGTTCACCCTGGGCGGCCTCGACGAGCTCGCCGACCCCGCCGTGCGCTGCCTGGCGGCCGTCGACGCGCAGCGGAAGGTCCTCGGCGTGACGAGCTGGCTGCCGGTGTACCGCGACGGCGAGATCCGCGGCTGGACGCTGGACTTCATGCGCCGCCGCACCCCGGTGCGGGGGGACGGCGGGCCGCGCGGCGTGATGGAGTTCCTCATCGCCTCGGCGGCGCGCGACCTGCGAGCGGAGGGCTACGCGTTCGTGTCCCTCTCCGGTGCGCCGCTGGCCCAGGCCGACCGGCGCGCCGAGGAGGTCCCTACGCGCCTGGAACGGGTGCTCGAGCAGGTCGGGTCCGCGCTCGAACCGGTCTACGGGTTCCGGTCGCTGCTCGCGTTCAAGGCGAAGTTCCAGCCCCGGTACGAGCCGCTGTACCTGACCTACCCCGACCCGGTCGCGCTGCCCGCCATCGGGCTCGCGGTCGGCCGCTGCTACCTGCCCGACCTCACCGCCCGGCAGTACGCGCGGCTGCTGCGCCGCCTGACCTGACCGGCGCTACCACGCCGCGGGATCGCCGGGGTCGGACGGCTCGGACGGCTCCGCGCGGTGGCGGCCCTGGCGCAGGCCGCGCTGGTAACCGGCCAACCGCTCGCGGACGCGGTCGGGCACCCGCTCGGGTTGTTCGACCGGCACCGGGTCGGGAAGGCGCGGCGCGACGAGCCGGCCGCCGGGGCGTCGCCGGGGCAGGCCCTGCGCCGTCAGCGGGGGCGGCTCCGACTCCGCGACCCGCTCGGCGGCCGCGCGCCACTCGGAGTCGCTCGGCGTCTCCCAGTTCGTCGGCTGCTCGTGCCGCGGGGCGTCCGGCGCCTCCTCGCGGAACCAGGCGGACGCGATGGCCTCGAAGATCGGCGTGTTGATCGGCTCGTCCCCCAGCGGCCCGAGGTCGACGAGGGGGCCGAACAGCTCGTCGACGGGGCGGCGGCCGTTGCCGCTGCCACTGCCGCTGCCGTTGCCACTGCCGCTGCCGTTGCCACCGCCACCGCCGCCTGCCGTTGCCGTTGCCACTGCCGTTGCGGGGTGTCGGTGTCGGCCGGTCCGCCGGCCGGTCGAGCTGCCCGCGCGGTGCGGAGGACCCGAAGGCGTCCAGCACGCGGCTGACCGGCCGGTCGCCGAGGTCGTCGAAGGCCGACGGGCGGTGGCCGGGGTCCACGGGCCACCCGCCGTTGCGCGGCGCACGGGCCGGCGGGTCGGGAGCGAGCGGCGACCGGTCCGGGCCGCCGAACAGGTCGGGCCCCGGTTCGGACGCCTCGGAACGGTCGAAGACGCTGCCGCCACGCGGGGCGGCCGACCGGTTGCGCCCGGCCAGGCCGTCGTACCCGGGGTCCTCGAACCGTGCCGCGTACGGCCCGGTCTCGTACGGGGAGGGCCGCGCCGGCGGGCTCTGGTAGGGCCCCGTCTCGGGGGATCCCGTCTCCCACGGCCCCATGTCGAACGCGCCCGTCTCGTAGGCGCCCGACCCCGTCGGACCGGTGCGGAAGGAGCCGACCGCGTACGGCCCCGTCTCCTGGGGACCCCGGTCGGCCGGCGAGGGGGGCCGCGGGGCGGGCGGCGACGGCGGCGATCCGAGCGGACCGAGCCGGGGGGAGCCGGTCGGGCCGGTGCCCGGCTCGTCGTCGCGCAGCGGCGCGTAGGAGTGCTCCTCCAGCGTGACGACGCCGTCGGGGCAGTGCACGCTCGCCACCGGACCGCGGCTGACGAAGCCGGTCGCCGCGGGCGCGCTGCGCAGGACGATGCCGCTGCGCGCCCGCCGGGCCAGGCGCTCCGCCACGGCCATGCCGCGCGCGTCCGGGTCGAGCCGGGGACCCTCCGCGCTGACCTCGATCACGACCCCGCCCGGCGTGTCGGCCCGGCTCGCCACGGTGACGCGGCCGCCCGGGTGCACGGCGGTGACGTGGTCCACCACCTCGGCGACGAGCTGCAGCAGCTCGGCGGCCGCTGCCGGGGCGACGGTCGCGGTCGGGCCGCCGCGCACGTCGACGCGCAGGGGTTCGTCGGTGGCCTCGACCGCGTCGTCGAGGAGGTCGGCGAGCGGGCGGTCCCCGTCCGGCGCCGGCCCGGCCGGCTCGCCGGCGAGCATCAGGAGGCTCTCGGTGTCGTGCCGCATCCGGCGCGCGGTGTCGAGCAGCTCCGCCAGCCCGGGAGGGGCGGAGGCGAGCGGATCGGCGCGGATGCGGTCGAGCAGCCGGGCGTTGCGGTCGACGCGCCGCCGCAGCCGCCGCAGGATCGGTGCCGCCGTGTCGAGGCCGGTGTCGAGACCGGCATCGAGCCCCGTGTCGCGGCCGGGTCCCGGACCGCCGGCCGGGACACCAGGGTGACCGTTGCGGCCCGCGGTGGCATGCGAACGGCCGGCGGTCGTCGCGTCACCTTCCGTCGCGAACGTCCTGTCGGCCACCCGTCGGTTCCTCTCGCGCGCCGCCTTCGTCGCGACGCCGCCTCGTCACAACACGGTCTCGGTCACGCTACCGGGCTGCCGCGCCGGTCCACCACGGGACCGGCGCCCAGGGCGCGCTCCCGTGCGGCGGGCGGCATGGGCCAGCGTGCCGGGCAATACCCCTCCCGGGTAGGAGTACGGTGAGCGGCATGAGCACGACGACGTACACCGTCAGCGGCATGACCTGCGAACACTGTGTCGCGTCGGTCACCGAGGAGCTCAGCGAGCTGGACGGCGTCTCGGCCGTCGCCGTCGACCTGCCCAGCGGCGAGGTGACCGTCACGAGCGAGGGCCCGCTCGACGCCGGGCAGGTCCGGGGCGCTGTCGAGGAGGCCGGCTACCAGCTCGTCCCCTGACGCGTCGCAGCCCCGTTACAGCAGGGGCTGGGGCAGCAGGTGCAGGGCGGGCTCGGCGTGGAACCGGTCCAGCGCCGCCGTGCCCAGCACGTGCTGCGCGGCCCGGATCCAGCCGTTGTGGGTGACGGCGACGACCGACGGGCCGCTGCCGTCCGCCGGCTGGAGCTCGGCGAGGAACGACCGGACCCTGGCGAGCAGCGCCGCGAGCGACTCGCCGCTGGGCGGCGTGATCCGCACGTCGAGGTGCCCGCCGGGGAAGAGCTCCGGGTGCCGGGCCCGCACGTCGGCCTTCGAGCGGCCCTCCCACTCCCCCATGTGCCGCTCGCGCAGGCGCACGTCGCACACGATCTCCCGGCCGGGGAACAGCGCGGCCGCCGTCGCCCGCGCGCGCGTCAGCGGCGAGCAGACGACCACGTCGGCCTTGATGGCCGGGGGCAGCCGGTCCAGCGCGCCGGGCGCGAGGGGCACGTCCAGCGTGCCCATGAACAGCTTCTTCCGGTTCCACGCCGTCTCGGCGTGCCGGACCGCGACGAGGCTCACCGGCGGCGCTCCGGTAACCGGGCCATCTCAGTACATCATCCGCGGATCGTCGTAGTGCTTGAACTCCAGCAGGTTGTGGCTGGGGTCCATGAGCACGAACGAGCGGTGCTCCTCGACGCGCCCCGCGAAGCGCTCGAACGGCTCGGCGAAGAACTTCAGCCCTCGGGTGCGGGCCAGGCGCACGAGCCGGTCCCAGTCGTCGCGGTGGCGGAAGGTGACGCCGAAGTGGCGCGGGTAGAGCTCCGGCTCCGCTTCGATCTCCTCCGAGAGGTGGCAGACGAGCTGGTCGCCGAAGAAGTCCAGCGTGATGCGGTCGTCGTAGCGCCGGGCGAGCTTGCAGCCGAGGCCGCCGACGTAGAACTCCTGCGCCGCGTCCAGGTCGGCGACGGGGATCGCCAGGTGGAAGACGTCGTGGGTGTCGCGCATGTCAGTGACCTCCACCCACGGGACCTCCACCCACGGGACCTCCACCCACGGGACCTCCACCCACGGGACCTCCACCCGCTGGGCACCTCCAGGAGCGTGTCCGAGCGCAGGCCGAGCCGCAGGGTCTCCAGCGCGATGACGTCGGCGGCCGCGACGTTGCCGAGGTTCGCCGACGGGCCGAGCCGCTTGACGAAGTACACCTGCAGGTCCTTCGTCGGGGCCTCGAACAGCAGCCGGTCGGCGTCGACGCCGCTGCCCAGCACGTCCTCGACGACGTCGCCGCGGGGCGTCCCGGCGGCCGTGCACAGGCCGCTGCGCCCGCTCTCCCTGGCCTCGGTCGTCACCATGGCGGCGCCGGCGGCGAGGTCCTCTGCGATGGCGTCGACCCACTCCCGCGACTCCATGTCGGCGGCGCGGCCCTGGTCCTTGAAGCCGACCTCGCTGACGACGGTGAACTCCTGCGCCAGCCGCGCCACCCAGCGCGCCTTCTCCGCGTTGCCCATGCCGATCGTGCCGTTGGAGACCTCGACGTGCGTCGCGCCGAAGCCGTGGCACAGCTCGGCGAAGTCGGGCACCAGCCCGTCCATCGCGAAGCGCTCGAACAGCGTCCCGCCGAAGTAGAAGCCGATGCCGGCCTCGCGCAGGACGTCGATCTTGCGCTTGACGTCGCGCGTCACCAGCGCGGTACACCAGCCGAACTTGACCATGTCGATGTACTCGCCCACGCTCTCGACCGCGTCGGTGAACTGGCCCGTGAACAGGCCGGGGTCGATCACCATGGTCAGCCCGCTGGTGCGCGGGGCGGGCTGGCGGGCGGGCAGCGCGAGCCTCGTGTCGATCATCGTGTGCTCCTGTCGCTCGGTTTGCCGGTCAGCGGGAGCCGCAGCGGTGTGCGGCGGAACACCTCGACCACGGCGAGCGAGAGCGCGACCGCGGTGAGGTAGACGGCGATCGTCGGCAGCGGTGCCGGCAGGTCGGCGTAGAACCCGGGCGAGCCGGTCAGGAAGAACCAGCCGCCCGTCATGGCGAAGAGGAAGACGGGATGGACCAGGAACACGCCGAAGGAGCGCTCCGAGGCCCAGGTGACCCAGCGCGGTGAGCGGTCGCCGCGCGCCCACCACAGGCCCAGCAGGGCGAAGCCGGCCACCACCGCGACCACCCAGGGGATCATGACGGGCTGGAAGACGTCGCTGGCGAACATCGGGTTCGCGCCCGTGGCGACGGACAGCAGGTACCAACCCTCGGCGGCCGCGCCCGTCAGCGCGATCACGGCGCCGAGCGCGACGGGGTGGCGGCGCAGCGCCTCGAGCACGGGCTCCCGGTGCATCGCGGCGACGCCGCCGAGCACCAGGAAGAACGGGTAGGCCCCGACGAACGAGCCCGCGTAGGGCAGCAGGTCGGCCTTCCACCCCTGCGGCGTGGGGTCGTGGATCCACAGGTCGACGAGCACCTGCGCGGCCAGCGCCGCGAGCAGGACCCACCGGTGGTGCCCGCGGGTGGCCTCGAGCAGCCGCCGGAACAGCGGGAAGAGCAGGTAGAACTGCATCGAGACGAGCAGGAAGTACAGGTGGTACCAGCCCACGCCGGTCAGCAGGTTGAGCCAGAGCGACTCGGCGAGCGCTGCCGGCGGCAGCGGCGTCGGGACCTGCTGCAGGGCCGTGTACAGGACGGTCCACACGACGTAGGGCACCCCGACCAGCAGGAACCGCCGCCGCCACAACGGCCCGACCCGCGGCGCCCGCTTGCGGTTGACGTGCACCAGCACGAACGCCGTGAGGACGAAGAAGGCCTCGCGCGTGAAGTGCAGGAGCATGACCATCGCGTCGGAGGTGAAGTCGTCGAGCGGCTGGGTCGTCGACAGCGTGTGGACGGCGATGACGCAGGCGAAGGTCAGCACGCGCACCACGTCGGCGGACGGGACGTGGACGGTCCGGGCCCGCGGGCGGGCGGGCGGCTGGGCGACCGGTACGGGGCCCGTGTCGGGCGGCGCGGCCGGGACCGTCACGCCCGGACCCCCACGGCCGGACCGGGAGCCAGCTCGGCGCGCACCGCGGCCCGGCGCACCTTCCCGGTCGGACCGACCGGGAAGCCGTCGACGAGCCGGATCTCGGCCGGGCGCTTGTAGGCCGCCAGCTGGCCGGAGCAGCGGTCCGCGAGCCGGTCCACCAGGCCCGGGCCCGCGTCGTCCACCGGCCGGACCAGCGCGACCGGGACCGCGCCGAGCACGGCGTCGCCGCGGCCGACGACGACCGCCTCGCGCACGTCCGGGTCGGCGAGCAGCACCTCCTCGACCTCGCGCGGATGCACGAGCTCGCCGCCCCGGTTCACGACGTCGTCGGCCCGCCCGACGAGGTACAGCCAGCCGTCCGCGTCGAGCCGCCCGAGGTCGGCGGTGTCGAGCCAGCCGTCGGCGTCGAACCGGTCGGCGGCCGCCCCGCCCGCGTAGCCGCGGATGACCCCGGCGCCGCGGATGCGCACCCGGCCGACGGCCCCGGCGGGCAGGGCCCGCCCGTCCTCGCCGGCGATCCGCAGCTCGACGCCGACGGGCCGGCCGGCCGACCCGGGCCGGTGCGGCTCACCCAGCGGTGTCGCGGTGATCTGGCTGGCCGCCTCCGTCATGCCGTAGCTCTCGACGACGGGCAGGCCCGTGCGCGCGACGAACAGGTCACGCACCGGCCCGGGCAGCGGGGCCGACGCGGAGCGCACGAACCGCAACGCGGGTCCCGGCAGGGCCGGCGCCGGGTCGTGGGCGAGGATCGTGATGATCGCCGGGACGGCGTTGACCCAGGTGACGTCCCGCTCGAGCAGCAGGTCCCAGAATCCGGTCCGCCGGAAGCGGCGGTCGAGCACCAGCTGCCCGCCGCTAACGAGGACGGCCAGCAGGCCGACCACCTGGGCGTTGACGTGGAACAGCGGCAGGGGGCAGTAGCCGCGGTCGGCGGGGGTGAGTCGGTGGTGGTCGGCGACGGCGCGGGCGACGTGGAGCAGCTGGGCCTCGGAGAGCTCGACGGCCTTGGGGCGGCCGGTCGAGCCGGAGGTCAGCAGGACGACGCCGCCGCTGCGGCCCTCACCGGCGAGGCGGGCGGCGGGGGCGCCGGGACCGAGCGGGGGCGGCGGGGCGCCGGTGACCCGGTCGAGGCGCAGGCCGGGGCGTCCGGCCCGGTCGGTCACGGCGAGGGCGACGGACAGCGCCGTGCGCGCCCGCTCCGCCTCGGCCGCCGGCGCGTTCGGGTCGATCGGGGCGGAGTAGCGCCCGGCCGCGACCACCGACAGGTGGGCGACGGCGAAGAGCAACGGGTCCTGCACGTCGACGAGGACCCGGGCGCCCTCGGGGACTCCCCAGGCGTCGAGGGCGCCGGCCCAGGCGTCGGCGGCGGCGGCGAGGGCCTGCCGGTCGACGAGGCGCGTGCTGCGGGCGTCGCCGAACACCCATCGCGACGGGTCCTCCTCCGCGCGGGCCTCGAACAGCGAACGCAATCCGGGAGCCATGTGAGGAAAGGGTGGACCAGGAACCTGTGGAATTCCCATGAGAGTCCTATGCGTGCCTCATGGAAGGCCAATCGACCACGGGGGCGCATACTAGGACCCGTGCGGCAGCGGTCCTGGTGGACGTTCGTCCTGCCCGCCTTGTTCCTCGGTGTCGTCACGATCGCCGTGGTCGTCCTGGTCGTCCCGAGCCGGCCGCCCGAGGCGACCGAGCCGCCGGTCTCCGCGCTGGGGATCAGGGTCCCCAACACCCCACCCGACCTCGTGGGCGCGAGTGTGACGGACCACACCGTCGAGGTCGGGGGTGTCGCGCGCACCTGGCGGGCGTTCGTCCCGACCACCGCCACGCCGGGGGCCCGGCTGCCGATGGTGGTCGTGCTGGCCGGTCGCGGCGAGGGTTCCTGGACGGCGGTGCGGACGACCGGCTTCCTGCCCCAGGCGCGCCAGGGGCACGCCGTGCTCGTCTACCCCGACGGGATCGGGCGGTCCTGGAACGCCGGCAACGGCTGCTGCGGGACGGCGGCCAAGCGCAACGTCCCCGACGTCGCCTTCGTCGCCGCCGTGGTGTCCCAGGCGGCGTCGCAGCTGCCCGTGGACCCGGACCAGATCTTCCTCGTCGGCTACAGCAACGGCGGCAAGCTGGCCTACGCCGTGGCCTGCGACGACCCCGGGCACTACGCCGGCATCGCGACCTACGGCGCGGTCCCGCTCTCACCCTGCCCGTCGGCCCCGCCGGTGCCCGTCCTGCTCGCCGCGGGCGTGCGGGACGCGATCCTGCCCTTCACCGGCGCCAGGACCTCGCATCCGCCGACGATGGCCGTCCGCACCGCCGCCGCCGGGTTCGCCGCGCGGGACGGTTGCCCCGGCCCCACCACGACGACCCGCACGGCCGCGGCCACCATCTCCACCTGGACCGGCTGCACCAAGGGGGTCCGGCTCGTCGTCTACCCGTTCGCCGGCCACGGCTGGCCGCCCACGATGGCCGGCCTGATGTGGAGCTTCCTCACTGATCCCGCGATGCGATCCCCGGCGGGGCCGCCGCGAGCGCACGCGTGATCGCGCCGACGAGCGCCATCGCCGCCTCCTCCGTCAGCTCGACGGCCACCCGCGACGACGGGCCCTTGCCGGGGTTGAGGAAGTCGATGTTGACGGTGTGCCCGTAGGGCGCGTGCACGGGGTGGTCGACGTACGCGCTGGCCAGCGTCACCGGGAACCAGCCCGTGGTCCCCTTGCCGCTGCCCTCGACGGTGACGGTCTCGGTGAGGTAGGTGCACACGGGTCAGCCCGCCAGGTGCGCGCCGTAGAAGGCGAGGATCCGCGCCCAACCGTCGACGGCGGCCTCCGGCCGGTAGGCGGGCCGGTCGACGGAGAAGAAGGCATGGCCGGCGCCGTCGTAGGAGTGGAACTCGTGCGGCTTGCCGAGCCTGTCGAGCTCGGCAGAGAACGCCGCGACCTCGTCCGGGGCCGGGAACCGGTCCTCGGCCCCGAACAGGCCGAGCAGCGGGCACGACAGCCCGGGCAGCCGGTCGGTCAGGGCCGTCACGGCCAGCGGGAACTCCGCGGGCGGCATGGTCATCACGAACGCGCCGTAGCAGTCCACGGCGGCGTCGAGCGGCAGTGCGCAGGCCGCGAGCACGCTCTGCCGGCCGCCGGAGCAGAAGCCGATCACGCCGATCCTGCCGTTGCTCGCGGGCAGCGCCCGCAGGTGCGCCGCGGCCCCCTCCACGTCGCCGACCAGCCGCTCGTCGGGCACGCCGCCCTGCGCGCGCACGTGCGCGGCGGCGTCGTCGGGGCTGGCGCCCGGCGCGTCGCGCGAGTACAGGTTCGGGCATAGCGCCGCATATCCCTCGACCGCGAGCCTGCGGACCACCTCCTTGGTCGACGCGTCGTACCCGGGCAGGTGGTGGATCACGACGACGCCACCGCGCGGGCCGCCTTCCACGGGGCTCGCGAGGTAGGCCTCGATCTCGTCGCCGCCGTGCCCGGTGATCGTCGTCGTGCCGGCCTGGATGGTGTCGTTCACGATCCCGTTTGTACGCCCCCGCCGATCAGGGCCGCGTACCGGTCCAGGTCGACGTTGCCTCCGGTCAGGACCACCCCGACGCGCAGGCCCGCGAGCTGGGGCGCGGCGGCGCGCAGGCCGGCCAGCCCGAGGCAGCCCGTCGGCTCGACCACGAGCTTGAGGGTGGCGGCGCAGTCCCGCATCCCGCCGACGAGCTCGGCGTCGGTCGCCGTGGCGATGCCCGCGACCCGCCGGCGGATGACCGGGAAGGTGTGCTCGCCGAGGAACCGGGTCGCCGCGCCGTCGGCGAGCGTGACCGGCGTCGGGATGGTGACGATCTCCCCCGCTTCCAGCGACCGCCGCCCGTCGTCGCCAGCGGCCGGCTCGACGCCGTGGACACGGCAGTCCGGCGCGGCCCGCTCGGCCGCGAGGAGCGTGCCGGCCAGCAGCCCGCCCCCGCCCAGCGGCACGAACAGGGCGTCGAGCGGGCCGACGTCGGCGAACAGCTCCGCGGCTGCCGTGCCCTGCCCGGCGATGACGTCGGGGTGGTCGTAGGGCGGGACGAGGGTCAGGCCGCGCTCGGCCGCGAGCCTCCGGCCGATCTCCTCCCGGTCCTGCGCGTAGCGGTCGTAGCGGACGATCTGCGCGCCGTACCCCGCCGTCGCGGCGGCCTTCGCCGCCGGCGCGTCGTGCGGCATGACGATCACGGCCGGCACGCCGAGCAGGCGCGCCGCGAGGGCGATCGCCTGCGCGTGGTTGCCCGAGGAGTAGGTCACCACGCCCGCCCGGCGCTGCTCCGCAGAGAACCGGGTGAGGGCCGACAGCGCGCCCCGGATCTTGAAGGAGCCGGTGCGCTGCAGGTTCTCGGCCTTGAGGTACGCGTGCAGGCCCAGCTCGGCGTCCAGGCGCGACGAGGTGACGACGGGGGTCCGGTGGACCCGGCCGGCGATGCGGCCCGCGGCGGCCGCGACGTCGTCGGCCGTCGGCAGGGTGAGGTCGGTGCGGCCCGCGCTCACGGGGTGTGGCCCGTGCTCGTGTAGAGCGTGACGGTCTCGCCGTGCGCCAGGTTGCCCTGCGGGCTCTGCCCGACCACGACCCCGGCGGGCTGTGCGGACGGGATCGGCGTGACGGTGACCGGGTAGCCCGCGTCCTGGACGGCGGGCCCCGCCGTGCCGCCCGGCTGCCCCACGACGTAGGGCACGACCGGCGGGCGGTCCCCCTCCTTCTGGTACGCGGGGTCGGGGCCGGGGATCGGGACGTCCGGCTGGCCGGCGAGCAGGCTGCTCATCGCCGTGAAGTACGGCGGCGCCGCCACGGTGCCGCCGAACGCGCCTGCGCCGCAGTTCCCCAGGTGCACGGGCCGCCCAGGGCAGACCTCCCGCGGGTGTGAACCGTCGGCGAAGACCATGGACGCGGCGCCGTAGCCGTTCACGCCGCCGATGAACGCGACCGACTCGCTCTCGTTGGTGGTCCCGGTCTTGCCGATGTCGGGCCGGTGCCAGCCGGCGTTGTGGGCCGCCACGGCCGAGGTGCCCTTCGTGGTGTCCGCTGACAGGCCCGCGGCCAGGGTGTGGGCCAGCCCCGGCGCGACGACCTGCTCGCACGGCTGTTGCGGCACCGTGACCGCCCGGCCCGCGCGGTCGGTGACCTTCAGGATCGGGTTCGGCGGGCACCACACGCCGTCGGACAGGACCGTGGCCGAGACGTTGGCCATCTCCAGCGGGCTGACGGGGCTGTCGCCCAGGGTGAACGACAGCAGGCCGCCGCCGAAGTACGCCGACTGCGGCTGGTTGTACTGCGGGTTCCGCGACAGCGGGTCGGCCGGGTCGGTGATCGGGGTGCCGCCTGCGTCGTTGGACGCCATCGTCGCCCGCAGGCCGAGCCGCTCGGCCATCTGGACCACCGGCGGCACCCCGGTCTTGATCTCCAGCGCCACGAACGCGACGTTGGGTGAGGTCGCCAGCGCGTCCTGGAGGCTGATCGGGTCGGGGTAGCCGACCCCGTCGTTGGCCACCGGGTAGCACTTGGTCCGCCGCCCGGCCTCCGGCCCGGCGAAGCACTGCTTGCCGGGGTTGGGCAGCTTGCTGTCGAAGCCGACGGTGCCCCGTTCGAGTGCGGCGGCCGTCGTGAAGATCTTGAACGACGAGCCGGCGCCGAAGACGTTGCTCGGGTCGGCCACGATGTTCGTCGACCGGTCGCCCGCGGCCAGGTCGGTGCCGAGGTTGCGGTTCGCGACCATGGCGAGCACCTGGTGGCCGTCGTGCCCGGACCCGACGAGTGCGAACGGGTTGGCGACGCCGTCCTGCGCGGTCGGCACGTTCGCCTCGACCGCAGACTTGATCGTCCTGCTCGCCACGGGGTCCATGGTCGTCGCGATGGTGTACCCGCCGGTCGAGAGCTGGTCGGCGGTGAACCCGGCCTGTTCCAGGTAGTGGACGGCGTAGTCGCAGAAGAACCCGGCCTCGGGCGCCGCGGCCATGCAGGTGCTGCCGGGCACGGCCGGGCCGTCCGGGACGACGCCGAGCGGCTCGGCCTTGGCCTTGGCGGCGTCGGCCGCGGACAGCGACGCGTTCGCCACCATCGCGTCGATCACGGTGTCGCGCCGGTCGGTCGCCTGCTGCGGGTGGGCGTAGGGGTTGTAGAGCGTCGGGTTGTTGACCATGCCGGCGAGCAGGGCGGCCTGGGCCACGGACAGCTTGTCCGCCGTCGTGCCGAAGTAGGCGTGTGCCGCGGCGGCCACGCCGTAGACCCGGCCGGAGAACTCCACGACGTTGAGGTAGTCGGCGAGGATCCGGTCCTTGGGCACGTTGTGGCCGATCTGCAGCGCCAGCTCGGCCTCGCGGACCTTGCGCGCGAACGTGTCGGCGCGGTCGGCGCGCTGGGCGGCGGGGTCCGTCCGGTCCACGACGTTGATCATGAGGTTCTTCACGTACTGCTGGGTGATCGTGGACGCGCCCTGGGTGCTGCCGCCGGAGGTGTTGTTGACCGCGGCGCGCAGCACGGCCCGCGGGTCGATGCCCGACTCGTCGTAGAACCGGCGGTCCTCGATCGCGATGATCGCCGCCTTCATCGTCGGCGCGATGCCGGACGCGCTCACCGGCAGCCGGTACTGCGCGTAGAGCGCGGCGATCGGCGCGCCCGTGCGGTCCAGGACCGTCGTGACGAGCGGCATCTCGGCCTTCGTCAGCACGCTGCTGTCGGTCTGGGAGGCGACCTGTGCCACGTTGTCGTTGACCTGGTTCGACAGCACCCCGATCCCGACGACGGCCGGCGCCAGCGCGCCGGCCATGGCGACCCCGGCGGCGAGGCAGGCGGCGGCCAGCAGCCCGACCAGCCGCAGGGGCTCACGTAGCGCGCGCACGCACCGAAACTACCTGCGCACCCGAGGGATCACCGGGGTGCCGGGCGGGGCAGCGCCAGCGCGGCCAGCACCGCCCGGTGGTCGCTGCCGGGGATCTCGAGGATCCGCAGGGCCCTGACCCGGGCGGCGGCCGGGACCAGTACGTGGTCGATCTGCAGGCCGAGCGCGGCCGGAGCGGTCGAGGGGAAGGTGCCGGTGAGTCCGTGGCCGAGGCCGTCGACGGCGCTGCGGCAGCCGCCGAGCGCGGCCCGCAGCGCGGAGTGGTCGAGCGTCGCGTTGAGGTCGCCCGCCACGACCGGGGCCGGCTCCTCGCGGCACCAGCGCCCGATCTGGGCCAGGTCGGCCCGCCAGAACGCGGTCCGCTCCCGGCCCATCGGGGCCTCGGGATGCACGGCGAAGAAGCACCGCTCGCCGAGCAGGCCGCCCGTGGCCCGCAGGTAGCGGTGGCGCAGCTGCGGTCCGCTGGTCACCGTGACGTCGCCGACGCGGGCGGCGGCCAGCAGCACGACACCCTCGCCGTCGGACGTGCCGCGCACCGTCGACGCCCATGCCCGGTACCCCAGCCCGCTGACCAGCGGCTCGAGCTTGTCGCGGTAGTCGGGCCCGGCCTCGGGGAGCGCGACGAGGTCGGGGCGTTCCCGCTCGAGCAGGGTGGCCAGCGCGGCCGTGTCGGCCCGGCCGACGAGCACGTTGGCCGCGAGCACGGTGAGCTCGACGTCGCCGCCGGCCGGGACGGGCGGTCGCACCAGCGCGCGGCCCACCCACGTCGGCGCGGCCGCGAGCGCCGCCCCGGCGAGCCCCGCCGCCCACGGTCGCGTGCGCCGCGGCCCGGCGAGCAGCGCCGCCAGTGCGGCCGCCGCGACCGTCAGGTGCGGGCGGAAGGCCGCCACGGTGACGGCCGGGAACCGGGCGTCGAGCCGCAGCAGGTCGGGACGCAGCGCGGCGGTGGCGAGTGCGGCGGTCGTCAGCGCGGCGCGGGCGGTCCGGCGGGGGCGGCTCACGGGCCACTCAACGGATCACGGTTCGCCCGGGTTCCGCCCCCTCCGCCGCTCCGCAGGGTGCGGACCGGTGCGGGCCGGACACCGGCGGGGCCCTGCTGCGGCCACAGCCGCGTGGTCCACAATCGGGGTACGGCGTGGCGAGCGCGTCGGGGGACGGAGTACTTCATGACGGGCCTGACCGGCCGGACTCGCGGACGGGCGGCAGCGGCACTCGGCCTGCTGTCATTGATCATCTTGGCGTCGGCGCTGGTCGTGGCGACATCGCGGCTGCCGGGGATGCGGACGGCCGCGTCCGGCCCCGGAGCCGACGGGGCGGCCGCGGCGGTGGTGCGCCCCGTCGTCTCGGTCACCCCGGCCGGCCCCGTGAACCCCACCACACCTGTTGTGGTGCATGTCACGCACGGTACGGCGAAGAGCGTGACGGTCACCAACGCCAAGACCGGCACGGTCGTGCACGGCAACCTCGCCGCCGACGGGTCCACCTGGACCTCGGCCGAGCCGCTCGCGTACGCCGCGAACTACGCCGTCGCCGTCGACACCGTCGGCACCGACGGGACGCCGGGCCAGCAGTCGGCCTCGGTCGCGACGCTCGTGCCGCAGCAGACGGCATACCCGTCGTTCATCCCGGCTCCCGGCGCCGCCGCCGTCGGCGTTGGCCAGCCGATCGTCGTGCGGTTCGACCACGCCGTGACGGACAAGGCGGCCGCCGAGCGGGCGATGCAGGTCACGGCGAACCCGCCGCAGCAGGGCAGCTGGTTCTGGATGTCCAGCACCGAGGCGCACTACCGGCCGCAGACGTACTGGAAGCCGAACAGCACGGTCACGGTGAAGACCGACCTGTACGGGGTCGACCTCGGCGGGGGGACGTTCGGGGCGACCGACCGCTCGGAGACGGTCAACGTCCACGACGCCTGGGTGGCCAAGGCCGACGGCTCCATGCACCAGATGCAGATCTTCGACAACGGCCGGCTCGTCAACACGATGCCGATCAGCCTCGGCTCCCCCGGTGCGCCCTCGCACACGGGGCCGCACGTGATCTCCGAGAAGTCGCCGAGCGTCGTCATGGACTCCTGCACGTACGGGGTGTGCCAGGGCCAGCCGGGCTACTACAAGGAGACCGTCCTGCTGGACGAGCGGATCTCCAACGACGGCGAGTTCGTGCACTCGGCCCCGTGGTCGGTCGGCCAGCAGGGCGACGCGAACGTCTCGCACGGCTGCGTGAACCTCAGCCCGCAGAACGCCCAGTGGTTCTACGACCACTTCGGGATCGGCGACGTGGTGGAGATCACCAACTCCGGCGGTCCCCCGCTGCCGGTCTGGGACACCTACGGTGACTGGGAGCTGAGCTGGTCCCAGTGGCAGCAGGGCAGCGCCCTCTAGGGCGCTCCCCCGCGCCGGCGTACGGAGGAGACATGGGCGAGTTCGCGGTTCCCGTCGTCGACATCGGCCCCTACGTCGGGGACGGCCCGGCCGACCGGCGGGCGGACGTCGCCCGCCGGATGGACGCCGCCTGCCGCACGGTCGGGTTCGTCCAGGTCACCGGGCACGGGGTGCCCGCGTCCACGATCGCCGGCCTCGCCGCGGCGATGGACGCGTTCTTCGACCTGCCGGCGACCGACAAGGCGGCCCACCGGGTCGCGACCGGCAACCGCGGCTACAGCCCGCCGCGCAGCGAGTCGCTGCGCCTGTCCGCTGGCGTCGAGCAGGCCTCGCGGATGAACGACTTCTTCGAGGCGTTCAACATCGGGGCCGAGCGGGCCGGCTACCCGGGCCGGGAACTGCCGCAGGAGTACTACGCGGACAACCACTGGCCCGACGTGCCCTTGTTCGGCGAGCGCGTACTGGCCTACTTCGCGCAGGCACGGCGCGTCGCCCGCACGCTGACCGCCGTCTTCGCCGACGCGCTCGGCGTCCCGCCCGGCTTCTTCGACGTGCTGACCGACCACTCGATCGACGTGCTGCGCATGAACAACTACGCGCTGCCGGAGGGCGCCGTCACGCTCGACGGCGACCTGGTCGGCATGGGCGAGCACACCGACTTCGGGATCGTCACCGTGCTGTGGGCGGACGACGTCCCGGGCCTGCAGGTGCTCGGCACGGACCAGGCCTGGCACGACGTGTCGCCGATGCCGGGCGCACTGCTGGTCAACCTGGGTGACCTCACCGCCCGGCTGACGGGCGACGAGTGGATGTCGACCCTGCACCGCGTCCTGCCACCGGTCGTCGACGGGCGCATCCGGCGCCGCCGCTCTGCGGCGCTGTTCCACGACGGCAACGCCGACGCCGTCGTCGCGACGCTGGCCGGCTTCCCCGAGGGCTACGAACCGGTGACGGTCGCGGAGCACATCGCGGCGAAGCTGGCCGGGTCGCGGCAGGGACGGCGCAACGCGGCGGCCCACCGCGAGGCCGCGCGGGTGCGCTCCGCCACCCCGTGAGGCCGGTGGCAGCGCCGCCGCGACGGGTCAGCCGCGACCGGCGCCGGCGCTGTCCTCGTACGCGGTGAGGGCCTCGCCCGACGTGTCGTACCAGCCGTCCGGTGTGACGCCGTAGCGGCGCAGCTCGGCCCGGACGCCGTCGGTCGCGCTCGAGACGACGACGCGCACGCCGGCGTGGCGGAGCCGGTCGAAGACCGTCGACAGCACCGTCGACGCCGTGAAGTCGACGTCGCCGAGGGCCGCCGCGTCCAGGCAGAACCAGCGCAGCGGGGGGCCGGTCGCCGTCAGCTCGAGCACGTCGGCGCCCAGCCGGGCGGCGTTGGCGAAGTACAGGCCGCTGCCGAAGCGGTAGACGACGAGGCCGGGCACGGTCCGGCCGCCGGGCACGACCGGCAGCGAGCGCCAGTGCCCGGCCGGCGACTTGGCCAGCAGGGCGCTCTGCGGCGCGTAGCTGTGCCGCAGGTGGTCGACGACGGACGCGACCACCGCGACGACGATGCCCTGCTCGACGCCCAGCCCGACGACGGCGGCCGCGGTGAGCAGCGCGACCCAGAACTCGGCGCGGCGCACCGCGAAGATCCGCCGCAGCCCGGCGACGTCCACCAGGTCCACGCCGATCAGGAACACGACCGCGGCCAGCGCGGCGAGCGGCAGGTGCGCCAGCGCACCCGCCGCGAACAGGCACACGGCCAGCACCACCGCGACGGCACACAGCGGGGCGAGCTGGCTGCGCCCGCCCGCCCCGACGACCATCTGCGTCTTCGTCGGGCTGCCGTTGACGACGAACGTCCCGGTCACCGCGGCGGCCAGGTTCGCCCCGCCGAGCCCGACGAGGTCGGCGTCGGTGTCGACGGACTCGCCGAACCGCGCCGCGTAGGCGCGGGCCGTCGCGGCACTCTGCGCGAGGATCACCACCGCCATCGACGCCGAGGCGGGCAGCGCGGCGGCGAGGTCAGCCGGCGCGAGCCCCGGGAGCGCCGGCCGCGGCAGCCCGGCCGGCACCGGCCCGAGCAGCGCCACCCCGAACCGGGACAGCCCGACGACGGCGTCCACCACCACCGCGGCGACGACGGCGACCAGCGCGACCGGGATGCGTTCGTCGATCAGGCGGCCCGCGGCGACGACCGCGACCACCGCGAGCCCGACGGCCAGCGTCGCGGGCTGGGTGCGCGGGAGCGCCAGCAGCGTGTGCACCAGCTCCGCGGGCGCCGAGCCGCCGCCGGCGGGAACCCCGAGTAGGTCCGGCAGCTGGCCGATCGCGACCTGGATGCCGACGCCGGTGAGGAACCCGACCAGCACGGTGCGGGACAGGAAGTCGGCCAGGAACCCCAGCCGGACCAGGCGCGCGAGGACGAGCAGCGCCGCGACGACGACCGCGGCGGTGCCGGCGAGCTGGACGTACCGGGCGCTGCCCGGTGCGGCCATGCCGGCGAGCCAGGCGGCCAGTATCGCCGCGGTGGCCGAGTCCGCGCCGACGACCAGGTGTCGCGACGAGCCGAGGACCCCGTACACGACGACGGGCAGGAGCAACGTGTAGAGCCCGGTGACGACCGGCATGCCGGCGATGCGGGCGTAGCCGAGCACCTCGGGCACGGCGAGCGAGGCGAGCGTCGCGCCGGCCAGCGCCTCGGGCAGCCACCGGGCCCGCGGGACCGGGAGGACTCCCGTGAGCAGGGGCAGCGCGCGCGGCACGCCGCATACTGGCACCCGCGGCGAGCGCCACGCACCGCACCGATGAGTCTTCGGCAGCCGCGGGGTCTGACCGGCGTGGAGACCACCAGCGGGTACGCCGACGTCAACGGGCTGCACCTCTACTACGAGACCACCGGGGAGGGGACGCCGTTGGTGCTGCTGCACGGCGGGATGCTGACCATCGACCTGAACTTCGCCGCACTGGTCCCGACCCTGGCGAAGCGCCACCGCGTGATCGCCGTCGAGCAGCAGGGCCACGGCCGCACGGCCGACATCGCCCGCGAGATCACCCCCGCGCACCTCGCGTCCGACGTCGTGGCGCTGCTCGACGAGCTGGGCGTCGACCGCGCCCACGTGCTCGGGCACAGCATGGGCGGCGCCGTCACCCTGGAGCTGGGCGTGCGCCACCCCGGGCGGGTGCGCTCGCTGGTCCCGATCTCCGCCTCGGTCCGTCCCGAGGGCATGCACGCCGACCTGTCGGACCCGGCGCGGATGGCCACCTCGACCCGGATGCCGACCCAGGAGGACTTCGCCGGGATGGCGGAGGCCTACCGGCGCCTTTCGCCGCATCCGGAGCAGTTCGAGGCGTTCCTGGCCCGGCTGTCGTCCTCGGTGGCGGACCTCGCGGGCTGGAGCGACGCGGAGCTCGCCGCCATGACGGCGCCGACCCTGATCGTGCAGGGCGACCACGACTTCGTCACCGTCGAGCACGCGGCGCTCATGCTGGACCGGATCCCCGGCGCGCAGCTCGCGATCCTGCCCGGCACGACCCACATGGAGATCACGCGCCGCGCGGACCTGCTGCTGCCGATCCTGGAGGGCTTCCTCGACTGACGGCCGCGCTCGGCGCGGCCCCGGCGGCGCGGCGTGGTTACAGTGATCGGCGGAACCGCCCCGACGCGAAGGTGTTGCCGATGACCGCCGCCGCCTCCCCGACCCGATTCACGTTCACCGGCCGCGACGGCACCACCGTCACCGCCTACCGGTGGGAGCCTGCGGGCCGCCCGCGGGGCATCGTCCAGCTCACCCACGGGATGGGCGAGCACCTGCTGCGCTACGGGCACCTCGCGGCGACGCTGACCGGGGCTGGCTTCCTCGTGCAGGGCCAGGACCACCGCGGCCACGGCGCCACCGCCGGCTCCCCCGAGGCGCTCGGGCAGCTGGGCGTGGCCGGCTGGAACGGCCTCGTCGACGACATCGACGTGCTGGTCGAGCGGGCCCACAAGCACGACCCGGAGCTGCCGCTGGTCCTGTTCGGGCACAGCATGGGCTCCTTCGCGGCGCAGCAGTACGTGTTGGACCACTCCGACCGCATCACGGCTCTGGTGCTCTCGGGCACGGCCGCGATCGACCTCATGGAGCCGGCGCTGAACCTGGACGAGCCGATCGACCTGTCGGGCTTCAACGCGCCGTTCACGCCCGCCCGGACCGACTTCGACTGGCTCTCGCGCGACGAGGCGCAGGTCGACGCGTACGTGGCCGACCCGCTCTGCGGCTTCGGGCTCGACAGCGAGGGCGGCAAGGCCATGTTCGCCCGCGCCAGGGCGGTCGCGGACCCCGCCCGGCTCGCCGCCATCCGCCCGAGCCTGCCCGTGCACGTCATGGTCGGCGAGCACGACCCGGTGAACGGGCAGCTCGCGCTCGTCAACGCCCTCGTCGACCGGCTGACCGCGGCCGGGCTGACCGACGTGTCCCTGACCGTCTTCCCCGGCGCCCGCCACGAGATCTTCAACGAGACCAACCGACCCGAGGTCGAGGGCGACCTGATGGCGTGGCTCGACCGCGTGGTCCCGGCCTGAGCGCCCGCCCCGCCGTGCACGTCAGCAGCCTCGCCCGCTACCCGGTCAAGTCCTGCCGCGGGCAGGCGGTCGACGCCGCCCTGGTCGAGCCGTGGGGGCTGGCCGGCGACCGCCGGTGGATGGTCGTCGACCCGGCCGGCCGGTTCCTCAGCGCGCGCACGCGGCCCCGGATGCTGCTGGTGGTCCCGGAGCCCGACGGGGCGGGCGGCCTCGTGCTGCGGGCGCCCGGCCGCGAGCCGCTGGTCGTCGCCGTGCCCGGGAGCGGCCCGCTGGTCCCCGTGCAGGTGTGGAGCGACGAGCTCACCGCGACGCCGGCCGACGATGCCGCGCACGCCTGGCTCTCGGCCTATCTCGGCGAGCCGGTCCGGCTCGTCCACCTCGACGACCCGGACCGGCGCCCGACCGACCCCGCGTACACCCGGCCGGAGGACCGGGTGAGCTTCGCCGACGGCTACCCGCTGCTGCTGACCGCGGAGGCGTCCCTCGCCGCGCTGGACGCCCTCGTCGCCGACCTCTCCGTGGCCATGACGCGGTTCCGGCCGAACGTCGTCGTCGCCGGGTCGGCGGCGTGGGCGGAGGAGGGCTGGGCGACGGTCGCGATCGGCGCCGCGCGCTTCCGCGTCGCCAAGCTGTGCAGCCGGTGCGTGCTCACGACCGTCGACCCGCGGACGGCGGAGGTCGGCCGGGAGCCGCTCGCGACGCTGGCCCGCCACCGCCTGCGCGGGAAGACGATCCCGTTCGGCGTGAACCTCGTGCCGGACACGCCGGGGGCGACGATCCGGGTCGGCGACCCGGTCGTCGCCGACCCGGCCGCGTGAGGGGCGCTCAGCCCGCCGCGCCGTCGGCGAGGTGCGCGACGCGCACCCGCAGGTCGGACTCGTCCCCGGCCGCGGGTGGTCGGGCGACGCGGTCCAGATCGTCGCGCAGCCCCTCCAGCCAGACCCGGACGTCCGCGAGCCGGTAGAGGTCGGCGCCGCCCGTCGTCGGCCAGTCCACCGCCGGCCGCCGCGGCGGCGGGGCCACCGGCGAGCGGAACCCGCCGCGCAGCGCCGACGCCAGCCGCTCGAAGCCGTCCGCGACGTCCGCGGCGAGGCCGGGCAGCGGCGAACCCGCCGGCAGCGGCCGCTCGGCGGGGCACTCGCGGGCGAGCACCTCGGCACCGCGCACGACGTGGTGCCCGGCCGCGAGCGTCGCCTGCCAGTCGACCGCGCCGGGCCCGTGCCGCTCGGTCTGGTACAGCGCGAACGACGCGTCGGCGAGCCGGCCCGCCGTGCGGGCCCGCGGGAGTGCCGCCCCGCCCGTCGGCTCCCCCAGCGCGTCGCCGACCGTCTCGCGGACGACCTGCGCGCCGTCGGCCAGGAAGACCGACGACGCCCGGTGCAGCTCGCCCGACCCGCCGCGGGGCCAGGCCAGCAGGCCGATGAGGACGCCGATGCCCGCCCCGAGGAGGACGTCGACGATCCGGGCCTCTGCCAGGTGCCAGTCCACCGGGGCGACCTGCGCGAACACGAACGTGATCACGAGCGTGAACAGGCACTGGGCCCAGCCGGGCCCCAGCAGCGGGCCGGCGGCGAAGCCGACGAGCATGACGACCGGCAGCGCCACGGCGTAGGCCGTCGGCGGGACGCCGGCGACGAGCAGGGCGGCCGCCACGACCGAGCCCAGCGCGGTGCCGACGATCGCGGGCCGCAGCGCCGAGCGCGTCTCGGCGGCGGACGCGCGCAGCACCGTGAGGATGGTGAGCAGCACCCAGAAGCCGTGCGAGAGGTCCAGGATCCCGGCCAGCAGCCGGGCCGCGGCCAGGGCGGCCGCCAGGCGCAGCGCGCCCTGGAAGTAGACCGACCGGGGCGTCAGGTGCTCGCGCAGGCGGTGCCACCACAGCCACGGCGTGCTGTGGTAGGCGAACCACAGTGGCCCGGGCCGCATGGCCGGCGGGGTGGTGTCGGGCGGGATCGGGGCGCCCGCGGCGACGCGGATCGTCGTGACCAGCGACGCGGTCCACACCCCCAGCGTCCGCGCGAGCGAGCCGAGCCGCAGGCGCTCGGCGGGCAGGCCGTCGGGGTCGGTGGCCTCGCGCTGCTCACGGAAGGTGACCAGCGCGGCGGCGATCCGGTCGGAGTCGGGGATCTCCTCCTCCTCGCCGCGCAGCCACGCGCCGGCAGCCTCGGCGCACGAGGCGGTCTGGCGCAGCAGGGCCGCCGCGGCCGGCAGCGCGAGGGCGCTGCCGGTCTCGGCGAACGACAGGTCGACCGCGCGGCCCAGCAGCAGCCGCGCGGTGCCCGCCGCGGACGCGAGCGCCCGGTCGCGGCGCCCGGCGGAGGCCGGCCGCTGGGTCGGGGGCAGCCGGGAGGGCCGCAGGGCCTCGGCGGCGGCGGCCGCCTCCGGCAGCATCGCGGCCAGCCGCTCGTGGGCCTCCGGGTGCCCGCAGAAGCAGTCGGCGACCGCGTCGAGGCAGCCCGCGAGCGCCGAGACGGCGCCGGCCAGCCGGGACCGGTAGGTCGCCGGGGCCGGATCGGGCCACAGGACCAGCTCGGCGGCGGCGAGGAGCAGGACGGACAGCGTGAAGCCGGCCAGCCGCCACGGCAGCGAGCCGGGGTCGTACGGCGGGAAGCACGGGAGGATGTAGAGCAGCTGCATCCCGGCGGCCAGCCCGACCAGGCGGGGGCCGCCGACGCCCACGTAGCTGACGGCGAAGCCGAGCACGAACATGCCGAGGACGGCGGTGGCGGTGCTGACGGACAGCAGCGTGCCGAGGCTGATCAGCACCCAGCCGACCGGCAGGACGGCGAGCAGCGTGCGCGCCCGCTCGGCGGGGCTGCCCGGGATCTGCGAGAGCGCGCCGAGCGCGACCGCCCCGAACAGGGCGTACGGGGCCATCCCGGCGTTGCCCAGCAGGTAGCGGCACGCGTAGAAGGCGAGGCACGCGACGACGGCGACGCGCGCGGCCCGGCGGAGGGTCAGGAGGCCGGGATCATGGCGCGCGAGCCACGTCCCGGCCGAGGTCCCGACCGCGGATCCCGGCACAGCCCGATCCTGGCACGCGGAACGGCGACCGGCGGCGTCGGGCGCTCCGGCCAAGCCACCCCCGAGACCTAACGAACGGCACTTTCGTGAGCACCTATGTGACGAAAGTGCCGTTCGTTAGGTCTCCGGGTGCACTCAGGATCGGCGCACTCAGGATCGGCGCAGCCGCAGCGCCAGCGTCGGGCAGGACGCCACGGCCGCCTTGGCGGCGCGGCGCCGGTCCGCCGGCACCGGGCCGGGGCTCGGGATCGGATAGCCCCACTCGTCGAGCCGGACGAGGTCGGGGAGCATCTCGGCGCACAGGCCGTGGGCCCGGCAGCCGATCGGGTCGACGGCGAGGTGCGGCTCCCCCCGGCCCGCCGGCGTCACCGGCTGTTCCCCGGCAGGGGCAGCCAGGTCGGGACGCCCGTCCACGGGCAGCGGCGTCCCGCGGCGTGCGCGGCGAGGTCCTCGGCGAACGCCGTCAACGCCGACGCGGCGAGCGCCGCGGCACCGTCGGGGTGCGCGCACGCGCCCCGGCCCGGGACCACCTCGAGCCGCCTGCGCAGCCGGGCCAGCCCGACCCGCCCGCCCAGCGGGGCCGGTCGGCCCGCCGCCAGCGCGGTGAGGTCGCCCGCGATCGCCGGGAGCCCGAACATGCAGGGGCCGCACTGGCCGGCCGACTCCGCCGCGAGGTAGCGCAGGACCCGCGCCGTCTCGGCGAGCCCGCAGGCGCGCGCCGGCAGGACGGTCAACGCGGTGACGCCGCCGCCGAGCGCGCCGGCGGCACGCAGGTCCTCGGGCGTGAAGGGGATCCCGGTCGCGAGCGGGAGCGGCAGCCACGAGCCGCCCAGGCCGCCGACCAGCACCGCGGTGCCGCCCTCCGGGACGCCGCCCGCGGGCTCGAGCACCGCTCCCAGCGGGACGCCCAGCTCGGTCTCGTACACGCCGGGGTACTGGACGGCGCCGCCGACCGTGACCAGCGCCGTCCCCGGTGCGGCCTCGGTCCCGCAGGCACGGAACCAGCCGGCGCCGTAGCGGGCGACGAGGGCCAGGTGCGCCAGCGTCTCCACGTTGTCGACGAGCGTCGGGCGGCCGCGGACACCGCGCTGGGCCGGCCGCGGCGGCGTCACGGTCGGGCGGGCGTCGCCGCTGGTCAGGAAGTGCACGAGCGCGGACTCCTCGCTCGCCACGTAGCGGGCGGGCACCTCGACCAGCCGGATCGCGACGGGGTCGTCGGCCCGCTGCGCCACCGCGGCGTCGAGCCCGGGTGCGCCGGCCTCCGGCAGGCACAGCAGCGCCTCCCCGGCGCCGACGGCCACCGCCGCGAGGACGAGCCCGTCGAGCACGAGATGCGGGGCGAGGCGCAGCAGGACGCGGTCCTTGGCGCTCGCCGGGTCCCCCTCGCAGCCGTTGGCGACCACGACCCGTGGCCCGCGCCCGGCGGCGACGGCGGCCAGCTTGCGGCCCGTGGGAAACGCGCCGCCGCCGCGGCCCCGCAGGCCGGAGCGGGTCACCTCGTCGACCAGCGCCGCCCGGCCCGACCGGCCGGCGGGGCGCGGCAGCGGGCCGTAGCGGGCCCGGTGGGCGGCGAGGTCGGCCGGTCCCCCGGTCTCGGTCCAGCCGGCGAGCAGGCGCGGGCAGCCCGCGGGAGTCCGCCGCAGGTCCGGGACGGTCGCGGTCACCGCAGGCTCTCCTCTGCGGCGCGGCGGGCGTCGGTGTCGGGGTGGCGGGCCCGCAGCCGAAGGGCGACGGCCACGGCCACGGCCATGGCGCAGCCCGCGTCGACGACGAGCACCCAGCCGCGCGTGCTGTCGGCGCCCCCGCTGCCCAGTCCGTGGACGAACGCGACCGGCCACAGCCCGTAGGCGGCCAGGTGCAGGCCGCGCCACAGCCGCAGCGGCAGCCGGGTCCGCACGAGGCTGGTGGCGACGAGCGCCAGCAGCAGGTCGCCCGCCGCCGCGCCCAGCCCCGTCCAGAACGGCTGGTAGTTCGACGCGAACGGGACCACGGCGTCGATCCAGCGGATGCCGGCGTACGGGTCGAGGATCGAGGTCGCGACGTGCACGGCGACGAACACGACCGCGAGGAGCGCGAGGTTGCGGTGGACGGCGTGCAGCACGAACCGCGGCCAGGCCGCGCTGCTGGTGCGGCCGGTGTGCAGCGCGCCGAGCACCATCACGCCGGTGAGCAGCACCAGCGCGACCAGGCCGCAGGCTCGGCTGGCGAACCAGAGCGACTGGGTCACGCGGCACCCCCGTCCGGCCAGCCGGCCACGCGCGTGACCGTCCCGTCGTCGGCGACGAGCCGGGCCGGCAGCCCGCAGCCTGCCAGCCACTCCGGCGCGGCGTCGCCCATGACGACGGCGGCCGTGCTGGCGGTGTTGGCGTCGACGCAGCTTCCGGCCGCGACGGTCACCGTGCGCCAGCAGGGGGCCGCGACGTCGCCGGTGCGCGGGTCGACGATGTGGTGGACGGTCCGGCCGCCGCGGCGCCAGCGCCGCCGCGCGGTCCCCGACGTGGCCATGCCGCCGCCGCCGAGGGTGACCGTCACAGCCGGGTCCGGGTCGGCGTGGTCGTCGCCGACGTCGACGCGCCAGCCGCCCGCCGGCGCGGGGCCGGCGGCGGCGACGTCGCCACCGAGCGAGACGAGCACGCCGGCACCGGTCCGCTCGGCCGCCCGGTCGGCGACCCGGTCGGCGGCCAGCGCCTTCGCGGTGGCACCGAGGTCGACGACGACACCGCGGGGCACCAGCAGCGTGCGCCGCTCGGGGTCCCAGCCCAGCCGCCACCAGCCCGGAGCCGGGGCGGGGGGCTCCGGCGCGGTGGGGCTGTCGGGCGGCAGCGCCGCGAAGTCGCGGTCGTAGCCAAGCGCGAGGACGGCCCCGCCGACGGTGGGATCGACGAGCCCGTCGGTGAGTTCGGCCGCCCGCAGCGCGGCGGCGATCGCGTCACCGAGCAGGGGGCCGACGGGTACGGCCGTCCCGCGGCGGGTGTGCAGGAACGAGATCTCCGAGTCCGGGCGGAAGCGGCTGCAGGCGAGGTCGATCGCGGCGAGCTCGTCGAGCAGCACCGCGCGGGCGGGTTCCAGGGCGTCCGGATCCGCGACGACCAGGACGGCCGTGGTGCCCAGCGCCGCGATGCTGACCCGCGCCGGGGCCGCCGGCGGCCGGGTGGGGGCGCTCACGAGGCCCCCGAGGAGACCGATCCCGAGCCGCCCGACCAGCTGGGCAGCTGGGCCGGCGGCTGCAGCGGCGTGCCGTACCCGCCGCTCGAGGAGTGGTTGGAGTGGTGACGCGGGGAGGCACCCGAGCCCGAGCCGTCCGGCAGTGGGACGGCGGGGGCCGGCTCCTCCTGCGGGAAGGCCGGAGCGGGCGTGCTGCTGTCCGAGGTCGCCGGGCCCGCGGCTGCCGGGGTGGCCGGGCTGCCGAAGACCACCGCGAACACGGCGGCTGCCACGGTCGAGGCGCCCGCGACGAGGACGGTCGTCGTCCGGATGCGTCGGTGGCCCTCCTCAGCGCGTCGCTGATCCGTCGAGGTGAGAGGTCGGGTCACGAACCTCAGTCTTGGCAGGCTTCCTTGGCGAATTCTGAGTCGGAGTCCGATTCTTCAGCGGGCTCACAGTCTCTTCAGCCGGTTCACAGCAAGGTGCACGAGGATGACCCTCGTGCGTGTATTGCGGGGTACCGGCGGCCCGGTGGGGAGGCTGCGGTGATCCGGCCCCGCCTGCTGCTCGTCGAGGACGACCCCGACCTGCGCGCGATGCTCACCGACCTGCTGTCCGGCGACGGCTACGCCGTCGAGGCGGCGTCCGACGGGCAGCGCGGCCTGCACCTCGGCCTGACCCGCGAGTTCGACGTCGTGCTGCTCGACCGCAGGCTGCCGGTCGTCGAGGGCCTCGACCTGCTGGCCGGCCTGCGCACCCGGGGCGTCACGACGCCGGTGCTGGTGTTGTCGGCCATGGCGCATCCGGCCGACCGGGTGGCCGGCCTGGACGCCGGGGCCGAGGACTACCTCGGCAAGCCCTTCGACGTCGACGAGCTGCTCGCCCGGCTGCGTGCCCTGCGCCGGCGGCATCTCGACAGGGCGCGCAGCCTGCCGCTGGGCTCGGCGCGCCTCGACCTCGACACCCGGCAGGTCCACGCGGAGCGGTCGGACACGGCGCCGGTCCGCCTTTCCGACCGCGAGTGCGCCCTGCTGGCGACGCTCGCCGCGCGGCCCGGCCGCGTCTACAGCCGGCACGACCTGGTCGCCATCGTGTTCCCGGACGCGGCCAGCGAGATCGTCGTCGACACCTACGTCCACTACCTGCGGCGCAAGCTGGGCCGGGGGGTGGTGGCGACGGTGCGGGGCCGCGGCTACCAGCTCGGCAGCGCATGATGCTCGCGTGAACGGACGGGGCCGGCGCCGTGGCCGGGACGGGGACGGCGGGAGGCCCGCATGACGCGCGGCCCGGGACGCCTCCACCGGTTGCCGGGCGACGCGGCGCTCGTGCGCCGGACGGCCGTGCGGCTGGGCCTGCAGGCCGCGGCGAGCACGCTCGTCGTCGTCGCGCTGATCGCCGCCGTCGCGGTGGTCATGCTGGCCCGCAGCATCCAGGTCGACGACGAGCACACCTTGTCCGTCACCGCGATGCAGGCCGACGACACGGTCGACCCGCCGCCCGGCACCTGGATCGTGCTGCGCACCGCGGCCGGCACGGTGTGGAGCCGCGGCCTGCCGTCGGGGTTGCCGCTGACCGACGCGCTCGACCGGGTCGACCGCGGCGGCCCGGCCGAGGTCACCGCCGTGACGGTCGCCGGTCACGACTACCGCGTGCTGACGCGGATCCGGCCCGGGACGCCCCGGGCCGTGGTGCAGGTCGTGCTCGACGCCGCCCCGGGCGAGGCCCGGCTCGCCGCGCTGCTGCGCTCGCTCGGGCTGGCCGGCCTGGTCGCGCTCGTGCTGGCGGCCGCGGCCGGGGTCTGGCTGGGGCGCAGGGCCGTCGCGCCGCTGCAGGCCGCGCTGGCGCTGCAGCACCGGTTCGTCGCGGACGCGAGCCACGAGCTGCGCACGCCCGTCACGTTGCTGAGCACGCGGGCGCAGCTGCTGCGGCGCCGGGTGTGCGGCAGCGTCGGCGGGGACGGTGCGGCGGACCTGCAGGAGGAGATGGACGGCCTGGTGGCCGACGCCGGGCGGCTGGCGTCGATCCTCGACGACCTGCTGCTGGCCGCCGACCCCCGCCCGATGGGCCCGGGCGTCGCCGCCGACGTCGACGTGGTCGCCGTCGCCCGGTCGGTCATCGAGGGAGCCCGCCCGGCGGCGAGCACGGCCGGGGTGGCGCTCGGGCTCGACGCCCCCGAGGACGCGCACGCCAGCGGCTCGGAGGCCGGGTTGCTGCGCGCGGTCACCGACGTCCTCGACAACGCCGTCCGCTACGCCCGGTCGCGCGTCGACGTCACCGTGACGACCTCCGGCCGGCAGGTGGTGGTCGACATCTCCGACGACGGGCCGGGCATCGACGAGGCGCTGCTCCCGCGGCTCTTCCAGCGGTTCACGACCGACGGCCCGGCCCGGTCCGCCGACGGCGGGACCCGCCGGTACGGCATCGGGCTCGCGCTGGTCGCCGAGATCCTCAACCGGTGCGGCGGGACCATCACCGCCCGGAACGACCGCGGCGGCGGTGCGACGTTCCGACTGGTGCTGCCGCTGGCCCGCCCGGCGCGGCCCTGAGCGGCCGCGTCAGGAGCGCGGGGGGACGCCGAGCAGCGCGCGGGCCTGCGCGATCGTCGCGGGCTCCCGGCCGAGCCGCTGCACGAGCGCGACGGCACCCGCCAGTAGCTCGGCGTTGCCCGGCTCGTCCGGCCCGGCGTAGTCCTCGAGGCCCACGCGGACGTGCCCGCCGCGGCGGATCGCGCGCTCGGCGAGCCCGCAGGCCACGACGTCGCCGCCGAGCACCGCGACCGACCACGGCAGGCCAGCGGGTTCCAGGAGCTCCAGGTAGGCGTCCAGGGCGGCGGCGGTCGGGGGCAGCCCGAACTCCAGCTCCCCGCCGAAGTACAGCTTGACGATCGCGCCGGGCGGCACCAGGCCGCGGCGGTGCCACGTCAACGTCGTGCGCAGGAAGCCCGGCTCGAAGATCGAGATGCTGGGCGCGGCGCGCAGGGCGGCGCAGCGGGCGAACATGTGGGCCAGGTCGGCGTAGGAGTTCTGGTAGGGCCCTGCGGCCGCGCCGGCGGGCACGGTGCCGTCCGAGGTCAGCCCGACGTTGACCGAGCCGGGGTCGACCAGCGCCATCGCGCCCTCCGCGGCCAGCTGCTCGACGTGGGCCCAGCGCCGCTCGACGGGGATGCCCCGGGCGCCGGCCGCCATCGTCGGGTAGAGGAGCGCGTCGGGGTGGCGCTCGCGGACCGGCGCCCACGCGGCGCGGTACGGCTCGACCGCGTGTACGCCGTCCTCGGTGAACATGGGCTCGTCGTTGTGGTTGTGGACGATCGCGGCGCCGTGCTCGATCCCGGCCAGCGCGTCCCGCGCGATCTCCTCCGGGGTCCGTGGCACGTGCCGGTTGCGGGAGCGCGGCGTCGCGCCGTTGACCGCCAGCTCGAGGATCACCGGAGTCGTCATGACCGGCTAGCATGACCGCCCCGTGAGCGCCTCGCATCCCCGTCAGTGGACGATCGAGACCGCCGTGGAGCGGCCGGACCCCGCGCTCGTCGCGGCGCTGTCGGCGCGCGCCACGACCGAGATCGCCGACGGAGGCGGCCCCGTCGCGGTCGTCGGGCCTCCGCTGCGGCGGCTGGCCGGCGGCCGGGAGCTGTGCGGGCCGGCCGTCACCGTCTGGACGCGGCCGGGCGACATCCTGTTCGTGCTCAAGGCCGTCGACCTCGTCGGGCCGGGGGACGTGCTCGTCGTCGACGGCGGCGGTCGGGAGGACGCGGCGGTCATCGGCGACGTCGCGGGCGCGGCGATCGTCGCCCGGGGCGGGGCCGGCCTGGTCGTCGACGGGGCCGTGCGCGACCTGGACGGGCTCGACGCCGCCGGCCTGCCCACGTTCGCCCGCGGCGCCCACCCGGCCACCGGCTCCAACCGCGGTCCCGGCGCGATCAACGTGCCCATCCAGTGCGGCGGCGTCGTCGTGCGGCCCGGTGACGTGGTGCGCGGGGACGCGAGCGGGCTGGTCGTCGTGCCCCGGGAGTGCGTCGCCGAGGCGCTGGCGGGTGCCGTCGCGGTGGCGGAGAAGGAGGCCCGGTGGCGGGAGCGGATCACCGGGGGCGAGTCGCTGCCGGCGGCCACGGGCATCGACGCCCTGCTGGCCGAGCTGCGCCCGGACGGCCCCACCCCCGAGGCCGGCTGACTCCTGCCGGCCGCGAGCCGGGTGGCTGGTCTGCGAGTCGGGTGGTGGTCTGCGAGTCGGGTGGTGGTCTGCGAGTCGGGTGGTGGTCTGCGAGTCGGGTGGCGGTTCGCGAATCGGGTGGCCATCCGCGTTTGGTGGGGCCGTGTCCGCGAGCCGAGTGGCCATCCGCGAGCCGAGTGGCGGTCTGCGAGCCGAGTGGCGGTCCGCGAGCCGGGTGGCGGTCTGCGTGCCGAGTGGCGGTCCGCGAGCCGGGTGGCGGTCTGCGTGCCGAGTGGCGGTCTTCGAGCCAGGCGGCTGTCCACGTGTGGGGCCACTTCCGCGAGCCGGGTGGGTGTCCGCGAGTCAAATGGCCGTCCGCGCCCGATCGACACCGCGCGAGCCGCCCGTTGGCGCGCGAGCCGCCCGTCGGCGCGCGAGCCCCCCGTCGGCGCGCGCGATGCCGGCCTCCCGTCCCGCCACGTATCACCAGGTCGGCGCGCGCCGAGCGCCCCTTCGCGTGCCGAGTGGCCGTCGGCGCGCTGTCGATCGCGCGCGAGTGGCTCGTGAGTGCGCGAATCGACTCGGGACGCGCGAACCCCTGGCGATGGCGGGCGTGCGAGCGGCCGCGATGCCGGCCTCCCGTCCCGCCGCGTATGACCGCGCCCGCGCGCGCCGAGCACCCCTCCGCATGCCGAGCGCCCCTTCGCGTGCCGAGTGGCCGTCGGCGCGCTGTCGACCGCGCGCGAGTGGCTCGTGAGTGCGCGAATCGACCCGGGACGCGCGAACCCCTGGCGATGGTGGGCGTGCGAGCGTCCGCGATGCCGGCCTCCCGTCCCGCCACGTATGACCGCGCCCGCGCGCGCCGAGCACCCATCCGCATGCCGAGCGCGCCTTCGCGTGCCGAGTGGCCGTCGGCGCGCTGTCGATCGCGCGCGAGTGGCTCGTGAGTGCGCGAACCGACCCGGGACGCGCGAACCCCTGGCGATGGTGGGCGTGCGAGCGTCCGCGATGCCGGCCTCCCGTCCCGCCACGTATGACCGCGCCCGCGCGCGCCGAGCACCCATCCGCATGCCGAGCGCCCCTTCGCGCGCCGAGTGGCCGTCGGCGCGCTGTCGATCGCGCGCGAGTGGCTCGTGAGTGCGCGAACCGACCCGGGACGCGCGAACCCCTGGCGATGGCGGGCGTGCGAGCCTCCGCGTGCCGGCCTCCCGTCCCGCCACGCGTCACCGCGCCGGCGCGCGCCCAGCACCCGTTCGCGTGCCGACGGGCCTTCGGCGCGCCGTCGACCGCACGCGAGCCGCCCGACCGCACGCGAGACGCCCGACCGCACGCGAGCCGCCCGACCGCACGCGAACCGCCCGACCGCACGCGAGCCGCCCGACCGCACGCGAGACGCCCCACGCACGCGAACCGCCCGACCGCACGCGAGCCGCCCCACCGCACGCGCAGCCGCCCGACCGCACGCGAGCCGCCCGACCGCACGCGAACCGACCGTGAGCGCGCCGGCCCACGCCCAGCGGCCGACCTGTGCCGGCTCCCGTCACCCCGCGACCGGCGCCTCGGCCAGCACGCGCAGCCGCTCGAGCGTCACCCGCATGTTCCGCCGGTTGTACGGCTTCCGCGCCCACCCGGCGAGCGCCCAGTACACCCGCGTCACGGGGTTCGTGACGAGCGCGTAGGACTCGGTGACGCCGGTCCCACCGGCGTCGGGGACGAACCGGTAGTGCCAGCCGATGATCCGCCGGTCCCCGGCCAGCACGTCGAACCCGAACTCCCGGCCCGGCTCGCATGCGGTGACCCGGCAGAGCGTCCAGTAGACCAGCGGTCCCCGCCCGCTGCGGCGGACGTGCCCACGGAAGCGGGCGCCGACGGCCGGGCCGCTCGCCCCGTCCAGCCACTCGGCCTCGAACGTCTCCGGCGACAGCCGGCCGATCCCCGTGACGTCGGCGACCAGCGCCCACACCCGCTCCGGCGGTGCGGCGACCCGCACCGTGACCTCATCGCGCATGCCGGTGATCCTGCCGTGGGTGCGGCCGCCCTCTAGGTGTCACACGCACTTACTCCGCCCGGCCGACACCGCTACAACTGGTGATCTCTACCACACTGCCCGCTTGGCGCGAAGGGGAACCGATGTCCGGACCGACCGCCGCCGACGAAGCCCCTGTCCACATCCTCTGGATCAATGCCGGCCTGAGCTGTGACGGCGACTCGGTCGCCCTCACCGCGGCCACCCAGCCGAGCATCGAGGAGATCGCCCTCGGCGCGCTGCCGGGCCTGCCGAAGGTCGCGGTTCACTGGCCGCTCATCGACTTCGAGAACGGCCCCGTCGGCGGCGCCGACGACTTCCTGGAGTGGTTCTTCAAGGCCGACCGCGGCGAGCTCGAGCCGTTCGTCCTCGTCGTCGAGGGCTCGATCCCGAACGAGTCGATCAAGGCGGAGGGGTACTGGTCGGGCTTCGGCAACAACCCGATGACCGGCCAGCCGATGACCACGAGCGAGTGGCTCGACCGGCTCGCCCCGAAGGCGCTGGCCGTGCTGGCCGTCGGCACCTGCGCGACCTACGGCGGCATCCACGCCATGGCCGGCAACCCGACCGGCGCCATGGGCGTCCCGGACTACCTCGGGTGGAGCTGGAAGTCCAAGGCCGGCATCCCGATCGTCTGCGTCCCCGGCTGCCCGACCCACCCGGACAACCTGTCCGAGACCATCCTGTACCTGCTCTACCAGGCGGCCGGCTCCGCGCCGATGATCCCGCTCGACGACGCGCTGCGGCCCAAGTGGCTCTTCGGCAACACCGTCCACGAGGGCTGCGACCGCGGCGGCTACTACGAGCAGGGCGACTTCGCCACCGAGTACGGCCAGCCGACCTGCCTGGTCAAGCTGGGCTGCTGGGGCCCGGTCGTCAAGTGCAACGTGCCCAAGCGCGGGTGGATCAACGGCGTCGGCGGCTGCCCGAACGTGGGCGGCATCTGCATCGGCTGCACGATGCCCGGCTTCCCCGACAAGTTCATGCCGTTCATGGACGCGCCGCCCGGCAGCCTCGTGTCCAGCTCCGGCAGCAAGGTGTACGGGAGCGTGATGAAGCGCCTGCGCAAGATCACCGAACGCAAGCTCGACGCCGAGCCGCAGTGGCGGCACAAGGGCCGCGAGCTCACGACCGGCTACAGCAAGGCCTGGTGAGGAGAGTCATGACCGCCACCGAACCCCGCCTGTCCGCGGTGTCGGACGACACCTCCGGCCTCACCGAGATGTCGTGGGACCCGATCACCCGCATCGTCGGGAGCCTCGGGATCTACACGAAGATCGACTTCTCGCAGAAGCGCGTCGCCGAGTGCCACTCGACGTCGTCGATCTTCCGCGGCTACTCGATCTTCATGAAGGGCAAGGACCCGCGCGACGCCCACTTCATCACCAGCCGCATCTGCGGCATCTGCGGCGACAACCACGCGACCTGCTCGGTCTACAACCAGAACATGGCCTACGGGGTGCGCCCGCCGCACCTCGGCGAGTGGATCATCAACCTCGGCGAGGCCGCCGAGTACATGTTCGACCACAACATCTTCCAGGAGAACCTGGTCGGGGTGGACTACTGCGAGAAGATGATCTCGGAGACCAACCCGGGCGTCCTGGAGCAGGCCAACCGGACCGAGGCCCCGCACGCGGCCGACCACGGCTACAAGTACATCGGCGACATCATGCGGGCCCTCAACCCGTTCACCGGCGAGTTCTACCGCGAGGCCCTCCAGGTCAGCCGGTACACGCGCGAGATGTTCTGCCTGATGGAGGGCCGCCACGTCCACCCGTCGACGCTCTACCCTGGCGGCGTCGGCACGCACGCGACCATCCAGCTGTTCACGGACTACTACGCGCGCCTCATGCGCTACGTCGAGTTCATGAAGAAGGTCGTCCCGATGCACGACGACCTGTGGGACTTCATGTACGAGGCCCTGCCCGGCTACGAGGAGGTCGGCCGCCGGCGCGTGCTGCTGGGCTGCTGGGGCTCGCTGAACGACCCCGACCACTGCGACTTCAACTACCGGAACATGACGAACTGGGGACGCAAGATGTTCGTCACCCCGGGCGTCGTCGTGGACGGCAAGCTGGTCACCAACGACCTCGTCGAGATCAACCTGGGCATCCGGATCCTGCTGGGCCACTCGTTCTACCGGGACTGGGAGGACCAGGAGGTCTTCGTCACCCAGGACCCGCTCGGCAACCCGGTCGACCGCCGCCACCCGTGGAACCAGCACACGATCCCGGCCCCACAGAAGCGCGACTTCGACGACAAGTACTCCTGGACGATGTCGCCGCGCTGGTACGACGGCACCGACCACCTGGCGCTCGACACCGGCGGCGGCCCGCTCGCCCGGCTGTGGCCGACGGCGCTGTCCGGCCTGGTCGACTGCGGCTTCGTCAAGTCCACCGGGCACAGCGTGCAGATCAACCTGCCGCGCACGGCGCTGAAGCCCGAGGCGAGCTTCGAGTGGAGGCCGCCGATGGACAAGGAGGGCAAGCCGCTCTCCAACGCGATCGAGCGCAACCGGGCCCGGACCTACTTCCAGGCCTACTCCGCGGGCGTGGCGCTGCACTTCATCGAGAAGGCCCTGGCGGAGGTGCGCGGCGGCCACACCAAGACCTGGGAGAAGTTCACGGTCCCGGACGAGGCGATCAGCTGCGGTTTCACCGAGGCCGTGCGCGGCGTCCTGTCCCACCACATGGTCATCCGCGGCGGCAAGATCGCCAACTACCACCCGTACCCGCCGACGCCGTGGAACGGCAGCGTCCGCGACACGTACGGCACCCCCGGCCCGTACGAGGACGCCGTGCAGAACACGCCGATCTTCGAGGAGAACGGCCGCGAGAAGTTCAAGGGCATCGACATCATGCGCGCGGTCCGCAGCTTCGACCCGTGCCTGCCGTGCGGCGTCCACATGTACCTCGGCGAGGGCAAGGAGATCCACACGACGCACTCGCCGGGATCGCTGAATGTCATCTGAACCGGCGGGCACCCGCCCTGGGCTCGACCCGGCGGCCGTCGCAGAGCGCATCGAGGAGGTGCTCGACCGGCTCGACCCCCGGGTCCGCCCCGTCGGGGAGGAGCTCGTCAGGTTGCTGATGCGCTTCTACGGTGCCGGGCTGGAGCAGGCGGTCGCGGTCACCAGGGCGGCGGGAGGGGACGCCCTGGTGCACCGGCTCGCCGCCGACCCGCTGGTCGGCGGCCTGCTGGCGCTCCACGACCTGCATCCCGTTCCGCTGCGGGCGCGGGTCGAGCACGCGATGGCGGTCGCCGCGCGCAAGCTGGGCAGCCACGCGTCGGACGCGCAGCTACTGGGCATCGACGACGACGGCGCCGTGCGGGTGTCGGTGCCGGCGGCCGGCTGCGGCGCCACGACCGTCCGGGAGATCGTCACCGAGGAGGTGGACGCGGCGGCGCCGGACGCGGCGGGCGTCGTGTTCGTCGAGCGGGAGGCGGGTCCCACGCTGCTGCAGATCGGGGTCCGGGGCAGATGAGCAGTCTGCGCCGCTTCCTCGTCGCCGAGCCCGGCACGGCGGCGGAGCAGGAGCGGTGCGAGCTGTGCGCGACGCCGGTGCCACCGGAGCACCCGCACCTCGTCCAGGTCGCCGAGCGGCGCCTGCTGTGCACGTGCGGCCCGTGCGGGTTCCTGTTCGACAACCCGGGCGCGGGCGGCGGCGGGTACGCGCGGGTGCCCGACCGCTACCTCGTCGACCCGGCGTTCCGGCTCGCCGACACCGCGTGGGAGGCGCTGCAGATCCCGGTCGGGATGGCCTTCTTCCTGCACAACTCGGTCCGGGGCGCGGTCGTCGCCTGCTACCCCAGCCCGGCCGGCGCGACCGAGAGCGAGCTGACCCTCGAGGCGTGGGCGGACGGCATCGGCGCCGGCCCGCTCGCGGCGCAGCTGCAGCCCGACGTCGAGGCCCTGCTCGTGCGCCGCGAGCCGACGACGTGCCTGCTCGTGCCGATCGACGCCTGCTACCGCCTGGTCGGGCTGGTCCGGCTGCACTGGCGCGGGTTCGACGGGGGCAGCGAGGCCTGGGCGGCGATCGACGCCTTCTTCGCCGAGCTCCGCGACCGCGCACGGGAGCTGACGTGACGGGCCGGGGGCCGCTGTGCTGACGTTCGACTGCGTCGGGTCCCGACCGGAGCCCCACGCGGCCGGGCCGGCGCTGCAGCTGGACCTCAAGGTCGACGACGGCACCGGCCGCCGCGTCCACGCCGTCGCGCTGCGCGTGCAGATCCGCATCGACCCGCGCCCGCGCCGCTACACCCCCGAGGAGACCGCCCGGCTGACCGACCTGTTCGGCGAGCCCGACCGGTGGTCCTCGACGCTGCAGCCGCTGCAGCTCGCGACCGTCCCCGTCATGACGCCCTCGTTCACCGGCTCGGTCGTCGTGCCGGTCTCGGTGCCGCTCACCTACGACCTGGACGTCGCCGCCAGCCGCTACCTGCACGGCCTCGACGGCGGGGAGGTGCCGCTGACCCTGCTGTTCTCCGGGACGCTGTTCTACGCGGGCGACGACGGGGTGCAGGTCGGTCTGGTGCCATGGCACGAGGAGGCGCATCATGGCCTGCCGGTGGCGGTGTGGAGGGCGGCCGTCGACGAGCACTTCCCCGGCGGCGGCTGGGTCCGGCTGCGGCGCGACACGCTCGACCGGTTCGTGGCCTATCGTTCCGCCCACACCCTCCCGTCCTGGGACCACGCGCTGGAGCGGCTGCTGAAGGAGGCGGGCGATGACTGACGCCGACCCGGCCGACCTCTTCGGGCCTGCCCAGGCCGTCGCCGACGCCGTGCTCTTCGAGGGCTACCTGCTCTACCCCTACCGCGCGTCCGCGGCGAAGAACCGGGTGCGCTGGCAGTGGGGCGTGCTCGTCCCGCAGGGATACGGCGCCGACTCCGGCGAGACGTCGGCCAACCGCACGGAGTGCCTCGTCGAGCTGCGCGGCCCCGACGCGCGGCTGCACCTGCGCGTGCGCTACCTGCACCTGGAGCGGCGGGCCGTGCTCGACGCGTCCGGCACGCCGGTCGAGGCGCTGCAGGCCGGCGACGCCCGCCACGTGCCGTTCGAGGAGGGCCTCCCCCGCCACACCGACGCCACCCTCACCCTGGCGGAGCTGCGGGCGGCGGCGAGCATGCCGATCGCGGTGCCCGTCACCGAGCCCGGCGCCGAGACGGTCGAGATGGTCGAGGGCGGGCGCGTCGTGCGGACCCGCGACCCGCTGGCCGCCTCGGTCGCCGTGCGCGCCGAGGAGGTGCCCGGCCCGTACGACGTCCTCCGGCTGACGATCGACGTGCGCAACGAGGGCCGGGCCGCCTCCGGGGCGACGCGTGCCGAGGCGCTGCGGACGTCGCTGATCGGCACGCACGTCATGCTCGCCGCCGACCCCGGGTCGTTCGTCTCCCCCACCGACCCGCCGGAGTGGGCCGCCGACCTGGTCGCCGGCTGCCGCAGCGAGCACCTGTGGCCGGTGCTCGCCGGGCCGGACGACCGGTCCGACCTGCTGCTCTCCGCCCCGATCATCGTCGGCGACCACGCGACGATCGCGCCGGAGAGCCCGATCGACCTGTTCGACGGCACCGAGAACGACGAGATCCTCACGCTGCGCACGATGGCGCTGACCGATGCCGAGAAGGCCGAGGCGCGCGCCACCGACCCGCGGGCCGCCGCGATCGTCGACGCCGTCGACGCGCTGCCACCGGAGATCCTCGAACGCCTGCACGGGGCGATCCGCTCGCTCCGGCCGGCCGGCGGGACGCCCGGCCCGGACATCGCGACCTGGGGCGCGGTGGACGACATCCCGACGCTGCGCACGCCAGCCGGCGGTGACGGGCCCGACGTCGTCCCGCCAGCGTCGACGCCGTGGTGGGACCCCGGCGCCGACGCCTCGGTCGACCCCGAGACCGACTCGGTGCTGGTGGGCTCGGTCCCGGTGGCCAAGGGCAGCGCGGTGATCCTGCGCCCGGGCCGCAGCACCGACGCGCAGGACGCGTTCCTGGCCGGCATGCGGGCGACCGTGCAGGCCGTCGTCCACGACGTCGACGGCCGCGTCCACGTCGCCGTCTCCATCGACGGCGACCCCGCCGCCGAGCTGCAGCTCGCGCACGGCCGGTTCCGCTATTTCCGCCCAGAAGAACTGGAGCCGGTCCCATGAGCGCGCCCCGACGCCGTGTGGACACATATGGCTGCCCACGACCGGACGTTGCCGGCCATGTGGACACATATGGCGGGTCGGGGCCGCCCCGGCGGGTGCTCGTCGCCGGGGTCGGCAACATCCTCAAGTCCGACGACGGGTTCGGCGTCGAGGTCGTCCGGCGGCTGACCGAGCGTGGCGGCATGCCCGCCCGCGTCGAGGTCGTCGACGTCGGCATCCGCGGCGTGCACCTGGCCTACCAGCTGCTCGACGGGTGGGCCGGGCTGCTGCTCGTCGACGTCGTGCACCGCGACGGGCCGCCGGGGACGCTCTACCGCCTGGAGCACACCCTCGCCCAGCCGGAACCGGGCGCGAGCCCGTTCTCGATCCCCCTCGACGGGCACGACATGAGCCCGGACGTCGTGCTCGGCCTGGTCCGCGACCTCGCCGCCGCCACCGGCGTCACCGATCCCGTCGGCCGGGTCCTCGTACTGGGCTGCGAGCCGCTGACGCTCGACGACGGCATCGGCCTCTCCACGCCCGTCGCCGACGCGGTCGAGCCCGCGCTGGCGATGGTCGACGACCTGCTCGCCCTGCTGATCCCGGAAGGAGCCCGATCGTGAAGCTGCTGCTCGTGCTGGTGCTCGCCGCCGCGGCCGCCGTCGTATACGCCCACCGCAAGGAGATCGCCCACTACCAGGCGATCAGCAGGATGTGAGGGGGAACCACCGTGTGTCTCGGCATTCCGGGCGAGGTCATCGAGCTGATGACCGACCATCCCGACCTGGCCATGGTCAGCGTCGAGGGCGTGAAGCGGGCGGTGAACATCGGCCTGCTGCGCGACGAGGCCGAAGGGCCGCTCGACCTCGAGCCCGGCGACTGGATCCTCATCCACGTCGGCTTCGCCCTGTCCAAGATCGATGAGAAGGAGGCGAAGGCGTCGCTGGAATGGCTGACCGGCGTCGGCGACGCCTACACCGACGAGCTCGACGCGCTCGCCGGCTCCGACATCACCTAGAAGGAAACGGCATGAAGTACGTCGACGAGTACCGCGACGCCGAGACCGCCCGAGCCCTGTCCACCGCGATCACGGCCCTGTGCGAGCCCGGTCGCCGCTACGCGTTCATGGAGATCTGCGGCGGCCACACGCACACCATCTACAAGCACGGCCTCGAGGACCACCTCCCCGAGGCGATCACCCTGGTCCACGGGCCCGGATGCCCGGTCTGCGTGATCCCGATGGGCCGGGTCGACGACGCGATCGCGCTCGCGGAGCACGACGACGTGATCATGACGTCGTTCGGCGACATGATGCGCGTGCCCGGCGGCAAGGGGTCCTTCTTCGACTCCAAGGCCGCGGGCGCGGACATCCGCATGGTCTACTCGCCGCTGGACTCGCTGAAGATCGCGCGGAAGAACCCGGACAAGCGCGTCGTGTTCTTCGCGATCGGGTTCGAGACGACGACGCCGTCGACGGCGATGACCGTGCTGCGCGCCGCCGCCGAGGGCATCGAGAACTTCTCCGTGTTCTGCAACCACGTGCGCGTCACGCCGGCGATCACGGCGATCCTCAACTCGCCCGACCTGCGGCTGGACGGGTTCGTCGGGCCGGGCCACGTGTCGACCGTCATCGGCTGCGAGCCCTACGAGTACATCCCGCGGGACTGGGCCAAGCCGATCGTGACGTCCGGGTTCGAGCCGCTGGACATCCTCACCTCCATCTACCAGCTCATGAAGCAGCTCGCCGACGGGCGCTGCGAGGTCGAGAACGAGTACTCGCGCGTCGTGCCGTGGGCCGGCAACCCCAAGGCGCTGGCCGTGATCGACAAGGTGATGGAGGTCCGCGAGACGTTCGAGTGGCGGGGCCTGGGCTGGATCCCGGAGTCGGCGATGCGGCTGCGTGACGAGTACGCGGCCTTCGACGCCGAGAAGATCTTCTCCGTCCCGGGCGTCCAGGTGGCCGACCCGACGGCGTGCCAGTGCGGCGAGGTCCTGCGCGGCGTGATCAAGCCCTGGGAGTGCAAGGTGTTCGGCACCGCGTGCACCCCCGAGACCCCGATCGGGACGTGCATGGTCTCCAGCGAGGGCGCCTGCGCGGCGTACTACAACTTCGGCCGGTTCAGCCGGTCCCGGGTCAAGGCCGCCGCACAGTGAACCAGCAGGACCTCGGTACGGACATCCCGACGCGGGCGGGGTGGGCCGAGCAGGCGGTCGTCGACGCCGGGGCCGACACCGCGCAGGAGCACCATGCCGGCGCCGCCCACCGCTCCCGCGAGGAGCAGGTGCTGGAGCGGATCGCCAGGGCCCGCGCCCGCAAGGCGCGCCTGCGCGAGGACCGGATCACGCTGTCGCACGGCGCCGGCGGCAAGGCCACCCAGACGCTGGTCGAGGCCGTCTTCCTGGAGGCGTTCCGCAACCCCGTCCTCGAGCAGCTGGAGGACGGCGCGTCGCTCGCGACCGACGCCGGGCGGCTGGCGTTCACCACCGACTCCTACGTCGTGTCGCCGCTGTTCTTCCCCGGCGGCGACATCGGCGACCTGGCCGTCAACGGCACGGTCAACGACCTCGCGATGTGCGGGGCGCGCCCGCTCTACCTGTCGGCCGGTTTCATCCTCGAGGAGGGCTTCCCGGTCGTCGACCTCAAGCGGATCGTCGCGTCGATGGCGGCGGCCGCCGAGGCCGCCGGCGTCACGATCGTCACCGGCGACACCAAGGTGGTCGAGCGGGGCAAGGCCGACGGCTGCTACATCACGACCGCCGGCGTCGGGGTGCTCGACCGGCCGTTCGCGCTGTCGGCGGCCGCCGCGCAGCCCGGCGACGCCGTGCTCGTGTCCGGGCCCATCGGTGACCACGGCATCACGGTCATGCTGGCCCGCGGCGAGCTGGACATCGAGGCCGACCTCGTCTCCGACACCGCGCCACTGGCCGGCATCGCGTCCGACCTGCTCGACGCGGCCGGCGAGGGCGTGCGGCTCCTGCGCGACGCCACCCGCGGCGGCGTCGCGACGATCTGCAACGAGGTTGCGGTCGCCTCCGGCGTCGCCGTCGTGCTGGAGGAGAGGGCGATCCCGGTCCGGCCCGTCGTCAACGGGGCGTCGGAGCTGCTCGGGATCGACCCGCTGTACGTGGCGTGCGAGGGCCGGCTGGTCACGGTCGTCGCCCCGGAACGGGCCGACGCCGCGCTCGCCGCGCTGCGGGCGCACCCGCTGGGTGAGGGCGCCGCGCGGATCGGCACGATCGGCGACGACCCGCCCGGCCTGGTGCTCCTGCGCACGGCGTTCGGCGGCACGCGCATCGTGGACCTGCTGGTCGGCGACCCGCTGCCGCGGATCTGCTAGGGCCGGGGACGGTGCACGAGCTCTCGATCACGCAGTCGGTGGTCGACACGATCGCCGACCGGCTCGGCGACGCCCGGGTGCGCCGGGTCCGGTTGGAGATCGGGAAGCTGTCCGGCGTGGTGCCCGACGCGCTGCGGTTCTGCTTCGAGCTGGTGACGGCCGGAACCACGCTCGAGGGTGCGGTCCTGGAGATCGACGAGCCGGACGGCGAGGCCCGCTGCCGCTCCTGCGGCACGGCGTTCGCGACCGCGGAGGTCCTGCCGCTCTGCGCGTGCGGCAGCGCGGACGTTGAGGTCGTCGGCGGGGCGTCGCTGCGCATCCGGGACGTCGGCTACGACCGGCCGGAGGAGGTGGCAGAGCCATGTGCGCGACCTGCGGATGCGCCGGAGCGGACGTCCGGGTGAGCGGCCCGGACGTCCCGTCCGGAGGCGGGGCCCACAGTGACGGCCCTGAGCACGGTCACGGCCATGAGCACGGGCACGGCCATGAGCACGGGCACGGCCATGAGCACGGGCATGAGCACGGCACCGTCGTCCGGAGCGCGGGCGAGCTGCGGACCGTCGACCTGGAGGCGGACCTGCTGGCGGGCAACGACGCGCTCGCCGCCCGCAACCGCGACGCGTTCGCCGCGGCCGGCATCATCGCCGTCAACCTCATGAGCTCCCCCGGCTCGGGCAAGACCACCCTGCTCGAGCGCACCGTCCGGGACCTCGGCGGCGAGCGGCCGGTCGCGGTGCTGGAGGGCGACCAGGAGACGCCGCTTGACGCCGAGCGGATCCGGGCCACCGGCGCCCGGGCCGTGCAGATCAACACCGGCGCCGGATGTCACCTCGACGCGGCGATGGTCGACGCCGGCGTGCGGGCGCTCGCACCGGAGCCCGGGACGCTGCTGTTCGTCGAGAACGTCGGCAACCTCGTCTGCCCGGCCCTGTTCGACCTCGGCGAGCGCGCCCGGGTCGTGATCATGTCGGTGACCGAGGGCACGGACAAGCCGCTGAAGTACCCGCACATGTTCCGCACTGCCGACCTGATGCTCGTCAACAAGATCGACCTGTCGCCGTACGTCGACTTCGACGTCCCCCGCTGCGTGGAGTACGCCCGCCGGGCCCGGCCGGGCGTGGCGGTGATCGAGCTGTCCGCGACGACCGGCGAGGGCCTGGACGCCTGGTACGACTGGCTGCGGGCGCTCGGCGCCGGCCGGTGATCGGCGGATGCGGGACATGGGGTGCATCGGCGCGGCCCATGTCCCGCACACGGTGATCACCCCGGCGATCTGGCCACACACCACCCGGTTCGACGACGAGTGATCGCCGCACGGGGATGAACCGGGCCAGATGCGGCCTCGGACCCCCCGCCACGGCGATCACGCCCGCGGCTCCGGCAGCGAGCTCCGGTGGGCATGCGCGGCCGACTCCTCTGCCGCGCGCACCAGGCCCGGCCGGCCACGGGGCCGCCCGGTCCGGCAGCCCCGGGACAGCGCGCACGGCCCGGGCCGGCACCGGGACCACACGGTGACCCGACGCCCGTGGCCGCACTCACCGGGCATCAGGGCGGCCCGGGGCGTGTCCCCTGGGCTGCGACCGGGCGTATGATCGAGCGTATGCAGAAGGAGCGCCTGACCATCAGCGTCGACCGTGCGGTCGCGGCGCGCGTGCGGCAGTGCGGGGCGCGCCGCGGTTCGGGCGGTGCCTCGGGCTACCTGGAGCGCCTCGTGCGCCAGGACGAGCTGCGCGAGGCCGTCGACGCCCTCGGCCGCTGGTACGGCGAGCATCCCGACGTCGCCGACGCCGACGAGGCCGAGCGGGTCGCCGCCGCGGAGGAGCTGGGCGAGTCGGCGTGAGGCGCGGCGAGCTCTGGCGCTACGAGCCCGTGGTCGTGCGGCGCGGCCAGCCGACGACGCGGCTGATCGTGTCCTCCGACGCGCTGGCCGAGAACGCCTCCGTGCCGACCGTCTACGCGATGCACGTGGTCGGCTCGGATCCGCAGTCCCTGCTCGCCGTGCGGATCGGCGAGCACGGCTGGGCGGTGTCCACCGAGATCGACCGGCCGATCCGCAAGCGGCTCGTCGAGCGCATCGGGCGGGCGAGCGTCGAGGAGATGGAGCAGGTCGACGGCGCCCTGCGCGCCACCTTCGACGTCTAGTCCGCGGGACACGGCCTAACCCGGCAGGCCCGCGGCCGCCACGGCGACCTGCCCGAGGCTGATGCCCGCGTCGTTGCACGGCAGGACGGAGTGCACGAGCACCCGCAGGCCGGCGCGCTCGCAGCCGGACCGGACGGCCTCCAGCAGCACGAGGTTCTGGAACACCCCGCCGGACAGCGCGACCGCGTCGCGCCCCCGCTCCCCCGCGGCCGCGACCGCCGCGCCGACGAGCGCCCCGGCCAGGCCGTGGTGGAACCGCGCGGCGACCGTCCCGACGGGCTCGCCGCGGCCCAGGTCGGCCACCACGGCGCGGACCAGCGCCGACGCCGCGATCACACCGTGCTCGACCGGGACCGGGTAACCGTCCGCGACGTTCGGGTCGACCAGCCGTTCCAGCTCGATCGCGGCCTGGCCCTCGTAGTGGACGCGGTCGCGGACGCCGCACAGCGCCGACACGGCGTCGAACAGGCGCCCGGCGCTCGTCGTCACGGGCTGGTCGAGCCGGGAGTCCAGCAGGCGCTGGACGCCGGTCCAGGCCGGGCCGACCCGCTCGGCCAGCGCCGGCAGCGCGACGCCGGCGGTCCGCAGCCACGCCGCGGCCGTCCGCCACGGTTGGCGGATCGCGGTGGCGCCGCCCGGCAGCGGCACGGGCTCCAGGTGCGCGATGCGGTCGTACCCGGTGAGCGCGACGTCGAGGACCTCGCCGCCCCACAGCACCCCGTCGGGACCCCAGCCGAGGCCGTCGCACGCGATGCCGATGACGGGCCCGGCCTCGCCGTGCTCGGCCAGGCACGACGCGAGGTGCGCGTGGTGGTGCTGCACGCCGACCAGTGCGGCGCCGTCCTGCGCGAGGGCCCACTTCGTCGACAGGTACTCCGGATGCAGGTCGTGGGCCACCACGGCGGGCTCGACGTCCAGCAGGGTCGAGAGGTGGGCGATCCCGTCGGTGTACGCGGCGAGGGTCTCGGCGTTCTCGAGGTCGCCGACGTGGTGGGAGACGAACGCCTCCGCCCCGCCGGCCGCCGGCCGCAGCAGGCAGAACGTGTTCTTCAGCTCGGCTCCGCAGCCCAGCACCGGCACGTCGGCGGCGAGGGCGAGCGGCACGGGCTGCGGGACGTGGCCGCGCGAGCGGCGGATCGGGTAGGGGCGGCCGCGCACGACCCGCAGGACCGAGTCGTCGGCGCGCGTGCGGATGGGGCGGTCGTGCACGAGCGCGGCGTCGGCGATCGACGCGAGGCGCGCCGCGGCGTCGGCGTCGCGGTGGGCGATCGGCTCGTCGGAGACATTCCCGCTGGTCAGCACGATGGGGGCGGCGACGGCGTCGAGCAGCAGGTGGTGCAGGCCGGTGTAGGGCAGGAGCAGGCCGAGGTGGTGGTCGCCCGGCGCGACCGACGTGGCCACGGCAGCGCCGGTGCGGCGGCGCAGCAGCACGATCGGCGCCCGCCAGGACGTCAGCTCGGCCTCCTCGGCGCCGCCGACCTCGCACAGCTCCCTGGCCGTCGCGACGTCCGGGACCAGCACGGCGAACGGCTTGTCCTCGCGGTGCTTGCGGGCCCGCAGCGCGGAGACGGCGCCCTCGTCGGCGGCGACCGCCGCGAGGTGGTAGCCCCCGATCCCCTTGACGGCGACGACGCCCCCGCCCAGCAGGACGTCGGCGGCGGCGGCGATGGGGTCTCCGGTGGCAACGAACGGCACTTTCGTTCGATAGGTTTGAACGAAAGTGCCGTTCGTTGGGTCCGCATCGGGGGTGGCGGTCCAGGCCGACGCGGGGACGAAGCGGAGCCGGGGGCCGCAGTCGTGGCAGCACACGGGCTGCGCGTGGAAGCGGCGGTCGGTCGGGTCGTGGTACTCGCGGGAGCAGGCGTCGCACATCGGGAAGCCGGCCATCGTCGTGGTGGCCCGGTCGTACGGCACGCCGGCGACGATCGTGAACCGCGGGCCGCAGTGGGTACAGGTGATGAAGGGGTGCCGGTAGCGGCGGTCGGCCGGGTCGCGCAGCTCGCGCAGGCAGTCCGCGCACGTCGCGGCGTCCGGCGGGACGATCGTCGCCGCCCGCCCGCCGGACGTGCTGGCCTCGATCGTGAAGCCGGACCCGCCCCGCACGGCGACGGCGCGCGCGGACACCGCCGTCACCTGCGCCAGCGGCGGGGGATGCTCCCGCAGCTCCGCGAGCAGGCGGTCGATCCGGTCGGGTGCGCCCTCGGCCTCGATGAACACCCCGCGCTCGTCGTTGCCGACGAACCCGGCCAGCCCGAGCCCCGTCGCCAGCGCGTGCACGTACGGGCGGAAGCCGACGCCCTGCACCAGACCGGTCACCCGGATCGCGCGGCGCGCCAGCGCGGGCGGCACTAGGCCGCGTCCCGCGGATCATGGCCGATGGTATCCGTGATCCAGTCGGCTCCTGGCAAGGCGGAGGCCGGCCCTCGTACCGGGCGTACTCGGGTCGGCCGACAACGCAGCCAGGGGCCGACTGGGCGCGGAGGCCGCGGTCGTGATCCGCGGGACACGGCCTAGACCTCCGGCTTCGCGATCGCCTCGCCGGCGTGCACCAGCAGCACGTCGCCGACGGCCGCGTCGACCAGCGCCACGCTGACCTCCTCCGGCACGCCCGTCCCCGGGTCGACCTCGGCGAGGTCGCCGTCGAGCAGGCGCAGGACGGTCACCGGCACCGCGGCGTCCGAGCAGGTGATGCACGAGGGTCCCGAGCAGTCCGGCTCGGGTCGGGGCAGGCCGTCGCGGGGGTCAGCCATCGGCCCGCCGCCCCGCCTGCCGGCGCTCCCCGATCGCGCCGCGCCCGTACCGGTCGAGGAAGCGGTGCAGCGCGTCGTGGACGTGCTCCAGCTCGGCGACCTGCTCGTCGAGGTAGGCGACGCCGTCGGTCGTCAAGTGGTAGGTGCGCCGGGCCGGGCCCGTACCGGAGGTGGTCCACTCCGAGCGGACCAGCCCTCGCGACTCGAGTCCCCGCAACGCGCGGTACACGCCGCCGGAGTCGGCCTCGCCGTCGTGCATGGGACGCAGCCGCGACACCAGCTCGTAGCCGTGGTCGGGCCGCTCGCGCAGGAGCAGCAGCAGGCAGGGTTGCAGGAAGTTCCGGGGTTCGGGCAAGGGCATCGGCGCCTCCGGGCGCGATGTTGGCATGCCCTGACGCCCACCACAAGGTCAACCTGCGAGGGGCCGCGACCACACACCGTCGCCCTCGGCGAGCACCAGCCGGGACCCGAGCGTGCCGACCGCCGCCGCGCCGGAGGTCACCGGCATCGGCAGGTCCGCCCAGGTCCGGCAGGTCCGGTCGGTGGCGTGCAGGTGGGCGACGTGGTCGACGGCGTCGACGACGAAGGCGCGCCCGCCGGCGAGCAGCACCTGGGCCACCTCGACGAGGCCGCGGCCCGGCCCGTCCCGCCGGGCGCCCGGGTCGGCCCCCGCGGCGGTGAGGGGCCAGCAGGCGAGGTGCTGGTCGGCGGCGGCCGTCGCGCCGACGGCGAGGCACCCCCCGGCGTCGCACGCCGCGGCCACCGCGGTGGCGGACCCGGCCGACGGGAGGACGACGCGCCGCCAGGTCCGGCCGTCCGGCGAGGTCCAGGCGAGCGGGACGGTGCGCGCCCCGGCCGCGAGGGTCGACCCGACCAGCAGGAACCCGGCGGGGCCCGCCGTCGCCCCGCGGGCGAACGTCTGCTCCCCCGGCGCGGAGGCGAGCCCGGGCGCGTCGGCGTCGCGCCGCCAGGCCACGCCGTCCGGCGAGGTCCAGACGGCGGCGCCGTACCGCCCGCTCGTCCCGTCCCACGCGCCGGCGAGCAGGAACGTGCCGGCGTGCGCGGTCTCGGCGTCCGTCGCGATCGCGTCCTCGCCGCCGAGCAGCGTGTAAGGCTGCTCGTGCTCGGCGAGCCCGTCCGCCGTGCCGGCCCACAGCGTCGGGCGCGGGTTGCTGTGCGCGCCGCCGAACGCCTGGCCGTACGCGGCGACCCGGCCGCCGTCGACGCCGGCCATGACGAGCTCGGCCTGCGCGCCGTAGGGCGTGGCGGGGGTCGTCGCCAGCCGGCGCCAACCGGTGCCGTCGGGTGTCGTCCACGCGGCCGGGGCGCGCAGGCCCCCGGCGGCCGGCACCGAGCCCAGTGCCAGCAGGCCGGCCCCGAACGGGACGAGCACCAGGACGCGGGCCCCGGGATCCGGCGCCGGCAGCCGCGTCCACCCGGCGACGGGCGGACCGGCCGGCGCCGTGTTCGAGGCCGGCGGCGGGGCCGGCGCGGACGTGCAGCCGGCGGCGAGGGCGAGGGCGAGCAGGCTCGCCGCGGCGCGGGCCAGCGTCGCTCGCACCGACGTCCCGGCGCGTGCCGTGCCGCCACCGGCCGGCCCGTGGGTCACGCCGTCACTCTGGCACGTGCCCGCCCGGGACGCCCTCCGTCCGGGCACCGGGCGGCGGCTACGTCGTGGCGCGCACGAACTCGTGACCCTGCTCGTTGCGCACCTCGACGGAGGCGACGTCGGCCGGCGCGACGGCGGCCGAGCCGTCGAGCGTGACGCCATGGTCCGTGGTGGGCGGCACGACCCAGGAGCCGGCGACCTCGGTGTGCCCGGACCGGTCGGTGACCAGCAGCAGGCACCGCTGGCCGGCGGGAATGCCGGTGAACGTCGCGGTCAGCCGCACCCAGTCGTGCGCGGGGAGCAGGGTGGCGCGCATCGTCACGCCACCCGGGCCCGTCCCGGCCAGGTCGATCGCGCCCGCCACCGGCGGGGGGGCCGGTGGCGTGCCGGTGGCGCGGCCGATGGCCACACCGCCGCCGAGCACGCCCGCGGCGACGGCGGCGGCCGCGATGCCGGTGCCGATCCGGCGGCGGAGCCTGCGGCGCCCGGCCTCGGCCCGGACCTGCCGCACCGCGCGGCGCAGGACGAGGTCCCCGTCCGGAGGCCCGTCGAGGAACAGCTCGGGCGGCTGGTCGCCGAGCAGGTCGGTCATCCGTAGGAGTCCCTCCATCTCGGACCGGCACTGCGGGCACACCGCGAGCCGGACGTCCACCGCCCGCGCCTCCGTGGCGTCGAGCAGTCCCAGTGCGTACGCGCCGAGCTCGGCCCGGTCGTGCCCGCAGAACGGGTCCGGGTCGCCCGGACGGCCGTGGTCCGGTCCGCTCACGCCCCCACCTCCTCCGTCTCGCCGAGGTGGCGGCGCAGGGCCCGCAGCGCGTAGTAGGCGCGCGACTTCACGGTGCCCGCGGGGATCCCGAGCGCGGCCGCGGTCTCCCCCAGGCTGCGGCCGTGGAAGTAGATCTCCCGCAGCACCCCTTGATGATCCTCCGAGAGGCCGTCGAGCGCCTGCGCGACCGTCACCGAAGCGGCGACCCGGTCGGCATGATCGCGCTCGACCGCGCCGGCCGCCGACGCGCCGGCGGCCTCGGGGACCTCCTGGGGCCGCGCGGCCCGCGCCCGGATGCGGTCGGTGACGAGGTTGCGGGTCACGGTCATCAGCCAGCCCCGGGTGGATCCCTTGCCGTTCGTCAGCGCCTCGGGATGGCGCCACGCCCGGATGAGGGTCTCCTGGACGACGTCCTCGGCCGCCGCCCGGTCACCGAGCAGGCGGGTGGCGTAGGCCAGCAGCGCCCGCCCGTGCTCGGCGTAGACGGCGTGCACGAGCGCCTCGTCGACCAGCGCCGATCCGGCCATGCTCCGATCCCTCCGACGTGCGGCGGTCGCACCCGCCACCCTTGACACGGACCCGGCGTCGCTCCGGTTCGATCCGGTTGAACCCTCCGGCGCTCCCCTCCGTGTGAGAGGTGGGCGATCCCCGCCCGATACCTCGACCCGGAGTTGTTGATGACTTCTCGCACCACCACGACCAGCACGGGGACCACCGGGAACGCGCTGACGCGCCGTACCGTCCTGGCCGGGGCGTGCGGCACGTGCGCCGTCGCCGTCGCCGGCTGCGCCGCCCTCACCACCGGCACCCCCGCCGCCGCTCCCCAGCCCGCGGCCACGCCCGCTCCCGCCCCCGCCCCGGCCGCTCCCGCCGGCATCCCCACCAAGTCCGTGCCCGTCAAGGGCGGCATCGTGCTGGCCGACCAGGGCATCGTCGTCACGCAGCCCAAGGCGGGCACGTTCAAGGCGTTCTCGGCGACCTGCACCCACCAGGGCTGCACGGTCAACACCGTCAAGAACGGCGTCATCGGCTGCCCCTGTCACGGCAGCACGTTCGCCATCGCGACCGGCGCGGTCGTGCACGGACCGGCGAAGAAGCCACTGGCGGCGAAGAAGGTGACGGTGAAGGGCTCGACCCTCACCGTCACCTGAGCCGCCACCGTCACCCGGTCGTGCCCTGCGGCCCGTACGCGGTGAGGAACCGGTCACGGAAGGCGTCCATGCGCCAGACCGGGGACGCCGCGGCGGGCCGCAGGCCGTCCTGCCAGCCCCAGCCCGCGATCCGGTCGAGCACGGCCGGGTCCTTGGCGATGATCGTCACCGGGACGTCCTTGCTCGCGCCGGCACCCGTGATGAGCTGGGACGCCTGGTGGTCGCCCAGCACGACCAGCACCAGGTTCTTGTCGCCGTAGGTCCGGATGAACGACAGCAGGCTGTTCAGCGAGTACTGGATGGTCTTGCGGTAGTCGTCGCGGACCGTGTCGGTGTTCTGCCAGACCTCGTCCGGCCCGGGGGTCGCCCGCACCAGCGCGTCGTAGCCGGAGCCGTCGCCCACCGCGTTCCAGTCGACCAGCTGCGGCACCGGCGTCCACGGCACGTGGCTGGAGGTCAGGACGACCTGCGCCATCAGCGGGCCGCGGCCCGGCTTCCCGTACTCCGTGCGCTGGAACTCGGCGAGCGTGTACTGGTCGGGCATCGGGGACCAGGAGAAGTTGAGGCCCTTGTAGCCCATGTTGTGCGCGTTCTGCACGGCGTCGAACTTGTAGAAGCCCGCCTCCGGCCACGGCCCGATCGTCCCGGGCATGACGGCCACCGTGCGCCAGCCGGCTTCGTGGAACGCGCCGCTGAGCGTCACGCGCTTCGTGCTCGTCAGGATGCGGTCGCGCTGTGTGCTGTCGATCCAGAGCCCGGACTCCAGCGTGCCGTGGGCCATCCAGCTCCCGCCGCCGTACACCGGCGACGTGAGCCAGGCGCTGCGGGCGCCGTAGCCGGCGGCGGCCAGCGCCTTCGTGCCGGCGTCGAGCGTGGCGTCGACGGCCGGCGCGTAACGCGGGTCCTCGACCGCGCTGCGGCCGTAGCTCTCGACGAACGTCAGCATCACGTCGTGGCCGCGCAGGCCGGTCAGCAGCTGCGCGGGCGGCGTCCCGGCGAACGCGTCGACCGTGGACTGCTTGGCGAACGCGGCCTCGTCGGCGAGCGTGGCCGGGATCTGCCGGGCCTCCTGCACGGCCAGCGACGCGACGCCGCGGGAGGCGACCGGGACCGGCGGCACGAGCTGGACGCCCAACGCGGCGCAGCCCAGCCAGGCCGCGCCGAGCACGACCACGCCCTTGGCCACCGGCCCGCGGTGGCCGCCGGCCAGCCGGGCGAGCCGGCGCGCGGCGAGCGCGAGCCCGACGACCAACGCGACGACGAGGACGCCGGCGCCGATCTCGACGGCGACCGCAGCGGTCGGCCCGATCGAGTCGGACAGCAGGCCGGTGCCGTCGCCCAGCAGCTCCCAGTCCAGGACGGGGTCGAACGTCCGCGCGAAGATGTCGAGGAAGCTCATGTCGAGGATCCGCAGCACGGTCAGCACGCCGAGCACGGCCCCGCCGAGCGTGGCGACGACGCGCCGCGGCCGCGGCGGCAGCACGAGCAGGACGGCCGCGCCGACCAGCCCCTCGACCGGGATCCGCAGCAACGCGAGCGGGCTGAGCTGGTCGATCTCCCGCGGCAGCACCAGCACGGCGAACACCGCCACCGCGGCCAGCGCCGTCAGCACGGCCGCGGCGGCCCGGCGGCGCCGGCCGGGCCGGCCGGGCCGGGGCGCGGCCGGGTCGTCGGCGCCCTCGGACCGGTCGAGCTCGGCGGTCGCGCTCACCGGCCAGCCACCCCGAGCCGGGGGGTGCCACCGCCGCGATGCCGGCCGGGCGCCGGGTCGGCGCCCTCGGGGTCGAGCTGGGGCAGGTCGTGGCCCAGGCGGTCGCGCTTGGCCGTCAGGTAGCGCACGTTGTGCTCGTCGGCCGGCGCGAGCAGCGGGACCCTGCTGGCGACCGCGACCCCGTGCGCCTCGAGCGCCTCGGTCTTGTCCGGGTTGTTGGTGAGCACCCGCACGGACGCGACGCCGATGTGGCGCAGGACGCGCGCGGCCGGCGAGAAGTCCCGCACGTCGACCGGCAGGCCCAGCGCGGTCGCGGAGTCGACGGTGTCGAGGCCCTGCTCGTCCTGCAGGACGTGCGTGCGGGTCTTGGCGACCAGCCCGATCCCGCGCCCCTCGTGGCCCCGCAGGTACACCAGCACGCCGTGGGGCTCCGCCGCGATCGCGTCCAGCGCCGCGGCCAGCTGGGCGCCGCACTCGCAGCGCAGCGCGCCGAAGACGTCGCCGGTCAGGCACTCGGAGTGGACGCGCACGAGCACGCCCTCCCGCCCGGCCGGCTCTCCGTGCACGAGCGCGAGGTGCTCCGGCCCGTGGTCCTCGGTCCGGAACGCCACGGCCCGGAACTCGCCCCGCCGCGTCACCAGCGCCGACTCGGCGACCTCCGCCAGGCCGGCGGTGTCCGGTTCCCGTCCTCCTACCGCGTCCTGCATGTGCTCCCCCATCCCGTCCGCCCGGCCGGAGCCGGGGCTCGTCGTGCGCGGGGCCCCGTCGTGAGAGGGTCCCCGTCCATGAGTCCGCAGGCCTCGCATCCGCAGGTCCCCGATCCGCTGCCCGCCAATCCCCTGCCCGCCAATCCCCTGCCCTCGAAACCTCTGCCCCCGAGACCTCTGCCCGCGGACCTGCTCCCGACCGGCACGACGCGCGACGAGCGCGCGCGGGCCCCGGTGGCGGTCCTGCCGGTCGGCAGCTACGAGCAGCACGGCCCGCACCTTCCGCTGGTCACGGACACCGTGGTCGCGTGCGTGCTCGCCGCCGCGATCGCGGACGCGCACCCGGTGCGGCCGCTGCCGCCCGTGACGATCTCCTGCTCGCACGAGCACGCGGCGTGGCCCGGCACCGTCAGCATCTCCGCCCGGACGCTCGCCGCGGTCGTCGGCGACGTCGCGGACTCGCTGGGCGCTTCCGGCGTGACGACCCTCGTGCTGGTCAACGGCCACGGCGGCAACTACGTGCTCGGCAACGTCGTGCAGGAGGCGAGCCTCGGGCCGCTGCCGATGGTGCTCTTCCCGACCGAGCCGGACTGGGCCGACGCCCGCGCCGCGGCGGGCCTGTCGACCACGAACGACGAGGACATGCACGCCGGCGAGCTCGAGACCTCGATCCTGCTGGCCACCCATCCGCATCTCGTCACGCCGCCGCTGGTAGACCAGCCGGCAACCGACCGGCGCCGGCTACTGCGCCGGGGGCTGGCGCCGTACACGGAGTCGGGCGTGGTCGGCCGGCCGTCGCTGGCGTCGGCGGAGAAGGGACGGGCGTTGCTCGCGGCGCTGGTGACGTCGTTCGCCGCGCACCTGTGACGGCGCCGCGGACGGCCAGCACCGCGAGGCCGGGCAGGCACGCGACGAGACCCAGCACCCCGTAGGTGACGGCGGCGGACAGGCCGGCCGCCGCGCCGAGGCCGGCCGCACCGAACCCGGCGGCCGCGGCCAGCTCGCGGGGTCCCCAGCCGCCGACACCCAGCGGCAGGCTCATCGCCAGCAGCGCGAGCAGCAGCGGCGCCACGAGGCTCGTGACGGGCGCGACGATCCCGACCGCGCGCGCCGCGAGCACGAAGGTCGCCACGTAGCCGGAGAGCGCCACGGCCGACAGGCCCAGCACGTCGGGCCGCAGTGCGGCACCGGTTCCGGCCAGCGCAGTCCGGGTGCGCCGCCGCAGGCGCGGTGCGGTCAGGACGACGGCGACCGCCGCCGCGCCGACCGGCAGCGCGACGGCGGCGACGACCGGCAGCGCGCCGGCGAACGCCGCGCGGCGGCCCGCGTCGGCCAGCAGGACCGCGACCGCGCTGCCGACGAGCACGACCTGCCCGGCCATGCGCTCGACGACGACCGCGCGCACGCCCCGCCGGGCCGCGCGCTGCACGTCGCCGAGCACGCCCGCCGGCAGGACGGAGTTGAGGAACTGGGCCTGGTAGCTGTCCGCCACCGCGCCGCGCAGGCCCAGCCGGGTGCCGAGGGCCCGCGCCACGAGGCACCAGCGGGCGGCGCTCGCCAGCGTCGTCGCCGCGCCGATGCCCAGTGCCGCGAGGGCAGCGGTCAGGTCGACCGCGCGCAGCCCGGACAGCACCGCGGCGCTGCCCAGCTTCAGCGTCATGAAGCCCAGGACCAGCAGGCCGCACGCCATCCGCAGCGCGGCCCGCAGCCGCGGCGTCACGCCTGCTCTCCCGGCAGGGCGAGCAGGTCGGCGTGCCCGACGACGATGCGCAGCTCGCCGCGCTCGAGCGCGGCGAACCTGCGGTGCAGGTAGGTGTCCCGGCGGGGCACCAGCCGCGGGTTCTGCACGCACGCGGCGTCGACCCAGCCCAGCAGCCATTCGCGGGCCAGCTCGGCGTCCTCGGGACCGAGGTGCCACGGGCTGGCCGCGCTCGCCACCGCCGCGCCGTGGCGGCGGAACGCCCGCGCGGTCGCCGCGACGGCGTCCGGCCCGAGGCGCCCTTCGCGGCGCTGGTGGTCGTCGAACGCCGCGGCGAAGGCGGCGTCGAGCGGGTGGGTCGGGTGCAGCGACACCTGGCCGACGACGGTCAGCGTCAGCAGGGCCGGGCAGCCGCAGCGGGCGATCCGCTCGACGTCCGCCTCGGTGAGCAGGTCGAGCAGGGCCGACGCGGTGACGAGAGAGGCGCCGCGCTCCACGGCGCCGAACTCTCCCAGCCGGGTCTCGACGGTGACGCCGGGGGGCATGCTCTCGGCGGCCCGCGCGAGCACGCGCGGGTCGCGGTCGTGCAGGACCCAGTGCTGCAGGCCCCGCGGCCGCCGCCGGTCGCGGGGGTCGGTGCCGGCGAGCCGCGGCGCGAGCCAGCGGCCCATCGAGCCGGTGCCGCAGCCGAGGTCGTGCACGACGATCGGGCCGTCCGGCAGGTGCGGCCGCAGCCGGGCGACCAGCTCGTCCGACCGCGCCGCGGCGTCGGCCGGCTCGCGCAGGGCGAGCCACTCGGGCGTGCACACCGGGGAGCCGGGCGTGCTCAGCCGTGCGTGACGGGCCGGGCGTCGGGCGGGGCTGACGGAGGCAGCGCTCGGACCAGGCATCGGCAGGTCACCTCCCATCCATGCAGGTGCGGGCGCCGCCGGACGGCGGCGCGGTGGGCGGATCGGCGCAGGGCGGGCTCGTCGAGCCAGCGCCGCAGTGCGGTGGCGAGGGCGGTCGCGTCGTTCGGCGGTACCAGCAGGCCCGGCACGGCGCCCGCGGGCGCGAGCGTCTGCCGGACGCCGCCGACGGCCGCGGCCACCACGGGCACGCCGCGGGCGAGCGCCTCGACGACCACCATCCCGTAGGTCTCGGCGCGCGAGGGCAGCACCAGCAGGTCCGTGTGGGACCACGTCGCCTCCAGCGCGGGCCCGGTGCGCGGGCCGGGCAGGGTGACCCGGCCGGCGAGGCCGTGCCGCTCGACGAGGTCCCGCACCGCCGCGACGTGGCCCGGGTCGCGTCCGAGCGGGCCAACGAGCGTCGCCTCCAGGTCCCGCCCCTCCAGCCGCGCCAGGGCCTCGACCAGCAGGTCCTGGCCCTTGGTCGGCGTGACGGAGCCGAGGCAGAGCAGCCGGTTGCCCGCGGGTGACGGCGTCGTGAGCGGGGCAGGGTCCACGCCGGGCGTGACGACCGCGGCGACCACCCCGTGCAGCTCGTGCAGCCGGCGAGCGGCGTACGGGCTGGTGGCGACGACGGTCCGGGCGGCGTGCAGCACGCCCCGCTCCCCCGCCACCAGCTCGGCGGGCGCGCCGACCTCGTCGCCCAGCGGGAGGTGCACGAGCACGGCCAGCCGGAGCCGCCCGGCGTGCGGGACCACGGTGTCCGGGGCGGAGCAGGCGACGAGGCCGTCGAGCAGGACGTCCGCGCCGTCGGGGACGCCGGCGAGCAACCGGTCGAGCGCCGCGCGGTCCGGGCCCGACGGGAGGGGCCAGCTGCCCGCGGCCCGCAGCTCCCGCACCGGCCGGCCGGCGGCGGGCAGGCCGGCGCAGACGCGGCGGTCGTAGACGTTGCCGCCGCTGGGCCGGTCCGGGTCGTCGATGTCGGCCGGGACGACGACGTGCACGGTCCCGGCGGGTTCGGTTGCCGCGGGAGCGGCTGCGTCGGCCACGGCGGCGGTCCCGAGCGCGGCGGTCACAGCGCGCGCTCGTAGGTCGCCCAGGCGACGTGCGACTCGCGCAGCGTGACCGCGAGCCCGGTGAGCCCCGCCGCAGCAGGGCCGAGCTCGCCCGCCGCGATCCGCTCGGCCAGCCGGTCGGCGATCACCTTGGCGAGGAACTCCGTCGAGGTGTTCTGCCCGGCGAACGCGGGGTCGTCGTCCAGGTTGCGGTAGTTCAGCGGCTCGAGGACCTCGCCCAGCCGGCGCGTGGCGAGCCCGATGTCGACCACCAGCCCGTCGGTGTCGAGGTCGGGTCGCAGGAACGTCGCGTCCACCACGAAGGTGGCGCCGTGCAGGCGCTGGGCCGGCCCGAAGATCTCGCCACGGAAGCTGTGCGCCACCATGACGTGGTCCCGGACGGTGATGCTGAACAAGGTGACGTCCTCCCGGAGTCAGTACGGTCCGTAATGGACACGGACACAAGGGGCGAAGGGTTCACCGGCCGCGAGCCGGGGCAGCAGCGCGGGCAGGTCGTCGAACGTGCCCGCGTCGGCGACGAGCGCGTCGAACCGGGGGTCGGCCAGCAGGCGCAGCGCCAGCGCGAGCCGGTCGCCGTACGTCCGCCGGCCGCGGCGCGGCGAGACGGTGCCGACCTGGCTGGCACGCACGGTGAGCCGGCGGCTGTGGAAGGCCTCGCCCAGCGGCACCCGGACGGGCCGGTCGCCGTACCAGGACAGCTCGACGACCTCGCCCTCCTGGGCCAGGAGCGAGAGCGACCGGGCGAGGCCTGCCTCCGTGGCGCTCGCGTGCACGACGAGGTCGCAGTCGCCGGCGGCGTCGTCCGGTGCCGCGAAGCCGACGCCGAGCGCGGCGGCGACCGGCGCCCGTCCCGGGTCGACGTCGACCAGCTCGACGCGGGCCCCGGGCAGGCCGGCCAGCAACGCCGCCACGCAGCAGCCGACCATGCCGGCGCCGACGACGGCGATGCGGTCGCCGACGAGCGGTGCGGCGTCCCACAGGGCGTTCACCGCGGTCTCGACCGTCCCGGCGAGCACGGCCCGCGCCGCCGGGACCGCGTCGGGAACCGGCGTGACGGCGGAGGCCGGCACGACGAACCGGGTCTGGTGGGGGTACAGGCAGAACACCGTCCGGCCGCGCAGCGTGTCCGGGCCCTGCTCCACCTCCCCCACCGCGAGGTAGCCGTACTTGACCGGACCGGGGAACGCGCCGTCCTGGAACGGGGCGCGCATCGCGTCGTGCTGGCTGCGGGGCACACCGCCGCGGAAGACGAGCAGCTCGGTGCCGCGGCTCACGGCCGAGTACAGCGTGCGGACCAGCACGTCGGCGGGTCCGGGCTCGGGCAGCTCGACGTCGCGGATCGCGCCGACGCCGGGCTCGACGACCCAGAACGCCCGCGCCGTCCGGGGATCCGCCGTCATGTGAACCGCCGGGGTCGTGGCACCGTGGTAGCGGTCATGGAGCTCGCGCACGGCGGGAAGAGCATGGTGGACAAGAGCCCGGAGGAGGCGCGCGTGATGCGTCCGGCGGTCGTCACCGCGGTCGGGGCGACGGCCCAGGCCGCGCTGCTGGCCGGCCTCGCCGGCGGCGGGCTGCTCGGCGCACCGGGTGCGCTCGCCGGTGCGGCGTGCGCCGCCGTCACCCCCGGGCTCCTCGGCGCGGCGCTGCACCGGGCCGAGCGGTCCGCCGGCCCGGCGGACGTGGTGACGCTGGGCCGCGCGGTGCTGACCGGCGGCGTGGCCGCCCTCGTGGTCGACGGGCTCGTCACGGGCTCGACGGCGGTGGGCACGCTGACCGGGCTGGCCGCGGCCGCGCTGGTCCTCGACGGGGTCGACGGGCAGGTCGCCCGGCGCACCGGCACCGCGTCGCCGCTGGGGGCCCGGTTCGACATGGAGGTCGACGCCTTCCTCATCCTTGCGCTCAGCGTGCACGTCGCCGCGGCGCTCGGGCCGTGGGTGCTGGCCGTCGGCCTGATGCGGTACGCCTTCGTCGCGGCCGGCCGGCTCCTGCCATGGCTCACGGGCCCGCTGCCGCCGAGCAGGGCGGCCAAGACCGTGGCCGCCCTCCAGGGCGTCGTGCTGGTGGTCGCGGGCTCGGGTCTGGTGTCGCCGGCCGTCGCGACCGGGCTGGTCGCCACCGCGCTTCTCCTGCTGAGCTGGTCGTTCGCCCGCAGCATCCGCCACCTGCGGGCCTTGCGCTCCTGAGGAACGGGCCCCCCGTCCGGACCTGCGACGAGGGACCCGTTCCTCACGGAGTAGTGCGTCACTCCTCTACTACGGACCTCACGGTGTGGTTGTGGTGGTGGTGGGGTTGGCGGTGTCAGTGGTGACAGTGTTGTTGTTGTCCGGCGTGGTGTTGTTGCCCGGCGTGATGTTGGTGCCCGCGGCGTTCGGGTCAGCCGCCGGCACCGACGTCGGGGCCGTCGTGGTGGTGGTCGGCGGGACCGTCGTCGCCGTGGGGGCGGTCGTGGCCGTCGTGGTGGTCCCGATGGCCGGCGGGTTCGCCATGCCCGTGAGCGCGGGGCAGTTCAGGTTCGTCCAGCTCGCGGTGAGCCGGTCGGTGACGAAGCCGAGCAGGTTGGTGAACGCGGCGTCCGGCGACCCCGCGGCCGTCAGTTGCGGCGTGTCGATCCCGATCCGCTTCGCGCCCTGCTCGCCCATGTTCATGCAGTACGTCTTGCCGTCACCGTTGTTGCCGCTGACCGGCGGCATGTTGACCCCGGCGCGGTAGAGGTTGGTCTTGAGGATGCTGGTCTTGCCGTTGTTGTCCAGCGTCATCGGGTCGTTGACCGGCACCAGCGCCATCGGCGGGCCCTGGGAGGCGGCCGCCTGCAGCTCGTTCAGCGCGAGGCCGGCCGAGAGGTCGCCGTTCTGCGAGAGGTCGGCCACCTTCCACGGCGTGCAGCCGACGGCAGGACCCCACTTGTTGTCGACCAGCCCGTTGTCGGAGGCGTTGGTGAGAACGGTGGCGCCGGGCAGCGCGTTCTGGTTCGACGCCGAGAACTGCGCGATCTGCCCGTTGGCCGTGGCCAGGTACTTGCCGGGGAGGTTGTCGCTCTGGTCCTGGTCGACGATGCCGAAGTCACGCGTCGTCGGGCAGGGCAGCCCGTCGTTGCCGGTGGCCAGCGGCGGGACCGCCACGCGCGCGGCCGCCTGGAAGAACCTCGGGGCGTTGCAGTACGCGAACTGGCCGAAGGGCGAGCCCGCCGTGCCGTTCACACACCCCTGCGCATTGCCGAAGTTCACCCGCATGTTGCCCTTGCGGTGGAAGTAGCGGTGTCCGCGGTTGTCGCGGGTGTGGCCGTTCAGCGTCAGCACGTTGGCCTGGTAGCCGAACCAGACGGCCACCACGGCGCCGCGGGGCAGGGTCGGGGTCACCGGGGCGATCGCGGGCTGGGTCCCGTCGTCGATGACCAGCGGGTGGTACAGCGAGATCGCGTTCGTCCCCGGGTCGTAGATCGCGGCCTCGACGAACGCCGACTGGTCGGCGTTGGCCTCGTTGCACGGGCCCTGGGCCGCGTCGGTCGCCTTGAGCCGGTACGGCGTCGCGAGGCCCGCCGCGGACAGCGGGTTCCGCGGCACCGTGAGCGTGCAGTTGAGGTTCGGGGTGGCCGGCAGGCCACCGCCGCCGGTGCCGCCGCCGGCGGGGGTCGTCGTCGGCGTCGCGCCGGACGTCATCGTGGGCGGCGCCGTCGGCGTGGTGGGTCTCGTCGTCGGCGGGCGCGGGTTGAACCAGTTGCCGAAGCCGCCGTGGAAGAAGTTGTTGAAGAAGTTGGAGCCCGGCCAGCCGTGGAAGGCCGTGAGGCCCGCCGCGGCGGCGTCGGACGTCGGGCTGACGACCTCGGTGGCCGTCAGGGCCGCTGCGGCCAGCGCCGCGGACAGGATGATCGGTCGGATTCTCGAGCGTCCGGCGCCGCGCTTGCGCTTGCGCGCGGCAGTTCGGGGTCGTTCCACAGAACACCTCGGGTTCTCGCAGGGGGCAACCCGGGCCGGCGCGTGGGGAGCGGGGGGAGCGGCCGGCCCCGGATCACGGGGTTCGCGACATCTGCATGTCGGTTCCGCGACGGATCGGGGAGCGCGGCCCCTGCCGGTGGCCACCGGCAGCGGACGCAGGTCCATCGCGCGGGGCGACCGTAGGCGCCGACGGGCGCCCCTGTCAGAAGTCTGAGAGCCGAGGTTGCGCGGTATGGGACGTGTGTAGCGAGACACGCGACGAACGGTCGGCGGTCGGTCCGAACGCCGTACGCCCGGTTACTCTGTCCGGGCGCCTGGTCCTCAGAATTTTCACAGGCTGCTCCGAGCGGGCCCACAGGTGCGACGAACGAGTTCCGCGGCAGCGCACCCTACCCGCGCCCGGCTCCCCCACCGGGCACGAGGCGGTCACACTCCGACCACGGACCGGGATCCGGACGCCGATCGGCACTGCGGCGCCCGGCCGGCAACCGCGGTCGAGGGGCGGCCGCGGTCCGGCCCGCGGCCTCGGCGCACCAGGCGCAGGCGGATGCCGCAGCGGACGGCGTGGCGGCCGGTGTCACGCGCGGGTACGCCGTGCCGCCGCCCGGGCCGGTGCCCGCAGGGCCCGGACCGGGGTCGGCGGTCGGGGTCGGCATGCCAGCGGCGGGCACGCCGGCCGCTGGCGCGGTGACGGCGGGCCGGGTGGTCGAGCGAGGTCGTGGCGGCCGCCGCGACGCCGCCGGTAGCGCCCGCCGCCAGCATGACGGCGACCGCCTTCGTGGCGAGCAGCCGCGGTCCGAGACCCGGTCCGGCCGGCGGGGGCGTCGGCGGGCGGGTCGGCGGGCGCCGACGCTCCGGTGCGCGCGGCCGCGAAGGCGGCGCGGGCCGCGGCCTCGCCGGTCAGCTCCTCGGCCCGGCCGGGTGCGGACGCCACGGCGAGCAGCCTGCCCAGTGGCGAGTCGGGTCCGTTGCCGTCGAGCAGCGCGTCCGCCTCGACCGGGCCGCACGACCGCGCGCAGCAGCACCGCCTCCGCCTCGCGGCGAGGGAGCGCTGCGATCATGGCGAGGGCCGCGCGGGACGACAGCCCGGCCAGTGCGTCGCCGGCGGTGTCGGACGGGGCGCTCGGCTCGTCCACCGCGGCGAAGCCGCCGACGAAGCGGGGTCGCCGCACCCGCGCCGCGTCCATGGCCCGGTTGCGACAGATCGTGCTGGCCCAGCCGCGGAACCCGTCCAGGCCGCCGGGGAACCGGTGCAGGTCGCGGGCCACCTGCGGCCACGTCTCCGCCGTGACGTCCTCGGCCTCGGTGCCGACCAGAGCCGTCGCGTACCGCAGCAGCCGGGGCTGCAGGTCGCGGTAGAGCGCGACGAGAGGGCGTTACGTCCCGACTCGGGCGGCCCGTCGCGTGTCCGTCACGCGTGGGGGTCGCCAGCGGGGCCGGTCGTCCTGCGCGCCGCGGCGGCGGTGGTGTCGGCGAGCCGGTCCAGCCGGGCGATCGCCGCGCGCAGGGTCTCCGTGCGCTTGGGGAACGCGAAGCGGACCTTCCCGCGGCCCAGCGCGGCGTTCTCCGGCCGCCAGAACGACACCGCCGGCACGCACGACACGCCGATCTCGGTGATCAGCCTGCGGGCGAACGCGACGCCGTCGCCCTCCGGGTCGAGCCCGGCCACGTCGGCGAGCACGTAGTAGGACCCGTCCGGGCGGCGCAGGGCGAACCCGAGCCGCTCGAGCGCGTCGCAGAGCAGGTCGCGCCGCTCCCGGTAGGCCGCGGCGACGCCCGGGTAGTAGCCGGGCGGCAGGCCGAGCGCGGCGACCCCCCCGGCCTGCAGGGGGGCGGGTGCCGCGATCGTCAGGAAGTCGTGGACCTTGCGGATCGCGGCCGTCAGCGGCGCAGGCGCGACCGTCCACCCCACCCGCCACCCGGTCACCGCGTACGTCTTGGACAGCGCGTTGACCGTGACCGTCCGGTCCTCCAGGCCGGGGACGAGTGCCGGCGGCAGGTAGCCGCCCGGCCCGAGCTGGTGGATGTGCTCGTAGATCGAGTCGACGACGAGCACCGCGTCCCAGCGCTGGCACAGCTCGGCGAGGAGCGCGAGCTCGTCTGCGCGGTAGACCTTGCCGGTCGGGTTGTTGGGATGGCAGAGGAACACCGCCCTGGTCCGCGGGCCGAACGCCGCCCGCAGCTCGGCCTCGTCGAACGACCAGTCCGGCTCGCGCATCAGGACCGGCCGGGCCACCGCGCCCGCGAGGATCGTGTCCGGGCGGTAGTTCTCGTACCACGGTTCGAACAGCACGACCTCGTCACCGGGGTCGAGCAGGGCGAAGGCCGTGGCGACGAGGGCCTCCGTGGCCCCGCACGTCACGCAGAGCTCGGTCTCGGGGTCGACCGTCCAGCCGGGGTACGTCCGGGCCGTCTTGGCGGCGATGGCGGACCGCAGGGCGGGTGTGCCGTAGGTCATCGGGTACTGGTTGTCGTCGGCGGCGATGGCCGCGGTGGCCGCGGCCTTCAGCTCGGGCGGGCAGGGGAAGTCCGGGAAGCCCTGGCCGAGGTTGATCGCCCCGTGCCGGGCCGCGAGCCGGAACGTCTCCCTGATCACCGACTCGGTGAAGCCGGCGACGCGCGCGCTGGTCCGAGCCACCTGAAACCTCCTGACCGCGGCGCCGTCCCGAGGTCGGCGCGTCCCCGACCGCGACCCTGACGCATCGCCCCGGCCGTGTCGAGCCGCGACGCCCGGCTCAAGTCGGCGGTCGAGGACTCCGGGAGCGGGCCGGTCCGCCGGTCGGCCAGCAGCTGCGGGTCGCCGGATCCGAGGCCGTGCGGGCGGGGGCCGCGTCAACGTCGGTGGCGGCGTGTCCGTCGTCCGCGGCGATGATCACGGTCGCGCAGCATGAGGATCACCCGGACGCGCCGGCCGGCAGGCTCGCCGGTAGCGCCGTGACGACGACGTTGTCCGCGTACTGGCGGGTCGCCCGGTCGAACGCGCCGCCGCACGTGACGAGGACGAGCCGGCCCGCGGCCGTGAACGTCGACGGCGGAAGTGCCGCCTTCGGGTAGGACGCGGTGTCGGTCACGACGTAGCCGTGCCGGGCCCCGTCGGCGGTGGTGAGCACGACCGTGTCGCCCGGCACGACCGTCCGCAGGAAGAACAGGGCGCCCAGGCCGGCGACCGCCGAGTCGACGTGACCGTCGAGGACGACGGCCGCTCCCGGGTCGGCCGGCCGGCCGCCCGCCTCCCACCAGCCCACCACCCGTGGGTCGTCCGGGACCGCGAGCCGCCCGTCCGGCTGGACCGCCACCGGGACGACCGTCGCGCGCACCTGGAGGGCCGGCAGCTCCACTGCGACCGGAGCGGCGCCCGCCGGGGACCGAGGCGCGTGGGCCGGCACCGACCCGACGACGGCACCCACGGCACCGACGGCACCGACGGCTCCGACGGGGGCGCCCGTCGCGGGGGTTGTCGCGGACGGCGACGCGCGCGCCACCGGCGGACCGCTCGCCGCCCCGGGGAGGACGAGACCCAGCGTCGCGACGACCCCGAGCCCCCAGAAGAGGCCCTTCCCGTGCGGGGGGCTCGTGCGGGTCACGGCCCGATTGTGGCAGGTCGTTGCCGGTAAAGGCACGGCCGTCCCCCGCCGATCACAGCGGGGTTTCGTGCGTTGTCAGGGAGTCGTCAGCTGCGTAGCGTCATCGGTCGATGCCGGCATGCGATCCGCCATTACCTGCGATTTTCGTCGTTTCCATCGCATGCGCGCGGGTGTCACCCGAACGGCGGCCAACCTTCGACGGTGCCGGGATTGTCGTGATTGGGACCCCGCCGGATGGCGGTATCGCTCTCAGCTTTGACGGCGAGAACCTGGACAAACGGCCTCAACCTGAAAGGTTGCTGCGACGTACGGGTGAACAACGGCCAGACGTGAAACGCGCAGGAGGGTCGGTCGAAATACAGGGTGCGCGTCGCCCCGACGACGCCAAACAGAAAGGACATGCACATGGGTTGCACCAAGTCGAAGTGGTCGTCGAAGCCTGCCTGGGACAACGACAGGGACGACGACGACGACGACCCCTGCAAGCGCAAGCTCAAGAAGCACCACCACCACCACCACCATCACCACCACCACCACCACTGGGCGCCCCGGCCGCCGGCGCACCACGGCTGCGGCTGAGTTGACGTGGTGACGGCCCCGCTCCCGCCTCGGGCGGGAGCGGGGCCGTTTGGCATGATCGGAGGTTGATGACCGACACCGCCGACTCCGGTGGATTCGCACACGTGCAGCAGGCGCCCAGCGCCAAGCTACGGACGATCTTCCGCCGGTTCTGGCCGGACACCCGGCCCTTCCGCGGTCGGATGGTGCTGAGCCTCCTGCTGGTCCCGGTCAGCCCGGCGCTGACGACCGCCAGCGTCTACCTGTTCAAGGTGCTCGTCGACGACGTCCTCACGCCGCACGACTACCGCCTGTTCATCCCCATCGCCGGGGCGTACCTCGGGATCACCGTCGCGTCCGGCCTGCTCGGCTTCGCCGACGAGTACCTGACCGCGTGGGTCGGCGAGAAGTTCGTGACCGGGATGCGGATGCGGGTCTTCACGCACCTGCAGCGGCTCTCGAGCGCCTGGTTCGACCGCAACCCGCTCGGCGACATCCTCTCCCGGCTGACCGGCGACATCTCCGCCATCGAGCAGCTGGTCCTGACCGGCGTCAACCTCACGCTGACGTACGCCTTCCAGCTCGTCTTCTTCGCCGGCGCGATGTTCTTCCTGAACTGGCAGCTGACGCTGGCCTCCTTCATCGCGGCGCCCGGGTTCCTCCTGCTGTCGCGGGCGTTCTCGCGGCGCATCCAGAACGCCTCCCGCGAGCGCCGCAGGCGCTCGGGCTCGATCACGGCCGTGGCCGAGGAGAACCTGTCCAACCACGCGCTCGTCCAGGCCTACGACCGCGAGAGCGAGGAGATCGACCGGTTCGGCGTGGAGAACAAGGCCGCGTTCCGGGCGCAGATGGTCGCCATCCGGCTGGAGGCGCTCTTCGGCCCGTTCTCCAGCCTCGTCGAGGCGATCGGCGTGCTCGTCGTCATGGGCGTCGCCGTCTACCAGCTCGCCCAGGGCCAGATCACGCTCGGCGGCCTGCTGGCCCTGCTCGCCTACCTCAGCCAGCTCTACGGCCCGGTCCAGGGCTTCGCCGGCCTGTCCAACATGCTCTTCGCCGCGAGCGCCAGTGCCGAGCGGATCATCGAGGTGCTCGACGAGGAGCCGGCCGTCGTCGACCCGGCGAAGCCGCACCCCCTCGGGCGGGCCAAGGGCGAGATCCGGTTCGAGCGCGTCGGCTTCCACTACCCCGAGGCCGAGCGGCCCGCGCTGACCGCCGTCGACCTGCAGATGGCCCCCGGGCGGAAGATCGCCATCGTCGGTGCGAGCGGCGCCGGCAAGTCCACCCTGCTCAAGCTGCTGCTGCGGTCCTACGACCCCGACCGGGGCCGGATCACCCTCGACGGGGTCGACCTGCGCCGGCTGTCGCTGTCGGACCTGCGCCGCAACATGGCCGCGGTCCTGCAGGAGACCCTCGTCTTCGACGGCACGATCGCCGACAACATCCGCTGGGGCAAGCCGGACGCCACCGACGCCGACATCGTCAAGGCCGCCAAGGCCGCGGATGCCCACTCCTTCATCACGCGGCTCGACGACGGCTACGCGACCCGGGTGGGTCAGCGGGGCCGGATGCTGTCCGGCGGCCAGCGCCAGCGCCTCGCCATCGCGCGCGCCATGATCCGCAACGCGCCCGTGCTGCTGCTCGACGAGCCCACCACCGGCCTGGACGCGGAGTCCGGCCACCGCATCATCGGGCCGCTGCGACGGCTCATGACGGGCCGCACCACGATCATCATCAGCCACGACCTGCTGACGGTCACCGACGCCGACCAGATCGTCTACCTGGAGGATGGCCGCGTATCGGCGGTCGGCGACCACCACCAGCTGCTGGCCTCCTCCCCCGGCTACGCGCGCCTGTACGCCCTGCACCGGTCGGACGGCGGGATCCCCGCGCCGGGCGGCACCGGGCGGGCGGCCGTGCCCCGGCCCGGCGGCCCACCGCCCCCCGCGCGCGCTCCGGCCCCGGCCGGCCCGGCCCGGCCCGGTCGCGGACCGCGCCTCCCGTTCGGGCCGGACCGTCGCAACGGTCACGTTCCCGCGGTGGCCGACGTCTTCACCACGCCGTTCCGGGCGCGGGTCGACCCGATCATCGCGCAGGCCGCGGCAGCCGAGCAGTCCGCGCTGCGCAAGCCGCGCGCGGCGCCGCCGATGTCCCCGTTCGCGGCGACGATGCGGCTGCCCGTGGTGAGCAGGGCCCGGCACACGCAGCCGCCGTCGCCCCGTCCGCGGTCCGCGGAGCCGCAGGAGCCGCAGGGCACCGGGCGGCCGGGTGGACCCGGTCCGCGGCACGGCACGGGCGGACCCGGGCCCGGCGGGGTCGGCGGGCCGCTTCCGGCCGCCGGGCCGGTCCGGCGCAACGGCCGCCGGCCGGGGTCGGCCACGGGCCGCCCGAGGGTCCGCTGCCGGTCCGGCGCAACGGCCGCCGCCCGGGCTCGGCCACGGAGCCGCCCGAGGGTCCGCTGCCGGTCCGGCGCAACGGCCGCCGGCCCGATCCGTCGACGGAGGCGCCCCGGGGTCCCCGGCCCGGACCGGGTCCTGCGCCCGGCGCGTCGGACGGTTCGTGGCCCGAGCGGGGCCCGGCGCCGCTCGCCCGCCCCGGTGCACTGCCGGGCCTGCCCGCGCGGCCCGACCCGGCCCGGGCCGCGGCGGCCCCGGGGGGCCGGCGCCGGCGCGCGGACACGCCACCGCCGCTCCCGACCCCGTCGGCCACCTCGTGGCTGCCCCCGGCCGCACCGTCGCCGTCGTCCACCCGGCCGCCCTCGCCCACCCCGAGGCCGATGTCGGTCCCGGCGCTCCCCCTGCCGACTCCCCCGCCGGCCTCCTCGTCGACCCCGCCGGCCGCGGCGCGGCGGGCGCCGGTCCCGTCCGCGACGTCCCGGCCGACGCCGCCGCAGCCGCCGATGCCCACCGGGCCCCGGCCGGCGCCCGGCCGGGAGACGCCCATGCCGTCCGGCGCACACCAGCGGGAGGCGGGGCCGGCGCCCGGCAGCAGCGCCGGGCGGCCGCCCGGCGGCCGGCACAGCGCGGAGTCCGGCGGCTCACTCGGGTCCGGCGCGCCACCGGTCCCGCGCCAGGTCGACGCGGTCCCGCCCCGGCCGCGCGGGCGCCACACCGGCGCCGTCGTCCCGGAGGCGCGCGCTCCCCGCGCGAACGGGCACGCCGTCCCCCGGTCCGGGGGCCGCCACGCGGCTAGCGCCGGGGACCGGTCGGCCCGCGACGACGAGGCAGGCCCCGAACGGGACAGACGGGACCATTTGACGCGGACAGGTTGACAGCACGCGACCGACCGACCCTGCTGCGTGCAAATGGCCGATTGATTTTCCGACGTCGGCGCTCCATCGTTCGATCCCGCAGAGATGATCTCTGCGAGGGTTCCCACCGGCGGCGACCGGCCTCCGGGTGGAGTACGGGAGAGGACAGGCGATGGCGGACGACGACACGACCCCGTACTCGGCCGGTGCACCGCAGCCCGGCGGTGCTCCCCGGCCCGGCGACCGCGACGGGCGGCGGCGGGGTCTGGTGTGGTGGCTGCTCGGCGCGCTCGTCGTCATCGCCGCGATCATCCTCGGCACTGTCTCGTGCAACAGCAGTCCGTCGTCGACCGACACCGGCCAGAGCAGCTCGGCGACGCCGACGTACAGCGGGCCCACCTCGTCGGCCAGCGCCGTCGTCCCGCCGCCGCTGCAGCCGACCACGAGCGTGGTCCCGCCGCCGCTGCAGCCGACCACGAGCGTCGTGCCGCCGCCGCTGCAGCCCACGACGACCGTCGTCCCGCCGCCGCTGAACCCGTCCTCCCAGGTCGCGGTCCCCAACGGCGTCAACGCTGGATTCCGGCGGCCAGGCGGCGACGAGCGGTCCGATCGGTGGCATGGGGCTCCTGCTCCTCCTCGGCGGTGTGGGAGCGATCGTCGCGGGCAGCCTCATGCTGCGGCGCCGCTCGGGTTGACGTCGCGCTGTCGGCCGGGCGCGCCGGCTGCGGTACCGGGTGCGCGCCGGCCGCAACGGGCGGGCATGATTCGCCGAGTGGGCCGAATCCGTCATGCGCTGGGCACGGCGCGCTCGCGGACCGCAGTCCGCTCCGGCGCCCTGACCGCTTCGCTGTCGCGACGGCTCGGCCGGGGCGAGGGAACGATCATCGGCGGGCGTGTGACGCTCGCGATCGACCCGAACGCCCTGCGCCGGCTCGCGGCCGGCCGGCGCGTCGCGCTGGTGTCGGGAACGAACGGCAAGACGACGACCAGCCACCTGCTGGCAGCGGCGCTGCGCACGGCGGGGGCGGTCGCCCACAACGCCACCGGGTCGAACATGCCCGACGGCGCGGTCGCGGCGCTGGCGGCCGACATCGGAACCCCGTACGCCGTGCTGGAGGTCGACGAGCTGCACCTGGCCGCCGTCGCGGAGGCCGTCGACCCCGAGGTGATCGTGCTGCTCAACCTCAGCCGCGACCAGCTCGACCGCGGCAACGAGGTCCGCGCGGTCGCGGCGGCGCTCTCCGCCGCGCTGGTGCGCCGCCCGCGCACCCTCGTCGTCGCCAACGCGGACGACCCGATGGTGGTGTGGGCGGCCACGCAGGCGGCCCGCACGGTGTGGGTGGCCGCGGGCTCGGGGTGGACGGGCGACACCGCGTGCTGCCCGCGGTGCGGCACGGTGCTGGACACCACCCCGCAGCGCTGGGCCTGCGCCTGCGGGCTCGCCCGCCCGGCCGCGCAGTGGCAGGTCACGGCGGACGGCGCACAGCCCGCCGGCGGTCCGCCGATCCCGATCGCGCTCCGGTTGCCGGGCACGTTCAACCTCGGCAACGCCACGCTCGCGATGGCGGCGGCGGCCGCGATGGGTGTCGCGCCGGAGGCCGCGGCGGGGGCGTTCGCCGCGGTGGAGACGGTGGGGCACCGCTACGCCGTCGTGACGCGCGGCAACCACGAGCTGCGGCTGCTGCTGGCCAAGAACCCGGCCGGCTGGACGGAGACGCTGCCGCTGGTCGACCCGGCCGTGGGGCTGCTGCTGTCGGTCAACGCGCGCGAGGCGGACGGGCGCGACACCTCGTGGCTGTGGGACGTGCCGTTCGAGGACGTCACCTCTGGCACCGTCGTCGCGGCCGGGGAACGTGCCGCGGACCTCGGGCTGCGCCTGTCCTACGCGGGGGTCGAGCACCGCACCGTCCCCGACCCCCTCGCCGCACTGGACGCGCTGCCGCCGGGCAAGGTCGACGTGGTGGCGAACTACACGGCGTTCCACGCCCTGACCCGCCGCCTCGCCGCGGAGTCCGGCCGATGAGCGAGCGTGCGAGCGGGTCATCGCTGGAGATCGCGGTCCTGCTGCCGGACGTGCTGGGCACCTACTCCGACGGCGGCAACGCCATCGTGCTCGCGGAGCGGGCCCGGCTGCGCGACATCCCCGCCCACGTGCGGCACGTCGGCGTCACCGACGTCCCGCCGACCGGCTGCGACATCTACCTGATCGGCGGCGGCGAGGACACCGCCCAGACCGCGGCCGCGCAGTGGCTGGCCCGCCACCACGCCCTGCGCACCACGCTCGCGGAGCGGGCCGTGCTGCTGGCCGTGTGCGCGGGGTTCCAGCTGCTGGGGACGTCCATGACCGACCAGACCGGCCACCACTACCCCGGGGCCGGCCTGCTGGACGTCACGACCGCCCCCGGGCCGGTCCGCGCGGTCGGCGAGGTGGTCGCCGACGCCACGATCCCCGGCGTCGGCACGCTCACCGGGTTCGAGAACCACCTCGGCCGCACGACGCTGGGGCCGGGGCTGACCCCGCTCGGCCGCGTCGAGCGCGGGACCGGCAACGGCGCGCCCGGCGACGGCCCGGCCGGCGACGGCGTGGTCACCGCGACGATCGTCGCGACCTACCTGCACGGACCGGTGCTCGCCCGCAACCCGGCGCTGGCCGACCATCTGATCACCCGGGCCACCGGGCGGACGCTCGCCCCGCTCGAGCTGCCCGACCAGCGCGCGGTCCGCGACACCTACCTGGCAGCACACGGGTCCCGTCGCCGCTAACGGTCTACCGGCGCCGGTGCCGGGCGGTACCCGGCGCGGTCGGCCTCGGCGAGGCAGGCGTCGGCCGGGCGGATGCCGTCGGAGGTGTTCGGGCCGGTCAGGCAGGCCGCCGCGGAGGCGACGCCCAGTCGGAGGCACCGGGGCACCGGCCAGCCGTCGTGCAGCCCCAGCAGCACGCCGGCCGCGAACGCGTCGCCAGCGCCCACCGTGCTGCGGATCCGGTCGCGGGCGAGGCGGACCGAGCCCTGCCGCCACGTGCGGCCGGCCGGATCGGCGGCCACCGCCCCCGCCGGGAAGTGCACCACCGCCAGCGCGCCGACGCCGAGGCCGACGAGGCCGTGGGCCATCGCGTCGACGGTCGACCAGTCCGCCATCCCGTCCGCGTCCGCCGCGACGGGGTCGATCCCGGTCAGCGCACCGGCCTCCAGCTCGTTGATGACGACGGTGTCGAGATGGGGCAGGCACGGCGCGACGACCTCACGCAGCGTCGCGGCGTCGAGGCTGACCAGCTCCAGGTTGGTGCGCAGGCCCGCCGCCCTGGCCCGGGCCAGCAGCGCCGACCAGCCGTTGCCGCCGTCCGGGCGCGGGGCGTCCATCAGCGTATGCAGCCCCGGCGCGCCCACGTGCAGGATCCGCGCCGTCGACTCCTCGATCGGCACGGGTGCGGCGTCGAAGCGGCCGTTGGCCCCGACGTGGTGGAAGAACGTGCGCCGGCCGCCGTCGCGCTCGACCATGGCGTCGGTGAACGAGGTCGCCACGGCGGGCAGGACCGCCACCCCGGTAGTGTCGACGCCCAGGCGCGCGCACTCGGCCAGCACCGTCGCGCCGTGCTCGTCGTCCCCGACCGCGCCCAGCATCGCGACCGGGAAGCCCGCGCCCAGCAGGCGCAGGTCGACGGCCATGTTCAGGCCGGGCCCGCCGGTGCTGTGGGAGACCTCCTCGATCGTCGTGATGTGGTCAAGGGGCGGGTAGGCCGCGATGACCTTGCTGACGTCCAGGACGATCGAGCCCGCGCACACCACGCCGTGCCGCGCCGCCATCACGCCGTCACTCGGCCCGCAGGACGGGGTCGGTCACCTGCAGATCGTCCGCCAGCGGCCGCTGCGCCGGGATCTCCGCCTTGGCCAGCGCGTCGTGGTAGGCGCGGACGGCGTCGGCCGGCGTGAGCTCCCCGCGCAGCACCGGGCGCATGAGGCCGACGAGGTCGAGCTGCGACTCGGCCCGCTGGATCTTCCGGCCGAACAGGGCGACCCGGGCGCCGTGCTCCTGCGCCCGCTGCAGCAGCTCGTAGGTGTCGCGGGTCGTGCCGGCCGACCCGCCGAGGATGCCGACGACGAGCGACGGGTCGTGCTCGACCAGCTCGGCCAGCGCGTCGGCGCCGTTGTAGGGCATCTTGAGGAACAGCGGCCGGTGCGCGCCCGTCACCCCGGCCAGCGTCCGGACGATCGCGTCGTTGACGAACGGGCCGACGTCGCCGGGGGCCAGGTCGGTGGGCGCGTTCGGGTTGAAGACCTCCAGGAAGTACCGCATCCCCCGCTCGGCCGCCTCGCCGCGGAAGGCCCGGTAGGCCTCCAGCGTGGCCACGTCGGCGGCCACGTCGTGGTTGAACGTCACCGCGTAGAGCACGAGGTCGCAGAACGCGCGGACGGCGGCCAGGTCGGCGGTGCGGAACGGCCGCGCGGGCCGGGTGGCGTAGGTCGAGCCGCGGTGGTTCCAGATGTCGGTGGTGTCGTTCGCCCGCACCGCCAGCGTGACCTGGTCGTCGAGCGAGCCGTCGGCGGCCAGCCGCTCGCCGTTGGACGCGGAGGTCAGCAGGACGTCCAGGACGTCCGCCGCGACGAGGGCCCGCATGGCGTCGAGGTAGGCGTCGCGGGTGCGGTGGCGGCCCGGCCCGACCCGGCCGGCGGGGGCGCCGGGGACCGGCCCCGGCGCCGCGACGCCGAAGGCCATGTCGGCGTCCTTGGCGTCGGCGATGACGAAGTCGTCGGGCGTGTAGCGGCCGGCGCGGATGGCCTCGAGCTTGCGGTCCAGGCGGCGGGTGGGTGACACGGGAGTCAACCTTTCGTCGTGAGCAGGTCCTGGGCGAGCGCGGCGGTGGTCACGAGGCTGCCGACGTAGCCGGCCCGGACGGCGACCCGCACGGCGGGCGCGCTCGCCCGGCCGTGCGCGAGGCAGATGACCTCCGGCACCGAGCGCAGCGTCGCGGCGTCGATCCCGACGACCTGCCGCGACAGCGGCATCGTCAGCGGCCGGCCGGCCGCGTCGAGGAAGGTGCCGGCCAGGTCGGCGACGGCGCCGGCCGCGTGCAGGGCGGCGCGCTCGTCCGGGGTCAGTGCGGCACGCAGGTTCGAGGCCACCGGCTGCCAGCAGCCGATCCCCACGAGCGCGCGGGTCACGTGCGGGAAGCGGGCGAACGCGGCCGCGGTGTCCGGCTGGCGGGTGACGACGTCGACGCTCCCGGGGTCGGAGACGAACAGCGGTGCCCAGAACGACCAGCCCCGTCCCCCGCCGCGGCGGGCGACGCCGTCGACGGCCTCGACGAGGTTCACCTCCGGTCCGGCCAGCGCGCCCGTGAGCTGCACGACCTCGCACGGGGGCGGCCGGTCCAGCCGGGCCGCGGTCTCGAGCACGGAGCGCGACCAGGCCAGGCCCAGCACGTCGGCGGGCGTGAGGATCTCGGTCAGCAGCCGCGCGGCGACGTCTGCGAGGGCACGGCGCACCGGCAGCGCGTCGGCGCCCGGGTCGGCGGTGGTCAGCACGAGCGCCCGCGTGAGGCCAAGGTGCTCGCGCAGCCGCCCGGAGAGCTCCGGGTCCACCTCCCCCGGCGCCGCGATCGTGATGCGGACCAGCCCGCTCTCGCGGGCGAGCCCCAGCAGGCGGGCGACCTTGAACCGGGACAGGCCCATGGCGGCCGCGATCTCGACCTTGGTCTGGTCCTCCAGGAAGTAGCGGCGCGCGGCCGTGGCCGCCAGTACCAGCTCGTCGAGGCGAGGTGGGGCACCCGACGCGCTCATCTGAGCGTTGCGCTTCGCGTGGTCCACCATCCGAGCATCGTGTCGCCGATGCTCGCACGGACGAGCTGGTCGTGTCCATCGCCGGGCGGATGCGGCAGGGTGGGCGGATGGCGGGATGGCTCGGGGTCGACGTGGGCACCTCGTCGACGAAGGCGGTCGTCTACTCCGATGCCGGCGCGCCCCTCGGTGTGGGCCGGGCGACGACGCCGTGGACGGCCGGCCCCGCCGGGGTCGAGCTCGACCCCGACGCCCTCCTCGCCGCCGCGCTGGACGCCGTCGCCGGAGCGCTCGCGGCAGCCCCGCGGGACCTCGCGGTCGGCGGCGTCGGCATCGCGTCGATGGGCGAGACCGGCGTGCTCGTCGACGGCGGCGGCCGCCCGCTCGTCCCGGCGATCGCCTGGCACGACACGCGCGACGGCGCCGAGCTGGACGCGCTGCGCCGCGACGTCGGTGCGGAGGCGTTCGCCCGGCTGACGGGCAAGCCGCTGTGGGGCCAGTGGTCGCTGACCAAGCACCGCTGGCTCCTGGCCAACCGGCCGGCGGCGCGGGCGGCCGTGCGCCGGTTCGACGTCGCGGGGTGGGTGGCGCGCGGGCTGGGTGCCGACGAGGCCAGCGAGCGCACGCTGGCCTGCCGCACGGGCTGGCTGGACCTCTCCGGCGGCACGTGGGACGACGGGCTGCTGGCCTGGTCGGGCGCGCCGGCGTCATTGCTCCCCCCGCTCGTCGGGGCGGGCGAGGCGATCGGGCGGGTCGGCGGCCCTGCGGCGCCGGACCGGCTCGCCGGCGCGGTCGTCACGATCGCCGGGCACGACCACCAGGCCGCCGCCGTCGGGGCCGGCGTCGACGCCGCGGGCGAGGTGCTCGACTCGTCCGGCTCGTCGGAGGCGCTCGTGCGGGTCGTGCCGGCGGGGCTGTCGGGCGACCAGGTCGAGGCGCTGGCCGCCGAGGGCATCACGACCGACCTCGCCGTCCGGGCGCGCTGCTGGTCGCTGCTGGGCGGCACCGAGGGGGGCCTGGCGCTCGGCCGCGTCCTGGGCCTGCTCGGGGTCGGTCGCGCGGGCCTGGCCGGCCTCGACGAGGCCGCGCGGGAGGCGGGCGGGGCCGGCGGGGTGCGGGTCGGGGGGATCGGGACCGCGGCGGTGTCCGTCACCGGCGTCGGGGACGGGACGGGGCCCGGCCACGTCTGGTGGGCCGCGACCCGGACCGCGACCGCGGCGGCGCGGCGGCGGCTGGCGGCGATGGACGCGATCGTCGGGCCGCACGGGCGGATCGTCGCGACCGGCGGCTGGTGCGCGAGCACGGCGGTGATGGCGGCGAAGCGGGAGCTCCTCGGGCCGGTCGTACTGGCGGACGCCGCGGAGGCCGGCACGCTGGGCGCCGCGACGCTCGCCGCCAGGGCGGCCGGCGCGCTCGGCCCCGACGAGGTGCTCGGCGCGCCGGCCGCGGCCGCGGCCGGCGGGGAGTAGGCCGGGTTCAGGCCGGGAGCGTCGCGCGGGCGGCCGCGCGACGCCGGTGGGTCCACAGGCCCAGCCCGCCGAACGCGACGGCGGCCAGCACCGGCGAGAGCACCAGCAGGACCGCGGGCGCGACCAGGAAGGACAGCCCGACCCGCACGCAGGCCTCCAGCACCAGGCCGGTCCCCCAGACGACCGACATCCGCGACACGAGGCTCCGGTAGCCCGGCTCGACGGCCCACAGCCGCTCGACCCGTTCGCGCGCGGCGGCGTCGGCCGCCATCTGGCGGGCGAACAGGTGGATCAGCGGGCGGCCGGCCCACGCGGAGCCCAGGAACGCCAGCCCGACGCCCGCCGTCACGATCGAGTCCTTGACCAGCAGGAACTGCGCGCTGTGCAGCACGAGGCCACCCGCGAGGCCGACCATGGTCCCGGTCAGCGTGATGGCGGCGACGGCGTCCAGCCGGCGGGCGCGCACGGCGCCGGCCAGCAGCCCGGCCAGCGGGAACAGCGACCCGACGGCGAGCGCGGTCAGCTCGGACACGCCGTTGCCGGTGAGGATCTGGTAGCAGGCGAACGGGGCCGCCACGTCCAGCGTCAGGATCGGCAGCAGGTGGCGGGGCAGGCCGCGGCGGGCCGCCGTCGCGCGGTCGGCGCCGGCGGGGCGGCTGGGGTCGGTGGCGAGGGACGGCGCGGTGGTCACGGCAGGCTCCCGGTCCGGGGCCCGGCGGGCTGCCGGGCGACGGGAACGACGTTAGGAACCGGAGGGCGCCGGCGCGTCGGTCCCGGGATGGGTCCCACCGATCTCCACCCGGGGGTGGAGCCGGTCCACCCCCCGGGTCGGTCCGGGGACGGGACGGGCCGGTCGGAGCCGTCTGGGCCGGTCTGGGCCGGTCGTGGCCGGTCAGAGCCAGTCGAGCCAGGCCGCGCCCGGGTGGGCGCGCCCGAGCACCCGGCCGGAGCGACGGCCGCCCCGGTAGCGGACGTGCCCGATGACGCCGAACACGCCGCCGTCGCGGTTGTCGGCGATCCACGCCGGCGGGACGGGCAGGTCCTGCACGGTCCGGTGCGCCTGCGGCCCGAGCGGGACGAGCGGGTCGACCGACACCCAGTCGAGGTCCCGGTCCGCGCTCAGGTCCGCGAGCAGCGCGTCGAACCGGGCGAGGTCGTCGTCCGGGAGGAAGACGTGGACGTAGGTGTCGACGAGGCACGCCGGCAGGTCCCGCGGGAGGCCCGCCACGACGCCGGGGAGGGCGTCGAGCAGGCTGCCGCGGACGGTGCGGGCCGGCTCGGCGCGGGCCAGCGCCGACGCCGCGGCGAACCGGGTGACCGCGCCGGCCTCCGGCGGGACGCACGCCGCCAGCCAGGCGGCCACCGCCGGGTCGGCGACGTCGAGCGGCTCGATGTCGATCCCGACCCGCTCGGCGAGCACGGGCGGCGCGGGCGGGAGCGGCGGCGTGCCGGTGCGCACCCGGCACTCGAGCCGGACGGCCGCCGCCGGGTCGCCGACCGTGCTGACCGCGCCGCCGGCCGTCCGGTACGTGTAGTGGTAGCGGTCGGGATGCAGCCCGAGGCCGGCCCCCGTACCCAGGTCGACCAGCGCGATCGGGCGGCCGCCGGCCGCGGCGGCGAGCGCCGGGAGCACGTCGGCCGACCGGCCGACCTCGTTCATCTGGTAGCGGTGCGTGGCACACAACGTGGCGAGCCGGCCCCGCCGGTCTGCCGCGAACGCGGCGAGCTCGGCGCCGAAACCCGGGTCGGGCGGCGGCTGGTGGCCGCCAGGGACCGGGTAGTGGCGGGCAATCGGCTCGGCGGGCTCCTGCGCGACCATGAGCCCCAGCGCCGCGGCGAGCAGCAGCGGCGGGAGCCGGTCCTCGGGGATCGCCTCGGCGAGGTCGAGCAGCCCGTCGTGCTCGGCGATCGCGGCGAACGTGGCGGCGGTGAGCCACCAGCTCTCCGGCGCGTCGGGCGGGGACCAGGCGTCGGCGATGGCACGGGCCTGCGCGGCGACGGTGGCGCGAGGGGGCACGCGGGGATTCTCGCGCACCCGCCGGGGGAAGGGCGGCCGAGCCCCGTGGACGCTCGCGGTCGGCGCCGAATCGGTCACCTGACGCGATCGGCGTAACACCGGCGCGTCGGGCCACGACAGACGGCCGAGTCGACGTGCCGGATACGCGTCCCCAGCCGCACCCGGAGGTGTCCACCCTTGCCCGAGGTCGCCGAGGCCAACCGTCCCGTTGCGCCGGTCCCCTCCCCGGCCGGTCCCGGGCCCGCGGCACCGACCACGGCGTGGCCGGGCGCCGACGCCGGGCCGGTGCCGCCGCCCGCCGCCGTGCCGGTGGCCCCCTCGGGCGGCGCGACGGGAGAGACGGAGCTCCTCGCGGCCGCGGCCGAGCCGGCGGCGTCCGGCGGCGACGCGGGCGCGCCCTCCGGGCCGGAGATGTTCGGGCCCTACCGGCTGGAGGAGCTGATCGGACGCGGCGGGATGGGCGAGATCCACCGCGCGTACGACACCGCCCACGACCGCAGGGTCGCGCTCAAGCGGCTCCCGCCGTCCCTGGCGGGCGACCCGGTCTTCCGCGCCCGCTTCCGCACGGAGGCGGCCCTGGCCGCGCGCCTGCACGAGCCGCACATCATCCCGATCCACGACTACGGCGAGATCGACGGCCAGCTCTACCTCGACATGCGCCTCGTCGAGGGTCCCGACCTGGCCACCCTGCTGCGCCGCGAGGGACCCCTGCCGCCGGCCCGCGCCGTCGGCATCGCGACCCAGGTGGGCGCCGCGCTGGACGCCGCGCACGCGAACGGGCTGGTGCACCGAGACATCAAGCCCGGCAACGTGCTGGTCACCGACCCGGGGTCGGGCGGCCGCGCCGGCGACGACTTCGTCTACGTCACGGACTTCGGGATCGCCCGCGCGGTCGACGGCGGCACGTCGGGCTCGTTGACCAGCACGGGCACGACCGTCGGGTCGCTCGACTACGTCGCGCCCGAGCGCTTCGGCGCCACGCCCGGCGACCACCGGGCCGACGTCTACGCGCTCGGCTGCCTCTTGCACGAGGCGTTGACGGGCCAGCGGCCGTTCCCCGTCCAGGGCCTGCCCGCGCTCATCAACGCGCACCTGAGCGCGCCGCCACCGGTGCCCTCGGCCCTGCGTCCCGGGCTGCCCCGCGGTCTCGACGCCGTCGTCGCGCGCGCCCTGGCCAAGGACCCCGACCAGCGCTTCCCGACCGCGGGGTCGCTGGCCGAGTCCGCCCGGAACGCCCTGCTGTCCGGACCGGCCGGGCCGGGTGCCGCCCGACCCGTCGCCGCCCGTGCGGCAGCCGCGCCGTCCCCGCTGCCGGTCCCGCCGCCGGCCGGGCCGCCGCCGGGTCCCGCGGGGACGTCCCGCGGCGGCCCCCAGCGGCGCAGCACGGTGCTGACCGCGCTCGCGGTCGTCGCCACCGTCCTGGTGCTGGGTGGAGCGCTGGTGACGACCCAGCTCGTCAAGCCGGCCGCCGCGAGCAGCACCGTGGACCGGGCCACCGCGCCGGCCACCGGCAGCGCGCCGACCTCGGCTCCGGCGCCCGGCCCGGCCGCCACGTCCGCACGGGCCGCTGCCGCGGTACCGGACATGCCGGCCCCGGACGCCGCGGACCCCATGACGGTCACGGTCGCCGTGCCGGTCCCCGGCGACCCGCCCGACCCGGTGACCGTCCCCGTCGTGGTGCCCGGCCCGCCAGGGCCGAACCCCGGTCCGGTGCAGAAGCTCGCGAGCGCGGCGCACAACGACAGCGGCCGCTTCCACGTCGACACCACCTGGCAGCCCCCGGCGGACCTGGTGGGCGACACGCTGGTCGGCTACGAGGTGACGGCGACCTCCCCGGCCGGCACGGCGGTCCTGCGCGTGAGCTCCGCCCGCCTGACGGACCGGGACACCGGCCGCAACTGCGCCCACGACCTGACCTACACGGTGCACGCGCTGGCCCAGCAACCCGGGAGCGCGTCGCTGGTCCGCGGGGACGGCGCGCTCGTGCGGGTCAAGCCGGTCCTCGACTGCACGCCGACCCTCAAGGTCGCGGCGAAGGCGGCCGGCGGCAAGAAGCTGACGGTCACGGTCACCTGCGCCGGCGCGGCCAAGAACGGCAACACCCGCGGGACGCTCGCGGTGCTGGTCGACGGGGTGCGGCGGTGGACCCACGCCTGCACGGTGCCGGCCGGCGGCTCGGTCGCCTACACCGCGACGATCACCGGTGTGGCGGTGGGCGCGCACCGGGTCATCGCGTCCGCGACCTCGGTGAGCGGCACGCACACCGCCGGGCCGGTCACTGTCACCGCGCGCTGACGGCCGGGCCGGCTGTCACGTCAGGCGGTCGAGCACGTACGTGCCCGGCGCGTCGTGCAGCGGCGGGTACGCGCGGGCGCCGAGCGCCGTCGGGGCCGGCCGCAGCGCGCCGGACCGGGTCTCGATCCAGCGGGCCCAGTCCTCCCACCAGGTCCCGGTGTGCTCCTCGGCGTCCTCGCGCCACCGCGCCGCGCCGACGTCGGGCTCGGGCCCGGTCCAGTAGCGCGACTTCGCCTTGCCCGGCGGGGCGACGAGGGTCTGGATGTGCCCGGAGTTCGTCAGCACGAACGTCGTCGGCCCGCCCAGCAGCCGGGCCGACGCGTAGCAGCCGTTCCAGGGGGTGAGGTGGTCGGTCGTCCCGCCGGTCACGTAGGCCTCGGTCGTGACCTTGCCGAGGTCGACCGGCGAGCCGAGGACGGTGAGCATGCCCGGGTGGGCGAGCGCGTTGTGCTCGAAGATCTGCAGGAACTGGCCGTGCAGCGCGCCGGGCAGGTTCGTCGCGTCGTCGTTCCAGGCCAGGATGTCGAACGCCGGCGGGTCCTCCCCCATCAGCCAGTTCGACACCACGTAGTTCCAGATCAGGTCGTTGGGCCGCATCCAGGTGAACACCGACGCCAGCGACGGCCCGTCGAGCACGCCGGCCCGCCGGGACCGCCACGCCGCGAGGCGCAGCAGCGCAGGCGCCGCGAGCATGCCGATCGGGGCAGGCGCCGACCAGTCCAGCAGCGTGACGCCGAAGCTGACCGTGCGGACGCGGTCGCCGCGGCCGGTGTCGTGCAGGTGGCTCAGTACCGTGGACGCCGTGATGCCGCCCGCGCACAGGCCGAACAGGCCGACCTGGTCGGAGCCGGTGATCGCGGCGACGGCGTCGAGGGCGTCGAGGATCGCGGCGCCGTAGGTGTCGAGGTTCCAGTGGGCGTGCTCGCGGGTCGGGTTGCGCCAGGAGATGGCGAACACCTGCTGGCCCTGCGCGACGGCGAACTCGATCAGCGAGCGGCCCGGCGCGAGGTCCATGAAGTAGTACTTGTTGATCTGCGGCGGCACGACGAGGACGGGGATCTCCCTGACCTGCCCGGTGACCGGCTTGTACTGCATGAGCTCCAGCACCTCGTCGCGGTACACGACCGCGCCGGGCGTGACGGCGAGGTCGACCCCGACCTCGAACGCGCCCGGGCGGACCTGGCGGGGCAGGCCGCCGTGGTGGCGCAGGTCGTCGACCATCGTGCGGGCGCCGCGGCCCACGCTCGCGCCCGCGGTCTCGAAGGCCCGCTTGAGCGCCGCCGGGTTGCCGAGCAGCGTGTTGGTCGGCGCCAGGCTCGAGGTGAGTACGCCGGCGACGAACCGGGCCCGCTCGCGCGAGCGCCAGTCGTCGAGCTCGACGCCCTCCACCACCTCGTCGAGGGCCCGGCACGCGGCGAGGTAGGCCTGCATGACGCGGTGGTAGCCGGGATGGTCGGACCAGGTCGGGTCGCCGAAGCGCCGGTCGCCCCGCCGGGGCTCGAGGTTCGAGCGGCCCGCCGCCACGCCGGCGAGCTCGCCCGCGAGCCGCGCGCCGGCCTGCGCGACCACCGGTGCCGTCGCCAGCAGCCGGCGCAGCCGCCGTCCGGTCCCCGAGCCGGGGGCTGGGCGGCGGGCCGCGTCGCCCGCCTGCCGGGTCGTCGGGTCGGTCCGGACGTCTGCCACCACCATGGGTGCCAGGTCACCCCGCTTCCGGTGCGGACGTCAACCGCCGGACGGGCGCTGCGGCGTCGAGGAAGCGGGTGATGACCGGCGCGACCGCGTCGGCCTGCTCGAACAGCATGAGATGCCCACCGCCCGGCACGACCACCAGCTCGGCGCGAGGCAGCGCCCTGGCCATCACCTTGGCGTTCAGCGGCGGCACGGCGCGGTCCTCCGCCCCGGCGAGCAGCAGGACCGGCCGGCGCAGCAACGGCAGCAGCGGCAGGCTGCTCCAGCCGGTCAGCGCGAGCAGCTGGTGCACGTAGCCACGCCCGGAGGGCGGGTGGGCGAGCCGCGCCGCGACGTGCTGGCGCATGCCCGGTCCCATGACGCCGGACCCGCCGAAGGCGCGCACCGCCTCGCCGATCCCGCTCTCGCTGCGGTAGCGGCCGGTGCCCAGCAGCCAGCGCATCGCGGTCGGCGAGCCCGGCAGGCTGCCGGCCCCGAAGTTCGTGTTGGCCAGCACGACGCGCCGCACCCTGCCGCGCGCGGTCACGGCGACCTGCTGGGCGAGCAGACCGCCCCAGGACAGCCCGAGCAGGTCCACCCGATCGACACCCAGCCGGTCGAGCACCGCGACGGTGAGGCGGCCGAGGGAGACCATCGGGCGCGGCAGCCGGGTGCCCGGGGAGCGCCCGACCCCCGGGACGTCGAACGCGATGGTGGGCCGCGCGGCGTCGAGCAACCCGCGTAGCGGCTCCCACATCCCGACGTTGCCGCCCAACCCCATCAGCATGAGCAGCGGGGGCGCGGACGCGTTGTCGCCGGAGCGCACGGACACGAACACCTCGTGGCCGCCGACCCGCACGAGGCGTTCGGTCTCGATCATCGGGCGGTCTCGATCACCGGCATGCCGCGATGCTCCCCGACCCGGCGCCGGTACACCACCGTTCGGCGGTGCAGGCGACGCCGAACGCTCACCAGACTGATCGCTCGGGGAGGTGCCATGAAACCGTTCGTGATCAACAAGCATGGTCGGCTCGTGTTCCCGGCGACCGTGCTGGGCGAGCTCGACTTCTCGGTGATGCAGAACCTCGACCAGTTCACGGCCGTCATCGGGCGCGACTTCGAGGCGAAGGCGCCGACCGGGACCGACATTCTCCGTCGTTGCGACGAGGGCGCCTACACCGACCGCTACCCGCTGCTGCGCGACCTGGGCCAGAACCTGTTCTGGGTCAACCGGTACTCGATGACGATGTTCGAGAAGCGCCCGACGCGCTGGCGGGACCTGGCCCGCAAGCGCGCGGACGTCTTCCTGCCGATCCTGTCGCCGTGGGAGGACGGGGAGGCCAAGGTCGCCGCCGTCGAGCGTGTGTGGCCGACGCTGCCCGCGACCTGGGACGGGACCGCCGAGGACCGCGTCCACGACCTGCTGTTCGACCTCTACCGGCACAAGCGCCACCACGCGACCGAGCTGCCCGCTGTCAAGCCGACGGTCGCGGAGTTCCTCGCCACACCCGGCGCCCTGACCTGGGTGGTTCCCGACCACGACCCCGACTACCCCGTCTTCTCCCTCGCCGACATCCTGGACGCGCAGGGCCCGGTGCCCGAGCTGGAGGCGCTGCTGCGGTGGGCGATGGTGCTGCACAACCAGTACCCGTGGGACCGGAGCCGCACGGCCCTGCGACCCGCGTCGGAGATCGGAGACGACGACTGGGTGATCGCCTTCCACCCGCGCAACCGGGACGTGGAGGCCTTCCTCGACCGCGTCCGGCAGACCGCGCCGGCGCCCGCGGCGGCGACCCGGCGGCCGGTGGAGGCGGTGCCGCCGGAACGGCCGCTGCCGCCGGTGAGGGTCGCCGAGGCGTTCCGCGTGCAGCCCCGGATCGAGGCGTTGGCCGTGACCCGCGGCGAGCACGTCTGCGACAACGCCGACGTCGTCCGCAACGCGAGCTTCTCCTGGTCGCCGATGAGCGCCGACGAGATCCGCGCGAAGACCGGCATCGCGCAGCGCCGCTACACGGCCCACGGCATCGAGCGGATGGCGCTGGAGGTGGCCGTGGCGGCGCTGGAGCACTCCGGACGCGGGCCGGCCGAGATCGGCGCGGTGCTCGTCGCAACGTGCACGTCGGACCGCCTGATCCCGTCGCTGTCGACGTGGCTCTCCGGCGAGCTCGGGATCCTGCAGACGCACTGTTCCGCCGACATCATCGCCGCCTGCGCCGGGCTGCCGTACGGCCTGTCGGAGGCGGTCCGGCAGTTGCAGGAGGTGCAGCGGCCGGTCCTGCTCGTCTGCGTCGAGAAGTTCTCCGACAAGATCGGCGCCGTCCGGACCTCCCGCATGATCTTCGGCGACGGCGCGGCGGCGCTCGTGGTCGCGCCCGCGCCCGCGGGCGAGGCGGGCGACGTCGAGCTCCTGCAGACCTACGCGAGCGGCCCGGCGAGCCAGGTCAACTCGATCATCTGGCCGAACCCGGAGTTCGACAACGACATCACCGTGTACGGCCCGGAGGTCAAGGCGCTGGTGGCCCGCTACCTCGCCCAGATGATCGACGAGCTGGGCGGGCTCCCCGGCCCCGGCGGCTCCGGCACGATGCTGGAGGCCGTCGAGCTGATCGTCCCGCACCAGGCCAACAAGACCATGATCCTGCAGCTCGCCGCCAAGGCCGGGCTGGAGGCCGACCAGCTGTACTTCAACATCGAGTCGATGGGCAACGTCTCGGCGGCCTCGATCCCCGTCGCGCTCGCCGACGCCGTGCGCGACAAGGTGATCACGGTCCCGACCCGGGTCTTCGCGCCCGGCTTCGGCGCCGGGGCCGTCGGCGGCTACGCGGTGCTGACGGTGGACCCGGCCGTGGTCGCGCCCGAGGTCGTCCTGCCCGGCGGCCACTCCGACGCCGCGACCAGCTCGGTGACGACCCCGACGACCAGCGATGACATGCGCGTCGCATTCGGCGAGTGAGAGGAATAATCCCATGACCCAGTCCACCGACACCGGCTCCGACCAGCGGGTCGCGATCGTGACCGGTGGGGCCCGCGGCATCGGGGCGGCCATCACGACCGCGCTCGCCCGCTCGGGGGTGCACGTCGCGGCCGGCTACAGCACCCACCCGGCGCCCGCCGAGGAGCTCGCGGGCAAGCTGGGCGCCGAGGGCGCCTCGGTCTCGGTCCACCAGGGCAACGTCGGCAAGCCGGAGGACTGCGAGCGCGTCGTGCAGGACGTGCTCGCCGCCAGGGGGCGCGTCGACTACCTGGTCAACAACGCCGGCATCACCGTCGACAAGACGGTCCGCAAGATGACGGTCGAGGACTGGCACGCGGTGCTGCGGATCAACCTGTCCGGCGCGTTCTACATGACGAAGGCCGTGCTCAACCACATGATCGGCAACAACTTCGGGCGCATCGTCAACATCTCGTCTGTCATCGGCCAGACCGGCGCCGTCGGGCAGGCGAACTACTCCGCGTCCAAGGCGGGCCTGATCGGGTTCAGCCGCAGCCTCGCGCAGGAGGTGGCGCGCAGGGGCATCACGGTCAACTGCGTGGCCCCGGGCTACATCGAGACCGAGATGGTCGCGGCGATCCCCGAGGAGGTCCTGAAGAAGCTGCTGGCCGGCGTGCCGGTCGGGCGGCTGGGCCAGGCCAGGGAGATCGCCCGGACCGTGCAGTTCCTCGTCGACGACGACGCCGGCTACATCACCGGGTCGGTGATCTCCGTCAACGGCGGCCTCGACATGTGACCCCTCGGGGCCGGCGTCGCCGCCCGCGAGTCGGGGTCGGGGTCGGTGTCGCCGCCCGCGAGTCGGGGTCTGGGCCGGGGCGAGTCGGGGTCTGGGCCGGGCTCGTGGAGCGCTCGTCGGCCGGCGGCGCTTGATCGCCGGGCGGGGAGCTGTGGGGCCGCAGGCGGCCTGGGTACTCCCGGTCCGGTGATCAAGCCGGTGCGGTGCCGATGGTCTGGTCCTCGCCGTCCCCGGTCGCTGGTCGCGATGCCGCAGCCGCGCCCGGCAGCCGGAGTCGCCTGTGTGGTCTCCGGTCGGTGGCCCTTGATCGCCGGGCGGGGAGCTGAGGGGCCGCGGGCGGCCCGGAAACTCCCAGTTCGGCGATCAAGCCGCGTCCCGGTCGGCGGCGCATGATCATCGGGTGCGGAGCTGTCAGGCCACCGGGGCACCATCGGGCGCGGAGCTGTCAGGCCAGCGGGGCGCCGAACTCCCCGTTCGGCGATCACGTCGTCGTCGCCGGTCGGTGGTGCATGATCGGCGGGCGGGGAGATGTAGGGCCATCGGTGGCCGTCGATCTCCCGGTTCGGTGATCAGCAGGCGTCATCCCCGGCCGACGGCACACCGTCCGGTGTGGGTTCGCCCTCGCCTACTGGTCGGCGAGCACGTCGCGGACCACGGCGAGGGCGGCGGCCAGCGCCGCCCGGGTCGGTCCCGCATAGCCGAGCACGAGCCCGGCCCTGGCCGGCGTGTGCGCGTGATGGCGGGCGAGGCCGTCGAGCCGGACGCCACGCGCGGCTGCCCCCGCGAGGACGGCCCGCTCGGTCGCGGTGTCGGGCAGCGGCACGAGCAGATGCGCCCCGGCCGGATCGCCGGTCGCCCCCGGCACGGTCGCCAGCACCGTGGCCCGCCGCTCGGCGAGCTCGCGGCGCAGCCGGCGCACGTGCCGGGCCAGGTCACCGTGCCGCACGAGCTCGGCGAGGACACGCTGGCCCGCCCGGGACGGCCGCGAGCCGGTGCGCTCGCGCAGGTCCAGCACGGCGTCCCGGACCGCGCGCGGCGCGACGAGCCATCCGACGCCCAAGGTCGGGGTCAGGAGCTTGCTGGCCGTGCCCAGGTGCGCGACGACGTCCGGACCCAGCGCGGCGAGCAGCGGGAGCGGGGCGACGTCGTAGCGCAGCTCGCCGTCGTAGTCGTCCTCGACGACCAGGAACCCGTCCCGACGGGCGCGCTCGACGAGCGCCACGCGCCGGGCCGCCGGCATCCGCATCGCGAGCGGGTACTGGTGGGCCGGGGTGACGTAGACCGCGGCCAGGTCGCCGGGGAGGCGGTCCACGGCCAGGCCGAGCGCGTCGACCGGGGCGGGCAGCACCGTCAGGCCCGCCGACCGCAGCGCCGTCACGGCCCGCTGGTAGCCGGGCTCCTCGACGGCGACGCGGCTGCCGGCGGGCAGCGTGCGGGCGAGCTCCGCGACGGCGGCGGTGCTGCCGGTCGTAGCCAGCACCTCGGCCGCCGGGAGCCCGCGGTGGCGGAGCAGGTGATCCGCCACCGCGGTGCGGTAGGCGGGCAGCCCGACGGGCTCGGGGTCCGCGTCGGGCGGGGTGTCGGCGGCGGCGCGCCACGCACGGCGCCAGGCCGCCGGGTCGAGGACGTGGACGCACGGCACGCCGGCCGACAGGTCGACGGCCGCAGGATCCGCGGCGGGGCGACGCCGACCGACGCCGGACCGGTCCCGGCCGCCCGGCGCGGCGAGGGCGCCGGCCCGCGTGGCGCGCGTCGGTGAGGTGCCCTCCCTGGTGCGCCCGGCGCCGGGTCCGGTCTCGGGCCGACCGGCTTCGCCCCGGCCGCCCTCGGCCCGGTGGCTCCGGGCCCGGTCATCCCTTCCGCGAGGCCTGCCCCCGCCCCGGTCGCCGCCCCCGTCCTCGACGCCGCTGCCGGCTGCCCCGACAGCCTCACCGAGGCTCAGGCCAGCGCCCCGGCCCCGGTCGCCGCCCTGGACCTCGACACCGCCGCCGACAGTCCCAGCACCTTCGGCGGGCCCCAGACCTCCGCGCCCGCCGCCGGCTCCGCCGGGCCGAGACCCGTCGCCGTGCCCGACGTCGACGTTGCCGGCGCCTCCGGCTGCCTCACCGAGCCCGAGAAGGCCGCTCCCGCCTGCGCTCCGGGTTCCGTCGCCGCGCCCGTCCCCGTCGCCGCGCCCGTCCTCGTCGTCTGCGTCGTCGTGCCTGTCTGCGTCGTCGTGCCTGTCTGCGTCGTCGTGCCTGTCTGCGTCGTCGTGCCTGTCTGCGTCGTCGTGCCTGTCTGCGTCGCCGTGCCTGTCTGCGTCGCCGTGCCTGCCTGCGTCGCCGTGCCCGTCTGCGTCGCCGTGCCCGCCTGCGTCGCCGTGCCCGCCACGCGCCGTGCCCGCCCACGACGCCGTGCCCGCCCCCGACACCGCCCCCGACCACACCGCCGCCGACTGCCCCGAAGCGCACGAGACCCCCGCCACCGTCCCCACCCCGCGGCGGCATACCGACCACGAACGTCCCCGCGCCACGCCGGCCCACGACCCAGCCCTCGGCGAGCAGTTGGTCGTAGGCCGCGACCGTCACCGTCCGGCTGACCCGCAGCAGCCCGGCCAGTGCCCGGGTGGACGGCAGCCGGTCGCCCGACCGCAGGACCCCGCCCGCCGCGGCGGCCCGCAGCCCGTCCGCCAGCTGGACGGCCAGCGGCGTGCGGGCGTCCCGGTCCAGCGGGAGCGGTGGCAGGGCGGGCGGCTCCACGGTGGTCCTCCGGAGTGCGACGCGATCGGCGCCCGCAGGATGCCACCGCGGCGGCCGCCGCAAAACCCGGTGCCCGCCGGAGCGGCGCGGGCCGACACTGTCCCGCAGAGAGGGGGTGGGGCGCATGCTCGTCCGGCTCGCCGAGCCCGCCGACGCGCAGGCGGTGGCCGAGGTCCACGTCCGGTCCTGGCAGGCGGGCTACCGCGGGTTGATCGACGGCGACTACCTGGACGGGCTGAGCGTGCAGGACCGCGCCGACAGCTACGACTTCGCCGGTGCCGGACCCCACGCGAACCTCACGGCCGTCGCGGTCGTCGACGGCATCGGCGGCTTCGTCACCGTCCGCGCGCTGAACGACCCGCCCCGCACGGGCGAGCTGCGCGCGCTGTACGTCGACCCGCCGCTGTGGGGGCGGGGCCTCGGGCACGCGCTCGTCGTCGAGGCCCAGCGGCTGCTCGCCGAGCGGGGGTGCGCCGAGGCGGTGCTGTGGCTCCTGTCCGGCAACGCCCGCGCCGCGCGGTTCTACGCCGCGCACGGCTGGTCCGACGACGGCGGACGTGACCGGGTCGACTCCTGGGGTGCCCCCGTCGTCCTGCTGCGCTACCGCCGCGCCCTGCCCTGAGGCTTCCCCCGGCGGCCCCGGGGCGGTAGGGAGGACGCGTGATCACCGATGACGTCGAGATCGAGACGCGCGCGGGTGCCGTGCGGGGGCGGTGGACGGCCGCAGGCTGGAGCCGGTGCGAGCACGCCGGTCGCCCGGTTCCTCGGCGTGCCCTACGCCGCGCCGCCCGTCGGCGACCTGCGCTACGCCGCGCCCGCTCCGCCGGTGCACTGGTCCGGTGTCCGCGACGCGACGGCGCCCGGCCCGAACGCGCCGCAGCCCTCCCGCCGGATCCCCGGCATCGACCTGACGCCGATCCTCGGCCGGGGCTGGCGGCCCGGCGACGACTACCTCACGGTCGACGTCTGGACGCCCGACCCCGGTGCGGCGGGGCTGCCGGTCATGGTGTTCCTGCACGGCGGCGCGTTCGTCGCGGGCGAGCCCGGCGCGCCGGCGTACGACGGGCGGGTGCTGGCGGCGACCGGGACGGTGCTGGTGTCGGTCACCTACCGGCTGGGCGTCGAGGGCTTCCTGCCGCTCGCCGGCGGCGCGACCAACGTCGGCCTGCGCGACCAGCTCGCCGCGCTGGCGTGGGTGCGCGACGAGATCGCCGCGTTCGGCGGGGACCCGGCACAGGTGACGCTGTTCGGCGAGTCCGCAGGCGGGATGAGCATCGGGTGCCTGCTCGGGTCGCCGCTCGCGCGCGGGCTCTTCCGCCGCGCGGTGGTGCAGAGCGGCGGCGCGGAGATGGTCCGCGGCGCGGGCCCTTCGGCGCGGCTGGCCGCGGCCGCCGCGGCCGCGCTCGGGTTGGCCCCGGAGGCGGCGGCGTTCCGCACGCGGCCGGTCGCCGACGTCCTGGCCGCCCAGGACGTGCTCATGGACCCGGCCCGCCGCGGCGACCTGCGCGAGCCCGACGGCCTGGACCCCGGTTTCGGACTGGGCGCGTTCCTGCCCGTGCTGGGCGACGACGTGCTGCCGGGGCCGCCGCTCGACGCGGTGGCGGCCGGCGCGGGCGGTGACGTCGACCTGCTCGTCGGCAGCAACCACGAGGAGATGAACCTCTACTTCGTGCCGTCGGGGGTCGTCGACGCCGTCACGGCCGAGCAGGTCCACCGGATGGTCGCGGCCGTCCACCCGCACCCGGACGCGCTGCTCGCGGGAGCGGACCCGACGCCGGGGGCGGCGCTGCTGCGCGTCATGAACGACCTGGTGTTCCACGGCCCGGCGCGCCGGCTGGCGCAGGCGCACGCCCGCTCCGGAACCGGCTCGACCCACGTCTACGACTTCGCGTGGCGCTCGCCGGCGTGCGGCGGCCGGCTCGGGGCCTGCCACGGCCTGGAGCTGCCGTTCGTCTTCGGAACGCTCGGCTGCGGAACGGGCGACGGCGGGCTGCTCGGCACCGATCCACCCGCGTCGCTTTCCGCGCGGATGGTCGACGCGTGGACCCGCTTCGCCCGCACCGGCGACCCGGGCTGGCCGGCCCACCCGGAGGTGGCCCGGCTCGAGCGCTGAGCCGGGCTCAGGCGACGGGCGACCGCTGCGGCACCGCCGGCGCGGGTGCCGGCGGGCCGTCGGGCGCCGGGCCCAGCCAGCCCTGGTCGCTGCTGCCCAGGTGATAGGGCACGTCCACGACGACGACCCCGGGCGTGAACAGCAGCCGGGCCTTGAACCGCAACGCGCTCTGGTTGTGCAGCAGCTGCTGCCACCACTTGGTGACGACGTACTCCGGCAGGAACACCATGACGACCGTGCGCGGGCTCGCGGCCCGCACCTGCTTGACGTACGCGAGCAGCGGGCGGTTGAGCTCGCGGTAGGGCGCCTCGACGACGGTCAGCGGCACGGGGATCCGGCGCCGCTCCCACTCGGCCCGCAGGCGGGCGGTCTCCTCGTCGTCGAGGTTGAGGGTGAGCGCGGTCAGCGCGTCGGGCCGGATGGCCCGCGCCAGCGCCAGCGCCCGCAGTGCGGGCTTGTGCAGGCGGGAGACCAGCACGATCGCGTGCACGCGGCCCGGCAGCGTGACGGGCGGCTCGTCCGGCGTCGGGGTGACCTCCGCGGTCACCCGGCGGTAGTAGCGGTTGGTCGCGCGCATGGCGACGAACAGCACCACCATCGCGACGACGGCGATCCAGGCGCCGTGGACGATCTTGGTGGCGAACACGACGACGAGCACGACCGCGGTGAAGGCCGCGCCGACGGCGTTGATCGCCTGGGCCCGCCGGATCCCGCGCCGCCCGTTGCCGGCATCCTCGCCGCCGTCGTCGGGCCCGCGCAGCCGCCGCGACCAGTGCCGCACCATGCCGAACTGGGAGAGCGTGAAGCTGGTGAACACGCCGATGATGTAGAGCTGGATGAGCCGGTCGAGGTTGGCTTCGAACCCGACGATGAGCGCGACGGCGGCCGCGGCGAGCAGCAGGATGCCGTTGGAGAACACCAGCCGGTCGCCGCGGGTGTGCAGCTGGTGGGGCAGGTAGCGGTCGCGCGCGAGGATCGACGCGAGCCCGGGGAAGCCGTTGAACGCGGTGTTGGCGGCCAGGATGAGGATCGCCGCCGTCGCCGCCTGGAACAGGTAGAACACCGGCGACGAGCCGCCGAACACCGACACGGCGATCTGGCTGATCACCGAGGGGTCGCCGTCGGGCAGCGCGCGGGCGTCGAGCGCGACGGCCAGCACCGTGATGCCCCCGAACAGGACGACGGCGATGACGCCCATCATCGTCAGCGTGGCGGCGGCGTTGCGGGCCTTGGGCTTCCGGAACGACGGCACGCCGTTGCTGATCGCCTCGACGCCGGTCAGCGCCGTGCAGCCGGACGAGAACGCGCGCACGAGCAGCAGCGCCATGCCCAGCCCCACCAGGCCGGTCGTCTCCGGGACGGGCAGGCCGGCCGTCGACGCGGGCGGCAGGCCCACGGTGGCGGCCTTGACCGCAGCCCAGCCGAACATCAGCAGGGTCAGCCCGACGAAGGCGTAGGTCGGCACGGCGAACGCCCGCCCGGACTCCTTGGTCCCGCGCAGGTTCGCCAGCGCCAGCACCGCGATCAGGCCGATGCCCATCTGGGTCGCGTACGGCGACAGCTCGGGGAACGCCGAGGTGACCGCGACGACGCCGGAGGTGACCGAGACCGCGACCGTCATGACGTAGTCGACGAGCAGGGCCGCGGCCGCGGCGAGCGAGGCGCTCTCGCCGAGGTTCTCGCGGCTGACGACGTACGCCCCGCCGCCGGTCGGGTAGGCGAAGCACGTCTGGCGGTACGAGGCCACGACCGTGACGAGCAGCAGCGCGACGACCAGGCCGATCCACGGAGCCGACCGCAGCGCCGCCAGCCCGCCGGCGGCGAGGACGAGCACGATCTGCTCGGTCGCGTAGGCCACCGACGAGATGGGGTCGGAGCAGAAGACCGCGAGGGCGATCCGCTTGGGCAGCAGCGTCTCCCCCAGCCGGGCGCTGCGCAGCGGGCGGCCGAGCAGCAGGCGCTTCACCACGTCGAACACGCGGACCAGTGTCAGCTCGCCCCGGCGGTCCCCACGGAGGTCGCTGCGTCAGGAACGCGTCAAGATTCGGGTGCGAGCACGTCGGGTTCCCGCCACTGCCGGCCGTCCTTGTCGAGGTAGCGGACGGTCGCGGTCGGGCCGTCGAGGTCGACCACGGCGAAGCCGGGCATGCGCCACCGGTCCCCGTCGGCGTCGGTGAAGGTCGCGGGGTACTCGGCCTCGCCTGGGCCGGCCTCGTCGGCGGCCATCGGGGTCTCGAGCACCGCGCCGTGACCCAGGCACGTGCCGTACCGGACGCCGGCGCGGGCGCCGTAGGCGTAGAGCCGGTGCTCATGGCCCCAGAACCACGCCGCGACGCCCTTCGTCCGCCGCAGGCCGGCGGTGGCGGCCAGCAGGTTGCCGACGTCGACGACGCCGGTCGGGCCCGGCCCGGTCCGGGTGAACGGCTGGTGGTGCGACAGCAGCATCACGCGCCGGCCGGGCAGGCTCGTGCGGTCGGCGAGCCGGCGCTGCTGGCGCCCGGTCAGGAACCCGGTGCCGCCCCGGACGTCCCGGATGCGGAACCGGAAGCTGGTGTCCAGCCCCACGACGTCCCAGGCGTCGTTGCGCAGGTGGAACTCGCTGGTCGGCGCGCCCGCCTCGGTCCGCTGCCCGGCGAAGCGCGGATCGGCGAGTATGACGCCGAACAGGCCCTCTCCGGCCGCGTACATGTCGTGGTTGCCGTTGAGGCACCACGAGCGCACCCGCGTCGCGTCCTCCGGCGGCACGGGCCAGTGGTCGAGGAAGCGGTGCTGCGCCTCCCAACGCGTCCCGGCGTAGTAGACGTCGCCGAGGTGGACGACGTGCACCTCCCGGTCGCCCGCGTCGGCGATCTCCTTGCGCATCTGCGCGGCGACCTCCAGCGCGACGCCCTCCCCCGTCCCCCAGTCGCCGACCAGGACCAGCCGCGCGTCCGCGGCGAGCGGCTGGACGGCGGGGTCGCCCGCGGGCAGCCGGAACCCGATGCGCCGGACGATGTGGACCGTCAGCTCGGCGAGGAACCGCGTGGCCCAGTGGTAGTCGAAACCGGTGCTCGCGCTGACGCCCTCGGCGAACTCCGCGCCGGTGACCGTCCAGGCCGTGACCGGGGCGCCCGGGGCCGGCGTGCCGCCCTCGGCGCGCGTCTCGTCGTGGCGGGCCTGCAGGAACGACAGCATCAGGTCGCGGGGCAGGAACGACTTGCGGTCGGCCGGGGTGGGGTCCCGCGGGAGCGTCCGCCGCTCGGCGGCGATGCTGCCCGAGAGCGCGAGTGCCCCGAGCCACACCCGGGGGTCGAGCGAGAACCGCCGGGCCCGCGCCGGCGCGGTCGCGTTCGCCCGCACCTGCTCGGCCAGGTCGAGGGTCGCCTTCTTGTCCTTCAGGCCCAGGCGCACGCACGGCCCCCTCTCCGCTCCTCGTCCCATCTTGCTCACCCGCCCGGCACCGCGCGCGGGACGGGGCGGCGCCGCGGGCGAGCGGCGGGAATGCCGGTCCCCGCCCGGCGCGTCAGAACCGGACGTGCCCCCGTCCTCCCGCGCCGCGGTCGGCCTGCGCTCCGAGCGCGGCCCGGTGCTGCTGGCCCTCATGGTGTCCACCGGCCTCGTCGCGATCGACTCGACGATCCTCGCGACGGCCGTGCCCTCCATCGTCAGCGACGTCGGCGGGTACGCGCAGTTCCCGTGGCTGTTCTCGGTGTACCTGCTGGCCCAGGCGGTGTCGGTGTCGGTGTACGCCAAGCTCGCCGACACCGTCGGGCGCAAGCCGGTCATCCTGCTCGGGATCGGGCTGTTCCTGGCGGGGAGCGTCCTGTGCGGGTTCGCGTGGAGCATGACCGCGCTGATCCTCTTCCGGGCGGTGCAGGGCCTCGGGGCCGGTGCCGTGCAGCCGATGTCGATGACGATCGCCGGCGACATCTACACCGTGGCCGAGCGGGCCACGGCGCAGGGCTACATCGCCGCGGTCTGGGCGATGTCCTCGGTCGTCGGCCCGACGCTGGGCGGGATCCTCTCGCAGCTCGGCGTCTGGCGGTGGATCTTCTTCGTCAACGTGCCGCTGTGCCTGCTCGCCGGCACGCTCATCGTCCGCAACTTCCGGGAGACCGTGCAGCGCCGTGAGCACCGCATCGACGTGCTCGGGGCCGTGCTGCTCACCGGCGGCACGACCCTGCTCATCCTGGGCGTGCTGGAGGGCGGCCAGGCGTGGGCGTGGGACTCGCCGGCCGGCATCGCCGTCCTCCTCGCCGGCGCGGCGATGCTCGGGGGGTTCGTCCTGGTCGAGCGCCGGGCCGCCGAGCCGGTGCTGCCGCTGTGGGTGCTCAGCCGCCGCCTGCTCGCCACGACGACGCTCCTCGCGCTGGGCATCGGCGTCATCCTCATCGGGCTGACCTCGTACGTGCCCACCTACCTGGAGAACGCCCTCGGCGTGCCGCCGCTGGTCGCGGGGCTCGCGCTCGCGGCGCTGACCCTCGGCTGGCCGATCAGCGCCACCCTGTCCGGACGGCTGTTCTACCTGCGCTTCGGTTTCCGCCCGACGGTCCTGATCGGCCTCGGGCTGGTCGTGCTGGGCACCGGAGCGCTCGCGGTGACGGCCCACGCGCCGTCGGTCGCGGCCGTCGCGATCTGCTCGTTCGTCACGGGCCTCGGCATGGGGCTGGTCGCCGCGCCGTCGCTGATCGCGGCCCAGGCGAGCGTCGCGTGGCACGAGCGCGGCGTCGCGACGGGCGCGAACATGTTCGCGCGCTCGATCGGCAGCGCGATCGGCGCGGCGGTGCTGGGCGCGGTCGCGAACGGCGTCGTCGCCGCGTCGGGCCGCCCGGCCACCGACCCGCAGGTCGCGACGGACGCCGGTGTCGCGGTGTTCGCGGGCGTCCTCGTGGCCGCCCTGCTGACCGTCGTGGCCGGGCTGCTCATGCCCCGGGTCGACGCCGCCGTCGCCCCGACCGCGGCCCCGCGGGCGGAGGACGAACGCGCTCCGCAGGGCGTCCAGCCCGCTCCATGATCACCGTTGCCCACCCCGCCCCCACCCCCTCCCCCACCCCCACCGCCATATGGATCCATATGGCGGTTCAGCTGGGCGCCCGGACCGCCATATGGATCCATATGGCGGTCAGGGTGCTCCCGTGGCGCGTGGCGCGTGGCGGGCCCCGGCCTGACGCGTCCGGCCGACCGCGGTTGGATGGCGGGTGTCCCCACCGAGGAGGAGCTGCCGTGCGTCCCGAGCCGATGCCGCCCAACGTCATCGACCACTTCTACCTCGGTGGCGAGCGGCTCGCGGCCTTCCGTGGCGTGCCGCTGCCCTCGCCGCGCCGGCCGGAGGAGTGGCTGGCGGCGACGGTCCACCGGGCCGACGAGCCGGGCGTCGGGCTCAGCCGCACGGCGGACGGCTCGCTCTTCGCCGACCTCGTGGCCGCCGACCCGGCGGCGTGGACCGGCTCGGCGCAGGGCGCGCCCGGCGCCGGGCCGGCCGACACCGGCCTGCTGGTGAAGCTGCTCGACGCCGGCCAGCGCCTGCCCGTCCACGTGCACCCGACGCGCGAGTTCGCCAGGGCCCGGCTGCACTCCTGCTACGGCAAGACCGAGGCCTGGTACGTGCTGGAGACCCACGGCGACGACCCGTCCGTGTGGGTGGGCCTGGCCGAGGACGTCGCGGAGGACGAGCTCGCGGCCCGCGTGGACGCGCAGGACTCCGCGTGGATGCTCGCGCACCTCAACAAGATCGGCGTGCGGCCCGGCGACGGGATCGTCGTCCCGGCGGGCCAGCCCCACGCGACCGGGGCGGGCGTGTTCCTCGTCGAGGTACAGGAGCCGACCGACTTCTCGATCCTGCTGGAGTGGTCGGTGACGACCGCGACGCGCGACGAGTCGCACCTCGGCCTGGGGATGCCGACCGCGCTGCGGGCGACCAGCCACCGGGCGCTGGGACCGGACGCGCTGGCCGCTCTGTGCCAGCGGCTCGACCCGGCCAGCCGGGGCGCGTCGCCGATGCGGGCCCTCACGGCGGCGGCCGACCCGTACTTCCGCGTCGACCTGGCCGCGCCGGCCGGCGGCGGGGCGGTCGGCGTGCCACACGGCTTCGCGGTCGCGGTGGTGCTCGACGGGCCGGGCTCGATCGGCTGGGACGGCGGGACGCAGCCGGTCCGGCGCGGCGAGGTCTACGCGGTCCCCGACGGCCTCGGCGACTGGGCCGTGACGGGCGCGGCGAGCGTGCTCGTCTGCCGGCCGAGCGCCGCCTGGCCCGACGTCACGGCCGGGTGAGGGTGCAGACGATCACCTGACCGGCCGCGGACGGGGTGTACCGTTGCGCTCGACCACCAGCCGCCGACCTGCGGCGGAGGCGGAGCGACCGTGAGCGTCCGACCATGACCGTTCTCGAGGGCCGGGACCGGCCCGGATCCCAGGCCGCCCTGCGCCACACCAACCGCCAGCGTGTCCTGCACCTCCTGACCGAGCACGGCGAGGTGACCCAGGCCGACCTGGCCCGCGGCACCGGCCTGTCCGCGGCCACCGTGTCCAACATCGTCCGCGAGCTGCGGGCGGGCGAGCTGGTCCAGGTCTCCGAGGTCGGCCGGCGCAAGGTCGTGCGCCTGACCCGGGCGACCGGCCTCGTGCTCGGGGTCGACTGCGGCCACCGCCACCTCACGGTGGTCCTCGCCGACCGTGCGCACGAGATCCTCGCCGAGCGGCGGATCGAGCTGGAGCCCAACCTGCCGGCGGAGCAGGGCATGGACGCCGCGGTGCGGCTGTTCGACGAGGCGCTCGACGAGATCGGCGAGGGTCGGGACGCGGTGGTGGGCGCCGCGATGGGGCTGCCCGCCCCGATCGACCTGCGGACCGGCCGGGTGGGCTCGCCCTCGATCATGCCGGGCTGGGTCGGCGAGGACGCGGTCGCGCTGGCGTCCCGCCGGCTCGACATGCCGGTGGCGGTCGACAACGACGCCAACATGGGAGCCGTGGCCGAGCTGCTCTGGGGCGCGGCCCAGGGCATGGCGGACATCGCCTACGTCAAGCTCTCCGAGGGCGTCGGGGCGGGGCTCGTGCTGGGCGGGCAGGTGGTCCGCGGCCGCGACGGCACCGCGGGCGAGATCGGGCACATCACGACCGACGAGTTCGGCGCGGTCTGTCGCTGCGGCAACCGCGGGTGCGTCGAGACCGTCGTCGCGGCGCGGCGCGTGGTGGAGCTGCTGGAGCCGACGCTCGGCCACCCGCTGACGATCGCCGAGGTCGTCCGCATGGCGCGGGAGGGCAACAACTCCTGCGTGCGGGTGCTCGCGGACACCGGGCGGCAGGCCGGGATCGCTGTCGCGAACCTGTGCAACGTGTTCAACCCCGAGATCGTCCTGATCGGCGGCGAGCTCGCCGTGGCCGGGGAGTTCCTGCTCGCGCCGATGCGGGAGATGGTGCGCCGCTGCGGCATCCCGAGCGCGACGGCGGAGCTGCCGATCGTGCTCGCCCGGCTCGGAGCGCGGGCTCCGGTCATGGGTGCGGTGGCGGTCGCGCTGCGCGCCGCGTCGGTGCCGGCGAACGGCCTCTAGCGTTCACAATGTGAATCATCTGACGTCTGTGTGACGGGTGGTCTTCACTTCTTGTCTATAAGCGGTCCCACGCGTACTGTGACGCGCGTCGCATCTGGGGCCGTCCGGAGGTGGAACGTGCACGCTCGCGAAGAGACGGCGAGCGTGCCGGCCCGGTTGAGCGAGCCCGTCTGGTTCGCCGTCGACGAGCTCGTCCTCACCGGCACGCCGCGCTCCGCGGTCGACGAGGAGCGTGTGCGCGAGCTGGCCGCCCGGCCAGGTCCCACGACGCCGATCCTCGTCCACGCGGCGACGCGCCTGGTCGTCGACGGCGTCCACCGTGTGCGGGCGGCCCAGCTGCGGCGGGAGGAGCGGATCCCCGCGCGCCTGTGCCGCGCCGCGGAGTCGGACCTGTTCGGGCTGGCCGTCGCGGCGAACGCGGAGCACGGCCGGCCGCTGCCGGTCGCCGACCGCAAGACCGCCGCGGCCCGGCTGCTGGCCGATCATCCCGACTGGTCGACCCGCCGGGTGGCCGCCGCGGTGGGCCTGGCGCCGGGGACCGTGGCGCGGCTGCGGGGGCCGACCTCGCCCGCCGAGGTGCGGATCGGCCGCAACGGGCGGCGTCGCGCCGTCGACGCGCGCCGCGGGCGCGAGATCGCGGGCACGGTGCTTGCGGCCGAGCCGGACGTGTCGCTGCGCACGGTCGCCCGGCGGGCGGGCATCTCCCCCAGCACCGTCCGGGACGTGCGGGAACGGCTGCGGCACGGCGGCACCGCACCGGCCGGGCCGGAGCCGGGGGCCACGCCGGTGCCCGCCGCGGTGCTTGCGCCGGCCTCCATCCCGGTCCGCCGCATCCTCGCCCAGCTGCGCACCGACCCCTCGCTGCGCCACACGGAGTCCGGCCGCCGGCTCCTGACCGGGCTCGCGGCGGGCTTCCTCGACGAGCCGGAGGTCGACCGGCTGACGCGGACGCTGCCGAGCCACTGCGACGAGCTCGTGGCCGTCACCGCGGAGGAGTGCGCCCGGGCCTGGCAGGACCTCGCCGACGCCCTGCGCCGCCGGCGCCACCTGCCGGCTGAGCACTCCGACGCCGTTCGCCAGCGGACGGCCACCGGCTCCTGACCCCGCGGTCTGCGGCTCGGAGTGTCAGGGCGTGCCGGCGAGGGTCGCGAGCCGGGCGCGGCCCCGGTCGGCCTCCCGGTCGGCCGCCCGCTCGACGGACGCCAGCAGGGCCTCGACGTCGGCGCGCGTGCGGCGGGGCTCGTCGTTCCACCGCACGAGCTCGCGCAGGTGCTGGGCCCGCACGGGCGGCGCCGGGCACCAGCGCACCGGCTCGCCGGCACCGCGGCGCAGGGTGTGCCAGGTCAGGTCGAACGTGCGCTGGACGAGCTGGGTGCGCGCCGCGGCGACGCCGCCCCCGGCGTGCAGGACGGCTCCGACCAGGCACGCCTCCTCGACCGGCAGGTCCGACCGGCCGCCGGCCGCGAGGCCGACCCGCAGGCGGCCGCCCCGGTCGTCGGGCCCGCCGAACCAGGCGTGCTGCAGCCAGCCGGCCGCGACGAGGGCGCGCGCCTCCGCGGCGAGGTCGCGGACGCGGGCCAGCTCGGCGAGCTGGGCGGCCAACCGCGCCTGCTCCGCGAGCCGCAGCCGCTGCCGGCGGCGCTCGCGCCGGGTGCTGTGCCGTGCGGCGGGGACGTCGGCCCGCTCGGTCCGGGCGTACGGCGATGAGACGTTCACGATGCGCTCCCTCCCACCCGGCCCCCGGCCGGCGTGTGGGCCGCTGCAGGCCCGAGGCAGAACACCGCCAGGTTACCCGGGCCTCTGGTGGTCCCCCGGCCGGGTCCGCCGGCACGCGCACCCGCCGTTCGGATGGCCAGGCCAGCGTCGTCGCGACGACCGCTGATCCCTGTGATCGGAGTTACAGTGGCGCCGGTCCGGCGCCGGATCGCGGCGCGGGCCGGTCCTGTCGATCCGAAGGGACGATCCGTGAGCCGCACCGTCGCCGTACTGGGCCCCATCCCCCGCGACCGCATCGTCACCCACCACGGAGAGGTCTTCGAGAAGTACGGGTGTGCCCTCTACACGGTGGCCGCGCTCTCGGCGCTCATGGAGCCCGAGGACCGGATCTGCCCGGTCGTGCACGTCCGCAAGCACGACGAGGGACCGATCAAGGAGCTGCTCGCGCCGCTGCCGAACGTCGACCTGACCGGCATCCGCTCGGACACCGACCGCGGCGACATCGTCGAGCTCACCTACACCGACCAGAACGCCCGCATCGAGCGGCAGACCGGCTTCATGAGCCCGATCCTGCCAGAGGACGTCGACTTCGTGATCGACGCCGACGCCTGGGTGTGCGTGCCGATCACCGACTACGAGGTGGGCCAGGCGACGCTGCGCTACATCCGCGAGCGCGGCGACGGCGTCGTGCTCCTCGACGGCCACGGCCCGACGAGCGTGCTGACCCTCGGCGGCGAGCGCCAGCAGCGGCTGTGGACCGAGCGCGACGCCTGGCTCCCCTACCTCGACATCCTCAAGATGAACCTGGAGGAGGCCGGCCGCAGCTGGTTCCCGCGCGAGGGCGACGAGGGCACCGCGACGATGGGCCAGCCGATGACCGAGGAGGAGATGCCCCACTTCGCCGAGCACTGCCTCCGCCACGGGGTGCAGGCGGTGTGCGTCACGCTCGACGAGAAGGGCTGCGTCGCGTACCGGCTCGACGCCGACGGGCGGCTCGAGGAGCACGTCGTGCCGCGGGTCCCGATCGACCAGGTCATCGACACGACCGGCTGCGGCGACTCGTTCGCCGCCGGCATGGCCTTCGGCTACCTCTTCGAGCGCGACATCGTGCGGGCCTGCCGGTACGGCAACGCGATGGGCGCCCAGCGCGCCTCGCGGAGCGGCCTGCTGGCCTACCTGCCGCGGCCAGAGACCGACGCGCAGATCGAGGCCGCCTACGGGCCGCTGGCTGGGGCGTCCCGTGCCTGAGGGCCTGATCGGACGGCGCAGCGGCGAGGAGTGGCTGCTCACCGAGGACGGGTTCGACCCCGCGCAGGCGAGCGTGCGGGAGACGCTGTTCACGGTCGGCAACGGCTACCTCGGCACCCGCGCCACGCTCGAGGAGGGCCAGCCGGGGGAGCTGTCGGGCACCTACCTCGCCGGCGTCTACGACGAGCACGACTCCCCCGTCATCGACCTGGTCAACGCGCCGGACTGGCTGCCGGTCGCGGTGTCGGTCGACGGGAGCAGGCTCGACGTCCGCAACGCGACGGTGGTCGAGCACGCCCGCACGCTCGACCTGCGCACCGGACTGCTGCACCGGCGCACGGTGTTCGCCGACGCGGCCGGGCGCCGGACCCGGATCGAGACGCTGCGGTGCGCGTCGCTGCACGACCGCCACACCTGCGCGCTGCGCGTCGAGGTCACCCCGGAGGACCACGACGGCGAGATCGAGATCGAGAGCGCGCTCGACGGGCGGCGCCGCAACCTGGAGCGCCTGCCCGTCTACCCGGACGGCACCCGGTTCCCGCTCGAGACGCGCTGGGAGAAGTGGGCGCTCACGCGCCACCTCGAGCGGACCGGGCGCGAGGCCGACGGCGACGTCGCCTACCTGCAGATGCGCACGCTCGCCAGCGACGTGACGCTCGGCTACGCCGCGGCGACGGAGGCGTCCCTGCCGCCGTCCGCGAGCGGGTTCGCGCTGGCCGACGAGCGGGTCGCCTGGCGCGCGCGGTTCCGGCCCGGCCGGGGGACGACGCTGCGCCTTGACAAGATCGTCCACATCGCGACGTCCCGCGACGCCGACGCCGGCGGGGCCCCCGTCCGCGACCGGTGCCTCGCCGGGCTCGCCGCGGCGCGGCGGGAGGGGTTCGACGCGATCGTCGCCGCGAGCCGCGCGGCGTGGGCGGCGCGGTGGGAGGACTGCGACTGCAGCATCGAGGGCGACGAGCGCAGCACGCAGGCGGTCCGGTTCGGCCTCTACCACCTGCTGATCGCGGCCAACGACGCCGACCCGACCGTCAACATCGGGGCGAAGTCGCTTTCCGGCGAGGGGTACCGGGGCCACGTGTTCTGGGACACCGAGGTCCTCATGCTGCCGTTCTTCATCTTCACCCGCCCCGACGCCGCGCGCTCGCTGCTCGCCTACCGCCACCACACGCTGCCCGGCGCCCGCGAGAACGCGCGCATCAACGGGACCGGCGGCGCCCGCTACCCCTGGGAGTCCGCCGACACCGGCCGCGAGGAGTGCCCGCAGTTCACCGCGGACGGGGCCAACCGGTTCTGGACCCGCGACGAGGAGCTGCACGTCTCCGCGGACGTCGCCCTCGGCGTCATGCGCTACGTCGAGGCCACCGACGACCGCGCGTTCCTCGTGGAGCGCGGCGCGGAGATCCTGTTCGAGACGAGCCGCTTCTGGGTGCAGCGCGTCGAGCCTGCGGCGGCGGGCGGCTGGTCGCTGCGCAAGGTCATGGGGCCCGACGAGTTCCACTCGCACGTCGACGACAACGCCTTCACCAACTACCTCGTGCGCTGGCACCTGGAGACGGCGGCCGCCGTCCACGACGAGCTGCGCGCGGCCGAGCCGGCGGCCTTCGCGGAGCTCGCCGCGCGGATCGGGCTCGACGCGGGCGAGCCGGACCGGTGGCGGGAGGTCGCGGCCGGCATCGTGCTGCCGCCGGCGCGGCCCGACGGGCTCGTCGAGCAGTTCACCGGCTACTTCGACCGGCTCGACGTGCCGGTGGCGGAGTGGGACGAGAACGGCATGCCCCGCTACCCCGCCGGCTACCACCACTTCAACTGCGAGGACACCCAGCTGCTCAAGCAGCCCGACGTGCTGATGGCCCTCTACGTGCTGCCGGACCTGTTCGACGAGGCGACCAAGCGCGCCAACTTCGAGTACTACGAGGCCCGCACGCTGCACAAGTCGTCGCTGAGCCCGTCGATCCACGCGATCATGGGCATCGAGGTCGGCGACCCGTCGCGAGCCGAGCAGTACTTCTCCCGCTCCGCGTTCGTCGACCTCACCGACAACCAGGGCAACACGGCGGAGGGCATGCACATCGCGTCGGCGGGCGGCACCTGGCAGGTGCTGGTGTGCGGGTTCGGCGGGTTCCGGGTCGTCCACGGGGAGATGTCGTTCCGGCCGTGGCTGCCCGAGCGCTGGACGGCGATCCGCTTCCGCCTGCGCTGGCGGGGACACCCCCTGCGGATCCGCGTCGACCACGCCGGCATCGCCTTCGACCTCGACGCGCCCGCGGGCGTGACGGTGCCGGTCCTGGTGGACGGCGAGCAGGTCGAGCTGGTCGCGGGCGTGACGACGGTGCCGCTCGGGGCGGCCCGCCTCGTGCCGGGCTGACCGTCGCCGGTACGGCAGCCACCGGCGGGGCGGCGGGCCCCGGCAGCGGGGTCTCGAGCAGTTGTCCGGATCGGCGCACGGCCTGCCCGCCTTGCGCGGCGACGAGCGCGCAGGTGCTGACCCGGCGGTCGTGCAAGGTGGCTTTAAGGCCCGTCCGGCAGGCTCGTCGCCGCCGCCGCCGGGGGGTCGACGGAGGGAGGGGGCGCACCGGGACCACGGCATCGGTGCGCCGCCCGTCGTGCCCGGCGGACGGCGTCGCGATGGCGCGAGCCCGGTCCGCCCGCTGCCCCCCGGCAGCGGGCCGACCGGCTCGGTGCGCGTTAATTCTGCCGTCGTGACGTGCGGGTACGCGCCGTGACGACGGGGCATGGGGGCTCGTCGTCACGGCCCCGCGCTCCCTCCCGGCCGCCGGACGCGCTGCTACCGGTGGGGCCGACCGGCCAGCACCGCCGCCAGCTCGCCGCGCAGCGCGGCGACGTCGGGATGGTCGGGGCCCAGCCCCGCGATCGTGTCGCGCAGCGCGGCCCGCAGCAGTGTCGCGGCCTCGTCGTGGCGCTGCTGGGCGTGCCGGACGAGGCCGAGCCGCCGGGTCGCGAGCGCGGTGTGCGGGTGGTGCGGACCGTAGCCCGCCGCGAAGAGCGCCCTCGCCCGCTCCTGGGCCGCGGCGGCGCGGTCCAGCTCGCCCTCGGCGAGATGCATCATGCCCATGTTGGTGAGCGGCATGCCGAGCTCGACGTTGTCGGGGCCGTGGATGTCCCGCAGGATCGCCAGCGCCGTGGCGTGGCCCTCGATGCTCGCCGCGCGGTCGCCGAGCAGCCCGGCCTGGTAGGCCAGCTTGTCGTGGGCGTGGGCCACGTCCGGGTGGGCGTCGCCGAGCACCTCGACGAGTACGGCGGTGGCCTGCGCCTGCAGGGCGTGCGCCTCCCGGACGTCGCCGAGGTCCTGCAGCACCACGGCCAGGCCCGAGCGGGCGTAGGCGGTGTCGCGGTGCACCGTCCCCACCGACGCGTCGAGCAGCGCGATCGACCGGGCGAACGTCGTCCGGGCCTCCTCCAGCTCGGCCGCCATCCACTCGACGTACCCGAGCTCGGTGAGGCAGCGCCCGACCTCGGCCGGCGTTCCGGAGGTCTCGAGCAGGTCGAGGGCGTGCTCGAACGCCCGCCGCGCGGGAGCGAGGTCGCGCTGGCAGGCGAGCACCCCGCCCAGCCGCAGGAGCGCCCGCGCCTCGGTGATCGTCCCGGCCTCCCCCGCCGACCGGAGGAGCGCCAGCGCCTCCTCCTGCAGCCGCCGGCCGCCGGGCAGGTCGCCGATGCACTCCCGGACCAGCCCGAGGTGCGTCGTCAGGGGGACGAGGCGCACGTCGGTGCGGCCCCACGCCGCGACCGCGCTCTCCAGCGCGAGCTCCGCGGCCTCGCGCGCCGCCCGGAACAGCGCCCGCGCCGCCAGGTAGCGGGACGCGGCGAAAAGCAGCCCGGCGGCCGGCTCGTGGTCCGCGGTCGCCGCGAGCCGGCCGGCGACGTCGAGCGCGTGCGGCACCCACCACGCCCACCGGGGCCAGCTCGCGGGGTCGTCCGGGTCCGGTGGCGTGAGCGCGACGACGATGTCGGCGGCGCGCCGCCGGGCGGCCTCCCGCTCGTCGTCGCTGCTGCGCGCCGCGACGACCGCGCGCAGCAGCGGGTGGACGCGCAGGCCGCCGCGGTCGCGGAACACCACCGAGAACCGCAGCAGCTCGGCGATCGCGTCCTCGAGCGCGAGCGGGTCGGCCACGACGTCCGCCAGCGGCCCGGTCAGCCGCGGGCCCGCGCCCGCGAGCAGCTCCAGCGGCACCCGGGCCGGCCCGAGCGCGGCGCACAGCCGCAGCAGCTCCGCCGCGGCGGGCGCGCGGGCGGCGATGGTGTCCAGCGACATGTCCCAGGTCGCCGACACCCCGACGTTGTGGTCGTCCGGGGCGGCCCGCGACAGCAGGGCGAGGAGCCGGTTGCGCAGGAGGGCGACGTACTGGGCGAGCGACATCCCGGTCTGGTCGACGTAGGCCCCGGCCTGCACGAGCGCGAGCGGCAGCCCGCCCATCTGCTCCGCCGCCGCCGCGGCGGCGTCGGTGTCGTCGTCGCCGGAGACGGCGGTGAGCAGCGCCACGGCGGTCTTGTCGTCGAGGACGTCGACCGGGATCTGGCGGGCGACGCGGCCCCAGCCGCGGTGGCGGGTGGTGACCAGCACGGTCCCGTCGCCGTCCGGCGGGCGCATCCGGGAGAACGTCTCGGGATCGGGGCAGTCGTCGTAGACCAGCGTCCAGCCGCGGCGGCGGCGCAGCTCCTCCCACAGGCGGGAGAGCACGATGGTCTGGTCGGCGTGCTCGGTGACGCCCAGCGCGCCCGCGAGCCGCACCAGCGCGTCGACCGTGGCGACGGTGTCGCCGGCCGGCACCCACCAGACCGGGCCGCCCGACGCCGCGGCGCGGTGGCCGACCTCGGTCGCGAGCCGGGTCTTGCCCACCCCGCCCATGCCGACGAGCGCGACGACGTGCGGTCCCTCGCCGGGGGCCTCGGCGGCGGCCTCGATCGCCGCCAGCTCCGCCGTCCGCCCGACCAGCGCGGACATCCGCGCCGGGAGGTCCACGACGGGCCGCTCGGCCGGCCGCGCGACCGGCTCGGGCTCGCCGGGGCCCAGCGTGGCGTCCTGGCGCAGGATGGCCAGGTAGGCCGCGTGCAGCGCCGGGGACGGGTCGAGCCCCAGCTCGTCGGACAGCGCAGCCCGCGTCCGGATGTAGGTGTTGAGCGCGTCGGCCTGCCGCCCGCAGCGGTACAGGGCGGTCATGAGCAGCTCGGCCGTGCTCTCCCGAAGCGGGTCGCGACCGAGCTCGCGGTCCAGGGCGTCGACGACCGCGGCGGGCTCGCCCAGCCCCAGCCGCGCCCCGGCCCAGGTGTCGACGACCTGGCGGCGCAGCGCCGTCAGCCGGGCCACGCCGTCCCGGGCCCAGCTGCGGTCGCCGAGCTCGCCGAGCACGGGCCCGCGCCAGAGGGACAGCGCCTCGGTCAGCAGCTCGGTCGCGGCCCGCAGGTCTCCGCGGGCCGCCGCGTCCTGGCCGGCGGCGGCGGCGTCCTCGAAGCGGCGGTGGTCGCACAGCTGCGGGTCGATGTCGAGGGCGTACCCGTCGTTGCGGGTGTGCAGGACGTCCGGGCAGCCCATCCGCGCGAGCATGGTGCGCAGCCGGGACACGTGGACGTGCAGCCGGGCGGCCGCGCGGCCGGGCGGGTCCGGTGCCCAGATCTCCTCGATGATGCGCGCGGTGGGGACGGCGGTGCCGACGTGCAGGGTGAGCAGGGCGAGGATCTGCGCGGGCAGACCCGCCGGGGTGACCGGACGGCCGTCGTCGGCGGCGATCGCGTAGTCCCCCAGTACGAACGTGCGCAGGCTCGACCCCATCAGCAGGCGGGCTCCGGGAGCACCGGGACGGCGCACGCGGGAGCCCGGGCCACGAGGGCGTTGCTGGACACCAGAGCCTCCCGACGCGCGGACCTCCGGGATTCGTCGCGCAGGGTTGCAGTGTTACGCCGGCCGGGGTCCCCGGTCGAGGGGACCGGCGCGGGTCCGCCGAAGGGTCAGGCGCCGGTCAGCGTGAGCAGGTGGCGTCGCCGACGAGGCGGACGGCCACGTCCGGCTCCGGGCTGCCGCCCGCCGGAGGAGGCGCGGGCGGCGGCGGTCCCGGGCGGTCGAGGACCGCCGCCGCGGCGACCAGCACGTCGTCGAGCTCGTCGATCGGCACGGGCAGCGGCCGGGTCCAGTTGTCCGGCCGCTGCGTGGCGGGGATGTTCGGCCGGTGCTCGACGCCGAGCAGGTCCTCCAGCCCGACCGCGGTGAGGACGCTCGGCGCGGCGCCGATGCGGCGGTGGGCCGCGGTGACGACGGCTGTGGCGTCCCCGTCCTGTACGCCGGTGCGCTCGGCGAGCAGCTCCCGCAGGTGCCCGGTCTCCTCGACGGCCGCCACCCCCGCGGCCTGCTGGTCGGCGAGGTCGGTACCGGTCCACAGCCCGGGCAGCGTCGGCAGGTCGTGCGTCGTGGTGCAGCCGAGCGAGCCGACGGGCCAGCGGGACGGGGGGTCCTCGTGCAGCAGGAGCACCCGGCTCGTGAGCACCCCCCGCGACCCCAGGCGCTCGCGGACCCCCTCCTCGACCGTGCCCAGGTCCTCGCCGATGACCGGGACCCCGGCGCGGTGGCTCTCCAGCGCCAGCACGGCGAGCAGCTCGTCGGCCGGGTACCGGACGTAGGCGCCCCCGGCGGCCCCGGCCCCCTGCGGGATGAACCACAGCCGGAACAAGCCCAGGACGTGGTCGATCCGCAGGCCGCCGGACCCGTGCAGCGACGCCCGCAGCAGCTCCCGGAACGGCCGGTAGTCGACCGTGCGGAGGCGTCCCGGGTGCAGCGGCACGAGGCCCCAGTCCTGTCCTGTCGTGTTCAGCGCGTCCGGCGGGGCGCCGATCGTGGCCCCGACGGCGAACATCTCCGGCCACATCCAGACGTCGGCGCCGTCGGGCCGCACCCCGATCGCCAGGTCGTGGATGATCCCGTCGCCGTACCGCTCGGTCTGCAGCGCGACGAGCCACTGCAGCCACTCGTGGAACGCGACGCGCTCCGCGGCGGCCGCGGCGAACGCGGCCACGGCCGGCGCGTCCCATCTCCGCAGGCCCGCGGGCCAGGTGTTCGTCGAGGGGCCGTGGACCTCGCTGATCGCGCACCACACGGCGAAGCGCCGCAGCTGCGCGGGCTGCCGCTCGCGCCACGCATCGAACGCCGCCTCGCCGACCCGGTGGGCGCGGATGCGGGCGAGCGCCTCGCGCTTGATCCGCCAGACCCGGTCGCGGTCGATCCGCGCCGCGGAGTTGGCCTCGGCGCCCGCGAGCGCGAGGTCGGCGAGGTCGGTCGCGGCCGCGCCCGGCACGTCCGGGATGCTCAGGTAGAGCGGGCTGCTGAACAGGCGCGTCACCGGCGCGTACGGGCACGGCTCCTGCTCGGTCGAGGGTGCTGTGGCGTGCAGCGGGTTCACCAGGACGAAGCCGGCGCCCGCCCGGGCCGCTGCCGCCCGCAGCGCTCCGAGGTCGCGCAGGTCGCCCATGCCCCAGCTCGCGTGCGAGCGCGCCGCGTAGAGCTGGACGGCGATGCCCCAGGTCCGCCTGCTCGGCTGCCGGCAGCGCCGGGGCGCGACGATCAGGGTCCGGTCCCGGCACCCCTGCACGAGCCGGTGGTAGCCGGGCGGCAGCGTCGCCGGCCGGTGCCGGGCGACGCAGCGCTCCGTGCCGTCCTCGAGCGCGACGACGCCGTCGACGTGCGGGACCCAGCTCTGGTCGACGACCAGCGGGCCGGCGTCGGCCGCGTCGGGCTCGCCGAGCAGACGCGCGAGCGCGCCGCGGGTCGGGGCGCTGATCTCGTGCTCGACGCCCCGGTCGTCGACGTAGCGCGGATCGATCCGCCACGGCTGGGTCACCGGCGCAGTCTCGGATGCCCGCCTTTCCGGGACCTTGCAGGGACGCCCGCCCGACCAGCGGCGACCGTTCCGGCCTTGGCCACGCCGGGCCGGCCCGTGAGATCCTCGACGGCATGTCGAAGACCCGGGTCACGGAGCGTCCGAAGGAGAAGCACCGGTCGCGCAGGATCCCGAAGGCGGCCTACGAGGCGGAGCTGCGGCGCCTGCAGGTGCAGCTCGTCGAGATGCAGGAGTGGGTCCGCACCTCGGGCACGCGCCTGGTCGTCGTCTTCGAGGGCCGCGACGCCGCCGGGAAGGGCGGGGCCATCCAGCGCATCGTGGAGTACCTCAACCCCCGCGTCTGCCGCATCGCCGCCCTGCCCGCGCCCACCGAGCGGCAGCGCACCCAGTGGTACTTCCAGCGCTACGTCGAGCACCTCCCGGCCGGCGGCGAGATCGTCCTGTTCGACCGCAGCTGGTACAACCGCGCCGGCGTCGAGCGGGTGATGGGGTTCGCGACCCAGGCGGAGTACCAGCGGTTCCTGCGCCAGTGCCCGATCTTCGAGCGGCTGCTGGTCGAGGACGGGGTCCTGCTGCGCAAGTACTGGTTCTCGGTCAGCGAGGAGGAGCAGGAGCGCCGGTTCCGCGGCCGCCTCGACGACCCGCTGAAGCGCTGGAAGCTCTCGCCGATGGACCTGGAGTCCCTCACCCGCTGGGAGGCCTACTCCCGGGCCAAGGACGACATGTTCGCCGCCACCGACAACCCCGACGTCCCCTGGATGGTCGTCGAGTCCGAGGACAAGCGCCGCGCGCGGCTGAACATGATCGCGCACCTGCTGTCGAGCGTGCCATGGCAGCCGGTGGAGCGCGCGCCGCTGCGGCTGCCGAAGCGCCCGCCCGCGGCCGGGTACGTCCGGCCGCCGCGGGAGATGTTCCACGCCGTGCCGGACCACGCCGCGACCCTCCTCGCGTAGCCCCCTCCCACCCCGCCATATGGACACATATGGCTGCCTCCGACCGCCCGCAGACAGCCATATGTGTCCATATGGCGGGGTAGGGGCCGGGGCGAGTAGCGTGACCGTTGACCGGATGAGAAAACTGGTCACCAGTCGGAGGTCGCCGTGGATCCCGGTCGCGAGTCCCGCATCCTGGACGCCGCGGGCGAGCTCCTGCTCTCCTTCGGCTACCGCAAGGTCACGGTCGACGACGTCGCCCGCCGCGCGGAGGTCGGCAAGGGCACGGTCTACCTGCACTGGTCCAGCAAGCTGGAGCTGTTCGCGGCCGTGCTGATGCGGGAGGTCGCGTGGCTCACGGCCACCCACCTGGAGGTCCTGCGCTCGGACCCGGCGGAGGTCCAGCTGCACCGCACGCTGCGCCACCTCTTCCTGCTCGTCATGCGACGGCCGCTGGCCAGGGCGTTCTACACCGGCGACACCGAGCTGCTCGGGGCGCTCAGCCTCGACACCAAGCGGGGCCGGCGGCTGCAGGCCGACGAGGAGCTGATCGGGCCGGCGTACCTGGGAGCGCTGCACGCCCACGGCATGCTGGTCGACGACCCGGCGACCGACCCGGCGCTGCCCTACCGGCTCTCGGCCTCGACCGCGGGCTTCTTCCTCCTGGAACGGATGCTGCCCGACGCCGTCGGCGTCGAGGCCAAGGCGGACGCCCTCGCCGTCACCGTCCGGCGGGCCTTCGAACCGGCCCGTCCGCCGTCGGTCGCCGACCTCGCCGCGGCGGCGCCCGTCGTCGTCGGCCTCTACGAGCAGATCCTCGCCAACCTCACCCGATCTCCTCAGGAGCGGACATGACCAGCACCGACACCCAGCGCGACCTCGCGCCCACCACCGACGACGAGCCCACCCTGCTCGCCTGGCTCGCCGCGATGCGCGACGAGCACCCGGTCTGGCGCGACCGGTACGGAATGTGGCACGTCTTCCGCCACGACGACGTCGAGGCGGTGCTGCGCGACACCCGGACATTCTCCTCGGACACCGCGCGCCTGGCGCCGGTCGCCCGCAAGATCAGCCGCGGGATGCTGACCCAGCTCGACCCGCCCGAGCACCGGGCGTTGCGCCGCCTGGTCAGCGCCACCTTCACCCCGCGCACGGTCGCCGATCTCGAGCCGCGCATCCGCTCGCTCACCGGTGAGCTGCTCGACCGGGCCGGGGACCGGTACGACCTGGTCGACGCGCTGGCCTTCCCCCTGCCCGTCATCGTCATCGCCGAGCTGCTCGGCCTGCCTGCCGACGACCGCGCGCTCTTCCGGTCCTGGGCCGACCGGCTGTTCTCCATGCAGGTCGACGACCCGACCGACCCCGAGCTCGGCCCGAAGGTCGACGCGGCCATGGCCGACATCACCGACTACCTGACCCGGGCCTGCCGGGCCCGCCGCGCCGCGCCCGGTGACGACCTCATCTCGAAGCTGGTCACGACCGAGGTCGACGGCCGGGCCCTCGACGACGAGGAGGCGTCGAACTTCTCGATGTTGCTGCTACTGGCGGGGCACATCACGACGACGGTCCTGCTCGGCAACGCCGTGCGGACCTTCGACGAGCACCCCGGCACGTGGGACGAGCTGCGCGCCGACCCCGGCCTGATCCCCGGCGCGATCGAGGAGGTCCTGCGCTTCCGCTCGCCGTTCGTGCAGGTCGGCCGCGCGACGACGGTCCCGGCGCGGATCGGCGACACCGACGTCCCCGCCGACGCGTTCGTCCTGCCCTGGGTGCTCTCGGCCAACCGCGACCCGCGGGCCCACCGCGACCCCGACCGCTTCGACATCCGCCGGGGTCTCGGCGGCGGCGCGCAGCTCGCGTTCGGCCACGGGGTGCACTTCTGCCTCGGCGCACCGCTCGCCCGCCTGGAGGGCCGGGTGGCGCTGGAGGAGCTCACCCGCCGCTACCGGCGACTGGACGTCGACCGGGACGCGGTCGCCGCGGCCGGCGGCCTGCCGTACTTCCACCGCGGCATCCTCGGCACGCGCAACCTGCCGGTCGTCGCCGGGTCCTGACTCCCCCCGCAGCTCCCGGGCCGCGCCGTCGCGGGGCCGGCGCGGCCCGGACCCGGGGCCTAGCGAACGCCGGACCGGTGGCGGCGCAGCCCCGGCACGAGCGCCGGCACGGCCGCGCGGTAGGCCGGGTACTCCTGCGGGAACCGGTCGGTGAGCAGCCGCTCCTCGGTGCGGATCTTGAACCAGAGCGCGGGCGGCACGATCAGCAGGGCGAGCAGCGAGGTGCCGAAGCCGACGACCAGCACCGTGCCCAGCAGCATGCCGAGCAGGCCCGTGTAGATCGGGTGGCGGACCAGCGCGTACGGCCCGTCGGTGCGCAGCTCGTGGCCCTCCTTGATCGTCGGCGCGGAGTTCCACATCCGGCCCAGCCGCAGGCGGGCCCACACGGTGAACGCCAGCGACCCGACCAGCAGTACGGCTCCGAGCGCGGAGAGCCACGCCGCGTGGACGGTCAGCGCCGCCCAGACCCGCCGCGGCACGAGCGAGCCGACGACGAAGCCCGCCGCGGCGATGGCGAACCCGGAGGTCCACCAGACCGACCGGCGCAGCACGGCGGGCGAGCCGCCGCGCCGGTCCCGCAGCGCGGTCACGACCCAGACCAGTATGAAGACGACCCAGCACGCCGCCACCAGGATGCGCATGTCCCCACTGTGCCGCGCCCGTTCCGCGCACGGATCCACCCCGGGGTGGACCGGGGGGTGGAGATGCGCAGCCCGGCCCGCCCTGGTGCGCCGGCCCGCCTCTCGGCATGCTCGCCCCCGACGCACCGTCGCCCGAGGAGGTCGCCATGTCCGTGCTGTCCGCCGTGCTCGACGCCGCCCGCTCCGGCACCGTCGAGATCGTCGACCTGACGACACCGCTCTCGTCCTCTACCCCGATCCTCGAGCTGCCGCCGCCGTTCGCCAACACCCGACGCTTCGAGCTGGAGCTGCTGTCGCGCTACGACGAGAAGGGCCCGGCCTGGTACTGGAACGACATCCACACCGGCGAGCACACCGGCACGCACCTGGACGCGCCCGTGCACTGGGTCACCGGGCGCGACGGGCCGGACGTCTCGCAGGCGCCGCTGTCGGTGCTGGTCGCGCCGGTCTCGGTGATCGACATGACGGCCGAGGTGGAGAAGGACCCCGACTTCCTGCTCGAGCCCGAGCACGTGCGGGCGTGGGAGGCCGAGCACGGCGGGCTGCCGGCCGGAGGCTGGCTGCTCTACCGGACCGGCTGGGCCGCCCGTGGCGACGACGCCGCCGCGTTCGCCAACGCCGACGAGCGCGGCCCGCACACGCCGGGCGTCTCCCCCGCCTGCGCGCGGTGGCTCGCCGAGGAGGCCGCGATCGCCGGTTTCGGCGTGGAGACCGTCGGCACCGACGCGGGCGCTGCCCACTCGTTCGAGCCGGCCTTCCCGTGCCACTCGGCGCTGATGGGCGCGAACAAGTGGGGCCTGACCAGCCTGCGCAACCTCGAGCGGGTGCCGCCGACCGGCAGCGTCCTCGTCGTCTGCCCGCTGCCGATCATCGGCGGATCGGGCAGCCCGGCGCGGGTGCTCGCGCTGGTGGAGCACTGAACCCGTGGCGGAGACGACCGTCGCCGACGTCGTCGGCGACGTGCTGGGCCGGCTCGGGGTCGGGCAGGCCGTCGGTGTCGTGGGGTCGGGCAACTTCCACGTCACCAACGCGCTGCGGGCGGCGGGCGTGCCGTGGCTCGCGGCGCGCCACGAGGGCGGCGCCGCCACGATCGCCGACGCCTACGCCCGCACGTCCGGCCGCGTCGGCGCGCTGACGGTGCACCAGGGCTGCGGCCTGACGAACGCGCTGACCGGGATCACCGAGGCGGCCAAGAGCCGCACCCCGCTGCTCGTGCTGGCGGCGGAGACGGCGGGTGCCGCGGTGCGGTCGAACTTCCGCATCGACCAGTACGGCGCCGCACGGGCGGTCGGCGCGGTGCCCGAGCGCGTCCACTCGGCCGGGTCGGCGGTCGCCGACGTCGTGCGGGCGTACGGCACGTGCCTGCGGGAACGCCGCACGGTCGTGCTCAACCTGCCCCTGGACGTCCAGGGGCAGCCGTGCGCGCTGCCCGACACCCTGCCGGCGGTGGTCCCGTGGGGACCGCCGCGGGCCGACCCGGCGGCCGTCGCCGAGCTGGCGCGGCTGCTCGGGCGGGCGGAGCGGCCGGTGTTCGTCGCCGGGCGCGGCGCGCGGCACGCCGCGCCCGAGCTGGTCGCGCTCGCGGACCGGTGCGGGGCGCTGCTGGCCACCTCCGCCGTCGCGAACGGGCTCTTCGCGGGGCGGGAGTGGAGCCTGGGCATCTCCGGCGGGTTCGCGACGCCGCTGGCCGCCGAGCTCATCGCGGCCGCCGACGTGCTCGTCGCGTGGGGCGCGTCGCTGACCATGTGGACGACCCGGCACGGCGCGCTGATCGGGCCCGGCGCCACGGTCGTGCAGGTCGACGACGACCCGGCGGCGCTGGGTGCGAACGTCCCGGTGGGCCTCGGCGTCCTCGGCGACGTCGGCGCGGTCGCCCGCGACGTCACGCCGCTGGTCGCGGAGCGGACCGGCCTGCGCACCGAGGAGGTGGCGAAGCGGATCGCGGCGGAGGGCCGCTGGGCGGACCTGCCGGTGCCGGACACGGCTCGCGCGGACCGCATCGACCCCCGCACGCTGTCGGCCCGGCTCGACGCCCTGCTGCCGGCCGAGCGGACGGTCGCGGTCGACTCGGGCAACTTCATGGGCTACCCCAGCGCCTACCTCGCGGTGCCCGACGCGGCCGGGTTCTGCTTCACGCAGTCGTTCCAGTCGATCGGGCTGGGTCTGGCGACGGCGATCGGCGCGGCGCTGGCCCGGCCCGACCGCCTGCCGGTCGCCGCCCTCGGCGACGGCGGCTTCCTCATGGGCATCGCCGAGCTGGACACGCTCGCGCGGTCCGGCATCGGCATGCTCGTCGTGGTCTACGACGACAGCGGCTACGGCGCCGAGTTCCACCACTTCGCCGGCGCCGACCACGGATGCGTCCGCTTCCCCGACACCGACCTCGCCGCGATCGCCGCCGGCTACGGCTGCGCCGCCGCCACCGTCCGGGCGCCCGACGACCTGGCGGTGGTCGCCTCGTGGCTCGCCGGCCCGCGCGACCGGCCGCTCGTGGTCGACGCCAAGGTCGTCGCGGACGAGCCGTCGTGGTGGCTGGCCGAGGCGTTCAAGGGCCACTGAGGAGGCGCTCGCGTGGTGGGGGAATGGACCGTCGGGGAGTACCTCGACCTGCTCGCGGCCCGCCGGCCGCATCCGGCGGGCGGGGTCGTGGCGGCGCTGGGCCTGGCCCAGTCGGCTGCGCTGCTGGAGATGGCGGCACGTTCGTGCACGGGCCCGCGGTTCGCCGATCGGTCCGGCGAGGTGGCGTCCGTCCTGGCGCGGGCGGGAGCCCTGCGCGCGGCCGCGCTCGAGGTGGCGGCGGCCGACGTGCGCGTCGTCGAGGCCGTCACCGCGGCGGTGGCGCTCCCCCGCGCCACAGACGCCGAGCGGGCCCGCCGGTCGGCGGCGATCGCCGACGCCGTGCTGGCCGCCGCGGAGCCGCAGGCCACCGCAGTGGGGATCGGGATCGAGCTCGTCGGCCTCTCCGAGCGCCTCGCCGGCGTCGGGAACCGGACGCTGGCGCCGGACGTGGCCGCGGCCGCCGACGCCGCGGCGGCGGCGCTCGCGACCGCGCGCACGAACGTCGAGGTGGACGTCGCCGGGCACGCCGACACCCCGGCCGGCCGCCGGCTCGCGGCGGCGCTGGCCCCCGTCGACGCGGTGCTCCGCCGGGCCGCCGCCCTGCGCGAGCGGGTCCGGGCCGGGCTCGCCGGGACGGACTAGGCCGTGTCCCGTGGATCAGCGAACGCGGTATTCGCGCCCAGATGGCCGCTCGCTGCGTTGTCGGACGGCTCGAGTACGCCCGTACGAGAGCCGCCCTCCGCCTTGCGAGCAGCCATCTGGATCACGAATCCCGTCGCCCGTGATCCACGGGACACGGCCTAGTTCCCGATGAGCTCGCGGATCTGCGCCGCCACCACCGCGTGGCGCCCGGGATGCAGCTCGGCGACCCGTTCCTCGAGCATCCCCCTGGCCACCCAGACCAGCCGGTCCAGCAACGCCGTGCCGGCGTCGACGATCGGTTCGCGGTAGGTGCCCTCGTAGACCGAGCGGGAGTCCACCTCCGCCGCGATCACCCGCCGGTCCCCGAACGCCGCGTTGTAGGCGTCGGAGGAGACGACCAGGTAGTTCACCGGACCCAGCACCTCGTCACGGGAGACCCAGACCTGCCCGAACCGAATCGGCCCGCCTGCCCGGCTCATCCCTCGTCGAGAGCGGCGATCGCCCGCCGTCGGCGGGCCTGCATGACCGCCCGCTCCTGCTCGGCGTCGTAGAGCGGCGCGCGGGCGTCCTCCTCCGCCCGGGCCCGCAGTGCCTTCGCGAGCGCGGCCTGCCGCTGCAGCGCACCCCGCACCCACTCCGACAGGTTCGTCCCGGCCTCGGCTGCGGCGGCCTTGACCTCCTCGGCGAGGCTGTCGTCGAGCTTCACGGCAATCTGCACCGTCATACGGCGAGCATGACATAGCGTCATGCGCTGCGTCATCCCCGACTCACGGCATAGGCCGTGTCCGTGGATCACGGGCGACGGGATTCGTGATCCAGATGGCTGCTCGCAAGGCGGAGGGCGGCTCTCGTACGGCGTACTCGAGCCGTCCGACAACGCAGCGAGCGGCCATCTGGGCGCGTACCGCGTTCGCTGATCCACGGGACACGGCTAGTGCACGCCCTCCAGCCGCCACCGGCCACGAGGATCCCGACGACGATGACGACCGCGCCGTTGATCCCGAAGTAGGCGACCTCGTGGTCCGGTGAGTAGAAGCCGGCCAGCACGCCGGAGAGCGACGTGCCGATGCCGACCGAGAAGAAGTAGAGCGCCATCATCTGGGCGCGGAACGCCTCGGGCGCGAGCTTGGTCGTCACCGACAGCCCGATCGGCGAGAGCATCAGCTCCGACATCGCGAACGCCGCCAGGATGAACAGCACGGCCAGCGCCGGGCTCGACCTCCCCGTGCCGCCCGCCATCGTGAGGAACAGCAGGAACGCGACGCCCATGCCGATCACGCCGATCGCGAACTTCATCGGCGTCGACGGGGCCCGCGTGCCCAGCTTCGTCCACATCAGGGCGAACAGCGGCGAGAGCAGGATGACCCAGACCGGCTCCTCCGACCCGATCCACGACGACGGGGCCGTCCAGCCGAAGATGTCCCAGTTCATCCGCTGGTCGGAGTACACCGCGAGCGCCGTGAAGATCTGCTGGAACAGCGACCAGAACGCCGCGTTGGCCACGAACAGCGGGATGAACGCGCGCACCCGGCTGCGTTCGGGCGGCGACACCCGGCCGCTGGTGAGCATCACCGCGAAGTAGCCGATCGACGCCAGCACGATCACGCCGGTCGTGACGGGGGCCAGCGTGGCCAGGGTGACGAGGCGGGTCGCGACGACGGCGACGATGACCACGAGGATCGCGAGGCCGATCCCGGCCGCCTTGACGCGCGCCTCGCGCGGCAGCGGGTTGGGCGGGCGCTTGCCGGCGTCGCCGAGGTTGCGGCGGAACGCGACGTACTGGGCCAGCCCGAGCGCCATCCCCACGGCGGCGGCGCCGAACCCGTAGTGGAAGCCCAGCCCGGTCTGCAGCAGCCCGGTGATCAGCGGGCCGACGAACGCACCGAGGTTGATGCCCAGGTAGAACAGCGTGAACCCGCCGTCGGCGCGCGGGTCCCCGTGGCCGTAGAGGGTGCCCAGCAGGGAGGACGCGTTCGCCTTGAGCGCCCCGCTTCCCAGCGCGACCAGCACGAGGCCGACCCCGACGCCCGCCAGCCCCGGCAGCACGGCGAGCGCGATGTGGCCCGCCATGACCACGACGCCGCCGTAGAACACCATCCGTTCCATGCCGACGAGGCGGTCGGCCAGCCAGCCGCCGAGCACGGTGGACAGGTAGACGAGGCCGCCGTACGCGCCGACGATCCCGGTCGCCGTGTCCTGGGGCAGCCCGAGCCCGCCCTGCTCCAGCGAGTAGTACAGGTAGTACCCGAGGATGGTGAGCATCCCGTAGAACGAGAACCGCTCCCACAGCTCGACCCCGAACAGGTTCGCCAGGCCGATCGGGTGCCCGAACACGGTACGGCCGCCGGTCCGCTCCGACCCGGCCGAGACGTCACTTGTCATCACGGCACCGTACGCCAGCGGGGCCGTGACCACCGGTCACGACATGATCACGAGAGGTTGACGACGTCCCCGTTCTCGTCGATGTCGGCGATCACCGGCCGGGACCCTGGGCCGTGATCGCCGCACGGGGAGAACCCCGGCCACATCCGGCCCCGATCCCCCCCATCCAGCGATCAACGCCACCCAGGCCGGGCCGGGGCGTCCAGCCGCGCCACGCTCACGAGAGGTTGACGACGTCCCCGTTCTCGTCGATGTCGACCAGGTGCGCGGCCGGGGTCGCGCCCAGGCCCGGCATCGTGCGCATGTCGCCGCAGATCGGGTAGATGAACCCGGCGCCGACCGACGCCCGCACCTCGCGGACCGGCAGCCGCCAGCCCGTCGGCGCGCCCTTGAGCGAGGCGTCGGACGACAGCGACAGGTGCGTCTTGGCGATGCAGACCGGAAGGTGCCCGAACCCGTTGCGCTCGTACGTCGCGAGCTGGCGGGCCGCGGCCGTGTCGTAGTCGACGCCGTCGGCGCCGTAGACCTTGCGCGCGATCGTCTCGATCTTCTCGCGCAGCGGGGCCTCGTCCGGGTAGAGGAACCGGAACTCCGACGGCTCGGCCGCGGCCTCCGCCACCGCCTCGGCCAGCTCGCGGGCCCCGCGCCCGCCGTCGGCGAAGTGGGTGCAGACCGCGACGCGCGCGCCCATGTCCGCGGCGATCTCGCGGATCGCGTCGTGCTCGGAGGGGTGGTCGCCGGGGAACGCGTTGATCGCCACGATCGGCGAGACCCCGTGCAGCCGGATGTTCTCGATCTGCTTGCGCAGGTTGGCCCCGCCGATGTGGACCTCGTCGGGGTTCTCGGCGAGCAGCGCGTCGGGCAGCGGCTTGCCGGCCACGATCTTGTGCCGGCCGGAGTGGGCCTTGAGCGCCCGCACGGTGGCGACGACGACGGCGGCGTCCGGGGTGAGGCCCGACGTCCGGCACTTGATGTTGAAGAACCGCTCGGCGCCCATGTCGGCGCCGAACCCGGCCTCGGTGACGAGGAAGTCGCCGCCGTGGATGCCGATGAGGTCGGCCACGACGGAGGAGTTGCCGTGCGCGATGTTGCCGAAGGGGCCGGCGTGCACGAGGACCGGCGTGTTCTCCAGCGTCTGCATGAGGTTGGGCTTGAGCGCGTCGCGCATCAGGACGGTCATGGCGCCGGCGCCGCCGATGTCCTCCGCGGTGACCGGGCTGCCGTCGCGGGTGTAGCCGACCACGACGCGGCCGAACCGCTCCCGCATCTCGTGCAGCGACCGGGCCAGCGCGAAGATCGCCATGACCTCGCTCGCGGCCGTGATGTCGAAGCCGGTCTGGCGCGGGACGCCGTCCATCCGCCCACCCAGGCCGACGATCACGTTGCGTAGCGCGCGGTCGTTGACGTCGAGCACCCGCCGCCAGGTGATCGCGTGCTGGTCGAGGCCGCTCGCGTTGCCCTGGTAGAGGTGGTTGTCCAGGACGGCCGACAGCAGGTTGTGCGCCGCCGTCACCGCGTGGAAGTCGCCGGTCAGGTGCAGGTTCAGCACGTCCATCGGCACGACCTGGCTGTAGCCGCCGCCCGCGGCGCCGCCCTTGATCCCGAACGTTGGGCCCATGGACGGCTGGCGGATGGCTACGGTGGCCCGCCGGCCGATCTGGTTGAGCGCCTGGCCCAGGCCCACCGTCGTCGTGGTCTTGCCCTCACCCAGGGGTGTCGGCGTGACCGCGGAGACGACGACGTACTTGGCCTTCGGCCGCTCGGCCAGCTCGTCGATGGCCGAGAGCTTGATCTTGGCGACGTGCTCGCCGTAGAACTCGAGCAGGTGCGGCCCGATCTCCATCGCGGCGGCGATCTCGTCGAGCGGCTTCAGCGACGCGGCCCGGGCGATCTGCAGGTCGGAGGGGAATGGCATGGAGGTCTCCTCGGTCCGTCTCGTTACGCCGGTACCCGCAGGCGGGTGCTGTCACTCACCGCGAACCGGCCGTCGCGGATGTCCGCCGCCCAGGCGGCGGTCGGCAGCAGTGCGCCGAACGGGAAGAAGTGGACGTGGCGCAGCAGGCTCGCCGGCTCGGCGGCCACGGCCGACGCGAGGCCGAGCAGCGTCTCGTCGGGGCGGTACTCGGCGCTGGTCGCGAGCTTGAGGACGCCGCCGGTCTGCTTGCGCAGGACCTTGAGCGACGGCCCGACCCCGCAGGACAGGCCGAACCGCAGGAGCTTCGCGGGCGAGGTCAGGCCCGGCAGCCCGACGTGCACCGGCAGACCGCAGCCCGCCTCGCGGATCCGCCGCTCCCAGGCCACGATCGGCTCGGGGGCGAAGCAGAACTGCGTGACCAGCCGCAGGTCGAGCCCGCGGGTGCGGGCGATCCGCTCCTTGGCGGCCAGCGCGCGGGCGAGCTCGTCGTCGGCGACGTCCTGGTGGCCCTCGGGATGCCCGGCGACGCCGACGCGGACGATGCCGGCCTCCTCAAGGCAACCCGAGTCGAGGATCTGTCCGGACTCGTGGAACTCCCCCACCGGCTCGGCCAGCGACCCGGCCACGACCAGCAGGTCCTGCACCCCGACGGCCGCCAGGTCGGTGAGCATGCTCCGCAGCGCGGCCCGGTCGGGCACGGCACGCGCGGCCAGGTGCGGCACCGGCAGCATGCCGGCCGCGACGAGCGAGCGGGCTGCGGCGACGGTGTCCGACCACGGCGTGCGCGGCAGGAACGTCACGTAGACGGACGTGCCGGGCGCGAGCACGTCCGCGAAGGACGGCAGCTTCGCCGCCTCCCGCGGCGTGACCTCGACGCTGAACGGGGAGGCGAGGCTGCGCAGTGCCGCCGTCACGGCGGCCTCGGGTACCCCCTCGCCGGGCACCCCCTCGATCTCGGTGGTCATGGCGTCAGCCCCTCCGGCGTCGTAGCTCGGCGTTGATCGCGGGCACGACCTCGGCCATGTCGCCGATCACCGCGTAGGTCGCCTTCGTGACCATCGGTGCGTGCTCGTCGGTGTTGATCGCGAGGATCGTCTTGGAGCTGGAGCAGCCCGCCCAGTGCTGGATCGCGCCGCTGATGCCGCACGGGATGTACAGCTCCGGCGAGATCCGGCTGCCGGTCTGGCCGATCTGCTCGTGGTGCGGGCGCCAGCCGAGGCTCGTCACGACCCGGGACACGCCCAGCGCGCCGTCGAGCAGCTCCGCCAGCTCGACGACGCCGTCGAACCCGTTCGCGCCGCCCGCTCCCCGGCCGGCGCCGACGACCACCCGGGCCGACGTCAGCGCGCCGGACCGGTCCGGCTCGGCGGGCTCGGTCGACACGACGCGCGCGACCAGGTCGGCCTCGGCGACCTGCGGCGCGTGCTCGCGCACGGCCGCGGCGGCCGGCTCCGGCGCGGCCGCCGCCTCGACGGCGTGCCCGGCGACGGTGAGCAGGGCCGGGCTGTCGGCCAGGCTCATCTCCTCCAGCACCGCCCCGCCCAGCACCTGGCGCGTGACCCGCAGCGGCGTGGTGGCCGTGTCGACGTCGATGCCCACGACGTTGGCCGCCATCGCGACGTCGAGCCGCGCGGCGAGGTGGGCGAGCACCTCCATGCCCCGCGGCGTACCCGGCGCGAGCACCGTGTCCGCACCCGTCGCGGCGACCACGGCCTGCACGGCCGACGCCCACGTCGCCCCGCCGTACGCGGAGAACGCCTCACCCGTCGCGTGGTGCACCTCCGCAACGCCGTAGGCGCCCAGCTGCGCCGCGAGCCCGTCGGGCTGCTCCCCCACGACCACGGCGTGCACCGGGCCGGCGGTCCGGTCCGCGAGCGTCCGGGCGAACGTCAGCGTCTCCAGCGAGACCTCGGTGGCGCCGCCTGCCGCGGTCGTCTCGACCAGTACCAGGATCATCGGGCCACCCCCAGGCGTGCCAGCAGGTCGACGACGGCGGCCGCGGCGTCCGGCCCCTCGCCCAGCACCTCGACGGTGCTCGGCTGCGCGGGCGGCAGCAGCAGCCGCACCCGCCCGGAGCCGCGCGGCTCCTGTCGCGGCTCCACGGTCTCGATCTTCACCTTCTTGGCCTTCATCCGGCCGGTGATCGTCGGGTACCGGGGTTCGACGCCGCCCTCCAGCACCGTCACGACGGCGGGCAGCGGCACGCGGAACGTCTCGACGCCGTCGAGGCCGTCGCCGTGCGCGGTCGCGACGCCGCCGGATCCGTCGATACTGCCGACCTCGACGGTCCGGACGCCGTTGACGACCGGCCGCCCCAGCTCGTACGCGAGCCGGATGCCGACCTGGAAGTCGCCGGTGTCGGCCGCGTCGTTGCCGAGCAGGACGAGGTCGTACGTGCGCCCGTCCGCCTCGTGGGCGGCGACGACCGCGGCGATCTCCCGCGCGACGTCGGCCGGGCCGAAGCCGGCAGGGTCCCCCTCGACCAGCACCGCGGCCGTGCAGCCCACGCCCAGCGCCGCGCGCAGCTGCTCCGCGGCCTCGGCCGGCCCGAGCGTCAGGACGGTCGCGGTGCCGCCGCCCGCCTCCGCGGTGCGCACGGCCAGCTCGACCGCGCAGCTCTCGTGGGCGCTCGTGGTGAACCCGACGTGGCGGGCGTCCACCGACTGGCCGTCCGCGCTCAGCGCGACCTCGCCGCCGGTGTCGGGCACCCGCTTGATGCAGACCAGCACGTTCGTCATGCGTCAGCCCCTGATGCGGTCGTTGGTGGGGTCGAAGAGCGGCGTGGCGTCGGCCGAGCCGACGGTCACCGGGTAGAGCTCCTGCATGTAGGACACGGCGAGCTGGTTGCCGACGACCGCCGCATCGGGCGGGAGGTAGGCCAGCAGCACGTGCTTGCCGAGCGAGGGCGCCGACCCGGCCGTCGTGACGTAGGGATGGTGGCCGTGGCCGTCGGTCAGCGTGCCGCCGTCGCGCGTGAGGATCGGCTCGCCGCCGAGCATGTAGCGCTTGACGCCGCTCTCCGACGTGTGGTCGTCGACGGTCAGCGTGCACAGCACGGTCTGCGGCTGCGCCTCCCGCTGGGCGAGGTAGGCCTGCTTGCCGACGAAGTCGGCCGCCTTGACCTTCGGCCGCGCCATCCCGGCCTCGACGATCGTGCGCTCGCCGTCGAGCTCGAAGCCGAAGGCGCGGTAGCCCTTCTCGATGCGCCCGGTCGTGCCGTAGACGCCGATGCCGACGGGGACCGCGCCGTCGGGACGCCCGGCCTCGTGCAGCAGGTCCCACACGCGGGCGCCCTGCTCCATCGGCACGTAGAGCTCCCAGCCCAGCTCGCCGACGTAGGAGATGCGCGAGGCGAGCACGGCGACGCTGCCCAGCTCGACGGTGCGGCAGGTCAGGAACGGGAAGCCGGTGTGCGAGATGTCGTCGTCGGTCAGCCGGCCGAGGATGTCGCGCGCCTTCGGGCCCCACAGCCCGATCGTCGTGAACGCCGAGGTCTGGTCGACGACCGCCGCGCCTGCCGGCAGGTGGTCGGCGAACCACTTGAGATCCGCCATGCCGTGCGCGCCGCCGGTGACCACGCGGTAGCGGTCGTGGGCGAGCCGCATCACCGTGAGGTCCGAGCGGAACCCGCCCTTGGCGTCGAGCACCGGGGTGTAGATGACACGCCCGTCGGCCACGTCGGCCTGGGCGACGACGGTGCCCTGCACGGCGGCCGCCGCCCCGGGCCCGACGATGTCGAAGATCGCGAACGCCGACAGGTCGACGATGCCGGCCCGCTCGCGCATCGCGAGGTGCTCGGCGTTGATGACCGGCGACCACCAGCGGGCGTCCCACTCGTGCTCGCGCGGCATGACCGCGTCGCCGTACTCACCGAGCAGCGCCTCGTTGGAGGCGTACCACATCGGCCGCTCCCAGCCGACGGTCTCGAAGAACACCGCGTCGGCGGCCTTCTCCGCGGCGTACATCGGGGCCAGGCGCTTGCCGCGCTCCCCCTCCCACTGCTCGGAGGGGTGCACGATCCCGTACGTCTTGTTGAACGCCTCGGACGTGCGCGACCGGACGTGCTCGCGCGTGCGCTGGTGCGGGTAGAAGCGCGCGACGTCGGTGTGGTGGACGTCGATCTCGGAGTGCCCGTGGGTCATCCACTCCGCGACCGCGCGCCCGACGCCAGGGCCCTCCTTGACCCACACCGCCGCGGCCGACCACAGGCCCTTGACCTCGGGCGTCTCGCCGAGGATCGGCGCGCCGTCCGGCGTGAGCGAGAGCAGGCCGTTGATCGCGTAGCGGATCTCGGCGCCGTCGGCGCCCAGTGCGTCGGGCATGAGCTCGAGCGCCTGCTCGAGCTGCGGGTCGAAGTCGTCGGCTGTGAAGGGCATCTCCGTCGGGGAGAGCTTCGCCTGCTCGATGGACGGGATGTCCTCCGGCTCGTGCAGGATCGCGCGGTGGGCGTAGGAGCCGACCTCCATGTCGGCGCCGTGCTGGCGCTCGTAGCAGAAGGTGTCCATGTCGCGCACGATCGGGAACGAGATCTCGCCCGGCCGCTCGGCGAGCTGCGGGATCGGGCCCACCGAGATCATCTGGTGGACGGCGGGCGTCAGCGGGATCGCCGCGCCCGCCATCCGCGCGATCTTCGGGCTCCAGACGCCGCAGGCGATGACGACGGTGTCGGTCTCGATGTCGCCGCCGCTGGTGCGCACCCGGCGGATGCGTCCCTCCTCGACGTCCATGCCGAGGATCTCGACGGTCGGCACGACGGTCAGCGCGCCGAGCGCCTGCGCGGCCTCGCGCATGAGCGTGCCCGCCCGCAGCGAGTCGACGACGCCGACGGACGGCGTCCAGAACGCGCCGATGATCTTGTCCTTGTCCAGGAACGGGATGCGCGCGACGACCTGCTCGGGCGTCACCAGCTCCGCCTCGATGCCCCACGCGCGGGCCGACGACATGCGCCGGCGCAGCTCCTCCATCCGCTCCTCGGTGCGGGCCACCTCGTAGCCGCCCGACTCGGTGAAGACGCCCAGCTCCCTGTACTGGCGCACCGAGTCCAGCGTCAGGTCGGTCAGCTCGCGGGAGTGGTCGACGGGGAAGATGAAGTTCGACGCGTGGCCCGTCGAGCCCCCGGGGTTGGGCAGCGGGCCCTTGTCGATCTGCACGATGTCCCGCCAGCCGAGGCGGGCGAGGTGGTGCACGAGGCTGTTGCCGACGATGCCGGCGCCGATGACGACGACGCGGGCTGCGGCAGGAACGCTCGCCATGAAACTTCTCCTCCGGTTCCTAGTCGCCGAGCTCGCGGCGGCGGCGGGTCACGTACTCGGTCAGCTCTTCGCGGATCGCGTCGTCGAGCGGCGGCGGCTCGTACTCGGCCAGCTTCTTGTGCGCGACGTCGCGCGCGCGGGCGGCGGCGTCCTTCGCCCCGTTCCGCATCCAGCGGTCGTAGTTGTCGGAGCTGTTCACGAACGGCCGGTAGAAGCAGGTGCGGAACCGTTCCATCGTGTGGGCGGCGCCCAGGAAGTGGCCGCCGTGGCGGACCTCGTCGTGGGCCCCGAACGCCAGCGACGCCTCGTCGATCTCCAGGGGCGTGAACTCCTGCTGGAGCATCTCCAGCACCTGAACGTCGAGCACGAACTTCTCGTAGCTCGCGACCAGCCCGCCCTCCAGCCAGCCCGCCGTGTGCATCACCCAGTTGATGCCCGCGAGGAACGTCGGGAGCATCGTCATCAGGCCCTCGTAGCCGGCCTGGGCGTCGGGGGTCTGGCTGGACGTCATCCCGCCGCCCGACCGGACGGGCAGGCCGAACCGGCGCGCGATCTGCCCGGTGGCGAGCAGCCCGACCGCCGACTCCGGCGTGCCGAAGCACGGCGACCCCGACTGCATGTCGATGTTCGAGAGGAACGATCCGAAGATCACCGGGCAGCCCGGCCGGATCAGCTGCGACAGCGTGATGCCGGTCAGCGCCTCGGCCATCTGCTGGGTCAGCGCGGCCGGGATCGACACCGGGGACATGGCCCCCATCAGCAGGAACGGTGTGATCACGACGGCCTGGTTGGCCTCGGAGTAGGCGAACTGGGCCTCGAGCATGCGCTCGTCCCAGCGCAGCGGCGAGTTGCAGTTGATCAGCGAGACCGTGGCGGGGGTGGCCTCGATGGCCTCCCGGCCGCCGAACAGGATCTCGGTCATGGCCAGCGTGTCGCGGGCGTTCCCGCCGGAGACCACGTTGCCCATGTAGATCTTGTCGGTGAGCGTCTGCAGTGCGTAGGTCATGTCGAGGTGCCGCGAGTCCAGCGGCGTGTCCTCGGGCTCGCAGACGATGCCGCCCGCCGAGTCCATCGCGGCGAAGCTCTGGGACAGACGCGCGAAGTTGCGGAAGTCCTCCATCGTCGCGTCCCTGCGGACCTCGCCCTCGCGCACGAACGGCGGCCCGTAGACAGCGCCGAACGCCATCGCGTCGTCGCCGATGTGCACGGTGTTCGCCGGGTTGCGGGCCTGGATGTCGAACGACCGGGGCGCCTTCGCCACCTGCTCGAGCACGAACTCCGGGTCGAACCTGACCACGCCGGAGCCCTCGGACCCCTCCTCGACCTTCTGGCCCGCCTGGCGGAACAGCTCCAGCGCCCGCGTCGAGCCGAACTCGACGCCGATCTCGGACACCAGCCGCTTCCAGCCCCCGTCGAGCGTCTCGAGTGCGTCGCCGGAAAGGATCTCGTACCGCGGCATCGCGTTGCGGAACATGCGCGCCTTCTTCCCCTCTTGACGCCGTGCCGGACCGGCGTCACAGTAACGGCTATCAGCGGAACTAGGGTTCCATAATATGAAACTTTCAGAGCTCGACTTGCCAGGCGCCCGCCGAGCGGGCGCCGAGACAGAACGGAATCCCATGGCGACCACGCAGACGGGCAGCCAGGCCGTCGAGCGCGCGAGCGCCCTGCTCAGCCTCATCGTCGAGTCCGGAGCACCCCGCACGTTCAGCTCTCTCGTCGACGAGCTCGGCTTGGCGAAGTCCACCACCTCCCGGCTGCTGCAGGCCCTCGAACGCAGCCGGCTGGTGCACCGCGACCGGGCGGGAGCGTTCCGGCCAGGCGCGCTGTTCTCGCTGCACGCGGCCCGGCCGAGCGCGCTGCACGACCTCTCGGAGCTCGCCCGCCCGACGATGGAGCACCTCTCCGAGGTCTGCCAGGAGACGGTCAACCTCGCCGTACCGCGCGGGGGCCAGGTCGTGCAGATCGACCAGCTCGACACCCGCTACATGGTCGGCGCGACCAACTGGGTCGGCGTCGACGTGCCGGCCCACTGCACCGCGCTGGGCAAGGTGCTCTACGCCTACGGGGCTCTCCCGCTCCCGCCGGGTCACCTGGAGCGCCGGACCCCGCACTCCCCCGTCGACCGCGCCCAGCTCGACCACGCGCTCGTCGAGGTGCGCCGCCGCGGCTGGGCGGCCTCGCTCGACGAGCTCGAGATCGGGCTCACCGCCGTCGGCGCCCCCGTCCGCACGGTCGACGGCACCGTCATCGCCGCGGTCTCGGTGTCGGGGCCGACGGGGCGCGTCAACGACTACGGCATCACCAGGATCGGCGACCTGCTGGTCGCGGAGCTGCGCGGGCTGTCCGCGCTACTGGGTCACCACCCCGCCCGGAAGGAAAACTCGGCATGATCGCGCCGGCCACCGTCACGACCCGCTTCCCAGCCGCCCCACCGGTCGAGGAGAACTTGGCATGACCGACCACGAGGAGATCCTGCGGGGTCTCTACGACGAGACGCTCGTGGGCAACGGCCCACGGGTGCTGGAGCTGACCCGCCAGGGCCTCGAGTCCGGTCTGTCCCCGGAGACCATGCTCTTCGACGCCCTGATCCCCTCGCTGGAGGAGGTCGGCGCCCGGTTCGAGCGCGGCGACTTCTTCGTGCCCGAGATGCTGGTGGCCGGCAAGGCGATGAGCGGCGCGCTGGACATCCTGCGCCCGCTGCTGGCCGAGACCGGCGCCCAGACCGTCGGCACGTTCCTCATGAGCACGGTCAAGGGCGACGTGCACGACATCGGCAAGAACCTGGTCAACATCATGCTGGAGGGCGCGGGCTTCCACGTGATCGACCTGGGCGTGCAGGTCTCCCCGGAGAAGGTCATCGCGGGGATCCACGAGCACAAGCCCGACATCGTCGGGTTCTCGGCGTTCCTCACCACGACGATGCCGATGTTCAAGGCCAACATCAACGCCCTGCAGAAGGCCGGCCTGCGCGAGCAGGTCATCGTCATGGTCGGCGGGGCCCCGGTCACCCAGGAGTACGCCGACGCCGTCGGTGCCGACGGCTACGCGGCCGACGCCGCCACCGCCGTCCGCAAGGCCAAGGAGCTGCTCGCCGCCCGCCGCGCGGCCGTCACCGTCGGGGGTGCCTGAGATGCACACGGTTCTGCGTTCGGCCAAGCGCGAGGTGGTCATCGGGTCCGACCAGCCGTTCTGCCTGATCGGCGAGCGGATCAACCCGACCGGTCGCAAGATCTTCGCCGAGCAGCTGCGCAAGGGCGACCTGTCGCGCATCGCCGTCGACGTCGCCCAGCAGGTCGAGGGCGGCGCGACGATGCTCGACATCAACATGGGCGTGCCGCTGGCCGACGAGGCGGAGCTGTTGGCCTCGGCGGTCACGATGGTCCAGGAGCTCTCCGACCTGCCGCTGGTCATCGACTCCTCGGTCGTCGAGGCGCTGGAGGCCGGGCTCGCGGCCTACCAGGGCAAGGCGCTGGTCAACTCGGTCACCGGCGAGCGGGAGCGGCTCGACGCGATCCTGCCGATCGTGGCCCGGCACGGCGCCGCCGTGATCGCCCTGCCCAACGAGGAGGACGAGATCCCCGCCGAGCCGGAGCGCCGCCTGGAGATCACCCGCAAGATCCTCGACATCGCCGTTGGCGAGTACGGCATCCCGCTGGAGGACATCGTCATCGACCCGCTGGCGATGCCGGTGGGCGCCGACACCACGCTCGTGCGGACCACGCTGGCGACCATCGAGCTGATCCACGACGAGCTGGGCCTGAACATGACCCTCGGCGCGTCCAACGTCTCGTTCGGCATGCCGGGGCGGCCGGCTCTCGGCGCGGCGTTCCTGCCGATGGCGATGTCCTGCGGCCTCACCAGCGCGATCATGGACGTGCGGTCGTCGCAGATCGTGGAGGCCGTCAAGGCCGCCGACCTGCTGATGGGCAACGACGAATGGGGCGCGGCGTGGATCGCGCGGGCCCGCGCGGCCCGCGCTGCGGCCGAGCAGCCGGCCTAGGTGCGGACCACGGCGGAGCGGGAGCGGCGGCCATGACGGATCTCGCGGACGGCGCCGGCCCGGCGGCCGGCGACCCGGCGCAGCCGGGGGCCGAGCGCGTCCGCGTCCGGTTCCATCCCGACGGCGGGCAGCCGCGCGAGGTGCGGGTGCCCGCGGGCGCCACGCTGTTCGACGCCGCGAGCTGGAACGGCATCGCCGTCGACTCCACCTGCGGCGGCCACGGCACCTGCCGCAAGTGCCGCATGCGGGTGGTCGAGGGCGAGGTCGCCGTCTCGCGGCTGGACCCGCGGGCGTTCGACGCCGACGAGCTCCGCGCGGGCTGGCGGCTGGCCTGCCGGGCCCGTGCCGAGCAGGACCTGCGCGTCGAGGTCCCGCCGCTGGTCACCCGGCCGAAGGCGGCGACGGTCGGCGTCGGCCGCCAGGTGATCCTGCGCCCCGCCGTGCAGAAACGGTGCGTGACGCTGCCCGAGCCGACGCTCGCCGACCAGCGCACCGACCTCGAGCGGCTGCGCGACGCCCTGCCCGACCTGGAGCTGCGGCCCGACCTGCGCGCGATCCGGAACCTGGCCCGCGCGATGCGGGCCGACGACGGGCGCGTCACCGCCGTCGTCGTCGACGAGGTGCTGGTCGACGTCGAGCAGGGCGACACGAGCGAGCGCCGCTTCGGCATCGCGTTCGACCTCGGCACGACCACGGTCGTGGCCACCCTGCTCGACCTGGGCACCGGCACCCCGGCCGCCGTCGCGTCGGTCCTCAACCCCCAGCAGCCCTTCGGCGCCGACGTCATCACCCGGATCAGCGCGACGATGATGGACCCCGACGCGCTGCCGCGGCTCGCCGCGCTCGCCCACCAGGTGCTCGACGAGCTCACCGGCGAGGTGTGCGCCGAGGGCGGCGTCGCGCGCAGCGAGGTATACGAGATCGCCCTCGCCGGCAACGCGACGATGACCCACCTCGTGCTGGGCATCGACCCCGAGCCGCTGGGCGTCGCGCCGTTCGTCATGGCGTCGCGCTCGTTCGAGGGCCTCACCGCCGCCGACCTCGGCGTCGCCGTCCATCCCGGCGCGCGGGCGTACGTGTTCCCCGCGCTCGGCGCGTACGTCGGCGGCGACATCGTCGCGGGCGCGCTGGCGTCCGGCATGGACCGCGACCGGCGCGTGCGGCTGTTCGTCGACGTGGGCACGAACTGCGAGATCGTGCTCGCCGCCGGCGACCGGCTGCTCGCGACGGCGGCGCCTGCGGGGCCGGCGTTCGAGGGCGGCGCCGTGCGCTGCGGCATGCGGGCCGCTCCCGGCGCCATCGAGGGCGTCAAGATCAGCGACGACGACGTGCTGCTGCAGGTCATCGGCGACGTCGAGCCCGTCGGCCTGTGCGGGTCCGGCCTGGTCGACGCGGTCGCGGCGCTGGTGGCCGCCGGTCTGGTCGACGCATCGGGCCGGCTGGTCGACGCCGACTCCCCCGGCGTGCCGCCGGGCCTCGCGGCCCGGCTGACCAAGGTCGGCGAGGAGCGGGTGTTCGTGCTCGCCGACGCGCCGGGCGGCACCCGGGTGCACCTGTCGCAGCGCGACATCCGCGAGCTGCAGTTCGCGAAGGCCGCGATCGCCACGGGGTGGCGGCTGCTGCTCGCCGAGCAGGGGCTCGAGGAGTCCGACGTCGCGCAGGTGCTGCTCGCGGGCTCGTTCGGCAGCTACCTTTCGCCGTCCGCCGCCGTGCGGATCGGGCTCGTGCCGAACGTGTCGGTGCTGCGCATCGTCAGCGCCGGCAACGTCGCGGGCGAGGGCGCGAAGATGGCGCTGCTCTCGGTCCGCGAGCGGGCCGCCGCGGCGGCCCTGCTGGAGGAGGTGCACTACGTCGAGCTCTCCGACCGCCCCGACTTCAACGACCTGTTCGTCGAGCGGCTCGCCTTCCCCGGCTGACCCCCGCGTCGCCGTCGTGGCGTGCGGCGCGATCGCGCGCCACGTCGCGGACGTCGCCGCCCGCCGCGGCTGGCCCGTCGACGTCCACCCGCTGCCGCCGCTGCTGCACAACCGGCCCGACCGCATCGCCGCGGAGGTGGAGGCCGCCGTCACGGGCCTGCGCGGCCGCTACGCCCGGGTCGCCGTCGGGTACGCCGACTGCGGCACGTACGGCGCGCTCGACGCGGTGTGCGCCCGGCTCGGCGTCCCGCGCCTTCCCGGGGCGCACTGCTACGACGTCCTCGCCGGGGCGGAGCGGATGCGCACGCTGCTGGCCGACGAGCCCGGGACGTACGTCCTCACCGACTTCCTCGCGACCTCGTTCCACCGCTCCGTGGTCGTCGAGCTGGGCCTCGACCGCTACCCGCAGCTGCGCGACGACTACTTCGGCCACTACCGGCGCGCCGTCTGGCTGGCCCAGCACCCGACGCCCCGTACGCGGGCGGCGGCGCAGGCCGCGGCCGAGGTGATGGGCCTGCCGCTGGAGGAGGTCGCGGTCGGTGACGCCCTACTGGAGGAGGCGCTGGCTCCCCTCGTCGCCCACCGACCCCCGGACCTAACGAACGGCACTTTCGTCACATAGGTGCTCACGAAAGTGCCGTTCGTTAGGTATGGGGCGGGGGTGGGGTCAGCTCGTCTTCAGGCCCTGCAGCCAGGTGTTGACCTTGTCCTGGTTGGCGTCGACCCACTTCTTCGCGGCGTCGTCGTCGGAGAGCTTGTCGACGGCGATGGACTTGGCGACCGCGTTCTGGTCGTCGTTGGTCCAGTTGAAGTTCTTCGCCAGGGTCGCGGCCGGGCTGCCGGAGTTGGCGAACTTCGTGCTCGCGATCTTGTTCAGGTTGTACGGCGGGTAGTCGCAGGCGATCTTGGCCGGGTCGGAGTCACAGCCCGGCGTGTACGGCGGCAGGTTGACCTTGACCAGCTTCATCTCCGAGAAGAACCACTGCGGCTCGTAGAAGTAGGCCAGGAAGAACTGGTGCTGCTGCTCGGCCTGGCGGAACGACTGGATGAGCGCCGTCTCGCTGCCGCCCTGCACGACCTTGAAGTTGAGGTTCAGGTTCTTGACCAGCGCGGCGTCGTTCGTCACGTAGGACGGGTCGCCGTCGAGCAGCTGGCCCTTGTCGCCCGACTCCGAGGTCTTGAACTGGTCGGCGTACTTGTTGAGGTTGTGCCAGTCGGTGATGTCGGGGTGGGCCTGGGCCAGCCACGGCGGCACGTACCAGCCGATGATGCCCTTGTTGCCGGTCTGCCCGAGGTCGACGGCGGTCTTCTGGTCGGTGATGTACTGCTTGGTGAGCTCGGGGTGGCCCCAGTTCTCCAGGATCAGGTCGACCTCGCCGGTCCCGAAGCCCTGCCAGGAGACCTGCTCCTTGAGGTCCTTCTTGACCACGTTGCAGCCGAGCTTGTTCTTGGCGACGTAGCTGTAGACGGCGGCGTCGGCCTCGTAGCCGACCCACGGGTTGACGGCCAGGTTGACCGTACCGCAGGAGCCCCCCGAACCCCCTGACCCGCCGCTGCTGCTGCCACCGACCGTCGCGCCGCCGCAGCCGGCCAGGGCGAGGGCCGCGGCCGCCACGACGGCGACCCGTGCGCGGCGCCAGACCCGCCCGGGTCGAGCGAACAGTGCTCCCACTGGTGCAACCTCCTTCATCGGGTTTCCCGGGCTCGGCGAGCTGCCGCCTGGGTGATGCGATCGAGCATGATGCCGAGGAGCACGATGGCCAACCCGGCCGCGAGGCCCTTGCCGAACAGGTTGCCCTGCGAGAACCCGGCCACGACGTCGAACCCGAGCGCGCCGGCGCCGACGAGGCCGCCGACGACGACCATCGAGAGCACGTAGATCAGGCCCTGGTTCGTGGCGAGCGTGAGCGCGCTGCGCGCCATCGGCAGCTGCACCTTCATGACCAGCTGCCGGGTGCTGGAGCCCGCGGAGGTCGCGGCCTCCACCGTCACGGCCGGAACCTGCCGGATGCCGTCGGCGACGATCTTCATCGCGACCGGGGCCCCGTAGACGACCGCCGCGACGACAGCCGTGAAGCGGCTGGCCGCGAACAGGGCGAGGAACGGCACCAGGTAGACGAACGCCGGCATGACCTGGGCCGCGTCGAGCACCGGCCGGATGATCCGGTCGGCGCGGGCGCTTCGGCCCATCCACACGCCGACGCCGACCCCCAGGAGCATGACGATCACCGTCGCCACCAGCGTCGCGGCGAGGGTGGCCATAGCGTCCGACCACAGCCCGGTGCCGATGAGCAGCGCCAGACAGACCGCCCCGGCGATCATCGCGCTGCGCCCGCCCAGGATCCAGGCGAGGGCGAGCACGGCCGCACATGTCAGCCACCACGGCGACTGGACGAGCAGAGCCTGGACGTTGTCCAGCACGAGGCTGGTGATGACGTTCTTGAAGTCGTTGGTGATCACTGACAGGTTGGTCTGCGCCCACTGCGTGACGACGTCGGTGACTTTCTTGATCAGGCTGCCGATGCCGATCTCGGTGTCACCGATACTGGTCGGGAAGGTCGACGCCCACACGAACATGTAGGACAGGTACACGCACACGAGCGTGACCACGCCGCCCACGACGAGCAGGATCCGGTGGCGGCGCGCCTCGGCCGGTGTGGCGATCCTGTTGGTGTCGGCCTGCGCTGCGGCCGCCGTGGTCACGCGGTCGAGCACGATCGCGATGACCACGATCGCCACGCCCGCGTTGAACGCGGTGCCGACGTCGAGCGTCTCCAGGGCCTGGATCACGGTCTTGCCGAGTCCCGGGGCGTCGATGAGCGCCGCGATCGTCACCATCGACAGCGCGGCCATGATCGTCTGGTTGACACCGAGGACGATCGTGCGGCGCGACATCGGCAGCAGGACCTTGTTCAGGGTCTGCCAGCGGGTGGAGCCCATCGACTCCGACGCCTCGACGGTCGTCCGGGGCACCGCGCGGATGCCGTGCGCGGTGATGCGCACGACCGGCGGCATCGCGTAGATCAGGGTGGCGATCGTCGCCGAGGCCGGGCCGATGAGGAAGAACAGCGTGAGCGGCGCGAGGTAGACGAACGTCGGCATCGTCTGCATGAAGTCGAGTACCGGCGTGACGACCTTGTTGACCCGGTCGGACAGGCCCGCCCACACCCCGAACGGGATCCCGATGACCAGGCAGACCAGCACCGCAGCGATCGTCAGCGCGAGGGTGTCCATGGACTCCTGCCACAGGCCCTGCAGGCCGATGAACAGCAGGCCGACGAGCGTCAGCACCGCGACCCGCACGTTGGCGAACGCCCACGACACATAGGTCGAGATGGCGACGACGCCCAGCCACCCCAGCACCGGTGCAGGCCGGCCCAACGCGGGCTGGCTGATCAACGCCTGGATGAACGTGACCAGAGTGTCGATCACGAGGCGGATCTCGTTGAAGACGTACAGGAAGAGCGGATTGGTATCGCGGCTGGCGTTGACCGCCACGTTGAGGTCGTTGAGCCAGGTGTGCAGCGGCGTCAGGTCCGACGGGGCGAGCGTCAGCGTGTTGACGCCATGCAGCGGGATCCACAGCACGATCCACCCGATGAGGACGCCCGCGACGGCGGCGCGGGTGCTGACCATCCACTCCCGCACGCGTGGCTGGGCGAGGGTCGCCATCGCCTAAGCCTCCGGCCCGTCGCTGTCGGCGCCGGCGATGACGCCGAGGATCTCCTCGTCGCCGACGATGCCGACGACCTTGCCGTCCTCGACGACCTTGACGGGCTTCTCCGCCGCCAGTACCGCCCGCGTCGCCTCCTGCACGATGACGTCCTGGCTCAGCTCGGGCCCGTCCATCGGGTCGTCGGGCCGCACCGGGCGCATGATCCAGCGCAGCGTGAGCACGTGAGCGCGGGAGACGTCGCGGACGAAGTCGCGCACGTACTCGTCGGCCGGCGCGCCGACGAGCTCGTCGCCCGTGCCGATCTGCACGGTCGCGCCGTCCCGCATGATCAGGATCCGGTCGCCGAGCTTCAGCGCCTCGGACAGGTCGTGCGTGATGAAGATCATCGTCTTGCCGACCTCCTTGTGGAGGCGGATGACCTCGTTCTGCATGTCCCGGCGGATCAGCGGGTCGAGCGCGGAGAACGGCTCGTCGAACAGCAGCACGTCCGGGTTGCCCGCGAGGGCCCTGGCCAGGCCGACGCGCTGCTGCATGCCGCCGGAGAGCTGGTCGGGGTAGGAGCGCTCGTACCCCGAGAGGCCGACCAGCTCGATGACCTCCGCCGCCCGCTTCATGCGCTCGGCGCGCCCGACCCCGCGGATCTCCAGGCCGTACGAGACGTTGTCGACGACGCGGCGGTGCGGCAGCAGGCCGAAGTGCTGGAAGACCATCGAGAACTTCTTGCGGCGCAGCTCGCGCAGCCGCCCCTGGTCGGCGGCGAGGATGTCCTCGCCCTCGAAGGTGACCCGGCCAGCCGTCGGCTCGATGAGCCGGGTCAGGCACCGCACGAGCGTCGACTTGCCCGAGCCGGACAGGCCCATCACCACGAACATCTCGGCGGGCGCCACGTCGAAGCTCACGTCGCGGACGGCGGCCGTGCAGCCGGTCCGGTCGATCAGCTCCCGCCGGGAGAGCGCTCGCAGCTCGGCCGACCCCGGCACCTCCGCGGCCTTCGGGCCGAAGACCTTCCAGAGGTCACTCACCGCGATCGCCGGCTCGGGGGCGCCGGCCTGGGCCGGTTGCTCTGGCGGGAGCGTGACCGTGGTTGCAGCAGAAGAATCCGCCATTTGCGTCACCCGCCTCGTGTCCGTTGTGAGGCGCACCACCGGGGCCTCGGTGCGCATCGTAGATCGGGTGAAGGCGAGGTCAAGCAATCACGATGGTAACGATCCGAATTGCTTGACGTGACGTGACATTCGAGGACGATCACGGCGTGCCCAGCCTCTGCATCGGCGGAAGGTGGACCTCCGGCTCCGCCGAGCCCGCCGACGTTCTCAACCCCTTCGACGCCAGCGTGGTCGAGACCGTCGACCAGGCCGGCCCCGCCGACGTCGACGCCGCCGTCGCCGCCGCCCGCGCCGCCTTCGACGACCCCCGCGGATGGCGTGCCGTGCCGGTGACCGAGCGGGCGGACCTGCTCCGCCGGGTCGCCGACCTGCTGCAACGCGACAAGGAGGAGATCGCGCGCGTCGAGACGCTCGACACCGGCAAGACGCTCGTCGAGAGCCGGATCGACGTCGACGACGTCACCGCGGTGTTCCGCTACTACGCGGACCTTGCGCCCACCCAGGACGGTCGCACGGTCGACGTGGGCCGCCCCGGCGTCCTCTCCCGCGTCGCGCACGAGCCGGTCGGGGTGTGCGCGCTGATCACCCCGTGGAACTACCCGCTGCTGCAGCTGTCGTGGAAGCTCGCGCCCGCGCTGGCGGCCGGCTGCACGTGCGTGATCAAGCCGAGCGAGGTCACGCCGCTCACGTCGGTGCTGCTCGTGCGGCTGGTCGAGGAGGCGGGCGGGCCGGCGGGCGTGGTCAACATCCTGCTCGGGACGGGACCCGCCGTCGGGGCGCCGCTCTCCGCGCACGACGGCGTCGACATGGTCAGCTTCACCGGCGGCCTCGCCACCGGCCAGGCGATCATCCGGGCGTCCGCGGCGACCGTGAAGCGGGTTGCCGTCGAGCTGGGCGGGAAGAACCCGAACATCGTGTTCGCCGACGCCGTCGACGGCGAGGGGTTCGAGACCGTCGTCGACAACGCGCTGACGGCGGTCTTCCTGCACTCCGGGCAGGTGTGCTCGGCGGGCGCGCGGCTGATCGTGGAGGAGCCGGTCGCGGACGCGGTCGTCGCGGCGCTGGCCGAGCGGGCCGAGCGCATCCGCGTCGGCAACGGCCTCGACCCGGCCAGCCAGACCGGGCCGCTCGTCTCGGCCGCGCACCGCGCGAAGATCGAGGACTTCGTCGCGTCGGCGCGCGCCGAGGGCGCCGCGGTGCTCTGCGGCGGCCGGCGTCCCGACGACCCCGAGCTCTCGCGGGGCTACTTCTACCGCCCGACGGTCCTGGACGGCTGCCATCGCGGCATGCGCGTCGTGCGGGAGGAGACGTTCGGGCCGCTCTTGACCGTCGAGCGGTTCCGGACCGAGGACGAGGCCGTCGAGCTGGGCAACGACACGGCATACGGCCTGGCCGGCGCGGTGTGGACGGCCGACGCCGCGCGGGCCCACCGCGTCGCCGGGGTGCTGCGGCACGGCACGGTCTGGGTCAACGACTTCGGCCCGTACGTGCCGGGCGCCGAGTGGGGCGGCATGAAGCGCTCCGGCAACGGTCGCGAGCTCGGGCCGACCGGCCTGCACGAGTACCAGGAGCAGAAGCACATCTGGCACAACACCGCGCCCGCCCCGGCGGCCTGGTTCGCCTGACGTGCATTCGTCGGGTTCGCCGAGATCCGTTCCATAACGTGGAACAGAATGGCCGCCGGGTGAATGGCGAGAATGGCGGGCGGACCGGTCGAAAGGCGTCGCCGGCGCTCGCCCGCGCCGGACCGGAGGCCGGCCGGCGGCGGCCTCACTCCCGGCGGTGCCGGTGGAAGGCCGCCTCCGACGGCGGCAACGGGGTGGCGCCCAGGATCAGGTCCGCCGCCTTCTCCGCGACCATCATCACCGGCGCGTAGATGTTGCCGTTCGTCACGTAGGGCAACACGGACGCGTCGACGACCCGCAGCCCGCTCGTGCCGTGGACCCGCATCGTGAGCGGGTCGACGACGGACAGCGGGCCCGTGCCCATCGCGGCCGTCCCGCACGGGTGCAGCGCCGTCTCCGCATCCCGGGCGACCCAGTCGAGGATCTGCTCGTCGGTGCGCACGTCCGGGCCGGGGGACAGCTCCCCGCCGTCGAACGCCCGCAACGCGGGCTGGCCGAGGATGGTCCGCGTGACCTGCAGCGCCTCGACCCACTCGCGGCGGTCCTGCTCGGTCGAGAGGTAGTTGAACCGCAGCGCGGGGTGCCGCCGCGGGTCCGTGCTCGTGATCGCGAGCGTGCCGCGGGCGTCGGAGTACATCGGCCCGACGTGCACCTGGTAGCCGTGCCCACCCTCGATGGGCGTGCCGTCGTAGCGGACGGCGATCGGCAGGAAGTGGAACATCAGGTTGGGGTAGTCGACCTCGTCGTTGCTGCGGACGAACCCGCCCGCCTCGAAGTGGTTCGTCGCGCCCGGCCCGCTGCGCAGGAACAGCCAGCGTGCACCGACCCCCAACCAGTGCCGCTTGGCGAGGTAGGGCTGCATCGAGACCGGCTGCGTGCACGCGTGCTGCACGTAGACCTCGAGATGGTCCTGCAGGTTCTCCCCCACCCCCGGCAGGTCGGCGACGACGGGGATGCGCAGCCCGCGCAGCAGGTCCGGGTTCCCGACCCCGGACAGCTGCAGCAGCTGCGGCGAGTTGATCGCGCCTCCGCACAGGACGACCTCGCCGGCGTGGACCCGGCGGACCGGGCGGCCCCAGCGGGAGTACTCGACGCCGACGGCGCGCGTGCCGTCGAAGAGCACCCGCGTCACCAGCGCCCCGGTCCGCACCGCCAGGTTGGGCCGGGACATCACCGGATGCAGGTACGCCCGCGCGGCCGAGAGCCGCCTGCCCCGGTACAGGTTGCGGTCGAAGCGCGCGAAGCCCTCCTGGCGGAACCCGTTGACGTCCTCGGTCAGCGGGTACCCTGCCTCCTGCGCGGCTTCGAGGAACGCGCCGAAGAGCGGGTTGGTCGCCGGCCCGCGCTCGAGCACGAGTGGGCCGCTGTGCCCGCGGAACGCGTCGCCCTCGTCCGCGGCGAGGCAGTTCTCCATCCGCCGGAAGTACGGCAGGCAGTGGGCGTAGTCCCAGCTGCCCATGCCGGGGTCGGCGGCCCAGCGCTCGTAGTCCAGCGGGTTCCCCCGCTGGAAGATCATCCCGTTGATGCTGCTCGACCCGCCGAGCACCTTGCCGCGGGCGTGCGCGACGCGCCGCCCGCCCATGTGGGGCTCCGGCTCGGAGACGTAGCGCCAGTCGTAGAGCCGGCTCCCGCTGGGGAAGGTCAGTGCCGCCGGCATGTGGATGAACACGTCGAAGCGGACGTCGCTGCGGCCCGCCTCCAGCACGAGCACCCGCCGGGCGGGGTCGGCCGACAGCCGGTTGGCCAGCGCGCAGCCCGCCGACCCACCGCCGACGATCACGACGTCCCAGCTGTCCCCGTTCCCGTCCCGAGCCACGCCCACCTCCGCTGTTCGCACCGGCGCGGCGGCGGGCGCCGTCGCGGAGGGGATCACGATTACCGGGCCTGATTTCCGGCGTCAAGCACGTCACGCGCGGTGTGTGCCGGTGTGCCGCGCGTGGTCGATGCGCGCTCTGTGTAACGATATATATGCGGAGCGCGAACACGGTGGCGCCTGCCCTCACCGGACCCCGGAGGATCTGCACTGTGGCCCATTCCGGCCCCTCGACCCGGCGCCGCCCCTTCGGGCTCGCCGAGGTCCTGCTCGTCGTGTTCTTCCTCGGCATCCTCGCGATCGTCGTCGGGCCGTTACTGGTCCCCTGACCGCGCCGGTGCCGCGCCCCGTCGCGCCGGGGCGGCGGGTGTGCCAAGGTGGCGCGAGTGAAGGTCGCACTGTTCGTGACCTGCCTGGTCGACGCACTGTTCCCGCAGGTCGGGCAGGCGACCGTCGCGCTGCTGGAGCGGCTCGGGCACGAGGTCGAGTTCCCGCAGGCGCAGACGTGCTGCGGGCAGATGCACGTCAACACCGGCTACGCGCGCGAGGCGGTGCCGCTCGTCCGCCACCACGTCGAGGTGTTCGAGCCCTACGACGCGATCGTCGCGCCGTCCGGGTCGTGCGTCGGGTCGGTGCGCCACCAGCACGCGATGGTCGCGCGGGACGCGGGCGACCCCGCGCTGGCGGCGCGCGCCGACGCCGTCGCCGCCCGGACCTACGAGCTGTCGCAGCTGCTGGTCGACGTGCTCGGCGTGGACGACGTCGGGGCGTACTACCCGCACCGGGTCACCTACCACCCGACCTGCCATTCGCTGCGCATGCTGCGCGTCGGCGACGGCCCGCTGCGGCTGCTGCGCCGGGTTCGCGGCATGACGCTGCTGGAGCTGCCGGAGGCCGAGCAGTGCTGCGGGTTCGGCGGCACGTTCGCGCTGAAGAACGCCGAGACGTCCACCGCGATGCTGGCCGACAAGATGCGCCACGTGGTCGGCACCGGCGCCGAGGTCGCGACGGCGGGCGACTCCTCGTGCCTCATGCACATCGGCGGAGGGCTCTCGCGGCTGCGGGTCGGCACCCGCACCGTGCACCTCGCCGAGATACTGGCGAGCACCGAGTCCGGCGTGCCCGTGCCGGGCGTCGGCGAGGGGGTCCGGTGAGCACCTTCCTGGGCGTCCCCGCCCCGCGCGGCGTCGGCCACCTGCGCGGCGACCGGCCGTTCCCGGCCGCGGCCCACGACGCGCTCGCCGACAGCCAGCTGCGGGCCAACCTCGGGCACGCCACGCGCACCATCCGCGCCAAGCGCGCGTCCGTCGTCGCCGAGCTCGACGACTGGGAGGAGCTGCGACGGGCCGGCGAGGCGATCAAGCGGGCGACCATGGCCCGGCTCGACGAGCATCTGGAGCGCCTGGAGCGCGAGGTCACCGCGCGCGGCGGCGTCGTGCACTGGGCACGCGACGCCAACGAGGCCAACGCGATCGTGACCGGCCTGGTCGCCGCGACCGGCGAGCGGGAGGTCGTCAAGGTCAAGTCGATGGCCACCCAGGAGATCGGGCTCAACGAGGCGCTCGAGGCCGCCGGCATCGCCCCGACCGAGACCGACCTCGCCGAGCTGATCGTCCAGCTCGGGCACGACCGGCCCTCGCACATCCTCGTGCCGGCGATCCACCGCAACCGCGCGGAGATCCGGGAGATCTTCCTGCGCGAGATGCCCGGTGTCGACCCCGGCCTGACGTCCGAGCCGCGGAAGCTGGCCATGGCCGCCCGCGCCCACCTGCGGTCGCTGTTCCTGCGGGCCAAGGTCGCGATCTCGGGGGCCAACTTCGGCATCGCGGAGACCGGCACGCTGCTCGTCGTCGAGTCGGAGGGGAACGGGCGGATGTGCCTGACCCTCCCGCAGACGCTGATCACCGTGATGGGCATCGAGAAGCTGCTGCCGACCTGGGCCGACCTGGAGGTCTTCCTGCAGCTGCTGCCGCGCTCCTCGACCGGCGAGCGGATGAACCCCTACACGTCGGCCTGGACCGGGGTCACCCCCGGCGACGGGCCGCAGGCGTTCCACCTCGTGCTGCTCGACAACGGGCGCACCGCCACGCTGGGCGACCCGGTCGGCCGCGACGCCCTGCACTGCATCCGCTGCTCGGCCTGCCTCAACGTCTGCCCGGTCTACGAGCGCGTCGGCGGGCACGCCTACGGGTCGGTCTATCCCGGCCCGATCGGCGCGGTCCTGTCCCCCCAGCTCACCGGCGTCGAGGACAACGCATCGCTGCCCTACGCGTCGTCGCTGTGCGGGGCCTGCTTCGACGCCTGCCCCGTCCGCATCGACATCCCGTCGCTGCTCGTGCGGCTGCGCGCCCGCCACGTCGACGCGCAGCGCGACCGCCGCGTGCCGACGCCCGAGGCCGCCGCCATGGCCGCGGCGTCCTGGGTGATGGCCTCGCCCGCCCGGTTCGCGGCCGCCGAGAAGGCGTCCCGCGCCGGGCGCCTGTTCGGCCGTGCGTCCGGGCGCCTGACGTCCCTGCCCCCGCCGATGTCGGCCTGGACGGCCAGCCGGGACGCCCCGCGGCCGCCCGCCCAGACCTTCCGCGAGTGGTGGGCGGCGACGCGAGGAGGCCGGCCGTGAGCGCCCGGGAGGAGGTGCTGCGCCGCGTCCGCGCCGCTCAGGACGCCGCCGGTGCGCCGGATCCCGGCCCGGTCCCCCGCGACTACCGGCGGGCCGGGGACGACCCGCCGGGGTCGCCCGCGCTGCTCGCCCGGCTGCGGGACCGGCTCGTCGACTACCGCGCCACCGTCGTCGACGTCGAGCCGGGCGCCGGGCCCGACGCGGTACCGGCCGCGATCGCCGGCGCGCTCGCCGGCGTGACCGGGTCCGTGCTCGTGCCGCCGGGCCTGCCGGAGGGCTGGTGCCCCGCCGGGCGGCCCGACACCGGCTTCTCCCCCGCCGAGCTGGACGGGTTCGCCGCGGTCGTCACCGGGTGTGCCGCCGCGTGCGCCGAGACCGGCACGATCGCCCTCGACGCCGGTCCCGACCAGGGACGGCGGGCCCTCACCCTGGTGCCGGACGTCCACGTCTGCGTCGTACGGGCCGACCAGGTCGTCTCCGGGGTGCCCGAGCTGCTGGCCCGGCTCGAACCGACCCGGCCGCTCACGTTCGTCAGCGGACCGTCGGCCACCAGCGACATCGAGCTGGAGCGGGTCGAGGGCGTCCACGGCCCGCGCACCCTCGTGGTCGTCCTCGCGGGCGAGTGACAAGAAACCCGAGCTGTCGACAAGGAAGTCGAGAGATATGCCCGGCATCGCCACCAACCTCCCCGCCGAGCGGCTGCGCGCGCTGCAGGAGGCCGGCGTGGTGGTGGCCGAGCAGGCGCCCCCGCCGCTCGCCGCGACCCTGCGGCGCCCTGTCCGACCGGGCCCGCGCCGCCGCAGGCGCCGCGCCGACCGGCTGACCGCACCCCCACCGAAGGAGACCGCCATGCCCGCCGTCGTCAACTACTTCGAGATCGGTTCCGCCGACGCAGAGGCCGCCGGCCGCTTCTACGGAACGCTGTTCGACTGGACGCTCGGCGGGTCCTCGCCGGTCGGCTACCGCATGGTCAACGACGACCAGGGCGGGCTGTGGGACACCTCGCAGGTGGGCGGGGGGTCCTGGGCGATCTTCTACGTCCAGGTCGACGACGTCGCCGCGTCCGTCCGGCAGGCGCAGGAGCTGGGGGCCACCGTCGCCTTGCCGCTTGTCGACAACGGGCAGATCGAGTTCGCGCACCTGGTGGACCCGGACGGGAACCGGTTCGGCGTCTGGAAGCCCAAGCAGGGATAGGGACGGCGGTGGACGGCCGGCTGCGGCCGTCCACCCCGGGGTCGTCCCCGGGCTCGGGGCCGGCGATCCCCGGCCGGCCGCTGTCGGCGCGCCCGCGCTCAGGCCGGGCCGCCACCCTGCGCGTGCCGCGGGCCCCGGGCGGGCGCCGACGCGGCCGCCCGGCAGTCGGGACAGGGTGACCCCTCCGGGGCGACCATGGGCGCTGCGGTGACCACGTGCCCGCACACCGCCGGGTACCGGCCGGAGCGCGCGGCGCCGTTGGTCAGCTCGACGTCGGCGACGGCGTGCGTGTGCCCGTCGTCGAGGCAGGTCACGGCGATGTGCAGGGCCTTGTCGCCGTCCCCGGATGCGGCCGTCGGCGAACGGGAGAACCCGGAACGCCCCCGACCGACCATCATGTGTTCCGCCTCCTCGTGCTCGGCTCCCTGATTGTGCCGCCCGCCGACTTGCACCTGCAAACCCTGATGCAACATCATCTGCAAGAACGTCCGCAATGTCGTTCGAGAACGCAGACGACCAGGGGGGACCCGATGGAGGACCGAGTCGCGGCGCCGGCACCCACCTCGCCCTCGGGCCAGGTCCGGTGGCGCAAGGCGACGGCGAGCAACGCGACGGGCAGCTGCGTGGAGCTCGGCGAGGTCGACGGCGCGATCGCGGTGCGCAACTCCCGGGATCCGCACGGGCCGGCCATCCTCTACACCCGCGCCGAGATCGCGGCGTTCATCGACGGCGTCAAGGGCGGCGAGTTCGACGACCTGGTCGGCTGACCGTCGCGAACCTGCGGCGTGTCGGCCGGAGCCGCTATGCTTCGGCGCCGTAGGCAGCAGCCGAGTCCGCGGGAGATGGCGTGCGCGAGCCGCCCAAGATCGATGGCGGGGTGACCGTCACCCGGATGATGTTGGGCGCTGAGCTGCGCCGCCTGCGCGAGGAGTCTGGCTACACCCCCCAGGACGCGGCCGCCCACATCAGGGCGTCCCACGCGAAGATCAGCCGGATGGAGCTGGGTCGCGTCGGGTTCAAGCCCCACGACGTCGCCGACCTGCTGACGCTCTACGGCGTGAGCGACGAGGAACGCCGCGCCGCCTACCTCGCCGTCGCCGACCGGGCGAACGCCCGTGGCTGGTGGAGCCAGGACAACGACATCATCGCGAACTGGTTCGAGATGTACCTGCGCCTCGAGCAGGAGGCCAGCGTCGTCCGGTCCTACGAGGTGCAGTTCGTCCACGGCCTGCTGCAGACCGAGGAGTACGCGCGGGCGGTCATCCGCACCCGCTTCGCCGCGGAGTCGACGTACGAGGTCGACCGGCGGGTCCAGCTGCGGATGAACCGGCAGAAGATCCTCACCCAGCCGGGCGGCCCCACGCTGTGGGCGGTCACGGACGAGGCGGCCCTCATGCGCCCGGTCGGTTCGCGCTCGGTCATGCGCGGGCAGATCGAGCACCTGCTCGCGATGTCGGACCTGCCCAACGTCGTGCTGCAGCTGCTGCCGTTCCGCGCGGGCGGGCACGCCGCGGGCGGCGGTCCGTTCACGATCCTGCGCTTCGCCGTCCCGGAGCTGCCCGACGTCGTCTACCTCGAGCAGCTCAACAGCGCGGTCTACATCGACAAGCGGCCCGAGGTCGAGGAATATCTGTGGATCATGGAGCAGCTGATCGTGCAGGCCGAGACGCCGGTGCGGACCCGGGCCCGGCTGCGCGAGCTGCTCGCCGGGCTCTGAGCCGGCCGGGGCCGGCTACGCCGGCTTGCGACCGATCCCGCCCGCGTACAGCGTGTGGGTGGGGCTGTGGGCCGGGGTCTGGTCGTCCGGCCGCCAGTCGTTGGCGTAGACGAGACCCGGTTCGACCATCTCCAGGTCCGCGAAGAAGTCCCGCTGCTCCGACCACGTCCGGAAGCGACCCGTGCCCAGGCCGCCGCGCAGGAACGCCTCCTCCAGCTCCTTCGCACGCGGCTCGTCGTCGTCGAGGAAGTTGCTGAACAGGACGTAGGAGCCAGGCGAGAGCCTGGCGCGGATGGCGGCCGCCGCCGCGACAGCGGTCGCGTCGTCGAAATGGTGGAGGATGCTCGCCGCGATCACCGCGAACGGCCGCGTCGGGTCGATCATCGCGCGGAGGTCGGGGTGGTCGAACACCGTCGCAGGCCGGGCCACGTCGGCCTGGATGACCGTGGTGGTGTCGTCGTTGGCCAGCAACGCCCGGCCGTGAGCGAGCACGATGGGGTCGATGTCGACGTAGACGACCTTGACGGTCGGATCGACCTCATGTGCGATCTCGTGCACGTTGCCCTCGGTCGGCAGACCCGAGCCGAGGTCGACGATCTGGCGTATCCCGGCCTCGCCGACGAGCCAGCGCACGGCGCGGCGCAGCATCAGACGGTTGTCCTTCGCCAGTTGGCTCGTCTCCGGGACCGCCGCGAACAGAGCCTCGCTCACCTTGCGGTCGATCGCGAAGTGTTCCTTGCCGCCGAGGACGTAGTCGTAGACGCGCGCGATGGACGGCTTCGCCGGGTCGATCTCGACGGGCAGCGTGCCGCGGTCGACCGTGTCGAGGCCGTCCTCCGCTGCTGCACGGTCGTCCACACCCAACGCATCCTCCCGACGACGTCCCTGATGCCGCAGCCGATGCTAGTGGCCGTCCGCACGCCCGCCCGGACCGGCCGGACGGCCGCCGCCGGACGCGACGAACCGCGCGCCGGCCGGTCACGGGGCGGTGCGCGGGTCGCGGGCGTGCCCGACCGATGAGTCGCGGAGCCGGCGCCGGTCCTACTCCGACAGCATGTCACCGAGCACGTCCCCCGAGACCAGAGGAGCCCTGCCATGCCCACCACGACCACGCGCGTCAGCAAGGTCGGCACGGTCGTCGTCCCCGTCGCCGACGTCGACGCCGCCATCGACTTCTACGTCGGCAAGCTCGGCCTGGAGAAGCGCACGGACGTCCCGTTCGGCGGCGAGTACCGCTGGGTGGAGGTCGCACCGGCCGGCGCCGACACGGTGATCGCGATCGCCCCGCCCGGGCCCGACAGCACGACCGGTGGCCGGGAGACCGGCATCATCCTCGAGACCGACGACGTCGACGGCTACCACGCGCAGCTCAAGGAGGCGGGCGTGGACGTCGACGAGCAGGTGAGCCGGATGGGCGACCCGGTGCCGCCGATGTTCTGGCTGCGCGACCACGAGGCCAACGTCCTGATGGTCGCCCAGGTGTCCTGAGCTTCCGGGATACGCAGCGGGCGGCGCCGGGCCGGCCGGGCGATAGTGATCGGGTGACCACTGCGCTCGACCAGGCCCGGCGGCTCGCCGACGACGTGCTGTTCCCGGCCGCGGGTGACGTCGACGCGTCCGGGGTGATCCCGGTGTCGCACTTCGCGGCGCTCGCCGACGCCGGGCTCTACGGGCTCGCGGTCCCCGGGCCCTGCGGCGGCCCGGCCGACCTGCCGGCCGTCACCGAGGTGCTCGCCGGGGCCTGCCTGACGACCACGTTCACCTGGATGCAGCACCACGGCGCGGTGCGCGCGCTCGCGACCGCCGCGCCGGACCCGCTGCGCGAGCGGTACCTCGCCGCCGCCGCGGCGGGCGCCCTGCGCTGCGGCGTCGCGCTCGCCGGCGCCGTGCCCGATCCCCCGCGCCTGTGGGCGATCCGCGAGGACGGCGGCTACCGCCTCGACGGCGAGGCGCCGCTGGTCACCGGCTGGGGGCTGGTGGACCTGCTGCACGTCGCCGCGCGGGACCCGGCGACCGCAGGCGCCGCCGACGAGGACGCCGTGGTCGTCACCCTCCTGCTCGACGCGCGGCCGGGCCCGGGGTTGGCCGCGCACCCCCTCGGTCTCGTCGCCGCGCAGGGCAGCAACACCGTCCGGCTGGGCTTCGACGGCGTCCGGGTGCCCGCCGAGCGGGTGACCGGACGGACCTCGCGCGCGGCGTTCCTGGCCGGCATGGCGCGGTCGTCGCGGATGAACGGCTGCCTCGCGCTGGGTGTCGCCGGGCGCTGCGCCCGCCTGGTCGCCGGCGCCGGTGAGGAGGGGGTCGCCCGGCGGCTGGTGGCCGAGCTCGACGCCGCGCGGGCCGCACTCGACGCCGGCCTCGACGACCCGGAGGCCCTGCCGGCCGCCCGGGCGGCGGCGAGCGAGCTGGCCCTGCGCGCCGCCGGCGCCGTCGTCGCCGCCGTCGGCAGCGCCGGCATCGGGTCCGGCCACCCCGCGGGGCGGCTCCTGCGGGAGGCGGCGTTCACCCTGGTCGCGGCGGGCCGCAAGGAGATCAGGGCGGAGCTCTTGGAGCGCCTCGCCGGGCAGGGCGTGCGCTGCTGAGCGGTCAGGCGTCGGCGGCGAGGAACGCGGCGATGCGGGGCGCCAAGTCGTCCGCCAGCGTGAGCAGGGCGAGATGGCCGTCGGGGTGCACGATCAGGTGGGCGCGCGGGATCAGGCGGCGCAGCAGGTGGGCGTTGGCGAGCGGGATGATCGGGTCGTCGGAGCCCGCGACGACCAGGGTGGGCTGGCGCAGCAGCGGCAGGAACGGCAGGCTGCTCCAGCCCAGCCCGGCCGCGAGCTGGTGCAGGTAGCCGAGCCGGGTCGGGGGCAGCCCCGGCCCGGTGAGCAGGCGGTCGACGAGGTCGGGCCGCTCGCGCAGGCGCCCCCCGTATAGCTCGCCCGCGATCGTGCGGGCGTGGGCGGTGTCGCGGTGCCGGCGGGGACCGGCCATCCGCAGCAGCACCCGCGGCCGGCCGGGCAGCATCGTCCAGCCCGGAGCGGTCGCCACGAGCACCAGCCGCCGGCACCGCCGCGGGTTCTGCATCGCGAGCTGCTGGGCGAGCGCCCCTCCCCAGGAGATCCCGAGCACGTCGAACCGCCCGTACCCCAGCGCGTCGAGCAGGCGCCCGGCCAGCCGGGCGAGCACCGGGAACGGCGCCGGCAGCGGCGCGGACGGCGAGCCGCCCACGCCGGGCGGGTCGAACCGGACGACCGTGACCGCCGGGTCGAGCGCGGCGACGAACGGCTCGAGCAGCTCCAGGCTCGCCCCGATCCCGTTGCACACCAGCAGCGGCGGCCGGGTCGGGTCGGTGCCGACCCGGACGGCGACCCGGACCCGCCGCCGGCCCATTGTGACCAGCCGCACCCCGTCGCTCATCAGGACTCCAGCACGTAGTGGCCCGGTGCCGGCTCGAGCGGCCGGTGCCGCGCGTCGCCCAGCACGTCCGGCGCCGCGACCCGCGGTCCCGACCGCTCGGCGAGCCACGCGGTGTAGTCCGGCCACCACGAGCCCTGCTCGGCGTCCGCCGCCGCGGCCCACGCGTCCGGGTCCGCCGGGCGCACCGGCCCGACCTGGTAGCGGGACTTGGGGTTGCCCGGCGGGTTGACCAGCGCCGCGATGTGCCCGTTGGTCGACAGGACGAACCGGCTCGTCCCGCCGAGCAACCTGCTGCTGGCGTAGCAGGTGCGCCACGGGCAGATGTGGTCGGCGCTGCCCGCCACGACGTAGGAGTCCACCGTGACGGCGCCCAGGTCGACCGGGGTGCCCAGCATCGTCGCGGCGCCGGGCCGGACCAGCGCGTTCCCCATCGCGGTCGACACGAAGTCGCGGTGCAGCGCCGCCGTCATCCGGGTCGTGTCGGCGTTCCAGTACAGGATGTCGAACGAGGGTGGTGTCCGGCCGGCGAGGTAGTTGTTGACCCAGTAGTTCCAGATGAGGTCGCCGGGCCGCAGCCAGGCGAAGACCTCGGCGAGGGCCCGGCCGTCCAGGTAGCCGCGGGCCCGGGACGCCGCGACCGCCGCGCGGGCGCTGCCCTCGTCGACGAGCGCTCCCACCGTCCCCGCCTGGTCGAGCATCGTGACCAGCAGCGTCAGCGACGCGATCCGGTCGCGGCCCGTCGCCGCGAGGTGCGCGGCGACCATCGAGGACAGGATGCCGCCCGAGCAGGCGCCGAGCAGGTGGGCCCGCTCGGCGCCGGTGACGGCGCAGGCGGCTTCGAGCGCCTCGACGATCGCCTGCCCGTAGGCGTCCATGCCCCGGTCGCGGTGCCGGGCGTCCGGGTTGCGCCACGACATCACGAACACCTGGTGGCCCTCCCGCACGAAGTACTCGATCATGCTGCGGCCCGGGGCGAGGTCCATGACGTAGAACTTGTTGATCGTCGGCGGGACCATGAGCAGCGGTGAGGCGTGGACGGTCTCGGTCGTCGGCGCGTACTGCACCAGCTCGAAGACCGGGGTGCGCAGGACGACGGCCCCCGGCGTGCACGCGAGGTTCTCCCCCACCCGGTAGGCGTCGGCCGGGACCATCGTCGGCACCCGCGGCGCGGTCGCCAGGTCGCCCAGCAGGTGGCGCACCCCCGCGACGACGCTGGTGCCGCCGGAGTCGATGGCCGCCTTCCAGGCCACCGGCGACAGCAGCGGGTTGTTCGAGGGCGCGGCCGCCTGTACCAGGTTGTCGACGACGAAGCCGACCCGCTCGGCGTCGCGGCGACCCAGGTCGGCGTCGGCGACCAGGCCGCCCGCGGCGCTCTCGGTCGCCAGGTAGGCCTGCACGAGCCGGCGCAGCACGGGGTTGGCCGTCCAGGCCGGGTCCGCGAAGCGCCGGTCCCGGCCCGACGGCGCCACCGTGGACGCGCCGAGGGCGATCCGCCCCAGCTCGGCGACGAGGTCCCCGGCCCGCCGCGCAACCGGGCGGGGACGGCGGGCGAGCGCGCCGACGAACCGCGCCGTCGACATGCCGGGCAGGAACCGCCTGCGGACGCCCAGCGCCGCGTCGGTGAGCAGGAGGTCGAGCGCGCCCGCCGCCTCAGCGGGCTCCGCCGGGAGGGCGCCCGGGTCGGCAGTGGTCGGCGCGCTCACGACCGCACCTGCGCGGGCACCTCGATGTCGCGCTTCTGCACCTTGCCCGTCGGGCCCTTGGGCAGCGCGTCGACGAACCACACGCGGCGGGGGTACTTGTACGGCGCCACCCGGGCCTTCACGTAGTCGCGCAGCTCGTCGGGGGTCGCGGCAGCACCGGGGCGCAGCGCGACGGCGGCCACGACCTCCTCGCCGTGCGTCGGGTGCGGGGTGCCGAGCACGGCGGCCTCCAGGACCGCCGGGTGCTCGTAGAGCACCTCCTCGATCTCGCGCGGGTAGACGTTGAAACCGCCGCGGATGATCATGTCCTTCTTGCGGTCGACGATGAAGGAGAAGCCGTCCTCGTCGCGGCGGGCCATGTCGCCGGTGTGGAACCAGCCGTCGCGGATCGCGGCCATGCTCGCGTCCGGCCGCTGCCAGTAGCCCTTCATGACGTTGTGGCCGCGGATGGCGATCTCGCCGACCTCGCCGGCGGGGACCTCCGTGCCGTCCTCCGCGACGAGCTTGACCTCGACGCCCGCGATCGGCACGCCGATGGAACCCGCCCGGCGCTGCCGCAGCGTGTTGAACGTGGCGACGGGCGAGGTCTCCGACAGCCCGTACCCCTCGAGGACGGGGGTGCCGAAGACCCGCTCGAACCCGCGCAGCACCTCGACCGGCAGCGCCGCGCCGCCGGAGATGCCCACGCGCAGCGACGAGGTGTCGGCGACCCCGGCGCCCGCGTGGAGCATCGCGACGTACATCGTCGGCACGCCCTCGAAGACCGTGACCCGGTCGCGCTCGATGACCTTCAACGCGGTTGCCGCGTCGAACCGGGTGATCAGCGTCAGGCAGGCGCCGGCCGTGACCGCCGCGTTCAGCGCGCAGGTCTGGCCGAAGGCGTGGAACAGCGGAAGGCAGCCCATGATCACGTCATCGGGCCTGAGATCGAGCAGCGTCGACTTGGTCACCGTGGCGTTGCGGTACAGGTTGGCGTGGGTCAGCTCGGCGCCCTTCGGCGTGCCGGTGGTCCCGGACGTGTACAGGATGACGGCGGTGTCGTCGTCCGCGCGGGCCGCCGTCTCCGCGGACGGCGGGCAGGCGGCGATCTCGGTGAGCAGGTCGGCGTCGACGGTGACGGCCTGCGCCCCCACCGCGGCCGCGCCGGCGCCGGCCTCGGCGGCGGCCGCCGGTGCGGCGAGGACGAGCGAGGCACCGGAGTCGCCGAGGTAGTGTTCGACCTCGCGGGACCGCAGCAACGGGTTCATCGGGACGACGGTCCCTCCCGCCCGCAGGACGCCGTAGTACAGCACCGGGAACTGGGCGACGTTCGGCAGCATCACGCCGACCCGGTCGCCGGGCGCGATGCCGCGCTCGCGCAGCCACGCGGCTGCGCGGGCCGACAGGTCGTCGAGCTGCGCGTAGGTCATCATCAGCTCGTCGAGCCGGACGGCGGGCCGCTGCGGGTGGGCGCCGGCGGCCTCGTCCAGGATGCGGGCCAGGTTCATGGTCGTGCTCCTCTCGGGTGGGATGGGGTCAGGCGAAGGCGGAGACGCCGGTGATGTCGCGGCCGACGATCAGCGTCTGCATCGACTCGGTGCCCTCGTAGGTGTGGATGGACTCGATGTCGCACATATGCCGCATGACGTGGAAGTCGAGCAGGATGCCGTTGCCGCCCAACAGGTCGCGGGCCTCGGCCAGCACCTCGCGCGCGGCTGTGGTGTTGTGCGCCTTGGCCAGGCCGGCCAGCGTCGGGTCGAGTGTGCCGGCTGCTTGCAGCTCGGCGACGCGGCGGCAGTACAGCTGCATCGCGGTGACCTTCGCCAGCATCTTGACCAGCCGGTTCTGGACGAGCTGGAAGCTGACGAGCGGCTTGCCGAACTGCCGGCGGCGCTGCGCGTAGGTCAGCGCGGCGTCGTAGCCCGCGACGGCGTGCCCGAGCGCGGCCCAGGCGCAGCTGGCCCGGGTGCTGGCCAGCACGGCTCCCGTGTCGCGGAAGGAGCGCGCGCCCGGCAGCGCGTTGGCGGCCGGCACCCGCACGTCCACGAGGTCGATCTCGGCCTGCCACACCGCCCGCAGCGAGCCCTTGCCCTCGATGACGCGGGCCTGGTGACCGGGTGTGCCCTTCTCGACGAGGAAGCCCTTGACCTCGCCCTCGTCCACGTCGCGGGCCCACACCACGACGACGTCGGCGATGCTGCCGTTGCCGATCCACTTCTTGCGGCCGTCGATGACCCACCCGTCGCCGTCGCGGCGGGCGGTGGTCTCCAGCGCGATCGAGTCCGAGCCGTGGTCGGGCTCGGTGAGCGCGAACGCGCCGAGCTTCTCCAGGCGCGCCATCGCCGGGAGCCAGTACTCCTTCTGCTCCTCCGAGCCGAGCATGGCGATAGAGCGCATCGCGAGGCCGGCCTGCACTCCGACGAAGGTGGCGATGCTGCCGTCCCCGCGCGAGAGTTCCATGGTGATCAGGCCGGCGGAGACCGGGTCGATGTCCGGGCATCCGTAGCCTTCGATCCCGTCGCCGACGATGCCGACCCCGGCCAGCTTCTCGACCAGCGGGCGCGGGAACTCCGCCCGCTCCCAGTAGCCGTTGATGGTGGGCAGCACCTCGTCCTCGACGAAGGCGCGCGTGCGCTGGAGGTAGTCGAGCTGGGTCGGGGTGAACTCCTCGCGGAGCAGGAAGTAGTCGGTGCGCAGTGACTCGCCGATGTGGTTGTCCAGGTCCATGTGACCACCGTGGCCCGGGTGGAGATCGACCTCCATGGCGAGCCGCACAGCGTCGGTTGTGCGGGCGGACAGCGACCCGGACGCCGCGTCGGGCGGCTACCCTCGGCTGATGCGGAGGGCGGCCCCGGATCCCGAGGTGACGCGCCTGGCCGCCGCGCTCAAGCTGCGCTTCGACGACATGGTCGACCGGCTCACCGACCGGATCGCCGCGGAGATCGACCTGTACGCGAGCAGCTCGGTGGTTGACCGTGCCGAGCTGCGCCGCTCGGTGGAGGACAACTTCGCCTACATGCTCGGCCAGATGTCGACGTCCGACGACCCGGACCTCGGGCCGCCGCGCCTGACCGGGCGGCTGCGGGCCAACCAGGGCGTGCCGCTGCCGGAGCTGCTGCGGGCCTACCGCCTGGGCTTCACGTTCCTCTGGGAGGAGCTGCTCGCCGAGGCACGCCGCGCCGGCGACGCGGCCGTGCGGGCCCTGACCGACACCGCCGCGGTGATCATGGCCCGCTCCGACGACTACGCGATCGCGCTGACCGACGCCTACCGCGAGGCCGTCTCCGACCGCATGCTGACGACCGACCGGCACCGGTCGGCGCTGGTCGAGGCCCTCGTCACGGGTGGGCGGAGCGACCACGGGCCGGCCTGGGAGGTCGCGAAGCTGCTCGACCTGCCCTACGAGGGGACCTTCGTCGCCGTGGTGGCCGAGACCACGGCGATCGGCGCCGAGCCGGTCCCGGGCGTCGAGGCGCGGCTGCGGCCGCACGACGTCGCGTCGGCGTGGCGGCTGCAGCCCGACCAGCAGGTCGGCGTCGTGTCGTGCGGGCGCCTCCCGGTCGACCGCGTCGTCGCGGTGCTCGGCGAGCTCGCGACGGCTCGGGTCGGGGTCAGCCCGGTGTACGCCACGCTCGACCAGACCCCGCGCGCGGTGCAGCTCGCCCGCGTCGCCCTGCAGAACCTGCCGCCAGGCGCCCCTGCGGTCGGCCAGTTCGACGACAGCCCGCTCGGCGCGCTGGTCGCCGCCGACCCGGCCGTGGCACGCCAGGTCGCGCAGCGCGTGCTCGGCCGGCTCCTCGCCCTGGACGCCGAGGACCGCGACACGCTGCTGGAGACGGTCGAGGCCTGGCTGGACGCGGGCGGCTCGGCCACGGCGGCCGGCCGGGCGCTGCACTGCCATCCCAACACCGTCCGCTACCGGCTGCGCCGGGTGGAGGAGCTGACCGGGCGCTCGGTGGACGCGCCGCGCGCGGTGGCCGAGCTCGCCGCGGCGTTGCAGGCGTTGCGTGTCTTTCCCGGTATCGCGCAGGGTTGACCGGCACGTCCGGATGGGCGCATTTCCTGCACTGAATCGAAACTGATCCCGTTTCCGTTCCTCTGTGCCGCGGTTCGGAATGCGGCCACGCTCGTCGGCCCGATGAGCATTCCCGGAATGGCCATCCGCTCGTCGACGTTCGCGCACGCGGTCAACCCCTTCCTCATCCGGGGCGGCGGCTTCTGGGGCGGGCTCGGGGCGCTGGACTTCTCCGGTGGCTACGTGATCCACCTCGCCGGCGGGACGTCCGGGTTCGTCGCCGCTGCCGTCATCGGCCCCCGCCTCGCCCGCGACCGGGCGCGCCCGCTGCCGAACAACCTGCCGATGGCCGCGGCCGGCGCCGGCCTGCTGTGGCTGGGCTGGAACGGCTTCAACGGCGGGGACCCCTACTTCGCCGGTGCCGACGCGGCGATCGCGGTCGTCAACACGAACTACGCCACGGCCGTCGCGCTGCTGGTGTGGGTGGCGATGGACATGCTGTTCGGCCCCGACAAGAAGCCGACGTTCCTCGGCGGCGTCAACGGCATGATCGTCGGCCTGGTCGCGATCACGCCGGCCGCCGGCTACGTCGACGGGTTCGGCGCGATGCTCATCGGCCTGATCCCGTCGATCCTGGTCTGGCTGTCGTGGAACAAGCTGGCCCGCCTGCGCCCGTTCAGCAAGGTCGACGACGCGCTCGGTGTGGTCCACACGCACGGCGTCGCGGGCCTGCTCGGCGGCATCATGGTCGGCCTGCTCGCCAATCCGGACATCATCATCTACCCGGGGTCGGGGAGCACGCCCGCGGTCTCGGCCACGGGCCTGTTCTTCGGCAACCCGATGCAGCTGCTGATCCAGATCGGCGCCGCGCTCACTGTGATCGTCTGGGACGCGCTCGTCACGTTCGTGCTGCTCAAGCTGATCGGCCTGGTCCTGCCGCTGCGGATGCCGGACGCCGAGCTCGAGGTCGGCGACCTCGCCGCCCACGACGAGGAGGCCTACCCGCAGGAGACGCTGCTGGCCGGCACCGTCGCCCCGCGGCCCGCGGCCGCGTCGACCGCCGAGCCCGCTGCGGACCTCGAGGCGCCGTCGTCGGCGGCGACGCCCTCCACCTGACCGTGAGCGCCGTGGGGCGGTCACGTCGCGAGGCATCCCACGGCGCCGGATCCCTCGGGGTGGTCCGCTGTGAAGCTCGTGTCCGCGGTACTCCGCCCGCAGGCATACAGCGCGGTCCAGGACGCGCTGCGGACGTTCGGCATCCTCGGTCTCACCGTCACGGAAGTGCTCGACCGTTCGGGACGGACGCACGGCGAGGTGTACCGCGGGCGGCGGTTCCAGGTCGACCTGTGCCCGCACGTCCAGCTCGACATCGTGGCCGACGACAGCGATGCCCTCGACATCGCCCGGATCGTCGCGCGGGTCCTTGACGGCCGCGAGTGCCACGGGCGAGTGTGGATCACCCCGGTCGAGGCGCTGATCCGGGTCCGCACCGGCCAGCGCGGGTTGGATGCGCCTGACCGGCGCCGTGCAGGGCTGGGGTCGCGCCGGTTCGGGTCGAGGGAGGGAAGGACCGTGGGAGCGGGAACGCCCGGGATCATCGGGACGCGCGGCACGCCGTCGGGCCCGGCGGCGCCGCTGGGCCGGCGCGCGCGGGCGGCACTGGTGGCCTGCGGGATCGCCGCCGTGCTGGCGCTCGCCGCGGCCACCGCATGGGCCGTCGCCGACCCGAACCGGTACGTGCACTCGGCCGACGGGTGCGTGTCCGTCGCCGTGCCGAGCACGACCGGCGGCGCGTTCCTGCACGCCTGCGGTGACCAGGCCAGGGCGATGTGCCGGACGGCGTTCGCCGCTGGCGACCGGATCGCCGCGATGACCCGGCCCGAGTGCGTCGCGGCCGGTCTGACCCCGGTGAGCGCCGGCGCGGGCCCCTAGAGCCGGTGCGGAAGGTTGATCTCGGGGGCGCGTCGGTCGCCACGCCCATGGGTCCGCGCCGCAGGGTTCCTCGGCTGGGACGTTGGCGTTCATCGGGAGACAGCCTGGCGACCCGGTCCGCCCCGCGTGCGCGTCCGGTGTGCTCGACCGATGCGATCAGAAGGGCGGCCGGTCTCCGTCGGACGGCGCAGCCGTCGAGAACGAGCCGCCGGCCGCCGTCGCCGGGTTCGATGAGGGCGCGGGAACGCCCGACGGTGAGACGCCGGGTTGCCGCCCCGGGCGTCCCGGCTCGTGGAATGGTCCTGACCCGTCCTGGGGTCGGTGGTCGACGGGGTGGCTGGTGTAGCGGTGTCCGGTGGGGGTGGTCCAGACGCAGGTGCGGTCGGGTCGGAGCAGGACGTGCCAGCCGCTGTGTTTGAGGTTGTGGTGGCGTTCGCACAGTGAGCAGAGGTTGTCCTCGCTGGTGGTGCCGTGGTGTTGGCGGGCGATGACGTGGTCGAGTTCGCAGGCGGTGGCGGGTCGGGAGCAGCCGGGGTAGCGGCAGTGTCCGTCGCGGGCGCGGACGAACCCGGCCAGTGCGGTGGGTGGGCGGTAGCGGTGGTGTCCGAGGTCGAGGAGTTGGCCGGTGGCGGGGTCGGTGAGCAGGCGTCGCCAGGTGCTGGTGGGGTCGGCGGCGATCTCGCGGGCGACGGGGGCGGGCAGGGGTCCGTGGCCGGTGAGGTGTGCGGGTTCGTCGTCGAGGCCCATGAGGGTGGTGATGGGGACGGTGACGTGGATCAGTGGTCGGTGCGCGGAGACCGGGGCGGCCGCGACCCGTTGTGGCTGGTCGGTGGTCGGGGGGCTGGCGCCGGTCGGGTCGGCGTCGATGGCGGCTGCGGCTGTGGCGGTGTCGGTGGTGGTGGTGAGGCGTCCGGTGAGCAGGGCGGCCAGGACGTCGGCGCGGCGGCGGTCCATCGAGCCCCGCCCGCGCCCCGACCCGCCCGCGCCGCTGCCGCCGCTGCCGTTGGTGCTGCTGTCGCCGCCGTCGCTGTGGCCGGTGTCGGGGTGTAGGCCGCGGGCGAGGCGGGTGACCCATTCGAAGGAGGCGGTGGCTTCGGCGGCGGTGAGGTAGGCCGAGAGGGTGGCCATGCCGTCGGGGCCGGGGTAGAGCTCCACTCGCCGTTGTCGGCGGGCTTTCTGGTGGCGCTGCTGCGGGTCGGGGACCACGGCGTGCAGGGCGCGGGTGATCGCCGCGCGGAGTTGTCCGCGGGTCTGGCCGGGTGCCTTGGGCAGGACGCGGGTTTGGACGGCGGTGGCGGTGGGGTCGTCGTAGGGGGCGAGCAGGTCGGTGATCAGGCGGGCCCGGTCGGGGCAGATCCGGCCGGTCTCGAGCAGGTCGCGGGTGGGGCGTAGGGCGTCGGCGAGGCGGTCGGCGCGGGTGGTGAGGGTGTCGGCGGCGCCGGGGGCCAGGGTCAGGGCGAGGCCGATCTCGTCGGCGGCCCAGGCGCGTTGGGCCGGGGACTGGCCGGTGGGGTCGGTCGCGTGGGCGGCGGGGCGCACGGTGCCGTCGGCGGGGCGGGTGTGGAAGGTGGCCATCAGCGCGTACTGGCGGGCGGTGGCCCAGGCGATCAGGTGTTGGTAGCCGATCACAGCGTCGAGGAGGTCGGCGGCGCGCAGGTGGTCGGGGATGGCGGTGGCGTGGTCGAGTTCGAGGGCGAGCAGGCCGGTGGGCAGGGTGTTGGCCGGGGTGGGTGGTGGGTCGGTGCCGGTGGTGTCGGGCCAGGGTCCGGGGCTGTTGGTGGGGCTGATTGCGATCATGCGTTCTACCGTAGCGAGGGGGACCGACATTCTGGTCCGTGATCGTCACCGCCCGTTATGCGTGATCGTGCCGCGCGCTCCTGCTCCCCGGAGTGACCTCGCTGGTCATCGATAGTCCCGCGCCCTCAGCGCGATTCGAGCGTCCGGCGATCACCTTGGCCGGCAGGGCGGGTGCGTCCGTTCTGGCGATGACGATCTCCCGCTCGACGACGTCGCGACTGCTGACAGCGCTCCCGATCCCGCCGGCGCCGACACCGTGGGTGCTGTGCGTGGACGACGTCGTGCCAGGGCGTGCAGGTCAGCGACCGCTGGCATCTCTGGCACAGCATGGGCAGCGCCGCGGAGAAGATCGTCATCGCCCACAGCAGCTGCCGGCGCGCAGGCTCGTGTGAGCCGACCCGGGCGACCGACGAGCGGAGCCGGCACGCCGCCGCGCACGAGCTCCTTGCCCTAGCGACCAAGGATCGCTAGGGGTGGGTCTGCTGGGGCGGTCGACCCCTACCGAGACCAGCTCCGGCGGAGGCCGGCCGGCGAGCCGGGCGTGGCGGTGACCCGGCCGCGCGGCCACCGGCCCGCGTCCGCCTCAGGTCAGCACCACCGCCGCGTCGGGCTCGACGACGCGGAAGGCGAAGCTCTCCTCGAGGTAGAGGTGAACGGCGTCGGCGTCGGCGTGGCTGTAGCCGATCGCGATGTCCTGCCCGACGTCGAGGAGGAAGTCCCCGCCCCGCTCGGTGACGACGATGGCGCCGTCCACGCCCGGGGCCCACACGACCTTCCCGCCGAGGATGCGGGTCAGGTGGTCGACGAGCGGGTAGCCGCCGTGCTCGGTCGTCTCGACGATGCGCGTGTACCCGGACGGGCCGATCGCCAGCGCGTACGGCCCCTCGATCCCGTTGCACCGCAGCGTGTCCACCGCCAGGGCCACGATCGCCGGGTAGGCGCCCGCGTCCTCGCCCAACGGCGCGGGCGGGTAGGCGGATGCCTCGGCGATGCCGCTCATCCCGGCCGCGGTCCAGCCGTGGAACACCGCCCTGTTCTCGACCTCGGCGGCGACGCGGGCCGCCCTGGCGAGGTCGTCGAACTCGGGGTCGCGCGCGCCGCGCTGGACGTCGTCGATCTCGCGGCGGCTGACGGTGAACGGCACGCGGACCTCCGCCAGCGGCAGCACCCGGCGCTGGCGGACCTCGACCTGCGGGTCGGGCGCCCCGGCCGGCGGCCCGGCCAGGTCGGTCGTGCGGCCGAGGCTCATCGCGTCGTGGCGCCACCCTCCCGGCCCGGTCCAGTCCGCCAGGCGCCGGGCGGCGAGAAGCGGCGTGAGCCGTTCCTTGGCCTCGTCGTCGATCGCCTTCCACGCCCGGGTGGGGATCGGGGCGAGGTCCCGCAACAGATGGTCGGCAGCGGCCATGGTGCTAGCGCTCCTTCAGGCTTCCGATGCCGAGCGAGACGTCCGCGGGCTCTCCATCGGACAGCTCCCGCTCGATGGTCGCGACGTAGTCCTCTGGGTCCTTGTCCGAGACGTCGAGGTCGCCGGTCGTGGGGTGTTCGGCGAGGAACGCGGCGAACCGGGCGCCGAGCTCCTCGCGCAGCTCCGCGGGCGCGTGCACCCGGAAGTTCGCCAGGCCCTCCCGCTCCTCCTCGCCCATGTGCTCGTCGTTGGCGGCGCGGGCCCGGCCCACCGCGTCCCACCACTGCGGCGTGCCGACGGGCTGCCGCGCGGCGTCGTGGACGCCGTCGCGGATCTCGTTGTGGTCCCCGATCGCGTCGAGCGTCTCGTCCTCGGGGTTCTTCCCGACGCGCAGCAGCTCCGGATAGAAGATCTTCTCCTCGGCCAGCGCGTGGACGTCGAGCCGCGCGGCGAGCGGGGTCCACAGCCGCTCGACGGCCTCGACGTCCAGCGGGGAGCGGGCATGCTCGAAGTCCAGCGCCGCGAACTGCTCACGGAACCAGGCGTGCTCATCGAGGATGAGCTGGGTGACGTCCGGCATATGGATCAACCTAGCCGCATCGGCCCGACTCCGCCCGCCTCGGCGCTCCGGTAGCTGGTCACGGAGTGCAACACTCGGCGCATGGCGCGTCCGCCGGCCGGGGAGTCGGTGCTGACGCGCGCGGTGCGGATACTGGCCGCGTTCGGGCCGGACGAGCGGTCGCTGCGCGTCTCCGACATCGCGGTGCGGACCGGCCTGCCGGTCCCGACGGCGTCGCGGCTGGTCGCCGAGATGGTGCGGCACGGGCTGCTCGCCCGCGACCCGGACCGCCGCGTGCGGATCGGGGTCCGGCTGTGGGAGCTGGCCATGCGCGCCTCGCCGACCCTGTCGCTGCGCGAGGCGGCGATGCCGTTCCTGGAGGACGTCCACGCCGTCGTCGGGCACCACGCCCAGCTCGGCGTCCTGGACGGGACGGAGGTGCTGTTCGTCGAGCGGCTCAGCGCGCCCGGCGCGGTCGTCAACTACACGCGGATCGCCGGGCGGCTGCCGCTGCACGCGTCCTCGTCCGGGCTCGTGCTGCTGGCGCACGCGGCCGCCGAGGTGCAGGAGGCCGTCCTCGCCGCGCCGCTCGTCACCTACACGCCGTACACGATCTCGACGCCGGGCTGGCTGCGCCGCGTCCTCGCCGACGTCCGCCGCGACGGCTACGCCTACTGCCCCGGCTTCATCCACGAGGAGGCACTGGGCGTCGCGGTGCCGGTCCGCGACGGTGCGCGCAGGGTCGTCGCGGCCCTCTCGGTGATCGTGCCGAACGACGAGCAGGGCCGCGCGGTCGTCCCGGTCCTGCGTGCCGCGGCGCGCGGGGTGAGCCGCGTGCTCGCCGACCCCGCCGCGGCCCATTCGTCTCGTTAGCTGAAACTCCGCTTCCGGACCGGCGGGCGCCGGGGCATCCTCGCGGGACCGACGGCGGAGGGTGGCGATGGACGGCGCGCAGATCGATCCGGGCACACCGGCGGGGGTGACGGCGCTGCGGGTGACGGCCAAGGACGTCGTGGCCGACGGGGTCGTCGTACTGACCCTCGCCCGCCCGGACGGCGCCCGGCTGCCGGACTGGACGCCCGGAGCGCACGTCGACCTGGTCCTGCCCGGCGGCGTGACCCGCCAGTACTCGCTGTGCGGGGACCGGTTCGACGCGTTCCGCTACCGCGTCGGCGTGCTGCGCGAGCCCGAGGGGCGCGGCGGGTCGGCCTACGTCCACGACACGCTGGCCGTCGGCGACGCGGTGCCGGTCGGCGGCCCGCGGAACAACTTCCCGCTCGTGCCGTCGCAGCGCTACCTGTTCCTCGCGGGCGGGATCGGCATCACGCCGCTGCTGCCGATGGTCCACCAGGCCGACCTGCTCGGCGCGGACTGGACGCTGGTGTACGGCGGCCGCCGCCGGGCGTCGATGGCCTTCCTCGGCGAGCTCGCGGGCTACGGCGACCGGGTGCACGTCGTCCCGCAGGACGAGCAGGGCCTGCTCGACCTGCCCCGCTGGCTCGGGGCCGTCCGCGAGGGCGTGCGCGTGTACTGCTGCGGGCCCGCTCCCCTGCTCGACGCCGTCGAGACGGCCTGTGCGCACTGGCCGCCGCACACCCTGCGCACCGAGCGGTTCACGCCGAAGGAGCTGCCGGCGCCCGTGCGCGACGAGCCGTTCGCCGTCGAGCTGGCGCGCACCGGCACGACCGTCACCGTGACCAGGGACCGCACCGTCCTGGAGGCGGTGCGGTCCGTCGGCGTCGACGTGCTGTCCTCGTGCCGGCAGGGCACCTGCGGAACGTGCGAGACCGACGTCCTCGCCGGGGTGCCCGAGCACCGCGACTCGATACTGGGCGACGCGGAGCGGGAGGCCGGCGACTGCATGTTCCCGTGCGTGTCCCGTTCCCTCGGCGACCGCCTCGTCCTCGACCTGTAGGAGTGACGAAGACGATGACCGAGACCGCCGCGCCCGCGGCGCTGCCCGCGACCGACGCGGACCCGTTCGGCCCGGAGGTCCTCGAGGACCCGCTGCCGTTCCACGCCGACCTGCGCGACGCCGGCGCCGTCGTGTACCTGCGCCGCTACGGCGTCTACGCGATGGGCCGCTACGCGCAGGTGCACGCCTCGCTGCGGAACTGGCAGGGCTTCGAGTCGGGCGCCGGCGTCGGGCTGTCCCACTTCCGCCGCGAGACGCCGTGGCGCCCGCCGAGCCTCCTGCTGGAGGCCGACCCGCCCCGCCACGACGCCCCGCGGCGGGTGCTGGCCGGGCTGCTCCTGCCGCGCGCCCTGCGCTCGCTGCGCGCCGCCTGGAGCGCCGCGGCGGACGAGCTGGTCGAGCGGGTCCTCGCGGAGGGGACGGAGTTCGACGCCGTCCCCGCGCTCGCCGAGGCGTTCCCGCTGCGGGTCTTCCCCGACGCCGTCGGGATCGGGGAGGACGGTCGGGAGAACCTGCTCCCCTACGGCGAGTTCCTGTTCAACGCGTTCGGCCCGCGCAACGCGCTCGTCGAGGCGGGCGCGGAGCGCGCACCGCGGCTGTCGGCCTGGGTGAACGCGCAGTGCCAGCGGGAGGCGCTGGCCGACGGCGGTTTCGGGGCGGCGATCTGGGCGGCGGCCGACCGCGGGGAGCTCACTCCGGAGCAGGCCCCGCTCGTGGTGCGGTCGTTGCTGTCGGCCGGGGTCGACACGACCGTCCAGGGCCTGGCCGCCGTGCTGCACGCGCTGGCGACCCACCCCGCCCAGTGGCGGCGGCTGCGCGAGCATCCGCACCTGGCCCGCGTCGCGTTCGACGAGGCCGTGCGCTGGGCCTCCCCCGTCCAGACGTTCTTCCGCACCGCCACCGCCGACGTCCACCTCGGCGACGCCGTCGTCCCGGGCGGCGAGAAGATCCTCATGTTCCTCGGCGCCGCGAACCGCGACCCGCGTCGCTGGACCGACCCGGACGCCTTCGACCTCGGCCGCGACCCGGCCGGGCACGTCGGGTTCGGCTTCGGCATCCACCAGTGCGTCGGGCAGCACGTCGCACGCCTCGAGGCCGAGTGCCTGCTCACGGCGCTGGGCCGGCGCGTCGAGACGATCGAGACGGCCGGGCCGGGTGTGCGCCGGCACAACAACACGATGCGCGAGTGGGCGTCGCTGCCCGTCCGGGTCCGGCCGGCCTGAGGGTCCACCGGCGGGTGTTCCGCGGCGGCGCGCTACCAGGGCAGGACGCCGGGCATGGCCACGGCGCCGAGCGCGCGCTCCCACCAGCGGGACGGGCGGGCCTCGGTGACGTCCGGCCCCGGCCCGGTCGGCAGCGCGGCCGACGCCGCGGTGGCGCGCGGCCGGGGCTCCTCGCCGGCCGGTCGGGTCGGGATGCTGGGGGCGGGCCGGGTCACGGTGGTCATCGCGGGCTCTTTCCTGGTCGGCGCTGCGGTGACCTCAGAATCGCGCCGCCGCGCGCTCGCCGGGATCGGCCGCGCGGCCCACCGGCAGGATGACGCGACCCTCCGACGATCGGCCGACACGGCGCCGGCGCGGGCGCGCGCCTGGACCCGGCTCCCGCGTCCGGGACCCCCCTACGCCTCCGGCAGGTTCTGTACGTGCTGGAACCCGAACCGGCCCTTGACACACAGGTGGCCGTGGGTGACGGAGTGGTCGGCCGGGCTGGTCACGTTGACGATCTGCCCTTGCTGGACGTGCAGCTCCAGGTTGCAGCCGACGCCGCAGAACGAGCAGACCGTGGTCGTCACCGTCTCGGTCTCCGGCTGCCAGTCGCCGTCCTCGCGCAGCTCGTGCTCGCGCACGGACTTCAGCGCGCCGGTCGGGCAGACGCCGATGCAGTTGCCGCAGTAGACGCAGGCCGAGTCGGGCAGCTCGGTCTCGTACTCGGTGGCGATGTGGGTGTCGAAGCCGCGGCCGGCCGCGGAGATCGCGAACGTGTACTGGGCGTCGGTCCCACACGCCTTGACGCACTTGTAGCACATGATGCACCGGGCGTAGTCGCGCACGTAGAGGTCGTTGTCGACCTTGACCGGCTGGTCGACGTTCGCGGCCGTCGAGCCGTCGGGGGCGTGGTGGTGGCCGGCGTGGCGGGTGTCGCGGTCGTCGGCCGGCGGGGCCGGCGGCCCGTAGCGGCCGGGGTCGACGCCGTACTCGGCCATCCAGCGCTGCACGTCGCCGCTGGTCTGGCTCATGTCGACCGACGACGCGAGCAGCTCCAGCACCATCCGGCGGCTGTGGCGCACCTTCTCGGTGTCGGTGCGCACGACCATGCCGTCCTCGACCGTGCGCGCGCACGAGGGCACGAGCACCCGCGAGCCCTCGACCTCGACCATGCACACGCGGCAGGCGTTGATCGGGGTCAGGTTCGCAGCCCAGCACAGCGTGGGCGTGTCGACGCCGCGCTCGCGCAGGACGTCGAGGATCGTGGCGCCCTCCGCGACGCGCACCTCCTGCCCGTCCACGGTGAGCGTGCGGACCCGGGAGATCGACCCGAGCATGACGGAGGTCATAGGAGTCCCAACTTCAGTGCGGACATCACGGCGGCAGGCGCGGTCTGGCCCAGGCCGCAGATGGACGCGTCCTGCATGACCCGGGCGAGGTCGTCGAGGAGCTCCAGCTCCGGCCCCGCCGGAGCGCCGCGGGTGAGCCGGGCCAGTGACTCCTCCTGGCGGACGGTGCCGACGCGGCAGGGCACGCACTGCCCGCACGACTCGTCGCGGAAGAAGGCGGCGATCCGGCGCAGCGTTCCGGTGAGGTCGGCGTCGGTGTCGAGCGCCATGACGACGCCCGAGCCGAGCGTCGCCCCGATCTCGCGGGAACCCTCCAGGGTGAGCGTCAGGTCGAGCTGGTCGGGCAGGACGAACCCGCCCGCGGCCCCGCCGAGCAGCACCGCACGCAGCTCGCCGCGGACACCGCCCGCCAGCTCCAGCAGCTCGCGCAGCGTGGAGCCGAACTCGACCTCGTAGACGCCGGGGGTCGCCACCGCGCCGGAGACGCAGAACAGCTTCGGGCCGGTCGAGCGGCCGCCGCCGATCCGCGCGAACGCCGGGCCGCCCATGTCGAGGATGGGCAGGACGTTGTAGAGGGTCTCCACGTTGTTGATGACGGTCGGCTTGCCGAACAGGCCGCTCACGCTCGGGAACGGCGGCTTGTTGCGCGGCTCGCCGCGGAACCCCTCCAGCGAGTTGAGCAGCGCGGTCTCCTCGCCGCAGATGTACGCGCCCGCGCCGCGCCGCAGCTCGATGTCGAACGCGAAGCCCGCGCCGACCACGTCCGTGCCGAGGTAGCCGCGGGCGCGCGCGGCGTCGATCGCGTGCTGCAGGCGCCGGGTCGCGAGCGGGTACTCACCGCGCATGTAGAGGTACCCGCGCTCGCAGCCGGAGGCGTACCCGGCGATCGTCATCGCCTCGATCAGGCCGAACGGGTCGTACTCCATCAGCACCCGGTCCTTGAAGGTGCCGGGCTCGGACTCGTCGGCGTTGCAGACGAGGTAGTGCGGGCGGTCCGGGTTGCGGGCGACGCCGTCCCACTTGACGCCGGTCGGGAACGCCGCACCGCCGCGGCCGGTCAGCGACGCGTCGGTGACCTCCCTGGTCACCCGCTCCGGGCCGATCGCGACGGCGCGCCGCAGGCCTTCGTAGCCGCCGTGGGCGCGGTAGTCGTCGAGGTCCTCCGGGTCCACGACGCCGACCCGGCGCAGCAGCCGCAGGCCCGGCGTGCCGGCCTGCGGCACGCTGACCGTCGCGTCGGCGAACCGCGCGTCGGCGGCCGCCAGGCGGCCGGGCTCCTCGGCGGCGGCCCGGTCCAGCTCCTCGCGGACGGACCCGGCGGTCGCCGGCGCCACGCTGACGTCGGGCTGCCCGGCCAACTGCAGCATCGCCGCGGGAGCGCGCTCGCAGAGGCCCAGGCAGGGGCTGCGTACCCAGCAGACCTCCTTGCCCTCGCCCTCGGGGCCGAGGTCCTCGGTCAGCGTGGCGATCATGCCCTCGCCGCCGGCCGGGCCGCACGCGACGTCGTCGCAGACGTGCACGACGTGTGGGGCGCGCGGCGTCACGCTGAACATGGCGTAGAACGTCGCCACCCCGTAGACGTCGGCGGGCGGCACGGACAGCCTGCGTGCGACGTGGTTGAGCGCCCCCGGCGTGAGGTGCCCGACGGCGTCCATGACGGCGTGCAGCGCGGGCAGCAGGATGTGCCGGCGCCCGCGTGCGGCGTGCCCCGAGTCGGGGAAGCGCAGGTCCGCGCCCGGGATGTCGTCGGGCGCCTTGTGCGCGGCGAAGGCCGCGTCGACGGCCGCCCGCTCGGCGTCGGTCGGGGCAGCGCTGGACAGGTGCAGGTCCACTAGATCCTCTCGACGCGGATCGCGGTGGCCTTGAACTCGGAGGTGCCCGACTTCGGGTCCCACGCGTCGTTGGTCAGGACGTTGATGTCGACCTCCTCCGAGAAGTGCGGCGTGAACGAGGCCAGCCCCGGCCGCAGCGACGGGTCGAACGCCACCGGCGCCTCGACCGAACCGTGGCGCGACACGACCCGGACCCGCTCGCCGTCGGCGACCCCCAGCCGGGCCCCGTCGGCGGCGTCCATCCGCAGTGACTCCCGCCGCCGCATCGGCGAGGAGTAGCCGCCCGACTGCACGCCGGAGTTGTAGGCGTCCAGCAGCCGGACGGTGGTCAGCCGGATCGGGAAGTCGTCGGTGAGCGTGTCGAGCGGCGGGGCGTGCTCGACGGGGGTGAACGGGGCGAGCCGCCCGCGCTCGGCGGGGTCGTCGGCCCACAGCCGCGCGTGCATGAGCGGGGTGCCGGGATGGTCCTCGCTCGGGCACGGCCACTGGATGCCGCCCAGCGCCTCGAGCCGGGCGTACGACATGCCGGCGTGCCAGTTCAGCGACACCGACCGCAGCTCGTCCCACACCTCCTCGGCGGTCGGCTCGCCCCAGTGGTGGCCGAGGCGCTCGGCGACGCCGCAGATGATGTGGGTGTCGGGCCGGGCCTGCCCGGGCGGGTCGAGGGCCTTGCGGACGCGCTGCACCCGCCGCTCCGAGTTCGTGACCGTGCCCTCGTACTCGCACCAGTCGGCCGCCGCCGGCAGCACGACGTCGGCCAGCTCCGCCGTGGCCGTCCGGAAGATGTCCTGGACGACCAGGTGGTCCAGGCCCGGAGAGGAGGTGCCGGGCGTGCGCGACGTTGGCCTCGGACTCGGCCGGGTTCTCCCCGATGCAGTACAGGGTCCGCAGCGACCCGGCCTCCATGGCCTCGAACATCTGCGAGAGGTGCATGCCCGGCTTCGGGTCGACCTGCGCCCCCCAGGCCCGCTCGAACCGGGCCCTGGCCTCGTCGTCGCCCACGTCGTAGCCGCCGGGCAGCTTGGCCGGGATGGCGCCCATGTCACCGCCGCCCTGGACGTTGTTCTGCCCGCGCAGCGGCACGAGGCCCGAGCCGTACCGGCCGACGTGCCCGGTCAGCAGCGCCAGGTTGATCAGTGCGAAGACGTTGTCGGCGGCGTTGTGGTGCTCGGTGATGCCGAGCGTCCAGCAGATCTGCGCGCGGTCGGCGCGGGCGTAGGCGTGCGCGAGGTCGCGGATCAGGCCCGCGTCGACGCCGGTGAGCTCCTGCCCGCGTTCGAGCGTGTAGGGCTCGACCGTCGCCCGGTAGTCCTCGAACCCGGTCGTCGCGCGCCGGACGAACGCCTCGTTGACCAGGCCCGCGTGGATGATCTCCCGCCCGATCGTGTTGGCCAGCGCGACGTCGCTGCCGACGTCCAGTGCCAGCCAGCCGTCGGCCCACTGCGCGGTGGACGTGCGCCGCGGGTCGACCGACCACATCCGGGTGCCCTTCTTCAGCCCCTGCAGGACGTGGTGGAAGAAGATCGGATGCGTCTCCCGCGCGTTGGAGCCCCACAGGACCATCAGGTCGGCGTCCTCGGCCTCGACGTAGGCCGACGTGCCGCCACCCGCTCCGAACACTGCCGTCAGACCGACGACCGAGGGAGCGTGTCAAGTGCGGTTGCAGGAGTCGACGTTGTTGCTCCCGATCACCGCCCTGGCGAACTTCTGCGCGGTGTAGTTCATCTCGTTGGTGGCCTTTGAGCAGCTGAACATCCCGAAGGCCTCGGGCGCGACCCCGCGGAACCCGGCGGCGGCGCGGTCGAGCGCCTCCTCCCAGCTCGCGGGTCGCAGCTCGCCGTTCTCGCGGACCAGCGGCTCGGTGAGGCGGACGTGGCGGGGGCGGCGCGGCATCGGGCGGACCTCCAGCTCGACGAGAGCTAACCTCGACCAGGGTAGTGATCGAGGTCGGTCCGCGCACGGGGGTGGAGGGGAGGCGTATGAGCGAGTCATCGGCACAGCGCTGCGAGCTTGCGAGCGAGTCATCGGCACAGCGCTGCGAGCTTGCGAGCGAGTCATCGGCACAGCGCTGCGAGCTTGCGAGCGAGTCATCGGCACAGCGCTGCGCGAAGCGCCGACCGGGCGTCGGCGAGGGAGAGCGATGAGTCGCTTGACGGTGCGGCGTCCCGTGCTGCGGATCGGGCCCGACGGGCGGCGGCACGTGCAGGACGCGCTCGCCGGCGAGGAGCCGCTGGAGCTGCGGGTCGACGGCCGGCCGCTGTCGGTGACGATGCGCACGCCGGGGCACGACGTGGAGCTCGCTCACGGGTTCCTGCTGACCGAGGGCGTGCTGGGCGCTGCGGCCGACGTGGCGGCCGCGCGCTACTGCGACTCGGTCGACGATCAGGGCCGCAACACCTACAACGTCCTCGACGTCGCGCTCGCGGCCGGCGTTGACCCGCCGGACACCGGCGTCGAGCGCAACTTCTACACCACCTCCTCCTGCGGCGTGTGCGGCAAGGCGGCGCTGGACGCCGTCCGCCTGGCCACCCGGTTCCCGCCCGGCGGGGACCCGATGACGGTCACGCCCGAGGTCCTGTCGAAGCTCCCGGACACGTTGCGCGACGCCCAGCGGATCTTCGACTCGACCGGGGGGCTGCACGCCGCCGGCCTGTTCACCGCGGCCGGGGAGCTGCTCGTGGCGCGCGAGGACGTCGGGCGCCACAACGCCGTCGACAAGGTGCTCGGCTGGGCGCTGCTGCACGGCCAGGTGCCCGCGGAGGGCACCGTGCTGATGGTGTCGGGGCGGGCGTCGTTCGAGCTGGTGCAGAAGGCGGCGATGGCGGGCGTGCCCGCACTCGCGGCGGTGTCCGCGCCCTCGTCGCTGGCGGTCGAGCTGGCGCTGGAGCTGGGCATGACCCTGGTCGGGTTCCTGCGCGGGCCGTCCATGAACGTCTACTCCGGTACCGAGCGGGTCTCCGGCGCCGCGTAGGGTCGCGCCGCAGGGAGGCGTGAGGGTGCCTGGTGGCCCCCGCGGTCTTCAAAACCGACGTGGCCGAGCACCTCGGCCAGGCGGGTTCGATTCCCGTCCGCCTCCGCTACCTCAGGATGATCCGGCCCGTGCCCGCGCGGACGCGGCCGATCACCGCGGCGGGTGGGCCCAGCGCCGCCGTGGCGGCCGCGGCCCGGTCGGGCGCCGCGCCGAAGAGCAGCCCGCCGGACGTCTGGGCGTCGGCCATGAGCAGGACGTCGGTCTCGGCGTGCCCGCCGACGTCGAGCACGCCGTCGACCCAGTCCCGGTTGCGCCGCGACCCGCCGGGCACGACGCCGGCGTCGGCCAGCTCGCGCGCCCCGGCGAGCACCGGGACGGCGGCGACGTCCAGCTCGGCGTCGACGCCGGACGCCGCGGCCGCCTTGGCGAGGTGGCCGAGCAGCCCGAACCCGGTGACGTCGGTGGCGCCGGTCGCGCCGGCGGCCAGCGCCGCGTGCGCCGCGGCGGCGTTGCTCGCCGTCATCGCGGCGACGGCGGCCGCGGCCAGCGCGTCGGACGCCTCGCCGCGCTTGATCGCGGTCGTCGCCACGCCGATGCCGAGCGCCTTGGTGAGGACGAGCGCGTCGCCGTCGCGCAGGCCGGCGTTGACGAGCAGCCGGTCCGGGTGGGCCTCCCCGACGACCGCGAGGCCGTACTTGGGCTCAGGGTCGTCGACGGAGTGGCCGCCGACGACGACGAAGCCGCCGTCGGCCGCGACGTCGGCGCCACCCGCGAGCACCTCCCCGAGCAGGTCGAGCGGGAGGGCGTCACGCGGCCAGCCGACCAGGTTGAGCGCGAACAGGGGCCGCCCGCCCATCGCGTAGACGTCCGAGACGGCGTTCTGGGCCGCGATCCGGCCCCACGTGCGCGCGTCGTCGACCACCGGGGTGAGGAAGTCGACGGTCGCCACCAGCGCGCGCGCAGCATCCAGCCGCCAGACGGCCGCGTCGTCACCGGTGTCGGTGCCGACGAGGAGGTCCGGATGCCGGGCGGGGGTCAGCGCGCGCAGGACCTGCGCGAGCTCGCCGGGGGCGAGCTTGCAGGCTCAACCGGCTCCGTGGCTGAACGCGGTGAGGCGGCGGGTGGGTGTGGAGTCGCTCATGGGCGCGAGCCTACGGCCGTAGGATCGGCCGGGTGGAGGTCCAGGAAAGCCGCGTTCCCGCCCGCGGAGGGCGTGAGGGTGGCTTGCCCGGACCGCAGGAGGGCGGCGACCCGCGCCGGCGCGTCCCGCGGACCGACGCCGTGCTCGCCGACCCGCGGCTGGCCGACGCCACCGGACGGCTGGGGCGCGACCTGGTCAAGGCGGCCGTCGGGCGCGCCCAGGACCGGGTCCGGGCGGGCGAGCTGGCCGCGGACGCCCTCGTCGACGCCGTGCTCGACGCGCTGCCGCCGGCGGCGACCGGGCTGCGGCCCGTCGTCAACGCCACCGGTGTGCTGCTGCACACGAACCTGGGCCGGGCCCCGCTCTCCCCCGCCGCGCGCGCGGCCGTCGACCTCGCCGCCGGGACCTGTGACGTCGAGCTCGACCTCGCAACCGGTGGGCGCGGCCGCAGGGGCGCCGGTGCGGTCGAGGCCCTGCTCGCGGCCGTGCCGGAGGCCGCGGCCGCCCACGTCGTCAACAACGGCGCCGCCGCACTGGCCCTGGTGGCCACGGCGCTCGCCGCCGGGCGGGAGATGGTCATCGCCCGCGGCGAGCTGGTCGAGATCGGCGACGGCTTCCGCATCCCCGAGCTGCTGGAGGCGACCGGCGCGCGGCTGCGGGAGGTCGGCACCACGAACCGCGTCACCCGGGCCGACTACGCCGCCGCGGTCGGGCCGGACACGGCGCTCGTCCTCAAGGTCCACCCGTCGAACTTCACGATCTCCGGGTTCACGCGCGCGTGCGGCGTCCGGGAGCTGGCCGACCTCGGCGTGCCGGTCGTCGCCGACATCGGCTCCGGCCTGCTCGCGCCGCACCCGGCCCTGCCGGACGAGCCCGACGCGGCCACCGCCCTGCGCGCCGGTGCCGCGCTGGTGACGGCATCCGGGGACAAGCTGCTCGGCGGCCCGCAGGCCGGGCTGCTGCTGGGCGGCCCGGGCGCCGGCGCCGAGCTCGTCGACCGGTTGCGGCGCCACCCGATCGCCCGCGCGCTGCGTGTCGACAAGCTGACGCTGGCGGCCCTCGAGGCGACGCTGCGCGGCCCCCGCCCGCCTGTCGCACGCTTCCTGGAGGCCGACCCCGCGGACCTGCGGCGCCGCGCGGCGGCGTTGGCGGCGGCGCTCGCGTCGACCGGAGCCGAGGTGGTCGACACGCAGGTGCTCGACACCGAGGCGACGGTCGGCGGCGGCGGTGCGCCCGGCGTCGGCCTCCCCAGCGCCGCCCTCGCCCTGCCCGCCCGCTACGCGGCGGCGCTGCGGGCGGGCGAGCCCGCCGTACTGGGCCGGGTCGAGCGCGGGCGCTGCCTGCTCGACCTGCGTGCGGTCCCGCCGGAGCAGGACGCGGTCCTGCTGGCCGCGGTGCGGGCGTGCACGTCCTAGCGACCGCGGGGCACGTCGACCACGGCAAGTCGACGCTGGTGCGGGCGCTGACCGGCATGGAGCCCGACCGGTACGCCGAGGAGCGCCGCCGCGGGATGACCATCGACCTGGGCTTCGCGTGGACCGAGCTGCCGGCGGGCCCGGTCGCGTTCGTCGACGTCCCGGGGCACGAGCGGTTCGTGACGACCATGCTCGCCGGCGTCGGTCCGGTGCCGGCCGTGCTGCTCGTCGTCGCCGCCGACGAGGGCTGGATGCCCCAGACCGCCGAGCACGTCGACGCGCTCGCCGCGCTCGGAGTCCGGCATGGCCTGCTCGTCGTCACGCGGTCCGACCTCCTCGACCCGGCGCTGGCTCTGGAGGAGGCCAGGGACCACCTCGCGCGCACGCCGCTGGCCGGCATCCCCGAGGTGGCCGTCTCCGGCGCGACCGGCGAGGGGCTGCCGGCGCTGCGCACGGCGCTGGACGCGCTGGTGGGCGGGCTGCCCCGGCCGGACGCCGCTGCCGACACGCGCCTGTGGGTCGACCGGGCCTTCACGATCCGCGGCGCCGGCACCGTCGTCACCGGCACGCTCGGGCCCGGCCGCCTGCGCACCGGCGACGAGCTGGAGCTGGTCACCGAGGGCGGGCCGCGGCGCGTGGGGGTGCGGGCCCTGCAGAGCCTCGGTGCGCCCGTCGAAGAGGCGACCGGGGTCGCGCGGGTCGCGGTCAACCTGCGGGGCCTCCCCCGCGAGGCCGTCGGGCGGGGTGACGCGCTGCTGACGCCGGACGCGTGGCTGACCGTCGGCACGCTCGACGCGCGCCTGCGCTCCCCGGCCGGCGAGCCCGTCGACCCGCGGCAGCTGCCCGCCGAGCTGATCCTGCACATCGGGTCGGCCGCGACCGCCGCCCGGCTGCGCCCGCTCGGGCCCGACACCGCCCGGCTGCGGCTGCGCCGGCCCCTGCCCCTGCGCATCGGCGACCGTGCGCTGCTGCGCGACCCGGGGCGCCGCCGGATCGCCGCCGGCGTGGACGTCCTCGACGTGCGCCCGCCGCAGCTGCGCCGCCGGGGCGCGGCCGCGGCCAGGGGGCGCGAGCTGGCCGGGATGGACGGCGTCGCGTCGGCCGCGGGCGAGCTCGCCCGGCGCGGCCTGGTCACGGTGGCCGACCTGCACGCGATGGGCGTACCGGCGGCCGACGTCGCCGCGCTCGGCCCGGCGTCCTCGGGTTGGCTCGTCGCCCGTGAGCGCGCCGCCGCTGCGGCTGCCGCCCTCGTCGAGGCGGTCGCGCGGCACGACGCGGCCGACCCGCTCGACCCCGGCCTGCCGCTGGAGGCCGCGCGCCGCGCGGCGGGGCTGCCCGACGCCCGGCTCGTCGAGGTCGTCCTGCGCGGCGCCGGGACCTCGCTCGCCCTGCGGGGCGGGCGCGTCGCCGCCGCCCGCGACCCCGGGTTGCCAGCCGGGCTGCGGTCGGCGCTGGCGGCGCTGCGCGCCGAGCTGGACGCCGACCCCTTCGCGGCGCCCGACGCCGACCGGCTCGCCGAGCTGGGCCTCGACCCGCGGGCCCTGGCCACCCTGGTGCGGGCGGGTGAGCTGATGCGCATCGCCGACGGGGTCGTGCTGCTGCCCGGTGCGGACGCGCGGGCGCTGTCCGTCCTGTCGGGGCTGGGGCCCGAGTTCACGCTCAGCGAGGCGCGGCAGGCGCTGCGCACGTCCCGTCGCGTGGCCGTGCCGCTGCTGGAGCTGCTGGGCCGGACCGGGCGGACGGCCCGCACGCCGGAGGGCCACCACCGGCTGGTCGGCACGGCCCCGACCTGAGCCCCGCGCCGGAGCCGTCGCGGGAGGCGGGCCGTCGCGGGAGGGGGCGCCTATGCTCGTACCGGCTCGGGCGAGCCGGTAGGGCCGGGAGGGACGCGCATGCTGGAGGACGCCGCCCTGACCGCGCTCGCCCTCCAGGCGCGCGGCGGCGACCGGCAGGCCGCGGCCGAGCTCGCGCGGGCCACGTACCCGCAGGTGTGGCGCCTGCTCGTCGTGCTGTCCGACCGGCGCGTCGCCGAGGACCTCGCTCAGGAGACGTTCGTGCGCGTCTTCCGGTCGCTGCCGGGCTTCCGCGCGGAGTCCACCGTGCGGGCGTGGGTGCTGTCGATCGCGCGGCGCGTGGCCGCCGACCACCTGCGGGGGGTGCAGGCCCGCCCGCGGACCGAGCCGGCCGCGGACGCCGACGAGCAGTGGGCGGCACCCGGGGACGTCGCGGAGACGGTGGCGCTGCAGGACCTGCTCGCGCAGCTGGAGCCCGACCGGCGCACGGCGTTCGTGCTGACGCAGGTGATCGGGCTGGGGTACGCCGAGGCGGCCCAGGTCTGCGCGTGCCCCGTCGGCACGATCCGCTCCCGGGTCGCCCGCGCCCGCGACGACCTCGCCGCCCACCTGGCCGACGGGCCCGACGAGACGGGCGACGCCGACCCCCTCACCGGGTGCCGCGGCGACGGCCGCGCCGGGCGGCCCGGCCGGTCGGCACGCGGCACCCGCTGACCGCCCGGCGCGGGACGGCGCTCAGGCCGCTCGCGTCCCGCACCGGCAGGGCCGGCCGTCCTGGCATCCGCAGCGGCAGCTGGCCGCACACCCGCACGGCGCCGATCCGACGACGTGCAGGGGCAGCGCGTTCGAGCACTGGTCCGGGTCCGCCGCGGCCCGCACCGGACTCGTCGCCGGCCCGGTCTGCTCCGCCCGGTGGGGGTGCGGCCCCGTGAGGCCGCTCGTGAGCCCGCGCGCGAACGCCCCGAGCGTGGCCCGGACCGCGCCCACCCAGCGCGGAGCGGCCGCGGCCGGGTGCGAGGTCGCGTCGAGCGCGGCCCGGATCGCCGCGGCGGGGTCCGGCGCCGGCTCCGGCGGGGCGGCCCGCACGAGGCGGGTCACCCGGTCGACCCGCCCCTGGGCCGCGCGGCACGCGGCGCAGCCGGCGAGGTGGAGGTCGGCCGCGGCGGCCTCCGCGGCCGTCGCCTCGCCGTCCAGCCGCGCGGAGAGCACTTCGCGGCATTCCTGGCAGTTCACACTGACAGTGTCGTTGCCGGAGGACGATCGGTTCCACCGGGCCGCACGATTCGTCGGATCGGTGTCGCTCCGCGGCCGCGTCTGCGTGGTGGCGGGGGAGCACGGGCGTTCTACCGCGCGTAGAGTGTCGGCGTCGTCAGTGGGTTGCGGAGGTGCGGCGTGGGAGTCCTCCCGGCGGCGCCGGGCGTGGCCGACGTGCTCGCCGCCTGGCGCTGGTCACCGGCCTGGGACGCGATCATGCTCCTCGCGACGCTCGCGGTCGTCGCGCTGGCGGTCCGGGCGGGCGGCTGGCCGTGGCCTCGCCTCCTGGCCTGGTGCGGCGCGGTCGCCGTCATGGTCGTCTCGCTGAACGGGCCGGTCGCGGTCTACGGCGACGTCCTGTTCTGGGTGCACATGGTCCAGCACCTGGCGCTGATCATGGTGGTGCCGGTGCTGCTGGTGTGGGCGCAGCCGATCCGGCTGGTGCAGCGGGGGCTCGGGCGGCCCGTGGGCGCCCGGGGGGTCCCGCACGCTGCGGCTGCTCACCTCGCCGCTCCCGGCACTGGCGGTCTACGCGGCGGTCGTGGTGCTGACCCACCTGACGGGGTTCCAGGAGGTCGCGCTCGCCGACCCGGCGGTGCGCGCCGCCGAGGAGGCGCTCTACCTCGTCACGGGCTACCTGCTGTTCCTGCCCCTGATCGGCTCCGACGCCGGCCCGTACTCCGGCCGGCGCTCGCTGCCCTACCTGCTGCGGTTCGCGGTCCTGGTCCTGGCCATGGGCGTGGACACGCTCACCGGGGTCGTCCTCATGCTCACCAGCCGGCCGCTCGCGCCCGGCTACGCGACGGCCCACCCCGGATGGGGCCCGTCGGCGCTGGTCGACCAGAACCTCGCGGGCGCCGTCATGTGGTGGGGCGGCGACGGCCTGATGATGCTGCTGCTGATCGTCGTCGGCCTCCAGTGGGGCCGCGCGCCCGCGGCCGAGCAGGGCCTCGGCAGCTGGCTGGAGGGGGTGCGGCGGCAGACGGTGCTCGGAGGCGGCACCATGGAGGACGCGACCGTCGTCGACGACGACGACGCGGCGCTGCAGGCGTACAACGCCCGGCTGGCGGCACTGCACCGCGGCGACGGGCCGGACGGCGGAGGCGGAGGGGAACGCGCCGGATGAGCGCTGTGGAATGAGCACGGGCGACAGGGCACAGGCGGATGAGCACTGCTGAGCGGGCACCCGGCCGGGACCGGGAGCGCCCAGCGGGCGAGCGCGACTACGAGATCGTCGTCGGCGGCATGACCTGCGCCGCCTGCGCCGCCCGCGTGGAGCGCAAGCTCAACAAGCTCGACGGCGTCCGCGCGACCGTCAACTACGCCACCGAGCGGGCGCGGGTCGCGACCGGGCCCGACGTCGACCCGCGCGTCCTCGTCGAGCAGGTGCAGAAGGCCGGCTACAGCGCGCGGCGGGTCGACGACCTCGCGCGGCGCGACCGCGCGGCCCCGGGTGACGGCGCGGCCCGGGTGACCGACCTGCGGCGGCGGCTCGCGGCGGCCGCCGTGCTCGCCGTGCCCGTCGCCGACCTCTCGCTCGCCCTGTCGCTGTTCCCGGAGCTGCGCTTCCCGGGCTGGCAGTGGGTGCTGCTCGTGCTGGCCGGGCCCGTCGTCGGGTGGTGCGCATGGCCGTTCCACCGGGCGGCGGCGCGCGGGCTGCGCCACGGCGGCTTCTCGATGGACACCCTCGTCTCGATGGGCATCCTCGCCGCCAGCGGCTGGTCGCTGTGGGTCATGGTCCGCGGGGGCCCGGTGACCCCGGGCCTCGGCCAGGGGCTCACGGTGCTCTCCGGCGGCGACCACGCGCTCTACCTCGACGTGGCCGTGGGCGTCACGACGTTCCTGCTGGCCGGCCGGTACTTCGAGGCCAGGGCCAAGCGGTCCGCGTCAGCGGCGCTGCGGGCCCTGCTGGAGCTGGGCGCCAAGGACGTCGAGGTCCTCCGCGACGGCGTCGCCGCGCGGGTGCCGGTCACCGAGCTGCTCGTCGACGACCTGTTCGTGGTGCGTCCCGGCGAGACGCTCGCGACCGACGCCGTCGTCGTCGAGGGCGCCTCGGCGCTGGACACGAGCACGGTCACCGGCGAGCCGGTGCCGCGCGAGGTCACCGTGGGCGACACCGTGGTGGGCGGCACCGTGAACCGCGGCGGCCGGCTGGTGCTGCGGGCCACCCGGGTCGGTGCCGACACCCACCTGGCCCGGATGACGCGCCTGGTCGAGCGGGCCCAGGAGGGCAAGGCCGCGGCGCAGCGGTTCGCCGACCGGGTCGCGTCGGTGTTCGTGCCGGCCGTGCTGGTCCTCGCGGCGCTGACGCTGGTGGTGCGGCTGCTGGTCGGCCTGCCCGTCGGGTCGGCGGTCACGGCGGCGGTGGCCGTGCTCGTGGTCGCGTGCCCCTGCGCGCTGGGCCTGGCCACGCCGACCGCGGTGCTGGTCGGCACCGGTCGCGGCGCGCAGCTCGGCGTCTTCATCAAGGGCCCGCAGGCGCTCGAGTCGACCCGCCGCGTCGACACCGTCGTGCTGGACAAGACGGGCACGCTCACCGACGGCGCGATGACCCTGGTCGAGGTGCTGCCGGCGCCCGGCCAGGACCCGGACGCGCTGCTGGCCGCGGCCGCCGCGGTCGAGGCCGGGTCGGAGCACCCGATCGCCGCCGCGGTGACCGCGGCCGTCCCGGACGGTGCGGCCGCGATCACCGGCTTCGCCGCGCTGCCGGGCCTCGGGGCCCGCGCGGAGGTGGCCGGCCGCGAGGTCGTGGTCGGCCGGACGGCCCTGCTGCGCGAGCGCGGCTGGACCGTGCCCGACGAGCTCGCGGCCCCGCAACGGGCGTGGGAGGAGAAGGGCGCGACGGTCGTCGCGGTCGGCTGGGACGGCGCCGCGCGCGGGCTGCTCGCGGTGGCCGACCGGGTCCGCCCGACCAGCGCCGCCGCCGTCGCCCGCCTGCGCGAGCTCGGGCTGCGCCCCGTCCTGCTGACTGGCGACAACGCGCGGACCGCCGCCGCCGTCGCGGCCGAGGTCGGGATCGACGACGTGCGGGCCGAAGTGCTGCCGGAGGGCAAGGCCGAGGTCGTCGCCGCCCTGCAGGCGCAGGGGCACGCCGTCGCGGTCGTCGGCGACGGCGTGAACGACGCCGCCGCGCTCGCCGGCGCCGACCTCGGCATGGCGATCGGGCGCGGCACCGACGCCGCGATCGAGGCGGCCGACATCGTGCTGGGCCGCGACGACCTGCTCGTCGTCGCCGACGCCGTGCAGCTGGCGCGGCGCACGCACGCCACGATCCGCACCAACCTCGTCTGGGCGTTCGCCTACAACGTGGCCGCCCTGCCGCTGGCCACGGTCGGCCTGCTGAGCCCGCTGGTCGCGGGCGCGGCGATGTCGCTGTCGTCGGTGTTCGTCGTGTCATACAGCCTGCGGCTGCGCCGCTTCTCCCCCCGGTCGGCGAGCGGATGAGGCGCAGCCACCCGGCGGGTCGGTGGGGCCCCGTCGCCGGCCTCCTCGGCGTGACGGCCCTGGTGGGCGGCGGCGCGGTCGGGCTGCTCGCGCCCAGCGTCGGCGCGCTGTACGGGCTGGGCGACCTCGGCCCCGTCGTCGACGCCGGGCTCCCGGCGGCCCGCATCGTCGCGCTCGGCGCGGCGGCGATGGCGGCCGGGCTGCTCCTGGTGGCCTCGGTGTACGTGCCGGGCGAGCCGGGCGGCACGGTCAGCCCGGACGGCTACCGGTCGCTGCTCGCCGCCCGCTGGTGGGCGGCCGCCGGCGCGCTGGCCGCGGCCGTCGTGACGGTGCTGACCGTGGCGGAGAACCTCGCGATGCCCCCCGCGGTCCTGCTGGCCCAGCCGGCCGTGTTCGCGAACGCCGTGGCCGTGCTGGCCCCGGCGGCCGGTTGGGCGCTGACGGCGCTGGGCCTGCTGGCCGTCGCCTGCTGGGCCGCCATCGCGCTCTCGTGGCGCAGCAGCGTGGGGCTCACGGCGCTCGCCGCGCTGTCGATCACGCCGGTGACGCTCACGACCTCGACGAACGCCGAGCAGTCGCACGACATCCTCGGCGACGCGATGACCGCGCACGGGCTCGCCGCCCTGCTCTGGTTCGGCAGCGCGCTGGCGGTCGCCGTGCACCTCGGGCGCCGCGGGTCCCGCGCCGACGCGGCACTGCGGCGCCACGGCGTGCTGGCGACGGTCTGCCTGCTGGTCGTGGCGAGCTCCGGCCTGGTCACGGCGGCCGTCCAGATCGGCCCGGGCGCGCTGCTGACCAGCGGCTACGGGCTGTTGCTCGTGCTGAGCACGGTGCTGCTGGTCCCGGCCGGGGTGGTGCTGCGCCGCTCGACGGCCGTGTCCAGCCGGGGCGGCCCCCGCGCCGCGCTGGGCCTGCTCGCCGTCGAGTGCGTCGTGCTGGCCGCGGCGTCGGGCGCCGGGACCGCGCTGGTCCGGGTCTTCCCGCCGGACCAGACGGTCGACGTCAGCCGCGAGGTCTACCTGATCGGCTACGAGCTGCCGCCGCACCTCACCGCGCTCGACCTGGCCACGTTCTGGCGCTGGGACACGCTGTTCGGCACGGTCGCGGCGCTGGCGGCCGCCTGGTACCTCTGGGGCGTCGCGCACGTGCGCCGGGCCGGCGGCCACTGGCCCGCGGGCCGCACGGTGTCCTGGCTGGCGGGGTGCGCCGTCCTGCTGCTGGCCACCAGCTCCGGGCTCGGCGCGTACGGACCGGCCGTGTTCAGCGTGCACATGGTCCAGCACATGCTGCTGGCGACCCTCGTCCCCGTGCTGCTCGTGCTGGGCCACGGCGTGAGCCTCGCACTGGAGCTGTCCGGGCCCGGCGCCCGCGTGCGGATCCTCGACCTGCTCGACAGCCCGGCCGTCCGGCTGGTCCGGTTCCCGCTGGTGGCCTGGCTCGCGGTGGCGGTCAGCCTCTTCGGGCTGTACGCGACGGGCTACTACGAGGCCATCGCGCAGCAGCACTGGGCGCACCTGAGCATGCAGACGGTCTTCCTCGGCACCGGCCTGGCCCTGTACTGGCCGGTGCTCGGCCACGACCGCGGCGAGCGCGGCCTGCCCCCGATCGCGCGCATCGTCATGGTGTTCGCGGTGATGGGCCTGCACGCGGCGTTCGCGAGCTGGCTGCTGAGCCGCGCGCAGCCCGTCGCCGCGCCGTTCTTCACCTCGCTGCGGCTCCCCTACGTCCCCGACCTGCTCGCCGACCAGCGGCGGGGCGCGGTGCTCGCCTGGATGATCGGCGAGGTCCCGACCCTGATCGCCGTCGCGGCCCTCGTCCACCGGTGGACCCGGACCGACCGGACCCAGCCCGACGCGGTCCGTACCGACCGGCCCGGTCAGGACGCCGACCCGGACCGCGACCGGCCCGCGCATCCGGCCGTCGCGGAGCCCACGGCGTCCGCGACCCGGGTGCGGTGAGCCCGCGCCGCCGCTTCCTGCGGCTGCTGAACCGCACCCTCAACCGCGTGACGCTGCGGATGGCGCGGGCGGGCCGCGGCCCGTTCAGCGTGGTCCGCCACGTCGGGCGGCGCAGCGGGCGGGTCTACGAGACCCCGCTGATCCTGGCCGGGGTCGACGGCGGGTTCGTCGCCGAGCTGACCTACGGGCCGGACGTCGACTGGTACCGCAACGTCGTCGCCGCCGGAGGGTGCACCGTCCTGCACCGCGGCACGGAGTACCCGGTCGACGCGGTCTCCCCGTGCCCCGCGGCGGAGGGTCTGCGCGCCTTCGGCTGGCCGGCCGCCGCCGTGCTGCGGCTCCTGCGCCGACACGAGTTCCGGACGCTTCACGTCGCGAGCCAGGCGCCGCCGTAACCCTGGCGATCCCCGTCAGGCGAGCAGGGCGGCGAGCACGTCGAGGACGGACACGAGCCCGACGATCTCGGTCCCGGACCGGACGGCGACGTGCCGCACCTGCTCGTCGACCATCAGGCGCCCGACCGCCCCGATCGTGTCGGTCGGGGCCGCGGCGACGATCGTCGTCGACATCACGGTGCGCACCGGCTCGTCGCCGCCGCCGCCGAAGCCCGCCACCACGCTCACGTCCCGGTCGGACACGATGCCCACGGCGCCCAGCGGCCCCACCACCAGCGCGGCGCCGGACGCGCCCGTCACGAGCTCCCGCGCCACGTCGCGGAGCGCGTCGTGCGGCTCGACGACCGGCGGCGGGCTCGTCATGATCGTGTGGACCGGCTGGGCCGCGGCGGCCGCGTCGACGGCTCCGGCCGGCAGGACGTTCTCCACCGTGGCTCCTCGGGGTCGGCTCCGGGCAGCTCGGCGCCCGCGTGGACCGACCGTCCCGCTCGGGCCCGCGCCCCGACAGGGCCGTTGGCCGCACGTCGTGCGGGCCTTGTGCCAGCAGCGACCTGTGGATCATCGGGCTGACCATGGGCGGCCTCGGCACGATCCTGGGCGCCGTCAACTTCATCACCACGATCGTCTGCATGCGCGCGCCGGGCATGACGATGGTCCGGATGCCCGTGTTCACGTGGATGAACTTCGTGACGATGATCCTCGTGCTCATCGTGTTCCCGGTGCTCGCCGCGGCCCTGCTGGCGCCGTGGGCGGACCGGCACCGCTCCTCGTCGGCGCGGTCGCGGCCGGCCTGCCGGTCCTGCTGGCCCTGTTCGTCGTTCTGCACGCGCTCGTTCACTGACGGTTCCGCGACGATCCGGGTCCGGGGTCCTGCGTGACGCCGGCACCCGCCGTACGGTGCGACAACGGCGATCCACAGGCCGGCCGGCCGCGTCCGCACGCGGCTCCTGCACCGGCCGGAACTCGGTGGTCGCCGGGGCGGCAGCGGGGGCTCCGCCCGGTGAGGAGGTCGCCGCCATGGCCGTGCTGGTCCCGCGCGAGGCGCCCCGGACGTGGCAGGTCGACGAGGTGCTGGTCACCGAGCCCAGCGTGATCCGCCGGGCCATCGGCGCCGCCGCGATCGGCAACATCACCGAGTGGTACGACTTCGGCGTCTACGCCTACTTCGAGCCGACCATCCGCCAGGTGTTCTTCTCCGGGCTCGACGAGACCGTCGGGACCATCGCGACGTTCGGCCTGTTCGCCGTCGCGTTCCTCATCCGGCCGATCGGCGGCCTGTTCTTCGGCCCGCTCGCCGACCGGATCGGGCGCACGAGGGTGCTCGCGACGACGATGATCCTGATGGCGCTCGGCACGTTCGCCATCGGCTGCATCCCCGACGAGCGGACGATCGGGGTGTGGGCGCCGATCCTGCTCCTCGTGGCGCGGCTCGTGCAGGGGTTCTCCACCGGCGGCGAGTACGGCAACGCGATGACGTTCATCGCCGAGTACGCCCCGGACCGCCGGCGCGGCTTCCTCGGCAGCTGGCTGGAGTTCGGCACGTTCTGCGGCTACCTGCTCGGGGCGATCGTGGTGACGGTCGCCGACGCCGCGTTCACCAACGACCAGCTGCTGGCCTGGGGCTGGCGGATCCCGTTCTTCGTCGCGCTGCCGCTGGGCCTGGTCGGGGTCTACCTGCGGGCCCGGCTGGCCGACACCCCGGCGTTCGCCGCGCTCGAGCAGGAGGCGGAGGAACGCGAGAAGGCCCAGCGCGCGCCGCACGAGTTCAGGCGGCTGCTGCGGCTGTGGCCGTTCATGCTCGTGTGCATGGGCCTGGTGCTGGTCTGGAACGTCACCAACTACATGCTCACGTCGTACATGCCGACCTACGTCACGGAGACGATGCCGAAGCTGCAGGGCTCGACGGCGGACACCTCGACCACGTCGCAGGTCGTCCAGATCGTGGTCATGGTGGTGGCGCTCGTCCTGATCCCGCTGATCGGCAGGCTGTCGGACCGCATCGGGCGCAAGCCCATCGCGTGGTTCGGCGCGGTCGGGCTCGTGGTCCTCGGCCTGCCGATGATCCTGCTGATCCGCACCGAGAGCACGATCTGGATCTTCACCGGACTGATGATCATGGGAATCCTGCTGATCTGCTTCAGCGCCACGATGCCCTCGACGCTGCCCTCGCTGTTCCCGACCGAGGTCCGCGGCGGCGGGCTGTCGATCTCGTTCAACGTGTCGGTGTCGCTGTTCGCCGGGACGACGTCGTTCGTCGTCGGGGCACTGGTCGGCGCGACGGGCGACCTCAACTGGCCGGCCTACTACCTGATCATCGCCGGGTTGATCGGCGTCGTGTCGCTGTGGTTCCTGCAGGAGCCGAACGGGCGGCGGATGTGGGGCTCGCCCCCGGCCGCGACGTCGCGGGACGACGCAGAGCAGGTCGTGGCGCAGCTGCGGCAGGCGGCCTGACCCGCCCGGCCCCGGCCGTCACCGGTCGAGGGACACCCACGCGCGGCGCGCCGACCGCATGGCCCTCGCGATCTGCGGCACGGTCCGCAGGACCGTGTGGCCACGGCGGCAGTGGAGCTCACAGACCAGCTCCTCCAGGTGCCGGCGCAGGAACGCGATCCGCTCCTCGGCCGTCGCGCGCACCGGCTCTTCGGGCGAGTCGAGGCCCTGCTGCGCCCGGCGGACCAGCTCCTTGCGGACGCGGCGCCACGCCATCGGCCCACGATAGGACGCGCGGCCGCCGGCCGCAGGGGCGCGGTCAGCCCGTCGCGATGAAGACGTTCTTGGTCTCGGTGAAGGCGTCGAGCGCGTCGGGACCCAGCTCGCGGCCGAGGCCGGAGCGCTTGAAGCCGCCGAACGGCGTCCAGTACCGCACCGAGGAGTGGGAGTTGACCGACAGGTTGCCGCTCTCGACGCCGCGCGCGACGCGCAGGGCCCGGCCCACGTCCCGGGTCCAGATCGACCCCGACAGCCCGTACTCCGTGTCGTTGGCCTTGGCGACGGCGTCGGCCTCGTCGGTGAAGGGCATGACGGCGACGACGGGCCCGAAGACCTCCTCGCGCCACACCCGGTCGGCCGCGGAGCGGGGCAGCACGACCGTCGGCGGGTACCAGAACCCCTTGCCGGACGGGGCGGAGCCGCGGAACGCGACGTCGACGGGCTCGTCGGCGTCCTCGACGAAGGACCGCACCGTCGCGCGCCGGCCGGCCGACACGAGCGGGCCCATCTCGGCGTCGGCCTCCCCCGGCGCCATGACCTTGACGCCCTGGACGGCGGGTTCGAGCAGCTCCAGGAACCGGTCGAAGACGCCGGCCTCCACCAGGATCCGCGACCGGGCGCAGCAGTCCTGCCCGGCGTTGTCGAAGACCCCGTACGGCGCGGTCGCGGCGGCCTGCTCCAGGTCGGCGTCGGCGAAGACGATGTTGGCGCTCTTGCCGCCGAGCTCCAGGGTCACGCGCTTGACCTGGGCCGCGCACCCCTCCATCACCTGCCGGCCGACCGCCGTCGAGCCCGTGAACACGACCTTGCGCACGTCCGGGTGCTCGACGAAGCGTCGCCCGACGACCGAACCGCGCCCGGGCAGCACCTGGAACACGTGCTCGGGCAGCCCGGCCTCGCGGGCCAGCTCGCCGATCCGCACGGCCGTCAGCGGCGTGAGCTCGGCGGGCTTGAGGACGACCGGGTTGCCGGCCGCGAGCGCCGGCGCGAACCCCCAGCCGGCGATGGGCATCGGGAAGTTCCATGGCACGATCACCCCGACGACCCCGACCGGCTCCTGGAACGTCAGGTCGACGCCGCCGGGCACCGGGATCTGGCGGCCGAAGAGCCGCTCGGGCGCGCCCGCGTAGTAGTGCAGGACGTCGCGGACGTTGCCGGCCTCCCAGCGCGCGTTGCCGATGGTGTGGCCGGCGTTGCGCACCTCGAGGGCGGCCAGCTCCTCGACGTGGGCGTCCACCGTGTCGGCGAACCGGCGCAGCAGCCTCGCCCGGTCCCCCGGGCTGACCGCGGCCCAGCTCGCGCGGACGGCGGCGGCCCGGGCGATGGCCTCGTCCGTCGCGGCCCCGTCGGGCTGCTCGACGAGGGTCACCTGCTCCTCGGTCGCCGGGTCGAGCACGGCGTGCAGTTCGCTCACGACATCCCTCCGCACCGGCCGGCGCGTCGTCGACCCGGCCTCCGGCCCACATCGTGCCCGATCCGTCGCCTTCCGCGCCGACGCGCCCGCCGGGCTGGTCGAGGCGATGGCGGGCTACCGGTCGGCCGTCACCCCGACGGCTTGACGAGCAGGACCTCGCCCTCGAGCCCGTCGGGGTCGCGGAAGAACACGCTGTAGGGGCCGCCGAAGTCGTTGACGGTGCCGTCGCTCGCCCCGGCCGCGACCAGCCGCTCCCGGATGCTGGCGAACGCCTCCGGGCCGGCGGCCTGCAGGCCGATGTGGTCGATCCGGCCGCGCCCCCACATCGGCGTCTGGCGGTCCGGCTCGGTGTTGCCCTCGATCGTGACGATGTTGAGCTCGGTGCGCGGTCCGATCCGGATGACGGTCATCGTCTCGCCGGGTTCCTGCCCGTGCGGCCTGGTGGGACCGACCTCGGCCTCGAACACCTCGGCGTAGAACCGGCCGAGCCGGGCCACGTCCTTCGAGATCCAGGCGATGTGGTTGACCCCGTCGAGCAGCATGGCGACGAGCCTCCTCCCGAGCGGCGACGGCGGCGAGGCGGCGCCGGCCGGTTTGGGCCCGCGCGCCGGGGGCCGCACATCGGCGGCCAGGCGCGACGCGTTGCGGGAGCACTGAGCGCGCCCCGGGGGTGGCGCGCGCGGCCGCTCCCGTCGATGATGTCCGCGGCAGCGCCGCCCCCGGGGCGGCCCGCCCCGGCCGTGACGGCCCGACGTGCCGCGACCCCGGCACCGCAACGACGACCGGAAGGCGGCCTGAGCGCATGCGGACATCCACCCCCCGGCGCGCCGCGGCCGCGTGGCAGGTCCGCGCGTGAGCCGGCTGGTGATCGAGGGCGCCCACGTCGCGACCATCACCGGGCCGGAGCTGCCGTCGGGCACGGTCGTCGTGCAGGACGGGCGGATCGCCGCGGTCGGCGACGGGGGCGGCGACGGGAGCAGCGCCGCCGCCGGCGGGGCCGACACCCGCGTCGTCGACGGCCGCGGCTGCCTGCTGACCCCGGGCTTCGTCAACACCCACCAGCACCTCTACCAGTGGGTCACCCGCGGCCTCGCGGTGGACGCGACGCTGTTCGAGTGGCTGACCTCGCTCTACCCGGTCTGGGCCGGGATCGACGAGCACGCCGTGCACGTCGCCGCGACCGGCGCGCTGGGCTGGCTCGCCCGCACCGGCTGCACGACCAGCTCCGACCACCACTACGTGTTCCCGGCCGGCGGCGGCGACCTGCTCGGGGCCGAGATCGCGGCGGCGCGGCAGGTCGGCCTGCGGTTCCACCCGACGCGCGGCTCGATGGACCTCGGCAGAAGCCAGGGCGGGCTGCCGCCGGACTCGGTCGTCGAGGACCGCGACGCCGTCCTCGCGGCGTCCGAGGCGGCCATCGACCGCTGGCACGACCCGTCGCCGGGCTCGATGCTGCGCGTCGCGCTCGCGCCGTGCTCGCCGTTCTCGGTGACGCCCGAGCTGCTGCGCGACGCCGCCGACCTCGCCCGCCGCCGCGGCGTACGCCTGCACACCCACCTCGCCGAGACCCGCGACGAGGAGGACTGGTGCCGCGAGCACCACGGCTGCACGCCGCTGGAGTACGTCGAGCGCCTCGGCTGGACCGGCGACGACGTCTGGTTCGCCCACGGCATCCACTTCGACGACCCGGCGATCGCGACGCTGGCCGCGACCCGGACCGGCGTCGCCCACTGCCCGTCGTCCAACGCCCGGCTCGGGGCCGGGATCGCGCGGACGGCCGACCTGCGGGCCGCCGGCGTGCCCGTCGGGCTCGGCGTCGACGGCGCGGCCAGCAACGAGGCCGGCAGCCTCCTGGAGGAGGCGCGGCACGCGCTGCTGTTCGCGCGCGCCCGCGGCGGCCCCCGCGCGCTGGCCGTCCGGGACGCGCTGGAGATCGCGACGATGGGCGGCGCGACGGTCCTGGGCCGGGCCGACGAGATCGGCTCGATCGAGCCGGGCAAGCTGGCCGACCTGGCGCTCTGGCGGCTCGACGGCCTCGCCCACGCCGACATCGCCGACCCGGTCGCCGCGCTGCTGCTCGGGGCCCCGCCGCCACTGGAGCTGCTGCTCGTCGGCGGCGTGCCCGTCGTCGAGCGCGACCACCTGCTCACCGTCGACGAGGACGCGCTGGCCAAGGAGGCGACCGCCGTCCACAAGGATCTGCTGAAGCGGACCGGCAACTCGTAGACCGGCTACTCGTACACCAGTTTCTGGGGCCCCGGATAGCCGAACGAGAGCGCGTCGCGGAGGCTGTCGCGCCAGTTCTCCCAGGTGTGGCCGTCGCGGGTCTGCAGGAAGCGCACGGTCATGCCCGTGGACTCGAACGTCGGGACCATCGATCGGTTGGGCGTGATCAGCGGCTCGAAGACGCCGCAGCTGACGAACAGGCGGTCCGCGACGCGCCGCGGCCTGGCCCGGTAGCGGTTGACGAACCGCACGACCGGGTCGAACACCGGGCCGCCGCCGTGGTCGGCCCCGGCGATGTCGGTGAACACGAACGAGCCGGACATCAGCGCGAGCGTGCCGTAGGTGCCGGGCGAGCGGTACGCGGCCGAGAGCGAGGCGATGGCGCCGAAGCTGGAGCCCAGCAGGCACCGTCCCGACCGCTGCCCGACGAGCGGCAGCTCGGCCTCCAGCCGCGGGATCAGCTCGCGGGTGAGGAACCGCGCGTGCGCGGGCGAGTCGGCGTACTCGACGAGCCGGTCGCCCGG
>CAVSJZ010000090.1:0-54828 GCA_963728105.1 uncultured Actinomycetota bacterium | reverse complement strand
CCGTGTGTCGCAGGTTCGATTCCTGCCGGGGGCACCAGGTCAGAGGACTGCCGCACCCACACCGGCGCGGATACCAACGGCGACATCCGCATCTCCTAGTTCGCCGCGGACCGCCCCTCACCGCTCTACCGCAACGCCATCGGCGACGAGTGCGTCTACGTCGAATCCGGCACGCTCCGCGCTCGGCTGAGGCCCGACGAGCACTGGCGGATCGGACTGATCACGGACTGCCAGCCGTCGTGGACGACGATCACCGGTTGACGCTGGAGACCGTCGAGCTCCGGCTCCCCGAGGGGGAGCCGCACGCGGCGGTCGACCGCATCCTCGCCGCCACCGGTGAGCGGGACGGGGCGCACACCTGCGTCGAGCTCTCGCCCGCAACGGCGGGGTGGGAGGAAGCCCTGGCCGCGGTCGGGGATCGTGGGCTGTGGGCGAAGGTCCGCTGCGGAGGGTTGGAGGCGGCGGCGTTCCCCACGGCAGCCCAGCTGGCGGCGTTCCTCGTCGCGGCGGTCGAGGCCGACGTGGCGTTCAAGGCGACCGCCGGGCTGTGCCTTACGGGGCCTTCTCGACCCATGGCGGCGCTCCGCGGATCGGCGTTGCCATCGGCGAGCAGGTGCTCGACCTCGCCCCGGTGTTGGACGATCCCGCGTTCGCCGAGCCGACCCTCAACCGCCTCCTCGCCCAAGGCCGCAGCCGGTGGCGTGAGGTGCGTTCGCGGATCACCGAGCTGTTGACCGAGGACCGGCACCGCTCCGCGGTGCAGCCGCACCTCGTTGCTGCCGCGGACGTAGTCCTGCATCTGCCGTTCGAGGTCGGGGACTACGTGGACTTCTACGCCTCCGAGGACCACGCCTCGAACCTCGGCCGGATGTTCCGCCCGGACCAGGCCGCGCTCACCCCCAACTGGAAGTGGATCCCGATCGGCTACCACGGCCGCGCGGGCACCGTCGTGGCGTCGGGTACGCCGGTCGTCCGTCCCTCTGGCCAGCGGAAGGCCCCCGCGGACCCGGCGCCGACGTTCGGACCGAGCAGGCGGCTCGACATCGAGGCCGAGCTCGGCTTCGTCGTCGGCCCCGGCACGCGGCTGGGCGAGCCGGTCGCGCTCGATCAGGCTCCCGAGCACCTGTTCGGGGTCGTTCTGGTCAACGACTGGAGCGCCCGCGATATCCAGTCGTGGGAGTACGTGCCGCTCGGCCCGTTCCTGGGCAAGAGCTTCGCCACCTCGGTGTCGCCGTGGGTCGTGCCGTTCGACGCCCTGGAGGAGGCGCGGACCCCGCCGCCGGTGCGCGACCCCGAACCGTTGCCCTACCTGCGTGGGGATGCCGACCGCGGCCTGGACGTGGCGCTGGAGGTGCGGCTCAACGGACAGGTCGTGTCCCGCCCGCCGTACGGACGCATATACTGGTCACCCGAGCAGATGTTGACCCACATGACTGTGAACGGCGCCTCGTTACGCTCCGGCGACTTCTACGCCTCCGGCACGATCTCCGGGCCCGACGCCGACCAGCGCGGGTCGTTCATCGAGATGAGCTGGAACGGGTCCGAGCCGCTGCGCCTCGACGACGGCGCCACCCGCACGTTCCTGGAGGACGGCGACACGGTGACGATCACCGCCCGCGCCCGGGGCCGGGGCGGCGCGTCCATCGGCTTCGGTGAGGTGAGCGGCACCATCGTCCGAGGACGCAGCGCAGCTGGCTGAGGTGCCACGCGGCACCTGACATCGGCCCGGATCCACACAACGACGTGAGGAGAACGATGGACACGGAGCCCTTCGAGCTCGTCCGCACGCCTGAGGGCACGGCAGCGCGGATCCACATCCGGGGCGCGGCCGTGCTCGCCAATCCGACGATCAACCGGGGCACCGCGTTCTCCCAGGCGGAGCGCCGGGCGTTGGGGTTGACCGGCCTGTTGCCCGACGGCGTCTCGACGATCGACGGGCAGGTTCGCCGCACCTACGCGCAGTACAGCGCGCAGCGCGCCCCGCTTTCCAAGTGGGTGTACCTGGCCAACCTGCGCGACCGCAACGAGGTGCTTTTCTACCGGCTGCTGTCCGAGCACATCGCCGAGATGCTGCCGATCGTCTACACCCCGACGGTGGGGCTGGCGATCGAACGCTTCAGCCACGAGTACCGTCGCCCGCGCGGAGCTGTGTACCTGTCGGTCGACCATCCCGAGGACGTCGAGACGGCGCTGCGCAACACCGGCATGGACGCCGATGACGTCGACCTGCTGGTCGCCACCGACTCCGAGGGGATCCTGGGCATCGGGGACCAGGGCGTGGGCGGCATCGAGATCGCCATCGGCAAGCTCGCCGTCTACACCGCGGCAGCGGGCATCCACCCGCGCCGCGTCATCCCTGTCGTGCTGGACATGGGCACCGACAACCTCGCCTTGCTCAATGACGAGATGTACCTCGGCGCCCGGCACGCCCGGGTGCAGGACGAACGCTACGACCGCCTCATCGACGCCTACGTCGCCGCGGTCTCGAAGCTCTTCCCGCACGCGATGCTGCACTGGGAGGACTTCGGAGCGAGCAACGCCCGGCGCATCCTGAACCGCTACGCCGACCGGGTCTGCACCTTCAACGACGACATGCAGGGCACCGCGGCCGTCGTGCTCGCCGCAGCGTTGTCGGCGACGCGGGCCGCGGGCAGCCGCATGCGCGACCAACGCATCGTCATCCACGGCGCCGGTACCGCCGGGCTCGGCATCGCCGACATGATCCGCGACGTGATGGTCGACGAAGGGCTGTCTCACGAGGATGCCACCAGCCGCATCTACGCCTTGGGCAGCCGCGGCTTGCTCGTTGACGACTCACCCAGACTGCGCGACTTCCAAGCGCCCTACGCGCGATCGGCAGCCGAGGTCTCGGGCTGGCCCGGCGCCGAGCGGGGTGCCGTCGGCCTGGCTGACGTCGTCGAACAGACCCGGCCGACGATGCTGATCGGCACCTCGACCCAGGCGGGCGCGTTCACCGAGGCGATCGTCCGACAGATGGCGGCGCACACCGAGCGGCCCATCATCATGCCGCTGTCGAACCCGACGTCGAAGTGCGAAGCCGTGCCCGAGGACCTCATCCGGTGGACCGACGGTCGGGCCCTCGTCGCGACCGGCAGCCCCTTCGAACCGGTCCAGCACGACAACGGCGTGTACTCCATCGCGCAGGCGAACAACGCCCTCGTCTTCCCCGGTCTCGGGCTGGGTGTCACCGTCGCGCGGGCCAGCCGCATCACCGAGCCGATGATCGCCGCGGCGGCGGACGCGGTCGCTCGGCTCTCGGACGCCACGACCCGCGGATCGGCGCTGCTGCCGCCCGTCGACGACCTGCGGCCGGTGTCGGCCGCCGTCGCGATCGCGGTCGCGCAGGCCGCGGAGCGCGAGGGACTGGCCCAGGTCCCCCTGCACAACCCGATCGAACAGGTCCACCAGGCCATGTGGCGACCGGAGTACCCCCGCATCGAACTCGAGCCGGAGTGAGACAGTCCATCGGCGTCTCGGTCGAAGCACGACGAACCGGCGTGCCGGGCGCTCGCCATCCTCGAATGTCGCGTCCGCGAGGTCGTCGCGGGCGGAACGCATCGGGTGTTCCTCGCGGACGTGGAGCGCGGTGAGCTCGTCGCGGTGAATCGAGTGATCATCGATCACGACAGAACGCGAAGGAGACCTTGCGGGTCGCGATCGAGCAGGCGGGAGGACGGCTCCAGCTGTGAATCGCACTGGCACAAGACTCCCTGACAAGCCCGGATCCCCCGCTCCGCGTGCGATGGCGTACCGGACGAGTCAACAGTGGTGCCGGAACGAACAAGAGTGCCGCAGCCGACGCTGGCACGATCATCCTCAACGCCGCTTCGGCGTTCACGGCGGTCGAGTAGACCAGCTGAACGGGAGTCCCCCGGCACTTCGGCAGACCCCCGATTCCGCGTCGGGCACGGATCTCGCACCCGTTCCGAAGCGCCACCGCACCGTTGCGACCGTGAGGAGACCCGATGTCCAGTAGTGATGAGGTCACCCGGGACAGCGTCATTGAACGCTCAGTCACCGTTGACCGGTGACGCAGGCGCGGGACCGATCGCCATCGCGCTCGGGAGGACTACGGGACCCTAGGCGGGACGGGCGTCATGCCTCGCGGGAAGGGTTGTTCGCCTCGGCGGTTGCGGCCGCAGCGACCTCCTGCTGCCTGCGCCGGGTGCTCATGTGGATCACCAGTCCCACGGTGAACAAGACCGGTATGGCCAGCCGTGGGGCATCGCGCTCGTCCCCCGGCCGGATCCTTCCGTGGGTCGCGGCATGATGACCACGTGCATCTGCGACCGGGCCTGTCCCTCGACGAGACCTTCCTCGTCGCGTTCGCCCGCCGCCACGGAATCCGACGCCTCGCACTGTTCGGCTCCGCCCTGCGCGACGACTTCGGTCCTGACAACGACGTCGACCTCCTCGTCGACTTCGACCCCCGACACACACCCGGCCTGCTCCATCTGGCGCAGATGGAGCTCGAGCTCGAGGACGCCCTCGGACGACCGGTCGAGCTCCGGACGTCCGAGGACCTCAGTCCGTACTTCCGGGATGAGGTCACATCGACCGCCCGCCAGCTGTATGCGGCCTGACGACCTGACCCGGATCCGGCACCTGCGCGCGGCTGCCACCAAGGCCGTCAACTACGGCGCTGAGAGCCAGCACGCATCTCATCGCCCCTGGACCCTGGTGGACCGCATCCTCGGCCGGACCGGCAACCGCGAACTCGTCGGCATCCCGGCCGTGACAGACATGACCGGGGCCCGGCCATGGTGGCCGAGCCCCGGTCCCGGTTCGATGACGAGGCCTTGAGGCCTATTCAGGCGATCACCTCCCGACAGGCATGTGATCGTTCGCCGTCCCGGTGGCTTCTTCTCCAGCATCCCAACGCCGACGATTCTACATTCCGTGGTGGAGGTTGTGTCAAGAGAGTCGGCCACCTGCGGTCCGCCGGGGCAACGATCCGGAGCACCACGTCTCTGTGGCATACCGGAATCCTGCACCGGTGCATGGAAGATCCGGCGGCGGGATCTCGGGACGCTGTGGGGAGTGGTTCGTCGACCTCACCGCCATCGACGATCCCGCCGCGCTGGCGGACCTGCTCTCCTCGACCATCGGGGTGGAGCGGCCGCCCGCAGGTGACGGGCGCGGCGATGGCTTCCCTCGCCTGCGTGCTCGCCGCGTGCGATCAGGCGGCAGCCGCACAGGACGTGGTCGACGGCGCACCGAGCACGCAGGTGGGCGCAGCGGCGGACAACCCCGCGGGCTGCACCCAGAGCGGCAGCTGGGAGACCGGAACCGCGGGCTACACCTGCAACTACGTCGGCCAGGTCGCACGATCACCGTGCCGACGGAGGCGACCGGCATGAAGCTGCAGGTCGCCGGTGGTCAAGGGGCACCGCCGACCGCGCGCCCGGCGGCTTCGGCACGGTGCTGTCCGGCACCTGGCCCGTCTCCGGGGACCAGACCCTCACCGTCAACGTCGGCAGCGCCGCCTCGAACAACAACCCCGGCACCGGAGCGGCGACCGGCGGAGCCCCGGGCTGCACCGACGGCGGGGGCGGCGGCGCATCCTCGGTCTCGGTGCACGGCACCGTCGTCGCGGTGGGCAGCGGCGGCGGGGGTGGCGGCTCCCAGGGCATCTTCCCCGGAAGCGACAACGGCGGCGGGGGCGGCACCTCGACGAAGAACGGCGGCACGGGCAGCGCGGCAGCGGTCCCGGCGCTGGCAAGGGCGGCGGAGGCGGCCAGGGCACCGACTTCGCCCCCTCGGCCAAGGCGCCGACCGGTCACGACGGCGGCGGCTGCGGGGGCGGCGGCGGCGCCGGATGGGGCGGCGGCTTCCCCGGGGGCGCCGACGGTGTCGGCGGTAGTGGTGGTGGCGCGGGCAGCGACTACGCCAGTGCCCAGGCGACCGGCACCTCGTCCGGCGCGGCCAATGCGGGCGGCAACGGGGCGGTCGTCATCACCTGGGTGGGCTGACCGGCACCCCGTGCGACGCGCCGAGCAAGCTCGGCATCGGCCCGAGCCTGCTCGGCATCGGACCCGACCGACCGGTGGCTCACGACGCCCGCGTGCCGGCATCTGAGCGAGGGCGACGAGGGACTCTGCTGCACCGCAGGGCCGCCGAACGAGCAGTCGGAGCAATGCGACGTATCAGGCGCTCCATGATCTTGATCCTTTCGATGCGCCGGTCCAGGCGCGTCCCGATCAGAGGAGCAGACCCATGCTGCGAAGACTCACCGTGCTGGTCGCCGCGCTCGCGGCGATGCTGTCGGCGTTGGCTGCGCCGGCCTTCGCCCGGCCCCCGGCCGCCGCACACGCCGCGACCCTCAGCATCCCGAACACGTCGATCGTGAACGTCAAGACCGCCAAGTGCGCGACCATCGCCGGAGGCACCCTGCCGGACAACAACATCCACGCCGTGCAGTTCGACTGCGACAATGACGCGTCCCGGCACTGGAACGTCTACTCGTACGGCGCGGGCGTCCAGATCCGCAACGTGAAGACGCAGAAATGCCTCACCGTCGCCGGGGGCACGAGCTCGGCCAACAATCTGGTGGCGGTGCAGTTCGTCTGCGACGCCGACCCGTCGCGGCAGTGGGCCATGGTCGGCTACGCGGGTGCGACGCAGCTCAAGAACGTGAAGACCGGCAAGTGCCTGACCGTCGCGGGCGGCACGCTGTCGGACAACAACCGCGAGCTCGTGCAGTACGACTGCGACGCCGACGCGTCCCGGCGCTGGAACCTCGTCGACCCGCCCGAGGGCAACGAGCTGAGCAACGTCAAGACCGGGAAGTGCCTGACCGTCGCCGGCGGGGTCTCCGCAGAGAACAACGTGCACCTCGTCCAGTTCGACTGTGACGGCGACCCGTCGCGGAAGTGGCACTTCGACGCCCAGACCGACGGGACGGTCCAGGTCCGCAACGCCCTGACCGGCAAGTGCGCGACCATCGCCGGCGGGACGAGTGCCGACAACAACCTCGTCGCCGTGCAGTACACCTGCGACACCGACCCCTCGCGGCGGTGGGTGCGTACCGGCGACGAGGGGTTCCAGCTGCGCAACGTGAAGACCGGCAAGTGCCTGACCATCGCGGGCGGCACGCTGTCGGACAACAACCGCGAGGCCGTGCAGTACACCTGCGACTCGGACCCCTCGCGGAGGTGGAACGCGAACTGAGGTCCACCGTCGCTCCGTGCTCGCCGGGGCGGTGGGACGCGACAGAGCTGTCGCCGTCCCGCCGTTCCGGCGAGCAGCGCCGGAAGACGGTTCGGCGAGTAGGTTCACGCGCATGTCCCGCGACCCGTACGCCGACCTGCCCCAGGTCGCGTCCTTCACCGTCACCAGCTCCGACCTGACCGACGGCGGCCCGCTCGCGCAGCCGCAGCTCTCCGGGATCTTCGGAGCCGGTGGAGAGGACGTCTCACCCCAGCTGTCGTGGAGCGGCTTCCCCCAGGCGACGCAGTCCTTCGCCGTCACCTGCTACGACCCCGACGCCCCCACGGGCTCCGGGTTCTGGCACTGGGCCGTGGCCGACATCCCGGCGTCGGTCACCTCACTCGACACCAACGCCGGCGACGAGGACGGCGCCGGCATCCCCGGCGGCGCGGTCACCCTCGCCAACGACGCGTCGCTGACCCGGTACCTGGGCTCGGCGCCGCCCCCCGGGCACGGGGTGCACCACTACTACTTCGCCGTGCACGCCGTCGACGTCGAGTCCCTCGGGCTCCCCGAGAACGCCACCCCGGCCTTCCTGGGCTTCAACCTGTTCTCCCACACGCTCGCGCGGGCGGTCCTCGTCGGGACCTACGAGAACAAGGGCTAGGCCGTGTCCCGTGGATCAGCGAACGCGGTATTCGCGCCCAGATGGCCGCTCGCTGCGTTGTCGGACGGCTCGAGTACGCCCGGTACGAGAGCCGCCCTCCGCCTTGCGAGCAGCCATCTGGATCACGAATCCCGTCGCCCGTGATCCACGGGACACGGCCTAGTCGAGAAGCGACCCCGCGGTTCGCACGTGAGGGCCCGCCGTCACCGGTCCGACGGTGCTGGCCCGGGGACCGTGCGGGACCTGCGGCCGGTGCGCCGCGGGCCGGGCGCTACGCGGGGCCGACTCGACCGCGCCCGTACATGGGCGCCTCGGGACGCCGTGCCGGGCCGCCCTCGCGCCCACGTGCCGGGTCGCCAGCGGAGGCGCGGGCCGGGCAGACGCAGGCACGATCCAGGGCGCGGTCCCGGCTCGCCCGACAGTAGCGTTCTGCGATCGCGTCGTGGGAAGGCGCGGCGTGCCCGCATGCGCTGCACTCCTGCGCCCCGGCGTCGCCGTCGATCGGCTCGGACACGGGCGACTGCACGTCGAGCTCGGTCATCATGAACATTTCGACCTGACTTCGGCGAGACCGCCGATGAGATTGTCGGTCCGTCGGCGCGACACCCCGGAGAGGTGGACGAGGACCGCACACCGAGCCTACTCCGCCGCCCGGCTTCTGTCGCAGCCGCGCCCGCCGGTAGGCCCAACGCACGCTCAGCCCACCGGCCGAAGGGAACTCAGACCGGCTCGACGTCACGGCTGGGCCGGGCGCCGCCGGGGACGCCGTTCCCGGCCGCGTGCGTGCGGTCCGGAAGGCCTGCGGACGCGGCGGTGGGCGCCGCCTGCGCACCGGAGCCCGCCGCGACGGCCTCCGGCGTGGGCACCACGACGGGCGACGCTGGGACAGCGGCGGCGTTCTCGCGAGCGAGGAAGGCGCCGAGCTCGCCGATCGTGCTCATCAGCGGGGCTGGGAACACCACCGTCGTGTTCTTGTCCACGCCCAGCTCGACCAGGCTCTGCAGGTTGCGCAGCTGCAACGCCAGCGGATGGGCCATCATGATGTCGGAGGCCTCCCCCAGTGCGGCGGCGGCCAGCGACTCGCCCTGCGCGCTGATGATCTTCGCCCGCTTCTCCCGCTCGGCCTCGGCCTGCCGCGCCATGGCCCGCTTCATGCTGTCGGGGAGCTGGATGTCACAACGGCCGCGATGGCGAAGCTCATGGGGTCCTCGACCCGGTGGCGGCTCCGCGTTCGGACGAGGCAGGCGGACACCCCGGCTGCTGCGGGCGGCCGGTGGCCGCGTCCAGCAGCCGGAACATCTCGGCCGCGTCAGACCCGTCGTACACGACGTCGCCCCGGGCGTCGACGACGTGGTTGTCGGCCCCTGCGGGCCTGTTCCGCCACGGCAACGGGTGCCGCTCCACCTCCGGGCGGTGCCGCTCGACGGCTTCGGGCCCGCGGGAGCGCCGGGAACCCGGTCTGTGGATCCTCACGGTCCACCGCGCCGGTTCCGGGACGCGGACCAGGACCTGTCGATCATGCTCATGCCGCACCTCTGTCGATTCGAAACGATCTGGCCGCGCCGTGCGGCGACGGCCGCCGACCGGTCAGGCGCGGGGCCACGACCCGGCGACCTCGCCGACGGCGACTGCTGTCCCGGGCCGGTGCCGGTGACCGAGCTGTCCGCGAAGGTCAGAGGCGGAGGTCGCACGCGCGGAGGGTGCCGACGTCATGTCCATGCTCCCGGGTCCCGCACGGTCACCGTCCGGTGTGAGCGTTCGTCGAGGACGACGTGGGCCAGACCGTCCACGTGCAGGAAGCTCTCGACCCCACCGACCCTACGCCCTCACGGAGTGCGGGGCCGCCCACTCGCCACGCTCAGGCCCGGCGGACGAACCAGAAGTAGACCGCCCCGAACAGCAGGACGATGCCGACGTTCACCGCCAGCCGGGGCCAGAACTGGTTCCGCAGGAACAGGACGTCCACGCCGACGATGACGACCACCATCGCGAGCACGAGGAGCACGATGACCGCCCGACCACCCATCCGGCCATCATCCCCGGGTGCGCCGGGCGGCGAACCCCCGGGGAGGGCCGGCCCGATGGACGCGCAGCGCGGGGACTACCGGCGCACGGCGCGGGGCGAGACCCCGAACCGGGCCCGAAACGACCGCGAGAAGTGCGAGGCGTCGGAGAACCCCCAGGAGAACGCCAGGTCGGAGATCGTGCGGTGGCGTTGCGCCGGATCGCAGAGGTCGGCGCGGACGGCGTCGAGCCGCTGCGCCCAGATCCATTCGGTGAGCGAGCACGGTTCCCCGGCGAACGCGCGGTGCAGCGTGCTCGGCGAGGTGTGCAGGGCCCCCGCCAGCGTCGCCACGGCGAGATCGGGGTCGCGCAGGCGGGCGAGCGCGGCCGCCTTGACCTCCGCGCGCCGCGCCGCCAGCGACGGCTCCGGGGCGGTCACCCCGGCCAGCGAGCTGAGCCCGGCCACGACGATGTGCTCGACGCCCTGCGCGACCGCGGCGGCCGCGGCCGGCTCGAGCACCCCGATGTCGGCGGCCAGCGTGCGGATCATGGCGATCGTCAGGTGCCCGGCGCCGCTGGTGCCGCTGACCGGGCGCGCGGTCAGCTCGTGCGTCGCGCGCACCTGGGAGCGCAGGGTGGGGCCGGGCAACATGAGGACGTACTGCTGGAAGTCGCCGTCGAAGTCGAGGGCGTAGGGCCGCGTCGAGTCGTAGAGCGCGAAGTCGCCGGGGCCGAGCTCCGCGGTGCGCCCGTCCTGGGTGATCCGGCCGGTGCCCGCGGTCTGGATGCTGACCAGGAAGTAGTCCTCGACCGTCGCCGCGATCAGCGCCGGGGTGCGCCGCACGTGCTGCGCGGTGGCCGTCACCCGGGACAGCTCCAGCGTGGCCAGCGAGTCGACCCGGATGTCGCCGACCACGTCGTCGGTGGGAGTGCCGCACGTCAGCGCGACGTAGGCGGCGGAGATGGCGTCGTTCCAGTAGGCCAACCGGTCGGGCGCGTCCACCTCGTCGGTGGTGAGCACGCGCGGCATGCCCCGACGGTAGGGACCCCGCGGACCTCCCGACAAGGTGTGCGTCGCAGAGTCAACACACTCGCGACGCCGGGACCAGCGCGGACGGGTCGCCGCGGGCACGCTCGTCACCCATGAGCGCCTCGCACCCGAAGTTCACCGCGGCGGCCGTGCAGGCCGCGCCCGCGTTCCTCGACCTCGACGCGGGCGTCGAGAAGTCCGTCGCGCTGATCGCCGAGGCCGCGGCGCACGGCGCGGAGCTGATCGCGTTCCCGGAGACCTGGCTGCCGGGCTACCCGTGGTTCATCTGGCTCGACGCGCCGGCGTGGGGCCTGCAGTTCTTCCCGCGCTACCACGACAACTCGCTGTCCTACGACAGCCCGCAGGCCGCCGAGCTGGCCGCGGCGGCCCGCCGGCACGGCATCACGGTGGTCATGGGCCTGTCGGAGCGCTGCGGCGGCAGCCTCTACATCGCGCAGTGGATCATCGGCCCGGACGGGGGGACGATCGCGAGGCGGCGCAAGCTCAAGCCCACCCACGTCGAGCGCACGGTCTTCGGCGAGGGCGACGGCAGCGACCTCGCCGTCCACGACACCCCGCTCGGCAGGCTCGGCGGGCTGTGCTGCTGGGAGCACCTGCAGCCGCTGTCGAAGTACGCCATGTACGCCCAGGACGAGCAGGTGCACGTCGGGGCGTGGCCCAGCTTCTCGGTCTACCGCGGCGGCGCCTACGCGCTCGGCCCGGAGGTCAACACCGCGGCCAGCCGCGTGTACGCCGTGGAGGGCGGCTGCTTCGTGCTCGCCCCGTGCGCCACCGTGTCGCCGGAGATGATCGAACTGCTGTGTGTGGACGACACGAAGAGGCAGCTCCTGCTGCCCGGAGGCGGCTTCACCCGCATCTACGCCCCCGACGGCCGGCTGCTGCACGAGCCGCTGGCCGAGGACGCGGAGGGCATCGTCTACGCCGAGCTCGATCTCGGCCTCATCCCGCTGGCCAAGGCCGCCGCCGATCCCGCCGGCCACTACTCGCGGCCCGACGTCACCCGGCTGCTGATCAACCGCACCCGGGGGGAGCGGGTCATGGAGTTCGGCGCCCCGCCCGTCGACGCGCGCTACGAGGAGGTGTGACCGCGCCACGAGGGTTCTCGATCAGGTGAGCACGCTCGCGGTCGGGGTGCCGGCCGTGCTCAGCTGATCATGAGCGGGCCCGGTCGGGCGCGGTGCCGGCGGGCAACGCGGCCCGGCTGCTGCGCCTGTACGGCCGGATGCGGGATCGGCGGCACTTGCCCGCGGCGGCCGACGCGGGTTGGAATGGCGTGTGCGTGCCGCCGAGGTCTCGCCGTCCCTGCGTTCGTGGATGGGCGCGGTCGGGGAGATCTCGCGCGCCGTGAACGCCGCCGAGCCGCTGGACACGCTGCTGACCCTCATCGCCGAGCGGGTGTGCGACCTGATCGGCTTCGACCACTGCGCGGTGATGCTGGCCGACCCCGCGCTGGAGCACCTGCGCGCGGTCGGCTGGTGGGGGCTCTCCGACGCCTACGTCGCGCTGGTCAGCCACGGTGGCGCCCTCGTCGTGCACCCCGACGGGCCGGGCGCCGACTCCCCCGCCGCCCGCGCGTTCCGGGAGGACCGGACCGTCGCGGTCCCGGACGTCCGCTCCGCCGAGGGGTACGGCCGGCTGCGGATGCTCGCCCCGACGCAGGGCTACCGCGCGCTGCTCGCCGCGCCGATGCGGACCGCACGCTCCGGTCGCGTCGGCGTCGTCGTCGCCTACTCGACGGCGGCGCGCGAGTTCGCCGGGCCCGAGCTGGAGCTCGTCGAGCTGATGGCCGACCAGGCCGCGCTCGCGCTGGAGACGACCCGGCTCCGCTCCGATCAGCAGCACACGATCCGGCAGCTGTCGCACGCCAACGACGAGCTGCGCCGCGGCCGGGCCGCGCTGGAGCGGGCCGAGGCCCAGCACCGCGACCTCATGGAGATGGTGCTGGCCGACGTCGGCCTGGACGCGATCGTCGCGGGCCTCGCCGACGCGCTCGCCGCGTCGGTCACGGTCGAGGACCGCGACGGCGGGCTCTTGGCCCGCGCGCCCCGGTCCGGCTACTGCCCGCCACCCGACGCCGGCGCGCGCAGGCGCCGCGCGGCCCGGGCCGCGCTGGAGGCGTCGGGCAGCCGCTACGAGGTCGTCCAGGTCCCGGTCGGCGGCATGGGCCGGCCCGGTTCGGGCGGCGCAGGCCACACGCCCTACCGGACGGCCTGGGTCGCCCCCGTCGTGCTGGGCGGCACGCTCGCGGGCCGGCTGTGGGTGACCGACCGGCGGGTGGCGCCCGAGCCGGCCGAGCGGCGGCTGATCGAACGGTTCGCGCTGGTCGTGGGCATCGAGCTGCTGCGGAGGCGGCACCTGCTCGACGTCGAGCGGCGGCTGGCGGGTGACCTCGTCGCCGACGTCCTGCGCCCCGGCGCGACCCCGCACGACCAGGTGCTGTTCGACCGGGCCGCCGCGCTCGGCCACGACCTGACCCGCCGCCAGGCCGTCGCCGTCCTCGTCACCGACCCGCCCCAGCGGGTGCCCCGGCTGGGCGAGCTGGTGCGGGCAGCGCTCGACGGGCCGGCGCTGGAGGGCTGGTACGAGGACGTCCACGTGGTGGTGACGCCGGCCGGGCCGCGGGTGGTGGAGTCGCTGCGCACCGCGCTCGGGCAGGTCTCCGGCGTCCTGCCGGGCGTCACGGTCACCGCGGCGACGCGGTGGGCCGACGCCGTCGCGGACGTGCCGGTGGCCTTCCGGGTGGCGCGCGGTGCCGCCCGGCTGCGCGCGGCCCACCGGCCGGGTGGCGTCGTCGACGCCGGCGAGCTCGGCCTCGTCGCGCTCATGCTGGAGACCGGGGCCCCCGACACGCTGCGCCGGTTCGCGCAGCGGCTGCTGCGGCCCGTCGTCGCCCACGACGCGAGCCGCGGGGCGGAGCTGCTCCCGACGCTGCGGGCCTGGCTCGCCCACGGGTGCTCCGTGCCCGAGACTGCCGCCGAGCTGGTGGTCCACCCGAACACCGTCAGCTACCGGCTCACCCGCGTCGAGGGGCTCGTCGGCCGCCGGCTCCGGCAGCCCGACGTGCGCCTGGACCTGCAGCTCGCCCTGATCGTCCGCGACATCGTGTGGTGCGACGCGTAGGCGCACCGCTTGTGCGCGCCCACAGCGGATGGCGGGTTCTTCTGGGCTCCACGCCATGGCCACCGGTCCCCGGCGGCGCGACGATCGGCGGGCCCGTGGCCGGGATCACACCGTCGGACCAGACCGCCGGGGTTCCCGCCGTCGGGGCCGTACCGCCGGACCATGCGCCGGGAGCACACCGGAGGATGCCGTGAAGCCACCGCCGTTCGCCTACTCGGCACCGACCAGCCTCGCCGAGGCCGTCGCGGTGCTGGGCGAGTCCGCGCACGAGGAGCCCCGCGTGCTGGCGGGCGGGCAGAGCCTGGTGCCGCTGATGAACTTCCGGCTCGCCCAGCCGGGCCACCTCGTCGACCTCGGCCGGATCGAGGAGCTGGGCCACCTGCGCGTCTCGGGGGGCGTGCTCGCGGTCGGCGCGATGGTGCGGCAGGCGGCGGCCGAGAGCTCGCCGGAGGTCGTCCGGGCCGCGCCCCTGCTCGCGGAGGCCCTCGGGCACGTCGCACACGCCCCGGTCCGCAACCGCGGGACGGTGGGCGGCAGCATCGCGCACGCCGACCCGGCCGCCGAGCTCCCCGCCGTCGCGCTGGCGCTGGACGCCGAGATGGTGGCGGTCGGCCGGGCGGGCGTGCGTCGCATCCCGGCGGCCGAGTTCTTCGTCGGGCCCTACGAGACGGCGCTGTCGGCCGGGGAGATCCTCACCGAGGTCCGGTTCCCGGTCCGCGGCGGAGGCCAGGCGTTCGTCGAGTTCACCCGCACCCACGCGAACTTCGCGGTCGTGGGGGTGGCCGCGGTGGTCACCCTCGACGGGTCGACGGTCGGCTCGGCGGCGATCGCGCTGAGCGGCGTCGCCGGCACCCCGGTGCGCGCGCCGGCGGCGGAGCGCGCCCTCGTCGGGACCGCGGGCGACGCCGACGCCGTGCGCGCGGCTGCCGACGCCGCGGTTGCGGAGCTCGACCCGACCGGCGACGTCCACGCGTCCGCGCAGACCCGCATCTCGATCGCCCGCAGCTACCTGCGGCGCGCCGTCACGCTCGCGCTGTCGCGGGCCCAGGGAGGCAGCTGAGCCCATGAGTACCGACAAGCACGACGTCACGCTGACGGTGAACGGGCGGACCACGACCGTGACCGTCGAGCCACGCAAGCTCCTGGTCGACGTGCTGCGCGAGGACCTCGGCCTCGTCGGCACGCACGTCGGCTGCGAGCACGGCGTGTGCGGCACCTGCACCGTGCTGGTCGACGGCGCGAGCGCCCGCTCTTGCATCACGTTTGCCGTGCAGGTCGACGGCGCGCAGGTGCGCACCGTGGAGGGCCTGGCCGACGGCGCCACGCTGCACCCGCTGCAGGAGGAGTTCTGGGACAAGCAGGGCCTGCAGTGCGGCTACTGCACGCCGGGCATGCTGATGCGGGCCTGCGAGATCCTCGAGAACGACCCCGACCCCACCCCGGAGGGGGTCCGCGCCGAGATCGCCAGCAACCTGTGCCGGTGCACGGGCTACCAGTTCATCGTCGAGGCCGTCTGCGCGGCCGCAGGCCGGATGCGCGGGGAGGCCGCGTCGTGACCACCGTCGACCGCAGCGCCGCCGGTCAGGCGCCACCCGTCCGCACGCACAAGACCGACCGGAAGTGGGTCGGCAAGTCCATCCGGCGCGTCGAGGACCCGAAGCTGCTGCGCGGTCGCGGCGGCTACGTCGGCGACCTCACCGTCACGGGCATGCTGCACGCCGCCGTGCTGCGCAGCCCGCACGCCCACGCCACGATCACGGCGATCGACACGGCGGCGGCCGAGGCCGCGCCCGGGGTGCACGCCGTGATCACCGGCGCCCGGGCCGCGGAGCTGTGCGACCCGATGCCCGACTTCGGGCCCGACCCGGCCAAGCACACGTGGCGCTGCCTGGCGCTGGACAAGGTCCGCTACGTCGGGGAGGGCGTCGCGGTCGTCGTCGCCGACAGCCGCTACCTCGCCGAGGACGCGCTGGCGCTCATCGACGTGGAGTACGCGCCGCTGCCGGTGCTCGTCGACCCGATGGACGCCCTCGCCGACGGTGCCCCGCTGGTGCACGAGGCGCTCGGGGCGAACCTGGCCTACGAGCGCAGCTTCGACTTCGGCGACGTCGAGGGCGACTTCGCCGCGGCCGACCTGGTCGTCACCGACCGGTTGCGCTGGCACCGCTCCGGCGGCCAGCCGCTGGAGACCGTCGGCGCCGTCGCGGACTTCGACCAGGCCACCGGCGAGCTCGTGGTCCACACGAACTCGCTGTCGTTCACCAGCTACCTGTTCATGGTGGCGGGCACGCTGAAGATCCCGGCCAACAAGCTGGACATCCGGCCGCTGCCGGCGGGTGGGAGCTTCGGCTCGAAGCTCTTCGCGACCAAGCCCGCGGTGATCGCGGGCATGTGCTCGCGCGAGGTCGGCCGGCCCGTCCAGTACCTGGAGGACCGGGTCGACAACATCTCCAACTGCGACCACCACGGCTCCGACCGGATCTACGACGTCCGGCTGGCCGTCATGCGCGACGGCACGATCCGCGGCATCGACATCGACACCGTCGACGACTACGGCGCCTACATCCAGTTCGGCGTCGGCCACCACGGCAACGCGCTCGCGCAGGTCGTGGGCCCGTACATGATCGGGAGCGTCCGCTACCGGGTCCGCGCCGCGCTGACCGAACAAGAACCAGCAGGGCGCCTACCGCGGCTTCGGCTCCGAGGTCAACAACTGGATGCTGGAGCAGATGGTCGACAAGGCCGCGCGCGAGCTGGGCATGGACCCGGTGGAGCTGCGCCGCCGCAACTTCATCCGCGAGTTCCCGCACTTCATCCCGACCGGCAACGTCTACGACTCCGGCGACTACGACGGCGTGCTGGACAAGGCGCTCGCGCTCGGCGACTACGAGCACTGGCGCGCCGAGCAGGCCAGGGCGCGCGACGAGGGCCGCTACCTGGGCATCGGGCTGATCACCGCCCAGGAGCGGTCGGTGTTCTCGGCGACCGAGTTCTGGTTCTGGTTCGACGAGCCGGGCGCGCCCGTGACGTCGATGCCCGAGAGCGTCACGCTCAAGGTCGACGCGACCGGCGGCATCACCGCGACGCTCTACTCGTGCGCGTTCTGGGGCAACTCGCCCGAGACGATGGTCGCCCAGCTCGTCGCGGAGGAGTTCGACTGCGACCCGCACTCGGTCACGATCACCTACCAGGGCAGCAAGAACGGGCTCCCCGCGACCGGCCCGGGCGGCTCGCGCACCACGGTCATGCTCGCCGGCGCGGTCGAGGGGGCGACGGCCAAGATCAAGGCCAAGGCGCTGCGGGCGGCGGCCCACCTGCTGGAGGTCGACGCCGCCGACCTGGAGTGGGTCGACGGCGGCTACCAGGTGCGCGGCGTGCCCGAGCAGCGCAAGAGCCTGGCCGACATCGCGGTCATGCTGCACCTGTTCAAGCACAGCTTCCCCGAGGACATCGAGTCGGGCCTGGAGGAGTCCAAGGTCTTCGACCACCCGTACACGACCATGCCCTCGGCCGACCGCAAGGACCTCGGCGTCTTCTACCCGTTCATGGGCCACGCCTGCCACGTGCCCGTGGTCGAGGTCGAGGTCGAGACCGGCGCAGGTGCGGATCCTCGCCTACGCGGCGGTCCACGACTGCGGGACGCTGGTCAACCCGCGGTCGCTGGCCGGCCACATCGTCGGGGGCACGGCGCAGGGCATCGGCACGGCGCTGTACGAGGAGTTCGTCTACGACGCCGAGGGGCAGCTCGTGACGTCCAGCTACCTGGACTACCTCATCCCGTCGGCGATGGAGGTGCCGGAGATGCGGATCGGGCACCACGAGACGCCGTCGCCGTACACGCTGCACGGGATCAAGGGCGGCGGCGAGGGCGGGCGCATGATGGCGCCGGCGGCGCTCAACGTCGCGGTCAACGACGCGCTGGCGCCGCTGGGCGTGCGGGTGACCGAGCTGCCGATGACGCCGGACCGGTTGCTGGCCGCCATCGCGGCGGCCGCGGATGAGTGACCGGGTCGCGGTCGTCACCGGGGCGAACCGGGGCATCGGGCGGGCGATCGCGGCCGGGCTCGCCGCCGACGGGTTCACCGTGGCGGTGACCGCCCGCGACCCCGGCACGCTCGCCGAGACCGTCGCCGAGGTCGAGGAGGCCGGCGGCCGGGCGGTCGCGCTGGCCTGCGACGTCCGCGACGAGGCGTCGGTCGCCGCCATGGCCGCGGAGGCTGCGGCGGCCGGCCCGGTGCACACGGTCGTCGCCAACGCGGGCGTCGCCGGGCCGACCGCGCCGCTCGCGGAGATCACCCTCGCCGACTGGCGGGACTGCCTGGCCGCCGACCTCGACGGCGTGTTCCTCACGTTCCGGGCGTTCGTGCCGGCCATGGTCGCGGCCGGGGCCGGGTCGCTGGTCGCGATCTCGTCGATGACGGGCAAGCGCCCGCTGCACGGCCGGACGCCGTACGCGGCGGCCAAGATGGGCGTCATCGGGCTGGTCCGGACGCTGGCCGTCGAGCTGGGGCCGCACGGCGTGCGCGTCAACGCGGTGTGTCCCGGGGCCGTCGCGGGGCCGCGCATCGAGGACGTGATCCGCCGGCAGGCCGCGGCGCGCGGGATCAGCGAGGCCGAGGTCCTCGCCGGGTTCACCTCCGCGTCGCCGCTGGGCCGGCTCATCGACGCCCGCGAGGTCGCCGCGGCCTGCCGCTACCTCGCCTCGGACGCCGCCTCGGCGGTGACCGGCGAGGACCTGAACGTCACCGCGGGCGTGGTCATGTACTAGGAGGGGACGAAGGATGCAGCTGATCGACCTGTCGCAGGACATCTACGAGGGCATGAAGGTCTACCCGGGCCACCTCAAGACCGTGCAGTTCGAGCACGCCACCCACGAGGAGACGGCGCCGCGGTTCGACGGCGGCTTCTCGTTCCAGACCACGGGGTTCATGCTCAACGACAACGGGCCGACGCACGTCGACTCGTTCTCCCACCTCGATCCCGACCCGTCGGCCGACACGATCGAGAAGATGCCGCTGTCGCTGTTCTACGGCCCGGCGGTGTGCCTGGACGTCACCGGTTTCGCGCCGCGCACCGACATCACCGCCGAGGACCTCGACCGGATCGTGGCCGCGGCGCCGGTCGACGTCGAGCCGGGCGACATCGTCCTGTTCCACACCGCGACCTGGAACCGCTACGCCGGGGACAAGCGCTACCTGTCGGAGTTCCCCGGGCTGGGCTCCTCGGCGAGCGAGTGGATCGTGGAGAAGCGGGTGAAGACGTTCGGCGTCGACAGCCCGACGCCGGACAACCCGGCCAGCACCAGCTACCCGTGCCACATGATGTGCCGGCGCGAGCACATCACCCACTACGAGAACCTCGCGAACCTCGACCAGGTGGTCAACACGCGGTTCACGTTCGTCGGGTTCCCGCTCAAGCTGCAGGGTGCGCACGGCGGCCCGACGCGCGCGGTGGCGGTGGTCGGCTGACCGCTGGCGTGCCGACCCTCGCCGACCTCGCCGACCCGACCGGGTTCGGCACCGTCACCGGCGTTCCCGGCCTGCCGCCGTCCTTCACGGCCGGCTTCCGCAGCGTGCGGGTGGACGCGGGCCCGGTCGCGCTGCACGCCGTCGTCGGCGGAGCGGGTCCGCCGGTCGTCCTGCTGTGCGGGTGGCCGCAGACGTGGTACGCGTGGCGGTTGCTGATGCCGGCACTCGCGCGGGACTTCACCGTGGTCGCGCCGGACCCGCGCGGGGTCGGCTGCTCCGCCGTCCCCGCGGAGGGCTACGACACCGGCACCCTCGCGGCCGACGTCGCCGCGCTGATGGCGACGCTTCACCACGACCGGTTCGCCGTCGTCGGGCACGACATCGGCATGTGGACCGGGTACGCGCTGGCGGCCGACCACCCCGACCGGGTGGCGCGGCTCGCGGTGGCCGAGGCCGTCATCCCCGGCCTGACGCCCTCGCCGCCGCTGCTCGGGCCGCGGGAGGCCGCCGAGCGGCTGTGGCACTTCGGCTTCAACCGCGTGGACGGGCTCGCCGAGGCGCTGGTCGCGGGCCGCGAGGCCGCGTTCCTCGCGAGCCAGTTCAGCGCGAAGGCCGCGACGCCGCTGGCCGCCGACGCCGTCGCGCACTACGTCGCCGCGGTGGCGCGGGGGCCGGAGTCACTGCGCGGGAGCCTCGCCCCGTACCGGGCGCTGGAGGCGACGATGGCCCAGAACGCGCGGCGCGGTGCGGCTCCGCTGGCGGTGCCCGTCCTCGCCGTGGGTGGCGGGCGCAGCACCGGTGGGCTCGTCGGCGCGACGATGGCGCTGGTCGCGCTCGACCTCCGGGCGGTGGTGCTGGCCGGCTGCGGGCACTACCCGGCCGAGGAGGACCCGCAGGGGCTGCTCGCAGTGCTGGGGGAGTTCCTCGCGCCCTGGCGTGGCTGACGGGCCGGGATCGGTGGCCCTGAGGTGGGTGTCGATCATCCCGGGGCGCGGTCGCCGGTGTGGTTCCGGAAGGGGTCGATCGCCGTGCGGGGAGATCGGGGGCCACATGTGGCCCGGATCTACCCGGTCCGGTGATCACCCCGAGGGCGCGGCCACTCGGGGCGCGCCGGTCGAGGTTGATCGCCACACAGGGAGATCGGAGGCCGCAGGTGGCCCGGATCTGCCCGGTCCGGTGATCACCCCCGGGGCGCGGCGGCTCGGGCCTCGACGGCAGGGGGCGATCGCCGCGCGGGGAGATCGGGGGCCGCAGGTAGCCCGGATCTGCCCGGTCCGGTGATCACCCCGGGGGCGCGGCGGCTCGGCCCGCGACGGCAGGGGGTGATCCCGCGCGGGGAGATGGGGGGCCGCATGTGGCCCGGGTCTACCCGGTCCGGTGATCACCCCGGGGGCGCGGCGGCTCGGCCCGCGACGGCAGGGGGCAATCGCCACCCGGGGAGAACGAGGGCCACAGGTGGCCCGGATCTGCCCGGTCCGGTGATCACACCGGCGGCCGCGGCGGCTCGGGCCGCGACGGCAGAGGGTGATCGCCACGCGGGGAGATCGGGCGCCGCATGTGGCCCGGATCTGCCCGGTCCGGTGATCACCCCGGGGCGCGGCCACTCGGGGCTCGGCGGCAGGGGGTTATCCCGCGCGGGGAGAACGAGGGCCACATGTGGCCCGGATCTACCCGGTCCGCCGATCACCCCCGGGGGCGCGGCCGCTCGGGGCCGCGCCGGTCAAGGTTGATCGCCGCGCGGGGAGATCGGGGGCGGGGCCAAAGGTGGCCCGCGTCGTCCCGCTCCATCGATCACGTCCGGGTGTCGACGCGGGCGCGCTGCCGGCGGAGCGGCGCAAGCCCCGTTCAGCGCGGCGGGTGAGGCGTGGTGGGGTCAGGCGTGGTGGGGTCGAGCGTGGCGGGGACCGGGGTGGCGATCACCTGAGCAAGGGCGCCGACCCGACCCCGGCAACGCCCTGTTGATCACCAATCCGGATGTGGGCGCCCGGTGGTCGCGGCTTCGCGCGCCGACGTTGGTCTTGCGCGCCGTCGACGGCGCGCGAGACCACCTTCGGCGCGCAAGACGACGTCCAGCGCGCGAGACCTCCCTCGGCCGCGCAGACCCCCCTCGGCTCGCGAGACCCCCCTCGCCGCGCAAGACGACGTTCGGCGCGCAAGACCACCCTCGCCGCGCAAGACGACCTTCGGCTCGCGAGACCCCCTCGGCGCGCGAGACCCACGGCAGGCGAGATCCCAGGGGTTGGTCGCCGCGCAGGTCACCCGTGGTGGGTGGCCCGGTGCGCCGCCAGCGCGTCGACGCCGAAGTCGGCGCCGGGGCGGCGCCACACCGAGTGCGCGTGGTTCCCGCCGCGCGCGGTGTTGTCCCACTCCACGAGCAGGCCCGGCGCCTGCAGCCGGTAGTAGTGCGGCGCGCCGGGCTCCGTCGGACCGGCCCACGCCAGGTGCACCGCGTCCTCGTCGACCGGGTCGGCCAGGCCCGGCGGGACGCGGCCCAGGTACGCGTCGAGCAGCGCGTGCAGGAGCTCCCGCCCGCCGGCGTCCAGCTCGGTCGCGGGCAGCCCCTTCGGGGCGTCGGTCAGCGCGAGCAGGCGGTGGTCCGCCTTGTCGTACCCGGACGCCGCCTCGGCCCGCTCGCTCATCGTCTCGACGCGCTCGCGCAGCCGCTCCTCGCCGAAGTGCCCGCGCCAGATGTCGGGCAGCAGCACCATCTCGTCACCGTCGGAGATCCGCGACCGGTTGCCCCCGACGATGTCACTGGGCGCCCGGGGCAGGAGCACGGCCCGCTCGGCGGCCGCGGGCGGCAGCGACCGCACCAGCTCCCGGGCCAGGTCCTCGACGGCGCCCAGCGGGCGCAGGACCGCCCCGCCGAGCAGCGGCGACGCGGCCGGGTCCGCCCCGAGGAAGCACGGCGTGGTCGAGCGGACCTCGCCGTCGACGACGAGCATGTTCAACGAGACGTGATGGCCCCCGACCCGCCAGCCCCACACGCCGGTCGGGCCCGGGTCGCCGAACACGCGCACGTAGTAGAGGCCCGGGTCGCGGCCGCGCTCGCGGCCCCAGTCGACCGCGAAGTCCTCGACGTGGTCGAGGACGTTCTCCAGCCCCATGACCGCGGCCGCCGTCACGTACCCGGCCGTCGACAGGCCGGACGCCACGAGCTGCATCGCGAGGCTCTGCTGGGCGGGCCGCTGGGCGCCCAGCGGCAGGCCGCCATGGTCGGTCGGGGTGTAGTACCAGCGCAGCCGCTCGGCCTCGGCGTCCGCGTCGCTCCCCGGCGCGGGCCAGTGGGCGGCGGCGCGCTGCTCGGGGCGCAGTGCATCCAGCCAGGCCTCCGCGGCCAGCGCCATCGCGTCCGCGACGGCGGCGCGCGGGCCCGGCGCGGTCACCGCGCACCCCCGCCGGACGGCACGGCGCCGCGGATCGCCGCGCGCAGCAGCGCCGGCTCGTGGCCCGGGTCCATCGAGGCGATCAGCGCGAGCGCCGCCCGGGCGAGGTGGCGCGCCAGTAGCGCGACGGCGCCCGCGGCGTCCCGGTGCCGGCACAGCCGCACGAGCTCGGCGTGCTCGCGGGCGCCGGTGGTCCAGCCGCTGTCCTCACTGCCGACGTAGACGCGCCGGTAGCGCCCGGTGTGCTCCTGCCACTGCCGCACCGCCGCCAGCATGCCGGGCCCGCAGTGCGCGACCAGGCCCAGGTGGAACCGCTGGTGGGTCTCCTCCCACACCTCGAAACCCCGCGCCTGGGCCGCTTCGATCGCGGCGACCAGGCCGTCCAGCTCGGCGAGCTCGGCCTCGGTGAAGTGCGGGACGCTGACCCGCAGCGCCAGCGTCTCGGCGGTGATCCGCAGGACGTAGAGGTGCTCGACCTCGTCGAGCGACAGGCGGGTGACCCTGGCCCGCTGGTTGACCTCGGTCTCGATGAGCCCCTCGCGCTGCAGCAGCCGGAACGCCTCGCGCACCGGGGCACGGCTGACCGCGTAGTCCGCCGCGATGCGCGCCTGCGACAGGACCGCCCCGGCCGGGACGGCGCCGGACAGGATGCGGCGCCGCAGGTCCGCGTGGACGACGTCGGTGGCGTCCCGCCCTCCCGGCACGACCCGCGCGGCCGCCTCCGCTTCCCCGGTCACACCGGACATGGTCCCCCTCTCCCCGCGACCGTCATCGTCCCGGACCCCGCAGGCCGAACACCAGCGCCGGGTCACCGGGGACGAACGTGCCGTGGAACTGCGAGCTGTCGCCGATGGCCCGGTTGCGCTCGAGCAGCGCGGCGCCCAGCGCGAGCTGGTCGCGCTCCCAGCGCGCGAGCGCCGGCGGCACGTCGCCGCCGGTCGCGCGGAGCGCCCGCTCCAGCGCCCAGCCGTCCTCGGCGGCCTTGGCGGTGCCCGCCGCGGCGTGCGGGCGCACGGCGAACGCGGCGTCGCCGAGCAGGCAGGCGCGCCCGAACGCCATCCGCGGCACGCTGATGTCGTACACCGCCTGCACGAACGGCTCGGCCACGCGCGCGACGACCTCGGCGATCGGCCAGGCGAGCAGCGCCTTCGCGTCGGCCCGCAGCCGCTCGACGAGCGGGGGCCGGACCGAGCCGGGAGGCACCGACACGCCGCGCCGCTGCCCGTCGCGGTCGGTCAGCACGGCGGGCAGCTCCGGCTCGGGCACGTTCCGGTACCAGACCATGTTGACCAGCCGCCGGCCCGGCTCGACCGCCCCGTCCGGTCCGGGGATCGGGTAGACGAGGATGTGGCTGTCCGGAAGGACCTGGTAGGTCAGGGCGTCGTCGAGCGCGGCGTGCGCGGCCGGGGCGATCCCGGTCTCCGGCACCGTGCCCCGCCAGGCGACGTAGCCCGCGTAGCGCGGCGCCACGTCCGGCAGCAGCTGCGCGCGGGCCGCCGATCCGATGCCGTCGGCGCACACGACCAGGTCGGCACGGACCTCCTCGCCGTCGGCGAACCGGGCCGTGGCGACGGGTCCCCCGCCGTCCCGCCCGACGTCCAGCGCGACCATCTCGCGCCCGAACCGGCAGCCGTCGGGACCGAGCGCGCCGGCCAGCGCCCCGTAGACGGTGTTCCACGACGAGAACAGGTACCGGTGCCGCCGCTCGTGGCGGACCGATCCGTCGGCGTCGAGGAACCGGATGAAGGACGTGCCGGAGGAGATCCGCTCCGGGGCGAGGCCGAGCCGCTCGACCGGGTAGCGCAGCGTCTCCGGCAGCACGGCGATGCCCGCGCCCCGTGCCTGCAGGGCGCCCGCCGACCGCTCGTGCACCGACACGGCACAGCCGAGGTCACGCAGCAGGAGCGCCGCCGTCAGGCCGCCGATCGAGCCTCCGACGACGGCGACCGACGGCATCGGGCCCACGGGCGCGCTCCGGTCGTCGGCCTCAGGGCCGGCCGAACGTGGCGACCGAGTCGACGCCCAGCTCGAACAGCACGCGCCGCTCGTCCCGGGCCGGGTCGCGCAGCGCGTACGGACCCGGCTGGCCGGTGTACTTCGTCCAGATGCGGTCCAGCTGTGCGGTGACCCGCGGGCCCTCCTGCGGGTCGTCCTCGGAGACCTCGCGGGTGACCGTCGCCTTGATCGAGAGCCAGTGGTAGGCGTTGGCCGGGTTCATGAGCAGGAACGTCGCCTGGGGGTTCTTGCGCAGCCAGTCGACCTTGCGCCGGTGCGTGGCCAGGTTGAGCAGGATCGTGTCGCCCTCGTAGTCGAACCAGACCGGGGTCAGGTTCGACCGGCCGGCCCCGCCGGTGACCGACACGACGGCGGTGACGGGCTCGTCGAGGAGCTGCCGGTAGATCGGGTCGAGGTCGGAGAGCCGTCCGACGGAGTCGCGGTCGCCGATCTCGAACTGACCGGGCTGCGTGCCTTCCGCGACGTCGCGGAACTTCGCCACTGTGATAGCCATCGTTGACCCCTCGGAACGCCAATGTGCCGACAGTTGACGGCGAGACTAGTGTTCTGGATCACGCCTGTCCAGCGCTGTGTCGGGACAACAGCGGAGCGTAGGCGGTATGTCTGTCGACACTTGGGAGGGCGCGTGACCGGCCCGTCGCCGTCCGGGGCGCTCGCCGCGACGCTGGCCGACGGCCTGGCCGCGGCCGGGGTCACCACCCTGTTCGGCGTGCCGGGCGGCGGCGCCAACCTCGACGTCATCGGCGCCGCGGCCGAGCGTGGCACGGCGTTCGTGCTCATGCACGGGGAGACCGCGGCCTGCATCGCGGCGTCGACGTGGGGACGGCTGGCCGGCGCCCCCGGGGCCGCCGTGGTCACGCGCGGGCCCGGGTTCGCGAGCGCCGCCAACGGGCTCGCCCAGGCCACGCTGGACCGGGCGCCGCTGGTGCTGGTCAGCGACGTGGTCCCGGCCGCGAGCGCTGCCCGCGTCGCCCACCAGCGACTCGACCAGGTCGCCGCCGCGGCGCCGCTGGCGAGGTGGAGCGGCGTGCTCGGGCACGCGGCACCGGCGGCTGCCGTGGCGGGCGCCCTGCGGATCGCGGCGGGTCCGCCGGCCGGCGGCGTCCACCTCGCGTTCGACCCCACGGCCCCGGGCGACGTCCCGCCCGAACCGCCCTCCCCCGAGCCCGCGGCTCCGGACGCCGTCGACGCCGCCGCGGCGGCGCTCGCCGCGGCCCGCCGGCCGGTCGTCGTGGTCGGCGTCGACGCGGTGGCGGCCGGCGACGTGGTGCGCGGCGCCGTCCGGAGGCTGGGCTGCCCGGTCCTGACCACCTACCAGGCCAAGGGTGTCGTCCCGGAGTCGTGGGACGTCGCCGCCGGGCTGTTCACGGCCGCCGCGATCGAGCGCCCGCTGCTGGACGAGGCCGATCTCGTCCTCGGCGTCGGCCTCGACCCGGTCGAGCCGCTGCCCGGGCCGTGGACGCTCGCTGCCCCCGTCGTCCTGCTGCACGCGCACCCGGTCGAGACGGCCTACTTCGGGACGCCGCGCCTCGTCGTCGGGCCGTACGCCGAGACCCTCCCCCGGGTGCTGGCCGGGGCCCGGCCGAGCTGGCCGGCGGGGGCGGGCGCGCGGGCCCGCGCGGCCGGCCTCACCCGGCTCACCGCGGGCCGGCCGCGACCGGCGCCGGGCACGCTGTCGCCGGTCGAGCTGGTGACGGGCGTCCGCGCGGCCGCGGGCGACGCCCTGCTGACCGTCGACGCCGGGGCCCACATGCTGGCCGCGATGCCGCTGTGGACGACCGAGGGGCCGGACCCCGTCCTGATCTCCAACGGCCTCGCCACGATGGGCTTCGGGCTGCCCGCGGCGATCGGCGCGGCGCTCGCCAGGCCGGGCCGCCGGGTGGTCTGCCTGACCGGGGACGGCGGCCTGGGCATGGCGCTGGCGGAGCTGGAGACGCTGGCCCGGCTGGAGCTGCCCGTCACCGTGGTCGTCTTCAACGACCGGACGCTCACCCTCATCGCGCTCAAGCAGCGCGGCGGCCAGGGCGGTCCGGCCGCCGTCGGCTACCGGCGGACCGACTTCGCCGCGGTCGCCGCCGCGTCCGGGGTGCCGTCGAAGGGCGTGCGCGACGGCGCCGAGCTCGCGGCCGCGCTGCGCGCGCGGACGGGCGGCCCGCTGCTCGTCGACGCCCACCTCGATCCCGGCGAGTACCGCCATGTCGCGCGGGTGGTCCGCGGCGGCTGACCGCGGCGCTGTATCAACCCTCTCGGCACATCCCTCCCCCTCCCGTCGGGCCGTCTGACGTCCGGTCGACCCGGCACCGACGAACGGGAGACGAGGCGACGGGGCCGGGAGGCTCGGATGGGCGCAGCGGCGCGGGAAGGACTCTTCCTGGCCTACAGCAGGGCCGACAGCGGCTGGCGCGATCGGTTCGCCCGGCAGCTCAGCGCGACGTTCGCGGGCGGGGACCGGTGGATCGACCGCTGGTCCGTCCCCGAAGGGGAGAACAGCTGGGACGCGATCGCCGCGGCCGTCGACCGCGTCCGGTGCGCGCTGCTGCTGCTCACGCCCGACTACCTGAGCCTGGACCACGCGGCGCGCACCCGGGAGCTCCCGCTGCTGCTGCGCGCCCGTGACCGGGGTCTGACGCTGCTGCCCGTGCTGGTCGAGCAGTGCGCGTGGGACGAGGTCGACGGCCTCGAGGACCTGGAGCTGGCGAGGTGGCCGGGCGACGCCGTCGTCCGGGACGGGCGCGAGGCGAAGCGGGCCGTCGAGGACGCCGGCATGGACGGCGCCACGGCGGCGGAACGGCACTCGGCGCAGGAGGCGGCGATCGTCCAGATCTGCAAGCGGGTGGGCAACGAGTTCGGGGTCGGCAGCCGGGTCAGCGACGGCCAGCGGGCCGGCATCCCGCGCCAGACGAGCGAGGCGTTCGGCGGGCACGGGCAGCTGACGCTGGAGCCCGAACCCTTCTACACCGGCGAGTTCGCGTTCATCTACCGCGGGAGCATCGGCGACGAGCCGGTCGCGGTGAAGGTCGTACCGACGGCGGCGTGGCGGCACCGGGTCGAGGGCACGTTCAGCGTCGCCGAGAGCGCGCGCGAGAAGCTCGGCGGCACGTCGCTCGTGCACGTGCGGCAGGTCATCAGCGACCCCGAGATCCACGCCGTCGTCATGGAGTACGTCGACTGGCCCACGCTGCACGACAAGCTGGCCGAGCGCCCCCGGGACCGGTGGGCGCCCCGGCGGATCGCGGCGCTGCTCGCGAAGGTCTCCCGGGCGCAGAGCGAGGCGCACCGGCACGGGGTGCCGCTGGGCGCGCTGTCGCCGCGCGCCATCTTCGTCGCCGACGACGGTGACGTGCGGCTGAGCCCGATCCGCATCGAGGCGCACCTGGCCCGCGGGCTGGCGCTGGGCGCGGACCACCTCGTGAACTGGGACATCCTGTCGATGCTGACGCCGGAGACCTACGCCGGCCGGGTCCCCGACTCCGTGCGGGAGACCGACGCCTGCGGGCAGTACTACCTGGGCATCCTCGCCCTGGAGCTGCTCCTCGGACACCGGCCGGTCGAGGTCAGGTCCTTCCAGGGCCTCACGGCCCAGGCGGCCTTCTTCGACGATCCGCGTGCGCATTTCGAGCAGGACGGCGGGCGGCGCTGGGTCGGCGAGTGCCCCGCGCTCGCGTTCGTCCTCGCGAAGCTGCTCGCCAAGGACCCCGCCGAGCGGCTGGCCTCCGCGGACGCCGCGACCGACGCGCTGCAGTGCCTGGCCGACGGGCACCTGCCCGACGTCCTGCGCCGGTGCCTCGAGGCCGACTACGCCGCGGTGATGCGCGACGGGGGGTTCACGGAACGGTTCTACGCCCGGCTGTTCGCCGCCCGCCCGGCGCTGCGGGCCCGGTTCGGCACCGCCGCCGCGGACCAGGCGAAGCACCTCGCGAACGCGGTGCGGGACCTGGTCGAGTTCCGGACCGACGACCACGTCTCGCGGTTCCTCGACGTCGTGGACTCCCACGCCGCGAAGAAGATCTCGCCGGAGGACGTCGCGGCGTTCCGCACGGAGTTCGTCGCGGAGGTGGTCGACACCTGCACCGCGACCGAGGGAGCCGTCGCGGCGCGGACGCACGGTGACGCGTGGGACGCGGCGTTGCAGCTCGGGCTCGGCGTACTGCTGAGCCGCATGCACGCCGCCTCCGTGCCCGTGCGGGCGTAGTCGCTGCGTGAGCGGGCGGAGCGCGCCGGTGTCGTCCGGATGCCGGTCGTCGGCCGGACGCCGTCGCTCTACTGTCGATTCCACACCGGAGGGGGTGGCCGGGTGACACGCACGGTGGCCGATCGGATGGTCGAGTCCGTCGGGCGCGGCGCGGTGGGCAGGGAGCGCGAGCTCGGCGTGCTGCGGGCAGCGGCCGCCGCCGCGGAGCCGCCGTTCCTGGTCGGGTTCGTGCACGGGCCGGGCGGGATCGGCAAGAGCCACCTGGTCCGGCGCCTGCTCGCCGGCCTGCCGGCGACGACCCGCGGGGTGTACCTGGACGGCCGGGACGTCGAGCCGACGCCGGAGGGCGTGCGCCGGGCGCTGGGGCGGGCGCTCGGCCTGGGCGACCCGGAGCCGGGCGTCGCCGCGCTGGCGCGGGCGCTGGCGCCGCGGCCGGCCGTCTTGGTGATCGACACCTACGAGGTGCTGGGCCTGCTCGACGCGTGGTTGCGCACGCAGCTCCTGCCCGCGCTGCCGGCGACGACGCTGACGGTGCTCGCCGGGCGCGACCGGCCGGCGATGGCCTGGCACGTCACGGCGGGTTGGCAGGGCCTGGTGGCGGAGTTCCCGCTCGCGGCCCTTTCGGCCGGAGAGGCGGACCAGCTGCTGCGCCTGCGTGGCCTGGACGAGGCCCAGGCGCGGCGGGCCGCCGAGTTCGCCCGCGGTCACCCGCTGGCCCTGGAGCTGGCCGCGGCCGCGGTGCGCGCCGAGCCGGACCGGACGGGCCGGCCCGCGGTCGCCCCGGACGGCCTGCTGGAGGCCTTCCTCGGGCAGCTCCCACCCGAGACCGTCACCTGCGTCGAGGCCGCCTCGAGCGTGCGGCGGGTGACGGAGCCGCTGCTGGCGGCCCTGCTGGACGTCCCGTCCGGCCGTCCCGCGTTCGACGCCCTGCGCGCGCTCCCGTTCTGCGAGCAGACCGGCGAGGGGCTGCTGCTGCACGACGTCGTCCGGGACACCGTGGGGCACGAGCTGTCGGTGCGCGACCCCGACCGGCGGCGCGGCTACCGGCACCGGGCCACCGCGCACCTGACCGGCCACCGCGACGGCGCGGCCGTCGACCCGTGGCGGCACACCGCTGACCTGATCTTCCTCATCGAGAACCCGGTGCTGCGCGACGCGTGCTTCCCCAGCGCCCGCCCGGCGCACTGGGTCGAGCCCGCCGGCCCGGCGGACCGGGAGGCGGTCGCCGACATCGCGGGCCGCCACGAGTCGCCGGAGTCCGCGGCGACGCTGCTGCGGTGGTGGGACCGCCATCCCGAGACGTTCTCGGTCGCCCGCGGGCCCGACCGGAGCGTGGCCGCGTTCGTCCAGATCGCCGAGCTCGACCGGCTCGACCCGCACCTGCTCGCGGACGACCCGGTGGCGGCGGCGTGGCTGCGGCACCTGCGCGCCCACCCGCCGGCGCCCGACGACCGGGTGCTGGTCATGCGACGGTGGCTGGGCCGGGAGTCGGGCGAGCTGCGCTCGCCGGCGGTGTCGGCGTGCTGGCTGGACGTCAAGCGCGTCTACATGCAGCTGCGCCCGCGGCTGCGGCGGATCTACTCGGTGGTCGTCGACCTGCCGCGGCTGGCGCCGGTCTTCGTGCCGCTCGGGTTCGCGCCCGCCGGCGACCCGGTCCCGGTCGAGGGCACCGGCCACCATCCGGTCTGGCTGGACTTCGGCCCCGGCAGCGTCGACGGCTGGCTCGCCGGGCTGATCGGCTCCGAGACGGGCGCGCCGCCCGCGCGGCCGAGCGGGTCGGTGATCGGGCTGTCCAGCCGCGAGCTGGAGGTGCTGCGGCTGGTGGCCGGCGGGCGCAGCAACCGGGAGATCGGCGAGCTGCTGTTCATCAGCGGGAAGACCGCAGGCCGGCACGTGTCCAACATCTTCACCAAGCTCGACGTGCACAACCGCGCCGAGGCCGCCCGCATCGCCGCGGAGCAGGGTCTCACCCAGCCGTAGCGCGGGCAGTACAGCGATCGGGTCACCCAGGTCGGGGTGATCGCCCGATGCCGCGCGGGAACCCTCCGACCTAGCGTCGGCGTGTCCCCACACCGCGTCACCGGAGGCACCGCCGTGCACACCGTCCCCAGCACCCTGCGACCCGGCGGTCGCCCGACCCGCCGGCACCGTCCTCGCCGGCCCGAACCCGGCGTGCGGACCCGATGAGCATCGACACCGACGTACTGGGCGCCCTGCTCGGCCGGTTCGGCGACGCCGGAACGGGCGACCCCGGCGCGGGCGACTCCGGCTCAGGCGACATCGTCATCGGTCACCGGCTGGGTCTCTACCGCGCGCTGGCCGACGGCCCGCTCACCGCCGTCGACCTCGCCGCCCGGACCGGCACCCGGGTCCGCCCGGTCCGCGCGTGGCTGCACGCCCAGGCCGCGGGCGGGCACGTGACCGCCACCGACGACGGCCGGTTCTTCCTCTTCCCCGAGCCGGACGGGCGGCCGGGCGGGGTCCCCGAGCGGCCGGGCGAGCGTCCGGTCCCGCCGGGCGCCGGGCCCGACGCCGCCGGCTGGCGCGCGCTCGACGAGGACGTCTTCCTCGCCACCGAGGACTTCTTCCGGCCCGGCTTCGTCGCCCACGTCGTCACGGACTGGATCCCGGCGCTGCGCGACGTCGAGCCGCGACTGCGGGCGGGCGGCCGGATCGCCGACGTCGGCTGCCGGCTGGGCTCCGCGTCGATCGTCATGGCGCTGGCCTACCCGGCGGCCCGGGTCCGCGGCTGCGACCACCACGCGGGATCCGTCGAGCTGGCGCGCGAGCGCGCCGCGCGGGCGGCGGTCGACCACCGGGTCACGTTCGAGGTCGCGTCCGCGACCGCGTTCACCGGCACCGGCTACGACCTCGTGACGAGCTACGACTGCCGGTTCGACCGGAACGACCCGGTCGCCGCGGGCCGCCACGTCCGCTCCGCGATCGGGCCGGAGGGTTGCTGGATGCTGGTCGAGCCGACCGGGTCCGGCGACCTGGCGAGCAGCCGCGACCCGGTGGGGCGGCTGTGGGCGCTCGGCGCGCGGTCCGGCGACGCCGCGGTGACCGAGATGGCCCGCGCGGCCGGGTTCCGGCGCTGCGACCGGGTGGCGGGGACGCGGTCCGCCGACGTCTACGCGATCCGCCCCTGACCCGATCCACGCCTGACCCGATCCACGCCGGCGCGGGCGGCCCCGGACGTCAGGACGCGGCGAGGCGGGCACGGGCCCGCGCGCTGCGCTGGGTGACCGGGCGCAGGCCCAGCGCCTTGCCCAGCCCGAACGCGGGCATGTCGACGTACATCGACTCGGCGGCGCGGGCCGGGAACGTCTCGTGCCAGATGCCGACCGCGCCCGCGCCCGCGCGCACCCGCCGGTTGTAGGCCGCCCAGGCCGGCCGGTGCGCCTTGCCCGGATCGGACGCGTAGGCGTAGAGCTTCTCCGGGCTCGACCAGTACTGGACGATCGTGACGCCGCCCGCGCCGACCAGCGCGCGGTAGCCGAGCAGGCCGGAGTCCGGGTCGCGGGACAGCTCGGCCAACATCGGCCCCATCGCGGCGGCCATGGGCACCCACGCGTCGGGACGCCACCACCGGTTCACCCGCATCCCGATGAGGAAGACGGTCAGCTCACCCACCTCGGCCGCGGGGAGCTCGTGGGTCATGCGTCCGGTCTGCACGGCGGCCATGGCGGTTCCTCCTTGGGAAGTAGCACTACCCAATCTAGATAGTGACACTTTCCAGTGTCAAGGGGAGCTGCCACGATGGGCCGGTGCGGATCTCCGAGCTGGCGCAGCGGGGCGGCGTGCCCGTCGGCACCGTGAAGTTCTACCTGCGGGAGGGCCTGCTCCCGCCCGGCGAGCGCACGTCCGCGACCCAGGCCCGCTACGGCGAGCAGCACGTGGAGCGCCTGGTGCTGGTGCGCACGCTCGTGGGCGTCGGCGGGCTGTCGATCGCCGCGGCCCGCCGGGTGGTCGCGGCCCTCGACGGCGCGGCGGAGTCGCGGCGGCCACCTTCGCTGTGGCGGCTGATCGGCGCAGCGCACGACGCGCTGGGTGGCTGGGCGGACGCGAGCCCGGACGCGCTGCGGCGGGCCCGCGAGCTGGTGCGCCGCCACGGCTGGCGCGTCCACCCGGACACGTCGGCGCTCGGCGCGCTCGCGGCCGCGCTCGACGGGCTCGACGCGGCCGGGCTCGGTGAGGACGTCGAGCTGCAGGACCGCTACGCCGCGGCGGCCGCGGGGATCGCCGCGGGCGACGTCGCGGGCGTCCCCACGGACTCGCCGGAGGCGGCGATCCGCTACGTCGTCACGGGCACCGTCCTGCTCGAGCCGCTGTTGCTGGCGCTGCGCCGGCTGGCGCAGCAGGACGCGACGCGCCGCCGGTTCACCGCCGCGCCCTGACGCCCGGTCACGCCACCTCGACGGTGTCGGTGACGAGGAACCGCAGGCAAGTCTGCGCGGCGGGGGCGGGCTTCCCGGCGACGGTGCGGGAGATCCTGCAAGGGTGAGGGACGCGTTCGGAGGCGGGCCGGTCCGGCCGGCGTGCGGCAGCGGGCTGTCGACGCCGCGACAGGACATGGACCTGTCCCTCGCCACCCTGCGCGAGCTGGACGGGAGCGGCGGCGGGCTGCTGCGCGTCCACCGGCCCCGCCCGACCGCCGCGTTCAGCCGGCGGGACACGCTCACCCCCGGCTACGCCGAGGCCGCGGCGGCCGCGGCGGCCCACGGCTTCGCCCCGGTCGTGCGGCCGGCCGGCGGGCGGCTGGCCGCCTACCACCGGGATGCGCTCGTCCTCGACCTGGTCGCGCCGCACCCCGACCCGCGCGCGGGGCTCCGCGCGCGCTTCGCCGCGGCCGGCGCCGCCCTGGTGGACGGGCTGCGCGGCCTCGGCGTCGACGCCCGGCTCGGCCCGGTGCCCGGCGAGTACTGCCCCGGCGACTACAGCGTCAACGCGGGCGGGCGCACGAAGCTCGTCGGCACCGCGCAACGGATCACCCGCCACGGCTATCTGTTCAGCGCCGTCGTGCTGGTGTCCGACCCGGAGCCGGTCCGGGCCGTCCTCGCCGCGACCTACCCGGCGCTGGGGCTGGAGTGGGACCCGGCGACGGTCGGCTGCGTGGCGGACGGGGCACCGGGCGTCACGGTGGCCGACGTCGCGGACGCGCTGGTGCCGCGGCTGCTGGACCTCGTCCCGAACGGGCCCTGACCGCCACCGGCAGGACGTCGTTCTGCGCGTGATCGTCGGATGGGGAGGTGGAAGGCCATATGCGGCCCTGGTTCTCCCAACGCGGTGATCAAGTCCGGATCCCGCCGCGGCGCCTCCACCGAGCTCAGCTGCCGGTCGTGGACAGGGCCGGCCCGCGAACCTGCCCCGGCGACCGTGACGTCCCCTGCCCGGCGCACCCGTGGCCGCCCGGAGAGGATGCGGTGCGTGGATGCGGATCTCGAGGAGCTCGCGGCGGCGCACGGCGTCGCCACCCGCTGGCGCGACGACCGGCGGCGCCCGGCCCAGGCCGATCCCGCCGCCGTCGTCACCGTGCTGGCGCTACTCGACGTCGACGCGAGCACGCCCGCGGCCCGGCAGGAGGCGCTGCGCCGGGTGCGCGCGGGTGCGCGCCGTCCACGCACGATCGCGGTCCGGTCCGACCGCGGCCGGCCATTGCCGGCGCCGGGCGTGCTCGTCGACGAGGCCGGCGTCCGCCGCGAGGTGGACGCCATCCCCCCGGGTCTGGAGCCGGGCTGGTACCGCCTGGAGGGCGACGGGCCCGCCGCGACCGTGGTCGTCGCGCCGCCCGCGCTGCCCGAGACGGCGCGGGCGTGGGGCTGGATGCTGCAGCTCTACGCCCTGCACTCGGCGGGCTCGTGGGGCATCGGCGACCTCGGTGACCTGCGGGAGTTCGTCGACTGGACCGGCCGCGAGCACGGCGCGTCCGCGGTGCTGCTCAACCCGCTGCACGCGATCACGCCGGTGCCCCCGGTCCAGCCCTCCCCGTACACCCCGTCGAGCAGGCGGTTCGGCACGCCGCTCGCGCTGCGCGTCACCGATCTCGACGCCTACACGCGGGCCGACCCGGCCACCCGCGCCGAGGTCGACGCCCTGCGCCCGGAGACCGTCGGCGACCGCCTGGAGCACGACCGCGTCTGGGCGGCCAAGCGGGCGGCGGCCGAGCTGGTGTGGCGGGCGGACGGGCGTCCGGAGCCCGGGCCGGACGCGCAGCTGTGGGAGTTCGCGACGTTCTGCGCGCTCGCCGAACGGTACGGCGGCCGGTGGAGCCGCTGGCCCGCCGACCTGCGCCACCCCGCGGACCCGGGTGTCGCCCGCGCCCGCCGCGCCCTGGCGCCGCGCGTCGCGTTCCACGCCTGGCTGCAGGACCAGGTGCAGCGCCAGCTCGGCGGCGCCCGGGACGCCGCGCGCGCCGCCGGCGTCCGGGTGGTGCACGACCTCGCCGTCGGCTGCGACCCCGAGGGGGCCGACGCCTGGGCGTGGCAGGACGAGCTGGCGCTGGGCGTCCGCATCGGGGCGCCGCCGGACGCGTTCAGCCAGCAGGGCCAGGACTGGGGCCTGCCGCCGTGGCGCCCGGACCGCCTCGACGCCGCCGGCTACGCCCCCTACCGCGACCTGGTGCGCGCGCTGGTCCGCCAGGCCGACGGCATCCGGATCGACCACGTCGCGGGCCTGTTCCGGCTGTGGTGGGTGCCGCCGGGCGACACTCCCGACCGGGGCGCCTACGTCCACTACGACGCCGACGTCATGCTCGCCGTCCTCACGCTGGAGGCGCACCGGGCCGGCGCGCTCGTCATCGGCGAGGACCTGGGCACGGTGGAGCCGGAGGTGACCGCCGCGCTCGAGGAGCGCCGGATGCTGGGCTCGACGGTCCTGTGGTTCGCCCGCGACCTCGACGCCCCCGACGCGCCGATGATCCCGCCGGACCAGTGGTCGGAGGAGTCCGTCGCGACGATCTCGACACACGACCTGCCGACGGCGGCGGGGTTCCTGCGGGCCGAGCACGTGCGGGTGCGGGCCGAGCTGGGGCAGCTGGCCGACGTGGCCGGCGAGGAGGCGAAGGCCGCGGCGGAGCGGGCCGAGCTGGTCGGGCTGCTGCGCGCCGAGGGCCTCGTCGGCGACCCGCCCGGGGGTGGCGAGCCGGACGACGCCGCGCTGGTCGTCGCGATGCACGACCTGCTCGCCCGGTCGCGCCCGCGGCTCGTGCTCGTCTCGCCCTACGACGTGGTCGGCGAGGTGCGCCAGCCCAACCTGCCCGGGACGGTCGACCAGTACCCGAACTGGCGCCTGCCGCTGCCGGAGTCACTGGAGGAGCTGCGGGCGGACCCCCGGGTCGTCGCCGTGGTCGACCGGATGCGCCGGCACCGTCCCTGAGCCCATCTATCGGACCGCGACGCGACCGCGCCCGGCATCGAGGGTGTCGAGGGCGACCGCGACCGAGGCGTAGCGGGGCAGCGCGGCCAGGCGCGCCTGGTCCCGGCTCGCCACCGGCAGGTCCGGCCCGTCCCCGGCCACGATGGCCAGCTCCACGCCCTGCAGCCGCGCGACCTCCACGGCGCGTTCCAGCAGCCGGACCCCGACGTGCTCCACGGCGAGCAGCCCGGTGACGTCGACCAGCACGCACCGGGTCGCCGTCACGCCCTTCGCGAGCAGCGCGAGCCGGGTGTCCAGGAGGCGCAGGATGCGGACACCCGTCAGGACGTCCAGCCGGCCGCTCGCCCTGACCAGGTAGACGTCCGGTGCCGGCATCTCGATCGTCAGTCGTCCGCGCGTCCCTGCCACCGTCTACCCCCTCGGACCGTCGCACCCACGGTCCCGGGGGCACCCGCGCGGCGCCTAGGGACGAAAGGCCCCGGGAGGTCCCGCCACTGCCCGACCGCATGCCGGACACCGCACGCATAGCCGCCGCCGCGGCCGGGTACAGGCGGTCATGCAGCACACCGTGACGACGTCGGCCGTTCTCGCCGCGCTGCTCAGCCCGGCCGTCTCCCCGGCACCGCAGCCCCCGGCGCAGCTCCCCCTGGCCGCCGCCGCTCCCGACGCGCACCCCCTGGCCGCCGCCGCTCCCGACGCGCTCCCCCTGACCAGCCCGTGCCCCGCCGCCCTCGGCCCGCAGTGCGACTCCGTCGGGCACGAGCAGTACGCCACCGGCCAGGCCATCGCCGCACTCGCCTGGTCCCACTGACCCCGACGCCCGGGCGCACCGACCCGGGCGTACCGACCCGCCGCACGACGGCGGCACCGGCGTCCGCCTTCGCCGGCAACCCTCATCCGCTGGTTCCCGGCCCCGCTGTCGACCCCGCGGTGCCCTCCGCGCCCCCGCGCGCCGCGCGAAAGGCCTCTGACCTGCGCACCCGCCGTCCGGGCCGGGTGGGCACGAGGCGCGATCCCCTCCTCCTGATGCTTCCCCAAGGGTGAGACAACCCTGTCGACGGGCGTTGGTGTCCTCGCCGTCGGGAGATCGTGCCGGGCACCTCCCGAGGGCCACCATTGCTGTCATGCCGGAGATCGCACCGACCGCGACCCGGCGGCAGACCACGCAAGGCACGTTCGGTTCACAGGGAGGCGTCATGCCGATCATCTCGGCCCCGCAGGAGTTCAACGAGGACGCGCTCTTCGTCGACCTCCGACAGGTCGTGGGGCATGGGCTCTACCTCAAGTGCGAGGGCTTCAACTTCGCCGGCTCGATCAAGCTCAAGGCCGCGTCCGGCATGGTCGCCGCCGCCGAGCGGGAGGGCCGGCTGCGGCCGGGCTCCGTCCTGGTCGAGTCCTCTTCCGGCAACCTGGGCGTCGCGCTCAGCATGATCGCGGCCAACTGCGGCTACCGCTTCATCTGCGTCACGGACTCGCGGTGCAACCCCGCGACCCGCCGCCTGATGGAGGCCTTCGGCGCCGAGGTCCACGTCGTGACCGAGCCCAACGAAGGTGGCCTGCTGGGTGCGCGGCTCGCCCACCTCCACGCGTTGTGCGCGGCGGACCCGTCGGCGGTCTGGCTCAACCAGTACGGCAACCCGAACGCCTGGCGGGCCCACCTCGACACCACGGCCCCGTCCATCTCGGCGCAGTTCCCCGACCTCGACGTCCTGTTCATCGGGGCCGGCACGACCGGCACGCTGATGGGCTGCGCCCGCTGGTTCCGCGCGAACCGGCCCGAGGTGCGGATCGTCGCGATCGACACCGTCGGCTCCGTGACGTTCGGCCAGCCGGCCGCGCCGCGGATGATCCCCGGCCTGGGGATGGGCGTGCGGCCCCAGTTCCTCGACGAGTCCTTCATCGACGAGGTCGTCCACGTGTCCGAGCCCGACGCCGTCGCCGCGTGCCGCCGGCTCGCCTCGCGCGGCTTCCTCTTCGGCGGCTCGACCGGCACCGTCGTCAGCGGGGCGACCCGCTGGCTCGACGAGCGCGACGCCGGCGACCTGGTCGCGGTCACGATCTCGCCCGACCTCGGCGAGCGCTACCTCGACACCGTGTACCAGCCCGACTGGGTCCGCGACACCCTCGGCGTCCTCGCCGACGACGCCCGCCTCGAGCCCGCCGGGGTCGCGGCCTGACCGGCCGCCCGACGACATCAGCACGACCCGCCCGACCACCACCGACGCGACAGACCCCAGGAGCCCGCCATGACCATCCAGGCCATCCACCCGACCCCGCAGCTCAACCTCCACCGCCGGCCCGGCGCCCCCGCGCTCGTCATGGCCGACCCGACCACCGCGCCGGACCGCTGGCTGGCCGCCCACCGCGACACCCTGCGCGCGGCCGTCACCGACCTGGGCGCCGTCGTCGTCCGCGGCCTGGACGTGCGCGACCACGGCGGCACCGCCGCGGTCTTCCAGAGCCTGGGCACGCTGATGCCCGAGCACGGCGCCTTCGCCCCCCGCACCCACCTGGGTTGGGGCCTCTACACCAGCACGCCGTGGGCCAACGCCCAGCAGATGTGCAACCACCACGAGCTCAGCTACAACCTGGAGTTCCCCGGCCTGCTGATGTTCGCCTGCCTGACCCCACCCGCCCAGGGCGGCGCCACCACCCTCGCCGACGCCACCGCCATCCTGAGCGCCCTGCCCCGCGACCTGGTCGACCGCTTCGCCCACGAGGGCTGGCAGCTGTGCCGCACCTACAACGACGAGATCGGCGCCTCCTGGACCGAGGCCTTCGGCACCACCGACCAGCGCGCCGTCGAGGCCCAGTGCCGCGCCCAGCAGATCGAGTTCGCCTGGACCCCCGACGGCGGCCTGCGCACCCGCCAGCGCCGCCCCGCGCTGATCCGCCACCCGCGCACCGGCCGGTTCTGCTGGTTCAACCAGATCGCGTTCCTCAACGAGTGGACCCTCGACCCGGACGTGCGCCAGTACATGGTCGACTCCTACGGCCCGGACGGGCTGCCGTTCACCACCCGCTTCGGCCACGGCGAGCCGATCGGCCCGGGCATCGTGGAGCTGCTCAACCAGACCTACGCCGCGCACACCCTGCGCCACCACTGGCAGGCCGGTGACGTGCTGCTGGTCGACAACATCCGCTTCGCCCACGGGCGGGAGCCCTACGAGGGCGACCGGGAGGTCGTCGCCGCGCTGGCCGACCCGGTCCGGCTCGCCGACTGCATGCCGGGAGGCGCTGCCTGACGGTGGTGACCGCACCCCGGACCGCGGAGGGGTCCGGGGTGTCGCCGGTCCGAGGGCCCCGTCGTCCACCCGGAGCCGCGTCACGGATCCCGTGACGCGGCTCCCTCGCGTTCCCGCCCGTGCCCGGCGGCGGGTCGCGCGGCCTGTCCGGGCCGGTCAGAGCGGTTGCGGGGCACCGCGGCCTCGAATGGTGCGAGTCGCTCATGTGGGGCACACTGGGCCCCCTCCGAGCCCGGACGGCGCACCTGTGGGGGGTGTCATGCCTGGTCGCCACCGTGAACGGTCGTCCGCCCCGATTCCGCACGAGCCCGACACGAGCGGGGCGCGCCACCGCGCCCGGCTGGCGTTCGTGGCGGTCGGCGCCTGTGCCGGCTTCGTCGGGCAGGCCATCGGCCTGGGCGTCGGGCAGTGGCCGACGGACGGGTTGCCGAGCTTCCCGTGGTGGTCGCCGCCGGAGGCGTACGCGAACCCGGGACCACCGGACGCGGCCGGGCTCGATGCCGTCGAACGGTCCGCGACCTGGTCGACGCCGATCCCCCGGCTCGGGCCGTCGGCCTCGGTCCCCTCGCCGGGAGCGGCGTTCGACGTCGGCACGATGCTCTCCACGACCGGGGTGCTGCCGGGCACAGCCGCCGGGCCGGCGGGGACCGCCACGGGTGGTGGCACGCCGGGCGCCGGATCCGTGGTTGGCGCGACGGTGGGCGGAGCCGTGCAGACCGTCGGCGGCGCAGTGGGCGGTGTCGGGCAGACCGTGGGCGGCACGGTCGGCACCGTCGGCGGCGCAGTCGGCGGTCCAGACCGTCGGCAGCACAGTCGGCGGCGTCGGCCAGACCGTCGGCGACACGGTCGGCGGCGTCGGCCAGACCGTCGGCGACACGGTCGGCGGCGTCGGCCAGACCGTCGGCGACACGGTCGGCGGCGTCGGCCAGACCGTCGGCGACACGGTCGGCGGCGTCGGCCAGACCGTCGGCGACGCAGTAGGCGGCGTCGGCCAGACCGTCGGCGACGCAGTAGGCGGCGTCGGCCAGACCGTCGGCGACACGGTGGGCACCGTCGGCGGCGCAGTCAGCGGCGTCGGGCAGACCGTCGGCGACGCAGTAGGCGGCGTCGGCCAGACCGTCGGCGGCACAGTGGGCGGCGTCGGCCAGACCGTCGGCGGCGTCGGCCAGACCGTCGGCGACACGGTCGGCGGCGTCGGCCAGACCGTCGGCGACACGGTCGGCGGCGTCGGCCAGACCGTCGGCGACACGGTCGGCGGCGTCGGCCAGACCGTCGGCGACACAGTGGGCGGCGCCGGGCAGACCGTCGGCGGCGTCGGTCAGGCCCTCGGCGGCACCGTCGGCGGCGTCGGCCGATCCCTCGGCGGCACGGTGGGCGCCGTCGCCGCCACTCCCGGGACGATCGTCGGCCCCCTCGGCGACGTGCTGACCACGGCGAGTGGCACCGGCGCCGCTGCGGGCCGGGCCGTCGCGGTGACGGCCGGCACGCTGGTGGACAGCGTCGGCGCAGCCGTCACGGACGCGACCGACACCGACGTGACCGACCCGGCCGGCACGATCGCCGGCCCGCTGAGCCCCGTCGTCACCGCCACGGCCGGCGCCGTCACCGGCACCGCCGGGCGGGTGCTCACCGCCGGCGCCATCGGCGACGCCCCGGCCGCCGCCCTGCCGGCGACGACCGGCGCGCTCGGGCGCGTCGTGTCGACCGCGACCGGCGGAGCCGCCACTGCGGCCGCCGTCGGCCAGGTCGTCGCGACCACGACCACCCGGACCGCATCGACCGGCGGCGGCGCGGGCGCTGCACCCCAGAGCCCGACGCCCGCCGTCGCACCCACTCCCGCGGGCGCCGCGACCGCAGCGACACAGGCCGCCGGCGCCACGACGCAGGCCGCGACCACCGCGGCTGCACAGGCCGTCGCGGGCGCGACGACGCAGCCTACCCCGGGCTCGGCGGCGCAGGCCCCCACGAGCGCGACGACGCGGGGGACGCCCGCGAGCGGCCCGGCCGACCCCGCGCCGGCGCCGGCGAGCCCGGCACAGCAGCCCGCCGCCCCGGCGACCTCGAACAGCTCGCCGGGCCCGGTCGCGGCCGCCGCGCAGGCGGCCACCCGCGCGCTGGTCCCCAAGCCGGTCACGGGCAGCGGGAGCGGCAGCGTCGGGAGCGCGATCGGGTCGAGCAACGGCTCTGGCACCTCGCCGGCCGGCGCCAGGCGGAGCACCAGCTCGTCCGGCGGCTCCGGCGGCAGCCACAGCTCGTCCGGCAGCTCCCACAGCTCCGGCAACCCCACCAGCTCCGCCAACCCCACCGGCTCCACCGGCTCCACCGGCTCCGGCAACTCCGTCAGCTCCGGCGGCTCCACCAACGCCACCGGCTCCGGCAAGTCCGCCAGCTCCGCCAGCTCCGCCAGCTCCGCCAACCCCACCGGCTCCGGCGGCTCCGGCGGCTCCACCAGCTCCGGCAACTCCGCCAGCTCCGGCGGCTCCGGCAAGTCCGCCAGCTCGGGCGGCTCCGGCGGCAGCCACAGCTCGTCGGGCAGCGGCAGCTCGGGCGGCTCCGGCCGCAGCCACGGCTCCGGCTCGTCGAGCAGCGGCAGCGGCTCGGGTGGCTCCGTCTCGCACGCGGTCGGCCACGCGGTCTCGGCCGCGGCCGGCCTGTCCTCCCACCTGGGCTCGTGAGCAGGGTGGCCCGGGCGCGGGTCGACGACGCCGACACCGACGTCGCGCTCACCCGCCCGGATCGCGCAGGACCGCGACCGGGAGGCGTTCGGGGCCATCTACGACCGGCACGCCGCGGCGGCGTACGGCCTCGCCCGGCGGGTGCTGCGCGACGCCGCGCTCGCCGAGGACGTCGTGCAGGAGGCGTTCCTGGTGCTCTGGACCACCCCGGAGCGGTTCGACCCGAGCCGCGGGACGCTCCGGTCGTGGCTCATGACGGTGGTGCACCACCGCGCGGTCGACGCCGTCCGCCGCATCGTCGGCCACGCCGTCGTCGCGCTCGACCCGGCCGGGGAGACGGGGCCGCCCGTCGAGGCCGCCGGGGAGACGGTGCTGCGGCTCGCGGAGGCCGACCGGGTCCACCGCGCACTGGCGACGCTGCCGGTCGAGCAGCGCAACGCCCTGCTGCTGGCCTACTGGGGCGGGCACACGCAGTCCGAGATCGCGGACCTCACCGGCGTCCCGATCGGGACGGTGAAGAGCCGGGTCTTCGCCGGGTTCCGGCGGCTGCGGACGCAGCTGGGCCTGTCGGGCGAGCCGGCGAGGGGCGCGGGATGACCGGACCCACACCCGGGTGCCGCTGGACCGAGCGCACCGTCCTGTACGCCCTGCACGCCCTCGACGCGGACGAGCGCACAGAGGTCGAGGAGCACCTCCGCGTGTGCCCGGAGTGCCGGGCCGTCGTCGACGACGCCGAGGAGGCGTTCGCCGCCGTCGGCGCCACCGTCGCCCAACCCCCGCCGCCGCAGCTGCGCGACCGCGTCCTCGCCGCCACCGTGCGGGACGGCGGCCCGGCACGGGTCCGGCCCCTGCCGCCGCCGGGCCGCGACACCCGGCGGCGCCGGCGCTGGGTCACGGCAGCCGTCGCGGCCGCCCTGGTCGCGGGCCTGGTGGGGGGCGGGATCGCCGTCGTCCAGCTGGAAGGGCAGCGCGAGGCCGCCACCGTCCACGCCGGAACGGTGGACGACCTCCTCGCCGCCATCATGAAGTCTCCGCACGCGGTCCTCGTCGACCGGTCCGGGCACCCGGTCGCGGCCGTCGTGCTCGGGGACGCGCCCCGCTTCTACGACCTCGGCCTCCCGGAGCCGGCCGCCGGGCGGACATGGGTCCTGTGGGGGATGCGCGGCCGGGCCGCGACGGCGCTCGGGAGGGTCCCGCCTGCGGCCGCGGACGGGACGCCCGCCGTGCCCGTCGGCCGGCTCGGGGACTTCGCGGCGTACGTGCTGACGCAGGAGCCGGCCGGACCGCCGCCGGCGGCACCGGGCGAGCCGCAGGCGTCGGGACCGGTCGTCGCCGCCGGCGCCTGACCGACCGCGCCCGGGCGGGGCGGGTTCGGGCGGCCGTCAGCGCCCGGCGGCAGGAACGGACACGAGCAGCTCGTCGAACGCGGCCAGGACGGCGGCACTCTGCTCGTCCGCGGCCGCGGCGGCCCCCAGGAACGCGAAGTACCCGTGGATCAGCCCCGGTCCGGGCAGGTGCCGCACCGGGACGCCGGCGGCGGCGAGTACCCGGGCGTACGCGTCCCCCTCGTCCCGCAGCGGGTCGAACTCCGCCGTCGCGACCACCGCCGCGGGCGCTCCGGCGACGTCGGCGCCGAGCAGGTCCAGCGTGGCGTCGTCGGGGCCGCCCGAGACGTAGTGCCCCCAGAACCACGCCATCTCGCGGCCGGTCAGGAAGTAACCCTCGGCGTTCTCGCGCACCGACGCCTGCGTCATCGACGGGTCGGTCGCCGGGTAGAGCAGCAGCTGCGCGGCGGGCGCGGCCGCGGTCCCGCGAGCGGCCAGCGAGGCGAGCGCGGCCAGGCTGGCGCCCGCGCTGTCGCCCCCGACCGCGCGGACCCGGTCGGGGTACGCCGCGGCCGCCCACGCGAGGACGGCGAGCGCGTCGCGCACGGCCGCGGGATGGCGGTGCTCCGGCCCGAGCCGGTAGTCGACGGACGCGACCACCGTGCCGACGGCGTTCGCCACCCGCCGGCAGACCGCGTCGTGGGTGTCGAGGTCGCCGATCACGAACCCGCCGCCGTGCAGGTAGACCAGCACCCGGCCGCGGTCCTGCAGGGGCGTGTAGACCCGGACCGGGACGGGGCCGTCCGGGCCGGCGACCGTGCCGTCGCGGACCTGCGCCACCTCCTCCGGCACGTAGCCGGGTCCCTGCCGGGCCAGCGCGAGCCGGCGGTAGTGCGCGCGGGTGTCGGCGACGGTGTCGCGCACGAGGGGCACGCCCCCGGACACGACGGCGGCGTCGAGCAGGGCCTGGACGTCCGGATCGATCACCCCAGCAGCGTCGCACGGGCGGGCGGGTCAGCGCACCGCGTCCCGGAACGGCCGGAAGAACGCCCGCAGCTCCTCGGCGTACAGCTCTGGCTCCTCGAACGGCGCGAAGTGGCCGCCGCGCGGGGGCTCGGTCACGCGCACGACGTTGGCCGTGCGGTGCAGCCACGCCCGCGGCGGCCGGACGACGTCGCCCGCGAAGATCGAGAACCCGGACGGCACCTCCACCCGCCGCGCGTGCTGCGCGGGCGGGATCGCCGCGTTCGCCCGGTACATGCGCATCGACGGGCCGATCGTCCCGGTGAGCCAGTAGATCGTGACGTTGGTGAGGATCTCGTCGCGGGTGAAGCTGCGCTCGACGTCGCCGCCGCAGTCGCTCCACGCCCGCAGCTTCTCCACGATCCAGGCCGCGAGCCCGGCGGGCGAGTCGGTCAGCCCGACCGCGGCGGTCTGCGGCTTCGTGCTGTGCATCGCGGCGTACGCGCCCTCGCTCGCGCCCCACGCCACGGCACCCGCGATCCAGTCGCGCTCCTCCTGCGTGAGATCGGCGGGGTCGCCGGCGTAGCGGGGAAGGCCGGCGTCCGTGCGGTGGACGGCGACGACCCGGTCCGGGTGGTCGAGCGCGAGGTAGCGGCTGACGTGGCTGCCGAGGTCGCCGCCGGCCGCGCCGAACCGCGCGTAGCCCAGGACGTCCATGAGCCGGGCCCACAGGCCCGCCACCGCGACCGCGTCGAGCGCCGGCCCGGGCGGGCGGTCCGAGTACCCGAAGCCCGGGATGTCGGGCACGACGACGTCGAAGGCGTCGGCCGGGTCGGCGCCGTGCGCGCCGGGGTCGGCGAGGAGCGGGACGACCTTGGCGTACCGCCAGAACGAGTCCGGCCAGCCGTGGGTGAGGACCAGCGGGAACGCGGGGCCGGTCGCCGCGCGGGCGTGCACGAGGTGGACGTTGAGCCCGCGGAGCGTGACGCGGAACCGCGGCAGCCGCGCGAGCAGCGCCTCCTGGGCAGGCCAGTCGAAGCCGTCGGCCCAGTAGGCGACGAGGTCGCGCAGGTAGTCGACGTCCGTGCCGAGCGACCAGCCGGCGTCCTGCGGAACGTCCGGCCACCGGGTCGCACGCAGCCGGGCGCCCAGCTCGCCGAGCGCCGCGGGGTCGGCGCGCGGCGTGAACGGTTCGGGCATCCCGTCCGGCACGCGCGGCACCCTACGCCGGGTCGCGGACCGGCCGCCCGAGCACCGTCCGGCCGGCGCCGGTGCTCGACCCGCTCGACGCGGGCACCGGCCGACGCCACACGGTCCGGAGGGCGAGCGTCACCGACCCCCGACTGCCCGTCGAATCGGCGATCGTGAGGTTCTCGCCGACGGACGGCGCGCGAGCGGTCGACACCATCCGCCGTGCGGTCGCGTCGTTATTGTTATTCCGAAGAGACCAATGCCCGACGTTTCCGAGCGCGCCTCGGCGAATCGCCACAATGCACGCGCACCGGAATCCGCGTTCGGCCGGCACCCACGTGACGGGCACCGTGCGCGTCCGGCCGCGCCGGCCCGACACCGCGCACGCTGGGGCGATGGCACGCGGCGGGCCGGTCGGCTGCGCGCGGCACAGGATTCTCACGGAGCGTACTTATGTCGTGCACGGCATTTCGCTCGAACGGACGCGATCGCCGACTACTGCAGCTGGAGTAGTCTGCGGGCCGTCGCCGCAGGGGCGTCGTCATTTCCGACGTTGGGGGACAGGAGTAATGGATCCACCGGACAGACCCACCCTCGAGATCAGCATGTTCGGCTCGCGCTGCGCGATCCTGACGATCCGCGGCGAGCTCGAGGGCGAGCCCGCCCGGGCCGAGGCATTCCTGCAGACCGTCCTCGCGGCCGATCCCGAGCTCCTCATCGTCGACCTGACCGGCGTCGAGCGCGTCCCCCGTGAACTGGTCGAGGTCGTGCTCGCCGCGCAGCGCGACATGCGCCGCCGCGACCGCCAGCTGCTGGTCGAGGGCCTCGACCTCACCGCAGGCTCGGCGGCTTCCGACCTCGACGAGGCCTTTGCCGCCTACCGCCGGACGCAGTTCCGCGCCGGGCGGCACCAGAAGGCCGGATAGCCCTCGGGGCCGCGTCCGCCCACACCGCGACGACGGCCCGGCTTCCGTCGCCACCGGCAGCGCGACCTGCCCTTCGGCCCAGAGGCCAACGTCCGCCGACAGCGACCTCGTCCCCCGTCGTCGCGGAGCTCGCCGCCTGCCCGGACCGCGAGGCGCTCGTCGACCGGCTCGGCGCCGGCCACGTCCCCGACGAGCACAGGATCCGCGCACGTCCCGGCCACTCCGCGCTCCGGGAGCGCCACCCTGCCCGAGCACGCGGCGCGCCCGCGTGACACACCGCGACCCGTAATACCGCGGCCCGATCGCACGAGATCGCGGTCGACACGGCTCTCGTGCCGCGTCGACCGCGAGGTGCCCGCCCGCCCCGCCCCTCCAGGCGGGCGGGCATCTCGCCCGTGCCTTCGAGCGCCACCTCCCGCCCGCCCGCCGGGCGCGCGCGGTCGACGTCGTCGACCGCCCTGACTTCCGAGACCGCCATATGGACACATATGGCTGTTTGGACGCGCCCGCCGGCAGCCATATGTGTCCACGTGGCGGTCGGGGCGGGCGGGGGTCAGAGAGCCAGGTGCGTCGTCCGGCCGGCCACGAACGTCGCCGCCACGCGGGTCGCCCGCAGGTGCGCCGCCACGCCGGCCGAGTCGTCCCCGGGGCGCAGGGGGTCGTCGTCGAGCAGGACGACGTCGCCGGGCCCGCCCGCGGACACCGTCGGGACGCCGTCGGTGCTCGCGGCCAGCGCCTGCGCGGCGGTCAGTGCCTCGGCCGGGTTCCACGGCTCGCGATCGTCGGCGGACCGGTGCACGGCGGCGGCCATCGCGAGCCACGGGTCCAGCGGCGAGACCGGTGCGTCGGAGCCCAGCTCCAGCGGCACCCCCGCGGCCAGCAACGAGGCCAGGGGGAAGCAGCGGTCGGCGCGGTCGGCCCAGCAGTGCGCGACGACGTCCCGGTCGTCGAGCAGGTGCGCAGGCTGGACGCTCGCCGTCACCGGCAGCGCGGCCATCCGCGCGAGATCGGCGCGGGCGACGAGCTGGGCGTGCTCGACCGAGCCGCGGGCGCCGGTGGCGGCGAGCGCGTCGAGGGCGGCGGCGAGGGCCGCGTCCCCGATCGCGTGCACGGCCACCGCCAAGCCGCCCGCACGGCCGCGGCGCAGCAGCTCCGCGAGCTCGTCCGGCGGGTAGTTCTGCTTGCCGCGGGGGAACGGCGGGTCGGCGTAGGGCGCGCAGCAGTACGCCGTCCGGCTGTTCAGCGCGCCGTCCGAGATGATCTTCAGCGGGCCCATCGTGAGCAGGCCGGCGCCACCGGGGAGGGCGTCGCCGGTGCGCAGGCCGGCCGCGAGGACGTCGTCGAGGTCCTCGGGGTACACGCCCGTCCGCACCCGCAGCGCGTCGATCCCGCTCCGGAACCGCTCCGGCCAGCGCCGGTGGCCGGGCTCGAACTCCAGGTCGCGGACGCCGACGACGCCGAGCGCCGCCGCCTCGGCGACGACCCGGCGGTACCCGGCCAGCTCCTGCTCCGGCCCGCCGGCCAGCCCGGGGAGCCGGGCGAACACGGCGAACCACTCGCGCTCGTCGAGCACGCCCGTGCGCGGCGGGAGGCCGAGCAGCGCCAGCGCCCGCGAGTTGAGCCAGCCGTGGTGCCCGTCGCCGCTGACGAGGACGACCGCGTGAGCACCGCTGACGGCGTCGAGCTCGGCGACCGTCCCCGATCGCGGCCACGTCGCGCTGCGGTGGCCGTAGCCGGTCACGATGCCGCCGGTGCCCGTGGGCAGGGTCGCGACGTGCGCGCGGACGATGCGGGTCACCGCGTCCGGGTCCGCGGTGCCGGCAAGGTCGAGGCGCTGCCGCGTGCGTGCCCACTGGCCGAGGTGGACGTGCTGGTCCCACAGGCCGGGGATCGCCCACCGGCCGCCGGCGTCGACGACGGCCTCCGCCGGCTGCGGGCGGAGGGCCGGTGACACCGCGGTGACGACGCCGGCGCGGATGCGGACGTCGACCGGTCCGTCGGGTGCCGGGGCGCCGACGGGGACGAGCCGGGCGCGGCGCAGGAGCACCGAGCCCGCCTCCACGGCGCCGATGGTAGCCGGGACCCGAGTCGACGCCGCGGCTCCGGCGGCAGGGGGAGCCAACGCGGGAGCAGGCGGGTGAACAGGCCGGGCAGAACGGGGCAGGTGGACCGGCCGGGCGCACGTGTTCGGGAAGCTGCGCGGGCGGCACGTCGGCACGGGCCACGCGGATCGCACGGACGGCAAGGCCATGCGACTGCGTCGGCACCCGCCTTCGAGCAGACGATGATCGCCAGCCTGGGCAGTTCCGGGCCGGCGACGACCCCGTGGCCCCCGAACCGGCGATCACGCAGGCCGGCGGGGCTCGCGACCCCAACAGGTCGCGCCCTGGGGACACGATGCTCTCTCCGCCCCCGCCGAGATGATCGCCAACCGCGGGACACCAGGGGCGCACCCGCACCTCCTGTCCCTCAACCGACGATCACCTCGTCCAGGGAACGGCAAACCAGCTCGAAGCATGCCGGCGGCCGGCGGCGGGCAGGCACCACAGGGCCTCATCGAGAGCGCATCGGAGGAGCGCTCGCGACGGCCGGGTTCCGCGTCGAGGTGCCCTCGGTGATCGCCGCCCGGGGCGCTCCGGAGCCACGTGCGGCCCCTACGCTCCCCCGGCGGCGATCACCGGGCGGCGCGGCGACAGGCGGCAGCCGATCCGATCCCGCGACGGCGGGTCGCAGCCGGCCGCCACCCATCGACTCGCCGATACAGCGCCCGCAGGTCTCGATCGATCACCCCGGTCGTTGATCGCCGCCATGGGAACCTCGGGGCCACCCGCGGCCCTTCGTTGCCCCGACCAGCGATCACCCACCCCTCGCCATCGACAGCCGCGACCACCGACACCCACGCGACCGACACCCACGCGACCAACCGACACCCACACGACCACCGACACCCACACGACCACTGGGGCAGGCGCGCCGCCGCCGGCAGCGACAGACCCACCAGCAGGGAGGCGCCCCCCGTCAGGCCGGCGCGGTCGCAGCCCGGTGCTCCCGCGGGCTCACGCCGTGCCGGCGCTTGAACGCCACGCTCAGCGCGAACGGCCCGCCGTAGCCCACCTGCCGCGCGATCGCGGCGACGGTGGCGTCGGTATCGGTCAGCAGGTCGGCGGCCAGGTCGAGCCGCCAGCCGGCGAGGAACGCCATCGGCGGCTCCCCGACGACCCGGCGGAACCGGCGGGCCAGTGCCGCCCGGGAGAACCCGGTCACCGTCGCGAGCGCGGCCACCGTCCAAGCCCGGGCGGGATCGTCCTGCAGAGCGCGCACGGCGGGCCCGACCACCGGGTCGGCGAGCGCCCGGCGCCACCCCGGTGGCCCGCCCGGCCCGCCCAGCAGCCAGGCCCGGAGGGCCTCGACGGCCAGCAGGTCGAGTAGGCGGTCCAGGACGACCTCCTGCCCCGGCTCGTCCCGGCCAATCTCCCGCTCCACCAGCGCGACGACCGCGCTGTCCGCGGCGAGCCCCGGCAGGACGGCCCGCGGCGGGAGCGCGCCCAGCAGCCGCGCGGGTGCGGCGCCGCGGACCCGGTAGGTGCCGACGAGGAGGGTGGTCGCGCCGTCGGGGTCGTTGCCCCAGTCCCCGCAGGCCCAGGTCGAACGCCCCTGGTGGCGGTGCCGTCCGGGAACCGGCACTCCTGGTCCGGGCCGATGACGACCCCGACGGGGGTGGCCGGGTCGTCGGCGACGACGTACGGGTCGGGCCCGCGCAGCAGCGCGACGTCGCCGGCCCGCAGCCGCACCGGCGACGCGGCGGCCTCCCGATCGGATCCGGCCCGCTCGGATCCGGCCCGATCGGGACCCATACGGTCGCCTCCCCCGCCGTGACGGCCAGCACCGTCAGCGGCGCCCCGTCCTCGACCCGGATCGACCACGGCGGGTCCATCCGCACCCGCAGCAGGAACGCGCCCCGCGCCCGGGGACCATCGAGCAACCGCGCGAGCGCGTCCACACCCCCGACCGTAGACGCTCGAACATGCCCCGGCCGCTCTCGACCATGGAGCGTCTCACCCGGCCGAGCTGAGATGACGCCATGGCCAACGCACTCCTCTCCGCCGCGCTCCTCGCCACCGGCCTCCAGGCCGGCGTCTACTACGCGTTCGGCGTCGCCGTCGTCCCGGGGCTCCTGCGCGGCGGGGCGCGCACCCACGTCGAGGCGTTCCAGAACATCAACGTGGCGATCGTGCGACCGGCGTTCCTGGCCACCTTCCTCGGCGCTCCGGTGCTCAGCGTGGAGGCGGCCGTGACCGGGCTCGACGCCGGCCGGCCGGCCGTGTGGGGCCGCCGCGGCGGCCGGCCTCAACCTCGCCGGGCTGGCGGTGACCGCCACCCGCAACATCCCGCTCAACCGCCGCCTCGCCGCCGCGGGGCCACCCGCCGCGCTCGCCGACCCCGCCGCGACCGTCGCCGCGTTCGCCGGGCCGTGGCGACGGTGGAACGCGGCCCGCGGGGTCGCGAGCACGGCCGCGGCGGCCTGCCTGCTGCTGGCCCTGCTCGGCCGCGGCTGAGCGCGCCGACCCGCCGCCGTCACCCCACCGTGGGAGCGCCGGGGCGGCGGGTCAGCAGGTCGGCGCCCGCGCCGAACGGCCATACTGGCTCCCCCGCCGGCAACTGGGAAGGACACCGACCTTCGTGGCCCCTGCACGACCCGTCCGACGACTGCTGGCCGGGCTCGGGTCCGCCGCGCTGGCCGCCGCCCTGATCGCCTGCGACGCCGGCCCGCGCCCGACGCCCACGGCGTTCCCGGCCACGACGACGGCCGCTCCGACGACCACCGCGTCCCCGACCCCGACACCGACCCCGACGCCCACCCGGACGGTGAGCGGCGTGCCGGTGCCCGAGCACGTCGTCGTCGTGGTGCTGGAGAACAAGGACACGGAGCAGGTGCTCGGCAACAGCGCGGCCCCGTACGTCAACTCCCTCGCGGCGGCCGGCGCGAACCTCGCCGGCATGCACGCCGAGACCCACCCCAGCCAGCCGAACTACCTCGCCCTGTTCTCCGGCAGCACCCAGGGCATCGACGGCGACGGCTGCTTCGACCAGAAGCGCGGCCCGAGCCTGGGGGGCCAGCTGCTGGCGGCCGGGCGGACGTTCACCGGGTACTCCGAGGGCCTCCCTTCGGTCGGTTTCACCGGGTGCGGCAGCGGCAAGTACGCGCGCAAGCACGCCCCGTGGGTGGACTTCGCCGACGTCCCGGCGTCGGCGAACCGGCCGCTGTCCGACCTGCCGGGCGACTGGTCGCAGCTGCCGACCGTCTCCTTCGTCATCCCCGACCTGTGCAACGACATGCACAGCTGCTCGGTCGCCACCGGGGACCGCTGGATGCGCGCGCACCTCGCGGACTACGTCGACTGGGCGCGCGACCACAACAGCCTGCTGCTCGTGACGTTCGACGAGTCGGAGTCCGACAACGGCAACCAGATCGCGACGCTGTGGGTCGGCGGCGGGGTGCGGCCCGGCAGCTACGCCGAGCACGTCGACCACTACCGCCTCCTGCGGACGATCGAGGAGATGTACGGCCTCGCACCGCTGGGCCGCGCCGCGGCGACGAGCCCGATCACGGACATCTGGGGGTGACGCGTGACCCGGCCTCCGCCTGCTACCAGACCCTGTCGGGGTCGTCGTTCACGCTGCTGGGTCTGTGGTTGACGGTCTTGCAGCTCGGCCACGGCGGCCGGCGCAAGGACGCGACCAGCCACCGCGCGACGCTGCACATCGCGTCGAGGCGCTGGACCACCTGCGGCGGCGCGCGATCCCGTACGGCCGCGCGCACTACGCGCTCTCGGTGCTCGACCCGTGCTCGGCGTGGATCGCGTTCGCCGAGCGCGCCCCGGCGCAGGCGGACGCCGTCGGCTGAGCGCCTTCCGGGGCGCGTGTCAGGATGGCGGGGTGGCGCATCCGGTTGATCTCGTCCCGGCGGCCGGGCATCCGGTCGGCGACGTCGGCCCGCTGGTGCTGGCCGGGTCGGCACTGCCGCTGACCGTGCCGGCCCGGCTGTACGTCTGCGGGATCACCCCCTACGACGTGACGCACCTGGGGCACGCGTCGACGTTCGTCTGGGCCGACACCGTCACGCGGGTCATGCGCATGGCCGGCGCCGACACCGTCGTCACGCGCAACATCACCGACGTCGACGACGTCCTCACCCGCACGGCGGCCGCGCGGGGCCGGCACGCCGACGAGTTCGGGCTCTCCCAGGAGTTCCACTTCGACCGGGACATGGCCGCGCTGCACGTCCGTCCGCCCGACCACGCGCCGCACGCCCGCCACCACGTCCGCCACGTCGTCCGGCTCGCCGCCGCGCTGCTGGTCGCGGGCGCCGCGTACGCCCGGGAGGGGCACGTCTACTTCCGCGGTGCCGGCGTCCCGGCGGCGGCCGGGCTCGACCGGGCCGAGGCGCTGGCGCTGGCGCGCGAGTTCGGTGACGAGCCCGACGACCCGCTGCGCGACGACCCGTTCGACGTGCCGGTCTGGCGGCCGTCCGGGTCCGGCGACCCGGCGTGGCCGAGCCCGTGGGGTCACGGGCGGCCCGGCTGGCACGCCGAGTGCGCGGCGATGGCGCTGGCGACGCTCGGGGGCGTCGTGGACGTGCTGGCCGGCGGCTCGGACCTGACGTTCCCGCACCACGCCTACCAGCAGGCGATGGCCGAGGCCGCGACCGGCGCGCGGCCGTTCGCGCGGCGCGGGTTCCGGGTCGGGGAGGTGAGCCTCGACGGCGCGAAGATGGCCAAGTCGACCGGCAACCTCGTGCTCGTCTCCCAGCTGCTCGTGACCCATCCCGGCCCGGCGGTGCGGCTGCTGCTGCTCGACCGGCACTGGGCGGCCGGCTGGGACTACCGGGCCACCGACCTGGACCGGGCGACCGAGCGGCTCGACCGCCTGTACGCCGCCGCGGCGGCGCCGGCCGGGTCGGACGCGGCCGAGGCCGCGGTGCGGTCCGCGCTGCTGGCCGACCTGGACGTCCCGACGGCCGTCGACACCGGCATCGAGGCCGGTGGCGGCGCAGCGCGGCAGGTGCTGCGGACGCTGGCGCTGCAGTGACGGCCGCACGTCCCGCACGGCGGCCGGGCGTGCTCGCCGCACGTCGCGAGGCGGTGACCGCCGAGTCCGGGACATCCGCTGCGCCGGCGCACCCCCTCCCGGTGCCGGCGATCAGCAGCGGCCCGGGCCGCCCGGCGGCTCAGTCGCGGTAGTGCGGCGTCCGGCGCTCGAGGTGCGCCGCGACGGACTCCTGCAGGTCCTCCGAGAACAGCGTCGCCGCGTTCCACGTCGCGATCTGCTCCAGGCCGTCGGCGACGGAGTGGTCGCGCGCGAAGGTGATCGCCCGCTTCGTGCCGCGCAGGGCCAGCGGCGACTTCGCCGCGAGCCCGGCGGCCAGCTCGACGGCCGCGGCCCGGAGGGCGTCCGGATCGGGCAGGCAGCGGTTGACCAGCCGCAACCGCTCGGCCTCCGCGCCGTCGACGGTCCGGCAGGTGTAGGCCAGCTCCCGCGCGACGCCCTCGCCGACGATCCGCGGCAGCCGCTGCAGCACGCCGACGTCCGCGGCGAGCCCAAGGTCGACCTCCTTGGCGCAGAACCGGGCGTCCTCGCTGGCCAGCCGCAGGTCGCAGGCGACGGCGAGGTCGAGGCCGGCCCCCACGCAGGCGCCGTGGACGGCCGCGACCACCGGCACCCGGCAGCGCTCGACCGCGGTGAACACGTCCTGCAGGTCCGCGATCGTGCGGTAGAGGGCCTCGGCGGCCCGGCCGGCGCAGCCGTCGCCGCCCGCCTGCAGCTCGCCGAGCATGGCGAGGTCGATGCCGGCGCAGAAGTGCCTCCCGGCACCGCTGATCACGACGACCCGCACGGCAGGGTCGGCGTCGCACGCGCGGACCGTCGCGCGCAGCTCGTCCCACAGCGGGCGGTGCAGCGCGTTCGCGGCCTTCGGCCGGTCGATGACGAGCTGCGCGACCCCGTCGTCGACCGTGACGTCGAGGTGCTCGGTGCGGTCGATCACCGCGTCACCCT
>CAVSJZ010000089.1:0-13864 GCA_963728105.1 uncultured Actinomycetota bacterium | reverse complement strand
GCCCGCCGGCGCCGTCGTCGAGGGCCTCTCTGCCAGGGTGGGTGCCCGTGCTCCGCCTCGACCTCACGCGCGCGCAGATCCTGGCGTTCCGGCGACGGGCCGGCGGGCTCGCGGCACGCCATCCCGCCGGGGCGGACGCGCTGCGCCGCGCGGCCTGGGCGGGGCTGCAGGACAGCATGCCCCGGGCCGCGCTGCTGTCCATCCACGCCCGTGTCGCCGGAACCGGCGGCTCCACCTGGGAGGATCCCTCGCTGGTGCAGCTGTGGGGGCCGCGGCACAGCGTGTTCGTCGTCGCCGCGCGCGACCTCGCCGTCTTCTCGCTCGGGACGCTCCCCGCCGACGCCATGCGCCGGCAGCGGGCCGAGGATCTCGCCGCCCGCCTGCGCGCCGTCCTCGCCGGCCGGCGGATGCTCCAGGGGGAGGCCGGCCGCGCCCTCGGGATCCACGACGACAACCGGCTCCGCTACGCCGCGGCGACCGGCACCATTCTGATCCGCTGGGACGGCGCGCGGCAGCCGACGCTCTGGACCGTCCCGCCGCCGGAGACCGACCCTGCCGCCGCCCGTACCGAGCTCGCCCGGCGGTTCCTGCACGTCTACGGCCCGACGACGGCCGCGGCGTTCGGCCGGTGGTCGGGCGTCGGCGCGCGGACCGGCGCCGCGGCGTTCGACGCGCTCGGCGCGGCGCTGACGCCGGTGGCGACACCGCTGGGCGACGCCTGGGTCCTCACGGAGGACGAGGGGGAGCTCCGCGCCGACCCGGGGCCCGAGGCGCCCGCCCGCCTGCTCCCGAGCGGCGACCCGTACCTGCTGCACCACGGGCCGGAGCGCGAGCTGCTCGTCCCCGACGCCGACCGGCGGGCCGCGCTGTGGACGCCGCGCGTCTGGCCAGGGGGCGTGCTCGTCGACGGCGAGATCGCCGGCACGTGGCGCCGCGCGGACGCGACGCTGACCGTCCAGCCGTGGCGGCGGCTGACGTCCGCCGAGCGCGAGGCGGTCGCGGCCGAGGCGGAGTCGCTGCCCCTGCCCGGCCTCCGGCGGAGCGTCGCGGTCCGCTGGGAGGACTGAGGTCCGGCCGGTCGCCGGGAGACCGGCCCCGACGCCGGGCCCGGTTCCCGGTTCCGCAGGGCATGATGACCGGCGTGCGGACGGGGTGGACCGAGGTCGGCGACGGCGTCCTGCAGCGCCGCTACGACCCCCTGGACATCAGCATCTGCGTGGTGCGCTGCAACGACGGGCTGCTGCTCGTCGACACCCGGTGCAGCCCCGCCGAGGCGGACGAGATCCGCCGCGACCTCGCCGAGCTGGGCGACGTGCCGGTCCGCCGGGTCGTCAACACCCACGCCCACTACGACCACACGTTCGGCAACCAGCGCTTCGCCGACGTCCCGATCCTCGGCCACACCCGGCTGCCGGCCCACCTCGACGCCTACGAGCGCGCCCTGGCGCCGGACCACCCGGGCGTGGAGATCACCCCGCCGACCGAGCTGGTGGGCGACCGGGCCGTCCTGGACGCGGGCGGCCGCGCCGTCGAGCTGCGCCACCTCGGCCGCGGCCACACCGACCACGACCTGCTGCTGCACGTGCCGGACGCAGGCGTGTGGCTGGTCGGCGACGTCGTCGAGGAGTCCGGGCCGCCGATGTACGGCAGCGGCTGCTTCCCGCTGGACTGGCCCGGCACGACCACCGCGCTGCTGGACGTCCTCGGCCCGGACGACGTCGTCGTGCCCGGACACGGCGCCCCGGTCGGGCGCGGGTTCGTGGCGCGCCAGCAGGCGGAGCTCGCGGCGCTGGCCGAGCTGGTCAGGGCGCTGCACGCCGCGGGAGTCCCGGCGACCGACGCCGTGGCCGATGCCGGCGACCGCTGGCCGTTCCCGCCGGAGGCCGGACTGGAGCGGGCGGTCGAGGAGGGCTACCGCGCCCTCGCCGCGGCAACCCCGCCCGGCTGAGACCGGGTCACCCGCCGCCCGCCCGGCCCCCGGTCACCCGGCGCCCGCCCGGCCCCCGGTCACCCGCCGCCCGCCCGGCCCCCGGCCACCCCGCGCCCAACCTGAGCATGATCGCCGTCCGGGGAGGTGGCGGGCCAGGATCCGCCCGCGATCCCCCCACCGCGACGATCAGCTCCTCGGCGCGGATCCGACCACCCGGGCCCTCCGCCGGCTGCCCACGGCAACCACACCCGCCCGCCGCCGAGTCCGCCCGGCGACGACCCGGCACCGGACCTCACCCGGCACCGGATCTCACCCGGCACCGGTGATCCCCATTGCGGGAGCTGGCAGGCCGCATCCGGCCCGCGATCTCCCCTGCCGGCGATCACCACCCTCGGAGCCCAGCCCGACGGCCACTCCAGCCCAGCCAGGGCGGCGCCCTGCCTGCCTGCCTGCCTGCCCCAACCCCGACCATCCATGATCCCCATTGCGGGAGCCGGGAGGCCGCATCCGGCCCGCGACCTCCCCTGCCGGCGATCACACCCCGCTGCCCGCCAACCGACCCCGACCCCGCCGGGCCGCCTGCGACCCACCCCGCCACGGTCACCCGAACCGGGCTCGACTCCGCCGTCTGCCACACGAGATCGCCGCCGGGGGAGCCGGCAGGCCACCTCCGGCCCGCCGTCCCCCAACCCGGCGATCACCACCCCGGGGCCCGGCCGACCGTCGGTCCCCACGGGCGGCACCCGCGCATCCAGCCGCCGGCCTGCCCCGAAACACCGGCCGGGCCGCGGCGCCTCCCGGCGCCTGCCGGAGCCGCCGCACCCCGGCGACCCACCCCCGACCGACGGTCCCTCACCAGCCGGTCACCGGCCGGGACAACCGCGGTCACCGGCCGGGACAGGCCACCCGGCCGGCTCAGCCCGGCGTCGCGTCCTCCCGGTCGGCCGCCTGCGCAGCCGTCCCGTTCGGGCTCGGGTCCCCCCGCTTGACGGCGGCCAGCAGCATCTGCGAGACGTCCTGGATCTGCACGTTCTCCCCGGCCCCGCCGCCCTGGGCCTGGGTGAGGCCGTCGGTCAGCATCGTCTTGCAGAACGGGCAGCCCACCGCGATCGTCCCGGCCGCGGACGCGTCGCCCCCGGCCGCCCCGGCCAGCGTGTCGAGCGCCTCGGTCGTGCGCGTGACGTTGACGCGCTTCCCGATCCGCTCCTCCATCCACATCCGCGCCCCGCCCGCACCGCAGCACATCGAGCGGTCGGCGTGCCGCGGCATCTCCGTCAGCGTCGCCCCGGCGGCCCCGACGAGCGCGCGCGGCTCCTCGTAGACCTCGTTGTGCCGGCCCAGGTAGCAGGGGTCGTGGTAGGTGACGGGGGCGCCGGCGTCCGGCGCCGCGACCGGCACGAGCTTCCCCTCGCGCACCAGCGTGTTGAGCAGCTGCGTGTGGTGCACGACCTCGTAGTGGCCCTCCAGCTGGGGATACTCGCGGCCCAGCGAGTTGAAGCAGTGCGGGCACGTCGTGACGATCTTGCGGGTGCCCGGTTCCCTGCCCTCGAACACCGCGTTGAGGACCTCGACGTTCTGCTGCGCCAGCATCTGGAACAGGAACTCGTTCCCCGACCGCCGGGCCGGGTCGCCCGTGCAGGACTCCTCGGGCCCCAGCACCACGAAGCTCACCCCGGCGCGGTGCAGCAGCTCGGCGGTGGCCTGGACCGTCCGCTTCTGCCCGTCGTCGAACGCCCCGGCGCAGCCGACCCAGAACAGGTACTCCGTGTCGGCCGCCAGCTCGCCGTCGAAGACGGGGACCTCGAAGTCGAGCTTCTTCGTCCAGTCCAGCCGGTCGCGGGCGTTCTGGCCCCACGGGTTGCCCTTGTTCTCCAGGTTCTTGAACAGCGCGCCGAGCTCGGAGGGGAACTCGGACTCGATGAGCACCTGGTGGCGGCGCATGTCCACGATGTGGTCGACGTGCTCGATGTCGACCGGGCACTGCTCGACGCACGCCCCGCAGGTCGTGCACGACCACAGCACGTCCGGGTCGATCACGCCGCCCTGCTCCGCGGTCCCGACGAGCGGGCGCGCGGCCTGCTCGGGCCCCGACCCGTGGACGCGCCCGAACCCGGACTCGGGGACGCCGTGGCCCGGGTGCTCCGTCAGCCCGGCGGAGAAGTCGATCGCCCCCTCCTCGGGCATGTCGGCGCCGCCGATGAGATAGGGCGCCTTCGCGAACAGGTGATCACGCAAGTCCATGATCACGAGCTTCGGGGAGAGCGGCTTGTCGGTGTTCCACGCCGGGCACTGGGACTGGCAGCGGCCGCACTCGGTGCAGGTCGCGAAGTCGAGCATGCCCTTCCAGGTGAAGTCCTCGATCTTGCCGCGGCCGAAGACGTCGTCCTCGCCGGGATCCTCGAAGTCGATCAGCTTCCCGCGCGACTCCATCGGCAGCAGCGGGCCCAGCGCCTTCGGCAGCCGCTTGCCCGCGACGTTCAGCGGGGCCAGCGCGATGTGCAGGTGCTTGGAGTAGGCGACGATCACCAGGAACGTCCCGATGACGGCGATGTTCAGCAGGATGAAGACGGTCTCGATCACCTCGTTGGCCGGCACGCCGAGCGGGGCCAGCGCCAGCGAGACGAGGTGCGATGCGAACGGCCACCACGAGGTTCCGTACGGGAACACGCCCGTGTTGACCTGCGCCGCCCGGTAGACCAGCAGCGTGACCAACACCAGCGCGATCATGCCGAGCACGACCCACGCCGCGCCGGTGTGCGAGCCGTAGAACCGCGACGCCCGCTGCCGGCGTTCCGGGGCCTGCCGCACCCGCATCACCGCGAAGACGCACAGCGCGACGAGGATCGCCACGATGAAGAAGTCCTCGAGGAAACCCAGTGCCCGCCCGTGCCCGAACCATGGGAAGGCGAAGTCCTTCACGAACAGGGCGCCCCACGTCTCCACGATCGTGAAGATCAGGATGATGAAGCCCCAGAACGTGAAGGCGTGAGCGAGGCCGGGGACGGACCACTTGAGCAGCTTGCGCTGCCCGATCACCTCGCGGAGCTCGGTGGCCAGGCGTGCCGGGATGTCCGCGGCCCGGCCGGACGTCGCCTGCCCCGACCGCACGAGGCGGTAGAGCCACCACGCCCGCCGGCCCGCGATGGCCAGGGCGACCACGGTGATCACCAGGCCGATGACCAGTCTCAGAACCACGCGTTCCTCCCACCACGGCGACGGCAGCAGCGTAGACCGGTCACTGCCGGTCCGGCGCGCTAGCTACCAGCCGGTAACCGGCCGGAACCCCACGTTATCGGGCCACGGCCGAGGTGGCAGCAGCACGCGGGCGGACATCCGTCACTCGATCGGTTCAGTGGGCGGCGGCCCCGTTCGTCCATCGCGTTGAATAAATGGATCTTCCTGAATCCCTAGACAGCGATATGATCCCCCTACTTCACCGGGTCACACGTCCAGCCGCCGGCGTCACCCGGCGTACTGGCGTGCGCCGCCGTCCGAGCGAGCGGCTATGCTCGCCGCAGCAACCGTGGTCTACTCGGGTCGCCCACGAGCAGGCCGAATCGGGTGGCCCTGCACGAGGTCCGATACCTCCTCGCGCACGACGGCGCCCTACAAGGAGGAGCCGTCACCATGGTCGGGACCACGCTCGCCACGCTGTACGCCCAGGGTGGCGCCGTGTCGACGACCGGGTTGCAGCGCTGGATCCAGGACAACGTCGTTCCGCTGATCCTGCTGGCGATCGCCGTGATCCTGCTGTGGATCGGCGGCCGCGGCGACAACGCCGGCGTCGCCCGGCGCAGCATCGGTCTCATCATCGGACTGGTCGCGCTGGGCATCGCCGTGTCCGGCCAGGGCCCGACGGTCGGCAGGTTCCTGGCCGGTCTCATCACGGGCTGAGGCGGTCGCGCGTGCTGGTCCGTACCGACGACGAGGTGTACCGCGTCGACTCCGTCTGGCTCGGCCCGCCGCGCGCCACGTTCCCCTGGCGTGCGCGGTACGTCTCCTACGGCCTCGGCCTGCTGGTGATGATCGTCGTGATGTTCGCGCAGCGGCGGATCGGCATCGGCCTCGACTTCTTCTCCATCGCCTGGGCGTTGATCATCACGATCGTCCTCACCCGGTTCGTCGGCAAGCGGATCGACGACGAACGCCCTCTCGGCCAGGTCGTGCGCCTGTTCCGGCACGAGCTGACCGGCCCGCGCGGGCGGGCCGTGGCCGGCGGCGGGGCCGTGCGGGCCGGGCACGTGCGCGTCACCGCCGCCCGCCCGACCCGCGACCGGCGCCGGGACGCCCGCACCGCACGGACGAAGGGGCGGCCCCGTGGCGCGGCGTAAGCAGCAGCAGAAGAAGGACGCCCCCGCCGCGGCGCCCCGGCCTCCGAGACGCAAGCGGGGCCGCGCGCTGGCCGGCGACTCCGGCCTGCCGGACTACTCCCCGAACATCGCGCTGCGCTCCATCGACGGGCACCTGACGCGCACCGCGACCCAGACCATGGCGTGGTACCGGCTCGCCCCGCAGGCGTGGAGCTTCCGCAGCGACTCGCAGCGCGAGGTCCTCATCCGCCAGATCGCGGCGCAGCTGGGCGAGCTGCAGGGCCGCTGGGTGCACGTCCGCGTGACGACCCGGCCCTACCCGGTGCACATGTGGGCCGAGTCGTTCGACAACAACGCGCTCGGCCGCCTCCCCGACGTCGCGGGCTCGCTCGGCTGGGACGGGTTCCTCGAGGGCGAGCAGCGCCACCTCATGGGCCTGTCGATGGCCGACAAGGAGGTCTTCCTCGGGGTCGAGGTCGCCGGGCGCAGCGTCCTGGACCGCTGGGTCGACGCCGCATCCCCGATGCTGGGCCGGCTCGCGCCCGCGGCCGTCCGCGCCGAGCTGAACGCGCTGGCGTCCGAGGTCCGCCACCTCGACGCGCTGGTCGCCGGCAGCGGCCTCGACGGCATCCCGGCCTCGGCCGACGACATCGCCTGGCTCATGCACCGCTCCTGCGCGCTGGGCCTGCCCGCCCCGCGCTCGCTGACCCGCAACCCGGCGACGGCGTCGCGGTGGGAGACCGAGGACCTCGCCGCGTTCACCGACGGCGTCGACCTGCACCAGGAGCCCTACGCGCCCACCGTGCGGGTGATCGGGCGGATCCGCTCCCAGACCGTCGCGCGCAACGTCGCGGTGCTGTCGCTCGGCCTCATGGACGGGCTGCGCATCCCCGAGATCGACGACCCGTGGATGCAGCACTCCGACCGGCTCCCGTTCCCGGTGGAGTGGTCGGCGCGGATGTACATCCGCCGCCCGGAGGAGGTCGCCGGCGAGCTGCAGCGGCAGATGGGCAAGGTCCGCAGCCAGATCCGCCACTACACCCACGACCACGACCTCGACCCGCCGATGTCGCTGGCCCGCCAGGCCGACCGGGTGCTGGAGGTCGAGGACGAGCTGACCACCGGGCTGACCCAGCTCAACACGCGCCTCTACGGCTGGTGGCGGATCGCGGTCGCCGGCAAGGACGAGTCCGAGGCCATCGCGCGCGCCCAGCAGGTGCTCGACCTGTACGGGCCCAAGGTCAAGGTCGAGCACCCCGAGGCGCAGTACCGCTACGCCCGCGAGTTCATCCCCGGCGAGCCGCTCGCGTCCACCGCCTACCGCAGGCGCGGCTCCGTGACCTGGGCCGCGGCCGCCGTCCCTGCCGCGACCGCGAGTGTCGGCGACCGGCGCGGAATCATGATCGGCGAGACGTGCACGGCGACGCGCCGGCCGGTCGCCTGGGACCCGTGGCTCGCGCAGGAGGTCCGCCGCGCGTCGGGCCTCACCGCGGTCGTCGGCGGGCTGGGGTCCGGCAAGTCGTTCCTCACCGGCCTGGTGGTCTACAAGACGCTGCGGATGGGCGCGCGCTGGACGGTCCTGGACCCGTCGGGGCCGCTGGCCGAGCTGACGCGCCTGCCGGAGATCGCCCCGTTCGCCCGCCACATCAACCTGCTGCGCGCCGACCCGGGCATCCTCAACCCCTACCGCGTCGTCGCCGAGCCGCGCGCGGACCACTTCCTCGACGACGAGGACCCGCAGCGGGCATGGCGCCGCGAGCGGTCGCTGGCCGCCGCGACCCGCCGCCGGCTCGTGCTCGACGTGCTCACCGGCCTGCTGCCCTACGACGTCGCCCGCCTGCCGCCCACCCGGATCGTGCTGCTGCGGGCCGTCCGCGAGGTCGGCGGCGCCGCCGACCGCCACCCGGGCATGGTCATCGACGTCCTGCGCCGGCACGCCCACGACGGCGAGGAGCACGCCGGCATCGTCGCCGACTTCCTCGACGAGCGCCGCGAGCTGCCCCAGGCCGCGCTGCTCTTCCCGGACACCAGCCGCGACGACCCGTGGCAGGCCGACCGCGACTTCCGGCTGACGGTGCTGACGATGCAGGGCATGACGCTGCCGCGGCCCGGCAGCCCGCGCGAGGAGTGGACCGACGGCGAGTCGCTGGCCGTCGAGCTGCTCAACCTGGCGTCGTGGCTCACCCAGCGCACGATCTACGAGTCCGACCGGAACCTGCGCAAGGGCGTCGCGCTCGACGAGACGCACTTCCTCTCGCAGGTCCCCACGGGCAAGGTGCTGATCGACCGGCTCGCCCGCGACTCCCGCAAGTTCAACGTCCGCGCGCTGTTCGCGTCCCAGCTGGCCGGCGACCTGCTGCGCGTGTCGGGCTTCGCGTCGCTTGTCAACGCCGTGTTCGTCGGCCGCACCGACGACGACGAGGCCCAGGCCGACGCGTTGCGGCTGCTCAAGGTGCCCACGAACGTCGGGTACGAGCAGATGCTCGGCACGCTCTCGCCGCGGCCGCGCCACGACGACCGGCCCGACGACACCCCGCGCCAGTTCGTGTTCGCCGACGGGCACGGCGGCGTCGAGAAGATCCGCATCGACCTCGAGGGCGCGCACCTCGAGCACGTCCGCGACGCGCTCGACACCAACCCGGACGCCAGCCGCGTCGCGACCAGGGGCGCCCCGGCGCGGGCCGCCGCGGTCCGGGCGCCCGACGAGCCACCGCCACCGCTCACCTACAGCAAGGAGCCCCGGCGCGGCCAGGTCGTCGAGCTGATGTCGGAGAGCCCGGACATGGACGGGATCGTCGGCAACGGGGTCGCCGCCGGCGACGACGACCCCTACTTCGCCGAGCTCGACGACCCCGACGGCCTGCTCGCGGCGGCCCACGGCAACGGCGCGGACGGCAACGGCGCGCACCCCGACGTGCGCTCGGACGAGGCGTTCGACCTCATGGGTGACGTCGACCCGGAGCACGAGCCCGGCGACGCCGGCCTGGCCGGGGACCCGGGCCGCGCGGAGACGACGGGCCGGTCACGTCGGTGACGGCCGCGCCGGGCGGCGCCGGCTGGCTGCCGATCGTCGCCGTGCTCGTCGCCGCCGCGCTGGCGGCTGCCCGGCGCAGGCGCGCCGAGCGCCGCCGGGCGGCCGGTCCCGCCGCCGGCACGGGACGGCCGCGGCGGCGGTGGGCGCTGCTCGTCGTGACCGGGCTCGTCGTCGGTTCCGGCCTGCTCGGCACGCCGGCCGCGGCGCAGCCGTTCTCCTGCAAGGAGTCGCCGGAGCCCGACCGGCCGGGTACGGGCCTGGTCGGCTCGCTCGACCCGCCGACGTACGGCGTCGGCGAGCCCGGCAGCGTCTACGACGAGGTCGGCTACGCCGGCCTGATCTGGTACACCTACGACCTCGGCTGCGCCGGGCAGGCCGTGTTCAACCCGGCCACGACGACCGACACCTGGATGGGCAACCAGGCGCTGAACGTCGCGAAGCTGGCCGTGGGCGGCGTCAACTGGTCGCACTACCTCATCGCCGACGGCGGCCAGGTCCTCGACCCGCTCGACAGCCTCATCGCCACCGGCACGCACGCGATGTACGACGCGGTCTTCACCTCGTGGATCGGCGTGGCACTGCTGGCGCTCGCGATCGTCCTGCTCGTGCTGGCCCTGCGCGGCGACCTCGCGCGCCAGACCCAGCGGGCGGCGTTCGCGGTCGCGGCGCTCGCCATCGGGTCGGCCGCCTACCTCGCGCCCGTGAACTGGGCGAAGGCCGCCGACCCGCTGCTGCTCGACGGCGTCACGCAGATGCAGGAGGGCTTCCTGGGCCAGGTCGGGCTGGGCAACCGCGACACGCTGCCGACCGTGCTCGTCGACCAGGTGATCTACCAGAACTGGCTGCGCGGCGAGTTCGGCGCTCCGGACGTCCCGCAGGCCCAGCAGTACGGCCGCGACCTGCTGCGCGCGCAGACGTTCACGAAGGCCGAGATCGCCGAGGGCAAGGCGACGACCGAGCTCGCGACGCAGAAGAAGAACGACTACGCGACGATCGCCGGCAAGCTCGGCGACCGCTACCCGTACTTCCAGGGCAAGTCCGGCAGCCGCATCGGCGACGGCATCCTCGCCGTCATCGAGGCCTGCTGCATCGCGCTGTTCCAGCTGCTGTCGAAGGTGCTCGTGCTGGTCGCGATGCTCATACTGCGCCTGCTGGTGATGACGGCCCCGGCCGCGGCCGTCGTCGTCGTGCTCAAACCGGACGTGCTGCCGGCGCTCCTGCGGGTCGCGGGCTCCGCGATCGTCAACACGCTCGTCGTCGGCGCGCTGGCGGGCCTGCACGCGCTGCTGGTCGTGTCGCTGTTCCGGCCGGGCTCCGGGATCCAGCTCTGGCTCGCGCTGCTCGTCACCGGCGTCGTCACCGTCGTGCTCTGGGCGGTCGCGCGGCCGTTCCGGCGGCTGGTGTCGATGGTCTCGCTGACGCGCGACCAGTTCGGCGGCATCGTCCCGGCGGCCGGCGCCGGGCCGATGTCGCGGGTGTGGCAGCGCGTGCGCGGCGGCGAGCCCGACGACCGGCAGGCCCGCTGGTGGCAGGAGCGCGCCGACGCGATGAGCGGCGGGAGCGGCTACGACGGGCTGCGGCCAGAGACCGAGCCCGTGGGGCGGGTGCGCGCCACGGCCACCCGCGTGCCGCGGCCCCGGACCGAGGTCGAGGCCGGCGGGGCGCCGCCGCTCGGGCCCGCCGCCCGCCGCGCCGCGCTCCCGGCCGGCGTGGGCCGGCCCGACGGGCGGGTGTCCTGGGCCGACGGCGGCGACGTCGACGACCGGGTGATCTACCGGCGGCCGGACGCCATGGCCAGGTCCGGCGCCCGTGAGGTCTCGCCCGACCTCGTCGAGGGCGTGCCGGTCTACCGGATCTACCGCCCGTCGCGCTCGCTGCCGAGGGGGGCCGGCTGATGCCCATCCGGTCCCCGCACGGCCGGTCCGCGGCCTACCGCGCGATCTGGCAGTGGCCCCTGCACTCCCCGGGCCGGCTGGCCGTGACCGTCCTCGTCGCGCTCGCGCTCGTCGCCGCGGCGAGCTACGGGCTCGGCGCCGTCCGCGGCGCGCGCGACCGCTCGGGCGGCGGCCTGCTCGGCGTCCCGGCCGCGACGGCGCAGCCGGGGACGCCGACCGCCCCCGACAGCGCCGGGTCCTCGCCGGCGCCCACGGCCCTGCCCCCGGTCCAGGAGCTGACCCCGGCCGCGCTCCCGCTCTCCGCCGCGTCCCCGGAGGGCCTGCGGGTCGTGACGGCGTGGGCGGCGGCCTGGGTCCGCCCGCCCGCCGGGACCACGAGCGTCCAGTGGCTGGCCGGGCTGCGGCCGTACACGACCGACGAGTACCTGGGCGTCCTGGCCGGGGTCGACCCCGCGAACGTGCCCTCGACCCGCGTCACCGGGACGGTCCGCCCGGTGGAGGTCGCGGCCCGGTCGATGCGGGTGCAGGTGCCGACGGACGCGCTCACCCTGCTGGTCACCGTCGTCGACACCGGTGCGGGCTGGCGCGTCTCCGGGTACGAGCGGGCGTGAGGCCGTCGTGTACCGCCGGTCCCCGCTGCGCCCCCTGCGCATCTTCGTCCCGCTCGTCGCGCTGGCCGCCGGCTTCGCGCTGTTCCTGGGCACGGCGTTCGTGGCGTTCACGCTCGGCGGCGGGATCGGGGTCGGCACCGGCGGCGTCTCCGGGTCCTGCGACGCGGCGATGGCGGGCGGCGGCCCGGCGCCCGGCGGCGCCACGCCCGCGGGCCTGAGCGACGAGCAGCGCCGCAACGCCGCCACGATCGTCGCGACGGCCCGGGACATGGGGGCTCCGCCGCGCGCGTGGCTGGTGGCGGTGGCCACCGCGCTGCAGGAGTCCGACCTGCGCAACCTGAACTACGGCGACCGCGACTCGCTGGGCCTGTTCCAGCAGCGGCCCTCGCAGGGCTGGGGTTCGCCCGCCCAGGTCACCGACCCGGCCTACGCGACGAAGCAGTTCATCACCCACCTGCTCGCGATCCCCGGCTGGGACTCGCTGCCGGTGACGGTCGCGGCCCAGGCCGTCCAGCGCTCGGCGTTCCCCGACGCCTACGCGAAGTGGGAGGGGCTGGCCGCGCAGCTCGTGAGCGGGCTGGCCGGCGTGGCGAACCCGGCGGCGGCGTGCTCGCCGGTGGTGCTCGCGGCCGGCGTCGCGCGGGCGGCGATCGACTTCGCGATGACGCAGCTCGGCAAGCCGTACGTCTGGGGGGCGACCGGGCCGGCCTCCTACGACTGCTCGGGGCTGGTGCTGCGGGCGTTCCAGGCGGCCGGGATCACGCTGCCCCGGGTCGCGGCCGACCAGTACAACGCGGGCGGCCACCTGCCCGTCCACCAGGCCCAGGCCGGTGACCTGCTGTTCCTCGCCACCGACGTCAACGACCCCTCGACGATCCACCACGTGATGATCTACCTGGGGAACGACCGGATCGTCGAGGCGCCCTACACGGGGTCGGTCGTGCACGTCCAGCCCGCGCCCTGGAAGGACCCCGAGCTCGTCCCGCTCGCGACGCGCCCGGGGACGGCCCCCAACCGCGCGTGAGGCGGACCGGTGGCGCGGCCGGCACGGGCCCGGCGCAGGCAACGACGGGTCGGGCGCGGCCGGCGTCGCGCGGGGCTGGGCCGGGCCGGGGCGTGCACCGGGGTTACGGTGGACCGTGCCCGCGCAACGGCCCGGACCGGCGTCGACGACCCCGGTGCGGGACTACCTCGACAGCCCCGCTCCCGGGGCCACCGCCGACTACGTCGTCGTGCCCCGGTCGCTGGCCCAGTCGATGCCGCTGCGCTGGCAGCAGCAGTTCATGACGCTGCTCGTCCAGCTGCACGACGCCTACGGGCACCTGCCGTGGCCCGAGTACGTCGTCGTGCCGAGCCGGTGGGAGGCGCTGGCCGACCTGGACCCCGAGCAGCTGCGCGCGTCCGGCTACCACGTCGACCTGTCCCCCGACGGCGAGCTGGAGTACTACGACCCCGACGAGGAGCCGGTGGCCGATCCCGCGCGCCACCGCGTCCTCGCTCCGGTGGACGACCCGCTGCCGCCCGCGTCGGCCGGCCACGTGAAGCCGCGGGCGGCCGACCCGCTCTGACCCGGGCAGCCGGCCGGGCGCCCCGGCCACCTCGTCCCGCCCCCCGTCCGGCGCCCTGATCGAAATTCCCCGCCGCACCGGGAACAGGCGCGCGGGTGCGCGCGTTGGGCTGGGCAGACAAGTTGAGCGGGTCCGGCTCAACCCAGAGATCCGGACCTGTGGCAGACTTGACTTGGTACAGTGCCGGGTATGCCTCACTTTCGCGCTGATGGAAATCGCTGCTGCTCTTGAGCGGCCCTTCCTCTATCAGGACGACATCCAGGCCCGCGCGGCTCAGCAATTCGGCGGAGATGCCCGCGCCCGCGCCGGTGCCCACGATCGCCACGTCACATTGCAGCGCCGAAGGCAACGCAGCGTGCGGACCACCGTGAACCTTCCAACCTTTGGCAAGGCCCTCGCGAATAGGATCCGGAAGTTGGCTCATAAGTGGATGTGCAGTGTCAAATGTTGCGCGGGCCCGGGTATCCGAGCGATGGCCAAGGAATACCAGAAACTGGAAACGAGGCGTACACAACA
>CAVSJZ010000088.1:0-129577 GCA_963728105.1 uncultured Actinomycetota bacterium | reverse complement strand
CTCTGCGTGCTTGGTTAGGTTGCGTATTGCTAACATTCCGTTCAGGGACGCGATACGTACGGTGACCGCCGCCGACCGGGGCGACGACGGGCAGAGGAGACAGCGTGGTGCAGGGCCAACCGGCAGAGCCGTTGCAACCGCTCGGGCGTGCCGGCACGGGTGACCCGGCCCCCGCCGGCCCGAGGTCGATGACGGCCCCCCACGGCGAGGCCGCGGTCCGTCGCGGGCACTCGCCCCATCGCGAGCCCGCCCTCCGACCCGACGCGCTCCGGCCCGACGCCGCCTTCCACCGCGAAGCCCCGCTCCCGGCGGGAACGGCACCACGCCCGGGGCCGCGGCCGCACGACGCCGGCCTCCGGGCCGACGCCGGGCCCCACGACGACGCCTTGCTCCGGGCCGACACCGAACCCGACGTCCACCACCGGCCCCACGACAACGGCGAGCCGCGCACCAGCTCCGGGCCACAGCGCGACGCCGGACCCGACACCGACGCCGGACCCCACGACAACACCGAACACCACGACCACGCCGAGGCTCCGGGTCGACACCGGATCCCGCACCGACGCCGGACCCCACGACAACGCCAGACCCAACATCGACTCCGGACCCCACGACAACGCCGGACCCCACGACAACACCGGACCCCACACCGACGCCGAACACCACGACGACGCCGGCCTCCAGGGCGAGGCCGCCGATCTCGCGATCTTCGTGGACCGGCTCGCCGCCGCCGGCTCGGACGGCAGCACGGCCCAGGCCCGCGAGGGCATCCGCCGCCGGCTGGGCTCGGGGCGCACCCCGCCCGGCATCCGGCGGCTCGCGGAGGCGCTCGCCGCCGCGGTCACCGAGCCGCCGCAGCCCCGCCGACCGGCCGAGGACGCGTCGGGGGTCGTCGACGCCGTCCGGGCCGCGTCCCACGTCGTGCTCGACGCCTACGACGACGTGGCCGCCGCGGCCGCGGTCGCCGCGCTCGTGACCGACGGCCGGCGCGTCGTCGTCACCGCGGAGACCCCCGCCGAGCTGGCCTCGCTGCGCGGCGTCCTGACCGCCACCGTCGCCGACCGGACCGTCGAGGCGCTGCCCCCGCTGTCCGCCGCGGAGATGCGGGAGCTGCGCAGGCTGCTGGCGACCTCGACCGCCGCGCGCCGGGCCCGGTCCGCGCAACGGCTGCCGGACCCGGCCGTGCTGCCGACGCCCGTCGAGGTCGACCAGCTGTGCGCCCACGCCGTCGAGGCGGACGCGCCCGGGCCGGCCGGGGCCGCGGCCCGCGTCCTCCCGGTCGTCCTGGCCGAGCTGCCGCCCGACCGGCGCGCCGCCCTCACGGCGACGGCCCGCTCCGCCCGCGACGCGCTCGACGCGATGCCGTCCCGCGTCCGCAACGCCGCGAGCTGGGCCCTCCTCGGCGAGCTGATCTACAACCGCCGGCGGCCCGCGTTCGACCGGCTCCTGGAGGACACCGCCGCCGCCGTGGCCGCGCAGGAGCGGGCCGTCGCCGGCCCGACCGTCACCGTCGCCGGACCCGTCCCGGCCGGGCTGCGCGACGGGCTGCGCCGGTACGCCGAGTTCCTCGCCGCCGGCGGGCGCCCCCGCTCGCTGCGCCGCCCCGCCCCGCAGCGCGACGTCGCGCCCGCGCTGCGCCTGCTGCGCGTCGACGGGCGGACGCCGCAGACGCCGGAGGAGGTCGGCTGGGTCGTCGAGCACCTCGAACGGGCCGACCGGCTCGTCGCCCTCCACCGCGGCTGCGCCGCGACCGGCCTGACGCCACCGGCCGACGGCGCCGGCCTGCGGCTCCTGCACGACGAGCTGCGCCGGATCGCGGAGGCCGCCGTGGCCGTCGGGACGCTGCGCCACGACGTCCTGTTCGTGGCAGAGGGCTCGCCGCTCGCCGTCCCGGACGTCGCCGCGGCCGGGCAGATCGCGACGGCGATCCTCGAGTACGACGACCACGCGGGCGGGGCGACGGCCCGGCGCCGCCTCGACGCGCTGGCCGCCCGGTTGGCGGCCGCGGCGACTACGGCGCCGGCGGGTCCGGCGCACCTGACGGATCCCGCCGTCGCGGCCGCCGCGCACCTTGCCGCCGGCGCCGACGACCGTGCACCGGAGCACGACGACGCCGTCCGGGCGCTGCTCGCCCGCGACGCCGCGGCGTACGCCGTCGCGGTCGAGGCGCTCTGCCGGGCCCACCGGGAGGCCGCCGACCAGCGTCGACAGGACGCCCTGCTCGCGCGGCTCGCCGGCGCCGCACCCCGGCTCGCCGCGGCCTGGACGGCGCTGGGTCCCGTCGACCCGGCCGGCCTCGGCCTCGTGTGCCTGCGCCCGGCGGCCGACCTGCTCGCCGCGCTGCCGCCGGCCGACAGCGTCGACGTGCTGGTGGTGCTGGGTGCCCACCGGCTTGGCGTCGAGCGGCTGCTGCTGACGGCCGCCGCGCCCCGGCTGGTGGCCGTCATCGCGCCGGACACGCCGCCCGAGCCGGCGCCGACCCTCGTCACGGTGCTGCAGCGCGCGGCGGCGGTGGTCCTGCGCGGCCGGCCGGCCTCGTCCGCGCCCGTGGTGCCGATGACAGCCCGTCGCCCTTCTCCTGCCCCGATCGGGCGAACCGGCAGCTAACGTCGGGGGCATGACGCCCCACGAGGTCAGCCGGTTCGGCCACGTCGAGCTCGCCGACATGCCAGAGGACCTGCGGACGCGCATCGGCGCGATCGCCGAGCGCTCCGGCTTCGTCCCGAACGTGTTCCGGGCGCTGGCCCGCAGGCCACGGGAGCTGCGCGCGTTCCTCGACTACCACGACGCGCTGATGGACTCCGACGACGGCCTGTCGAAGGCCGAACGCGAGCTGGTCGTGGTGGCGACGTCCGGGGCGAACCACTGCACCTACTGTGTCGTCGCCCACGGCGCGATCCTGCGCGTCCGGACGAAGGACCCCCAGATCGCCGACCGCGTCGCCACCAACCCGTGGGCCGTCGAGCTGTCCCCGCGCGAGCGGGCGATCGTCGACCTGGCCCTGGTCGTCGCCACCGACTCGGCCGCGCTCACCGAGGCCGACCTCGACGACGCGCGGGAGGCCGGCCTGTCCGACGACGAGATCTGGGACGTCGGCGCGATCACCGCGCTGTTCGCGCTCTCGAACCGGCTCGCCCACCTGACCGCCCTGCGTCCCAACCCGGAGTTCTATCTCCTGGGCCGCACGGACCGTCGCTGACCAGACGCCCGATCGGGGGAGCCGCCGAAACATCGCGGGCATCTGCGCGTAACGCCCGACCATGACCATCGGCGCCATGGCGAACCTGTTCGGGCGCAGCGCCGCGATCGTCTCCTACCGGCTGGGAACGGCCGACGGCGTGTCGGTCACGGCGGCGCAGTGGGTGCGGGCGCTGCGGCGGCTGGGGATGCGGGTGCGGACGGTGGCGGGCGACGGCCGGCCGGACGTCCTCGTGCGGAGCCTGGCGCTCGACGCGCGGCGGGCGCCGAGCCACCACGAGCTCGCGGCGGTGCTGGACGACGTCGACCTCGTCGTCGCCGACAACATCTGCTCGCTGCCGATGAACCGGGCGGTCGGCGAGTCGCTCGCCGCGTACCTGCGCGGGCGCCCCGCCGTGCTGCGCCACCACGACCTGCCCTGGGAGCGCGCGCACTACCGGCACCTCACGAGCTGGCCGGCCGACGACCCGGCCTGGTGGCACGTCACGATCAACGAGCTGGCCCGGCACTCCCTCCTCGAGCGGCGCGGGATCGCCGCCACGACGATCTACCACGGCTTCGCGGAGCGGCCCTGCCCCGAGCAGCGGACCGCCGTCCGCCGGCGCATCCGGGTGGGGCCCGAGCCGCTGGTCCTGCAGCCGACGCGGGCGATCCCGCGCAAGGGCATCGACGTCGGGCTCGCACTGGCCGCGGCCCTCAGCGGGACGTACTGGCTCACCGGCCCCGCCGAGGACGGCTTCGCCGAGGAGCTCGCCGGGCTCCTGCGCGGCGCCGGCGGGCCGGTCCGGCGGCGGCTGCCGTTCGGGGTGCAGATGCCCGGCGCCTACGCCGCGTGCGACGCCGTCGCGCTCCCCTCGTCGTGGGAGGGGTTCGGGCTGCCGCTCATCGAGGCGGCGCTGCACCGGCGGCCGATCGCGGTGGGAGCGTTCCCGGTGGCGCGCGAGCTGGCGACGTTCGGCTTCCGCTGGTTCGACGCCGAGGACCCCGCCCCGCTGCGGGACTTCCTCGCCGACCCCGACGCGGCCCTGCTCGACCACAACGAGGCGCTCGCCCGCACCCACTTCGGCATCGACGCGCTGGCCCGGCGGCTGGAACTGCTGCTGTCCGGCGCGCCGATGTGCGCGCACTCCGGCGGCCGGGTCGCGCCCGAGGTCGAGGTCTGCGCCTGCCTGTCGGCCTGACCAGCCCGCCACGTGGACACATATGGCTGTCGTCGACCCCGCCCCGACCGCCACGTGGATCCATATGGCGGGTGGGGCCGTCCTACAGCACCTTCGACAGGAACGCCTGCGTGCGCTCCTCCCTCGGGTTGCCCAGCACCTCGCGCGGATGGCCCGACTCGACGATGCGGCCGCCGTCCATGAAGACCAGCGTGTCGCCGACCTCGCGGGCGAACCCCATCTCGTGGGTGACGACCATCATCGTCATGCCGTCGCCGGCGAGCCCGCGCATGACGTCGAGCACCTCGCCGACCAGCTCCGGGTCGAGCGCGGACGTGGGCTCGTCGAACAGCATGAGCCGCGGCTCCATCGCGAGCGCCCTGGCGATCGCGACCCGCTGCTGCTGGCCGCCGGAGAGCTGGTTGGGGTAGGAGTCCTGCTTGTCGGCCAGCCCGACGCGTTCCAGCAGCGCCGCGGCCTGCTCCCGGCACGCGCCCCGGCCCTTCCGCTGGACCGTGCGCGGACCCTCCATGACGTTCTGCGCCGCCGTCATGTGGGGGAACAGGTGGAAGCGCTGGAACACCATGCCGATGTGCCGGCGCTGCCGGGCGATCTCCGACTCGCGCAGCTCGTAGAGCTTGCCGTTCGTCTCGCGGTAGCCGATCAGGTCGCCGTCGACGCGCATCGAGCCCGCGTCGATGCGCTCCAGATGGTTGACGCACCGCAGGAACGTCGACTTGCCCGAGCCGGACGGCCCGATGATGCACGCGACCTCGCCCGACTGCACGACCATGTCGATCCCCTGCAGCACGGCCGTGTGACCGAAGCTCTTGCACACGCCCTGCGCTTCCACCATCGGCCGCGCGTCGTCCCCGCCTGCCATCAGCGCACCCCCGTCGCGAACCCGCGCCCGAACCGGCGCTCGATGAAGACCTGCCCGACCGACAGCACCGACGTCAGGGCCAGGTACCACAGCGCGGCGACGATGAGCAGCGGGATCGTCTGGAACGTGCGAGAGTAGATCGTCTGCACGGCGACGGTCAGCTCGAAGTAGGCGATGACGACCACCAGCGAGGTGGTCTTCAGCATCGAGATCGTCTCGTTGCCGGTCGGCGGCACGATCACCCGCATGGCCTGCGGCAGCACGATGCGGCGCAGCGTCTGCGTGCGGGACAGGCCCAGCGCGCCCGCCGCCTCGCTCTGGCCGGGGTCGACGGACTGGATCCCGCCGCGCACGATCTCCGCCATGTACGCCGCCTCGTTGAGCCCCAACCCCAGCAGGGACGCGGCGAACACCGAGATGAGCGCGTTGGTGCCGATCGAGACGAACGTCGGCCCGAACGGGATGCCGAGGCCCAGCCGCGGGTACAGCGACGCGAGGAAGTTCCAGAAGATCAGCTGCGTGATGAGCGGCGTGCCGCGGAACAGCCAGATGTAGACCGCGGCCGAGCCCGCGAGCACCGGGTTGGGCGACAGCCGCATCACGGCGAGCAGCACCCCGCCGACGACGCCGATGGCCATCGACAGCACGGTGAGGATCAGCGTGTTCTGCAGCCCGCGCAGCACCGGCTCGGAGAACAGGTACTTGCCGACGACGGCCCACTGGAAGTTCGGGTTCGTGAGGAACGAGTGGACGAGCATCGCGGCCAGCACGACGATGACGGCGACCCCGACCCACCGCCCCGGATGCCGCACCGGCACGGCCTTGAGCGGCTCCGCGGGCCGGGCGTCGGTCTGCTCCGCGACCACGGGTCTCAGCCCGCCGCGTTGATCTTCGACTCGGTGATCGCGCCGGACGAGACGCCCCACTTGTCCAGGATCGCCTTGTAGGTGCCGTCGGTGATCAGCGCCTGCACCGCGCCCTGGACGGCCTTGGCGTAGGCACCGTCGCCCTTCGGGACGGCGATGCCGTACGGCGCGGTGTCGTACGCGGCGCCGACGGCCTCCAGCTGCCCGTTTGTCTGCGCCACCGCGTAGTCGACGACGGGCGAGTCCGCGAGCATCGCCTGCGCGCGCTTGGCCGTGAGCGCCAGCGTGACATCGGTCTGGGCCTGGAACTGGGACACGTTGATCGCGGGCTTGCCCGCCTGCGTGCACTTCTGGTTGCGCGCGGTGAGGTCGTCGACCTGCACGGTGCCGCGCTGCACGGCGACGTTCTTGCCGCACAGGTCGTCGACGTTGATCCCGTCGGGGTTGCCCTTGAGCGTGGCCATCTTGGTGCCCGCCGAGAAGTAGCTGACCATGTCGACCTGCTTCTCGCGGTCGGCGTTGTCGGTGAACGAGGACATCCCCAGCTCGTACTTCTTGGCCGCGATGCCGGGCAGGATGCCGTCGAACGCGCTGTTCTGGAACTCGACCTGCAGACCGAGCTTCTGGCCGATCGCCTTCCCCAGGTCCACGTCCATGCCGATGATCGTCGTGCCGTCGGCGTCGACGAACTCGTTGGGCGCGTAGGAGGCGTCCGAGCCGACGACGATCTTGCCGTCGGATGCGACGTCGGCCGGGACCATCGCGGCCAGCGCGGGGTCCTTCTGCGCGGCGGGGATGGCGGAGGCGGAAGCGGACGCACCCCCGCCGCCGGTGGAGGTGCCCCCGCTGCCGTTGCCCGTCGCGCCGCAGCCGGCGAGAACGAGGGCCGTCAGCGCGGCGGTGAAGGCGAGGGAGCGGGATCGAGCTGTCACGGCGGGACTCCTCGAACGGGGGACGGTCGTGCCGGCATCCTGCCACCGGGACCGGTTCGCCCGGTCCCCGCTGTCGACGACCGTCCGATGTGGCGTGCGCCACCATGGTCGTCGTGCCGCTGCCCAACCGCGTCGACCCGTACGGCGACCTGCACGCCGTGTCCGAGCGCGGCACGCTGACCGGCAACCGCGGCTGCCTCGTCGACGACGCGGGACGGTTCGTCCGCCACCACCGCGGCACGCTGTGGATCGCCTGCCGGACCCGGTTCCGCGGTCGCCGCGTCGGGCTGACCCGGCCCCGCCGCTGGACACCGCTGTTCTTCCTCGACGACGCCGTCGCGCTCGCCGCCGGGCACCGGCCGTGCGGGGAGTGCCGCCGCGGCGCCTACCTCGCGTACCGGGACGGCGTGTCCGCGGCCGCCGGCCGGCCGCTGCTGGCGGGCGACCTCAACCGCCGGCTGACCGCGGAACGGCTGCGCCCCGGCAGCGGTCGGGTCCGCGCCGCCGACCGCCGGACCTGGACCGGGACCGACCTGCCCGACGGGACCGTCGTCCTCACCGCCGGCCCGTCCCGCGCCTGGTCGTCGGCGACCGGCTGCTGGCCTTCTCCTTCGCAGGCTGGTGCGACCCGGTCCCGCGCCCGTCCGGACCGCTCGTCGTCCTCACCCCGCCGACCTCGGTCGCCGCGCTGCGCAACGGCTTCGTCCCCGGGATGATCCTCACTCCGGAACCCGGGCCGGGCACGCGCACGTTGTCCGGATGACGAGACCGACCCCGACCCCGACGAGAGGGACCCCATGGGACTGTTCCGCAAGCTCGCGACGCTGGCCGTCGCGGGCGAGGCCGCCCGCCGGTACGCCAAGCGCCACCCCGAGCAGGCCGAGCGCTACCTCGACCAGGCCGCGTCCTTCGTCGACAAGCAGACGAAGGGCCGCTACTCCGGACAGATCAGCGGCGTGACGCAGAAGGCGAAGTCCGTGGCGGGCATCGAGCAGCCCGGCGGCCCGGCGACGGCAGGCCCTACGGCGACCTGACGGCGACCCGACCGGGCCCCCCGCCCGCCGGGCTCGTGCCAGGATTGCGGTGAGAGGGCCGAGCGCGCCCGCCCCGACCGGGCGGGCCGCGCGAGGCCAACGAGTCACGGGCAGGCGGCGGCCACAAGCCTGCGGTCCTGCCCGTCGAGCAGCAGGAGGCCCGCCGTGTCCGTACCCCAACCCCCCTGGACTCCCGCGTCCGTCCCCACACCGGAGCAGGTGGTGGCCGCCCTCAAGGCGACCGACGAGGGGGGAGCCGACCTCGTCCAGCTGCTGACCCCCGAGGGCGAGCGGGTGCCGAACGAGCGGTTCGACGGCTACGCCTCCGACGTCGACGTCGGGCAGCTGAAGGACCTCTACCGCGACATGGTCCTCGTGCGCCGCTTCGACCGGGAGGCGAACGCGCTGCAGCGCCAGGGCCAGCTGGGGATCTGGGTGCCGCTCCTGGGCCAGGAGGCCGCGCAGATCGGGGCGGGGCGCGCCCTCGCGCCGCAGGACATGGCGTTCCCGTCCTACCGCGAGCACGGGGTCGCGTGGTGCCGCGGCATCGACCCCACCGAGCTGCTCGGGATCTTCCGGGGCACCGACCACGGCAGCTGGGACCCCCTGGCCACCCGCTTCCACCTCTACACGATCGTCATCGGCAACCAGTGCCTCAACGCCACCGGCTACGCGATGGGCCAGCGGTTCGAGTCGAAGGTCGGCGAGGGACCCGACGCGGAGGCCACGATCTGCTTCTTCGGCGACGGCGCGACCAGCCAGGGCGACGTCCACGAGGGCTTCGTGTGGGCCGCGGTCTACGACGCCCCGGTCGTCTTCTACTGCCAGAACAACCAGTGGGCGATCTCCGAGCCCACGGAGCGGCAGTCCCGCGTCCCGCTCTACGAACGCGCGCGCGGCTACGGCTTCCCCGGCATCCGGGTCGACGGCAACGACGTGCTCGCCTGCCTCGCCGTCACCCGCTGGGCGCTGGAGGAGTGCCGCACGGGCAACGGGCCGGTGCTCGTCGAGGCGTTCACCTACCGGATGGACGCGCACACGACCTCCGACGACCCGACGCGCTACCGCCTCGCCGACGAGCTGGAGCTGTGGAAGCTCAAGGACCCCATCGAACGGGTCCGGGTGCACCTGGTCCGCGGGCACGGCGTCGGGCAGGAGTTCTTCGACGACGTCGCGGTCGACGCCGACGCGCTCGCCGCGCGCTTCCGCCAGTTCTGCGCCGACATGCCCGCGCCGGGCCCCGAGCGGATGTTCTCGGAGGTCTACGCGGAGCACTCGGCCGAGCTGGACGCGCAGGAGGCCGAGTACCTGGCGTACGCGGCGTCGTTCGAGGCCGAAGGGTCGGTGCGGTGATGGCGGCCGTGACGATCGCGAAGGCGCTGAACGACGGGCTGCGCGCCGCGATGGAGCGCGACCCCAAGGTGCTGGTGATGGGCGAGGACGTCGGCAAGCTCGGCGGCGTCTTCCGCGTCACCGACGGGCTGCAGAAGGACTTCGGCGAGCAGCGCGTGCTCGACACCCCGCTCGCCGAGTCCGGGATCATCGGCACGGCCGTCGGCCTCGCGATCCGCGGGTTCCGGCCCGTGTGCGAGATCCAGTTCGACGGGTTCGTCTTCCCCGGCTACGACCAGATCGTCTCCCAGCTGGCGAAGCTGCACTACCGCTCGCAGGGCAGGGTGACCGTCCCGGTCGTCGTGCGCATCCCGTTCGGGGGCGGGATCGGCGCGGTCGAGCACCACAGCGAGTCGCCGGAGGCGCTGTTCGCGCACGTGCCCGGGCTCAAGGTCGTCGCCTGCTCGAACGCGGTCGACGCGTACTGGATGATCCAGCAGGCCATCGCCACCGACGATCCCGTGATCTTCTTCGAGCCGAAGCGTCGGTACTGGCAGAAGGCCGAGCTCGACCCGGCCGCCGAGCCGCCGCCGCTGCACACCTCGCGGGTCGTGCGGCCAGGGTCGACGCTGACGCTGGTCGGCTACGGGTCCGTGCTGACCACGTGCCTGGAGGCCGCGACCGCCGCCGCCGAGGACGGGCACGACCTCGAGGTGATCGACCTGCGGACGCTGTCGCCGCTGGACATGGGCCCGGTCGTCGAGTCCGTGCGCCGGACCGGGCACCTGGTCGTCGTCGCCGAGGCGCCGGGCGAAGTGTCGGTCGCGGCCGAGGTGGCGGCCAAGGTCCAGGAGCGCTGCTTCCACTCGCTGGAGGCTCCGGTGCTGCGCGTGACCGGCTTCGACACGCCGTACCCGCCCAGCAAGTGCGAGGAGGACTACCTGCCCGACCTGGACCGGATCCTCGACGCCGTCGACCGCTCGCTGGCGTGGTGAGCGCGACCGTGGCACGCAGCGAGTTCCGGATGCCCGACGTGGGCGAGGGCCTGACCGAGGCCGAGATCGTCACGTGGAACGTGGCGGTGGGCGACACGGTGGCCGTCAACCAGGTCCTGTGCGAGATCGAGACGGCCAAGGCCGCGGTCGAGCTGCCGTCGCCGTTCGCCGGGACGGTGGGGGAGCTGCTCGCCGCGCCCGGCGAGACGGTCGCGGTCGGGACGCCGATCATCGTGATCGAGACGGCCGGCACCGGTCCGGCCGGGAAGCCCGCGGAGCGCGAGGAGGCCGAGGAGGCCGAGGAAGCCGGGGCGAAGATCGGCGAGGCGGGGAAGGACGGGCGGATCGCGACGCTGGTCGGGTACGGGCCGCGTCCGGGCTCGGTGAGCCGCCGCCCGCGCCGGGGCACGCCGGCCGGGTCCGCAGCGACACCGGCCCAGCGTCAGCAAGGCCACCTTCAGGTCACCACAAGTCAGGAAGGTGGCCTTGCTGACGCGGAACGCCTCGCCACCCCGGCCGCATCCCCGGTCGCGGCGCCACCCGCCGCCGCCAACGGGGCCGCGGCGGTGCCCCTGGCCAAGCCGCCGGTCCGCAAGCTGGCCAAGGACCTGGGCATCGACCTGCACGCGGTCACCCCGTCGGGGGTCGGCGGGGTGATCACCCGCGAGGACGTGCAGGCCTACGCGGCCGGTCCCGGGTCGACCGCACCGGACGAGCTCGCGCCGGCCGGCCCGGACGACCTGGCCGCCACCTCGGCCACCGCCGTCACCGCCGTGGACGGCGTGCGCCGCGAACCGATCCGCGGCGTGCGCCGGGCCACGGCCTCGGCGATGGTGTCCAGCGCGTTCACCGCACCGCACGTCACCGAGTTCCTCGCCGTCGACGTCACCGCGACGATGGCGCTGCGCGGGCGGCTGCGCGCAGGCCGCGACTACGCGCAGGTCAAGCTCTCGCCGCTGGCGTTCGTCGCCAAGGCCGTCTGCCTGGCGGCGCGGCGCACGCCCGAGGTCAACGCGCACTGGGACGACGCCGCCGGCGAGATCGTCTACTACGACCGCGTCCAGCTCGGGATCGCGGCGGCGACCCCCCGCGGGCTGATCGTGCCCAAGATCCGCGACGCGGACACCCTGACCCTGCACGGCCTCGCGGTCGCGCTCGGCGAGCTGACCGAGACCGCGCGGGCGGGGAAGACGCCACCCGCCGACCTGGTCGGCGGCACGTTCACGATCACCAACGTGGGCGTGTTCGGCGTCGACACCGGCACCCCGATCCTCAACCCCGGCGAGGCCGCGATCCTCGCCGTCGGCTCGATCAAGGAGGCGCCCTGGGTCGTCGACGGCGCGCTGGCCGTGCGGACGGTGTGCCAGCTCGCGCTCTCGTTCGACCACCGGCTCGTCGACGGCGAGCAGGGCTCCCGCTTCCTCGCCGACGTCGGGGCCCTGCTGGAGGACCCGGCGGTGGCCCTGACCTGGTGACGCGGCGCCGGGCACTTCCCGGCGCCGCCGTACGTTGTGCAGTTGTGCCCTTCGTGTTGCTGTACCTCGTGGTCGAGATCGTCGCGCTCGTCGCGCTCGCCTCGGCGATCGGGCTGGGTCCGACCCTGCTCGTGCTGCTCGCCGGGTCGCTGCTCGGGCTGGTCGTCGCGCGAAGGGAGTTCGTGCGCGCCGTCCAGGCGATCGCGGAGGCGGCGGCGGCGCGGCGGTTCGCGCACACGGAGGTCACCGACGGGATGCTGGTCGCGGTCAGCGGTGTGCTGCTGTTCGTGCCCGGGCTGGTCACCGACCTGGCCGGCCTGCTGCTCCTGGTGCCGCCGGTCCGTCGGCGCGTCCGCGACCGGCTCGTCGCGGCGGCCGAGCGCCGCGTCCCCGACCTGCGCACGGCCCGGATCCGCTCGGGCGCGACGATCGTCGACGGGGATGTCGTCGGGCGCGACCCGGGCCGGCGCGTGATCGAGGGCGAGATCGTCAACGGCCGCTGACGGACGATCGCGCTCTCTGCGCCCGTCTCGTCCCCACGCTAGAAACCCCTAGGGACGCCGAGACCGCCCGCTCCCGACCCAACGAACGGCACTTTCGTGAGCACCTATGTGACGAAAGTGCCGTTCGTTGGCATCGCAGCTGGGGTCGGGCCGGCCGGTCGCGACACGCCCATCGCGTTCCCTAGCCGCTTCTACGGCCCCGGCAAGATTCCTCGATACCGTCCGATCGTGGACCCCGTGCGCAACCCGTTCGCCCCCGGCGCCGGCCAGCGCCCACCCGAGCTGGCCGGCCGCGACCGCGAGCTCGACGCGTTCGAGATCGTCCTGGAACGGGTCGCCCGCGGCCGCCCCGAGCGCAGCCTCGTCCTCACCGGCCTGCGGGGCGTCGGCAAGACCGTGCTGCTCGGCGAGCTGCGGTCGATGGCGATGCGCGCCGGCTGGGGCGCCGGCAAGATCGAGGCCCGGCCGGAGGCCGACCTGCGCCGGCCGCTGTCGGCGGCGCTGCACCGGGCGATCCGCGACCTCGCCGTCCGCCATCCCGACGGCGAGCGGGTCACCGAGGTGCTCGGCGTGCTGAAGGCCTTCGCCCTGCGCGCCGCCCCGTCCGACGCGAAGCTGCGCGACCGCTGGCAGCCGGGCATCGACGTGCCCGTCCGCTCGGGGCGAGCCGACTCCGGCGACATCGAGATCGACCTCGTCGAGCTGTTCACCGAGGTCGCGGGCCTGGCAGCGGACGTGGAGAGCGGCGTCGCGATCCTCATCGACGAGATGCAGGACCTGCTGCCCGACGACGTGTCGGCGCTGTGCGCGGCCTGCCACGAGCTGTCCCAGTCCCGCGCACCCCTGGTCGTCGTCGGGGCCGGGCTGCCGCACCTGCCTGCGGTGCTCTCGGCGTCCAAGTCCTACTCCGAGCGGCTGTTCACCTACGTCCGGATCGGCCAGCTCGACCGCAAGGATGCCGACTTCGCCCTCCTCGCCCCGGCCGAGCGCGAGGACGCGGCCTTCGACACCGACGCCCTCGACGCCCTCTACGCGGCGTCCGGCGGCTACCCGTACTTCGTGCAGGCCTACGGCAAGGCGAGCTGGGACGTCGCCGTGCGCAGCCCGATCACAGCGGACGACGTGCGGATGGCCGCGCCCGAGGCGGAGGCCGAGCTGGCCGTCGGCTTCTTCGGGTCCCGCTTCGAGCGGGCGACGCCCGCCGAGCGCGAGTACCTGCGGGCGATGGCCGAGCTGACCGAGGGCCGCGACGAGCCGGTCGGCACGGCAGGCATCGCCGAGCACCTGCAACGGCGGGCGTCGTCGCTCTCACCCGCCCGCGACAGCCTCCTCAAGAAGGGTCTGGTCTTCTCCGCGCAGCGCGGCCAGATCGCGTTCACCGTTCCCCACTTCGGGCGCTACCTGCTGGCCCAAGCCTGACACGGTAGCCCGTTGGAGTGAACTTCAACGGGACGTCATGTCGGGGTAACGCGCGGCCCGACGGTCACGACTACCACCACAGCCCCGCGGTGCTGTCGGACCCCCGACCTGCCAGCCCCGCGGGGCCTTCTCGTCTCCGGGGACGTCCGGGCGGATACCATCGGACCGGTGCAGGACCCCAGGCTCGAGATCCAGATGCTGCACGACCGGGTGATGGTCAAGGCGGACGCGTCCGCCGAACGCCGCAGCGGCGCCGGCATCGTCATCCCCGCGACGGCCGAGATCGCCAAACGGCTGGTCTGGGGCGAGGTGTACGGGGTCGGCCACCACGTCCGGACGGTCAAGGTCGGCGACCGGGTCCTGTTCGCGCGCGACGACCAGTTCGAGGTCGACGTCCAGGGCACCACGTTCCTCGTCCTGCGCGAGCGCGAGCTGCACGCCGTCGCCGCGGAGCGGGCCGAGGGCGGCACCGGCCTGTACCTGTAGGAAGAGCGTCCGTTTCGGGGGCTTCCGGGAACCGCGGCCCGCTCCTACCCTCGACCACGTCGATGTGGACGAACTGATCGGGGAGGTGCCATGCGGATCGCTGACGTCCTGAGGGGCAAGGGCTCTACCGTCGCCACGGCAGGGCCGGACGACACAGTGGACGCCTTGCTGGCGCGCCTCGCCGAGTACAACGTCGGCGCACTGCCCGTGATGGCCGACGACCAGCTCGTCGGCATCGTCTCCGAGCGCGACGTGGTCCGCCGCCTGCACTCCGACGGCAGCGGCCTGCTGCAGCGCACGGTCGGGGAGATCATGACGTCGGACGTCACGACGTGCGTGCCGAGCGACGACGTCGCCGACCTCGCCAAGATCATGACGAACCGGCGCTTCCGGCACATGCCCGTCGTCGAGGGCGGCCGGCTCATCGGCATCGTCAGCATCGGCGACCTGGTCAAGGCCCGGATCGACGCCCTGGAGTCCGAACGCGAGCAGCTGCAGTCCTACATCGCCGGCTGACCCCTAGAAGGCGCCCTCCGGCACGTCCATCAGGGCGTTGTCGGCGTGCTCGACGACCGCGCGCTGCGCGGTCAGCAGCGGGAGCTGGGTCGCGGCGAAGAACCGCGCCACCGCGACCTTGCCCTCGTAGAACGGCTGGTCGCGGCCCGCGTCACCGGCCAGGGCCGCCAGCGCGACCTCGGCCTGGCGCAGCAGGAGCCAGCCGACGAGCAGGTCGCCGACGGCCATGAGCAGGCGCACGGTGTGCTGCCCGACCTTGTACAGGCTGGCCGGGTCCTCCTGCGCGGCGACGAGGTAGCCGGTCAGCGCGCCGAGCATGCCCTGCACGTCGGCCAGCGCGGTCGCCAGGTGCGCACGCTCCTCCTTGAGCCGGCCGTTGCCACCCTCGGCGTCGAGGAACGCCTGGATCTCCCCGGCCACGGCCGCGAGCGCCTGGCCCCGGTCCCGGACGATCTTGCGGAAGAAGAAGTCCAGCGACTGGATCGCGGTGGTGCCCTCGTACAGTGAGTCGATCTTGGCGTCGCGGATGTACTGCTCGATCGGGTAGTCCTGCAGGTAGCCCGAGCCGCCGAGGGTCTGCAGCGCCTGCACGAGCTGCTCCGTCGCGCGCTCGGACCCGACCCCCTTGACGACGGGCAGCAGCAGGTCGTTGACCCGCTCGGCCAGCTCGAGGTCCTCGCCGCGCCGGATCTTGTCCTGCCACGTGGCGGTGTAGGTGTACACCGCGCGCAGGCCCTCGGCGTAGGCCTTCTGCAGCATCAGGCTGCGGCGCACGTCCGGGTGCTTGATGATCGTGACGCGCGGGGCCGCCTTGTCGGTCAGCTGCGTGAGGTCGGCGCCCTGCACGCGCTCCTTGGCGTACTCCAGCGCGGCGAGGTAGCCGGCCGACGCGGTGCCGATCGCCTTCGTGCCGACCATCATCCGGGCGTACTCGATCACCTGGAACATCTGCGCGATGCCGTCGTGCACCTCGCCCAGCAGCCAGCCGACGGCGGGGGTGCCGTGCTGGCCGAACGTCAGCTCGCACGTCGTGGACGCCTTGAGGCCCATCTTGTGCTCGACGTTCGTCACGAACGCGCCGTTGCGCTCGCCGGGCTCGCCGGTCTGCGGGTCGAAGTGGAACTTGGGGACGAGGAAGAGCGACAGGCCCTTCGTGCCGGCCCTGGACGTGACACCGGCACCCTCGGGGCGGGCGAGCACGAGATGCATGATGTTCTCGGTGAGGTCGTGCTCGGCCGAGGTGATGAACCGCTTGACGCCCTCGATGTGCCAGCTGCCGTCGTCCTGCCGGACGGCCTTGGTGCGGCCGGCGCCGACGTCGGAGCCGGCGTCGGGCTCGGTGAGCACCATCGTCGCGCCCCACCCGCGCTCGATCATGAGCTCGGCCCAGTGCTGCTGCTCGGGCGTGCCGTTGCGGTGCACGATGGCGGCGAAGTTCGGCCCGGCCAGGTACATGAAGGCGGCGGGGTTCGAGCCGAGGATCAGCTCGGAAGCGGCCCACTGGACGGTCGGCGGCACGCCGTAGCCACCCAGATCGGCTGGCAGGGACAGGCGCCACCACTCGCCGTCCCACAGGACCTTGTACGCGTCCTTGAGCGACTGGGGCAGCGTCACGGAGAACGTCGCGGGGTCGTAGACGGGCGGGTTGCGGTCGGCGTCGGCGAACGACGCGGCGAGCGGGCCGGTGGCCACGGCGTTGAGCTCGCGCAACGTGTCGCGCGCGGTGTCGAGGTCGATGTCGACGAACGAGTCCTGGACGCGGAAGACCTCGAACAGGGTGAACTCGATGTCGCGCAGGTTGCTCCGGAAGTGGCCCATCGCCGTGCCTCTCGATGCCGTCTACTCGTCGGTAACCCGAGCATATTACCGACCAGTAACTCCGCGCAAGGCGTTGACGGGCAACCGCTGAGTTGCCTATCGTCTCAGGCAACCAAATGGTTGCCAGTAGGAGGTCAGGAGTGGACGACGTGTTCCGCGCGCTGGCCGATCCGCAGCGCCGGCTGCTGCTCGACCGGCTGAACGCGCGCAACGGCCAGACCCTGCGCGAGCTGTGCGCCGGGCTGGACCTCACGCGCCAGGCCGTGAGCAAGCACCTTGCCGTCCTGGAGGCGGCGCGCCTGGTCACGACCGTGCGCCGGGGCCGGGAGAAGTGGCACTACCTCAACGCGGCACCGATCACCGAGATCGCCGACCGCTGGATCACCCGCTACGACCGGGCCCGCGCCGACGCGCTGGCCGACCTCAAGACCGCACTGGAGGGAACCCCGATGGACCGCCCCACGTTCGTGCACACCAGCTACATCCACTCGACCCCCGAGCGCGTCTACGCCGCGCTGACCGAGCCCGCGTTCACGCGCCGGTACTGGCAGTCGGCGCTCGAGACCGACTGGAGGCCCGGCTCGTCGGTGACCTGGCGCTTCGGCCCTGGAGGCGGGACGGCGGTCAGCGACGACGGGCAGGTCGTGCTGGAGGCCGACCCGCCCCGCCGGCTGTCCTACACGTGGCACACGTTCACGCCCGAGTGGGCGGCCGCGGTCGGCGTCGACGAGCAGGTGCGCTCCACGATCGCGGGGGAGCGCCGGTCGCGGGTGACGTTCGAGATCGAGCCCGACGGCGACCAGGTGCGCCTCACCGTGATCCACGACGAGCTGGAGCCCGACGGGATGCTGATCGGGATGATCGGCGGCGGCTGGCCCCGGGTCGTCGACGAGCTCAAGACGCTGCTGGAGTCCGGCGGGCCCGACGGTGACGGGTTCGCCGACACGGCCGCGATCGCCGCGCCGCCCGACCGCGTGCTCGCCGCCCTGACCACCCTCGGCGGGCTGGCCGGATGGTGGACACCGGACGTGTCGGGCTCGCCGGAGCCCGGGGGCGAGCTGACGTTCCGGTTCGACGGGCGGGCGACGGTCATGCGCGTCGAGCACGTCGACCCGGGGCTGGTCGTCTGGACCTGCACCGAGAACGAGATCTTCGACGACTGGAACGGCACGAGCGTGTGGTTCGACCTGCGGCCCCGGGCCGGAGGCGGGACGAACCTGGCGTTCCGGCACGTGGGGCTGGTGCCGGAGCAGGAGTGCTTCACGATGTGCCGCCCCGGCTGGGAGCACTACCTGCGCAGCATCACCGCCTACGTCGAGTCGGGGACGGGGACGCCGTGGGGCTCGCCCGAGCGCGCGGCGGCGCGGACGAGCTGACCGGGCCCGGGTCGCGGTCCTCCGGGGTCGCCGACCGGTCGCGGACGGCTGGTCGGGCCGGTCGGCTGCGGCTGGTCCCGACCGGTCGCGGACGGCTGGACGGGCCGGCCGGCTGCGGTTGGTCCCGACCGGTCGGTCGGGCGCTTGGCCGGTGGGGGCGGCACCGCCGGGGCGACCCTGTCAGGGAGCACCGCCGATCACCGCACCCCCACCGGCCCACCCCGGACCCGACGGCCCACACCGCCGAGCCAACCCCGTGCTCGATCACCGAACAGGGAGAACCCGGGCCACACCCGACCCGGAACCTCCCAACCCGCCGATCACCGCACCCCCACCGCCCACCCCGGACCCGACGGCCCACACCGCCGAGCCAACCCCGTGCTCGATCACCGAACAGGGAGAACCCGGGCCACACCCGACCCGGAACGCCCCAACGCGCCGATCACGAGCCACTCCCGCCCGTCACCCTCGCGCCCGTCACCCTCGCGCCCGTCACCCTCGCGCCCGTCACCCTCGCGCCCGTCACCCTCGCGTCCGCCCTCCCCCGCCGCGCTCGCGTCCGCCGATCTGGGGCCTGCCGCTCCGGCCTTCCCCGGCCGGCGTCCGGCTCTAGGGTCGGCCCGTGAGCAGCGCGGTCGTCGTCGGCAGCGGGCCGAACGGCCTGACGGCCGCCGCACTGCTCGCCCGCGCCGCCGTCACCGTCACCGTCCTGGAGGCGGCCGGCGAGATCGGCGGCGGCGCCCGCACCCGCGAGGCGATCCTCCCCGGCCTCCTCCACGACCCGTGCTCGGCCGTCCACCCGCTCGGCGCCGGGTCACCGGTGTTCCGCGCGCTCGACCTCGAGCGCCACGGTCTGCGCTGGGCGCATCCGGAGATCGACTGCGTGCACCCGCTCGACGGCGGGCGGGCCGGCGTCCTGCACCGCGACGTGGCGACGACCGCCCGCGGGCTCGGCGTCGACGGCCCGCGCTGGTCCGCGCTCTTCGCCGGGCCCGCCGCCGGGTACGACGCGCTGGCGGCCGACATCCTCGCCCCGCTGCTGCGGGTCCCCCGCCACCCGCTCCGGCTCGCCCGCTTCGGCGCGCCTGCCCTGCTCCCGGCCGCGTTACTGGCCCGGGTGTTCTCGACCGACGAGGCCCGGGCCCTCTTCGCCGGCGTCGCCGCGCACGGCTTCCGCCCGCTCGACCGCCCGCTGACCGCCGCGGTCGGCCTCGGCCTCATCACGGCCGGGCACCGGCACGGCTGGCCGGTGGCGGTCGGCGGCTCGGGCGCGGTCACCGCGGCGCTGGCGGCCGTCCTCGCCGAGCACGGCGGCACGATCCGGACCGACGCCATGGTCACCGGGTGGGACGAGCTGCCGCAGGCCGACGTGGTGCTGTTCGACCTGGCGCCCGGGGCCGTCGCGACGATCATGGGCGACCGGCTGCCTCCGCGGGTCGCCCGCGCGTACCGGCACTTCCGGCACGGCCCCGGTTCCTTCAAGGTCGACTTCGCGGTCCAGGGCGGCGTGCCGTGGACGCACGGGGTCGCGCGGCGGGCCGGGACGGTCCACCTGGGCGGCCCGCTCGCCGAGGTCGCCGCCGCCGAGCGGGCCATCTGCGCCGGGCGCATGCCGGACCGGCCGTTCGTCCTGGTCGCCCAGCAGTACCTCGCCGACCCGACGCGCTCGGTTGGCGACGTCCATCCCCTGTGGACCTACGCCCACGTCCCGCACGGTTACCGCGGCGACGCCACCGCGGCGATCGTCGACCGGATCGAGCAGTACGCGCCCGGCTTCCGGGAGCGGGTCGTCGGCACCGCGGTCCGGACGACGACCGAGCTGGCCCGCTACAACGCCAACTACGTCGGGGGCGACATCGCGGTCGGCGTCAAGGACCTGCGGGGGCTGGTCGTCGGGCCCCGGCTGACGGCGACCCCGTACGACACCGGGGTTCCGGGCGTCCTGCTGTGCTCGGCCGCGACCCCGCCCGGACCCGGTGTGCACGGCATGTGCGGTGCGCACGCCGCCGCCCGGGCGCTGCGCCACCTGCGCCGCTGACACCGTCCGGCCGGCGGCCCGCACCACCGACGCTGTCGCACCCCCGCCGCGACACCCCCGACACGCCGCGCTCCCTCCGCACCGCCGGCAGGCGCCGGGCCTCTCCGCACCATGCGCGGGACGCACCGTCCCCCGGCCTCGTACGCACCGGGCGGCGGCCCCGTCACCCTCGTCACCGTCCGGATGGGCGTCACCCCTTCCGGGACACGTCCCTGCGCCGTCCGGGCCGGTTGCTTGCATCGCGTCCCGACCGGCCCCAAGGTGACCGCCCGTGACCCTGCCCGGCGCCCGCCCGACCGACGCGCGGCTCGCCCGCCGCACGCTGCTCGCCGGCGGGCTGGTCCTCGCCGGCACGGCGGCCATGGACCTCGGCCCGCTGGCGGCGCCCGCGCTCGCCGCGGCACCCCCGGCCCCCCCACCCAAGCCGCCGCCCCTGCACCTCGCCCCGGCGGAGGGCGTCATCACCGACTGTGCCGGCTGGGCCGCGCGGGCCAACAGCGACATCGTCCCGGTGTGGAACCAGAAGCCGGTGAAGATCCTGGTGCACCACACGGCCGACCCGAACCAGGCGGACGTCAGCCAGGCCGCGGCGTTCCGGCTGGCCCGGGCGATCCAGGCGTTCCACATGGACCGCCGGGGGTGGCTCGACACCGGCCAGCACTTCACGATCAGTCGCGGCGGCTTCGCGATGGAGGGCCGCCACCGCAGCCTGGAGATCGCGGCGCGGGGCGTCCAGCAGGTCGAGGGCGCGCACTGCGTGGGGCAGAACATCGTCTCGGTCGGCATCGAGAACGAGGGCACCTACACCGACGTCGACCCGCCCGCTGCGCTGTGGAACCGGCTGCGCGCGCTGTGCGCGTGGCTCTGCGTCCGGTACGGCATCGCGCCGACCGAGCTGTACGGCCACCGCGACTTCAACAACACCGCGTGCCCCGGCAACCGCCTCTACGGCAAGCTCCCCCAGCTGCGCGGCGAGGTCGCGGGGCTGCTGGGCAGGCAGGTCGACCCGGCCAAGCTCGTCAAGGCCACCTGGCCGCTGCTGCAGGCCGGCGACCGGGGGCCGGACGTGACGGCCGCGCAGTACCTGCTGCGGGACGCCGGGGTCACGACAGCGGCGCCGACCGGCGTCTTCGACGCCGGCACCGACGCGGCCGTCCGGCGTTTCCAGGCCGCGACCGGCGCCCCCGACGTCAACGGCCTGCTCGGCGGCGGGTCGTGGCCGCTCCTGGCCCGCGCGACGCAGCGGGGCAGCGGCTCGGACGCCGACCGCGCGGTCGACGTGCTGACCGCCGTCCGCGGGGCAGAGGGTGTCCCCGACGTCGTGACGGCGCCGGTCTGGCAGCGGCTGCTCGGCACGGGCGGTGACCCGGCCGACCTGACCACCGACCCGGCGGGAGCGGGCCGCTGACCGCGACGGTCCTCCCGTTCCGGGGACCAGCTCGTCACCGGCTGAGTACGCTCGGCGACGCCGCACCCGGGACGAGAAGGGAGACCGCCACGGTGACGACCCGCGCGCCCGCGCCGCCCGACGCCCCGCTCGCCGGCGCGCCCGGCGCGCGACGGCTGGTGCGCGACGCCGTGGCGGCACCGGCGAGGGTGAGCCGCGTCGACGTCGTCGGGCCGGCAGGGACCGGCAAGTCCGTGCTGCTCGACGTGCTCGCGCGGGTGCTCGGCGAGCAGGGCCGCACCGTGCACCGCGACCTCCCCGACACCGAGCCGGGCCCCGACGACGCCTTGCTCGTCGACGACGCCCACGCGCTGCTTCCGGCCGACCTGGAGCGCCTGGCCGCCTGGGCTGCCGGACCCGTCGGGGTGCTGGTGGCCGCTCACCGTCCGTGGCCGCGTCCGGACGGCACCGCCGCGCTGGGCGCCGCGCTCACCATCCGGCGCGCACCCCTGGTGCTGGGCCCTCTCGATCGGACCGGTGTCGACGCCCGACTCGCGCGGTTGCTCGGCGAGCGGGCCGCGGAGCTGCCCGACGGCCTCACCGACGCGCTGTTGACCCAGACCGCGGGGCTCCCGGCGCTGGTCGACCGCCTGATCGTCGGGTTGGCCGAGCAGGCGGGCGCCGACCGGTCCCGCTGGCGGCTCGACCCGGCCCGGCCGCCGCGCGGCCTGCTGGCCCAGCTCGGGTACGTCATCCACCGGCTGTCACCGGCCCTGCGCGACCTGCTGCGCGCCCGCGCGTTGGGCGCGCCGCTGGAGCTGGACGTGCTCGTGCCGCTGGTCGCCGCGGACGCCGCCGAGCTGGACGAGCTCGTCGAGCAGGCCCGGGCTGAGGGCCTGCTCACCGCGGCCGGTACGCCGGTGCCGCTCGTGTCGGCAGCCGTGCTCGACCGCACGCCGCCCGCGGCCCGCCTCGAGCTGCAGCGGGCGCTCGCCGAGCGGGAGCTGGAGCGCGGCGGGAGCGTGCTGGGCGCGGCGCGGCGGCTGGTTGGCACAGGAGCGTCCGGCGCGCGGGTCGCGGGCGTCTTCACGACCGCGGCACACGAGGCGCTGCGGACCGGGGCGCCGGGGGCCGCCGAGCTGTTCGCCGCCGCCGTCGGGGCCGGGGCGCAGGCGCTGCCGCTGGCCGCCGCCCGCGCGGAGGCGGCGCTGCGCGCCGGGGACCTCGACCTCGCGCTGACCCAGGCGGACGAGGTGCTCTCGGCGTCGGCGCAGCTGCCGGAGGCCGACGTGACGCGGGCCGGGACGGTCGCGGCCGCCGTGCTCGCGCACCGCGGGATGCTCGCGCGGAGCGCCGAGCTGTACCGCTTCCTCGGCGCCGGGCCGGGGCCGCTGGCCGTCCCCGCGCTGATCGGCACGGGGGCGCTCGGCGAGGCGCGGGCGCTGCTCGACGGGTCCGGGGCGGGGCGGCCGCCGACGCTGCTGGCCGGTGCCGAGGAGCTGACCGCACAGGGCGTCTACGACTCGGTGGCGGGGTCGCCGACCGCCGCGCTGTCCGGACTGACGCGGGCCGCGGCGTTACTGGAGTCCAGCCACCGCGCGGCGCTGCTGCCCGACACGCCCGCCGCGCTGGCCGCGCTGGTCGCGGTGCACGTCGGGGAGATGGACGTGGCCCAGTCGGTGCTGACGCGGGCGATGCGCGTCGGGCTGGGCGGGCGCGCCGCCGCCGTCCGCCATCGGCTCCTGCTGGGGTGGATCGCGCTGCTGCGCGGCGCGACCGGCACGGCGCGGGCGGCGCTGGCCGGGGCGACGGCGCGGCCGGGCGGTGGCCCGCTCGAACCGCGCGACGAGTTCCTGGCCGCGGCGCTGGAGGTGGCGCTGGCCCGGCGTGCGGGCGACATCGGGGCACTGCAGCCGGCGTGGGGGCGGGCGCGGGAGGCGATCGTGCGCCATCCCGTCGACCTGTTCGTGCTCCAGCAGCTCGGTGAGCTGTCGATCGCGGCGACGCGGCTGCGCGAGTCGAGCTGGGTGGCGCCGCACCTGGCCGAGGCCGCCGCGCTGCTGGACAGGCTCGGCAACCCGGCGATCTGGGCGGCGCCGCTGCACTGGTCGGGCCTGCAGGCGGCGATCCTCGTCGAGTCCCGCGAGGACGCGGCCCGCCACGCCGCGGCGCTGGAGGCGGCGGCCGGCGCGAGCCGCTACGCCGCCGCGATGGCTGCCGCGGCACCGCACTGGGTGGGGATGCTCGACGCGCAGGTCGACGCGGACGCCGTGGAGGCGGCCGCGCGCGGGCTGCACGCCGTCGGCCTGGCGTGGGAGGGCGGCAAGCTGGCGGGCCAGGCAGCGATCCGGACCCGGGACCGCAAGGCGATGTCGGCGCTGCTCGGGACGGCACGGGCGCTGCAGGCGAGCGCGGCGCAGTCGGCGAACCTGCCGGCGGCGTCGACGGCGGCGCAGGGCCGGCCGGCAGGCCTTGGGACCGGGGGCCTCGTGGCGCCGGACGGGAGCGCCGCGGCGAGGAGCGGGCCGGTCGGCGACGGGCAGCCGGCCGGCCCGGCGGTGACGCCGACGCCGGTCGGGGCTGCGCCGGTCACGGGCGACGGCCCGCTCGCCGACGGGGCCTGGAGCGAGCCCGGCGACGCCGACGGTGCCGAGGGCCCGCTCTCGGGACGCGAGCGCGAGGTCGCCGCGCTGGTCCTGGAGGGGCTGACGTACAAGCAGATCGGCGAACGGCTGTTCATCTCGGCCAAGACCGTCGAGCACCACGTGGCCCGGATGCGGCAGCGGCTGGGCTCGGGCAGCCGGGGGGAGCTGTTCGCGCACCTGCGACAGATCGTCGGGCCGCCGGACTGACGGCGGGTCCGGGCACGGGGACCGCGAGTCGGGGCGTGGACCATGCCGAGTTGCGCGCTGACCCAGACCGGGGCGGCCCCGCGACTCGCGCTGGCCCAGAGCCCGACTCGCGGTCGGGGCCGGTGCGCAACTCGGCATGGCTCAGGCCCCGACTCGCGCCGGCCCAGGCCCCGACTCGCGCCGGTGCAGAGCCCGACTCGCGGTCAGGCGACCCGGTGGTGCCGGCCCCCGGACCTCGCGGCCCGGCCCGACCGGCGGGAGCGGCCCGAGCCCGACCCCTCGGACCAGCTCAGGCCGCCCGCCCAGCTCGTCGCGCTCGCGATCTCCCGCACGACCGGGATCGGCGCGGTCAGCGGGTCGCGGCGGAACTGCTCCACCGCGGAGTCCACGCGCTGCTGCTGGCGCCATCCGCCGCGGGTCAGCGCCGAGAAGATCGGCGTCAGCTCGGCGTCCTCGTCGAGCGCGTGCCGCCCCGCGTCGAGGCGGTCCCACAGCGGCGTACCGAGGTGCAAGACGGTGTTCACGTCTCTCCTTCGTCCGGGTGGTCGGTTCACCCGCACAACGGGTGACACCCGGCCGGGGAAACCCCCGTCACAGCAGTTCAGAGGCGGTCTACTCGATCGGGTGGACCGTCGCACTCTTTTGAGGACGCGAGCGGCACCCGCCGCAGCCGTCGTCGCCAGGATCCAGCCCACGATCACCAGTCCGGTGGCGACCCACTGGGACGCGCCCGCCAGCCGCCAGTAGCCGTCCTGGCCGAGGTTCACGATCGGGAGCAGCGTGTCGGCCGCGAAGATCCACGGGTTGAACACCGGGTGCTGCCCGTCGTCGACGGGGACGGGCACGTGCCCAGAGAACCAGGTCCCGCCGGCCACCCAGGCCAGCGCCAACCAGCACACCGCCAGCCAGGGCCGGTAGCCGAACCCCACGGTGAAGCGCTGCAACCAGCCCCAGATCCGGCCCGCGGGGCCGGCCTCCGCGTAGTGCCGCCGCTGCCGCTCCACCAGGACGCGCTCGGCCCGGTCCTCGTGCCCGGCCCGCCGGTACGCCGCGGCGAGCTGGTCGTAGGGGCCGGGCGCGTAGTCGGGGATCACCTGTTCGAGCCATCGCAGCCGCGATCGCAGGTCGACCGGTGGGAGGTCGACGAGCACCTCGTAGCGGAACCCGTCGACGACCGCGCCGCCCGCCGCGTCCCACAGTTGCGCTGTGTCGGTGAACGACCCCACCGTCGCCTGCTCGAGGCGCACGCATCCCCCGGGCGGGTCGGCCGGCGCGACGACGAGGTCCGCCGTCGTCAGCCCGTACGCGTTGAGCGCGTAGCGGGAGACGTCCGGCGCCGTCCCCAGCCGCGCGGCGACGAACTGCGTCGACTTGCCGACCTCGGCCACCCGCAGTCGCACGCCTCCCGCGGCGGCGAACCCGCCGGTGCCCAGCAGGTCCTTGCCGATCACCGCCGCGCGCAGGTCGAGCGAGGGCCGCATGCTGCCGTCGGGCCGCAGCCGGGGACGCGACAGCTGCGCGCCCTCGCAGTCCAGGGTGGAGCCGATGTCGGCGTTCTGCAGCCGCAGCGTCCCGGTCACCTGCGCCCGGCGCAGGTAGAGCTCGCCGCCGACCCGCAGCCGGTCGCCGAGCAGCGCGTACCCGTCGGGCGCGGCGAGGGTGATGCCAGACAGGCTCGCCGTGCCGCGCACGTGCGCGTCGATCAACCGGACCTGCCCCGAGCACGCCAGTGCGCCCCGCCCGCCGGCCCGGCCCTCGATGTCGCCGCCGACCTCCATCCCGTCCGCGAGCAGCGCGATCCCCGCGTCGGACGCTCCGAGCGGCCCGTCGAGCCGCGCCCCCGACAGCCGGACGTACCCGCCTACCACCGCATTGGGGAGCCGCACGGTGCCGGTCGTGTGCAAGCCGTCGTCGAGCTCCAGGTTGCCCTCCACCCGGACGCGGTCGGCGACGAGGCAGGCCGCGTCGTCGACGATCCCGGCCGGCAGCACGGGCGCACGGCTGCCCTCCGCGGCCTCCTCGCCGCGGGCCGGCCGGGCCCGGGACGCGATCTGCGCGCCCGACAGCGACAGGTCGCCGCCGATCCGCGCCCCGGCGAGCAGGACCCGCCCGGTCGCGGTGAACGTCATGTCGGTGCGGGTCGGATGCCGGTGCGCGAGGAGGCTCCCGCCGACGTCGATCCCGGTGATGTCCAGGACGTCGCCGGTCGGGCCGGACAGCACAGCGCCGGCCAGGTCGAGGTTTCCCGTGATCCGCGCCCCCGGCAGCCGCAGCTCGCCGTCGCTGTGCAGGCGCCGCGCGTAGCACGTGCCGGCGACGACGACCCGGTCGGCGACGAGCGCCCGTCCACCCGCGCCGCGCAGGTTGCCGCCGGACAGCCGCAGCGAGCCGCCGATGTGGGCGTCGGTGAGGTCGACGGGGCCGTCCGCGGTGAACCCGTCATCGAGCATGAGGTCGGCCGCCACGCGCAGGTTCCCCGCGCGCAGGCGCGGGAGCCGGCTCCCGGTGAGCGCGAGCCCGCTCAGCTGCGCCATCCGCAGGTCGACCTCGCCGGAGAACCGGCAGTCGCGCAGCTCGACCGGCACGTGCACGCGCGCGCCCGACAGCCGCAGCGCTCCGGTCACCGTCGCGCCCCGCAGCCGCAGCGCCGGGGCGCCGGGCAGTGGCCCCGCGGCCAGCAGCTCGACCAGCGCGGACGCCGGCAGGACCGCGCCGGCCGCGTCGAGCTCGTCGCCCGCCCGCAGCGCGGCGGCGAGCCCGTCGAGTGCTTCCATCTTCTTCCGGCCCCTCCCGGTGGACGCCGCGGGCTGTCCTACACCCGGAGCGGGGTTGTGGCCACTACCGTCCGTTGTGTGAGCTTCCCGGACCCGGCGCCTCCGCCGCGCTCGCCCGTCCCGACGCCACTGCGGGTCGCCTCCGAGGTCTGCGGGCGGCTCCTGGTGATCGCGGCCGCGCTGGCCCTGCTGCTCTGGCTCGTCGTGAACCTGCGCGTGGTCGTCATCCCGGTGGCGATCGCGCTGCTGCTGTCGGCGCTACTCGCCCCGGTCGTCGTCCAGGTGGTCGAGTGGCGCGTCCCGCGCGGCCCGGCGACGGTGCTGGTGCTCGTCGGCGGGCTGGCGGTGGTCGTCGGCCTGCTGACGTTCGTCGTCAACACGTTCATCAACGGCTTCTCGGCGCTGCAGACGCAGCTGACCGCCAGCCTGACGGCGCTGGAGAAGCTGCTCACGGCCGCGCCGTTCAACCTGCCCGCGGACTGGCTCTCCAACCTGCCGAACGAGATCGGCGCCGCGATCACGGCCAACCGGGACGCGCTGACGTCCGGCGCGCTGTCGACCGCGGCGAGCGTCACGGAGATCCTCGCCGGGCTCGCGCTGACCCTCTTCTCACTGATCTTCTTCCTCTACGACGGCCCGGGCATCTGGCGGTTCACGGTGCGGCTGGCCCCCCAGGCGCGCCGCGAGCGCGTCGACACGGCCGGGCGGCGGGCGTTCGCGTCGCTGGTCGGGTACGTGCGCGCGACGGTGCTCGTCGCGTTCGTCGACGCGTTCGGCATCGGGCTGGGCCTGGCGATCGTCGGCGTGCCGCTGGTGGTGCCGCTGGCCGCGCTGGTGTTCCTCGGCGCGTTCGTGCCGACGGTGGGAGCCGTCCTGACCGGGGTCGTCGCGGTGCTGATCGCCCTCGTCACGAACGGGCTGGTCGGCGCGCTGATCATCCTGGGTGTCGTCGTCGCCGTGCAGCAGACCGAGGGGCACGTGCTGCAGCCGCTGCTCCTGGGGCGCGCGGTGCGGCTGCACCCGCTGGCCGTCGTGCTGTCGGTGGCCGCGGGCGTCGTGATCGCGGGTGTGACGGGCGCGCTGCTCGCCGTGCCGCTGCTGGCCGTCCTCAACACGGCGGTCCGGTCGTTGACGGCGCCGGTCGAGGAGCCGCCGGCCGCGGTCGACGCGGTGGATCCGCGGCACGCCCAGCGCGGTCACGAGCGGCGGCCGTCCCGGATCGCGCGCTGGGTGGCGCGGCGGTTCGACGCCGGTCCGGAGGCGGGCAGGGAGAGACCGACGGCGACGCGACCGCCCGACCCGAGCGGCTGAGCGAACGCGGCCGACGGCCGGGCGCGACCTGGCCACCGCACCGCGAGTCGGGGTCTGAGCCAGACCGAGTCGCGGGCTGAGCCAGACTGGGGCGGGCGCGCGCCGCCGCACCCGGATCGCGGTCGCACCGGCGGCAGGCGGACCGCTCCGCCGTCCCGCGCCGGTGAGGACTCGACGGGTGCCCGTGCCGCTGCCTGCCGAGGGCGACGTCAAGGGGGGACAGGGGCGGGCAGCTCGCTCCGACCGGCGGTCCGGGTCAGAACGCGACTCGCCCTGGCGCGGACCCCGACTCGCGGGGCGAGAGCGCGACTCGGTCCGGTGGAGAGCCCGACTCGCGGGGGCCGGACACGCGCGGGCTGGGCGAGAGCGCAACTCGGTCCGGTGGAGAGCCCGACTCGCGGGGGGCGAACACGCGCGGGCTGGGCGAGAGCGCGACTCGGTCTGGCTCAGGGCCCGACTCGCGTCAGGCTGCCGCGTCGAGCTTCTCGGTCGTCTCCGCGTCCAGCTCCAGGGTCGCGGCCGCGACGTTCTCCTCCAGGTGCGGGATGCTCGACGTCCCCGGGATCGGCAGCATCACCGACGAGCGGCGCAGCAGCCACGCCAGCGCCACCTGCGCCGGGCTCGCGCCCAACCGCTCCGCGGCGTCGGCCACGGGACCGCCCGGCTCCGCCAGCCGCCCGGACGCCACGGGGAACCACGGGATGAACCCGATGCCCTGCTCCGTGCAGTGCCGCAGGACGGCGTCACTGCCGCGGTCGACGAGGTTGTAGCGGTTCTGCACGGTCACGACGTCGACGATCTGGCGGGCCCGCTCCAGCTGCTCGACCGACACCTGGGACAGGCCCACCGCGCCGACCTTGCCCTCGCGCTGCAGGTCGGCGAGCAGGCCGTACTGGTCGTCGGCCGGCACGGACGGGTCGACGCGGTGCAGCTGGAACAGGTCGATCCGCTCGACGCCCAGGCGCCGCAGCGACATCTCGCACTCCTGGCGCAGGTAGTCCGGGCGCCCGCACGGCGCCCACGCCGAAGGGCCGGTGCGCAGCAGCCCGGCCTTCGTCGCGACGAGCAGCCCGTCGTAGGGATGCAGCGCCTCGCGCAGCAGGTCCTCGGCGACGTACGGACCGTAGGAGTCAGCGGTGTCGAACAGCTCGACGCCCAGCTCGGCCGCGCGCCGCAGCACCGCCACGGCACCCTCGGGATCCGCGGGCGGGCCCCACACGCCCGGCCCCGGCAGCTGCATCGTGCCGTAGCCGAGCCGGTTGACGGACCGGTCGCCGATCGTGAAACGGTTCGGGATGGCCACGGCCCCAGCCTGCACCCGCGCGCGGGGGCCCGCAGCTGTTGGTGACGTACCCGACGCGGGCTGGCGTTGCCGGGGGTGAGGTGGGCCACTAGTTTTCTCGCGTGACGACGATCGTCCCGCTGGCCGACGCGGTCGCCGAGCTCGTCCACGACGGCGAGACGGTCGCGCTCGAGGGGTTCACCCACCTCATCCCGTTCGCCGCCGGCCACGAGATCATCCGCCAGGGCCGCCGCGACCTCACGCTCGCGCGGCTGACGCCCGATCTCGTCTACGACCAGATGATCGGCGCCGGCTGCGCCCGCAAGCTGGTCTTCTCCTGGGGCGGCAACCCCGGCGTCGGCTCGCTGCACCGGATGCGCGACGCGCTGACGTCCGGCTGGCCGGTGCCGCTGGAGCTCGAGGAGCACAGCCACGCCGGCATGGCCAACCGCTACGTCGCCGGCGCCTCCGACCTGCCGTTCGCGGTGCTGCGCGGTTACGCCGGCACCGACCTGCCAGAGCACACCCCGACGATCAGCACGGTGACCTGCCCGTTCACCGGCGAGCGGCTCGCCGCGGTCGCGGCGCTGCGGCCCGATGTCACGATCATCCACGCCCAGCGCGCCGACCGCGCCGGCAACGTCCAGCTGTGGGGGATCACCGGCGTGCAGAAGGAGGCGGTGCTGGCGGCCCGGCGGGCCCTGGTCACCGTCGAGGAGATCGTGGACGCCCTCGACCCGCGGCCGGGCGCGGTCGTCCTGCCGCACTGGGCCGTCACGGCCGTCGCGCTCGCGCCCGGCGGCGCGGCCCCGTCGTACGCGCTGGGCTACTACGACCGCGACAACGCCGCCTACCAGGCATGGGACGCGATCAGCCGGGACCGCGAGGCGTTCACCCGCTGGCTGAAGGAGCTGAGGGAGTCGGCGGCATGAGCGAGCGTGCGAGCGAATCCACTGCGCGGCGCGAGCGTGCGAGCGAATCCACTGCGCGGCGCGAGCCTGCGAGCGAATCCACTGCGCGGCGCGAGCCTGCGAGCGAATCGACGGCCCGGCGCGAGCTCCCGAACGAACCGTCGGCGCCGCCGGACTACACCGCCGACGAGATGATGACCGTCGCCGCCGCGCGCGCCCTGCGCGACGGCCAGGCCTGCTTCGTCGGGATCGGCCTGCCCTCCCGCGCGGCCAACCTCGCCCAGCGGCTGCACGCGCCGGACCTGTGTCTGATCTACGAGTCCGGCACGATCGACACGCGGCCGGCGAAGCTGCCGCTGTCGATCGGCGACGGCGTGCTGGCCGAGTCGGCGCTGACCGTCGTGTCCGTGCCGGAGATCTTCAACTACTGGCTGCAGCCGGGCCGGATCGACGTCGGGTTCCTCTCCGGCGCGCAGCTCGACCGGTTCGGCAACATCAACACCACGGTCATCGGCGAGTACGACGAGCCGGCCGTCCGGCTGCCCGGCTCCGGCGGCGCGCCCGAGATCGCCGCGTCCTGCCGCGAGGTGATCATCGTCATGCGGCACCGGTCGCGGGCGTTCGTCGAGCAGGTCGACTTCGTCACCTCCGTGGGATTCGGCAGCGGGCCGGACGACCGCACGGTGCTGGGGCTGCGCGGCGCCGGCCCGAAGCGGGTGATCACCGACCTGGGCGTGCTGGAGCCCGACCCGGACACGAAGGAGCTCGTGCTGACCGCGCTGCACCCGGGCATCTCCCCGGAGCGGGTGCGCGCCGAGACCGGCTGGGAGCTGCAGGTCTCCGCGGATCTCAAGATCACGATGCCGCCCACCGCCGAGGAGCTGGCCACCCTGCGGGCCATGGAGACCGTGTGAACGCCGTCCCGCTCCACCACGTCGTCGACGGGCCGCCCGACGCCCCGCCGCTCGTGCTGGCCGGCTCGCTCGGCTCCACGCTGGAGATGTGGCGCCCGCAGGTCGACGCGCTCGCCGGCCGCTTCCGCGTGATCCGCCTGGACCACCGCGGCCACGGCGGCTCGCCCGTCCCACCCGGCCCGTACGCGATGCCGGAGCTGGCCGCCGACGTGCTGGCCCTGCTCGACGCGCTCGACCTCGAGCGGGTGGCGTTCTGCGGGCTGTCGCTGGGCGGGATGATCGGGCTGTACCTCGGCGCCGAGCATCCGGACCGGCTCGCGAGCCTCACCGCGTGCTGCACCACCGCGCATTTCGACGACCTGCAGCCGTGGCGGGACCGCATCGCCGCCGTCGAGGAGCGCGGGACCGCCGCGATCGCCGACACGGTCGTCGCCCGCTGGTTCACCCCGGCCTGGGCGGCGCTGCACCCCGACGTCGTCGCCGCGTGCGAGAGCATGGTCGCCGGCACCGACGACGGCGGGTACGCGGCGTGCTGCGCGGCGATCCTCGGCTGGGACCACGACGCGCGCCTGCCCGACGTCGCCGTGCCCACGCTCGTCATCGGCGGAGCGGACGACCTGGCGACCCCCGTCGACCCGTACGCCCGCCGGATCGCCGCCGGCGTGCAGGGCGCGCGGCTGGAGGTCGTCCCGGGCGGCCACCTGGCCACGATCGAGAGCGCCGACGCGGCGACGGCGCTGGTCGCCGACCACGCCGCGACGCATCATTGATCACCTATCACGGCCCTATCACGCCCCGATAACAGCGGGTGACCGACCCCTCTAACGCGTGAACGCCGGCTCCGTTCTACATTGGGTATTAAGACGGGAACTCGACGGCGAGCCCGGTTCCGAGCGTCCCTGCACATCCGGAGGGTCTACGTGCTGAGCGACCGCGAACGCAACGTCCTGGCTCGCATCGAGCAGGAGCTGATGGCGACCGATCCCGCGTTCGTGCGACAGTTCGCCTCGCCCCGGCGGCGGCTCGTCGGCGGGCCGGCGTTGCTGCTGGCGCTCGGGCTGGCCGTGATGGTCTTCGGCTCGGCGATCATCTCGGTCGAGGTCGCCGTCCTCGGCATCGGCATCGCGGTCGTGGCGCTCGTCGCCGCCTACCACCGGCCGATGGGGTTCCGCACGACCTGACGCAGGTCGCCGTGGCAGGGTGAGCCGATGCCCACGGTCATCGAGGCGACCCGCGCGGTCCAGCGACAGCTCGGCCTGACCACGGTCTTCGGCAACCCCGGCACCACCGAGGTCCCGTTCCTGTCCGACTGGCCCGACGACTTCCGCTACGTGCTCGGGTTGCAGGAGTCCGTCGTCGTCGCGATGGCCGATGCGTACGCCCAGCTCACGAGCCGGGTCGCGCTGGTCAACCTGCACTCGGCGGGCGGGCTGGGGCACGCGCTCGGGGCCGTCGCCGGCGCGCGGCGCAACCGGGCGCCGCTGGTCCTGCTCGTCGGCCAGCAGGCACGGCCGCTGCTCGGCGGCGAGCCGTTCCTCGGCGCGCCGGATGCCGCGGCCTTCCCGCGACCGCACGTGCGGTGGTCGCACGAGCCGGCCTCGGCCGCGGAGGTCCCGGCGGCGCTGCTGCGGGCGCACCGCCTCGCCCTGGCCGCGCCGCGCGGGCCGGTGGTGCTGTCGGTGCCGGTCGACGACTGGGACGCGGTCGTCGACGAGCCGGACCTCGACGCCGAGCCGGTCGCCGGCCCGGCGCCGGACCCGGCCGCGGTCGGGGAGCTCGGGGCCCAGCTCGCGGCGGCGGCGGCGCCGGCGCTGGTCGCGGGGGCCGAGGTCGACGCGGGCGGAGCCGTCCCCGCGCTGGTCGGGCTGGCCGAGGCGCTCGGAGCGCCGGTGTGGGCCGCGCCGCTGTCGGGCCGCTGCGCGTTCCCGGAGGACCACCCGCTCTTCGCGGGGTTCCTCGACCCGGAACGGGGTGCGGTCGCCACCGCGCTCGCCGGGCACGACCTCGTCGCCGTGCTCGGCGCGCCGGCCTTCACCTACCACGTGACGCGCACCGGGCCGGTGCCGCCGCTGCCGGCGCTCGCCCTCGTCGACGACGACCCGGACGTGCTCGCCCGCGCGCCACGCGGCCGGCGGGTGCACGCGGCGGCGGGCCCGGCCGTGCGTGCGCTGCTGGCGGCGGTGCGCGACGCAGGCGCGGGCCGGAGCGCGCCGGGCCCGGCGGACGGCGACGGCCCCGCGCCCTCCTGGCCGGCCGGCGCGGCCCGCCCGGCCGCCCGGCCCGCCTCCCGGGTCCGCGCGACCGCCCACCGGAACGGTCCCGATGCCGCACGGAGCCGGCCGGTCGGCGGATCAGGTGCGGACGGGGCGCCCGCGCCGGGGCAGCAGCGCCCGACGGGACCGGGCGCGGACGGGCCGGGCGCAGGAGCCCTGCGGCCCCGGCCCGCGCCGCCGGCGCCGACCTCACCGCCGACCGCCGCCTTCGTCTACGCGGCACTCGCCGCGGCGCTGCCGCCCGGCGGGGTCGTCGTCGAGGAGGCGCCCAGCCACCGCGGCGACCTCCACGAACACCTGCGCCTCCAGGGCGGCGACTTCCTGGCCAACGCCAGCGGCATCCTCGGCTGGGGCATCGGCGCGGCGGTCGGCGCCGCGCTCGCCCGGCCGGACGACCCGGTCGTCGCCGTGCTCGGCGACGGCTCCGCCATGTACGGCATCCAGGCGCTGTGGACGGCCGCCCGCGAGGGCGTCCGGGCCGTCTTCGTCGTCCTCGACAACGGCGGGTACCGCGCGGTCGAGCTGCTCGGCTCCGCGGCGGGCGGCGCGAAGCTGCCCGGCACGGTGCTGGGTGGTCTCGACTTCGCCGCGCTCGCGCAGGCGCAGGGCGTGCCGGCCCGGCGCGTCGACACGGCGGCGGAGCTCCCGCCCGCACTGGGCGCGGCGCTGCGCGGGCCCGGCCCGACGCTGCTGCACGTGCCCGTCGACGCGGGCGGCCCGGCCCCGTACTGATGGGCGGCGACCGGTCGCGGCGGTCGACGTTGGACGCCGACCCGACCCGGTGCGACCGCGCGCGGCCGGCCTGCCCGCCCGCGCTGGTCGCCGCGCTGCTGGCGGCGGTGCCCGGACCGCGCGTGCTGGAGATCGGGCCCGGCACCGGCCGGGCCACCGCCGCGCTGGTGGCCGCGGGCCTGCGGGGGGCGGCCGTCGAGCCCGGGCCCTGGCCGGCCGCGCTGCTGCGCGAGCGGAACCGGCGGCCCGGGTCGTCGTCGGCGCCTTCGAGCTGCACGCGACGGTCGAGACCCGTGACGAGGTCGACGACTCGCCGCGCTTCGAGCCGGCCCGACGGCACGTCGTCACCGCCGACGTCGGCTACGACGCGGCCGCCTACGTCGACGTGCTCGGCACGTACTCGAACCTCCTCGCCCTGCCCGCGGACGCCCGCGCCGGCCTGTTCTCCGACCTCACCGCGCTCGTCGCGCGCCACGGCGGCCGGATCGTGAAGTGCTACGGGTACGAGCTGCGGGTCGCGCGGCGGGCGTCGTGACGGGGTCCCGCACGCTGTCGCGGGTCCAGCACGCTGTCGCGGGTCCCGCACGCCGTCGCGGGTCCCGCAAGCCGTCGACCGCGCGCGGAACCGCCGACGGCGCGCATAGCCGCATCCGGCGCGCAACCGCCGCCGGCACGCCCTTGCCCGTCCCGACGCAGCGCCGCCGCGGTGGCGCCCCAGCAAGCGCTGTCGGTGAACCCGCCGTGCACGAGCAGGTACGTGCTCATCGTCTGCGTCCTCTCCTCGTCCTGACGATCGCCGCGCTGCGGGCCGCGCCCGCGGAGCCCGCCCGCTTCCTGCGCGGGCGTCCGGAGGCCGTCTCGCGGCCGGTGCGGCTGACGGTCCTCGTCGCGCGGGCGCCGTCGTGGACCGCGCCCGGCGTGCTGCTGCTCGGTGACGCCGCGCACCCGATGTCCCCGGTCCGGGCGCAGGGCATCAACCTCGCGCTGCGCGACGCGGTGGTGGCCGCGAACCACCTCGGCCCGCTGGCGGCCGGGCCCGCCGACCCGGCCGCCGTCGACGCGGCGTGCGCGGCGGTCCAGGCCGAGCGCGAGCCCGAGATCCGCCGGGCCCAGTACCTGCAGCGCCGCGAGGCCCACGGCCAGGGCGACGCGCGGTCGGGCAGCTGGCGCTACGCACTGGGCACGGCGGGGGCGCGGGCGCTGGGCCGGTACCGGTGGGCGCAGCGGGCGTGGCTCGCCCGCCAGGCGGGCCTGCGGTTCGGCACGGCGACGGTCGAGCTGGCCGCACCCGTCACCGTCTCCGATCCTCGGCCGGGCTGAGCCGCGGTCGGCGCGTGCCGTGAGTGGCCGCACGGGCGGTCGGGCGGGGCGCGCGCTCGCCCCCGAGCGCCGCCGGCGTCGACCGGGACGACTTCCCCCGCGAGCCTCGCGGACGGCATCCTCGAAGCCGGACGGAGGGAGGGGGGATCGTGGACGGCGGAGACGGCGGGCCCGTCATCGGCCGCGGCGGAGCGCGCGAGCGGTACACGGCCCGGGGCAGCGTGATGCTGTTCAAGGCCGTCGGCGCGGACTGCGGCGGCGACCTGTCGCTCATGGAGCGCACGTTGCCGGTCGCGGGCAGGCGCCCCCCGCCGCACCGCCACACCAACTGCTCGGAGGCCTACTTCGTCCTCGACGGCACCGTCGCGGTGGTGCTCGACGACACCGAGCTGACGCTGGGCGTCGAGGACTTCGTGCTCGTCCCGCGCGGCACCAGCCACACGTTCGGCAACGGCGGCACCACGCAGGCCCGGCTCCTGGTGATCCACACGCCGGCCGTGGACGCGTACTTCGCCGGCCTGCACGACCTCTGGAACGCCGACGCGCCGCCGAGCCCCGAGCAGGAGCGGGAGCTCATGGCCCGGTTCGGCATGCGGACCGACGGCTGACCGCGCCGAGGCCGGGCGGCCGGCGGCTCCGCGCGGGCTACGGTGACGCGATGGCCGACAACGAGGTGATGGCGTTCGACGGCGGCGGGCGGCAGCGGTCGCGGTCACCTCGCCCGGTCTACGACGCGGGCCACGAGCCAGACCCCCTCTACACGCTGGCCAACGAGCGCACCTACCTGGCGTGGCTGCGGCTCGCCGTGACGCTGCTGGCCGCCGCGGTCGCGATCGACCGGCTCTTCCTGGAACGCCCCTGGTACGGCAGCGAGCTGCTCGCGCTGCTGCTCGTCGCGACCGCCGTCGGCGCCTGCGGGCTCGGGGTCCGCCGCTGGTGGTCGACGGAGCTCGCGCTGCGGCTGCGCCGGCCCCTCCCCGGGTTCGGCGCGCCGCTCCTGGGCGCGCTGGCCGTGGTGCTGGTCGGCGGCGGCGTCGTGCTCGTCGTCCTGACGCCGGGCGGCTGAGCGGTGGCGGCGGGGCCGCCTCGCCCGTGGGGCCGGCAGCACCCGTTCGAGCGCAGCCACCTCCACCGCGGCATGACGCTGACGGGGCTGGGCGGGCTGCTCGGCGTGACGACGCTCTTCCTGGTGCACGCCCATCCGCTGCGGCTGCTCGGCGTGGCGCTCATCGGCGCCGGTGTGGTGTGCGCGCTCGCGGCCGGCTCACGGCACCGCTACGCGCGCGAGGTACGCGCGGGGTTCGCCGTCCTCGACACCCGCGACGGCCGGTTCGTCCTCGGCTCGGCCGCCGGCTTCGCCGCGGTCGCCGTTCTCGTGCTCGCCCTCGTGCTGGCCTAGCGTCACCGGACTTCCCGGCCACTTCGGACGATCCGCCGGTATCAGGCCGCCGCTGCGCGACTCCTTGACCCGGACGCCCGCGCTCGGCCGCCACCGGCACGTCCCTGGCGCACACCTGGAGTAGTCACCATGCTCAACGACGAGCTCGTGCCCGCCACCGCCGACCGCGTGTTGCGGGCGGCCGTCAAGCGGACACAGCTGCTGCTCGCCGACACCGTCACGCCCGCGCCTCCACATGTCGACAACGGCGACGAAGCCCTGCGTCCAGACCTACAACGAGAAGTTCACGGTGACCTTCCGCCGCATCGACGGCACACCGGTCAGCATCGGCAACCAGTAGGCCCGGCGCCGCCCGTCACCGCTCGTGGACGTAGGTCCCTGGCGCGTCGGCGAGCGGCGGCTCGCCGGGGACCCCGACGGGCGGCGGCGCGACCTGCCCGCCCGAGCGCTCGGCGAGCCAGCGCTGCCACCGCGGCCACCACGACCCGGGCTGCTCCGGGGTGGCGCGCAGCCAGCTGTCGGGGTCGCGGTAGGGCTCGCCCTCGGTGTGGGTGGTCATGCGGTGGTGGCGGTGGGGCCGGCCGGGCGGGCTGACGATGCCGGCGTTGTGGCCGCCGCTGGTCAGCAGGAACGTCAGGTCGGTGTCGACGAGCAGGTGCAGCTTGTACACCGACCGCCACGGCGAGACGTGGTCGGACTCGGTGGCGACGACGAACACGGGCACGCGGATGTCGCTGAGCGCGACCGGGCGGTCCTCGACCCGGAAGCGGCCCTGCGCGAGGTCGTTGTCGAGGAACAGCGTCCGCAGGTAGTCCGCGTGCATCCGGTAGGGCAGCCGGGTGGCGTCGGCGTTCCACGCCATGAGCGCGCTCATCGGCTCTGGCCGGCCGAGCAGGTACTGGCGCACCGACCGCGACCAGAGCAGGTCGGTCGAGCGCAGCAGCTGGAACGCGCCGGCCATCTGCCTGCCGTCGAGGTAGCCCTGCGCCCACATCGTGTCGGCGAGGAAGCTGACCTGGTCCTCGTCGGTGAACAGCAGCAGCTCCCCGGCCTCGGTGAAGTCGGTCTGGGCGGCGAACAGGGTGACGCTGGCCAGGCGCTTGTCCCCGTCGCGGGCCAGCGCGGCCGCGGTGATCGCCAGGAGCGTCCCGCCGAGGCAGTAGCCCGCCGCGTGCACCGGGCGGTCGGGCAGGATCCGCCCGATCGCGTCCAGGGCCGCGAGGACGCCGAGCGTGCGGTAGTCGTCGAGGGCGGTGTCCCGGTCGGCGGCGTCGGGGTTGTGCCAGGACACGACGAACACGGTGTGGCCCCGGTCGACGAGGTAGCGGACCAGCGAGTCGTCCGGCGTCAGGTCGAGGATGTAGTACTTCATGATCCAGGCCGGGACGACGAGGACCGGCTCGGCGTGCACCGTCGCGGTCGTCGGCGTGTACTGGATCAGCTCCATCAGCCGGTTGCGGTACACGACCGTGCCCGGGGTGGCCGCGACGTCCCGGCCGACGACGAACGCCTCCGCGCCCTCGGGCGGGAGGGACCGGACGGCGCGCAGCGCGTCGCCGGCGAGCTGGACGGCGCCGCGGACCAGGTTGGCCCCCCACTCGCGGCGCGTGGCGTCCAGCACCTCGGGGTTGGTCGCGAGGAAGTTCGAAGGGGACCACGTGTCGAGGACCTGGCGGGCGACGAACGCGGCCTGGTCGGCGTGCGCGGAGCTGACCCCCTCGACGCCGGTGCTCGCCTCCTGCCACCACTGCTCGGTCAGGAGGAACGCCTGGCACCACAGGTCGAACGGCGAGCGCCGCCAGGCCGGGTCGTCGAAGCGGCGGTCGCCCGGCCGGGGTCGCACGCAGGGTGGCGGCTCCTGGCCGGCGGCGCGCCGCACGGCGTACTCGGCGAGCTGCGCGGCCTGCTGCGCGGCCCGCAGGCCCAGCTGCGCGCGGTAGGCGGGCGAGTCCGCCAGATGGATCGCCCAGTCCAGCGCGGCGAGGCCCGCCGACACGGGGGAGAGCCCGCCGGTCAGGCGGCCCTGTGCGGCGTGGACGAGCCGGTCCAGCTCGGGAACGACCGCGGGGCGCGTCATGGTTCCACTCTCGGTCACCGCCGGCGCGGGGTCCCGGGCCCAATGCCCCTGACCGGCGGGGCTTTGGCCGCGAGGGCGGCCGCAGAGCCGGAGGGGGACCGCGGCCGTCAGGACGGCAGGGCGCGCAGCAGGGGGTCGGGCGCGGCGGCGGGCGCCACCCGGATCCGCACGTCGACCGCGACCGCGGCGTCACCCGTCACGACCAGCGGGTTCACCTCGGCCTCCGCGACCTCCGGGAACCGGTCGGCCAGCCACGCGAGCCGCGCCGCGACGTCCCGGACCCCGGCCTGCATCCCCGCGGCGTCCTGGCGGCCCAGCAGCCGGGCACCCGCACGGAGCCGGGCCAGTACACCGTCCAGGTCGGCCACCGTCGGCGGCACCAGGCAGTGCGTGCGGTCGTCGACGACGTCGGTGGCGGTCCCCCCGAGCCCGACGGTCAGCATCGGCCCGACGAGCGCGTCGCTGCTGACGCCGACGAGGAACTCCAGACCGGCCGGCGCCATGGGCTGCACCAGCACGCCGCGCAGGCGGTCCCCGAAGCGCGCCCGGTACTCCCCGACCGCCGCGGCGATCCGCTCCGGTGCGTCCAGCCCCGTCCGCACCGCGCCCGCGGCGCTCTTGTGCAGCACGCCCTCGACGTCGGCCTTGACCGCCACCGGCGTCCCGCACGCCCGCCAGGCCCGGACGGCCTCCTCCGCCGTCTGCACGACGATCGTGTCGACCAGGGGGACGCCCGCGGCCGCGGCCAGCTCCGCCACCTCCTGCGGGTCGAGCCAGCCCCCGCCGGGTCGCGCGGCCAGCGCGCCGGCCACGACGTCGTGCGCGTCCGCGATCCGGGTGCCGGACGGCTCCGGGTCGACGCTGCGGTCCGACGAGAGCCACTCCCGGCGCCGCACGGCCGCGGCCAGCGCCCGCGCCGCCGACGACGCGTCGGCGAACTCGGGCACGGTCGTCCCCGGCCGGTCGCGCCGCGCGATCGTCACCGAGCCGCCCAGCCGGACCAGCACCAGCGGCTTCGCGGTTGGCCCGGCCGGCAGTGCGGCGTCGGCGAACGGGTCCCCGGCCGCGGTCGGGATCGTGAGGCACACGACCGCGTCCACGTCGGGGTCGTCGAGCAGGCGCGCGAGGACCGGGGCGCACGCCTCCGCGGGCAGGGTCGCGGTGACGTCGACCGGGTTGGTCACCGACGCCCCGGCCGGCAGCAGCGCCGCCAGCGCACCGCGGGTGCCGGCCGCCAGCGGCTCCACGCGCAGCCCCGCCCGCGCGCACGCGTCGGCGGCCAGCACCCCGGCGCCCCCGGCGTTGCTGACCACCGCGACCCGGCGCCCGCGCGGCAGCGGCTGCCACGACAGCAGCGCCAGCAGGGCGGGGACGTCGGCCAGCTCGTCGAGCGCCAGCACGCCGGCCTGGTCGAACAGCGCGTCGCGGACCACCCGCGGGGTCGCCGACCCGGCCGTGTGGGACGCCGCCGCGCGCTGCGCGGCCACCGAGCTGCCCGACCGCACCGTCAGGATCGGAGTGCCGGCCGCGACCCGGCGGGCCAGCCGGGCGAACCGCCGCGGCCGCCGCAGCGACTCCAGGTAGAGCACGCCGGCCGCCGTGCGCTCGTCGGCGTCCCACCATGACAGCAGGTCGTCGCCGTTGACGTCGAGCGCGTCACCCATGGACACCGCCGTCGAGACGCCCAGGCCCAGCCGGTCCAGCTCACCGGTCAGCGCGATCGCGACCCCGCCGGACTGGACGGCGAGCCCGACCCGGCCCGGCACGCCCGCGACGCCGAAGGTGGCCTGCAGCGCCACGCCGGGGTCGGCGTTGATCAGCCCCAGGCAGTTGGGGCCGACCAGCCGCATCCCGTACCGCGTGAGCGCCGCGGTCAGGCCGGCCCGCACCTGCGGGTCGCCGGAGATCCCTGACGTCAGCACCAGCAGGGCGCGGATCCCCCGCTCGCCGCAGCGGCGGGCCACGTCGGGCACCGCCGCCGCGGGCACGGCCACCACCGCGAGGTCGGGGACACCGGGCAGGTCCTCGATGCGGGCGTGCTCCCGCACGCCCGGCAGCCCGGACGGATGACTGGTCACGACGTCGACCGGGCCGGTGAACCCGCCGGCGACGATCTGCCCCAGCACGAGGCGCCCGACCGAGTCGGGGCGCGAGCCGAGACCCACGACCACGACGGACCGCGGCGCGAGCACCGGACGCAGGCTCTCGACGTCGGCGCGGACCGACCGGTCGAGCATCGCCGCGGCGTAGTGCTCCGACGTCGAGGTCGTGCCGGCCCCCGGCAGACCCACCACGACCTCGCGCACGTCGGCGTGCGGGGTCGAGCGCAGCGGGAGCCCCAGGTCGCGCAGGACGGCGGAGACGCCGGTGTTCACGGCGAGGATGTCCGCGTCCAGCTCGGTGACGCCCTCCGAACGGGCCACCGCGACCAGGTACTCGACCAGCAGGGTGGCGACGCCCCGGTGCTGCACGTCGTGCCGGACGACGACCGCGATCTCCGGCGCCGTCCCGGCCGGCTCCCGGCGGTAGTGCGCGACGCCGACCAGCTCGCCCGCGAGGAACGCCCCGACGGCCACCGACGCGTCGCTGACGATGAGGTCGACCAGCTCGTCGAACCGGGTCCCGGCCGAGAAGAACCGCAGGTACCGGTCGTCGCGCGACAGCCCGTCGTGCAGCGCCAGCACGTCCGCCCGATCACCGCCGGCCAGCCGCCGGACCAGGATCACCGTCCCGTCGGCCAGCAACGACCGCTCGCCGGTGACCGGCTGGGTCGGCACGTCGGTGCTCATCCATCCAGTGCAGCGACCGCGCACGCGGGCCAGCAGGTACCGCGGACCTGCTCACACCGGGCCATCCGACCCGAACGGACGAGCCGAAGGGCAGGGATCCCCGACGTCCGGCGGGGTCTGCCGGCGGACCTCGCGCGCCCGCTGCGCCAGGTAGCCCTTCTCGGGCCGGCTGGTGCACAGGCGGGCGGCCAGCTCGAACGCGTCCGCGGCCGCGGCCGGGTCCCCGGCCGTCTGCAGCAGGTGGCCGCGCATGGCGTGCAGGCGATGGTGGGTGGCGACGCGCTTGTCGGCGTCGAGGGTGGCCAGCAGCGCCAACCCGGCGGCGGGGCCGTGCACCATCGCCAGGGCCAGTGCCCGGTTCACGGTCGCCATCGGGTTGGGCGCCACGCGGTCGAGGAGCTCGTAGAGGGCGAGGATCTGCGGCCAGTCCGTGTCCGCGGCCGTCGGGGCCTCGTCGTGGATCGCGGCGATCGCGGCCTGGAGCTGGTACGGGCCGGGCGGCCCGCGGTGGAGCGCCTCGGTGACCAGCCCGACGCCCTCGTCGACCAGCCCGCGGTCCCACCGCCGCCGGTCCTGGTCGGGCAGGTCGACGGGGCGCCCGGCCGGGTCGGTGCGCGCCGGCCGGCGGGCCTCGGTGAGCAGCATGAGCGCGAGCAGGCCGGCCGTCTCGGCGTCGGCCGGCCGCAGCCCGTGCAGCTGCCTCGTCAGCCGGATCGCCTCGCGCGTCAGGTCCGTCCTGGTGATCGCGTCGCCTCCGGTGCTCGTGTAGCCCTCGTTGTAGATCAGGTACAGCACGTGCCGGACCGCCAGCAGGCGCGCGTCGACCTCGGCCGGTGGCGGCATCGCGAAGGTGGCGCCGGCGTCCCGGATCCCCTGCTTGGCCCGGCTGATGCGCTGAGCCATGGTGGCCTCGGGGACGAAGAACGCCCGCGCGATCTCGCCCGTCGTGAGCCCGCCGACGGCCCGCAGCGTGAGCGCGACGCGGGTGGGCGCGCTGAGCGCCGGGTGCGCGCACAGCATCAGCAGCCTGAGGCCGTCGTCGCGGTCCGGCGGGTCGTCGCCCGCGGGGACCGGCCCGGACGTCGACGGCGCGTCGACGGAGAACCGCTGCTCGCGGGCGCGCCGCGCCTCGTCGCTGCGCACCCTGTCGATGAGACGGCGGGTGGCGACGGTCAGGAGCCAGGCCCGCGGGCTGTCGGGCACGCCGCGGTCGGGCCACTGCGTCAGGCCCTCGACGAGCGCGTCCTGGACCGCGTCCTCGCACAGGTCGAAGGCGCTGTGCCGGCGCACGAGCGCGCCGAGCACCTGCGGGGCGAGGGTGCGCAGCAGGTCCTCGACGCGCTCGTCGCCGGTCACAGCTCCGGGCCGGCCTCGTGCAGGATGGGCCACACCTCCACGGCGTGGCGGGTCGCGAACGGGTACTCGGCGGCGATCGCCAGTGCCCGCTCCTCGCTGTCGACGTCGAGCAGGAAGAAGCTGGAGACGAACTCCTTGGCCTCGACGTAGGGCCCGTCGGTGACCGCCGGCACCCCGTCGCGGACCCGCACCGTCCTCGCGGTCAGCTCGTCACCCAGCCCGTAGGCGCCGAGCAGCTCGCCGGACGCCTGGTGGCGGCGGTTGAACGCGTCCACGGCGGCGATGCCCCGGGTGAGCTCGTCGGGGTCGTAGGACTCCCACAGCGCCTTGTTGCCGTAGATGATCGTGATGTACTTCATGGGTCTGCACCTTCCCGGTCGCGGCGTCCTGCCATCCCGTGGTCGGAGACATCCCGGCCGGCTCGACATCGGAGCCGGGACGGAGTCCGGCCGGCGCGGTCGTCGCGCTGGCCCGTGGACGCGTCGGGCGCTGCGGCAGGGTCAGGACGACGTCGTCAGGATGATCGACAGCAGCCGACCGGGCAAGCTGTCTCGCGGCGCGCCGGTGGTGGGGCAGGGCCGGGGGCGGGCCCGAACGGACCTGGCGTGCGTGACCTCCGGCCCGGTGCCCGCGCCGCCGGAGCAGGTGAGGATCGGGCGCGGTCCGAACATCTCGCCGACACGGAGAAGGAGCTGCCGTGAGGACTCTCGTCACGTTCGCCACCCGGCACGGCGCCACGGCCGGTATCGCCGAGCGCATCGGCGCGGTGCTCACCGACGGCGGGCTGTCGGTGGACGTCCGTCCGGTCGAGGAGGTCACCGACCTGGCGGGGTACGACGCGGTCGTCCTCGGCGGCGCGGCCTACATGTTCCACTGGCTCAGGCCCGCGGTGGCCTTCGCCCGCAAGCACCGCCGCGAGCTCGCGGCGCTCCCGGTCTGGCTGTTCAGCAGCGGGCCGCTGGGCACCGACCTCGTCGACGAGGACGGGCGCGACGTCCGGGCCACGAGCAGGCCCAAGGAGTTCGACGAGCTCACGAACCTGCTGCATCCGCGCGGCGAGCAGGTGTTCTTCGGCGCCTACGACCCCGACGCCCGGCCGGTCGGTATCGGCGAGCGGTTCGTCCGGCACATGCCCGCGGCCCGTGACGCCCTGCCCGGCGGCGACTTCCGCGACTGGCCGCAGATCGAGGACTGGGCGCGGGGCATCGCCGCGCAGCTCGCGCCCGACCGGGCTTGACCGCCCGCCGGCGGGCGGGGCTGCGGACCCGGGCCGAGCACCGGCTGGTCGGTGCGAGGTCGTCGCCGTCAGCCGCGCGGCGTGGTCTGGCCGCCGACGACGAGGACGGTGGCCAGGTCGCGACGAGGGGTGTCCGGCAGCGGGGTGGCGCTGCTGGCCGGCCAGCCGATCCGCACCAGGAGCTGGGGGTGCTCCGGGAGGCCCAGGACGCGACGGAGCGTGTCGCGGCTCTCGGCCACCTCGACGGCCTGGCTGAGCGGGGTCGACGCCAGACCGGCGCGCGTGGCCGCGAGCAGCACGGCGCTGAGGGCTTCGCCGGCGCGCAGCCGGTCGAGGGGCCCGTCGGCGGTCGTCGCCAGCACGAGGAACACGGCCGCGTCGTCCGGCAGCCCGTGTCCGACCGGTGGCAGCGGCTGGGGCAGCTGTGCGTGCGGAAAGGACCGCAGCCCCGACGGGTGCCCGAGCCCCGACGGTTGCTGCGCGATCGCGGCCGGGGGAATCCCGTCACGGGCGCCGAGCCGGCGCGTCCACATCCGCAGCTCGGCCGCGTAGCCGGGCGCCCACCGCTGGCGGTCGGCCGCGTCGGCCATGACGGCGATGACCTGCTCGCGCATCCGCGTCACCGGGACGAGCAGGGCACCGGAGCCGGTGGCGACGTCGACGAGGTCGCGGACCAGCGGGGGTGGCACCGGGCGGTGGCTGAAGCGACGCCGGTCGGTGTGGCGTTGCCGGATGGCGGGGAACAGGTCGGCGAGGGTGTCGCGGGCCGCTCCCTCGATGCCGTCGCCGGACTCGACGGGCGTGACGGTGGCCAGGTGGGTCGAGTCGTCGGGATCGGGCACACGCAGCACGGTCGAGGTCAGGCCGGCGTGGGCCAGCGCGACGAGGAGATGGTGCAGCGCCGCTCCACAGCTGATCAGCAGGTCGCGACGCTCCGGGTCGGTCGCGACCAGGTGCCGGTCGAGGTCGGCGTAGAGCTCGACCGCGCCGCCGGCCTCGTCGATGCGCCACCGCCAGGGCTGGGTGTTGTGGACCGACGGTGCCCGCAGGGCGTGCTGGACGGCCTCGGCGAGCGCGCTGGTCGGGATCATCCCTCGCTCCTCCCGTGTGGTCGCCGTCGCGGCGGCCGGCGCGACCCGGTGGCCACGGGACGACGATCCTCCGGAGGACGAGGGGCCGGCAAGGTCGATCGTCCCTTGGTCGGCCCCGCCGCCGCTGTGCGGCGCGGACCCCGACCGACCGGGCCGCCTGCGCGCCCGCCCGCCGGAGCTCCGAGGCTCCGACAGTGCCGGGCCGCGACCGCTCGCCGAGGGCCGTCGGTACCGCCTTCGCGGGGCGTAGGGCCGCTACGGTCGGGGGCGGCGTCCGGGCCGCGGCCGCCCGACGGGCGGGACGCCGGACCTTCGGCACTGTCACCGGCACGGGCCGGAGAACACAGTGGTCGCATGACGACGACCGGCCAGCAGCCGGCCGAGCGGCGGCAGACAGCGTTGACGATGATCACAGCGCTCGCCGGCGAACACGATCTGGCCGGTCCACCGTCGCGCCCGCCCGGGGGACGGCGATCGTCACCGGCGGCGTCCGTTGGAACAGGACGCCAAGAAGGACCGCCACGGCGAGGAAGACCGGGACGTAGCCGACGATGCCGATGTTGCGCCACTGCATGTCGCCGAGGACGACGCCGGTCAGCCCGGCGAACGCGAGCACGCCAGAGGCGACCATCGTCGCCCGGACCCACCGGGCCAGCGGGCTTCCGCCGAAGACGCCCGCCGCGAACAGCATCGACAGCGGGAAGAGGACGTCCCATCCCAGGATGTCGACGGCGTAGGCGACCGACGGCCACCGGAACGCCAGTACGCGGGACTGCCACGGTTCGCCCGCGAACGCCGGGTCGCGGCCGAGGGTCAGGACGACGAAGTGCAGCGTGCACGTGACGACGGCGAGCAGGCTCATGAAGACCAGTCCGGCCAGGCTCAGCACGCGCAGATGGACCGGCGCCCAGGCGTGCACAGCGATCATGAGCGTGACGAGGGCCGGCATCATGACGATGATGAGGATCTCGAGGATCGCGAACAGCGGGTTGCCGATGGGCTGCTCCGGCGACGGCAACGACAGCAGCCCCACCGAGAGCGTCACCGCGTACGCGGCGACCAGTGCCGCGGTCGCCACGGCCGAGACGATGCCGAGGCGGCGGCCCGCCGCGGAGAACGTCATGCCCGCCGGAACCGGCGTGCGCCGGCTCGGGGCGGCGCGGAGGGTTCGCCGCGGTCCCGTCGCGGCGGCCGGAGCACGACCACGGCCAGGACGGCGAAGGCGAGCCCGAGCACGGTCAGGAAGATCGTGTTGCCGGCCGTGGCGGTCGGGTCGTCGGTGAGGTACAGGGCGAGGCCCATCGCGGCCACGGCCGGCCCGACCAGGCCGAACCAGCCGACGACCAGGGCCAGCGCCTTGCGCGCCCACGGTGCTCCGCGGCCGAGCCCGACGCAGGTCAGCACGGTCGCGGGGAGGAAGACGCCCAGGTCGAGCAGCGCGATCGTCCAGGCGAACGTCGGCCCCGCCCGGTAGCCGGGGTCGGCCGGTGCGGCGCTCATCCAGTCGGCCAGCGCGGGCAGGTACCGGGCGAAGGCGAGCACGGCGAGCACCGGCAGCACCAGCCGCGCGACCAGCAGCTCGTGGCGCCGCGAGCGGACCAGCTGCGCGCTGTCGATCGCGGTCCAGGCGGTCAGCGCCACCAGCCAGCCGGCCGTGAACACCACGAGGAACAGCGGGAACAGCTGCTGGTTGGTGCCCGGCAGGCGTCCGTAGTCCGGCCCGAGGACGTACTGGACGGACATGTAGCTCGTGTACGCGCCGATCCCGAGCGCGAGGACGGGACCGAGCGGGCGGCGACGCAGCGCGAGCACCGCCGCGGCCAGCGCCAGCGGCGCGACGACGAGCAGCGAGGTGGCGTCCAGCCCGAGGGTCTGGCTGCGCAGCGTCGGGGTCACGCGGTAGGCGACGACGCCCCAGCCGAGCGGGCCGAGCAGCGCCACCGCGGCCAGCCCGACCGCGATCACCGTCAGCCCGAGCGCCACCAGGCGCGCCTTCGTCGCGTCCGCGACGGGCACTGTCCGGGCGGACGCGGGTGTCACCGGGCGGCCGGAACGGGTCGGCGTGGCCATGGGTCGGTCACCTCCACGCACGACGGTGCCCGGCGGGTGGCGGTGCCGGGTAGGGCGATGGGTCCGGACATCGCAGTGCGTTCGTCCCGCCCGGCCCGACGCGCGCCGAGGAGTCGGTGTGGTGCCCTGCGTCGGTCCGGAGCCGACTGTCCTTCGTCGGTCGGTCCCGGGACCTCCGTCGCTGGTCCGTCGGCCTGCTCGGTCCGGACGCTGGATCGGCCGCCCGGGCGACGGGGCCCGTCCTCGCGGCGCGCCGGACGGTCCACCACAGGGGAGGTGACGGGACATGACGCTCCGTGGGACCGCGGCGGGGTTGCGGCGAGGTCCTCGGTCAGCGCGGCCGCCTCGCCGGCCCCGCGCCGGGACACTCCTCGTCAGCAGGGCGTTCGGCGTCGCCGCCTTCCACATCGGGCTGCTCGCCATGGGTCTCTGGGCGTGGGCCGTACCCGCACTGGCGCTGCTCGTGCCGACCCTGCTGGCCACCTGGCGGCACCGACACCCCGCATCGCCGGACCCCAGCGGCAGGACATCATGACCATGCCGCGACGGAGGAGCGGGGCGGGCCGGCTCGCCGCCTGGGTCGCGACGACGCCACGGCGGCATCCCTTCGGCCTCTTCGTGTTCGTCGCCTACGCCCTCTCCTGGTCGCTGTGGCTGGTCGCCGGGCTGGGCGGTGGCACCGTCCCGTTCCTGCTGGGAGCACTCGGGCCGGCGGCCTCGGCGGCGATCGTCACCCGCCTGCGTGGCGGGTCGCTGCGCGCGTGGCTGGCGCCGATCGTGCGGTGGCGGGTCCCGCTGCGGTGGTGGCTGTACGCGCTGGGCCTGCCGGCGGCGCTGTACGCCGTGGTGAGCGCGACGCTGGCCCTGCTCGGCGAGCCGGTGGACTGGACGCTGGCCGTCGACCGGCTGCCGGACTACGCCGGCACCTTCCTGTTCGTCCTGGTCCTCGGCGGGGCGCTGGAGGAACCGGGCTGGCGGGGCTTCGGCCTCCCGGTGCTGCTGGACAAGCACCCACCCTGGCGCGCCACGCTGCTGCTCGGACTGGTCTGGGGTGTCTGGCACGTCCCGGTCTACGGCCCGGCCGGCTTCGTGGTCCCCGCCATCCTCGCCTTCTTCTACACGACGCTGTGGCTGGCCACCCGCAGCGTCGGCCTGTGCATCCTGCTGCACGCCAGTTTCACCCCCGCTCAGGACCACCTCGTCCTGCTGCCCCGCGCGCAGGCCTACACACCCGCGCTCGACACGCCGGACTGGGTCATCCTCGGCACCTACCTGGTCGCCGCTCTCGTCCTCGTCGCGCTGACCCGGGGCCGCATGCAGACCGACGCGCGCCGACCGCCGGACCCGTCAGGTCGGTAGTCGGGAGTCCGGCGGGTGCCGATGCTCGATGGTCTCCGGCTGCTGGTGGCACTGTGCGGGTCGAACGCCGGTTCACGCCCGCGGTTGCAGATTGCCCGAGGTCGGCCTGCCCGCCCAGCGGGTGATGATCGGGCCGCTGACGGCGAGGAGCAGGACGTAGGCCGTGACCAGCGGGCCGAGCACGGGATGACCCGTCCCCGCCAACGCGATGATCACGATCGAGAACTCGCCCCGGGCGATGAGGGCCGTCCCCGCGCGGATGCGGCCGCGCGCACCCGCACCGTCGCGCGCGGCTGCGTAGCGGCCGGTGAAGATCTTCGTCGCGATGCCGACGACCGCGAGTGCCAGCGCGGCGGGCAGGACGGGGACCAGGTCGACGACGCTGACGGCGAGGCCGATGGACAGGAAGAAGGCGGCGGCGAACAGGTCCCGCAGCGGGGACAGCACCGCACGGACCCGCTCGGCGGCCTCCCCGGTGAGGGTGAGTCCGACCAGGAACGCGCCGACGGCGGCCGACACGTTGGCCAGCTCGGCGACCGCCGCGACGACGAGGGTGGTGCCGAGGACCCGCAGCATCAGCTGCTCGGCGTCGGGGTGGGCGAGCCACCGGTTGGCGTGGTGGCCCCAGCGGTGCGAGGCGACGAGCGTCAGGCCGACCGTGCCCGTCGCGGCGAGGACGCCCAGCCCGGCCTGCCACCATGCGCCGCCCACGGCGACGACCGCGAGCACTGGCAGGTAGACGGCCATGGCGAAGTCCTCGATGACGAGGACCGCAAGCACAGCGGGCGTCTCCCGGTTGCCCAGCCTGCGCAGGTCGCCGAGCAGGCGGGCGACGATGCCGGAGGACGAGATCCAGGTGGCGCCGGCCAGTGCCAGGACCCCCGCGGCGTCGAGGCCGAGGAGCCACCCGGCAACGGCGCCGGGCGTGGCGTTGAGGCCGAGGTCGAGGGCCGCGGACGGCAGGTGGCGGCTGAGGCTGTGGGCGAACTCGGTGGTGGTGAACTCCAGGCCGAGCGTCAGCAGGAGGAGGACGACGCCGATCGCCGCTCCCGTCCGGACGAACTCGCCGGCAGCGGGCACCGGGGCGATGCCACCTTCACCCAGTGCGAGCCCGGCCAGGAGGTACAGCGGGACGGGGGGCACTCCGACCCGGCGGGCCAGCGCGCCGAGGCCGCTCAGGACCACCAGGATGACGCCCAGTTCCAGCAGGAGCGCCAGCGGGGTGTGCACCGTCAGCCGTCGATGATGGCGCGCACGCCCGCGATGCCGGTGTCGGTGCCGATCACGACGAGGATGTCGTCGGCGTGCAGGACCTCCGCGGGCGTCGGCGAGGCGATGACGTGTTCGCCGCGCACGATGGCGACGATCGAGGCGCCGGTCCGGGTCCGAGCCCTGGTGTGCGAGAGTGGGCGGCCGGCGTGCGGCGAGCCCACCGCGACGGCGACCTGTCCCGCGGACAGGCCCGGCACCTCGCGGGTGAGGTCGGCGAAGCGCTCGGTGATGCGGGGCGCGCCGAGGATCTCCGCCAACGTGTCCGCCTCCTCTGTGGTCAGGCGGAACAGCAGCACGCAGGCGTCGGGGTCGGCGTCGGCGTAACCGACCAGCTCGAACTCGCCGGTGCGGCGCGCGACCACACCGATCCGGACCCCGTCGGCGTTGACGAACTCGTAGCGGAGCCCGACGCCGGGCAGGAGTACCTCGTTCACCTCCACGGGCGGTTCCTTCCGGGACGGGTGGGGACGACGGCACGGTAGCGGTCGCGGGTCACGGTCCGCGGACGATCATCGTCGGGCAGTGCGCCCGGCGCGCGCAGTGGTCGGCGACGGAGCCCAGCAGGAGGTTGGCCAGCGGGTTCTGGCCGCGACACCCGAGGACCAGCAGGTCCGCGTGACCGCTGCGGCGGGCGAGCACGTCGGCGGGGTTGCCGTGGATCACCACGGGGCGCGCCCTCACCCCGCTCTCGGCGAGCTCCCCGTGCAGCAGATGTCTGCCCCAGCCCAGCAGGTCGTGGACCGAAGGGGTGATCCACTCGGTGCCGTGATGGTCCCAGTGCACGGCGTGCACGGCGTGCAGCGTGGCCCCGCGGAGACGGGGCCTCCTCGGCCGCGACCGTCAGCGTGACGCGGGCGGTGGGCGACCCGTCGACACCGACCAGCACGGCGTTGCGGCGCCGGGTCGGGCGCTCGCGCACGACGACGACGGGACAGGGGGCGGCGTGGACGCAGGCGTGGCTGACCGAGCCGAGCAGGCGTTCGGCCACGGGCCCCTGGCCCCGGGAGCCGGCGACGAGCAGGTCGCTCGCGGCGCAGGTGCCGACCAGGTGCCCGGCGGTGTGGCCCTGCGCGACGCGGTGCTCGACGTGCATCCCGCCTGTGACCCGGTCGATGTCCGGGCGCAGCCGCTCGCGGACGGCCGCGGTGTCGACGGGTGCGGTGTCAACGGGTGCGGTGTCAACGGGTGCGGTCCGGGTCCCGACGACCGTCACGACGGCAAGGACGGCACCATGCAGGCGTGCTTCCTCGGCCGCCCAGGCCAGCGCGGTCGCGGAGAGGGGGGAGCCGTCGAAGCCGGCGATCACGCGGTCCGTCACCGAGCGCTCCTCCCCGCCTGGACGCCGACCACCGTCGCGCGGCCCCGGCCGGCCCGTACAGGGTCGAATGTCCGTTTTCGGGGGGCCGGTGGCGGCGTACGGCGGGTGGGGACCGCGATGGGGCTGAGGTCGGGTGCGGTGTCGCGAGGGGCCGGAAGGGCCGCTCGTCCGGGGTACGGGGGTGGGTCGGCCGCTGGTGGCGGCAGCCGCTGCGTGGCCGACTGGGCCGGTGACCACGGTCCGGGTCCACCACGGGGGGTCCTGATGAGCCATCGCCTGAGCGCGCTGTACGTCCTGGTCGACTCGCTGCGGGCGGAACGCGGCGGGCAGGCCGGCATCCACCGCCGCCAGGAACGACGCCTCGCCGAGCTCGTGGAGTACGCCCGGACCAGGTCGCCCTACTACCGGAGGCTGTACGCCGGGCTGCCGGCCGGCCCGAGCAGCTGCGCAGTGCGTCGGCATCGCGATGGGCCGCTCGGGCACCGACGTCGCGCGCGAGGCGGCCGAGATCGTCGTCACCGACGACCGGTTCGGCTCCATCGCCGCGGGCGTGGAGGAGGGCCGGGTCGCCTACGCCAACGTGCGCAAGGTCATCCAGCTGCTCGTCTCCACCGGCGCCGGCGAGCTCGTGCTGGTGCTCGCCGCGCTGGTCATGGGACTGCCGCTGCCGCTGCTGGCCGTGCAGCTGCTGTGGCTCAACCTGGTCACCAACGGCATCCAGGACGTCGCGCTCGCCTTCGAGCCCGGCGAGGGTGACGAGATGCGCCGCGACCCGCGACCTCCCCGCGAGCCGGTCTTCAACCGGCTCATGGTCGAACGGGTGCTCCTTTCGGCCGCGGTGATCGGCGGGGTCACCCTGGCGGTCTACCAGTGGCTGCTCGCCGCGGGCTGGAGCGTCGAGGACGCCCGCAACAGCGTGGTCCTGCTGATGGTGCTGTTCGAGAACGTGCACGTGTTCAACTCCCGGTCGGAGCTGCGCTCGGCGTTCACCCACGACCCGCGCGCCAACCTGCTGCTCGTCGGCGGCACCGCGCTCGCGCAGCTGCTGCACGTCGCCGCGATGCACGTACCGCTCACCCAGGCCGTGCTCGGCCTGCACCCCGTCTCCCTCGCGCACTGGGCGGTCCTGCTCGCGCTCGCGCTCACGGTGCTGGCCGCCGTCGAGGCGCACAAGGCGTACTGGCGGCGGCGCATCCGAACGGGCGCCACGGCGATGTGACGGCCGGTCCCGGGTCCGCGGACGTCCACGACGGTCAGCCACGCCGTCCTGCACCGGGCCTCCTGCCCGGTCGCGGTCGTCCGACCGGACCTGGTCGGCTAGGCCGTGTCCCGTGGATCAGCGAACGCGGTATCCGCGCCCAGATGGCCGCTCGCTGCGTTGTCGGACGGCTCGAGTACGCCCGGTACGAGAGCCGCCCTCCGCCTTGCGAGCAGCCATCTGGATCACGAATCCCGTCGCCCGTGATCCACGGGACACGGCCTAGCCGGGTGACGCAGCCTGGCGGCGGGCGCGGCGCAGCTCGACCAGCTCGATCGTGACCGCGGGGACGACGGCCACCGCCGCCGCCAGGCCGAGCTCGACCGGTGTCAGGGGATGCGTTCCCAGCAGCGTCGACAACCCGGGGAGGTAGATGGCCGCGAGCGTCGCGGCGAGGCTGGTCGCCACGGCGAGGAACAGGAACGGGTTGCCGCGCGGCGACATCCGCCAGAACGGGATGCGGTCCGACCTGGTGGTCAGCGCGACCCCCAGCTGGGTCAGCGCGAGCGTGGCGAACAGCAGAGTCTGCCAGGGCCGGTCACGGCCCGCTGCCCAGACCGCCAGTCCCAGCGAGCCCATCGTGATGAGCGTGGCCACGCCGAGCACGTCCAGCGCGCCGCGGCGGTCGAGCAGCCCTTCCCGCGGGGGTCGGGGCGGCCGGCGCAGCACGTCGGGTTCGGCGACCTCGGAGCCGATGGCGACGCCGGGCAGCCCGTGGGTGACGAGGTTGACCCAGAGGATCTGGCCCGGCAGCAGGGGCAGGGCGAACCCCAGCAGCGGGCCCAGCAGCATCACGAGCAGCTCGGCGAGGCCGCCCGACAGGCCGTAGCGGACGAACCGGCGCACGTTGTCGAAGACCCGCCTGCCCTCGGCGACGGCGGCGACGAGCGTGCCCAGCCCGTCGTCGGCGAGGACCAGGTCGGCGGCCTGCTTGGCGACCTCGGTGCCCCGGCGGCCCATCGCGACCCCGACGTCCGCGGCGCGCAGCGCGGGGGCGTCGTTGACGCCGTCACCGGTCATCGCGACCAGCTCGCCCGCCTCCTGCAGCTCCGCGACGATGCGCAGCTTGCCGGCCGGGTCGGTGCGCGCGTACACCGCGGGCGCTCCGTTCCGGTCCGGCGGCTCGGCCGGGTCGGTGACCCCGGTGCGCGCGGCGACCGAGGCGGCCGTGCCCGGGTGGTCACCAGTGATCATGATGGTCCGGATGCCGGCGGCACGGGCGGCCCGGATCGCGGCGGGCGCGTCCTCGCGCACCGGGTCGTCGGTGGCGAGCAGACCGAGCGGGGCGGGGGCGCCGGGCGGGCCGGCGGCGACGCCGAGGACCCGCCGGCCCGTTCCCGCCCAGGCGGCGGCGACCCGCTCCCCGTCGCCGCTGCGCCCGACCACGACCTCGGGCGCACCCTTGACCACGGTGAGGCGGGGGTGGTCGGTGCGCATGCTCCGGCGCACGGTGTCGAACGGCTCGACCCCGGTGCGCGGCAGCGCGGCCCGCAGCCCGGCGACGTCGACGCCGGCGGCCGCGGCCGCGGTGACCAGCGCGCCCTCGGTGCCTCCCGCGCCGGGGGCGGCGTCGCTGCAGAGCACGGCGGCCTCCAGCAGCGCCCGGCTCCCGCGCCCGCCCTCGGCGATCCCGGGTCCGCCGACGGGGGTGCCGTCGAGCGCGTGCTCCCCGTCGGCCGGGGTCCAGCAGGCGACAGCGGCGGGATGGCCGGTGGTGAGCGTCCCGGTCTTGTCCGTCGCGAGCACGGTCACCGAGCCGAGCGCCTCGACGGCCGGCAGGGACCGCACGATCGCGCCCCGTGCGGCCATCCGCCGCGTCGCGGCCGCCAGCGCCAGCGCCACCACCGCCGGCAGCGACTCCGGGATGGCCGCCACCGCCAGCGAGATCCCGCTGACGACCATCAGCTCCCAGGGCTCCCCGCGGGCCAGGCCGAGCGCCACCACCAGCGCGCAGGTCGCGACGATCCCGACGGACAGCCGCCTGCCCAGCGCCGTCAGCCGCCGCTGCAGCGGCGTCGGAGGTGCCGGGTGCCCGCGCAGCATCCCGGCGATGCGACCCAGCTCCGTGTCGGGCCCGGTGGCGACCGCGACGGCCGTACCGGTCCCGTGCACGACCAGGGTGCCGGCGTGCAGCATCGTCACCCGCTCCGCGACCGGCGCCGCCTCCGGGCACGGCGGCTCGGCCCTGCGGTCGGCCGGCTGCGACTCACCGGTGAGCACCGACTCGTCCACCTGGAGCGCATCGGCCGCGAGCAGGCGGGCGTCGGCACCGACGACGTCGCCCTCCGCGACCCGCAGCAGGTCCCCCGGTACGACCTGCGGGGTCGGCACGCGCGCCAGCACGCCGTCGCGCACGACCGTGGCCTCCGGCACGGTCAGCGCCCGCAGTGCGGCCACCGCGCCGACCGCGCGCCGCTCCTGGATGACGCCGACGGTCGTGTTCACGGCGATGACCAGCAGGATCACCCCGGTGTCGGCGAGGTCGCCGGTCACGGCGGTCAGCGCGGCCGCGCCCAGCAGGACCAGGATCATCGTCTCCCGCAGCTGGGCGAGCACCGAGGCGAGCAGCGAACGGTCGCGCTCGCGCGGCAGCTCCCCTGGACCGTGCGCGCGCAGACGCGACGCCGCCTCCTCCTCGCCGAGTCCGCGGCCGGGATCCACCCCGGCGTCCTCGGCCACGGCGCGGGCGGCGCGCGCCCAGGCGGGGGCACCGGTCACCGCCCGCCCGGCCGTCGCAGCAGGGGGCCGCGTCGTCACGCGCCGGCTCGACGGAGGCTGAACCGGGCCACGGCGGCTCCCTTCGGACGGTTGGCCCCCAGACTGGCCCTGAAGCGCTGGTAGGTCGAGCGCCCCCGGCCCCGTCGGCCGACCCGGGGCTTCCGGCCCCGTGCCCGCGCGCCACGGGCGAGGCAGGGTCGGGGCAGCCGAGACCGTCGTCCGGGAGGAGCGGCCCGCGCCGATGACGACGATCCCGCGGCCGCAGGCCGGATCCGGTGCCTGTTCAGCGCGACGCGCGACGTCACCGGCCGGACCGGACCGACGTTCGACGACCTCGGTGGAACGGCCGGCGGGGGCGTCGCGCGATCTCGGTGCCGGGCCCGGTCACCATGAGTTCCTGACCTGTCCGGGTGTGCTCCCGACGAGGGCCAGCCGGGTGGCGACCGCGTCGGCGTCCATCGGGCGCCCGAGGTGGAAGCCCTGGCCGAGCCGGCAGCCGAGCGCACGCAGCGCCGCGGCCTGGCCGTCGGTCTCCACGCCCTCCGCGACCGCGACGGCGCCGAACGCGTCGACGACGGCGAGGATCGCCGCGGCTATCCGGTGCTGGTCGGGGTCGGTGTCGAGGTCGACCACCAGCGAACGGTCGATCTTGACGACGTCGGTGGAGAGCCGCCGGAAGTAGCCGAGCGACGAGTAGCCGACGCCGAAGTCGTCGATGGCGATGGCGACGCCCGCGTGGCGCAGCACGCCCAGGGCATGGCTCGTCGCGGCGTCCTCGCCGAGCAGCTGGGTCTCGGTGACCTCCAGCGTCAGGTCCGACCCCGCCACGCCGTGGTGGGCCAGCCGGGCGACGACGTCCTCGGCGAAACGCGGAGCGCGCAGGTCGACGGGGGAGATGTTGACGTGCAGGTCGACCGGGCGGCCCGCCGGGGCCGTGCGCCGCCAGCGCGCGAGCTGGTCGAGGGCCGTGTCGAGCACCCACCGGTCGAGGGCCGTGACGAGCCCGTCCTCCTCGGCGGCGGCGATGAACTCCGTGGGCGTCAGCAGGCCCCGTGTGGGGTGCCGCCAGCGCAGCAGCGCCTCGACACCGCGGACGCGGCCGCCGTCGAGCTCGACGATCGGCTGGTACCGCAGCTCGAGCCGGCCGGCGCTGATCGCGGCCCGCAGGTCCGTGGTGAGCGCGAGCCGGGTGGCCGCCGCCGCGTGCATGGCGGGCTCGTACATCGCGACGGAGCCCCGGCCGCGGGCCTTCGCCGCGTACATCGCGGTGTCGGCGTCGCGAATCAGCGTGTCCGGCTGTTCACCGGGTTCGGCCACCCGCACCCCGATGCTCGCGTTGACCCAGCACGTGTGCGGCCCGACCCGGACCGGCTCGGCGACCGACGACGCGATCCGCCATGCCACCCGCAGGGCGTCCGCGAGCGACAGGTCCAGCAGGAGCAGCGCGAACTCGTCACCGCCCGTGCGGGCCACGGTGTCGCCGGCGCGGACGACGGCGCTGAGCCGGCGCGCGACCTCCGCGAGTAGCCGGTCGCCGACCGGGTGCCCGAAGCCGTCGTTGACCGACTTGAACCCGTCCAGGTCGAGCGCCAGGACGGCCAGTGGCCGGCTTCCCTGCTCGACCTCGTCGAGGCCGGCACGCAGCCGCTCGGCGAGCAGGGTCCGGTTGGCCATGCCGGTCAGCGGGTCGTACAGCGCGAGCCGCTCCAGGGCGTGGCGTGCCTCCTCCAGCTCGGCCGTGCGCTCGGCCACCCGGGCCGCGAGGTCCGTCGAGAGCGCCTGCAGCTCCTCGGCCAGCATGTTCATCCCGACGGTCATGGCGTCGACGTCGTCGCGGGCGGTCGAGGAAGCCAGCCGCGCGGACAGGTCGCCCGACGCGAGTCGGACGACGTGCTCGACCAGCAGGTCGATGCGCGGGTCAGGGTGTGGCGTCGGCATCGAGCAGCCAGGCCAGCGCACTGGCTTCCGCTGTGAAGAAGCGGGTCGGCACGGGGAAGCCCAGCACGCCCGGGATCGGGACGAAGCTCGCGACGACGCGATCGACCGGTGAAACGCCCAGCAGCGCGATCCGCGACGCCGTACAGGGCTTGCCGAACCATTGGCGTGCGTCCCGGGTCGGTGCGCCGGTGCCGGCCATCTCCACGAGGAGGGGCCGCTGATAGCCGCTGTTCAGCATGTCGACGGCCGCCATAGCGGCTTCCGCCGACGCGCCGGTGATCGGGAACCCGGGTCGCCATCTCAGCCGGACGAACCCGGCTGCATCGGCCGACACGATGAACTCGCGACGCGGTTCCGCACCCCCGCCATCCACCCGCGGAGCCTAACGCGAAGCAGCCGCCGGGGGCGCTCGTCCTCGCCCCAGTGCTGCGGACGGCCGTCCCGGGCGGTACACAGAGGAGCGGCCCGGGGTCCCGCTGGAGGTTCAGGTGTGGTGGCGGCAGGCGTTGACGATCCCCCACGTGGTGCGGTTGACCCGACGGTCGCCGCGCGCCGCGCCCGCCGGGTGGGACTGGTTCTGGTCCAGCATCACGACCACCGGCGACGGCGGTGACGTGCTCTGGGACAGCGACGACACCGGCGAGGCCCTCCGCTACCGAGCCCTCCTCGAGACTCATGCCGACCCCCGCCTGCCGGTCGTCGACATCGGGTGCGGCAACGGCCGGTTCAGCCGCATGCTGGCCGGCACGTTCCCGCGCGTCGTCGGCGTCGACGTCTCGGCCGCCGCGATTGCCAGGGCGCGGTTCGAGACCGGGCCGACAGCGGGGGTGAGCTACCTGGCCCTGGATGTCACCGAGGCGGGGGCCGGGGAGCGCCTGCGCGCCGAGCTGGGCGGGGACGCGAACGTGTTCGTCCGCGGCGTCCTGCACGTCCTGCCGGCGCCGGCGCGGCGGGCGGTGGCCTCGACCGTCGCCGCGCTGGCCGGCGCCCGCGGCGCCGTCCTGATCGCCGAGACCGACTACCGTGGTTCCCGCCTGGGCTACCTGGAGCTGCTCGGCGCGGGCCCGCGAGGTCTGCCGCCCGCGTTGGCACGGATCGTCCGGTCGGGGCTGCCGGCGCCGACGCCCTTCGGCGCGGCCGAGCTCGAGGACTGCTTCCCGCCGGACCGCTGGGAGCGCCGTGCCGTCGACGCCGCGGCGACGATCGTCACCGTGCCCTCCCGGTCGGGCCGCAGCCGTCAGGTGTTGCCCGGGTTCGTCGCCGTGCTCGCACCCCGTTCCCGCGCGTAGCGCGGGTCCGTGCGGGTCACCGGGCCGGTTCGTGCTCCCGCAGCCACGCCAGCCCGGCGGGCACGGAGGAGAAGAACCGCGACGGAATGCGCAACGAGCTGACCCGCAGCCCGAAGTTCGCGATGACCCGGTCCACCGCGGAGTGGCCCACCAGCGCGATCCGCGACACCTGCACGTCGCCGCGGAACGTCTCGCGGCCGTCGCGCGTCAGCGTGTCGGTGCCGGTCATGTCGACCAGCAGCGGCCGCTTCTGCTCGCCGTTGAGCCGGTCGACGGCCCTCATCGCCGCAGCGGCCCGCGCTCCGGTGATGACGACGCCGTGCGTCCAGCGCAGCAGGACGATGCCCTCCTCGACCCACACCGTGAATGTGCCGTCGGCGGCGTCGGTCGGCATGGGATCTTCGCAGCCGCTCATTGCCCGGAGTCTAGGGCCGGCAACCACCCAGGCATGATCGGCCCCGGTGTGTCCTCAGGCCGGCGCGTCATAGGCGCACCACACCGACGGCAGGTGTGTGACCAGCCCGAATCGGCGTTCGGCCACGTCGATGACGCGCAGTCCCCGCAGCCGCCGCGCCAGGGCGGCCACGCCCACCTCGAGCTCGAGATAGGCCAGCGCCTCGCCGAGGCAGCGGTGCGCGCCCTTGCCGAAGGCCAGCATCCCGGCGGGCCCGCCCGGCCGGTCGAGACGGAACGTGTGGGGGTCGGGCCAGCGGCGGGGGTCGCGCTGCGCGGCGACGACGTTAGCGAGCAGCAGCCCCCTGGCCGGCACCGACTCGCCGGCGACGGTCCGCGGCCCGCGGGTGCGGCGGGACAGGAAGGGGAACGGTGAGTCCATCCGCAGTCCCTCCACGGCGGCCGCCCGCGCCCGCTGCGGATCGGTCAGCTCGCCCAGCACGCCGGCGTTGTCGGCCAGCAGGACCGTGGCCGGCAGGGCCGCGGCCGTGGTGGAGACGCCGGCCGCGAGCAGGATCTCCACGGTGCCGATGATGTCGACGTCCGACAGCGGGCGGCCGCCGACCTGCCGGCCAGCGGCCTGGGCGGCCAGCAGGTCCGCGAGGATCCCGGGCGGCTGCGGGTCCCCGTCCGAGAGGCTCGCCTTCCTCCGCTCGAGGAGGGCCTCCCACCACCGCCAGTGCGAGCGCTGGTCGGTCAGCCGCGCGACGCTCGCGACGACGTGGTACTCCTCGTCCATCCACCTCCACACGGTGGCCATGACCTCGTCGAAGGGCACGCCCAGCCCGAGGAGGTCGGCCATGACCCGGGTGGAAAGGGGCCGCGAGAACGCCGTGACCAGGTCGAAGCTCGTCGAGCCCGCAACGACCGCGTCGATCAGCCCGTCGGCGACCGCCTCGACGCGTGGGCGCAGCGCCCGCGTCGCGGCGGTGGTGAACCGGCGGGCCACCAGTGCGCGCAGGTCGGCGTGGCGGTCCGGCTCGGCGGCGATCAGGCCGGCGCCGTTCACGGGGCCCTGCCGCAGGTGGTCGAGGTCGAGCCCGTACTCGTGCCGGTGGGTGGGGTAGAGCGCCGGGTCGGCGATCAGCCGCTCAGCCTCGTCGTAGTCGGCGACCATCCACGCCGGCTCGGGTCCCTGGTCGTCCCGCAGCACCGGGGCGGGTGGGGCGACAACGGTATCGGGAAGCCGACCGCGAGGCATCGGGTCCATCTGCCGTCCTCCGTCTCACCGGGGCCGACCGATACTGTTGTCATAACGACGCTAACCGACTGCTCCGCCGGCGCACGATCCGCTGAACGGTGCCGGTATCGCCCACGTTCGGCGGTGCCGGTGTGCCCAGCCGGGCGTCGCGGCCGCCGGACGAGCCGGTGTGCGTTGCCGCCGCCGCGACCTGTCAGCCCGTCGCGAGGTCGGCGAAGCGGCTGTAGTGCAGCTGGTGGGCCACGGTGATCGTCGACGTCGGCCCGTTGCGGTGCTTGGCGAGGATCAGGTCGGCCTCGCCGGCACGGGGGTCGTCGCGCTCGAACGCGTCCGGGCGGTGCAGCAGGATCACCATGTCGGCGTCCTGCTCGATCGACCCCGACTCGCGCAGGTCCGACAGCATCGGGCGCTTGTCGGTGCGCTGCTCGGGACCGCGGTTGAGCTGGCTGATCGCGACGACCGGCACCTCCAGCTCCTTGGCCAGCAGCTTGATCTGCCGGGAGAAGTCCGAGACCTCCTGCTGGCGCGACTCGACCTTGCGCCCGGACGTCATCAGCTGCAGGTAGTCCAGCACCACGAGCTTCAGGTCGTGGCGCTGCTTGAGCCGCCGCGCCTTCGCGCGGATCTCCATCAGCGTGAGGTTGGGGGAGTCGTCGATGAACAGCGGCGCCTCGCTGATCTCGCTCATCCGCCGGGCCATGCGCGTCCAGTCGTCGTCGCTCATCCGGCCCGCGCGCATGTCGGCCAGCCGGATGCGCGCCTCGGCCGACAGCAGCCGCATGACGATCTCGGACTTGCTCATCTCCAGCGAGAACACCGCGCTGGTCAGGCCGTGCTTGACCGAACAGGAGCGGGCGAAGTCCAGTCCGAGCGTCGACTTCCCGAGCCCGGGCCGGGCCGCCACGACGATCATCTGGCCGGGGTGCAGCCCGTTGGTGGCCGCGTCGAGGTCGACGAAGCCGGTCGGCACGCCGAGCGCGACGCCGCCCCTTGAGGCGATCGCGTCGATCTCGTCCATCGTCGGCTGCAGCAGCTCCTCGAGCGGGGCGTAGTCCTCGCTCGTGGAGCGCTCGGTGACGGCGTAGATCGCGGCCTGCGCGCTGTCGACGACGTCGTTGACCTCGGCGCCCTGGTCGCCGTGGTAGCCCAGCTGGACGATCCGGGTACCCGCCTCGACGAGCCGGCGCAGGATCGCCTTCTCGGCGACGATCTCGGCGTAGTAGGCGGCGTTGGCCGCGGTTGGGACGGTCGCGATCAGCGTGTGCAGGTACGGCGCCCCCCCGAGGCGGATCAGGTCGCCGCGGCGCTGCAGCTCGGCGGACACGGTCACCGCGTCGGCCGGCTCGCCGCGGCCGTACAGGTCGAGGATGCAGTCGAAGACCGTCTGGTGGGCCGGCCGGTAGAAGTCGTCGGAACGCAGGAGCTCGACGACGTCGGCGATCGCGTCCTTGGACAGCAGCATGCCGCCCAGCACCGACTGCTCGGCCGTGAGGTCCTGCGGGGGCTGGCGGTCGAACGCGGCGTCCGGAGCCTCGTCACCGGCGGCCGCGCGGACCGGCCGCGGCCGGCCGGGCCGGTCGTCAGCCGCCGCGCGGAAGTCGGGTTGGGCCATACGCTGCGTCACCCCCGTCGCCAGTATATCGAACGCAAGTTCGACCGAGCAGGTCCGTCACCGGATCGGCCGACCGCCCCCGGCGGGGGTCCTCGCACCGTGCGCCGCGACGTTAGGGATCTCCCGGACGGCTGTCGAGCAGGGGTGTGGACGGGCCTGGGGAGAGGCTGGGGACGCTACTCGGACGATGGCCCGACGGGCTGTGGACGGACCTGGGGACAGACGCCGAATATTCGGGAACGGCGCTGTTCAGGCCCTGTGGAGGAACTGGGGACAACAGTGTGGTCACGACACGCCGCCGGCCCGCGTCCTCGGCGTGTCGACTGCGTCGTGCCGGTCGTCTACCTGGCGCACCCGGACGGTCACCGGGCGCGCAGACGAACACGGCACGCATCCTTTCGACGGCTGCGGCGTGGCCGGGAGGCGACGGCAAGCCTGCTCACCGTCCGTGACCGGGTTCGTCACGACGGGGTGATGCCCCGGGCGTCGGCCGCGCCGGCCCGAATGATCGCCGTACGTGGACTTCCCGGGCCGCTCAGTGCGCGGGATGCCCCTTAGTCGGTGATCACGGTGCCCCGTGCGCGGCACCGGGAGCCGGACCCCGACGACGGGCAGCGGCTGTGGGGACGCGAACGGGGCGGGACCGACGCGCTGGCGTCGGTCCCGCCCCGTCGGGGGTGGTCGGCGGCGTCAGCTCGCGACGACCGCCACGTCGAGCCGGGTGGTGACCTCCGGGTGCAACCGGACGGTGACCGCGTGCGTCCCGACGGTCTTGATCTGGCTCGGCATGTCGACGGCCCGGCGGTCCAGCGTGGGACCGCCGGCCGCCCGGACGGCCGCGACGACGTCGGCCGCCGTGACCGAGCCGAACAGGCGCCCGGAGTCGCCCGCCGCCTTCGCCTTGACGGTGACGGACAGGCTGCCGAGCCCGGAGGCGACCTCCCTGGCGTGGTCGAGACCGCGGATCTCGCGGGACCGCTGGGCACGCTTGATCGTCTCGACCTGCTTCTCGGCGCCACGCGTGGCGGCGACGGCCATCTTGCGCGGCAGGAGGTAGTTGCGCCCGTAGCCGTCCTTGACCTCGACGACGTCGCCGGGCGCGCCCAGGTTGGGCACGTCCGCGGTGAGGATGAGCTTCACGGACGTCTCCTAGCGCGCGGTCGAGGTGTAGGGCAGCAGCGCCACCTCGCGGGAGTTCTTGACCGCCACCGCGACGTCACGCTGGTGCTGGCGGCAGTTGCCGGTGACCCGGCGGGCCCGGATCTTGCCGCGGTCGGAGATGAACTTCCGCAGCAGGCCGGTGTCCTTGTAGTCGATGTCCTGGGCCTTGTCCTTGCAGAACGCGCACACCTTCTTCTTCGGCTTGCGCAGGACGGGCTTCGCCATGTCTCAGTGCTCCTGGATGATGATGAGAAGATCAGAAGGGGGGTTCGTCGTCGGCGGCCGGGCCGCTCCCGGCTGGCGGGGCCGAGCCCCACGGGTCGTCCGACGGCGCGCCGCCACCGGAGCCACCCCCGTAGCCACCGCCGCCGCCGCCACCGCCACCGCCACCGGAGTAGCTGTCGCCGCCGCCGTAGCCCCCGCCGCCGGACCCCCGGCTGACCTTGTTGACCTTGGCCGTGGCGTACTTCAGTGACGGGCCGACCTCGTCGACCTCCAGCTCGACGACGGTGCGCTTCTCGCCCTCGCGGGTCTCGAAGGACCGCTGCTTGAGCCGCCCGGACACCATGACCCGCATGCCGCGGGTGAGCGTCTCGGCGACGTTCTCCGCCGCCTGCCGCCACACGTTGCAGCGCATGAACAGGGCCTCGCCGTCCTTCCACTCGCCGGACTGGCGGTCGAAGGTGCGCGGGGTGGACGCCACGGTGAAGTTGGCGACTGCGGCACCGGACGGGGTGAAGCGCAGCTCGGGGTCGGCGGTCAGGTTGCCGACGACGGTGATGACGGTCTCGCCTGCCATGGTCGAGGTCCCGTCAGCTCGCGGCGGCCGCGGCCGGGGCGCGCTTCGGCTCGCGCCGCAGCACCTTGGTGCGCAGCACCGACTCGTTGAGCCCCAGCTGCCGGTCGAGCTCGGCGACCGTCGCGGGCTCGCACGTGACCTCGAGGACCGCGTAGATCCCCTCGGCGTTCTTGGCGATCTCGTAGGCCAGCCGGCGCTTGCCCCACACCTCGATCTTCTCGACGCTGCCTCCGTCGGTGCGGATGACGTTGAGGAAGGTCTCCAGCGACGGCGTCACGGTGCGCTCGTCCAGGCTGGGGTCGAGGATGACCATCAACTCGTAATGACGCATGAGAACCACTCACCTCCTACGGACTGGGACGGCCACGGACGTTCCGTGACAGGAGGTTCTCACCGCACCCCGACAATTTCGTGCGGGCCGCCCGGAGAGACCGTGCGGCGCGGGGTGCGTCCGTCGAGGCTACCAGCGGTCCGGGCGGCCCCGGCGCGCCGGCCCCACCCGGTGGACCGCTCGGTCATCGCGGCGCCGACTGACCGGCGGGGTGAATCGTCGGGGCGCGCCGTTACCCTCGACCCCATGCTCATCGGCGCCCACGTCCGCGAGGACGACCCGGTCGTCTCCGCGGCCGCGCGCGGTGCCGACATCGTGCAGATGTTCCTGGCCGACCCGCAGGGCTGGAAGAAGCCCCCGGCCCACCAGCAGGCGGAGCAGCTGCGGACGGGTGACGTCGCCGTGGTCGTCCACGCGCCCTACGTCGTCAACCTCGCGTCGCTCAACAACCGCGTCCGCATCCCCTCGCGCAAGCTCGTCACCCAGCACGCCGACGGCGCGGCGACGGTCGGCGCGATCGGCCTGGTCGTGCACGGCGGCCATGTCACGGCGGGCGAGGACGAGGCCACGGGCGTCGACAACTGGCGCAAGTTCGTCGAGCGCCAGGCCGGCGAGGGCGGTTTCGCCGTGCCGATCCTGCTGGAGAACACCGCGGGCGGCGACCACGCGATGGCCCGCCGGTTCGACGCGCTGGCGCGGCTGTGGGACGCCATCGGCGAGTTCGGGGTGGGGTTCTGCCTCGACACCTGCCACGCGTTCGCCGCTGGCGAGGACCTCACCGACGTCGTCGACCGGGCCAAGGCCATCACCGGCCGCATCGACCTCGTGCACCTCAATGACTCGCGCGACGAGTTCGGCTCCGCCCGCGACCGGCACGCCACGATCGGCCGGGGCACGATCGACCCCGACCAGCTGGTCGCCGTGTGCGCCGCGGCGGGCGCACCCGTCGTCGTCGAGACGCCCGCCGAGGGCCAGGCGGCCGACATCGCGTTCCTGCGGGAGCGACTGCACCGGTGAGCACCCAGACGACCGGCACCGGGACGGACGACGGGTGGGGGCCCGGCCCCGACCCGTCGCTGGGCCCGCCACCCCGGGCCCAGCACCGCGAGGACGAGCTGCGCCACGCCCGCCGCGGCGCCCGGCTGATGCTGGTCCTGCTGGTCGTGCTGACGGGGTTCACGCTGTTCCTCGGGTACGCCAACAAGGCCCGCTGCACCGGCCCGGAGTACGACGCGGCCGGGCGCAGCGCGCCGGACTACGACCTGCGCAACGACCGCGACGTCTGCTACTCCGACATCCAGTTCCTCTGGCTGGGCCGCGACATCGACAAGCACGTCTTCCCCTACGTGCACGGCGGGATCACGCCGGACGGCGGGCTGACCGGCGGCACGGTCGAGTACCCCGTGCTCACCGGCGTGCTCATGTGGGCCGGTGCGATCTTCGCCCACAACGACGGGCAGTACCTGCTCTACTCGGCGCTCCTGCTGGCACCGTTCGGGCTGGTCACGGGGTGGATGCTGGGCCGGCTCGCGCGCTGGCGGGCGCTGCTGTGGGCGCTGGGACCACCGCTGGTGCTCTACGCCTTCCACAACTGGGAGCTGCCGGTCGTCTGCTCGGCGGTGGCTGCGGTGTTCGCGGTGCACGCCTGGCGCGCGCGGGCCTCGCTGCGCACGCGGGCGGTGGTGGCCGGTGTCTGCCTCGGGATCGGCGTCGCGCTCAAGCTCTACCCGGGCGCCTTCGTCGCGCCGCTCGCGCTGTACGTCCTGACCGCGTCCCGGCCCGGGCGTCGCGACTGGTGGGGTGCCATCGGCGTCTGCCTCGCCGCCCTCGCCACCGTGGTGGCCGTCAACCTGCCGTTCGCGCTGGCCGGCTACGAGGGCTGGAAGGCGTCGTTCGTCTTCCAGTCCGAGCGCAAGGTCGACCTGACGACCAACTCGATCTGGTTCTGGGGCTTCCGCCCGGAGTCGAACCCCGAGAACGTCGCCTTCCAGCACTGGGTCGGCTGGCTGTCGCCGACGCTCGTGCTGGGCTCGTTCGCGGTGGCGCTGGCGGTCGGCTGGTGGCGGTTCCGCCGCGACGGGGTCTACCCGTGGGTCGCGGTCAGCGCGGCCATGCTGTGCGGCTTCCTGCTCCTGCACAAGGTCCACTCCCCCCAGTACACGGTCTGGCTGCTGCCGTTCTTCGTGCTGCTGGCGGTGCCGTGGCGCTGGATCGTGGCCTACCTCCTCTGCGACATCGCGATGGACGTCGGCATCTTCCGCTGGTTCTACGACATCAAGGCCGGCATCGGCGGCGACATCTACTCCGCGCTCGCCCCGCAGGCGCTGGTGGTCGGGGTGTGGGGCCGGGCCGCGCTGCTGGTCGTGCTGTTCGTCGTGTTCCTGACGCTGCCCGACCGGCTCGCGCTCGACACGGCGAAGGCGGCGGCCGGCCGGCCCGTCGCGGCCTGACGCGCGCTCAGCGCCAGGCGAACACCGGCTGCTCGAGGTGGGCGACCCGCGTCGGGCGCCCGTGCAGGACGAGCTCGGCGAACTGGTGGAGCACCGCGCCCGTCGGGGCGTGGACGAACCGGCCCAGCAGCGGCAGCTGGATGACCGGCGCGTCCGACTCGGGGATCGTGAGGAAGCGCGGGGGGACGTCGAGCGCGGCGACCGGGACGCGGTGGCACTGCTCGACCTCGGCGGGATCCGGGGTCAGGGCCGGCGCGGTCCCCGCCCACAGCACGACCGGCGTGATCACGTACCCGGAGCGCGTCGCGTAGTCGTCGAGGAGGCCGAGCTCGGCCTCGGGCGGCAGCTCCAGGCCCAGCTCCTCGGCGAGCTCGCGGCGGGCCGTCGTGCCGGAGGTCTCGCCCGCCTCGGCGCGCCCGCCGGGCAGGGCCCACTGGCCGGCGTGCCGGCGCAGCGTGGCGGCCCGCCGGGTGAGCAGGAACGCCGGGCCGTCGGCCTCGACGGTCAGCGTGATGCCCACGGCCGACCGCTTCAGGTCGGGCCGCGTGATCGCGCGGTGCTCGAACCCGGCCAGTACCGCCGCCACGGACGTCCGGTCCAGTGCCGGTCCGCCTCCTCCGCCGGGCCCGCTCACCGGCCCACCGCCACCGGCTCGCGGGCCCGCGGCGCGGGCAAGGCCACCGGCGCGTCCGCGGGCCAGTCCGGGTCCGCGGCGAGGTCCGCGCCGACGTCGGCGGTGCGGACCGTGTCGGTCTCCGGGCGCAGGACCGTCCGCACGACGAGCACCATCAGGAACACGACCACCGCGTCGCGCAGCACGACGGCACCGAGGAACCAGTCCGGCGGGAGGCCCTTGTTCTCCGATGTCAGGTAGAAGTACATCCGCGGCACCCAGACCAGCGCGTCCACCGTCATCCAGACCAGCAGCAGCCGCCACCGGGGCAGCGCGAGGACGGCCAGCGGCACCAGCCACAGCGAGTACTGCGGGCTCCACACCTTGTTGACCAGCAGGAACGCGCCGACGAGCAGGAACGACAGCGACGCGACCCGCGGCGGCACCGGCGCCCGCGCGACGAGCACGACCAGCGCCGCGCACGCGAGCACGAACAGCCCCGCGGACACGGCGTTGAGCACGACGGGGGTCTGCCCGTCCGCGAGGTTGCCGTCGAAGCCCGGCCAGCCGGTGAAGTAGCTGACGACGTTGTAGAGCGAGTCCGGGTCGGCGCCGCGGGTCTGGTTGAGCGAGAAGAACTGCCACCAGCCCGCGGGCCACGCCACGGCGACGGGCAGGTTGACCGCGACCCAGATGGCGACCGCGGTCCCGGCGGTCGTCAGCGCGACGCCGGGACGCCGGCGGCGCCACCCGACCAGCAGGACCGGCAGCAGCAGGAGCAGCGGGTAGAACTTGTACGCGCCGCCGACGCCGAACAGGACGCCCGCGAGCACCGGTCTCCGCCTGGCGAGCGCGAGCGAGCCGGCGCCGGCCAGCGCGACGGCGATCGTGTCGAAGTTCGTGAACGCGTGCACGGCGACCAGCGGGGACAGCGCGACCAGCGCGGCGTCCCACGGGCGTCGTCGGCGCAGGCCGTGCACGCTGCGGACCACGACCAGCCAGCCCAGCGCGAGCCACACCGCGGTGATGTCGAAGTAGACGATCACCGGCAGGGTCTGCGGCAGCGGCAGCGCCCGCCAGACGTCGGTGAGCCGGGCGTTCGCGTACTGGAAGAACCCGGCCAGCACCGGGTACTCCATGTACCGCACGTGCTGCTGCTGGGTGCCCGGGTTCTCCAGCCAGCTGTCGCGGTAGGGGACGGCGCCGGTGGACAGCCCCTCGATGCCGTACAGCGGGACGGTGTCGGAGTAGCACATCGCGACGTACTGGCGGTTGTCGCGCCAGTCGAGCTGCGGTCCGGAGTCGGACGGGTAGGTCTGCAGGCAGGCGGCCTTGCCGAGGTAGCCGGCCGACAACGTGACGAGGGCCAGCACCAGCAGCACCCGCAGCGGTGTCCAGAACCGGCTGCGGCCGACGAGGGCGTGCCGGCCAAGCGGCCCGCCCACGAGGTGGCTGGCCTCGGCCGCGAGCGGCTCGGTCCACGTCGGGATGACGCGCGCCTGCTCGCCGGCCGCCACGCCGGTCGGCTCACTCACGGCATGCCCTCGCCGACGCCCCGGCGACACCCGGCATCACCGGCCTGCCCGCCAGCTCGCTCACCGTGCCGGGCCGGCGGGGCGCCGCTCAGTTGTTGCCGTTGCCACCGCCGTTGCCACCGCCGTTGCCCCCATTGCCGCCGTTGCCCCGGCCGTTGCCGTTGCCGTAGTTGCCGTTCCCGCCGCCGTTGCCGTTGCCGTTGTCCCCGTTTCCATACCCGCCGTTGCCGTCCTGGTTGGGGTCGTAGGCGGGCGCGGGCGCGTCGGCGTTCGCGTAGGCGACCGGTCCGATGGGCTGGTAGGCGGAGAACTGCTGGTCGGGCGTGCCCTTCAGCGTGGCGTTCATGAACGACTGCCAGATCGGGCCGCCGAACGTGCGGCCGTACGCCGGGGACCCGTAGCGGGTCTGGATCGGCGCCTGCGTGTCGGTGCCGGTCCAGACGGCCGTGGAGAGCGTCGGGGTGAACCCGACCGTCCAGCCGTCCTTGTTCTGGCCGGCGATGTCGGCCTGGGCCGTGCCGGTCTTGGAGGCCGCCGTCCGGCCGCCGGACAACGAGTACCCCGACCCCGTCGCCACGTCCAGCATCGCCTCGGTGACGTTGCGGGCGACCTGCTGCGAGAACGCCTGGCGCGTCTCCACCGGGGTCGTGCCGCGGTCGAGCAGGACCCTTCCGTCGGCCGCGGTGACCTTCTGCACGAGGTAGGGCTGGTGCCAGACGCCGTCGGCTGCGAACGTCGCGTACGCGGACGCCATGTCGACGACGTGCACTTCCTTGTCGCCGAGGGACAGGCCGCCGGTCGGGTTGGGCAGCAGGTTGCCCGGGATGCCGGCGGCGTGCGCGGCGTCGGCGACGCGCTGCGGTCCGATCTGGACGGCGAGCTGGTAGAAGACCGTGTTGGTCGACTTGGTCATCGCCGTGACGAGGTTGCACCGGTCGCAGCTGTCGCCGTCGGAGTTGTTGACCTTCTGCCCGGCGATGACCATCGGCGAGGTGCCGGTGAACTCGGTGCCCAGCCCGATCCCCTGCCCGGACGTCAGCGCGGCCGCCAGCACGAACGGCTTGAACGTCGAGCCCGGCTGGCGCAGCGCCTGCCCGGCGTAGTCGAAGCCGACGTTGGTGCCACCGTCGTAGGCGACGATCGCGCCGGTCCGCGGGTCGACCGACACGAGCGCCGAGCGCAGGTTCGGCTGCTGGCCCTTCATGACCTTGTTGACGGCGTCGACCGCGTTGCCCTGGACGCGCGAGTCGATCGTGGTCTGGACATTCAGGCCCGCCGTGGCGATCTCGTCGGCCGAGATGCCGCTGGCCTCCATCTCGGCCTTGGCGCGCTCCACGATGTGGTAGCGGTCGTCGCCGGGGATGCCGATGTCCGCGCTCGCCGACGGCGGGACGAACTTGGGGAAGGTCTCCTTCGCGCGCTCGGCGGCCGGCAGGAAGCCGGCCTGGACCATCTGGTCGAGCGTGTAGTTCCAGCGGATCGTCGTGCCGGCCAGGTTCTTGGTGGGCTCCAGGAAGGACGGCGACTGGATCATTCCGGCGAGCATCGCGCCCTCGGAGACCGTCAGCTGCCCGACGTCCTTGCCGAAGTAGGCCTGCGCCGCGGCCTGGATCCCGTAAGCGCCGCGGCCGAAGTAGACCGTGTTGAGGTAGTTCTCGAGGATCTCGTCCTTCGTCTGGTCCTTCGAGATCTTGATCGAGATGATGACCTCCTTGTACTTGCGCAACAAGGAGTTCTGGTTCTGCCCGGTCGACACCTTGACGTACTGCTGGGTGATCGTGGAGCCGCCGCCGACGCCGCCGGAGAGGTTGCTGAACAGCGCCCGGAAGATGCCCTGGATGTCGAATCCCGGGTTCGTGTAGAACGACCGGTCCTCCGCGGACAGGACGGCCTGGCGGACGTGCGCCGGCACCTTGTCCAGCGTCACGATGCTGCGGTTGATCGTCGTGCCGTTCTCGTCCTTCGGCCTCATGACCCCGATCACCGGGCCGTCGGCGAAGCTGAACGTCGAGGTCTGGACGAGGGCGGCGTCGTTCGCCGTGGGCACCGGGAAGATCATCCAGCCGATGACGAAGGCCAACAATGGCCCGATGACCAGCACGCCCAGCAGGAGCAGCAGCCACGTCCGCACGCGCCGGAACGGGCCGGGGCGCAGCGGCGGACGGCGGCCGCCACCGCCCGAGCCGGGCGGCGCCGGTGGCCGGCCCCCCGGCGGCGGGGGCGGGGCCAGTGCGACGCCGGCCCTGGCCGGCGCGTCGTCGTGGGTGAGCAGCGGCATGTCGGGCCCGGCCGCGTATGGCAATGCCGCGCGGGCGGGTGCGGCGGGAGCGGGACCGGCGGGCCCGGACGGGCGGGCCTGCGGAGGGCCGACGCGGGCGGTCGGGGCGCCGGCGGAAGCGGGCGGACCACCGGCGGGAGCGGGCGGGGCGGCGAAGGGAGCGTGCGGGGAGCCGACGGGAGCGGTGGGAGCGGCGTCCGGGGCGGCGGGGCGGGGCGGGGGATGCACGCCGGGCGGCGCTCCGGGCCGCGGACCGGCCGCGGGCGGCCGCGACGGGCCGAAGCGGGGATCGCGCCCGTCGTTCACCGCGCTCGCCTCCTCGTCGTCCGTGTCACTCGGGTCAGTGCCACTCGCGTCCCTGTCTCTCGCGATTCTGTCTCCGGCCGATCCTGCGTCGCGTGCGGCCCCTGGCGGGGAGCGGGGTCATTCCGCGGCGGAGCGACGGCGGCCGGGTGCGTCGCCCGTTCCCATGACGTAGGACAGGACCAGGTGGTTCCATCCGCACGTCCGGCAGACCTCGACGACGTAGACCGAGAAGTCCGCGTGGGTGGCGGCGAGCTGGTCGAGCTGGTCGGGGGCGCGGGCCGAGCCCGCGGCGTGCCCGAGGCTCTCGCCGAACACCCACGACACGTGCGTCAGGCGCTCCTTGCGGCACACGGGGCAGTCGGCGTCACCGGGCCGGCCGTGGAAGCGGGCCGCCCGGATCAGGTACGGGCTCGCGTCGCAGACCTCGGAGACGCCGACCCGACCGGCGTGGACGTCGGCGAGCAGCGACCGGCGCTGCAACGCGTAGTCGACAACCTGTCGCTGGGAGCGCACCGGGCCAGCGTACGCGCCAGGCCCGACAGGTCGGCCCGCACCGCTTCTGGCCGGTCCCGTTTCCGGTGGTGTGGGCGGGGATGCCCGGTCCCCGACGATCGCCGCCCTGCGCTCGATGTATCGACTCGATATAGTGGTGCGGTACATCGGAGAGGAGGTCGCGCGTGCTGGAGCTGGCGCTGCTCGGCCTCCTGCGCGAGGCCCCGGTGCACGGCTACGAGCTGCGCAAGCAGCTCGCGCTGCGGCTCGGCGGCCTGCGGGCGTACTCATACGGCTCGCTCTACCCGGCGCTGCGCCGGCTCACGCGGGCCGGCCTCATCGTCGAGGAGGAGAGCGCGACGGGCGCGACGAGGCGGGCCCGGCGCGTGTACCGGATCACGGCCGAGGGCAAGGAGCGGCTCGACGAGCTGCTCGCCGAGTCCGGCCCGCACGCGTGGGACGACGAGAGCTTCGGCGTCCATCTCGCGTTCTTCTCCCGCACGCCGACCGAGACGCGGATGCGGATCCTGGAGGGTCGCCGCCGCACCGTCGAGGAGCGCCGCGAGGGCCTGCGCGCCGCGCTGACGAAGACCGGCGAGCAGATCGACCGTTACACCCAGCAGCTGCACCAGCTCGGCCTCGACGCCTGCGAGCGCGAGGTGCGCTGGCTCAACGAACTGATCGAGAACGAGAAGAAGGAGACCGGACCATGACCGAACCCGGAAAGCAGGTCCGCGTCGCCGTCGTCGGCGTCGGGAACTGCGCGTCGTCACTGGTGCAGGGCGTGCGGTACTACGCCGACGCCGACCCGGCCCAGCGCGTGCCCGGCCTGATGCACGTCGACTTCGGCGGCTACCACGTGCGCGACGTGACGTTCGTCGCGGCGTTCGACATCGACGCCAAGAAGGTCGGCCGCGACCTGTCCGAGGCCATCCTCGCCAGCGAGAACAACACCATCAAGATCGCCGACGTGCCGCCGCTGGGCGTCGTCGTGCAGCGCGGGCACACGCTCGACGGGCTCGGCCGGTTCTACCGCGAGACGATCACCGAGTCCGACGAGGAGCCGGTCGACGTCGCCGCGGTGCTGCGCGAGACGCGCGCCGACGTGCTCGTGTCGTACCTGCCCGTCGGCAGCGAGGCCGCCGACCGCTTCTACGCCCAGGCCGCGCTCGACGCGGGCGTCGCGTTCGTCAACGCGCTGCCGGTGTTCATCGCGTCCGACCCGGTGTGGGCCGAGAAGTTCCGGGTGGCCGGCGTCCCGATCATCGGAGACGACATCAAGAGCCAGGTCGGCGCGACGATCACCCACCGGGTGCTGGCCAAGCTGTTCGAGGACCGCGGCGTGCAGCTCGACCGGACGATGCAGCTCAACGTGGGCGGGAACATGGACTTCCTGAACATGAAGGAGCTGGAGCGGCTGGAGAGCAAGAAGGTCTCCAAGACGCAGTCGGTGACCTCGCAGGTCGACCGCGACCTCGGCCGCGACAACGTCCACATCGGGCCGTCGGACTACGTGTCCTGGCTCGACGACCGCAAGTGGGCCTACGTGCGGCTGGAGGGCCGGGCGTTCGGCGACGTGCCGCTGAACCTGGAGTACAAGCTGGAGGTCTGGGACTCGCCCAACTCCGCCGGGATCATCATCGACGCCGTGCGCGCGGCGAAGATCGCTCTGGACCGGGGGATCGGCGGCCCGCTCCTGTCGGCGGCCAGCTACTTCATGAAGAGCCCGCCCGTGCAGTACGGCGACGACGTCGCGCGGGACGCCGTCGAGGCGTTCATCCGGGGCGAGCGGACCGACTGAGGCTCACGCCCGCCCGGCGGCCGGGAAGAACGCCAGCCGCCCGGCGAGATCGTGCCGCCGCCGAACGGCGGGCGGGTCCGCGGCCGAACGGCGCGCGGGTCCGCGGCCGGCGCGTCCGGGCGCTCGACCCGGCGCGGACCTCGACCCGGCGCGGACCCGGGCTGGCCGGGGAGGAGGCGCGGACGCGAGGCCGCCCGCCTTGCCGGCGAGGTCCTGCTCGCGGTCCAGCGGTGCTGGCCCGAGCGGATGGGCGCGGAATGGCCGGCGGCCCGCGCCCCGCTCGTCCGCGCCCTCGGACCGCGCCCCTGAGCCTCGATCCCCTGACCCTGGATCCACTGAGCCTCGATCCACTGAGCCGTTTCCCGGAGCGGCCTGCGCCGGACAGAGCAGATCCTCCGCCATTCGCGGTGAATTTTCGGCCTGGAAGGACTTTCACCCGTTCGACCGCATCACGCCCGGATCACAGCGCCAGATCACCGCAGTTCACGGCGATAACCTCCCGGAACATTACCCGATCGGAAACAATCACCCGGACGGTTCATCCAATCCGTGGCCCCGCTCACGAGCGATTTCCCGGGCCGACGGAAATGGCGTCGTAATGTCCCCGGCGGCCCTGTTGGAACCGGCGCTCGACCCGAGCGGAGGACGCGGGGTCGCCGCCGAGGCTCCCCTCCGGCGGCGCGACCCGAGGACGCCCCGTGCCCCGAACCGTGCTCCACCGAGCCGCCCGCCCCGGCGCCACCGATCCCCGCGCCACCGACCGCCGCGCCACCGACCGCCGCGCCACCGACCGCCGCGCCACTGACCCCCGCGCCACTGACCCCCGCGAGGACGACCGCCGCACCGCCCGTGTGCGCGTTCGCCGGGGCGCCGCACTGCGCGCCGGCACGATCGCCGCCGCCGGGCTCTCCGCCGCCCTCGCCGCGGTGCTGCCCGCGGACCCGGCAGCCCAGACCGACGCGCCCCCGCCGACCGGCCACGCCCGCCACGCGCCCGCCTTCGTCGGCCCGGTCGCGACCGTCGCGCTCCGGCTCCCCGCACATCGCGCCGGGCCGGCACACCACGCCGCACCGGCGGCGCCCGCCGCGAAGGCCCGGCCGGCGGCGCCCGCGGCCCCGGCCCGCCCGGCGGCACCCCGGCGACCGGCCGCGCCGGCCCGGTCGGGGTCGGGCTCGGCGTCGGCCGTGCGGGCCTCTGCCCTGCGCGCCGCGCTGTCCAAGCTGGGCGCGCCCTACGTCTGGGGCGCGTCGGGGCCGAGCGCCTTCGACTGCTCCGGCCTCGTCCAGTGGGCGTTCCGGCAGGAGGGCGTGGCCCTGCCGCGGGTCGCCGCCGCACAGGCCGGCGTCGGCACGCCGGTGTCGCGCGCCGACCTGCAGCCCGGCGACCTCGTCTTCTTCTACGCGCCGATCAGCCACGTCGGGATCTACGTCGGCAACGGCCAGATCGTCCACGCGAGCACGGCCGGCAGCCCGGTGAAGATCACCTCCATCGCGTGGATGCCGTTCGCCGCGGCCCGCCGGATCTGATCGCGTCCTCTCATGTGATCACCACCCGGGCGACGGGTGCGCCCACCGCGTAGGGTCACCGCCCGTGACCACCGCCGGGAGCCCTCTGTGACCGCGCCCCGCCCGCTCGCCCTGGTCACCGGGGCATCCCGCGGCATCGGCGCGGCCGTCGCCCGCGCGCTCGCACCCGGGCGGGACGTCCTGCTCGGCGGCCGCGACACCGACGCCCTCTACGCGCTGGCCGACGAGCTGCCCGGCTCCCGGCCGTGGCCGGTCGACCTGACCGACGTCGACGCCGTCGCCGAGGCCGCCGCGGGCATCGGGCAGCTGGACGCCCTGGTCCACTGCGCGGGCGTCGGGCTGCTCGGGCGGGTGTCGGAGACGCCGGCCTCGACCTGGCGGCGCCAGTTCGACGTCAACGTCGTCGCCGTCGCCGAGCTCACCCGCGTCCTGCTGCCGGCGCTGCGGGCCGTTCGCGGGCGGGTCGTGCTGCTCAACTCCGGCGCCGGCCTCGTAGCCAGGGCCGGCTGGGCCTCCTACGCGGCCAGCAAGTTCGCGCTCCGGGCGTTCGCCGACGCGCTGCGTGCCGAGGAGGCGCCCTACGGGGTGCGGGTCACGTCGGTGCACCCGGGGCGGACCGACACGGACATGCAGCGCGACGTCGTCCGGCAGGAGGGCGGTGACTACACGCCCGAGGACTACCTGCGGCCCGAGTCGGTCGCCGGCGCGGTGCTGCTGGCGATCACGGCCCCGGACGACGCCGAGCTGACCGAGCTGGTGCTGCGGCCCACCCAGGCCTGAGCCGCCTCGGGTCGCCGCGATCGTCCCGACGTGGGCAGCCCCGCGCACTAGGGTAGGAACCGTGCTCGATCCGGACGCCGTCGACCTCGACGCGCTGTGCGCCGCGCTCGACGACCGCTCGCCCGAGACGACCTGGTACATCCACGCCGGCGACGGCCGGATCGTGCCGTCGGTCGACGAGTCGCTGAGCGGCGTCGCCGAGACGGAGGACTTCGACGACCCGGCATGGCACGCCGTCGAGTCCGTCGGCTCCGGCGCGGGGTACCGCGACATGGCGGAGTTCGTCGCCGGGGTGCACCACCGGCGCGCGGCCGAGCTGCTCGACCGGGCGATCTCGGGCCGCGGTGCGTTCCGCCGGTTCAAGGACACGCTCGTCGAGTTCCCCGAGCTGCGCGACGCCTGGTTCCGGTTCCGCGACGCCCGCGCCCGGCGGCGGGCGCTGGCGTGGCTGGCCGACGAGGGGCTGGTCGACCCCCAGGCGGCACGGCGCGCGATGGCCGCCCACCCCGACCCGGTGGCCGACGACGAGGACGTGCCGGCCGCGCTGGCCGTCGACCTGCAGATGCACTACGGCGACCGGCTCGAGCAGGTGCTGCTGTGCGGGGCGGGCGCCCGCGAGCCCGGCGAGTACGACGTCGAGCTGCTCGTCGTGCTGCGGGACCTGCGCGACCCGTGGCACGAGCTGGAGGTCCTCGACGAGCTGCTGTGGCGGCACGCGGAGCGGTCGGGGCTCACCGTCGTCGCGCTGCCGGTCGACCCGAAGGCGCTGGCCGCGGCCGAGACCGCGGCGCTGCGGCGGGCCGCGGCCGAGGCGGTGCGGGTGGCGTGAGGCCGCGATGATGATCGCCAAGGCCCGCGACGAGCTGTTCGCGGCACACCTGGTGGCCAGCACGGGATTCGGCGCGCAGGCGATCGGGCTGGCCCACCGGGCCGGGCTCGCCGCGGCCGCTGGGGCGCTGCTGGCGCTCGACCGCGTCCCGCCTGCGGACCCGGCCGTGCTCGTGGCGCTGTTCCTGCGGCACGTCGTGCGCGAGCGCGGGCTCGACCCCGACGCCGGGCGGCTGCTGCGCGCGCTGCACAACCGGGCCGCCCTCGCCGAGGTGGGCGGGCCCGTGCCGCCGGACGAGGCGACGCGCGCGATCGCCGACGCGACGACGGTCGTGGACACGGTCGACGCCTGGCTCACGAGCTCGGAGTTCGTCGGCATCGCCCGGGCGGCGATCGCGAAGCCGGGCCCGCCCCGCCGGCGACGCCGCCACTGACCGCGCCCCGTCCCCCGACCCAACGAACGGCACTTTCGTTCAGACCTATTGAACAAAAGTGCCGTTCGTTCGCTGTCGGCGGCGGTGGCGGCGGCGGTGGTGCCGTCAGGCCACCACGTTCACCAGCCGGCCCGGCACCACGATGACCTTGCGCGGCGCCTTCCCCGCCAGCAGCAGGGCGATCCGCTCGTCGGCCAGTGCCGCGGCCTCGACGTCGGAGGCGCCGGCGTCGGCCGCCACCGTCACGCGCGAGCGGACCTTGCCGTTGACCTGGATCGGGTACTCGATCGTCTCGGCGACCAGCCACCGCTCGTCGGCCACCGGGAACGGCCCGTAGGCCAGAGAATCCGCGTGACCCAGCCGCGACCACAGCTCCTCGGCGATGTGCGGCGTCAGCGGCGCCATCATCAGGACCAGCGCCTCGGCGACCGACCGCGGCACCGCGCCGCTGGAGCGCGTCAGGTGGTTGTTCAGCTCGATCAGCTTCGCCGCGGCCGTGTTGTGGTGCAGCGCGACGTAGTCGTCGCCGACGCCCGCGATCGTGCGGTGCAGGACCCGCAGCGTCTCGTCGTCCGGCTCGGTGTCGGCGACCCGCAGCTCACCGGTCTCCTCGTCGACCAGGTTGCGCCACACCCGCTGCAGGAAGCGCTGCGAGCCGACGACGTCGCGGGTCGACCACGGCCGCGAGACCTCCATCGGGCCGGTCGACATCTCGTACAGCCGGAAGGTGTCGGCGCCGTAGCGCGCGCACATCTCGTCGGGCGTCACCACGTTCTTCAGCGACTTGCCCATCTTCCCGTACTCCCGGCGCACGGGCTGGTTGTTCCACGTGAAACCAGGCGTCCCGTCCGAGAGGACGACCTCGGTGACCTCCTCGGCCGGCACGTAGGTCCCGCGGGCGTCGGTGTAGGCCCAGGCCTGGATGTAGCCCTGGTTGAACAGCCGCCGGAATGGCTCCTCCGAGCTGACGTGGCCCAGGTCGTAGAGGACCTTGTGCCAGAAGCGCGCGTACAGCAGGTGCAGCACCGCGTGCTCGACGCCGCCGACGTACAGATCGACGCCACCGGGGTCACCGGGCTCGCGCGGCCCCATCCAGTAGCGCTCGACGTCGGGGTCGACGAACACCGCGTCGTTGTCCGGATCCAGGTAGCGCAGCTCGTACCAGCACGAGCCCGCCCACTGCGGCATCGTGTTGGTCTCGCGGGTCAGTCCCGGCTCGGGGTGCAGCCACTCCCCGGCGCGCGACAGCGGCGGCTCCGGCTCGGTGTCGGCATCGTCCGGGTCGTAGGACTTGGGGGAGTAGTCGGCGACGTCGGGCAGCTCGACGGGCAGCGCGTCGTCGTCGACGGCGACCGGGCCCAGCTCGTCCCACACGATCGGGAACGGCTCGCCCCAGTAGCGCTGCCGGGAGAACAGCCAGTCGCGCAGCTTGTACTGGACGACCGCCTCGCCGGAGCCCTTGCGCCACCAGCCAGTCGGTGATCGTCCGCTTCGCGTCGACGACGCCCATGCCGTTCAGGCTGACCTCGGCGTTCGCCGAGTTGATCGCCGGACCCTCGCCGACGTACGCCTCGCCGTCGAACCCCTCCGGCGGCTCGACCGTGCGGATGATCGGCAGGCCGAACGCGACGGCGAAGTCCCAGTCCCGCTGGTCCTGGCCGGGCACCGCCATGATCGCGCCCGTGCCGTAGCCCATCAGGACGTAGTCGGCGACGAACACCGGGATCCGCTGCCCGTCGACCGGGTTGACGGCGTACGCGCCGGTGAAGACGCCGGTCTTGTCCCTGTTCTCCTGGCGGTCCAGGTCGGTCTTGCGCGCGGCGGCCTCCCGGTAGGCCGCGACGGCCTGTGCCGGGGTCGCCGCGCCGCCCGTCCAGCGCGGGTCGACGTCGGCGGGCCAGGCCGCCGGGGTGATCGTGTCGACCAACGGGTGCTCGGGCGCCAGCACCATGTACGTCGCGCCGAACAGCGTGTCGGGCCGGGTCGTGAAGACCTCGATCGGCGCGGCGTCGGTGGTGAACCGGACGCGCGCGCCCTCGGAGCGGCCGATCCAGTTGCGCTGCATCGCCTTGACCGACTCGGGCCAGTCCAGCCGGTCCAGGTCGGCGACCAGCCGGTCGGCGTAGGCGGTGATCCGCATCTTCCACTGCTTGAGGTTGCGGCGGAACACGGGGAAGTTGCCCCGGTCGCTGCGCCCGTCGGCGGTGACCTCCTCGTTGGCCAGCACCGTCCCCAGGCCGGGGCACCAGTTGACCGGCGCCTGGGAGATGTAGGCCAGCCGGTGGCCATCGACGATCTCGCGGCGCCGCGCCCGCGTCAGCTCCGCCCACGGCGTCCCGTCGGGGGTGACGCGCTCGCCGGACGCGAACGCCGCCTCCAGCTCCGCGATCGGCCGCGCGCACCCGGCGTCGGTGTCGTACCAGGAGTTGAAGATCTGCAGGAAGATCCACTGCGTCCAGCGGTAGAACTCGACGTCGGTGGTCGCGACGGACCGCTCGCGGTCGTGCGCCAGCCCCAGCTGCCGCAGCTGGGTCTGGTAGCGGCGGATGTTCTCCTCGGTGGTCGTACGCGGGTGCGTGCCGGTCTGCACGGCGTACTGCTCGGCGGGCAGGCCGAACGCGTCGAAGCCCATGGCGTGCAGGACGGTGCGGCCGGTCATGCGCAGGTAGCGGCCCAGTACGTCGGTGCCGATGAAGCCCAGGGGGTGCCCGACGTGCAGGCCGGAGCCCGACGGGTACGGGAACATGTCCAGCAAGTAGACCTTCTCGCCCGCCGGCATCTCCGCCTTCCAGGGCCCGGCCGGGTTCGGCACGTGGAACGTGTCGTCGGCCTCCCAGCGGTCCTGCCAGCGCTGCTCGATCTCCGCGGCCAGCGCGGCGCCGTAGCGGTAGGGCGGGACGTCCGCCCCCGCCGGTGCGGCGACGCCCGCCGGGTCGATCTCGGCGCTCGTGTCGGTGCTCATGCCTCACTCCTGGATCCGGGCCCGCGGAAACGCTACAGAGACCAGAAGACCCCTCTGCCCGCCGGGCATGAGGGGTCACCGCGCCGGTGCGCCGTCTGCTCGGCGCGGTCTACGGCGCGGCGGTGTCGGTAAGTCGACGGGCCACGGCCCCAGGGTAACGCCGAGGCCGCGAGGCGGACGAACCGGTTGGATTCCGGGGTGACGGTGGGGCGTCCCGCGGGTGGGCCCGGCGGTTCCGGGCCTCGGTGACCACCGGACACGGGAGCGGGTCACGGCGGCGGCGGGAAGCGGCCGGCCCGGTCCCGACGCGACGATCACCCGGGCGGCACGGACGGCGCGAGCGGCGCCGGCGGCAGGGGCGGCACGACGGCACGACGGCACGAGCGGCACGGACGGCACGGACGGCACGGACGGCGCGAGCGCCGGCCGAGCACGGCGACGGCACGGACGGCACGGACGGCACGTTTGATCGCGGGACGTGGGTTGTCGAGATCACGGATGGCCGCGCCGTTCCCCTTCCGGCGATCACGTTGAGGCCAGCCGGTCAGCGCGTTGATCGGCGCAGGGGAGCAGCGCAGGGGGAGCAGCGCAGGGGGAGCAGCGCGGGCACGCCGATCTGCTCCCCTCCCGGCGATTGCCTCCGGAGCCCCACCCCTGCCCGTGGCGTGACTGCCACCGGGGGCACCGAGGACGCCTCCGGCCAAACCCGATCTTCGTCTCGAGAGGATCTGGAGCGCGCGGCCACGTCCCCGGGGAGCACACCGGCATGACCTCCACACCGACGCCAACCGGTGATCGGCACAGCGGGAGCACCGAGGCCGGATCCGTCCCGCGTGCTCCCAGGCCGGCGATCACCGCCGAGGGCCGCGGCGTGCGGACCGCCGTGATCACGGAAGGGACATCGAGGCCACCGACGGTCCCGCTGCTCCCCGCCCCCGGCGATCACCCCGGGGCCAGCCGACCAGGCCGCGCCGTGATCGCCGCAATGGGAGCACCGAGGCCACATCCAGCCCGACAACCCCCATCCCGACGATCACCCCAGGAGCCGACCGACCAGCCCCGAGCCATGATCACCACAATCGGAGCACCAAGGCCACATCCAGCCCGACAACCCCCATCTCGACGATCACCCCGGAGCCAGCCGACCAGGACGCGCCGTGATCGCCGCAATGGGAGCGCCAAGGCCACATCCGGCCCGACGACTCCCATCCCGACGATCACCCCCGCAGCCAGCCGACCGCCCGCGCCATGATCGCCGCAGTGGGAGAACCGAGGCCACATCCGGCCCGACGACTCCCGTTCCCGCGATCACCGCCGGAGGGCTGCGCCGTCCGAACCGCCGTGAGCGCAACCGAGGACGTCGGGGCCACAGACGCTCCCGTGCTCCCGTCTCGGCGATCATCCGCAGGACCACTCCCGATCCGGCCGATCGGGCACGCCGGGACCAGGCCGACGACGGACGTCCGGAGGTCCCTCCCGGTGATCATCCTGCGAACCTGCACGTCACCGACCGATCTTGATCACCGCATCGGGAGCACAGCGGCCACACGCGGCCCTCATCGGCCCCATCCGGCAATCACCCCGACGGAGTGGCCCGGCCGGCACGGCCACCGGCCCGGCCCGCACCGGGAACGTCCCGGCCTCCGACGCCTCCGTTCCGCCGCGCCGACGATCACCCCCGGGCTCCACCCGGGCCCCGGCCCCACCCGCACCTGCGGGCACCACCACACCCCCGGCTCCACCCGCACCTCCGGCTCGACCCGCGCCCCGGCTCCACCCGGGCCCCCGGCCCCACCCGCACCTCCGGGCACCACCACACCCCCCGGCCCCACCCGCACCTCCGGCTCAACCCGTGCCCCGGCTCCACCCGGGCCCCCGGCCCCACCCACACCCCCCGGCTCGACCTGCGCCCAGGCTCCGCCCGGGCCCCCGGCTCCACCCGCACCTCCGGGCACCACCCGCACCCTCCGGCTCCACCGGCACCCCCGGGAACTCCGCCCAGAGATCCAGGACGCGCTGCACCGCTCGCGCGCGGCCGGAACGCCCCTCCCGCCGATCACCCCGACGCCGCTCCCGCGCGGCACCACCGCGATCGAGCATCCGCCGCACGCCACCTGGTGCGGTGGCCGCGAACGTTGCCGCGGTGATCGCGTGATCCAGGCGGCGGCTCGCCAGGCGCCGTCCGACTCTGATACCGGGCGCATCCGCGAGTGCGGCAACGCGGCGAGGCGTCGGATGGGCGCGCGAGGACCCCGGCAACGTTCGTGGCCACCGCACTAGGCTGGCGGGGTGCCCGTGACCGCCCGCCTCACCCTCGGTGTGCTGCTCGTGGTGGCGGGGGTCGCCCTGGTGACGGTCGCCGTCCTCGGCGCCCGCCGCCTGCTCCGGCGCAACCGCTGGGCCGGCGTGCGCACGGCCGCGACGATGGCGTCGGAGACGCAGTTCGTCGCCGGCAACCGTGCGGCCGCCGCGCCGGTGGGAGCCGCGGGCGCCGTCGCGACGGCCGGGGGAGCCGTCCTCCTCGCCGGAGCGGCGGGGGCGCTGGCCTGGGTCATCCTGGCGGTCAGCCTCGTCGGCGTCCTCGTCCTCTCGCTCGTCGGCGGCGTCGTGGGCGACCGGGCGGCCGCCGCGACGCCGGCCCCCACGCCGTTCGGCGCCGCCTGCGCGGGGACGTGCGCGGGCTGCGACCTCGTCACGGGCTGCCAAACCGCCCCCGGCAACACCGCCGCCCCCGGCCAACACCGCCGCCCCCGGCAACACCGCCGCGCCCGGCAGCACCGCCCTCCCCGGGAACACCGCCGAGAACGGCGTCGCCGAGAGCACCGCGACCGGCGAGCAGAGGCGCGTCGACCACCGCAGCTGACGCCCGTCACCACCCCCAGGACCCGGGCCCGCCCTTGAACGGCCCGACGACCTCGGCGGTGATCCACCCGCCGTAGAACCCGCCGGGCTGCGGGGTCACCGCCTCGCCGTCCAGCGTCACGGACGCGAACGGGCCCGCGTACACCGCGACGCGGTCGGTCAGCTCCGGGTAGCGCGGGTCGGGCCGCGGGTACCACCAGCCGACGTCGCGCAGCGGCGGCGCCCCGTCGGCGACCACGTCGACGTAGCGCGCGACCCCCTTCCACTCGCACACCGTCGTCCGGTCGGCGTGCCGCAGGTGCTCGCCGAACGCGACGCGGGGCAGGTAGTAGGTCGGCGGGTGGCTGGTCTCCAGCACGCGCACGAGGTCGTCGGTGTCGGCGACGACCACCCCGCCGTACCGCAGCACCGCCCGCCGCCGGACACGCTCGGCGCGCGGCGGGCGCGGGTAGTCCCATACCGACTCCTGCCCTCGCCCCGCCGGCAACGGTGTCGGACGCCTCGCCACCCGCCGACCGTAGGCCGGTCCGCGCGGGACCGCGCGTCGGTCGGCTCAGACCGGCCGGCCCGCCTCGTCGCGGCTGATCACGTACAGCGCGTAGATGATCGCCGGGATGTGCCCGAGCAGCATCAGCACGATCGCCAGGACGGTCTTGCCCACCGAGTGCGTCCGCAGCGCGACGACCAGCGGCGGCAGCAGGAACGCGAGGACGATGTCGAGGAGCTTCACGCGCTCACCGTAGGGCGGCGGCGTCAGTTGTGCCGGACGTCGGCCGGGTAGGTCGCCAGCAGCGCGAGCGGGGCGCCCTGGCGGCGCAGGACCCGCGACCAGAGGTGGTCGTGGTGGCCGTTGAGGACGTCGTCGGGGAGCGCGGGCACGACGAACCAGTCGCCACGGCGGATCTCGCCGGCGAGCTGCCCCGCGTCCCAGCCGGCGTACCCGGCGAAGACGCGCAGCCCGCGCAGCCGCGGACCGAGGCCGGCGGGGTCGCCGTCCAGGTCGACGCGCGCCACCGGGCCGCGCACGCCGATCACCCCCCGCAGGCGGTTCGGGTCCTGGCCGGTGCGGATCGCTGCGAGGCAGAGCACGACCTCGCTCTCGACCGGGCCGCCGAGGAACACGCTGCCCGGCCGCGTGGCGAACGGCGCCCAGCCCGGCAGGACGTCACGCAGCGCGACGTCACTCGGCCGGTTGAGGACGACCCCGAGGGTGCCCTGCTGGCGATGCTCGATGACGTAGACGACGGTGCGGGAGAAGTTCGGGTCGGTGAGGCCGGGCCCGGCCACCAGCAGGGTCCCGGGCGTCACCCCGGTCCGGTCGTCCACCACGGACTCATCGTCGCACCGCACGCCCGGCGCGTAGCCTTCGGCCGTGCCCTCGCGAGGCTCGCTGCCGTCGGCCCTCCCGGGATCGCCTCCGGCGCCGCCGCTGACGCCGCGTGGGTACCTCCGCCTGTTGGGGGTCCGCTTCGCCACCCAGTGGGGTGACGGGCTGTTCCAGGCCGCGCTCGGCGGGGCGGTGCTGTTCAACCCGGAGCGCCAGGCCGACCCGCTCGCCGTCGCCGCCGGGCTCGCCGTCCTGCTGCTGCCGTACTCGCTCGTCGGCCCGTTCGTCGGGACGCTGCTCGACCGGTGGGACCGCCGGCGCGTCCTGCTCGTCGCCGGGCTGCTGCGCGCCGGGCTGGTCGCGGTGGTCGCGGCGACGGTGGCGGGCGGCGTCGGCGGCCCCGCGCTGTACGTCGGCGCGCTGGCGGTCACCGGCGTCGGACGGTTCGTGCTCGCCGGGCTCTCGGTGGCGCTGCCGCACGTCGTCGCGCGCGAGCGGCTGGTCGAGACGAACACCCTGGCCGTGACGGTCGGGGCCGGCATGTCCGCGGTCGGCGCGGGGACGGCCATCCTGCTGCGGATGCTGGTCGGCGCGGGCGACGCGGGCTCGGCAGTCACGACGCTCTGCGCCGGGGTGGGGCCGCTGCTGGCGACGGCACTGGTCGCGGGCTTCCCGCGGCGCAGCCTCGGCCCGGACGGGCGGTCCGGTCCGACCCGGACGGCGCGCGCGGTGCTGCGCGGGTTCGTCGACGGGGCCAGGGCGGTGGCCGCGACCCCGACCGTCGCCGCGTCCTTCGCGGCGCTCGGGGCGCACCGGCTGGCCTTCGGGATCAGCACGCTGCTGACGCTGCTGCTCTACCGCTACGCGTTCACCGACGCCGGCGTGCTGCGCGCGGGGCTCCCCGGCATCGGCGAGGCGGTCCTCGTGGCCGCGGCCGGGCTGGGGTGCGCGGCGCTCGTCACGCCGTGGCTGGTCCACCGGCTCGGCCGGCCGGTGACCGTGCGGCTGGCGCTGGCGGCCGCGGCCGCGACCCAGATCGGCCTCGCGGTGCTGCTGAGCCTGCCCGCGGTGATCGGCGCGGCCTTCGTGCTCGGGCTGACGGGCCAGGTCGTCAAGCTGTGCACGGACGCGGCCGTCCAGTCCGACGGCGGTGACGCCGTGCTCGGGCGCGTGTTCTCGCTCTACGACGTCGTGTTCAACGTCGGGTACGTCCTGGCCGTCGCGCTGGCGGCGTTCGCGGCACCGCCGGACGGCCGGGCGCCGTGGCTGTTCGCGGCCGCCACGGGCCTGTACGTCGCGGGCTGGCTGCTCCACGACGGACAGCTGCGCCGGACGACACCCCGCTGACCCACCGCCCCCGCCCGCCCCACCCCGCCATATGGACACATATCGCTGTCGCAGGCCCTGCGAGGGCAGCCATATGTGTCCATATGGCGGGCACGTGCGCCCGGGTCAGGGCTGCGGCAGGCCCTGCTCGGCCGCCCAGGCGCGGAGCTCGCGTTCGGCCTCATCGGGACCGAGCGGGCCGCGCTCCATCCGCAGGGCCAGCAGGTGCTTGTACGCCTTGCCCACCAGCGGGCCGGGCGGGATCCCCAGCAGCTTCATGATCGCGTTGCCGTCGAGGTCCGGGCGGATCGCGTCCAGCTGCTCCTGCGCGCGCAGGGCCGCGATCCGCTCCTCGAGCCCGTCGTAGCTGCGCTGCAGCGCCGCCGCCCGGCGCCGGTTGCGCGTCGTGCAGTCGCTGCGGACGAGCTTGTGCAGCCGGTCCAGCAGCGGCCCGGCGTCGGTGACGTAGCGGCGCACGGCCGAGTCCGTCCACTCGCCGCCGGAGTAGCCGTGGAAGCGCAGGTGCAGGAAGACCAGCTGGGCGACGTCCTCCACGACCGCCCGCGGGTAGCGCAGCGCCCGCAGCCGCCTGCGGACGAGCTTGGCGCCCACGACCTCGTGGTGGTGGAAGCTCACCCGGCCGTCCGGCTCGCGGCGGCGCGTGTCGGGCTTGCCGACGTCGTGCAGCAGCGCCGCGAGGCGCAGGACGAGGTCGGGCCCGTCCGTCTCGCGGTCGATCGCCTGCTCCATGACGACCAGCGAGTGCGTGTAGACGTCCTTGTGCTGCATGTGCTCGTCGATGGCCAGCCGCATGGCCGGCACCTCGGGCAGGACGGTCGCCGCCAGGCCGGTGTCGACCATCAGCTCGATCCCGCGCCGGGGGTGGGCGCCGAGCACGAGCTTGGACAGCTCCGCCTGGACGCGTTCCGGCGTGATGCGCGACAGCTCGCCCGCCATCGCGGTCATCGCCGCAACCACGCGCGGCGCCGGGGTGAACCCGAGCTGCGCGACGAAGCGCGCGGCCCGCAGCATCCGCAACGGGTCGTCGGCGAAGGACTCCTCCGGCGTCGCCGGCGTGTCGAGGATCCCGGCGGCCAGCGCGGCCAGGCCGCCGAACGGGTCGACGAAGGTGCGCCGTCCCGCGCCGTCCGGCTTTCCCGTCAGTTCGACAGCCATCGCGTTGACGGTGAAGTCGCGGCGGACCAGGTCGTCCTCGATCGCGGTCCCGTACGCGACGGCCGGCTTGCGGCTGACGCGGTCGTACGCGTCGGCCCGGAACGTCGTGACCTCCAGCGTGGTCCCGCCCCGGCGCAGCCCGACGGTGCCGAACGCGATGCCGGTGTCCCAGACCGCGTCGGCCCAGCCCGCGACGATCTCCAGCACCTGCTCGGGCCGTGCGTCGGTGGTGAAGTCCAGGTCGGAGCCGGCCCGGCCGAGTATCGCGTCGCGGACGCTGCCGCCCACCAGGTACAACCGGCGGCCGGCCGCGGCGAACCGCGCCGCCAGCTCGTCGGCCACGCGGGGTACCGCTACGAGGTCCACGACCGCATCCTCCTGGGCGCGGGCGAGATCGTCGGGGACGGACGCCACAGGGACGGACGCCGCAGGGACGGACACTGCAGGAGCGGACACTGCGGGGACGGACATCGCGGGAGCGGGTGGTGCGGGCACGGCGCGCCAGTCTACGCGGGGCCCCTGCCGGCCACCTCCTCGTTACCATCGCTGCATGTCCACCTCCCGCGGCCGCTCGGGCGGGCGCCGCGGCGGCCGGCCCACGATGCCGCGGCGGCGGCTGCGCACCGTCGACGAGACGTCGGCCGGCGGCCTGGTCGTGGACCACGCGGCGGGCACGGCCGCGGTGATCGGCCGCCTCGACCGGCGCGGGCGCCTGCTGTGGTCGTTGCCCAAGGGCCACATCGAGGAGGGCGAGACGGCGGAGCAGGCGGCGGTACGCGAGGTCGAGGAGGAGACCGGCATCATCGGCCGCGTGGTCGCCCCGCTCGGCACGATCGACTTCTGGTTCGTGGCCGAGGACCGCCGTGTCCACAAGACCGTCCACCACTTCCTGCTGCGGGCGACCGGCGGCGAGCTGTCGGACGAGGACGTCGAGGTCTCCGAGGTCGCCTGGGTCCCGCTGCACGAGCTGGAGAAGCGCCTGGCCTACGCCGACGAGCGGCGGCTGATCCGCCGGGCAGCGGAGCTCTTGGAGGAGATCGCGTGAAGGCCCTCGCGGCCCTCGCCGCGATCATCGGGCTGCTGCTGCTGACGGAACCGTCGGCCCCTCCGGACGCCTGGGCCCAGGAGCCGGTGGGGACCGCCCCGACCCTGGTCCTCGCCCTCTCCGACGTCACGCCGCGGCTCGTCACCGCCGACGGGCCCGCCGCACTGACCGTGTCCGGAACGGTGACCAACACGGGCCCGGTGCCGGTCACCGACCTGGTCATCCGCGTCCAGCGCGGCCTGCCGCTCGGCACCGAGGGCCAGATCCGCGACGCGCTGGAGGGCAACGCCGCGAGCGACGCCGTCACCCCGAACTTCACGCCGCTGGCCGCCACGCTCGCGCCCGGCGCGTCGACGCCGGTGTCGCTGTCGGTGCCGCTGCGCGGGTCGACCACGACGACGCTGGCGCTCACCGACCCCGGCGTCTACGAGCTGCTGGTGAACGTCAACGGCACGCCGGACGGCGGTGACCGGGCCCGGCTCGCCGCAGTGCGGATGCTGCTGCCGGTGCTGGCGCTGCCCGCCGCGCCCGGCTACGGCACGGTGCCCGCCGCCCCGGTCGAGGCGGCCTCGCCGTTCACGCTGCTCTACCCGATCGCGGACGTCCCCCGGCGGCTGCCGACGGTGCCGGGCGCGCCCGTCGTGCTCACCGACGACCGGCTGGCCGCGTCGTTCGCGCCCGGCGGGCGCCTCGCCGGCCTGGTCACGGCGCTGGCCCAGCACGCCCCGGCGGGGTCAGCCGTCCGCGCGGCGACCTGCCTCGCGGTCGATCCCGACCTGGTCGAGACCGCGTCGCTGATGAGCCAGGCGGGCGGCTACCGGGTCGCGGGCCCGAACGGCACCACCCGCCAGGGGACCGGGTCGGCCGCGGCCGGCCAGTGGCTCGCGCAGCTGCGCACGGTCGCGCGCGGCACCTGCGTCCTCGCCCTGCCCTACGCCGACGCCGACCTGGTCGCGCTGACGCGGGGCGGCGCCCCCGACGCGGCCGCCCGCGCGGTCACCGTCGGCCGGCAGGTGCTCGGTGACGTCCTCGGCACGCCGGTGAGCACCGTCGCATGGCCGGCCGGCGGGCTGCTCGACGCCGCCACCGCGCGTGTCGTCGACGGGGCGGGCGCCAGCGACACCCTCCTGTCGGCCGACGACGTCACGCTGGGGCAGGGCGACGCGGCGCAGGTGGTGCCGCTCGCGGGCGTGTCGCTGCCGGCGGTGCTGACCGACCCGTTGCTGGCCCGCGCGGCGGCCGGACCCGCGACGCCGGGGACGGCGGCGCCGGCGCCGGGCGCCGCAGCGGCCACCGAGACACCGGCCGGGACGGACACGCCGCTGTCCACGCAGGACACGATCGGCACGCTGGCCTGGCGCTCCGCGTCGGGGACGCCGCTGGTGCTCGCGCCGCCGCACCGCTGGGCCGCGGAGGGGACCGGGGCGGCGGCGCTGCTGCAGACCGCCGACCGGCTGATCGCGGCCGGCCGACTCACCCCGCACGGGCTGCCCGACGTCGTCGCGGCCCCCGTCGGCGCCACCGCAGCCACGCTCGACTACCCGCGCGGCACCGCCGAGGTCCCGCCCGCCGCGATCGCCACGCTGGCCACCGCGACCTCCGAGGTCACCGACCTGCGCTCGGCGGTCGTGACCGACTCGACCGTCGGGATCACGGTCGACCAGCTGATCACCCCGCTGCAGAACGCCCTGCTGCGGCCGGCGTCGGCCAGCCGCCGCGGCTCGCCGACCCAGGCGCAGGACGCGGCGCTGGCCGCCCTCGCGGCCGTCGGGACCATCCGCGGGCAGGTCCGCGTGCTGCAGCCGCCGAGCTCGTACTCGCTCGGCACGTCGGACGCCCCGCTGCCGCTGACCGTCGTCAACGGCCTGCCGGTGACGGTCAAGGTCCGCGTCGAGCTGGCCAGCACCGCGGGCCTGCAGGTCGCGTCGATCCCCGACCAGCAGATCCCGCCGCTCGGCCGCCGCCAGGTGTCGGTCAACGCCAAGGTGACGCGCGCCGGGCAGTTCGTCGTTGATGCTTCCGTGCGCACACCCGCGGGAGGTCAGCTCGGTTCGGCGAGTCGGGTGCGGGTGCTGTCGACCGCCTACGGCACCATCACGGGGTGGTTGACGGCGGTCGCGGGCGGGATCCTCGTGCTGCTCGTCGCCCGCCGGATCTGGCGCCGGGCCCGGGGTACGGCCCGGCCCGACGACCGGACGGCCCCGACCGTCCCGCCGGCCCGCCAGCAGCCCGGCCCGGACACTCCGACGCAGGGGGCGGGCACCCCGACGGCGTCCCCGGACCCGCGGCCGGCCCACGACCGGAGCCCCCCGTGGCGGGCGCCCGGCCGGTCGGCCCCGGCGGACCGCGTCGGCGCGGTGCCGGGCCGTCCCGCGACGCCGGTCCCGGACCTGCGTGGACCGGCGGCGGCGCCCGGCACGGCACCGGCGTGGTCGACGACGGCGCGACCAGCCCCATCGTCGGCGGCCCCCCGGCCGGTTCCCCCGTCGGCCGACCGGCAGGCCCCCCGGCCGGCGCGGCAGCCGGCCCACCAGCCGGATCCCTCGCCGCACCGGCCGCCCGGCCCGGACCCGCTGGCGGCGCACCGAGCGGACCCGCCGCCGTCCGCGCCGCACCGGCCGGACCCGCCGCCGGCGTCCACGCCGCACCGGCCGGACCCGCCTCCGTCCCCGGCCCACCGGCCGGACCAGCCGATGTTCCCGCCGTACCGACCGGACCCCGGCCCCGCGGGACCGCACCCGGCCCCGTCGCCGACCCCGACGCGCCCACCGTCCGCCTGGATCCCCGGGCCCCCGCCCGGGGCGGGCGGTCCACCCCGGCCGGTGCCGGTCCCGGCCGTGGACGACCTGGACGCGGTCCCGGCCGACCAGGCGACCGACCAGTTCCCGCTGCCGCCCCGCGAGGATCGGTGATCTCCCCGGACCCCGGCGACGCCATCACCGACCGCGTCGCCGTGCCGGCGGAGTCGATCGGTCGCTCGTCCGGGATGATGGCCGTCGCCAACCTCGTCAGCCGCATCACCGGCTTCGCGCGCCAGGTCGCGCTCGTCGGGGTGCTGGGCGTCGGCGTCGTCAACGACGCCTACACGGTGTCGAACACACTGCCGAACATCGTCTACGAGCTGCTCTTCGGTGGCGTGCTGACCAGCGTCATGATCCCGATACTGGTCCGCGCCCAGAAGGAGGACGCCGACGGCGGCGAGACCTACATCCGCCGGCTCGTCACCCTGACCATGGCGACACTGGCCGTCGCCACGGTGCTGACGGTCGCGGCCGCGCCCCTGCTGACGGCGCTCTACCTCGGCGGCGAGTCGACCACCGCCGACCCCGACCTCGCGACCGCGCTCGCCTACCTGCTCCTGCCGGAGATCCTCTTCTACGGCCTCGGCGCGCTGCTGGGCGCGATCCTCAACGCCCGCGGCGCGTTCGGCGCGTTCGCCTGGGCGCCGGTGCTCAACAACGTCGTCGTACTGGTCGTGCTCGGAGCCTACGCGCTCATGCCGGGGGACATCAGCGTCAACCCGGTCCGCATGGGCGACCCGAAGCTGCTGGTACTGGGCGTCGGCACGACGCTGGGCATCGCCGTGCAGGCGCTCGTGCTGGTGCCCGCGGTCCGCCGGGTCGGTTTCGTGTGGCGCCCGCAGTGGGGCTGGGACCCGCGGCTCTCCCGGGCGGGCGGCCTCATCGTCTGGGTCGTCGCGTACGTCCTCATCGGCATCCCCGGCTACATGGTGACGACGCGGGTCGCCGCGTCGGTCGACGCCGGCAGCGTGACCGTCTACACGAACGCGTGGCTGCTCCTGCAGGTGCCCTACGGCGTGCTGGGCGTGTCGCTGCTGACCGCGCTGATGCCCCGGATGAGCCACGCCGCCGCCGACGGGCGCCTCGGCGACCTCGTCGACGACCTGACGCTGGGCACGCGGATGTCCGCGGTGCTGCTCGTGCCGGTCGCCGTCCTGCTGACGGTGTTCGGCCCGGAGATCGGCATCGCGCTGTTCGGGCTGCGCTCGGGCAACCTGGACGGTGCGCTGCGGATCGGCGAGGCGATGGCGTGGTCGGCCTTCGGCCTGCTGCCCTACGCCGTCGTCATGCTCCAGCTGCGGGTGTTCTACGCGCTGACCGACAGCCGCACGCCCACGCTCGTCCAGTTCGTCTCGGTCGCGGTCAAGATCCCGCTGCTGCTGGTCTGCCCGCTGCTGCTCGCGGCACCCGACGTCGTGCTGGGCCTGGCGGCGGCCAACTCGCTGACGTTCGTCGTCGGGACGGCGCTGGGTTACGTGCTGCTGCACAGGCGGCTGGGCCGGATCCCGACGGCCGGGGTGGCCTCCACCGCCGGCCGGGCGCTCCTCGCGACGCTCGCGGGCGCGCTGCTGGCCCGGCTGGCGTGCGCGCTGCTCGCCGGAGCGCTCGCGAAGCTGCCTCCGCTCGCGGGGGCCTGGGTGACGCTTGGCGTGGCCGCGGTGATCGCCCTGCCGGTCACAGCCGTCGGGCTGCGACTGCTCCGAGTGCGGGAGTTGGACCCCCTGGTCGGACGACTCGAACGGCTCGTCGACCGGCTCAATCCTCGGCGCAACGTATCCCGCTGACGTAGGCTCTGGCGGGGGTGGCCGCAGGGGGAGGTTCGGGGCGTGAGTGAGCTGGCGAGCGCGCCGCGGGGGGCCGGCGGGCGCGGACCGTCGACCGAGCCGGACGGCGTCGGTAGGGACCCCGACCACCCGCTGGCGTCGGGCGATCTGTCCCCCGACGACATCGACACCGTCCGGGTGATGGGGTCGAAGCCGCCCGCGAAGGCGTCGACGTCCGGCGGCACGCTGCTCGGCGGCCGCTACCGGCTGCGCACGCGCGTCGGCTCCGACACGGCGGCCGGCGCGGAGTTCTGGCAGGCGGAGGACACCGTCCTGCAACGCGACGTCGCCGTGACCGTCCTGCGCCGCCTCGCCGACTCCGACCCGGGCGCACGGGCCCGCGCCGGCGAGATGGTCGTGCGGGCCCTGCGCACCGGCAGCTTCGAGCATCCCGGCTGCTCCCGCCTGCTCGACGTGCTGAGCCCCGGCGGCTCCGGCGTGCCCGACGACGTCCTCGGGGCCGCCGTCACGGAGTGGGTGCCCGGGCGCAGCCTCGCGGAGGCCGTGACCGACGGCCTGGTCAAGCCGCTCACGGCCGCCCGCTGGGTCGCACCGCTGGCCGCCGCGGCGGAGGAGGCCCACCGGCACGGCCTGGTGCTGGGCTGCGACCACCCGCAACGCGTCCGCATCACCCCGGACGGGCGGGCGCAGCTGTGCTTCGCGCTGCCGCGGCCGGACCTGGTGCCCGCCGACGACGTGCGCGGCCTGGGCGCCGTGCTCTACGCGCTGCTCACCGCGCGCTGGCCGCTGTCGGGTGCCGACGCGGCGCGGGCCGGCCTCGCGGCCGCCGCGCGGACCGGCGGGCGCCCGGCCCCGCCCTCCGCGCAGCGCCCCGGCGTGCCGGTCGAGCTCGACACGGTGGCGATCGGCGCGCTGGGTGCGGCCGAGGCCGCGAGCCGGGTGCACACCGCCGCCGCGGTCCACCGCATGCTCGACGACGTCGTCGCGGAGGACGACACCCTGTTCCCGCCCGCCCACGACGGCGCGCCGGCCGATCCCGGCGACGTGTGGCAGGACGGCGGGCGGCGGCGCGCGAACGACCCGCACCGGCGGCGGAAGCTGCTCGTCGGGCTCGGGGTGCTGGCCGTGGCCGTGCTGCTCGTGGTCGGCTTCGTGGCCGCCCAGGTCGGGTCGCTGTTCTCCGACGGCGGCTCGGCCGCGCCCGTGATCAAGGTGGGGGCCGGCGCCACGTCCGCGCCGGCCGCACCGGCCGCGGGGGCGCCGGCCGGGCCGGGCGCGCTCGCCACGCCCGCGGACGCCGTCGTCTACTCGCCGGAGGGCGACCTCGACAACGCCGACGCCGTCGGCCGCGTGATCGACGGCAACCCGGCGACGTTCTGGCGCACCCAGATCTACTACCAGCCGTTCCCTGCGCTGAAGCCGGGCGTCGGCGTCATGGTGTCGTTCCCCTCCGCCGTCCAGCTCTCGTCGCTGACGATCACCTCGCCCAGCGACGGCAGCGTCGTCGAGATCCGCTCGGCCCCCGCGCCGGACGCCCCGATCACCGGCACGAACCTCATCGCCAGGACCACGCTCGCCGCCGGCACCACCGACGTCTCGCTGGCCGGCAGCCAGCCGGTCACCCACGTCCTGCTGTGGATCACCAAGCTCGGCGGCGGGGGCGACCAGAACGTCACCCAGATCAACGAGGTGCAGTTCACCCGAGCGACCGGCTAGCTCGATCTCGTCATTCTGACGACTATCCGTGGCGCGGCGAGATGTCCCGAACGCCCACGAACGATCACGGACGCGCCCTACGCTCCGGCCGTGATCGAGGCTCCGAGCGACGCGGAGCTGCTGGCCGCGCACCGGGCCGGTGATCGCGAGGCGTTCGGCGTGCTCGCCGAGCGCCACTTCCGCCGGCTGTGGGGGGTGGCGATGCGGACGCTGGGGCATCCGGACGACGCGGCCGACGCCGTCCAGGAGTCGCTGCTCGCGGCGATGCGCCGGGCGGGGACCTACCGCGGCGAGGCGTCGGTCAGCACCTGGCTGTGCCGGATCGTCGTCAACCGCTGCGTCGACCGGCTGCGCGAGCAGCGCCCCACGGTCCCGCTGAGCGAGGACGACCGCCCGCATCCCGACCCGGCCGGCGGCGTGGCGACCCGCCTGGCGGTCGACGAGGCGCTCCTGGCGCTGCCGGTGGCGCAGCGGGTGGCGGTGGTCCTCGTCGACGTGCAGGGTTGGCCCGTGGCGGAGGTGGCGCAGCTGCTGGAGGTGCCGGTGGGCACCGTCAAGAGCCGCTGCGCCCGCGGCCGCATGCGGCTGGCCGCCCTGCTGGGCCACCTGCGGGAGGACCGGTGACCGGCCGCGATCCCGACCGGCCGGCGGACCTCGACGCCGGCCTGCTCGACGCCGACGCGGCCGGCGCGGCCCCGGCGGCCTCCGGCGCGGGGGAGGTGCGCGACGCGCTCGCCGCGACCCGGGCCGAGCTCGCGGCGCTGCGCGATCCGCCGGTGCCGCCGGAGGCCGCCGCGCGGTGGTCGGCGGCGATCCGGGCGGAGGCGGCGATCCGGGCGGAGGCGACGGGCCGGGCGGAGGCGACGGGCCGGGCGGAGGCGACGGGCCGGGCGCAGGCGACGGCGCGGAGGACCCCGTCGGGCGCGGCGAGGCCTGCTGCCCCGTCCGGTGCGGGTTCCGACGCGGCGGCAGGGCCGCCTGCCCCGCCCGGCGTCGGGCCCGACCCGACCGGGCCTGCTGGGCCGGCCCGCGGGGGGTCCGGCGCCGACCTGCCGGCCCCGCGCGCCGCCGACCTGCCGGCCCCGCGCGCCGCCGGGACCTGCCGGTCACCGGCGGCGCCGGTCACGGGCGGGCCGGTCACGGGCGGGCCGGCCGCGGGCGGGCCGGCCGCGGCCGCCGGATGCGCGGACCCGGCGCCGGTCTGCCGCGGTGCGCACGGCGGCATGCCGGTCGCGGACGGTCGCGGACCGGCCGCCCCCGACGGGCCCCGGCGCGCTGAGGCGCCTGCACCGGCCGGCCCCGTCGATCCGCACGCCGGCGACCCCGGCCCGGACCGCGCGCCGCCGGGCGCCGCGGGCGCGGCGGCTCCGGACCCCCCGGGCCTGGCCGCCCGGACGGCATCCGACCCGGACACCGCCGCGCCGCCCGCGCGCCCGGGAGACCCGCCCGCGCGCCCGGGAGACCGCCGTCCGCCGTCCGGACCACCCCCGCAGGGACGCGACGCCTCTGCGGTCGCGACCGCCGGCGCGGGTCGGGCCGGGCCGCCGTCAGCACGGCCGGGGGGGCGGGGAGCCGGACGGCGGCCGGGGTCGCGGCGTTCGGTGCTGCGGCGCCCGGCGGTCGTGGCCGGCGTCGTCCTGGTCGCCGTGCTCGTCGTCGCCGGCCTGCTGCGCGGCTCCGGCCCGCAGCCCCTGCCGCCCGACCTCGTCGGCCAGGGCCTGTCGACGGTCGGCGTCCACGACGCGGCCGGCTACGACGACCCGGCCCGGCGGGCCGCCTGCCTGCGCGCCCTCGCGCCACCGGGGGTCGCCCCGGCCGCGCCGCTGCTCGGCGGCCGGCGGGTGACGGTCGCGGGCCGCGCCGGCGTCCTGCTCGTGCTGGGCACCGGCCACCGCGGCGTCCTCGACCTCGTCGTCGTCGATGCGGCCTGCACCCGGCTGCTCGGCGCGTCCCGGGTCGGCGGGTAACCCCGCTCACCCCGGCCGGGCGCGGAATTCCTGCCCCTGGGATCGTGTTGAGCAGCAAGGACGCGGAGGAGGAAGGACTGAGGGTGGGAACGGACGAGGTGCGCGAGCTGATCGTCGTCGGGTCGGGGCCGGCCGGCTACACGGCCGCCGTGTACGCGGCGAGGGCGCAGCTGCGGCCGCTGGTGTTCGAGGGCACCCAGTTCGGCGGCGCGCTCATGACCACCACCGAGGTGGAGAACTACCCCGGATTCGTCGAGGGGATCAGCGGCCCGGCGCTCATGGAGCAGATGCGCGGCCAGGCCGAGCGGTTCGGCGCCGAGCTGCGCGCGGAGGACGTCGAGGAGATCCACCTCGACGGGCCCGTCAAGACCGTCGTCGTGAACGGCGTCACCTACTCGGCGCGGGCCATCGTCCTCGCGATGGGTGCGGCCGCCCGCTACCTGGGCGTCCCGGGCGAGGAGAAGCTGCTCGGCCGCGGCGTCTCGGCCTGTGCGACCTGTGACGGGTTCTTCTTCCGCGACCAGGACATCGCCGTCGTCGGCGGCGGCGACTCGGCCATGGAGGAGGCGACGTTCCTCACCCGGTTCGCGCGCTCGGTGACGATCGTGCACCGCCGCGACGAGTTCCGGGCTTCGAAGATCATGCTGGAGCGCGCCAAGAAGGACCCGAAGATCCGCTGGGCGGTCAACACGGTCGTCGTGGAGGTGCTCGGCGACAGGTCCGTCCAGGGCCTGCGGGTGCGCGACACGGTGACCGGCGTCGAGCGGACGCTCGAGGTCAGCGGCATGTTCGTGGCCATCGGCCACGACCCCCGCAGCGGGCTCGTCGCGGGCCAGCTCGCGACCGACGACGAGGGCTACCTCCAGGTCGACATGCCCACCACCCGCACCGCGGTGCCCGGGGTGTTCGCGTGTGGCGACCTCGTCGACCGCACCTACCGCCAGGCGATCACCGCGGCCGGCTCCGGCTGCGCCGCGGCGATCGACGCCGAGCGCTGGCTCGCCGACCAGGACGACACGGCGCAGGACAGCACGGAGGGCGACCCGCTCACCGTGGCCGCCACCGCTTCCGCGTGACCCGTAACCGGACAGGAGAACCCATGGGCAAGAACACCGTCGACGTCACCGACGCCACCTTCGACTCGGACGTGCTGCAGAGCGGCAAGACCGTCATCGTCGACTTCTGGGCCGACTGGTGCGGCCCGTGCAAGATGGTCGCGCCGGTGCTCGACGAGATCGCGGGCGAGAACGCCGACAAGATCACTGTCGCGAAGCTCGACATCGACGCGAACCAGCGGACGGCGCAGGCCTACCAGGTCATGTCGATCCCGACGATGATCGTGTTCCAGGACGGCAAGCCGGTCAAGCAGATCATCGGCGCCCGGCCGAAGGCCGCGCTGCTCTCCGACCTGGCCGACTACCTGGCCTGACCCACGACGACCGGAGCAGGGCCCCGTACCTCGTCCGAGGTGCGGGGCCTTTCTCGTCTTCGCGACGAGTTGTCGCGGGTGGGGCGGCGACGGACACGGACGGTGACCGCGGGAGGATGGGGACCCGGCCAGGCGACGACGGAGGGTGCATGCGACCGCTGCACGGAGGCGACCCGGGACGTCCCACGAACGGCGCGCGGCTGCGCGGCAGGCGCGTCGTCGTGGACGCCGCGCACGGCGGCCCGGACCGGGGTGTCGTCTGCGCCGGCGTCGCCGAGGCCGACCTGATGTGGGACCTCGCCTGCCGCCTGACCGGCCGCATGACCGCGGCCGGGATGGAGGCGATGCTGTCCCGGCGGGAGAGCACCTGCCCGACCGCGGCGGAGCGGGCGGCGTTCGCCAACACGGTGGACGCGGACCTGCTGCTGATCCTGCACACCGACGCGGACCACAGCATGTACGCCCAGGGCCTGGCGACGTTCCACCACGAGTGCGCCGACGCGCCGGGGGCCGCGGCGAAGCTGGCGGGGATCGTCCACCGCGAGCTGCTCACCCGCACGGGCATGCTCGACTGCCGGACGCACGAGGGCGCCGGGGAGCTGATGCAGCGCGCGGCGATGCCCTCCGTCCGGGTCGAGCTGGGCTACCTCACCAACGTCGGCGACCGCCGGCGGCTCATGGACCCGGCCTTCCGCGACGTCGTCGCCGAGGGCCTGCTCGTCGCCGTCAAGCGGCTGTACCTCGTCGGTTTCACCGACCTGCCGACCGGCACCTTCACGTTCGGCGACGTGCTGGCCCGTGAGTTGGAGAGCGACCGGGACCGGCCCGTCAGCCCGGGGTCGGCCCGATCGGCCCGCAGGGGCGACGACAGCGCCCGCTGAGAGCGCCGTAGGCGGGCGTTCCGGACCGGCTCGGGGCTCGGGTCGGGGCGTCGGCGGCGATCCGGGCGTCGGCCTGCAGCGGGATGGTCACCGTCCCGAGCAGCTGGACGAGGGCGGCCTCGACGTCCTCCTTCCACGTCATCGCCGAGCGCAGCTCCATCCGCAGGCGCGGCCAGCGCGGGTGCGGGCGGATGGTCTTGAAGCCGACGCCGCGCAGGAAGTCCGCGGGCACGAGGCAGCCGGGCTCGGTGCCAGGGCGCTGCTCGCCGAACACCTCGACGGCCTTGACCCCGCGCCGCGTCAGGTCCTTGACGACGGCCTGGGCCAGCATCCGGCCGAGCCCCTCGCCGGCGAACTCCGGCATCACCTGCATGGTCGTGAGCAGCACGGCGTCCGCGCTGACGGGACCGGTCGGCATCTCGGCCGCGCGCGGCGACGCCGACGGCGGAGCGTAGATCACGTAGCCGGCCGGGACGCCGTCCATGTGCACGACGCGCCCGCACGAGCCCCACTCCAGCAGGACCTCGGAGACCCAGGCCTCCTTCTCCAGCTCGGTGGACCCGAAGTCGGCCGCCTGCTTCGCCAGGTTCTCCGACAGCTCCCAGAACACGCAGCGGCGGCACCGCTTCGGCAGGTCGTCGAGGTTGTCCAGGGTCAGCGGCGCGACGTGCCAGGCCAAGGAAACCTCCGGCGACCGGTCTGCTGCTCGGATAGAGGGGGCCGCCGCCGCTGCGCCGACGACTCCGACGATAGATCGATACAGCACGCCTGCCCACCCCGGAACGGGTGACCGGCACCCCGGTCACGACGAAGGGCAGGTCGTTCCCCCATCCCGGTTACACTCCTCGGGTCCCGCCGTGATCAATCCGAGATCCGGCGACCCGAGACCGAGGAGCCCCCGTGGAGCGCCCGCCGTCCCCGCCCCCCGTTCGCAGCGACGCCGTCCCGGCCGCTGCGGCGGCGGCGCCGGTCGAGCGGTTCGCGGCCCGCACCGCGGGCATGACGGCCTCGGAGATCCGGGCGCTGTTCGCCGTGGCGAGCCGGCCCGAGGTCGTGTCGCTCGCCGGCGGGATGCCCAACCTCGCCGCCCTGCCGCTGGACAGCCTCGCCGTCGAGGTCGCCGACCTCGTCGCCCGCGACGGCCAGGTCGCGCTGCAGTACGGCTCGGCGCAGGGCCGCCCCGAGCTGCGCGAGCAGATCTGCGCCGTGATGGCCGAGGAGGGCATCCGTGCCGACCCGGACGACGTCGTCGTCACGGTCGGCTCGCAGATGGCGCTGGACCTGGTCACGCGCATCTACTGCGACCCGGGCGACGTCGTGCTCGCCGAGGGTCCGTCCTACGTGGGCGCCCTCGGCAGCTTCGCGGCGTACCAGGCGCGGGTCGTGCACGTCGCGATGGATGCCGACGGCCTCGTCCCGGCGCGGCTGGCCGAGGCGCTGGCGACGCTCGCCGCACACGGCGTCACGCCGAAGTTCCTCTACACGATCCCGAACTTCCACAACCCGGCCGGCGTCACCCTCGCCGTGCGGCGCCGTGCGGAGATCCTCGAGCTGTGCCGCCGGTACGGCGTCGGAGTCGTCGAGGACAACCCGTACGGCCTGCTCGGCTTCTCCGGCCGCACGTACCCGGCGCTGCGGTCGCTGGACCGCGACGTCGTCTACCTCGGGTCGTTCTCCAAGACGTTCGCGTCGGGGCTGCGGGTGGGGTGGGCGCTGGCGCCACCGGCGGTGCGCGACCGGCTCGTGCTGGCCGCCGAGTCGGCGACGCTGTGCCCGCCGAGCTTCACCCAGATGCTCGTCTCGCGCTACCTCGCCGGCCACGACTGGCGCAGCCAGGTGAAGGTGTTCACCGAGGCCTACCGCGAGCGCCGGGACGCGATGCTGCGCGCGCTGGAGACCCACCTGCCCGAAGGGTGCACGTGGAACGTCCCCGACGGCGGGTTCTACGTGTGGCTCACGGTGCCCGAGGGCGTCGACACGAAGGCGATGCTGCCGCGCGCGGTGGGCGCCCGGGTGGCGTACGCGTCCGGGACCGGGTTCTACGCGGACGGGCTGGGCAGCCGGCAGCTGCGGCTGTCGTACTGCTACCCGACGCCGGAGCGCATCACCGAGGGCGTCCGGCGGCTGGCCCGGGTGCTGGAGGCGGAGCTCGACGTGGTGCACACGTTCGGCGCGGGCGCGCGGCCCGTTCTGGGCAGCGGCCCCCAAACGCCGTCCCCCTGGACCCCCTGACCCCGCCCCTGTACCTAACGAACGGCACTTTCGTGAGCACCTATGTGACGAAAGTGCCGTTCGTTAGCAGGGGGATAGGGTTCGCGGCGTGACCGAACGGACGGTGGCGGTGCTCGCGGGTGGGCTCTCCCATGAGCGCGAGGTGTCCCTGCGGTCGGGCCGGCGGCTGGCGACGGCGTTGCGCGGCGTCGGGGTCGAGGTGCGCGAGTGGGACGTCGACACGGAGCTGGTCGCGCGCCTGCGCTCCGACCCGCCCGACGCCGTCGCCATCGCGCTGCACGGCGGCGAGGGCGAGAACGGCTCGGTGCAGGAGGTCCTGGAGCTGCTCGGCGTCCCCTTCGTCGGGACGCCGGCGCACGCCTGCCGCCGGGCGTGGGACAAGCCCACCGCGAAGGCCGAGCTCGCCCGCGCCGGCCTGGACACCCCGGACTGGGTCGCGCTGCCGCACGCCGCGTTCCGGGCCCTCGGCGCGCAGGCACTGCTCGACGCCATGGTCGACCGGCTCGGGCTGCCGCTGATGCTCAAGCCCGACCAGGGCGGGTCCGCGCTCGGCGCCCAGGTCGTCACCGACGCGGCGGAGCTGCCCGCGGCGATGGTCAGCTGCCTGGCCTACGGCGACACGGTGCTGGCCGAGCGGTTCGTCACGGGGACCGAGGTCGCGGTGAGCGTCGTAGACATCGACGGGGCCATCGACGGCGGTGACGGTGACGGTGACGGGTTGCGCGCGCTGCCGGCCGTCGAGGTCGACGCCAAGGGCGGCTTCTACGACTACACCGCCCGCTACACGCCGGGCGCCGCGGCGTTCCACTGCCCGGCCCGGCTCGACGACTCCGTCACCGCGCGGCTCGCGGAGACCGCCCTCGCCGCGCATCGCCTCCTCGGGCTGCGGGACATCTCGCGCATGGACGCGGTGGTCGACGACGCCGGCCGGGTCCAGGTCCTGGAGGTGAACGTCCTGCCGGGACTCACCGAGACGTCGCTCCTGCCGATCGCGGCCGACGCCGACGGGATCGCCCTCGGGACGCTGTACGCCCGCCTCGTCGACCGGGCTGTTTCACGTGAAACATCGGGGGACCGGCCGCACGACCTCACGGCACCGGGTCACCCGGCTCCAGCCGCGGCCCGGCATGCCCCGCGAGGCACCGCCACCCCTCCGCGCCGCGGACCCAGGTCTGGGTCACCGGCATGACGAACGTCTCGGGGCCACCGCCACCCCGGCCGACCGAGTCCACCACGACGCAGCGCAGCACCGCCGCGTCCCCGACGACGCGGACGGTCGGCTCCCACAGCTCCTGCCCGTACCAGCGGACCGGGCCGCGGAGGTTAGCGGCCAGGTAGGACTCGAGGTCCAGCACGTCGCCGCGGTGGGAGACCCACTCGAACCGCGGATGCAACAGGCGGCGCACACGGTCCTCGTCCGCGTCCGCCATCGCCGCGGCCCGCTCCCGGGCGGCGGCGAGTACCTCGTCCTCGGGCGTCATGGCCCGACTCTCGCACCCGGCGCCGCGGGCACGCGAGCTGCCGGCCGCGCCTACCGCCCCTCGCCGGGCTTCATCAGTGCGGCGATCCGCTCGAGGTCCTCCACCGACCCGAACTCGACGACGATCCGGCCCTTGCGCTGGCCCAGCTCGACCCGTACCCGGGTGTCGAAGCGGTCCGAGAGGCTGTCGGCGAGGTCCTGCACGCCGGGCGCCTGCATCGGGCGGCGGCGCGCCCGCTTCGGCGCGGCCGGGGCGGCGCCGCGCAGGAGCACGACCGCCTCCTCGGTGGCCCGCACCGACATGCCCTCGGCGACGACCCGGGCGGCCAGCTCCTCCTGCTGCCCGGCGTCCTCGAGGCCGAGGAGCGCCCGGGCGTGCCCCGCCGAGAGCACCCCGGCGGCGACCCGGCGCTGCACCGGGACCGGGAGCTTCAGCAGCCGGATCGTGTTCGTGACGACGGGCCGGCTGCGGCCGAGCCGGTCGGCGAGCTCGGTGTGGGTCACCCCGAACTCCGCCAGCAGCTGCTCGTAGGCCGCCGCCTCGTCGAGCGGGTTCAGCTGGACGCGATGGATGTTCTCCAGCAGCGCGTCGCGCAGCATCGCGTCGTCGCCGGTGCGCCGGACGATCGCCGGCAGCTGCGCGAGGCCGGCGCGCTGGGCCGCGCGCCACCGGCGCTCGCCCATGACGAGCTGGAAGCGACCGGGCGCGGTCTCGCGCACGACCACCGGCTGCAGCAGGCCGAACTCGCGGATCGAGTGCTCCAGCTCGGCCAGCGACTCCTCGTCGAACTGGGTCCGTGGCTGCTGCGGGTTGGGGACGACCGCGTCGACGGCGATCTCGCGGTACTCCGCGAGCGCGGCGGTCCCGTCGACGCCGTCCGCACCGCGGGACGCGTCGGCCGCCCGGGGGGCGTCGACCTCGCCGTCACCCGTCGGCGGGCCGTCGACCGGGCCGTCGACGGACAGGTCGCCCGCCACGTCGGCCGGGCCGTCGGCGAGAAGGGCGCCGTTCCCGCCGGCCGGTCCGCCGTCGGTCCCGGCCCGGCCGGGCGCGGCCGAACCCGGGAACACCGGGCGGGGCGGCGTCGTCGGCAGCGGGCCGCTCGGGATGAGCGCGGCGAGACCGCGCCCCAGACCGCCCTTGCGCTGCGGCCGATCGGTCATGTCCCTACCCCCGGTGACGGCCGTCGGGCCCGTCGAGCAGCACGCCGCGCTCGGCGATCTCGCGGGCGGCGTCGACGTAGCTCATCGCGCCGCGTGAACCGGGATCGTAGGCGAGCACGGTCTGGCTGTAGCCCGGCGCCTCCGACACCTTGACGCTGCGCGGGATCACCGTGCGCAGGGCGGTCGAGCCGAAGTGGTCGCGCACCTCGTTGGTCACCTGGTCGGCGAGCTTCGTCCGCCCGTCGTACATCGTCAGCAGGATCGTCGAGACGTGCAGTGCGGTGTTGAGGTGCGCGCGGACGAGGTCGATGTTGGCCAGCAGCTGGCCCAGCCCCTCCAGCGCGTAGTACTCGCACTGGATCGGGATGAGCACCTCGTCCGCGGCGACCAGCGCGTTGACCGTGAGCAGGCCGAGTGACGGCGGGCAGTCGACGAACACGTAGTCGACGCCCAGCTCGTCGAGCACCTCGGGCGACAGCGCCTGCTTGAGCCGGTTCTCCCGCGCGACCATGCTCACGAGCTCGATCTCGGCCCCGGCCAGGTCGATCGTGGCCGGCACGCACAGCAGGTCCGGCGACGCCGTGCTCGCGACGGTCGCCTCGGCCAGCCCGATCTCGCCCAGCAGCGCCTCGTAGACCGACGGTGTACCCAGCCGGTGCTCGACGCCGAGCGCGGTCGACGCGTTGCCCTGCGGGTCGAGGTCGATGACCAGGACGCGCACGCCGTGCAGTGCCAGCGCCGCCGCAAGGTTGACCGTGCTGGTCGTCTTGCCGACGCCGCCCTTCTGGTTCGCGACGGTCAGCACCCGCCGGCGCGACGGCCGCGGCATGCGGTGCCGGTCGGGGTGCAGCACCCGCGCGGCCCGCTCCGCCTCCTCGGCGATCGGGGTCATCGATGTTTCACGTGAAACGGCGCTCATCCGCGCCCGCTCCGACTGCACCGGTACTGCTGCTCCACGCTCACCCTCTCCTGCGCCGCGGATCCAGGCGCTCGATGACGACCACCGTGCTGGGCGGCTCGACCACCCCGGCCCCGACGTGTTCGACCCGGGGGGAGCCGCCGCCGAGCCGGGTGACCGCGCCACCGTCGCGCCGCACCTCGTCGGGGGCGGTGACACCCTTGACGGCGAGCATCATCCCACCGACCCGCAGCAACGGAAGGCACCACGCGGCAAGTCGGTGCAACGGCGCGACGGCGCGGGCGGTGACCACGTCCGCTCCCTCCCACCGGCGCCGCACCGACGGGTCCTCGGCGCGGCCGCGCTCGATCTCGACGGCCAGCCCGAGGTCGTCGACGACCTCGCGCAGCCACTCGACCCGCCGGGCCAGCGGCTCGACGAGGACGATCTCCAGGTCCGGTCGGGCCAGCGCCAACGGTATCCCGGGCAGCCCGGCACCCGAGCCGACGTCCACCACCCGCGCGGCGTCCGGCACCAGATCAGCGACGACCGCGCAGTTGAGGACGTGCCGGTCCCACACGATCGGCGCCTCGCGCGGCCCGATGAGCCCGCGCTCGACCCCGGTCGAGGCGAGGTGCTCGGCGTAGCGCTGGGCCAGCGCGAGGCGCTCGCCGAACAGCGCATCCGCGGTCGCGGCCATCATGAGCCGATCACGGCAAGCCCGCCCGTCAGCCGCGGAACACGACGACCTGGCGCCGCGGCTCCTCGCCCTCGCTCTCGCTGGAGACACCCTTGACCCGGGCGACCGCGTCGTGCACGACCTTGCGCTCGAACGGCGTCATCGGCCGCAGGCGGACCGAAGAGCCGGTGTCGAGCACCTCCTTGGCCGTGCGCACGCCCAGCTCCGTCAGCTCGTCGCGGCGACCCTGACGCCACCCCGCGATGTCGAGCATGAGCCGGCTGCGGCTCCCCGACACCTGCTGCACCGCCAGGCGGGTCAGCTCCTGCAGGGACTCGAGCACCGCGCCCCGGTCGCCGACGAGCTTGTCCAGGTCCTCCCCGCCGTCGATGCTCACCACCGCGCGCCCGGCCTCCACGTCGAGGTCGATGTCACCGTCGTAGTCCAGCAGGTCGAGCAGACGCTCGAGGTAGTCGCCGGCGATGTCGCCCTCGCGGACCAGCTGGTCCTCGCCGCTTGCCGAGCTGCTTGCCGGGCTGCTTGCCGAGCCGTTCGCCGGGCCGTTCGCCGAGCCGTTCGCCGGGCCGTTGACCGGCCCGTCCTGCGCAGTCTTGGCCACGCTGTCGTCTCCTCTCCGGGTGCGGCGGCGTCCGGCCCGAGGCCGTGCGCCGCCGCGGCGACCGCCCGCAGGGCGGTCGCAGGTGGTCCGTGGTCAGCGGCGCTTGCGGGGTCGCCGCGCTCCCGTGGTCGACTCGCCGCCGGTGCGTCCCGCGTTTCCGTCCCCGCTGCGGGACGTGCCGTTCGTCCCGGACGCGCCCTTCCCGCCCGCGGCCGCCGCGGCACCGTTCCCGCGGGTCCGCGCGCCGCCGCCGGGGTTCCGGCCGCCCGGCGCGGGCGTGCGCGGCTTGCGCGTGACCGGCTTCGCGCCCGGCTTCTTGGCGGGCGGGGCGGCGGCGTCCGGGCCGGTGTCGGCAGTGGTGTCGGTGTCGGTGTCGGTGGCGGCGTCGGCGGTGTCCGCGGCCTCGTCGGTCCGGGCGGCGGGCCGCACCTGCTCGGGCCGGACGGGCTTCTGCCCGACCTTCGGGGCGAGCGCCTGGCGGTTCGCGGCGGCCTGGTCGCGCTTCTCGGCCTGCTCGGCGTCGATCCGGCGGTAGACGACGTACTGCTGGCCCAGCGTCCACAGGTTGTTCGAGACCCAGTAGATGAGGATCGCGAGCGGCAGGAAGGGCGCACCGACGACGACGCCGATCGGGAACACGTAGAGCATCAGCTTCTGCATGATCGCCGTCTGCGGGTTGTCCGCACCCTGGCCGGACGCCTGCTGACGGGCCACGGAGTGCCGCGCCGTGATGTGGGTGAAGATGCCCGCCGCGATCATCAGCGGGATCATCACGATGATCATGTTCGTGAGCGTCGTGCCGGCCGCGGCGAGCTCGACCGGGCCCTGCGTCACCCACGAACCGAGCTTCGCGCCGAAGAGGCTGGCGTTGTTGAACGACACCACGCCGGCGTGGTCGAAGAAGTAGTTCTGCGTGCGGACCGAGCCGTCGAGGTTGACCGGGACGCCCTGGGCGTTGACCGGCCCGAACGAGCGCAGCACGTGGAACAGGCCGATGAAGACCGGCACCTGCAGCGCGACCGGCAGGCAGCCCGCGATCGGGTTGACGCCGTGCTCGCGCTGCAGCCGCTGCATCTCCGCGGCCTGCTTCTGCTTGTCGTTGGCGTACTTCTTGCGGACCTTCTGCAGCTCCGGCTGGAACTCCTGCATCTTCCGCATCGACCGCACCTGGCTGACGAACGGCTTGTACAGGATCGCGCGGAGGGTGAAGACGAGGAAGACGACCGAGAGCGCCCAGGCGATGCCGCCGGCCCAGCCGTCACCGGGGAGCAGGAAGGAGAACGCCTTGTGCCAGGCCCACAGGATGAACGAGACCGGGTAGTAGATGAAGTTCAGCACGGCGCTTGCTCCTCGGAGTGGGGCCTGGAGTCGGTGCGGGCCGGGGGCACCAGGTCGACGCCCCCAGGGTGCCACGGACCGCACCGCAGCAGGCGGAGCACGGTGAGCCAGGTCCCGCGCAGCGCGCCGTGGACCTGGAGGGCCTCGAGGGCGTAGTTGCTGCACGAGGGCTCGAAGCGGCAGCTCGGCAGCAGGAAGGGTGAGATCCAGACCTGGTAGCCGCGGACCAGGAGCACGAGGAGCCGCGTCACGCCGGCCGGTCCGGCGGGCGCAGGGCGGCGCGCAGGCCGCCGTCCAGGTCGACGCCGAGCTCGGCGGAGGACGCCGCGGCGGCCGCGGGCAGCGCCCGCACGACCAGCCGGGAACCGGGCGGCAGCACGGCCAGCCGGGGGGCGACCAGGTGGCGCAGCCGCCGGGCGACGCGATGGCGCACGACGGAGCCGCCCACGGCCTTGCTCACGACGAAGCCGGCGCGCGGGCGGGCCTGCTCGTCGACGCGGTGCAGGTGGACGACGAGACGCTGACGGCCGGCGCGGCGACCGCGCCGGATCGTCGTCGCGAACTCGTCCCGGTGCGTCAGCCGGGATTCCACCGGCAGCACGGGAACCTCCGCGGTCGGCGGGCGCTCAGGCCGAGAGCCGCTCGCGGCCCTTGCGGCGCCGGGCGGAGACGATGGCGCGACCGGCGCGCGTGCGCATGCGCAGCCGGAACCCGTGCGTGCGCGCACGGCGGCGGTTGTTCGGCTGGAAGGTGCGCTTGCCCTTGCTCACGGTCGCTCTCCTGATCGACGGCCGCGCGCAGGACGCCGATGGCCGATGGTCGTGGTGCTGACAGGACGGTGCCCGCGATGGGCACGCTCGACGGCCAGGGTACGCAGCCGCGCGAAGGGGGGTCAAACCGCCCCGCGCCGGCCATCTTGTGGCGACTCGCTCCGGCTTGCTAGCGTGCCCGACCACCACGAGATCCGGGGGGATCCTCGCCGACAGCTTCATCCGTCCAGCCGAGGGCGGGTGGGGTTCAGCCGGCGTGCCCGCGTACGGTCCCTTGCGCACAGGTGTGGACAAGTCTGGGGATGATCGGGTTCCGTCCGGAGGGGAGGCACCGACCGGTGGCCGACCAACCAGGAGATCTCGGGCAGGTCTGGAACCGGGTCATCGCCGACCTGTCCGGCAGCTCCGCCGGCGCGGGCGACCCGCCGCTGTCCCCGCAGCAGCGCGCGTTCCTGCGGCTGACCCGCCCGCTCGGCCTGATCGACGGCACGGCGCTGCTCGCCGCCCCGAGCGAGTTCGCCAAGGACGCCATCGAGCGCATCCTGCGCCGGCCGATCAGCGACGCGCTGGGCCGCCACCTCGGCGTGCAGGTCAACCTCGCGGTCGTCGTCGACGCCTCGGCCGCGTCGGGCGGCACCGAGGTCCCCGACCCGCCAGGGCGCGAGCCGGCCGGGCGCGGCGGCGGCGCCGGGCCCGACCCCGGCGCGTACGGCCGGACGGCGCTGGCCGACGGCGGTCCCACCACCGGCCCGCTCGACCCCGCTCCCGGCGCCGCCGGGCCGAACGGTGCCGGGCCGATCGGGACCAGTCCCCTCGGCGCCCGGCGCCGTCGGGAACGGGACCGCGGGGCCGAACGGCGAGGGGCACGCGCGCGGCCAGGAGGTCTGGCCCACCTACGCCGGGCCACCCGCCGACCCCGTCACCCCTCGCTCGCAGACCCGGCTGAACGAGAAGTACATCTTCGACACGTTCGTCATCGGGGCGTCCAACCGCTTCAGCCACGCCGCGGCCGTCGCGGTCGCCGAGGCGCCGGCCCGCGCGTACAACCCGCTGTTCGTCTGGGGCGACTCGGGTCTGGGCAAGACCCACCTGCTGCACGCGGTCGGCCACTACACGCAGCGGCTGTTCCCGGGGATGCGGGTGCGCTACGTGTCCACCGAGGAGTTCACCAACGACTTCATCAACTCCCTGCGCGACGACCGCAAGGTCGCCTTCCAGCGCCGCTACCGGGACGTCGACGTGCTGCTCGTCGACGACATCCAGTTCCTGGAGGGCAAGGAGGGCACGCAGGAGGAGTTCTTCCACACCTTCAACACGCTCCACAACGCCAACAAGCAGATCGTCGTGTCCTCCGACCGGCCGCCGAAGCGGCTGGAGACGCTCGAGGACCGGATGCGCACGCGGTTCGAGTGGGGCCTGATCACCGACATCCAGCCGCCCGAGCTGGAGACGCGCATCGCGATCCTGCGCAAGAAGGCCGCCCAGGACCGGCTCGCCGTGCCCGGTGACGTCCTGGAGTTCATCGCCGAGCGCATCGAGCGCAACATCCGCGAGCTCGAGGGCGCGCTCATCCGCGTCACGGCGTTCGCCTCGCTCAACCGGCAGCCCGTCGACACCCAGCTCGCCGAGATCGTCCTGCGCGACCTCATCCCGGACGCCGCCACGTCCGAGATCACGGCCGCGACGATCATGGCGGTGGTGGCCGAGTACTTCGACGTCACGATGGACGAGCTGTGCGGGCCGGGGAAGACGAAGGCGCTCGCCCAGTCCCGGCAGATCGCGATGTACCTCTGCCGCGAGCTGACCGACCTCTCCCTGCCGCGCATCGGGCAGACCTTCGGCGGCCGCGACCACACCACGGTCATGCACGCCGACAAGAAGATCCGCAACGAGATCGCGCAGCGTCGCAAGACCTTCGAGCAGGTGCAGGAGCTGACGGCGCGCATCAAGCAGCGCGCCCGCCACTGACGCGGGGTCGGCCGGCCGCCCGCGAGTCGGGGTCTGGACCGGGACGAGTCGCGCCCTCGCCCGGCGAGTCGGGGTCTGCCGCCCCGCGAGTCGGGGTCTGGACCGCCACGAGTCGGGGTCCGGGCCGGGACGAGTCGCGGCCTGCGCCGTCCCGTCCGGCCGCCGCCCTCGCCGGATCCCCTCCTCATATCCCTCCGCTCCCACCGTTCGCAGCCGTCCATCCACACCCTTTAGCCACAGCTGTGCACAGAGGCCCGGAGCTCGGGGCAGCTCCGGCGGGCACCGGGCGAGGCCTTCCCTGCCCACCGGTGACCACCCGAACGCCGCCGGCCACCACCCGGACGCGCCGCGCGTCCACCGCTCCGCAACGCCCGCTCGTCGCCCGTGGTCATCGCAGCGTCACCTGATGTGGTCACACCGTGTTGACCCGGGTGTGCCGGGCGGTGTCCCCGTGGGTGTCCGGTGGCCGCGACGCCCACCGGATCCGGCCGGGATCCGTCGCGCTGAGTTGATGTGCGACCACGCCTTCACCCACATCTGGGGACAACTCTGTGGATGCGCACATGCCGGGCCGTGGACGGACGCCGCCGGATCCGTGGACAACCGGTGGCCGGCCGGGGACAGCTCGCCCGGAGCGCGCTCCGTCCACGGCCGCCGCCGACCGCCCACGGCCCGTCCCCGGCCGCCACCCACACCACGCCGCACCGCGTGACCTGCACGGACGGCGGCGATCCCCACAACCCACAGGCGTCATCACTGCTACGGGATCCCTTTCTTCAGGGAAGAAGAAGAGAGGTTGCGGTGTGGAGGAGCGGCCGGCTCGTCCCCCGGCCGGGGAGCAGCCGACCGGCGTGACACCGCGAGCGGGCAGGCCCTACGGTGAGAGCCCCGCCGGTCCCGCCGGGCCGGAAAACGTCGGACCACCGTGAGAGGGTCTGCCCGAAACCCCACCGCCAGCGCGAGAGGTCTCCATGAAGTTCCGGGTCGAACGCGACGTCCTCGCCGACGCCGCCGCGTGGGTGGCGCGCAGCCTGCCCTCGCGGCCGCCGGTCCCCGTGCTCGGCGGCGTGCTGGTCGAGGCCTTCGGTGGACCGGACGGCGACCGGTTGGGCGTCTCCGGGTTCGACTACGAGACCTCGGCGCGCGTCGAGCTCGACGCGACCATCGGCGATCCCGGGCGGGTGCTGGTGTCCGGCCGGCTGCTGGCCGACATCACGCGCGCGCTGCCGTCCAAGCCCGTCGACCTGGTGGTCGACGGCTCCCGCGCCACCATCAGCTGCGGCAACAGCCGCTTCAGCCTGCCGACGATGCCGGTCGAGGACTACCCGCAGCTGCCGGCGATGCCGCAGCTCGCCGGCACCGTCGCGGCCGACGAGCTGGCGCTGGCGGTCGGCCAGGTCGCGGTCGCGGCCGGCCGCGACGACACGCTGCCGATGCTCACGGGCATCCGGATGGAGATCGAGGGCTCGCGGCTCACGCTCGCCGCCACCGACCGCTTCCGCCTCGCCGTGCGCGAGCTCGACTGGGAGCCGGAGGACACCGAGCTGTCCAGCGCGGTGCTGATCCCGGCCCGCACCCTGTCCGACGTCGCGAAGACGCTCACCGGCGCCGGCCGCGTGCAGATCGCCCTGTCCGCTGGCGAGGGCATGCTCGGTCTCACCGGCGGCGGCCGGCGCGCGACGACCCGCCTGCTCGACGCCGAGTTCCCGCGGTTCCGCCAGCTCGTCCCGACCGACCACACGACGGCCGCGACCGTCGACGTCGCCGGACTCGTCGAGGCCGTCAAACGGGTCGCGCTCGTCACCGACCGCGTCGCGCAGGTGCGGCTCGAGCTCTCCGACGACGGGCTGCGCCTCGCAGCGGGCGGCGACGACGTCGGGTCGGCCGAGGAGGAGCTGCCGGCCGAGCTGGAGGGCGAGCCGCTGACGATCGCGTTCAACCCCGGTTACCTGCTCGACGCGATGGGCGCCCTGCACGCCGAGCGGGCCCAGCTGACGTTCACCACGCCCAACAGGCCGGCGCTCGTCCGGCCGCTGTCGCCGCCACCCGCCGACGGCGAGGCCACCGACGCCCCGGCCCCCGACCCGGCCGCCGGCTACCTGCACCTGCTGATGCCGGTCCGCCTGCCCGGCTGACCCGGCGTGTACCTGCGGCGCCTCGCCGTCACCGACTTCCGGTCGTGGGAGGAGGCGGAGCTGGAGCTGGAACCCGGCGTCACGGTGCTCGTCGGGCCGAACGGGGTCGGCAAGACCAACCTCGTCGAGGCGGCCGGCTACCTCGCCACGCTCGCCTCGCACCGCGTCGCCACCGACGCCCCGCTGATCCGCCGGGGGGCGCAGCGGGCGGTCGTGCGGGGCCAGGTCGTGCACCGCGGGCGCGAGCTGGGCATCGAGCTGGAGATCGCCGCCGGGCGGCCCAACCGGGCCCGGATCAACCGCGCCCCCGCCAAGCCCCGCGACGTGCTCGGCATCCTGCGGACCGTGCTGTTCGCGCCGGAGGACCTCGCGCTCGTGCGCGGCGACCCCGGCGAGCGCCGGCGGTTCCTCGACGATCTGCTGGTCGCGCGCCATCCGCGGTTCGCCGGCGTGCGCTCCGACTACGACCGGGTGCTGCGCCAGCGCGCGGCCCTGCTCAAGACGGCCCGCCAGGGCCGGTCCGACCTGCGCACGCTCGACGTGTGGGACGGCCACCTCGCCGCCCACGGGGCGCAGCTGCTGGCCGGGCGCCTCGCGCTGGTCGCCGCGCTCGCGCCGCACGCCGTCGCGGCGTTCGCGGAGATCGCCCCGACCTCCGCGCCGATCGCGCTGGCCTACCGGTCCAGCCTCGGCGAGGAGCCCGGGCCCGACGCCGACCCGGCCGACCTGCAGGAAGCCCTGCTCGCCGCGCTCGGCCGGGTGCGCGCGCAGGAGGTCGAGCGCGGGGTGTGCCTGGTCGGCCCGCACCGCGACGACCTGGAGCTGGTTCTCGGGCCCGGCCCGGCGAAGGGGTACGCGAGCCACGGCGAGTCGTGGGCGCTGGCGCTGGCGCTGCGCCTGGCGTCCTACCGGCTGCTGTGCGCCGACGACGCGGAGCCCGTGCTCGTCCTCGACGACGTGTTCGCGGAGCTCGACACTGCCCGCCGCCGCGCGCTCGTCACCGTGGCCCGCCAGGCCGAGCAGGTGCTCGTCACGGCGGCCGTCGACGAGGACGTCCCGGCCGAGCTCGCCGGCACGCGGCTCACGGTGGGCGGCGGCCGGGTGGGCCGTCCGGCGGCAACGGGCCAGCAGACGTGATCGCCACAGCCTGGGGACAAAGTTGTGGATACTGTGGATAACTCCGGCCGCGCCGGGGATGACGGGCGGAAACGACCGCCCGTCGACGGCTCTCGACCGTCTGTCGTGTCCGGTTCGGGGTCACCTGTCCCCAGCCCTGGGGATGGCGGGGACGACACCGCTCGGCGCGGCTCGGACATCGCCCGGGACGCGCTGCGGGCCGCGCGGGAGGCGTCGGCACAGCGGGCGGCGGCCCGCGCGGCGGAGTCTGCCGGACGCCCGCCGTCGGCGCGGCGTGGACGGCGCCGCCGCTGGTCGGGCGCGGGCCCCGACGAGCGCGACCCGCAGCCGTTCGGCCGGCTCGTCGCGCGGGTGTCGCTCGACCGCGGCTGGTCGCCGCGGCTGACCGACGCGACCGTGCTGGGCCGCTGGCCGCACCTCGTCGGGCCCGAGATCGCCGACCACTGCACGCCGGTGTCGTTGCGCGACGGCGAGCTGGTCCTGCAGGCGGAGTCGACGGCCTGGGCCACCCAGCTGCGCACCCTGCAGCGGCAGCTGCTGGCCCGGCTGGCCGCCGCCGTCGGCCGGGACGTCGTGAAGCGGATCCGCGTCGTGGGGCCGAGCGGCCCGACCTGGCGGCACGGGCCCCGCACCGTCCGCGGCCGCGGCCCCCGCGACACCTACGGCTGACGGCGGGCCGGCACCACCGGCTGCACGTCCCGGCCCAGCCGCCACGTGGACACATATGGCCGTCGCGACGCCGACCCCGACCGGCACGTGGCGACATATGGCGGTTCCCGAGCCCGAACGCGATCCAGGACCGGCCGTCGCGTGGGAGAGTGGGTGGGCGTCCGCTCAGCGCGTCGTGACGGCCTCTCAGCCACTCGCGAACCGCTTGCCCGGCGTCGCCACCCGACCGAGTGCGCGTTCGCCGTCCTGCGGCGCTGTGAGGGGTGTCCTAACCGGCTTTCTGTCGGCCCGCACCGGTATGATGGAGGGCGTGATCCGGACGATCCCCCGAAGTGTCCGGTCAGCCGGTCCCGCGCGATCACGCCGGGGCCCGTCGTGGCGAGGAGAACAGGCAGCCCGTGGCGGAGAAGAAGAGCGGCTACAGCGCGTCGTCGATCACGGTGCTCGAGGGCCTCGAGGCCGTCCGCAAGCGTCCGGGCATGTACATCGGCTCGACGGGTGAGCGCGGTCTGCACCACCTGATCTGGGAGGTCGTCGACAACGCGGTCGACGAGGCGATGGCGGGCTACGCCACGCGCGTCGAGGTCGTGCTGCAGGAGGACGGCGGCGTCCGCGTCGTCGACGACGGGCGCGGCATCCCGGTCGGCATGCACCCGGTGGAGAAGAAGCCGGCCGTCGAGGTCGTCATGACCGTCCTGCACGCGGGCGGCAAGTTCGACAGCGACTCCTACGCGGTCTCCGGCGGCCTGCACGGCGTCGGCGTCTCGGTCGTCAACGCGCTGTCGAGCGCGCTGGACGTCGAGATCCACACCGACGGCCACGTCTGGCGCCAGCACTACGCCCGCTCGGTGCCCGGCCCGCTGCGCAAGGGCGAGCCGACCAAGCGCACCGGCTCTACCGTGACGTTCTGGGCCGACGGCGACATCTTCGAGACCCTCGACTACAAGATCGAGACGATCAGCCGGCGCCTGCAGGAGATGGCCTTCCTCAACAAGGGCCTGACCATCGTGCTGCGCGACGAGCGCAACGGCACGAACGGCCACGCGGAGGAGCCCGACGCCGAGGGCTTCGTCGCGAAGGTCAAGGAGCAGACCTTCTGCTACCCCAACGGGCTCGAGGACTTCGTCGCGTTCATCAACAAGTCCAAGGACCCGATCCACAAGAAGCTGATCTCCTACACGGCCGACGGCCCCGGGCAGTCGATCGAGGTCGCGATGCAGTGGAACGCCGGCTACACCGAGTCGGTCTACACGTTCGCCAACACGATCAACACCCACGAGGGCGGCACGCACGAGGAGGGCTTCCGCGCGGCGCTGACCAGCACCGTCAACAAGTACGCCCGCGACAAGAAGCTGCTCAAGGAGAAGGAGCCGGCCCTGTCGGGCGACGACATCCGCGAGGGGCTCGCCGCCATCGTCTCGGTCAAGGTCAAGGAACCCCAGTTCGAGGGCCAGACCAAGACGAAGCTGGGCAACACCGAGGTCAAGTCGTTCGTGCAGCGCGTCTCCAACGAGTGGCTGTCCGACTGGCTGGAGCGCAACCCGACCGAGGCCAGGACGATCGTCAACAAGGCGGTGTCGTCGGCGCAGGCCCGCGCGGCCGCCCGCCGGGCCAGGGAGCTGGTGCGCCGCAAGAGCGCGGGCGACATCGGCGGCCTGCCCGGCAAGCTCGCCGACTGCCGCTCCACCGACCCGAGCCGTTCCGAGGTCTACATCGTCGAGGGCGACTCGGCTGGCGGCTCGGCCAAGTCCGGCCGCGACTCGATGTTCCAGGCGATCCTCCCGATCCGCGGCAAGATCATCAACGTCGAGAAGGCGCGCATCGACCGCGTCCTCAAGAACACCGAGGTCCAGGCGATCATCACGGCGCTGGGCACCGGCATCCACGACGAGTTCGACCTCTCCAAGCTGCGGTACCACAAGGTCGTCCTCATGGCCGACGCCGACGTCGACGGCCAGCACATCCGCACGCTGCTGCTGACCCTGCTGTTCCGCTTCATGCGCCCGCTCATCGAGCACGGGCACGTGTTCCTCGCCCAGCCGCCGCTCTACAAGATCAAGTGGTCGGGCCGGGGGGCGGAGCCGGAGTTCGCCTACACCGAGCGGGAGCTGGAGGGCCTCGTCCGCGCCGGCCGGGAGGCGGGCAAGAAGCTGCCGAAGGAAGAGGGCGTGCAGCGCTACAAGGGCCTGGGCGAGATGAACGCCAAGGAGCTGTGGGAGACCACGATGGACCCGGCCAACCGGGTGCTCCTGCAGGTCACGCTCGACGACGCGGCGACCGCCGACGAGCTGTTCTCCATCCTGATGGGCGAGGACGTCGAGTCCCGCCGGTCGTTCATCACGCGCAACGCCAAGGACGTGCGCTTCCTCGACGTCTGAGCGGAGCTCGCGGAGCGAGCAGACGACTCGGGCGACGGCGGACAAGCGCGAAGGGAAGAGACCGTGACCGACACCCTGGACCCCATGCTGCCCCTCGGCGGCGGGGACGGCGGCGACCGCACCGAGCCGGTCGACATCCAGCAGGAGATGCAGCGCTCCTACATCGAGTACGCGATGAGCGTGATCGTCGGCCGGGCGCTGCCCCTGGTCGAGGACGGGCTCAAGCCGGTGCACCGGCGCGTCCTGTACTCGATGGGGGAGAACGGCTTCCGGCCCGACCGCAGCTACGTCAAGTGCGCGCGCGTCGTCGGCGAGGTGATGGGCAACTACCACCCGCACGGCGACAGCTCGATCTACGACGCCCTCGTGCGGCTGGCCCAGCCGTGGTCGATGCGCTACCCGCTGATCGACGGCCAGGGCAACTTCGGCTCGCGCGGAAACGACCCGGCCGCGGCCATGAGGTACACCGAGTGCCGGCTCTCGCCGCTCGCGATGGCGATGCTGCGCGACATCGACGAGGAGACCGTCGACTTCTCGGACAACTACGACGGCAAGACGCAGGAGCCCGACGTCCTGCCGTCGCGCATCCCGAACCTGCTGATCAACGGCAGCGCCGGCATCGCCGTCGGGATGGCCACGAACATCCCCCCGCACAACCTGCGCGAGGTCGGCGCCGGCGTCGTCTGGGCGCTGGAGAACTGGGAAGCGACCGACGAGGAGCTGCTCACCGCGCTCATGGAGCGCATCAAGGGCCCCGACTTCCCGACGTCGGGCCTCATCGTCGGCCGCGACGGCATCGAGCAGGCCTACCGCACCGGCCGCGGCTCCGTGCGGATGCGCGCGGTCGTCGAGGCCGAGGAGGACGCGAAGGGCCGCACGATCCTCGTCGTCACCGAGCTGCCCTACATGGTCAACCCGGACAACCTCATCGAGTCGATCGCACAGCAGCACCGCGACGGCAAGATCGCCGGCATCGCCGAGATCAACGACGAGAGCTCCGACCGCATCGGCATGCGGATCGTCATCACGCTCAAGCGCGACGCCGTCGCCAAGGTCGTGCTCAACAACCTCTACAAGCACACCCAGCTGCAGTACGGCTTCGGCGTCAACATGCTGGCGCTGGTCGACGGCGTGCCGCGCACGCTGCGGCTGGACCAGATGGTGCGCAACTACGTGCGCCACCAGATCGAGGTCGTCGTCCGGCGCACCCGCTACCGCCTGCGCAAGAAGGAGGAGCGGGCCCACATCCTGCGCGGCTACGTCAAGGCGCTCGACGCGCTCGACGAGGTCATCGCGCTGATCCGGGCGTCGGCGACGGTCGAGGTCGCGCGCGACGGCCTGATCGAGCTGTTGGACGTCGACGAGATCCAGGCGCAGGCGATCCTCGACATGCAGCTGCGGCGCCTGGCCGCACTGGAGCGTCAGAAGATCGTCGACGAGCTGGCCGAGATCGAGCGCGAGATCGCCGACCTGCAGGACATCCTCGCGCGCCCCGAGCGGCAGCGGCAGATCGTCCGCGACGAGCTCACCGAGATCGTCGAGCAGCACGGCGACGACCGGCGCACGCGGATCGTCGCCGACGACGGCGACGTCACGAACGAGGACCTCATCGCCGTCGAAGATGTCGTCGTGACGATAACCCAGACCGGGTACGCCAAGCGCACGAAGACCGACCTCTACCGGGCGCAGAAGCGCGGCGGGAAGGGCGTGCAGGGCGCGCAGCTCAAGCAGGACGACATCGTCGCGCACTTCTTCGTCTGCTCGACGCACGACTGGATCCTGTTCTTCACCAACAAGGGCCGGGTCTACCGGCTCAAGGCGTACGAGCTGCCGGAGGCCAACCGGTCCGCGCGCGGCCAGCACGTCGCCAACCTGCTCGCGTTCCAGCCCGACGAGCACATCGCGCAGGTCATGCAGATCTCCGACTACCAGGCGGCGCCCTATCTCGTCCTGGCGACGAAAAACGGGTTGGTGAAGAAGTCGCGGCTGACGGACTTCGACTCGCCCCGCTCCGGCGGTCTGATCGGCATCAACCTCCGCGAGGAGGACGAGCTGGTCGGGGCCGTGCTCTGCTCCGCGACCGACGACCTGCTGCTCGTCTCCGCCGAGGGCCAGTCGATCCGGTTCACCGCGAGCGACGAGGTGCTGCGCCCGATGGGCCGGGCCACGTCCGGCGTGCTCGGGATGCGGTTCAACGGCGGTGACGCGCTGCTGTCGCTCGCGGTCGTGCAGCCCGACAGGTTCGTCCTGGTCGCGACGGCCGGCGGCTACGCAAAGCGCACCCCGATCGAGGACTACCCGGTGCAGGGCCGCGGCGGCAAGGGGGTTCTGACCATCCAGTACGACCGCAGGCGTGGCACCCTGGTCGGCGCGCTCATCGTCGGGATCGACGACGAGCTGTACGCGATCACCTCGACCGGCGGGGTGATCCGGACGTCGGCGCGCGAGGTGCGCAAGGCCGGCCGGCAGACGAAGGGGGTGCGCCTGATGAACCTGGGCGACACGGCCACGCTGCTGGCGGTCGCGCGCAATGTTGAGGACGATGCCGACGACCCCGAGCTGAGCTGAGCCGCCGACCCGACCTGGAGAGCCCGCACCCGTGAACGACACGCCGAGCAGCCCGGACGAGCCCGACGGCCGGATCGCCACCGACCGGACCGAGGGCGTGCCGGGAACGGGCAGTCCCGTCCCGGCGGGATCCGACGGAGCGGACACACCCGCGTCCGGCCTCCCGCTGGCGACCTCCGACGGGGGACCCAACGGTCACGGGAACGCGGACGCCGGCAACGGCACGCCGGACCCGCACGGCACGGTCCGGGAGGCGACGAACGGGGGCATGTCGTCCGCCGGTCCCGTCGGAGGCCCCCGGGTCGGCGGGTTCGAGGGCCCGGCCGGCACCGCGACGGGGCCGGCCGGTGGCGCTGCGCAGAGCGGCCAGGAGAGCGACGGCGCGCACGAACCCATCGGCTCCACGGCCCCGCCCGCGTCCGGTCGGGGCTGGTCCGCACTGGGCGCCCTGCGGGGCCGGGCGTGGTCCGGCGAGTCCGCGACCGCTCCCGCCACGCCCCCGGCGGGCGTCGCCCCGTCCACCGCGACCCCGCCCGCCGCCGGGGCCGGCCGGACGGGTCCGGGCGGCCCGACGGCCGACGTCGGCGGCGCAGCGGCGGACCCGCCCGGCGACGCCACCCGCCCGGGCACCGAGCCGGCGCGCCCCCTCGGCGACGACGCGACGGCCGAGTTCCGGGTGCCGCCCGCGAACGGGCACAGCCACGAGCCGGCCGCGGGCGCCGAGCCGCGCCGCATGGTCGTCGATCCCGAGCCGTCCGGCGTCCCCGGCCCCGGCCCGGACGCCGCGGGTCCGCCGCCGTGGCACCGGGTCCCCGGCCAGGATCCGGTCGCGGCCAGCGTCGGGAGCGTCCCCCGGCAGCGCCCGGCCGGCGGCCTACTGGACCCCGACGGCCCGACGGCCTTCCTGGACGTGCCGGGCGTGCCGGCGGACGAGGAGCTGCCGCCTGCCGGCGGCCCGGAGGACGGCCGTGGCAGCGGCCCGTCCGCCGCGCGCAGCATGCGCGGCCGGCCGCCGCGCCAGGCGGCCCTGCAGCTCAAGCGGCTCGACCCGTGGTCGGTGCTGAAGCTGGCGCTGGTCCTCGCGCTGGTGCTGTTCCTGATCTGGCTGGTCGCGATCGGCGTCCTTTACGGGGTGCTGGACGGCATCGGCGTGTGGGACCGGCTCAACGGGACCTACGCCGACCTCGTGTCCGGTTCGACGAGCGGGGGCAGCCCGCTGATCAGCGCGGGCCGCGTGTTCGGCGTCGCGGCGGTCGTCGGCGCGATCAACAGCGTGCTGTTCGCGGTCGCCGTGACGCTGGCCGCGTTCGTCTACAACGTGTCGGCCGACCTGGTCGGCGGCATCGAGGTGACACTCTCGGAGCGCGACTGAGCGCGCCCGGTATCCGGTTGAGGCCGGCTCGGGGCGCTGGGGTAGCCTCGGTCCAGCCGCAGGGGCCCATAGCTCAGTTGGTTAGAGCGCGTCGCTGATAACGACGAGGTCGCTGGTTCAAATCCAGCTGGGCCCACTCCCATCCCCGGGACAGGCAAGGATGACATCAAAATGAAGAAGATCATCGCCGTGGTCGTCGCCCTCGCTGCGGGCGCGCTGGTGTTCTCGAAGGTCCGTGGCTCCCGCTCGGAGTCGGACCTGTGGCACGAGGCCACCAACAGCTGACCTCGCGACCGCTCCGCCGAGCGGGCACGTTCCGCTCGGTACGGGGACGTAGCTCAATTGGCAGAGCACCGCCTTTGCAAGGCGGGGGTTAGGGGTTCGATTCCCCTCGTCTCCACCACTCTGACCAGCGGAAACACCTCCTTGATGATCCACTTTCTTGGTTCAATGGCACCGAGCCTTGTGCTGCGATGTCTACAGTGGATGCGAATGGGCGCAGGTAAGGTAAGGGCGATCCGTCAGCACGGCCGCTCGTTCCAGTCGTCGCGTCCATGGGTTACGACTGCCGTCTCGCGTTGCGAGTCGGCCAGCTGCGCTATGCCAGGACCAAACGCCCGCGTTTCGCACGCGGTGGAGTGTGGCTGCACGCGCATGGCGTCGGTCGCACTCTATGTGTTCGATCTTCCGCGCCTCGGCGATCGGTCGCTGCTAGCACTCCAGCCGTAGATCGTTATTTCCATGCGCGGGTGTCCTCTTGGCGCTGGTGGTGGCTGGTGCGGGCGCGGTGTTGGCGGCCGGTGTCAGGTGCGCGGCCAGGCCGTCGACCACGAACGCGGCAGCGGCACCGCGCGCCGCTCGTAGTCCTTCGGTTCGCCGAAGGACTACTTGCCGCCCACCTCGGCCATCGCCCGTTCGACCCGCACCCGACGGCGCAGCAGGCCGACGTCGGGAACCCGCCGGGCCACCGCGCGCCCCCCGTTCGCCACCGGAGCACGGCCGTGACCTGACACGCGGCCGCCGACGGGACCTTCGGCAGCTCCGCGCGGCCGCGGATCGCTTAGCTTTCCCGCATGAGCGCGCGAGCTGCGGTGGTGTGGACACGGGAGTTCCTCACCCCACCGGTTCAACCTGGACCACCCGCTGGACCCTGCCGTCTCGACCTGACCATGCGGCTGGCCCGCGAACTCGGGGTGCTGGCGGGGTGGACCTCGTCGAGCCGGAGCCGTTACCCGACGCCGAGCTGGAACGGGTCCACGTCCCGTCGTACCTTGGAGGCCGTGCGAGCGGCGCCGGAAAGGGGCGACGACTTCGCGCACGGGCTCGGCACGGACGACAACCCGATCTTCGAGGGGATGCACGAGGCGAGCTGTCTGGTCTGTGGTGGCCGGGCGGACCGGGCGGTGAACATCGCCAGCGGCCGCCACCACGCGATGCCCAACCGCGCCTCGGGCTTCTGCGTCTACGACGACTGCGACGTGGCGCCACCGTGCTGGACCGCGATGTGGATCCGCGCAGTCCGGTGCCCGCGGGCTGGGTCGCGTACGCTTCCCGGCTCACCAGCTTCCGCTGCCCATCGAGATGACCGACGAGGCTGACGTGGCGCACGCGCCGTGGCTGACCGGTACGGACCGGGCGGACGTCGCGATCCTCGAAGGGCGCCGAGCCGTGTTCCCGCTGCACGGCCTTGACCCCCACGATCCGCGCGACTGATCGGGCCGCGCACCCACGGAAACACCATGGGTAGGGAGGAGAACAGGATGGACGAGGCACGGGCGGCCCCGCCCACACCGGACGCGCAGGCGGCCTCGTCCGCACCGGCGTACCCGCGGCACTGGGAGGCCGACGTGGTGGCGTGGGACGGCGGTGTGGTGCACCTGCGCCCGATCCTGCCGAGCGACGCGGACGCGATCGTGGACTTCCACTCCCGGCTCTCCGAGCGCACCCGCTACATGCGCTACTTTGCGGCGTACCCGCACATCCCCCCGCGCGACCTGGAGCGGCTCACCGTCGTCGACCACCACGCCCGGGTGGCGCTGGTCGTCATGCTCGGCGACGAGGTCATCGCCGTGGGCTGCTACGAGGGCACGCTCGGCCCGGACGGCCAAGGCGTTGTCGGCCCGGCGGAGGTCGCGTTCGTGGTGCGCGACGACCACCAGAGCCGCGGGCTGGGTTCGATCCTGCTCGAGCACCTCGCCGCGGCCGCCCGGGAGCGTGGCGTGCGCCGCTTTGAGGCCGAGGTCATGGCGCAGAACACCAAGATGGTGCGGGTGTTTCGGGACGCGGGCTTCCAGCTCAGCCGCGAGTTCGCCGACGGCGTGCTGCATCTGGAGTTCGACGTCGACCCCACCGAGCGGTCGTTGGAGGTCCGGTCCGCCCGCGAGCAGTGCGCCGAGGCACGCAGCGTGCACAACGTGCTGCACCCGCGCTCCGTGGCTGTGATCGGCGCCTCAACGGATCCCCGGAAGATCGGCCACGCGGTGCTGCAGCACCTGCTGAGCGGCAACTTCGCCGGGCCGGTGTACCCGGTCAACCCCAGGGCCCGCTCCGTCCGCGGGGTCCACGCGTATGCGGCGGTGACGGATATCCCGGACGACGTGGACCTCGCCGTGGTCGCCGTGCCGGCGGCCGTGGTGAGCGAGGTCATGGACTCTTGCCTGGCCAAGGGCGTCAAGGCACTGGTCGTGCTCAGTGGCGGCTTCGCCGATGCCGGGCCGGGCGGGGCGAGCGCCCAGCGCCTGCTCGTGGAGGAGGCCCGCGCGCGCGGGATGCGGGTGGTGGGCCCGAACGCGCTCGGGGTCGCGAACACCGATCCGCAGGTCCGGCTCAACGCCACGCTGGCCCCGGCCCTGCCCCCGGCAGGCCGGGTGGGTTTCTTCAGCCAGTCCGGCGCGCTCAGCGTCACCCTGCTCGCGGAGGCCGCCGGGCGCGGGCTGGGCCTGTCGACCTTCGTCTCGGCTGGCAACCGCGCGGACCTGTCGGGCAACGACGTGTTGCAGTACTGGCAGACCGATCCCGCCACGGACGTCGTGCTGCTGTACCTGGAGTCGTTCGGCAACCCGCGCAAGTTCACCCGCTTGGCCCGCCGGCTCGCGCGCACGAAGCCGATCGTGGCGGTGAAGAGCGGCCGCTGGGCGGAGACCCCGACGCCGCTGGCGTCCACTGTGGCGCCGGTCGATGAGAGCAGGGTCCAGGCGCTGTTCGAACACTCGGGCGTCATCCGGGTGCAGAATGTGCCGCAGATGTTCGACGTCGCCCAGCTGCTGGCCTACCAGCCTCTGCCTGCGGGCGGGCGGGTCGCGGTGGTCGGCAACTCCACCGCGCTCAATCTGCTGGTGGTCGACGCGCTGCAGGGCGAGGACCTGGTGCTGGCGGGTGACCCGGTCGACGCCGGGACGACCGTGAGCCCCGAGGGCCTGGCTGCCGCGGTCGGCGCGGCAGGCCGGTCCGACGAGGTCGACGCGCTGGTGGTGGTGTTCGTCCCACCGCTGGCGATGTCCGGCACAGCGCACGCCGAGGCGCTGCGCGCGGCGGTGGCCGGGTTGGGCAAGCCCGTCGTCACCACGTTCCTCGGCACCCAGGGGATGCTCGGCGAGCTCGCGGTCCTCGACCGCGAGCTCGCGGTCCTCGACCGCGACGGTGTGCCCGTCCGCGGGTCCGTGCCCAGCTACCCCACGCCAGAGCGGGCCGTCGACGCGCTCAGACGCGCGGTGCGCTACGCGCGCTGGCGCACGGCACCGCCCGGCGAGACCGTCCGGCCACCCAGGATCGACGTGCAGGACGGCGCGGGCGCTCGTCGATCGCCACGCGGGCGAGCGCGAGCACGTGCTCGATGACGAGGAGCGCGTGGCGCTGCTGCGCCACTACGGGATCAAGATGCTGCCGTTCCGGCGAGTGGGCAGCGCGGGCGAGGCGGTCGCCGCTGCGAGCCAGCTGGGTTTCCCGGTGGCGATCAAGGCCACCGTCGAGCAGTGGCAGCACCGGGTCGACGGCGCGGGCGTGCGGCTGATGGTCGTGACTCCCGACGGCGCCCGCCAGGCCTTCGCCGACCTGTCCCGCGACTGCGGATGCGACGAGGTGTACGTGCAGGAGATGGGTCCGGGCATCTCCTGCGTCGTCGCGCTGATAGACGACCCGTCGTTCGGCTCGCTACTGTCGTTCGGCCTCTCCGGGATGGCCAGCGAACTGCTCGGCGACCGCGCCTACCGGCCGCTTCCGCTGTCCACGGTCGACGCCGCCGAGCTGATCCGCGAACCCCGGGCGGCCCCGCTGCTGTCGGGCTACCGCGGCGAGCCGCCCGCCCGGCTGGACGCGCTGGAGGACCTGGTGCTACGGCTCAACCGGCTGGCCCAGGACCTGCCCGAGGTCCGGTCGCTGGTGCTCGACCCCGTGCTCGCCGGACCCGACGGGGTCGTCGTGTCGGGGGCGCGCATCGTGGTCGGGGCGCCGCCGACACCCGAGGACGCGGGCCCCCGCCGGCTGCAATGACGGCAGCCGGGGAGACGAGGCCGGGACCGAGTGCGACCGCTCAGCTCCATACGGGGCACCCGTTTCACCAGCGGAAGCTCACGTGCGGGGTCGACGCGGCGGTCTCGGCGAAGAAGTCCTGCCCTTGTCGTCGATCACCACGAACGCGGGGAAGTCCTCGACCTCGACCTTCCAGACCGCCTCCATTCCCAGCTCGGGGTACTGCCATCCATGCCGAGCTGGCCCGGCGGGGTCTGATGCCGGGCGAGCACCTGCTCGACTCGGGCTACCCGTCGGCGCAGCTGGTCCTCGACAGTCACCGCCGGTGGGGCTGTCGCCCTGGTCAGCCCGCTGCTGGGCGACCACTCGCGGCAGGCCCGGCGGCGCCGGGTTCGACCGGGCCGGCTTCCACATCGACGTCCACGGCCGGCGGGCCCGCTGCCCCCAGGGCCGGACCAGCACCTGGTGGAACCCGGTCACCCAACGCGGCGCCCCGGCCATTGCGATCAAGTTCGCGGCGCGGACCTGCCGCCCCTGCCCGGTGCGCGACCAATGCACCCGTTCCACCTCACCGAAGATCAGCCGGTCACGCATGGTCGACGCCATGAGCGAGCCAGGCTGGTCCCCCGCCGGCGTCGACGGCACCCACCGATACGCCACAGCGGCCCTCTCGGTGTTCTGGCCCGAGGAACAGTTCCGCATCCTTATTGCGCGGTGACCGCACCTGGCCGCTCACCTGGGCGCGACATGCGACGAGCACCGCCAGCGCGTCGAGCGACGCTGCGCGCTCCTGGAGCAGGATGGACTGCGGGTCCAACAGCTACCTGCGGACGTGTCCGGTTTCATCACCTTCCTCGCCGCGCGGAAGGTCACCAAACCCCGTGACGACGACCTCTACCCCTACCCGGACCTGCGCACCGTCACGATCCCGATGACCGCGTGGCCGCCGCCACGCACGGCGCCGTGCTGGTGCGGCTCGGGCTGCAAGTACAAGCAGTGCTGCCGCCGCCACGGGCTCGGCACCCTGGACATCGGCACCCTGGAGTGACGACATCGCAGCCATGCTGAGTGACGTCGTCGGCCTGGTCAACTCCGTCAAGGAGTTCAGTGAGGGGAAACGTCAAGATTCGTGATCTTGAGGTGAAGTCCGGTTGCCCTGAAGCAAGTCGGCCTCCGCGGGGGGCGAGGTCACCCGCAGAACCCGACCTCACCCTGCCCCGCCTGCCCCACCCGCCCGGGCTGATCGGCGCCATCCGCACCCCAGCAACCCGCCCCGCTCACCCCGGTGCGGCGCGGCCTGCGACCTCCACCCCTACGGCTGAGCGGCGCGTGTCGACCAGCGCTCGCGCCCAACCAGGGCCACTTCGCAGACCGCGCACGCACGTCGCAGGGTCCACAGACCCTGCGAAGCGACAACGGACTCTGCGAGGGCCCTGCCACGCCACGCCACGTGCCTCATGTGCCGGTCGCTCTCATGCTGGCGTGGTGAGCCCCCGCGGACGGCCGCCCCGCCTTGAGGTCTACCAGCGGCTCGACTTTCAGATCGCCGAGCTGCGGCACCGCATGGGCGGCCTGCCGAATCCGCAGGAGCGGCGGACATCTGGCGCGGAATCTGGTTCGAGGAAGCACAGCACTCGACCGCCATTGAGGGCAACACCCTCGTGCTCAAGGAGGTTGAGCAGCTGCTCGCGGAAGGCCGTGCGGTCGGCAACAAGGAGCTGAGCGAGTACCTCGAGGTCAAGGGCTACGCCGACGCGGCTGAGTGGGTGTACGGCCGGGTGCGCTGGTTGTCCTCCTCAAGACCCTGGCGCATTGAGGGGTCAGGGGGCGTTGAGACCCTGGTTTGCCCGCACCGCATCGGAGAGGGTCTTGGCGAACACCGCGGGGTCGCGGCTGCCCCGGTAGGTGGCGATCGCATCGTAGAAGCCTTGCTGGAACGCGGGGCTCATCGCCTCGCCGTGCACGATCGAGAGCAGGAACGTCTTGTCGCGCAACGCTTGAGCCGCGCTCTGCTGGTAGGCCGACAGCGACTTCAGCGGCACGTCGGTGCGCACCGGCACCGATCCCTTGATCGCGTTGAACTTCAGGGTGGCCTCCGGTGAGGCGACGACCTGGAGGTAGTCGAGGCCGTTGCGCCCGTCGGCGGCGTCGCGGGCCACCACGAACGCGTCGATGACGGCCAGGTAGGCGCCTTCGGTGCCCGGGAACGGCACAGCACCGATCGTCTGTTCCGTGGCGCCGTCTGCTATCAGCTCGCCGTAGGCCGAGTCGTTGAACGACTCGAACGCGCACTGGCCGCCCGCGAGCTTCTTCGTGGCCTGGTCCCAGGTGAGCCCGTCGCTCGCCGGGTCGGCGTAGTTGAGCGCGCTGCCGAAGCCTGCGAGTGCCGACCGCGCCTGGTCGCCCGACCAGTCGAAGCGGTCGGACTCGATGCGGCTCCACCCGTCGGCGCCGACGGTGGACAGCAGCATGTTCTCGAACAGCTCCGCGGAGGCGAACGCGTCCTTGCCGCCCAGGCACAGTCCGGTGCCGCCGGACTGGCCGACCTTCGCGAGATCGGCGAGGAACGCGGGCATGGTGTAGCCCGCCGCTGGCGGCGTGACGCCCGCCTTCGCCAGCGCCGTCTTGGAGAAGAAAAGCACGTTGCTGCGGTGGCTGCCGGTGGGCACGCTGTACTGCTTGCCGTCGACGGTGACGGCGTCGAGCACACCCTTCGGGAGCACGCCTGCGAGGTTCGTGCTCGCGTACACCGAGCTGACGTCCGCGATCCGGCCCTTGCGCGCGTACGCCTGGGTCGACGAGCCGACGAACGTCTGCCAGACGTCGGGGGGATCGCCCGCCTGCAGCCGGGAGGCCAGTACGACCGAGACGTTGCTGCCCCCGCCGCCCGCCACCGCGCCGTCGACGACGGTGACCCCGCTGTGCGCGGCTTTGTAGGACTCGAGCAGCGACTCCAACGCGGGCTTCTCCGACGCCGACGTCCACCAGGACATGACCTCGAGCCGGTTGGTGGGTTGCTGCGCGGCGAGGTCGCCGCCACTGCCGCAGCCCGCGACCACCAGCGCGACGGCGGCGGTGATCGCGGAAGAGAGGGTCGCGAGCCGCCTGCTCACGACGCTACCTCGTCGGCGGCCGATCGGATCGGCTTGACGGGCTTGGCGCGCAGGTCGTACACGGCGTACGCGGTGACGACGGCGAAGCAGATCGCCGGGACGATGAACGAGATGGCGGGGGTGGTGGCATCGAGCACCTTGCCCTGCACCACCGGCATGATCGCCCCGCCGACGATCGCCATGACGAGGCCCGCGGCGCCGAATTTCGTGGCCGGGCCGAGCCCTTCCAGCGCGACGCCGTAGATCGTCGGGAACATGAGCGACAGGCAGATCGAGATCGCGACTAAGGCGGCGACCCCGAGCGCGTTGGGCGACACCATGGCGAACACGCACAGCGCGACGGCGAGCCCGCCCATGAGGGTGAGCACCTTCGTCGCCCGGATCTTGCCGATCACCCACGTCATCACGAACCGTGAGATGAGGAAGATGATGAGGCTGATCTGCAGCAGGTAGCCGCCCAGCTCCAGTGATCCGTTCACCGCCTGCTCGACGTACTGGATGATGTAGGTCCAGGTGCACACCTGCGCGGCCACGTTGAAGAACTGCGCGACCACGCCGAACACGTAGCGCTTGTTGGACCTCAGCATCCGGAACGCCGCCCGCACACCGGTGTCGCCCGCGTCGGGGAACTCCTCGACGATCGTCGGCGCTTTGCGCATGGCGACGACCAGCCAGATCGCCACCAGCAGCAGGCCGAGCCCGATGTAGGGGCCCATCACCGCGGCTAGCTCACCGGCCCGGATGACCTGCAGCTGCTCGGGCGTCAGCTGCGCCATGTTCACGGGGTCTTCGAGCTTGGGCAGGATCAGCGTGGCAGCCAGCAGCACGCCGATGTTGGTGCCCAGCGGGTTGAACGCCTGCGCGAGGTTGAGCCGTCGGGTCGCGGATTCTTCCGGGCCCAGCGAGATCACGTACGGGTTGGCGGAAGTCTCCAGGATCGAGCAACCCGCGGCGATGGCGAACAGCGCGAAAAGGAACGCCTCGAACGTCATGATCTTGCTGGCCGGGTAGAACGCGAACGCGCCCAGCGCCGCCAGCGCCAGCCCGCTGAGCAGTCCCGCCTTGTAGCCGAACCGCTCGTTGATGAACGCGGCGGGCAGCGCGAGCAGGAAGTACGCGCCGAAGTAGGAGAGCTGAACGAGCGACGCCTGGAACGTCGTCATGTCGAAGATGCGCTTGAACCCCGCGACCATCGGCGTGGTCAGGTCGGCCGCGATGCCCCACGAGAGGAAGCAGCAGACCAACACCATGAACAGCACACCCATGCCGGGGTAGACCAGCCGGGCCTTTCCGCCTTGGGTCCGTTCCTGGGTTTCCGCAGTCATGGCTATTCGGCCCCCGAGCCCCCGGCCTATTGTGGTCCACGTCACGGCCGGCGGCCCGACAATAACCCGCCGCTTGCGTGCCCGCCAGACGGGAGACGGTGTGTGCCGAACCCGTTCGTCGGCAATCAGATGCGAGGGGTTGCGTAGTTCGCGGATCCGCGAACTACGCCCTCCGGCGCTTCCCATGCCATGAACGGGCTTTACGCGATCAAACCCTGGTACACGCGCAGGCCGCGGCGCCTGGTCGACCTGGCCGTGCGCGGCGGATCTCGCCCGACGTATTCACGCAAGGCGGGTCTCGGGGCTCGTCGGCGTCGTCGCGGCAGGGGCCGCGGCGGTGTGCGGCGCGCAGGGCTGGTGGCTCGGGGCGCTGGCTGCGCTGGCCGCGCGGCTGGCTGGGGCCAACCTGGTCGTGGCCCTTGTCGCGCGCC
>CAVSJZ010000087.1:0-37587 GCA_963728105.1 uncultured Actinomycetota bacterium | reverse complement strand
GGCCGGCGATGTCGCGCTGTACCGCCGTTGGCGAGAAGGTTCTTCCGGTCCGTCCAGTCGGTGCGCGGGTTCAGCGGGCCACCTGTTGATGTGGCGAAGACCCAGCCGCCGTCCGTCCACAGCTGCGCCGCCATCGCCCGCTCGCGATCCTGTCCCTGACGGTGCGCGCCGTGCCGGTACCCATCCTTACCGAGGTAGATCGTCGAGGCCCGTTGGCCGAACGTCGACGCTCGTCGGCGGTCATGGCTCATCACCGCGCGATCCAGACGTGCGCAGGCGGAGGACGAACGCGTCGAGGGCGTCGGTCGGAACACGGCGAAAGCCGCCCCGATCCGCACCGACTCGACCTCGCCCGCGCCGATCAAGGCGTGCATCGGCGTCCGACCGATCCCGAGCCGAGCATCGGCTGGCCCCTGGATCGACGACGGCCAGCGGTGTCGCAGAGATCTTGGCGGTACCGTCGCGGCTGCGGACCCGGGAACGGCCCGACGCGGTATCAACCTGCGTGCCCGGCGGTTCGTGTGAGGCCGGGCAGCTCAGCAGCGATCCGGGCGGCCCATTTCTCGATTCGGGGCCAGTTGCGGTGATCGCCTGCCGGGCCGCCGACGATGCGGTAGAACAGCCTGCCCCACCACGCAACACCCTGTAGCCGTACCACTCCGCGGAATACGCGGTGATCACGAACGGCGAGGGTGGTGGGAAAGGCTTCCGCCACCCGCTTGACCTCCTGTCGGGCCAGCAAGCGGGTCAGTGGTCCGCGCGGCTCGACCGCGCCGACGCTGAAGCACCACACCGGCAACTGGCCCTTCGGGAGGCGGCGCACGAACTCAAGGGCTGCTGGTAGCCATGCCATGTCGTGGACCGCGCTGCCCAGCACGAGCGCGTCGACACCCGAGGTGCCGACGTCCGGGCCGACGGCGCGGCAGGACACCTCGCAACCGGCATTCCTGAGCACGTCGGCGATGCGGTCGGCGATCCCGGCTGTGGACCCCGCCGCGGAGGCGTAGCAAACGAGCACACGGACACCCATCGGCCCAGGCTGGGCGGTCGTGGGCCCCTCGGATAGGGGCGATCGTCATCCGACGATGACGGGTCGCAGAAGTACCCGCCTCCGCCCGCACGTGACGGTCGCTTCAGCCACCAAGGAGCGGGCCTCACAGCCGATTGGTCAGAGGGGGACCGCCCAGCACAGCTCGGTTCCGTGGGGCTGGTGTGGGGTGAGGGTGAACGTGCCGGCGTGGCGTTCGGCGCGATGACGCAGGTTGGCCAGGCCGCTGCGCCGCTGGTTGGTGGCGTCGATGCCGGTGCCGTCGTCGTGGACGTCGAGGGTGAGGCGGCTTGATCCGGCCGTGATCACGATGTCGGCGGCGTGGGCGTGGGCGTGGCGGACGATGTTGGACAACGCCTCGCGCACCACCGCGAGCAGATCCTCACCCACTCCGGCGGAGGTGACGGTGTCAAGCGGGCCATCGACCCGGAAGGCGGGGGTGAAGCCCAACGCCTGGGCCACCTCCACGATGATGTCCAGGATCTGGCCGCGCAGCCCGCCGCCGGCGGGCTGGGCCAGGTGGTGCAGGGCGAAGATGGTCGAGCGGATCTGGCCGATCGTGTCATCCAGGTCCTGGATGGTGCCGACGATGCGGGCGGCCGCAGTGGCACCCGCTCCGCAGCCCCCGGTGTCGGAAACGGTGGCCGCGATGCTCTGCAGCGTCATGCCGGTGGCGAACAGCCGCTGGATGACGTGGTCGTGCAGGTCGGCGGCGATCCGATCCCGTTCGTCGTCCATCGCGCAGCGCTGCTGCTCGGCGCGCGCCTCGGCGAGTTCGATCGCGACCGAAGCCTGGTTGGCGAACCCCGCCGCCATGTCCAGCTCGTCAGCGGTGAACGCGGCCCGCCCGTTGAGCCGGGCCGCGGTCAGGACCCCGATGACCCTCTGGGCGCCGGTCAGGGGGACGGCCAGCACTGGCCCGACATCCACTGTCCCCGAGGCGATCGAGTCCAGACCCGCCAGCTCGCGCGGGTGGGACACGCGCAGCGGACCGCCCGTGGCGTAGACGTGCCCGGCCAGCGATCCCGCGCCGGGCACGCCCCGACCGTCCAGGTCGTGGCCGCCGACGCCGACCGCAACCCGCACCCGAAGATCGATTTCGTCGGGTCGGTGCGCTGCGTCGGTCGACAGGTCGGCGGGGAGGATGACGGTGACCAGGTCCGCGTCGGCCAGCTCGCGGGTGCGGGCGGCGATGAACTCCAGCGGATCACCGGCCTCGCCGCTGAGCATGCGGCGGGTGAGCGCCGCGGTGGCCTGCCACCACTGCTGCCGCGTGCGGGCCACCTCGTACAGCCGGGCGTTGTCGATCGCGGTCCCCGCCGTCACGGCCAGTGCCTGGGCCAGCTGTTCGTCCTCGGCGCTGAACCCGCCACGGGTGCTCTCGGTGAGGTAGAGGTTGCCGAACACGGTCTCACCGATCCGGATCGGAACCCCGAGGAAGTCCCCCATCGGCGGGTGCCCGGACGGGAACCCGCACGAGCGGTCGTCCCCGGCGAGGTCGTCCACGCGGATCGGGTCCGGGTTGTCGATCAGCGCCCCCAGCAGGCCCTTGCCCTGCGGGAGATGCCCGATCTCGGCCGCGACCTCGGCGGGCATGCCGGCATGCACGAACTGCGCTAGACCACCGCTCGGGGCGATCACCCCCAGCGCGGCGTAGCGGGCACCCACCAGCTCCCGCGCCGCCTCGGCCACGTGCCGCAGCACCGTGGGCAACCCCAGATCCCGGCCGATGAGCTGGTTGGCCCGCAGCAGACCCCGAAGCCTGCCCTGGGTGCCCATCACGTCCTGCGCCCGCCCGACCAGCTGCCCCAACAACGCGTCGAGCTCCAACCGCGGCCCCTGCGGGAACGTCAGCACCTCATCCGGCGGCCCGCGGACCCCGTCCACACGGTCGTCGCCTCGCCTGGAGGCCGATCCGGATCGGCCGGACGGCCGAGTCGGCCGCGAGGGCAGTGAATCGAGTCGTTCGTCTCCGCAATCCATCGATCGTCCTTCCACACAGGAAGTACCTGAAGCCGTGCCGGTGGAGCACAGCTCGTTCCCGCCGGGGTCCAGGACGACGACAAGCCGATATGACGCAGACAGTACAACCCCGCAGCGGTCATCCGCGGACACGTGGCACCGCTCACCCGATTGCTGTCCTTCGGCGGCCGACCATGCCTCGGGCGGCCCCACGTCTGCTGGCGTGGGTCAGTCAGTGCAGGCCGGGCACCAGCAGCACCTTGCAGGCCTCCCCGGTGAGGAGGTCGACGGCTCCGTCGACCTGGCTGAGCGGCATGCGGTGGGTGATCAGCCACTCGAGGTCGAGCCGGCCCGAGTCGAGCAGGAGCATGGTCTGTTCCCAGGTCTCCCAGAGTCGGCGGCCGAAGATGCCGCGCAGGGTGATGCCCTTCTTGTTGATGTGTGCGGCGATGTTGATCTCGGCGGGTCGGCTGGGGTGGCCGACGGTCACGAGTGTTGCTTCGCGGCGCAGGGCCTCGAACACCGTCGGCAGTGCGCTCTGGGCGCCCGAGCACTCGAAGGCGACGTCGAAGCCGCCGCGGCGGCCGGTCAGCTCACGGCATCGTTCGACGACCTCGGCCCCGGGAGGCATCGCCAGGGCGCCGATCTTCTCGGCATGGGCGCGGCGGTAGGGGTGACCCCCGAACTGAGCCTGGTCAACCCCGGCATCGTGCAGGAGCCACCCCAAGTCCACCTCGACCTGCTGGTCCTCGGCTGCGGAGGGCTGTCCGTCGACCGCGGCATCACCTACTTCGACCCCACCGAGGTCGAGGTGCGCCGCCTGCTCGCCGGCGTTGCCGACCGCGTCGTCGTCGCCGCCGACCACACCAAGTTCGACCGCAAGAAGGCCATGGTCCTGGGCCCGCTCGACCTCGTCGACGTGCTCGTCACCGACGAAGCACCACCCGAGCGCCTTCGAACCGCCCTCGCCGCGGCCGACGCGGAAGTCGTCATCGCCGCCTGAATGCCCCCGCGTTGGGCAAGAACGACGATGGCCGGCCGACTGGGAGACGCGAGAAACGCCTGTCGGTGGGCAAGGCGGTACGGGACACCAAAGTGCCTGCATATGCTGCAGATTCATCTACGGATGAGCGGGGATTCCCGGAGACGGCTACCGAAGGGTTGACACAAACTGCACCGCCAGCTCTATAATCCTCAGCATCTGGAGTTGAGGGTAAGGACGCCACAGGGACGGCGACGATCACGTCACGCACGCTGGAGGTGATCGCTTCGACGAGGTGCCTGAAGAGTTCGTCATCAACGGGCCCGGGTCCGGCCGCGCGGCCGGACCCGGGCCCCACGCATGCCCCCCTCGGACGGCCATGGACGGGATCGGGGTGAGCGGGGTGACCGCGGACGAGACGGGCATCGAGCGCCTGGATGACGAGGACTTCCCGGCCGTCACGATGGGGCAGGCCGCGGCGCTGCTAGGGGTGCAGCCGGCGTTTCTGCGCAGCTTGGACGCGGCCGGGGTGGTGGCTCCCGAGCGCTCTGCGGGTGGGCATCGCCGTTATTCGCGGCGGCAGCTGGCGTTGGCCGCGCGGTTGCGGCAGCTGTTCGATCAGGGCATGACGCTGGAGGCGGCCACCCGGATCGTCACGTTGCAGGACGAGCTGTCGCTGGCCCGGGAGGAGTTGGCCGCCGCCCGCGACGAGTTGGGAGTCGCTCAGGCCCGCGAGCTCGGGGCCGCCCGTGACCAGCTGCACGCCGCGCGCGCCCGGGTCGCCGAGCTGGAATCCCGCACCGACCCCGACGCCGAGACCGGCGCGACGACGTCCCACCGCGACGTGCCGCACGGCTGACCCGACCGGTCCGGAGCCGGTGTCGACACGCGGCGCACAGCAGCGCCGTGACCTGCCCGCACTCCTGCCCGGCGGGATCACGAGCGCATCGCGAAGCCACTCCTTCCTCAGCTCGACCACACGGGCGGCGATGCATCCGGAGCGGCCAGAGAGCTTCGTCCGCTCCGATATCTAGAATGCTAGCTACAGGTTTTCTCGTGCGCAAGGGGTCATGATGATGTGCCGCGGCCGCTGGACCGAAACGGACGGCCGGGGTACGGCACGGCTCCCGTGCACGCGCACCCCGTTCGGCCGGCCACGCTGGGCGCGTCCACGCCCACCAGGCCCCGTTCGCCAGGGCCGGGGACCGTCCCGGAGGCCTTGCGGTCGGCGGGCGCGCCTCGCTCGCCGAGTCACGGCGCCTTCCGGGCCGAGGCTACGAACAACGAATATGGCCATTCTGTGGTAGAGGTTTGCTAACGTAGCCAGTGACGTCCAGAGGCGTCGCCGGACGGCGGCGGTCCGTTCCTCCGCGCGCACTGGGCCGGGTCGGCGAGGGGTTGCGGGGAGGTCGCGGGGATGGCGTTGGGGCGCGTGTGGGTGCAGACCTTGGGTGACGGGTTGGTGCGTGCGGATCAGATCACCGGCATCGACGCGCACCAGACCCCGGCGTTGACCGGGAAACCGGCGCGCTGGCTGCTGGACGTGGTGTTGGCGGTGCCCATCGGCAGCGGGCGCCGCGAGGACTGGACGGTCACCGCGCTGCACCGCACCTTGATCCAGACCGGGCACGACCCCAGCCCTGCCGCCCCCGCGCTGGCGCGGCTGCTGGCGCAGCTGGACGTCATCCACGCCGCCGGGATCATCACCGCTCACGTCGGAGACCGCGTCGCGCAGGACGGGGCGCAGGAAGGATCGGGCGAGGACGGGAAGGCGGCGGTGGCCGGTGGGGTGCGGCTGCGGTTCACCCCCTTCCCCGACCCCGACCCCGGCCGACACACCGGCGCCGAATACCTGTGAACCCGCACCCCACGAACCACTGTGATGTGGGCCCAGCACGCCGGCCGTACGTCCAGGCGGCGGGCTCGGCCTGAGGAACGGCCTCGATCCGCAGCCCGGTCAGGGGAACCCGGCGGGCACCGGCGCGATCTCCCCCGACCCGCGGGCGACCAGGCGGACGGGGAGGGTGGTGCGGCGCGGCGCCGCGTCGTCCCCGTCGATCCGGGCGAACAGCCGCTCCGCCGCCAGCCGGCCGAGCGCGACGACGTCGTGGGCGATCACGGTGATCGCCGGGCGGACGACGTCCGCGAGCTCGAAGTCGTCGAACCCCACCAGCGCGACGCTCCGCTGCAGCTCCCGGCGGTGCAGCTCGCGCACCGCCCCGATCGTGCACACGTTGTTCAGCGTGAACAGCGCGGTGGGGGCCAGCGCGGGGTCGTCGAGCAGCGCCGACGTCACGGTCGCGCTCTCGTCTCCGGTCTCCACGCCGAGGCGCACGAGGTCGCGCCTGACGGCCGGCCCCGCGTCCTGCAGCCCGGCCCGGAACCCCGCCAGCCGCTCGCGGACCGTGTGCAGCTGCGCGCGGGCGCCGATCACCGCGATCCGGGCGTGCCCGTGGCCGGCGAGGTGGCGGGCCGCGGCCCGGCCGCCGGCCCGGTCGGCGTTGAGCACCGTGTCCGCCGCGATCCCGCGGGCGGGCCGGTCGGCGAAGACGATCGGCAGGCCGGACGCGCGGTCGGGCTCGAGGAAGCCCAGGTCGTCCCCCGTCGGCACGACGATCAGGCCGTCCACCCGCCGGGAGGCCAGCGCCACGAGGGCGTCGCGCTCGCGCTCGATCGTCTGGCAGGTCGCGGTGAGCACGAGCACCCCGCGCCGCTCCGCGACCTCCTCGACCCCGCGGATCAGGTCGCTGTAGAACCGCGTCGAGGAGTGCTTGAGGACGAGGCCGATCGTCCCGGTGCCGGAACGGTTGCGCAGGCCCCGGGCGAGCTCGTTGCGGCGGAAGCCCAGGCTCGCCGCGACGTCGCGCACGCGGGCGGCCGTCGCGGGGGAGACGCCGCCCTCGTCGTTCAGCACCCGGGAGACGCTCTTGATGCTGACGCCGGTCAGCGCCGCGACCTCCCGCATCGTCGGGCGGCTGCGGTCGGCGGGCACTTGACAACGATGCCGGCCGGGCGTTGGCTGAGTCAACGTTGTACGTCAACGTTGACGTAAGGCCGCCGCCAGCTCGGGGAGAACCGACCGTGCCCGACTCACCAGCCGCAACCGCGACGCCGACGGCCGCGCGGACCGCCGTCGAGGCGGACGGCGCCGGGGCCGCCAGGGGCGGCGAGGTCGTGGAGGTCGACGGGGTCGTCGCCGTCGTCGTCGCCCACACGCACTGGGACCGCGAGTGGTACGTCCCGTTCGAGACGATGCGGTTCCAGCTCGTGCGGATGCTCGACGACCTGCTGGACGCGCTCGAACGCGACGACGACCTGCCGACGTTCCTCCTCGACGGCCAGACCGCGGCGCTCGACGACTACCTCGAGATCCGGCCCGAGCGGCGCGGCCGCGTCGAGCGCCTGGTGCAGGAGGGCCGGATCAGCGCGGGGCCGTTCCTCGTCCAGCCCGACGAGCGCCTGGTGTCCGGCGAGTCCCTCGTACGCAACCTGCTGCTGGGCACGGCGTCCGCCGCGCGGTACGGCCGGGTGCTGCGGCACGGGTACCTGCCCGACACGTTCGGCCACGTCGCCCAGCTCCCGCAGGTCCTGCGCGGGTTCGGCATCGCGACGTTCCTGGCCATGCGCGGCTTCGGCGAGATGCGCGACGTCGGGTCCGACTTCGAATGGGAGGCGCCCGACGGCTCGACGGTCCACGGCACGTGGCTCTCGGAGAGCTACTCGAACGCCGCCGTGCTCGGGCCGAGCGCCGCGACCACGGCGCTGCACCATGGCCGGCTCGTCCACTACGACTCGCTGACCGAGCTGCTCGACCGGCTCGGCGCGCGCAGCCGCACCGGCGTGCTGCTCCTGCTCAACGGCGGCGACCACCTGGCGCTGCAGCCCGGCCTGCCCGGGCTGGTCCGGCTGCTCGACCGGGACGTCCCGGCGACGCTGCGCCTCGGCGGCCTGGACGACCACGCGCGGCTGGCCGCCGCCCGGCGCACCGCCCGTCCGGTCGTGCGGGGCGAGCTCGGACGCGGCCGGACCCACGACGTGTTCGAGGGGATCGCCTCGACGCGGACGGCGCTCAAGGCGGTCGACGAGCAGACCGAGAGCCTGCTCTGCGGGGTCGCCGAGCGGCTCGACGCGGCCGCGACCGCGGTCGCCGGCGGCCCGCTCGTGGCCCAGCTCCGCCACGCGTGGCGCACGCTCGTCCTCAACCACGCCCACGACTCGATCTGCGGCTGCTCGGTCGACACCGTCTGCGAGGACATGCTGGCCCGCTACCGCCACGCGCGGCAGGTCGCCGAGGCGGCGGTCGCGGACTCGCTGGCCCGGCTCGCCTCGGCCACGGCCCCGCCGCCACCGGGCGAGATCGACGTCGTGGTGGTCAACCCCAGCGCGCACCCGCGCAGCGGTCCGGTCGCCGTCGAGGTGATCCCGCACGGCGAGCCGCCGCTCGGGCAGCGCCGGTTCGACTGGCAGTTCGCACCTGAGCTCGATCTGTCCGGCTACCAGCTCGTGGACCCGCGCGGCGGGCGCGTCCCCTGCACCGTCACCCCGGGCGCCCGCATCGCGCTCGTCGACCCGCTGCACCGGCGCAAGGAGGTGCGGCTCGACACGGTCCGGTTCGTCGCCCGCGACGTCGCGCCGCTGTCGACCGCGACGTACCGGCTGGCGCCGCGCACCGGCGCCGACCGGCCCGTGGCGCCGTCGGCGCCGCTGCGGTTCGGCTTCGCGGACGACGGCACGCTCACGCTGCACGACCCGCGCACCGGCGCCACGTTCACCGGCCTGCTCGAGCTCGTCGACGACGCGGACGCCGGCGACGAGTACGGGCACGGGCCCCTCGGCGACCCGGAGCTGTCCTCGCGCACCGCCGCCTGGGAGATCGGCGACGACCGCAGCAGCGCCACGGCGTCCTGGCCGCTGCCGGCGGGGCTCGACGCCGACCGGCGCGCCCGCAGCAGCGAGACCGGGACCGTGCGGCTGACGCTGGAGGCGCGCCCGTCCGCCGACGGCGACCGGGTCGACGTCCTCGTCACCCTCGACAACCAGGTCCGCGACCACCGCCTGCGCCTGCGCCTGCCGACCGGGCTCGCCGGAGCGCGCGTGCAGTACGAGTCCGCGTTCGCGCTCCTCGACGCGGGCCGCCCCCCGGCCGACGACGGCACCTGGCACGAGCCGCCCACCGCGACCCACGTGATGCGCCGCTTCCTCGTCGCGCGCGACGCGCAGGCCGGCCTGCAGGTGCTGACCGAGGGCCTGCACGAGTTCACCGCGGACGCCGGGACCGTGGACGTCACCCTGCACCGCGGCGTCGGCTGGCTCGCCCGCACCGACCATCCGCGCCGGTCGCACCGGGTCGGGCCGACGCTTCCGACGCCCGGCGCGCAGCAGCTCGGCGCGCTGAGGTTCCGGGTCGGCCTGCGCCCGTGCTGGCCCGACGAGGCGCCCGGGCCGCTGTTCCGCGCCGCGGAGGAGTTCGCCGTGCCACTGCAGGCCGTCGCCCGCTACGCCGGTGCGCCGCAGCCGCACGCCGGGCCCGCCGGCCTGGGCGTCGAGCCCGCGAGCCTGGGCGTCGAGCCCGCCGCCGCGGTCGTCACCGCGGTCAAGGTCGCCGAAGACGGTGACGGGACGGTCGTGCGGCTGCTCGCGGCGTCGGACGAGCCGGTCCGGGCCGTGATCACGACGGCCGGCCGGCCGTGCCTGCTCGTGCGCTGCGCGCTCGACGAGGAGCCGGCCGGGTCGCCCGAGGCCGGTCCCGGCGAGACCCACACGCTCGCGCTGCGGCCGTGGGAGATCGCGACCGTGCGCCTGCGGGAGCCGGGCCGATGAGCGAGCGTGCGAGCGGACCGTCGGCGCGGCACGACACCACCCTGTCCCGGCGCGACTTCACGCGGGTGGCCGGCCTCGCCGGCCTCCTCGGGCTCGCCGCCGCCTGCGGCACGGGCGGCGGCGACGCGGTCAGCTGGCAGGCGATCCCCTCGTACTCGCTGCTCGGCACGGACCCGAAGCGCGTGGCCTACCTGCGCCACGCCCTCGACGCGTTCGACGCGCACGCCGCACTGCCGATCTCCCCGCAGGTCACCAGCGCCGACACCGTCGCGGCGATGACCAAGCTGCTCCTGCAGGCGAGCCAGGGCCGGGCCGCGGACATCGCGCAGGTCGACACGTCGGTCTTCGGGCGCGCCGCGAAGTTCGCGCGCTCGCTGGAGAAGCCGATGACGGACGCGGGCCTGTCGGTGCAGGACTGGATCCCGTCGCTGCAGCCGCAGCTCACCGCCGGCACCGGGACCGTCCGCGGGCTGCAGTTCACGACCGACGTGCGCGTCCTCTACTACCGCAAGGACCTCGTGCCGGCGCCGCCGGCGAGCTGGGACGAGCTCTTCGCGGTCGCGAAGCCGCTGGCCGGCCGGGGCCTTTCGGTGTTCCTCCCCGCCGGGCGGAGCGAGGGCGCGGTCATCAACTGCCTGTGGCCGCAGCTGTGGGCCGCCGGCTACGACCTCCTCGATCCCGACGGCCGGCCCACGTTCGCCGCCGGCCCGGCCCGCACCACGATGACCGACGCGCTGGGCGTCGTCGAGCGGCTCGTGCGCGAGGGGATCAGCCCCAGCCGGGTGTCGACGTTCGGCTCGGAGGACAACGCGAACCCCGACGTCGCCGCCGGCCGGGCGAGCATGTTCCTCGGCGGCAGCTGGCAGGCCGCCGTGCTGAACAACCTGGTGTCCGGCAAGAACTTCTTCGACACCTGGGGCGTCGCGCCGCTGCCCAGCCTCGACGGGCGGCGGCACGCCACGACGGCGGGGGGCTGGGTGTGGGCCGGGTTCACCGGCGACGACCGCCGCCTCGACGTCGGCGCGGCTTTCGTGATCGACGCCTTCGTCAGCGACGCCGGCATGGCCGCGTGGTGCACCGCCGGTGGCTACCTGCCGCCCCGCACCGCCGTCTACTCCCATCCCGACTACCACCGGAACCCGTTCACCGACACGTTCCGCCAGCACCTCGCGCAGTACGGGCACGTGCGCCCCGCGGCGCGGACCTATCTCGACGTCTCCAACACGATGCAGATCGCGCTGTCCTCCGTCGCGTCCGGCACGTCGACCGCCCCGGCGGCCCTCGCCGACGCGCTGGACCGCCTCGCCTGACAGGGACACCCAGGGACACCCATGACCACCACGACATCCCGAGCCCGACCGGTCGAACCCCCGCCGGCCCTGCGGCGGGTGCGGGCGCCGCGGCGCTGGACGTGGCTCGCGCCGCTCGTCATCGTCATCGTCCTCGTGCTGGTGTACCCGATCATCGAGATCGTCCGGCTCTCCTTCACCGACGCCAGCCTCGTCTCCGGCGAGCCGTACCGGGTCGGCCTCGGCGCCTACGCGTCGCTGCTGCGCGGCAGCGACTTCCGCGACACGATCTCCGTCACGTTCCTGTTCGTGCTGTTCAGCACGGTCTTCCAGCTCGCGATCGGGTTCGCGGCGGCGCTGGTCGTCAACGGGGCGGAGCAGCGCGGCCTGCGTGGCCCCGTGGTGACCCGGACGGTCGTCATGACGGCCTGGGCGATCCCCGGCGTCATCGTCGGCATCGTGTGGAGCCTGCTGTACCAGGAGAGCCGCTCCGGCGTCCTCAACTACGGCCTGTCGCTGCTGGGCTTCAGCGGGACGACGCCGTTCCTCTCCAACCCGCACTGGGCGCTGGTCTCGATCATCGTCGCGAACGTGTGGCGGGGCACGGCGCTGTCGATGATCCTCTCCTACGCCGGGCTCAAGACGATCCCGCGCGACGTCTACGAGGCGGCCAGGGTCGACGGCGCGAGCGCGTGGCAGACCCTGCGCGGCGTGACGATCCCGTCGATGCGCCCGATCCTGCTCGTCAACCTGGTGCTGGTCGTCGTCGAGACGTTCAACACGTTCGACATGGTGCTGACCCTGACCGGCGGCGGCCCCGGCGACGCGACGAACGTGCTCGCCCTCGACGTGTACAGCGAGATCTTCCGCCAGCTCGACCTCGGCCGCGGGTCGGCGATGGCGGTCGTGCTGCTGCTCATCAACGCCGTCATGATCGCGGTCTACCTCGTGCTGACCCTGCGCAGGGACCGGGAGGCGGCCCGGTGACCGGCTCGCGCGCCGCCACGGTCGGCTACTACGCCGGCCAGGCCGTCCTGATCGTCGTCTTCGCGTTCCCGCTGCTGTGGGTGCTGTCGCTGTCGCTCAAGACGGGGCCGCAGACCCTGGCGTCCCCGCCGTCGCTCATCCCGACGACGCCGCAGTGGTCGAACTACGCGAAGGTCGCGAGCGACGCGCCGATCGGCCGCTACCTGCTCAACTCCCTCGTGCTCGTCCTGCTGACCGTCGCGGGGGTGCTGCTCGTCGGCGTGCCGGCCGCGTACGCGCTCTCCCGCTTCGTGTTCCGGGCGCGGACGACGTTCTCGGCCGCGATCCTCGCCGCCCAGCTCATCTCGCCGGTCGCCGTCGTCGTCCCGATCTACCGGCTGTTCGTGTCGCTGCACCTGGTCGACAACTACCTGGGGCTCGTACTGGTCTACATCGCGATCAGCGCGCCGTTCACGACGTGGTTCCTCAAGAACTACCTCGACACGATCCCGCGGACGCTCGACGAGGCCGCGCTGGTCGACGGCGCGCCGCGCTGGCGGGCCGTGTGGTCGGTGGTGCTGCCCGCTGCGCGCCCGGGCCTGGCGTCGGCGGCGATCCTCTGCGGCGTGACGACGTGGTCGCAGTTCGCCGTGCCGTTCATCCTGCTCGACGACCGCAGCCTCTACCCCGTCTCGGTCGGCGTCGTCGACCTGCAGTCGACCCAGGGGGAGATCACCACGCAGTACCTCGCGGCCGGCAGCGTGATCGCGGTCGCGCCCGTGATCGTCATGTTCGTGCTGCTCCAGCGGCACATCGTCGGCGCGCTGACGGCGGGGGCCGTCAAGGGCTGACGGGTCGGTCCGGGTCGTCGGGCGCTGCGGCCGGCAGGGGGACGATCCCACTCCGGCGCCCGGGACGTCAGGGCCGGCCGGCGTGCGGGACGTCGACCCGCTCGGTGAGCACGACCCCGTCGCCCGCGCCGCCGCCCTCCCACCGGTTCGCGACGACGTGGAGCGTGCGCCCGTCGTCGCCGCCGAGCATGCACGCGAAGCAGCCGCGGTCGGCCTCGACGGTCTGCAGGACCGTCCCGCCCTGCGCGACCCGGACGCAGCGGCGGTTCGGCACGTCGGCGTACCAGACCGCGCCCTCCGCGTCGAGGCAGATGCCGTCCGGCGCGGCGCCGGGCCCGAGGTCGGCCCAGACGCGGCGGTCGACGAGGTCGCCCGCGTCGGTGATCGTGAAGGCGGTCAGGCGCGCGGCGTGCGACTCGGCCACGACCAGCGTCGTCCCGTCCGGGGTGACGGCCATGCCGTTGGGGAACCAGACGTCGCCGGCGACGGCCCGGCTCGCGCCGTCCGGGGTGACGACGCCGACGACGCCCGCCTTCGGCTCCTCGCCGGGCCGCGCGCCGGGCATGTCGACCCAGGCCCGCCCGGCCGCATCGACGACGATCTCGTTCCAGGGCCGCCCGGGCGCCTCGTACGGCGCGAGGTCGGGGCCGACGCGCACGCCCGCGCCCGTCGTCACCAGCAGCCGGCCGTCGGGCAGCCAGTCGATCGAGAACGGCAGGCCGTCGACGCGCGCGACGACCTCCCGGCTCCCGTCCCCGCCGAACGCGAGCACCTCGCCGGCCAGCCAGTCGCACATCCAGAGCCGGCCGTCGTGCCAGCGCGGCGACTCGCCCATGCGCAGCCCGGTCGCGAAGATCTCCGTCACGGACGTGTCGACCCGGGCCGCGGCGCGGACTCGTCGGCGAGCAGGCGGGCGGTCCGGGCCAGGGTCTCGCGCAGGTTCGGCTCGGTCGTGAGGCGCGCGGCCGCGTCCGGGTCGAGCCACCGCAGCGGCGCGTCCTCGGCCTCCGGCGCGACGGCGTCGGGCGTCGCGGTCGCGAGGACGAACCGCAGGTCGGCGTGCTCGTGTGCGGGCTCGTCCCCGCGCGGGGAGACCGGGACGACGGCGAGGTGCACCAGCGCGGCGTCCGGCCACGGGACGAGGTCCGGCAGGCCGGTCTCCTCGCGGCCCTCGCGCAGCGCGACCGCCAGCGGATCCGTCTCGCCGGGGTCGGCGTGCCCGCCCACCTGCAGCCACGCCTGCTGGCGGCGGTGCCAGCGCAGCAGGACGCGGCGCGTCCCGGGATGGACGATCATCGCCGACGCCGTGACGTGCAGCGGCAGGGTGCGCGACCACGGATCGGGCCGGGCGTCGACCAGGGCCCGCGCCCTGGCGAGATCGGCGGTCTCCGTCGGGCCGGACGGCGCGTGGGCGCCGAGCAGGTCGTCGAGGCGGGGCATGCCGGGCAGCGTGCCACGGCCGCTCTGCCGACGCCGGTGCCGCGGACACCCCGGTTGCCGGCGGCGCGCACACGGACGCCGGGTCCGCCCGAAGGCGGACCCGGCGTCCGTGTGCGGTGGTGCGGTTCTAGCGGACCGCGCGGCGACCGTACGCGCCCGCCGCGATCGCGACGCCGATGGCGGCGACGATCACCTGGATGATCAGCAGGATCCACGGGAACCCGCCGTTGGAGTTGGCGTAGCCGAGGGCGCCGGCGATGAACGAGCCGATGAACGCGGCCACGATGCCGATGACGATGGTCAGCCAGATCGGGATCGGCTGCCGGCCGGGGATGACCAGGCGGCCCAGAGCGCCGATGATGAGGCCGATGATGATGGCGGAAATGATGCCCGTGATGGTCACGGAACCTCCATGTTGCCCCTGGGGGCCGATCGGTTCGACCCACTGGGGCCGGAATGCCCGAACCTGTCGGTAACCATTCGCCCGAGACCGGATCGTGACGCCGGTAACCCCGTTCGGCCTAGCGAAAAGACCCCGCCGGGGTACGGACCTTCCCCCGAGCGGCCGCTTGCCGGCTCGAAAACGGGATGCGCCGTGCCCGGGCCCGACGCGATCGTGGGCCGCGGGCGGGCGATGAGGGTCCCGTCCGGCGGAGGGAGCGGGCGTGCGGGTGCGGCGGGAGGAAGCGGGCGACCGGGCCGCGGTGGAGCGCGTGCACCGCGCGGCGTTCGGCCGGGCCGCCGAGGCCGAGCTGGACCGGCGCCTGCACGACGGGCCGTGGTGGCTCCCGGCCCTTTCGCTCGTGGCGACCGACGCGTCCGGCGCGGTCGTCGGGCACGTCATCGCGACGCGGGCGTGGGTCGCAGGCGCGGCCGCCCTGGGCGTCGGACCGCTCGGCGTCCTGCCGGACCGGCAGCGCGCGGGCGTCGGCAGCGCGCTCGTGCACGCGTTGCTGGGGGCCGCGCAGGCCCTCGAAGAGCCGCTCGTCGCGCTGCTGGGCGATCCGGGCTACTACGCGCGGTTCGGCTTCGGGCCCGCGGCGCGGCTGGGCGTCATCGCGCCCGATCCGGCGTGGGGTGCGGCGTTCCAGGCGTTGCGGCTGGCCGACGGTGCCCCGCGCGGCCGGTTCCGGTACGCGGAGCCGTTCGACCGGCTCGCGTGAGGGGCGGGCCGGGCCCCGGCGTGGCCAATGCCGGGCGCTCGCCGGCCGCTCGCGGGGGCGGGAGAATCGCGCCGTGGAAGCGGGCCAGGACGGACGGCGGCCGGTCGGGCTGTGGGGCGCCGTGGCCATCGGGATCGGCGGGATGGTCGGCGGCGGGATCTTCGCCGTGCTCGGGTTGTCGGTGCAGCTGGCCGAGGGGGGCGCCCCGGTGGCGTTCCTGGTGGCCGGGGCGGTCGCCCTGCTCACCGCCCGGTCCTACGCGCTGCTGTCGCGGTCCTACCCCGACCGCGGCGGGACCGTCACCTTCGTCGACCGGGCGTTCGGCACGGGCTCGTTCAGCGGCTCGGTGAACGTCCTGCTGTGGATCAGCTACGTCGTCATGCTCGCGCTGTACTCGCAGGCGTTCGGCAGCTACGGCGCCAGCTTCCTGCCCGGCCACACCGCGCTGTGGAAGCACGTGCTGCTCAGCGCCGCGATCGTCCTGATCACGGCGCTCAACGTGCTCGGTGCCGCCGCCGTCGCCCGCTCGGAGCGGGTCGTCGTGGCCGTCAAGATCGCCATTCTGGTGCTGTTCGTGGCCGTCGGGGCGGCGGGCGTCGAGCCGGGCCGCATCGCGCCGGCGGCGTGGGGCCCGCCGCTGGCCGTCGTCGCCGGCGGGATGATCATCTTCCTGGCGTACGAGGGGTTCGAGCTGATCGCCAACGCCGCCGAGGACGTACCCGACGCCGGCCGGACGCTCCCGGCCGCCTACTACATCTCGGTCGTCTTCGTGATCGTGCTCTACGTGTCGGTGGCGGCGGTGGCCGTCGGGTCGCTGCCGGTCGACGTGCTGGTCGCGGCGCGCGACTACGCGCTCGCGGTCGCCGCGCAGCCGGTGCTGGGCCGGGTCGGGTTCGCGGTGATCGGCGTCGCGGCGCTGCTGTCGACGGCGTCCGCGATCAACGCCACGCTGTACGGCTCGGCCCGGCTGACCTCCGTGATCGCCACCGCGGGTGAGCTGCCGCTCGCGCTGAGCCGCCCGGTGTGGCACCGGCCGATCGCGGGACTGCTGGTGACGGCCGGTGCGACGCTGCTACTGGCCAACGTGCTGGACCTGGAGAGCATCTCGGTCATGGGCAGCGCCGGCTTCCTGGTCATCTTCGCGGTCGTGAACGCCGCCGAGGCGTCGACGGCCCGCGAGCGGGGCTCGCGGCGCTGGGTCTCGGTGACGGCCGCGGCGGCCTGCCTGGCCGCGCTGGCCGTGCTGGTGCTCCGCAGCCCGCTCGGGGACGTCGCGGTGCTGGTGGGGATGGTCGCGTGCGCGGTCGTGGGCGAGGTCGCGTTCCGCCGGGTGCGCAAGCGGCACCGTCCGGCCTGAGCGGGAGCGAGGGGACCGCCCCCGCACGACGCGCCCGCCCGTGCTGTCGGGTCAACGAGCCCTGTCGGGCGGTCGCACGAACGGTGCCCCGGTGCTGCCACGGACGATGAGCCGGGTCGGCACGACGATGTCGGCATCGCCCTCCAGCGTGCCGTCCAACAGGTCCAGCAGCAGCCGGGCCGCCCGCGCGCCCTGTTCGCGCACCGGCTGGGCGACGGTGGTGAGGTCGACGACGGAGGCCATCTCGTGGTCGTCCATCCCGATCACCGACACCCGGCCGGGCACGGCGACGCTCGCCCGGCGCAGGGTGCGCAGGGCACCGATGGCCAGCTCGTCGTACTCGGCCACGATCGCGGTGGGCAGCCTGGGACCCGCCAGCAGTCCGGACATCGCCCTGGCCCCGGCCTTGATGCCGTACCCACCGCTCACCAGCAGCTCGGGCCGCGGCTCGATCCCCGCGGCCCGCAGCGCCCCGCGGTACGCCGCCCGCCGCTCGGCCGACGAGCGGAAGCCGAACTCCCGATCGTCCTCGATCCCGGCGATCATCGCGATCTGCTCGTGCCCCTGGTGCAGCAGGTGGTGCACGGCGGTGCGCATCGCGGCGGCGTCGTCGATCCGCACGCTCGGCACCCCCGGCAGCCGCGTGCCGAGCATGACGAACGGCATGTCGAGCGCGCGCAGGGCCAGCGTGTGCTCGTCGGTGAGCGGCATCGACAGGGTGAGCACCGCGTCCACCCGGCGGGCGAGCGGCATGCGCTCGAAGAACCGGTCGCGGGCGGCGACGTCGCTCAGGTGGTGCAGGAGCACGTCGTAGCCCGCCTCGACGAGCGTGTCGGCGGCTCCGGCGACGGCGTTGGCGAAGAACCAGCGCGTGATGAACGGGACGACGACGCCGACCGTGCTGGTGCGGCCCGACGCGAGCCCCGACGCGTGCGGCGACGCGCTGTAGGACAGCTCGCGGGCCGCGTCGAGCACCCGCTGCCGGGTGGCGGGCGAGACTCTGCCCCGCCCGCGCAGCGAACGCGAGACGGTGGCCGCCGACACCCCGGCGAGCGCGGCGACGTCCAGGATGCTGGCGTGCCTGCGCGGCCGTCCCCCCACCTGTTCCGGCTTCGTCTTCCCACCTCCTCAGTGGGACGCTGCGCGCCCGCAGCATGTACACGCTTACACGCAGCTCAGCAGCTTACCAGGGGCAAACCTGCCGGCGGCAGGTCACGAATTGGAAACGAGACGTTCATGTCTACCCCGGACAAGTGATACATGACACGCTGAGGAGCGCAAACGCTGTCCTCGCCGGGCCGGGGCCGGTGCCAGCATGCCGACGGAAGGTTTGACGCTGATGTGCGGCAGCAGACTCGCACTCGGGGGTCGCGCCGTGGCTGAAGCGGCTGATCCCTGCGCGCGGGCACGACGGGTCGGTCCCGGGCGTCGATCATCGCGACGGACGACCACGCTGCGCGCGGGCGGCCGGGCCCGGGACGGCCGTGATCGGTCCGCGCGGCGTCACCCGGTCACCGTCCGGCAGAGGCTCCGGCACTGTTCGGCGGACGACTGTGCCCCAGGTCACCACGTTCATGCCAACCTCCTGGAGGGTTCATGAGGATGTCACGTCAAAGGGGAACACCGCGACGACGGTCACGGTGGGCTTCCATGCTCGGCGCGGTCAGCCTGGCCGCCTCGCTCGCTGCCTGTTCGAGCGGGCCGGCGGGAGTCGTGATCAACCTCTACGGCGGCACCAGCGACACGGTTCGACAAGATCATCGCGGACTGCAACGCCAAGGCGGCGGGTCGGTACACGATCGTCGGCAACCTGCTGCCCAGCGACGCGGACGGCCAGCGTGACCAGCTCGTCCGACGGCTGGCCGCACACGACTCCGGCATGGATCTGCTCGGCATGGACGTGACGTGGACCGCCGAGTTCGCCGACGCGGGCTGGATCCGCGAGCTCACCCCGAAGCAGAACGCGCTGGCGACGCCGACACCCTCCGCCCACCCATTGACACGGCGACCGTGGAAGGGCAAGCAGTACGGGATCCCGAAGCACACGAACGTCCAGCTGCTCTGGTACCGCAAGTCGCTGGTGCCGAACCCGCCCAAGACGTTCGACCAGATGATGCAGATGGCGCAGCAGCTCAAGGACCAGGGCAAGACCTACGAGATCGGTCTCACCGCCGCCCAGTACGAGGGCTACGTCGTGAACATCAACAACGTGATCACCGGCTACGGCGGCACGATCGTGAACGCGGACAGCACCGCCCCGACGATCGACGACAAGACCGTGCAGGCGCTGACCCTGCTCCACAAGCTCGCCACGTCGGGTCTCACCAGCCCGTCGCTCTCCAACGCGCAGGAGCCCGAGGTCTTCGCCGACCTGCAGAACGGCCGCTCCGCCTTCTCGCTGAACTGGCCCTACGTGCTGTCGGCGATGCGCGACGCCAACCCGGAGCTGGTCCCCGACCTCGGCTTCGCCCCGTACCCGACGGTCAAGCCCGGTGAGACACCCAAGGTGACCCTCGGCGGGATGAACTACGCGATCAGCACCTACAGCAAGCATCCCGGACGAGGCGTTCGACGCGGGCATGTGCATGCGGAACGAGAAGAACGCGCTGTCCGCCGCGCTGGACGCCGGTAACGTGCCCGCGCTGGCCAACCGTCTTCAACGACCCGAGGTTCATCAAGGCATACCCGATGGAGGACGTGATGCTCGAGGAGCTGAACAACGCCGTACCTCGGCCGATGTCGCCGGTCTACCAGAACATCTCCACGGTGCTGTCGACCACGCTGTCGCCGCCTTCGGCCATCAGACCGCAGGCGGACGCGCGACCAGCTGCGTACCGCCATCCAGAACGCCATCGATGGCAAGGGGATCCTGCCGTGACGACCACACCGGAAACCGCCAAGGACGTCGCCGGTCACCGCGACGACGGCACCGCCGAGGTCGCGCTCCAGCGTCACACCGATGCGAAGAAGGCCGAGCGCAAGCTGGGCCTGCTGCTCGTGGCACCCGCGGTGATCGTCATGCTCGCGGTGGCCGCGTACCCGATCCTCTACGCGATCTGGCTGTCCCTGAACAGGGCGGACCTGCGCAAGCCGGACGCCAACCAGTTCATCGGGTTCGACAACTACGTCACGGTGCTCTCCAGCCCGATCTGGTGGCAGGCGTTCGGCGTGACGATGTTCATCACCGTGATCAGCGCGTTCTTCGAGCTCGTGCTCGGGATGGTGTTGGCCATCATCATGCACCGGACGATCGTCGGCCGCGGGCTGGTGCGGACCTCGGCGCTGGTGCCCTACGCGATCGTCACGGTGGTCGCCGCGTTCTCGTGGCGGTTCGCCTGGACCGCGGACCTGGGCTGGCTCGCCTCGGCGGGCTCGGCGCCGCTCACCCACTTCTGGTCCTCGATGTGGATCATCATGCTGGCCGAGGTCTGGAAGACGATCCCGTTCATGGCCCTGCTGCTCATGGCGGGCCTGGCGCTCGTGCCGGAGGACCTCCTCAAGGCGGCGTCGATGGACGGCGCGAACGTCTGGAAGCGGTTCTGGATGATCACCGTGCCGCTGATCAAGCCGGCGATCCTCGTCGCGCTGCTGTTCCGCACCCTCGACGCGTTCCGGATCTTCGACAACATCTACATCCTGACCAGCGGGGCGAACGGCACCAGCTCGGTGTCGATGCTGACCTACAGCAACCTCATCCGCGGGCTGAACCTCGGCATCGGCTCGACGATGTCGGTCCTGATCTTCATCACCACCGGGATCATCGCCTTCATCTTCATCAAGGCGTTCGGCGCGGCGGCGCCCGGTGCGGACCAGGGAGGGCGGAAGTAGCCATGCAGACCGAGACCACCAACCGCAAGCTGATGTGGTGGGGCGTCAACGTCCTCGTCCTGCTGTACGCGTTCATCCCGGTCTTCTGGATCGTGTCGCTGTCCCTCAAGGACTCCGCCACGCTCAACGACGGGAACTACTTCCCGGTGTCGCCCACCGGGGACAGCTACGCGGCGATCTTCACCAACGACGACTTCCTTCGGGCGCTGATCAACTCCATCGGCATCTGCCTGATCTCCACCTTCATCGCGCTCGTGTTCGGCACGATGGCGGCCTACGCCATCGCGCGTCTCGACTTCCCCGGAAAGACCGCGATCGTCGCCACCGCCCTGCTGGTGTCGATGTTCCCGCAGATCGCCTTGGTCACGCCGCTGTTCAAGATCCTCACCGCGGTGGGGCTGTTCGACACGTGGCCGGGTCTGATCATTCCGTACGTCACCTTCGCGCTGCCGCTGGCGATCTACACGCTATCGGCGTTCTTCCGCGAGATCCCGTGGGACCTGGAGAAGGCGGCGAAGATGGACGGTGCGACGCCCTACCAGGCGTTCCGCCAGGTGATCACGCCGCTGGCCATGCCCGGCGTGTTCACCACGGCCATCCTGGTGTTCATCGCCTGCTGGAACGACTTCCTGTTCGCGCTGTCGCTGACGTCGACCTCGGCGGCCCGCACCGTGCCAGCGGCCATGAGCTACTTCACCGGTGCGACCACGTTCGAGAAGCCGACCGGGCCGATCGCCGCCGCGGCGGTGGTCATCACCATCCCGATCGTCATCTTCGTGCTGTTCTTCCAACGCCGCATCGTCGCGGGCCTGACCTCGGGTGCCGTCAAGGGCTGACCCGCCGGATTCCATCGACCCACTCTCCCGAGGAGCCAACGAAATGGCAGAGATCGTTCTGGAACACGTGGTCAAGCGCTACCCGGACGGCGCGCTGGCCGTTGACGACTTCAACCTGGACATCGCCGACGGCGAGTTCATCATCCTGGTCGGCCCCTCCGGGTGCGGGAAGTCGACCACGCTGAACATGGTGGCGGGGCTGGAGGACATCACCGCGGGGAAGCTGCTGATCGACGGACAGGTGGTGAACGACCGCGCCCCCAAGGACCGCGACATCGCGATGGTGTTCCAGTCCTACGCGCTGTACCCGCACATGACGGTGGGCGAGAACATGGGCTTCCCGCTCAAGCTGGCCGGGGCCGACAAGGCCACCATCGCCGCCAAGGTCAAGGAGGCGGCCGAGATGCTGGAGCTCACCCAGCACCTCGACCGCAAGCCGTCCAACCTGTCCGGCGGGCAGCGCCAGCGCGTGGCCATGGGACGGGCCATCGTGCGCCAGCCCAAGGCGTTCCTGATGGACGAGCCGCTGTCCAACCTGGACGCCAAGCTGCGGGTGCAGATGCGCACGCAGGTGTCGCGGATCCAGAAGCGCCTCGGCACCACCACGCTCTACGTCACCCACGACCAGACCGAGGCGATGACGCTCGGCGACCGGGTCGTGGTCATGCGCGGCGGTGTGGTGCAACAGGTCGGCTCGCCGTCCTACCTCTACGAGCACCCGGTCAACCTGTTCGTGGCGGGCTTCATCGGCAGCCCGGCGATGAACTTCGTGCCCGGGCAGCTCACCGGCGGCGGCGTCGTCCAGAGCGCGCTCGGCGAGACGCAGCTGCCGGACCGGCTGCGGCAGGGCCTTGACAAGGTCAAGTCCACCGGCTCGGTGATCCTGGGCATCCGCCCGGAGCACTTCGAGGATGCCGCGATCGCCGGTGACCGGCCGGGCGGGATCTTCGAAGCGCCGGTCGACATCGTCGAGGCGATGGGCTCGGACGTCTACGCGTACTTCACGATGACCGGCGAGGAGGCGCACTCGCGCGACCTCGAGGACCTGGCCAAGGACACGGGGAACGACCTGCGCGCCGAGGGCATCCCGATGACCGCGCGGCTGGACGCGGCGTCGCGCGTCAAGCGCGGCACCACGGCGCGGCTGTGGTACGACACGTCCAAGGTGGCGATCTTCGACACCGAAGGGGGCAAGAACCTCGTCCCCGGCGAGGACGACTGACACCGGCCAGGGGCTGCGCCGTCGGGTTCGACGGCGCAGCCCTCACGTCGGCGCAGCCCTCACGGTCGGCGCAGCCCTCACGGTCGGCTCAGCCGCAGATAGGCGTCGGCGGGCGTCTCGCCCTTCGCCATCAGGTCACCGTCCCGGATCAGTCCGGTCGCCGGGACGAACTCCTCCTCGTACCAGCGGACGGCGGCCTCGGTCCGGGTCAGCGCCGTCCCCTCGTCGAACATCACCCGCGCGGCCCAGGCCTCCATCCGCTCGGCCAGCGACGGGTACTGCTGCTGGTCGCTGAGCACCAGCGTGCGTCCGGCCGTCCGGCCAAGCGGCACCCGCTGCATCAGCAGCTTGCGCAGCTCCTGGTCGGACAGGTCGGAGTAGGTCTGCACGTCGTCGGGCTCGACCAGCGTCCGCACCAGCTGCACGTTGGCCTCGATCGAGTCGAGGCCCAACGTCCGGAACACCGACACCCGGTGGTGGCCGTCCCGGACGAAGTACATCTCGCCGACCTGGTAGACGTCGATCGGCGGGAGCGGCTCGCCCCGTCGCGCCGCTTCCGCGATGCGCTCCCACCGCCGCCTGCTCTCGCCGCTGCGTGGGCGGAACTTGGGGTCGAAGTCGCGAACCTTGTCGACGGAGCCGACGATCCGGTCGATCGGGATCACCTGGACCCCCGCCGAGGACTCGCCCACGACGCCCAGCGCGTCGACCACGGCCTGGAACGGCAGCGCCCTGCGGTCCTCGGCGTCCTTGCCGAGCAGCCGGGCGGCCAGGCCTGCCAGCACCTGCCTGCGGCGGGCCCTCAGGAAGTCGTGCTCGGCGTCGGCCCGCGGGGAGCCGGTGTCACGGCGCACTGCGGGCCCCGGTCCGATCGGCCACGGGGGAAGACGCGGTGTCGGTCCTGTGACGCGGTGGCACGGACGCCATGATAGAGCTGCGACGGAGCGCCACCTCCCACCTCGGGCGTACGGTGCTGGTCGGACGGGGCGCCGGTCACGACCCGGACGCCCGCCGACCCGTCCGCTCGGCGATCGGACGGCCTCCGCGGCGCCCGACCGTGCGACGATCGGGTGGCCCGTCCGCCCGGAGTCGCCATGATCGACGAACGAGACCTCCCGCCGCCCGCGGTGGCCCGCGCCGGCTTCCCGGCCGTGAGCCGGCTCGTGGCGAGCCATGCGCAGGAGCGGGGCGATGCGCCGGCGCTCACCTTCGGCGGGGAGCGGTGGACCTACGGCAGGCTGGGCGCCGCGGCCGACGCGCTCGCGTCCGCGATGACGGCGGACGGGCTGGGGGGCGAGCGCGTCGCGCTCATGCTGCCCAACGGACCGGAGATCGTCCTGGCCTACCTCGCGTGCTTCGCGGCGGGCGCTGTCGCCGCGCCGTTGAACGCCCGGTACGCACCGCCCGAGGTCGAGCGCGCGCTGCGGCGGTGCCGGCCGTCCTGGCTGGTCGTGCACGCCGGGCGGCTCGGGACGCTCGCGCAGGTCGACCCCGCCGTCCTCGCCGGGGTGCGGGTCCTCGTCGCCGGCGGCGACGACCGGTACGAGCCGCTCGCGCCGCTGCTCGTCCCGACCGCCGCGGGCCGGCCGGAACCGCCGCCCCCCGACGCGCCTGCCGTGCTGTTCTTCACCTCCGGCTCGACGGGTGTCCCGAAGGGCGTGCTGCACGACCAGGCTTCGGTCCGCGCGATGCTCTCCAGCACCTCCGAGGCGCTCGGTGACGTGGGCCCGGACGACGTCGTCCAGGTCGCCGAGCCGCAGGTGCACGTCAGCGGGTTCATCGGGACGCTGACGGCGCTCGGCGCGGGCGGGACCGTCGCCCTCCTCCCCGGCTTCGACCTCGACTCCTACGTCGCGGGGCTGCTCGGGAACCGGCCGACGCTCGTCTGCACCCACATCGACGTGGTGGCCCAGGTCGTCCGCGCCCCCGGGGCCTCCCGGGCGTGGTTCGCCTCGCTGCGGGGCATCTACACGGGCGGCGACACGGTGCCCGCCGCCCTGCAGCACGAGGTCATGGCGGTGGCCGGGCGGCCGGTCGCCGTCGGATGGGGGATGACGGAGGCCATCTGGCTCACCGTGGTCCGCGACGCGCGCCTGGAACGGGACGGGTGCATCGGGCGGCCCGTCGGCGGGGCCGAGGTCCGCGCGGACCCCGGGACCGGCGAGCTGCTGGTGCGCGGGCCGATGCGCATGGTCGGGTACTGGGAGGACGAAGCGCTCACCCGGGAGCTGCTGGTCGACGGCTGGCTGCACACGGGTGACCTGGGCGTCCGTGACGACGACGGCGTCTGGTGGTTCACCGGCCGGATCAAGGACCTCATCGTCCGGCGGACCTCGAAGATCACCCCGGGCGAGGTCGAGGCGGCGATCGATGAGCACGAGGCCGTCGCGGCGTCGGCCGTTGTCGCCGCCGACGACCCCGACGAGGGGCAGGTGCCCGTGGCCTTCGTCGTCCTGCGGCCCGGTCGCGACCTGTCGGCGGAGGACATGACCGCGTTCCTGCGCACGCGCATCGCGGCGTACAAGATCCCGGCGAGGTTCCACTTCCCGGACGCGCTGCCGCTCACGTCGAGCGGCAAGATCTCGCGGCATGACCTCCACGAGCCCTGACCGCCGTGCCCAGGCCGGGCGGTCGTGAGCGGGAACCCCGTCGAGGAGCGCTACCGCGGCTACCTCACCTGCCTGGACGAGCGACGCTTCGGCGACCTCGCGGCGTTCGTGCACGACCCCGTCGTCCACAACGACCGGAGGCTGACCCTCGGCGAGTTCCAGTACCTGCTGCGCCGCGACGTCGCCGAGATCCCCGACCTGGCGTACGGGATCGAGCTGCTGGTCGTCGCGGGCGAGCAGGTGGCGTGCCGCATCAGGTTCGACTGCACGCCGGTGACCGCGTTCCGCGGCCTGCCCTGTGCCGGGCGGCGCATCTCGTTCGTCGAGCACGTCCTCTACCGCTTCCGGGACGGGCGGATCGCGCAGATCTGGTCGGTGATCGACACCGACGCCATCCGCGACCAGCTGGGCGCCGGCGGCTGAGCGCCGGTGGGCGCGCCCGCGAGGGCCGGCCCGGTCTTTCGGCTGGTCGTGTGGCGGAGGATGGGGGATTCGAACCCCCGAGGGCTTGCACCCAACACGCTTTCCAAGCGTGCGCCATAGGCCACTAGGCGAATCCTCCGAGGGCACCGAGCATAGCCGCCTCGTCGCCCCGCCCGGCGACCGCCTAGACTGGCCGACGGATCCCGCGCGGCGTCCATCCTGTGAACCCCCCCAGGGCCGGAAGGCAGCAAGGGTCAACGGGCTCTGGCGGGTGCGCGGGGTCCCCTTTCTCTCCCCGTCCCGGTGCTGTCGGTGCCGCTGGGTAGCCTCGCGGTGTGACGCTGGCTCTGTACCGGAAGTACCGCCCGGCGACGTTCGCCGAGGTGGTGGGGCAGGAGCACGTCACCCAACCGCTCAGCCGCGCGCTCGAGTCGGGCCGGATCAACCACGCCTACCTGTTCTCGGGCCCGCGGGGCTGCGGAAAGACCTCCTCGGCCCGCATCCTCGCCCGGTCGCTCAACTGCGAGCTCGGGCCGACCCCGGAGCCGTGCGGCGTGTGCCCGTCGTGCGTGTCGCTGGCGCCGGGCGGGCCGGGCAACATCGACGTGACCGAGCTCGACGCCGCGTCCCACGGCGGTGTCGACGACACCCGCGAGCTGCGCGACCGGGCGTTCTTCGCGCCGGCCGAGTCGCGCTACCGAGTGTTCATCGTCGACGAGGCCCACATGATCACGACGCAGGGCTTCAACGCCCTGCTGAAGATCGTCGAGGAGCCGCCGGAGCACCTCGTCTTCGTGTTCGCGACGACGGAGCCGGAGAAGGTGCTGCCGACCATCCGGTCGCGCACCCACCACTACCCGTTCCGCCTCATCCCGCCCGGCACGCTGCGGTCGCTGCTGGAACGCGTCTGCGCCGAGGAGGACGTGACGGTCGCGCCCGCGGTCTACCCCCTCGTCATCCGGGCGGGCGGGGGGTCGGCACGCGACTCGCTGTCGGTGCTCGACCAGCTCGTCGCCGGCGCGGGCGACGAGGGCGTGACGTACGAGCGGGCGGTCGCGCTGCTCGGGGTCAGCGACGTCGCGCTGATCGACGACGTCGTCGACGGCCTCGCCGCCGGCGACCGCGCGGCGGTGTTCGAGGCGGTCGACCGGCTCGTCGAGGCCGGCCACGACCCGCGCCGCTTCGCCACCGACCTCCTGCAGCGCTTCCGCGACCTCACCCTCGTGCAGGCCGTCCCGGAGGCCGCCGGCAAGGGCCTGGTGGAGGCGGCCGACGACGAGATCGCGCGCATGTTCGAGCAGGCGGGCAAGCTGGGTGCGGGCACGCTGACCCGCTACGGCGAGATCCTGCACGCCGGTCTCGTCGAGATGCGGGGCGCGACCGCGCCGCGGCTGCTCCTGGAGCTGCTGTGCGCGCGGATGCTGCTGCCGTCCGCGACGCCGTCCGAGGCCGGCCTGCTCGAGCGCATCGAACGCCTCGAGCGCCGCAACGCGATCGCCGTGACGTCCGGGACCGGGGAGGCCGAGCCGCCGGCGCGGACGTTCGGGCGGCCCAGCGCACGCGAGGCCGCGGTCGGCGACGGGCAGGGCGCGCGGGCGGCGCAGCCGGACGGGGAGGCCGGAGTCGGGCCGGCGTCCCCGCCCGCACCCGCGTCGGCCGGTGCCGGGGCGAGCGGTGGCGGGCCGGGCGGTGCGGAGCGTGGGCGCGGCGACTCGCCGGTTGCCGGCGAGCCGAGTGGCGGCGGCCGGGCCGCGGGTCGCGCCGGAGGCGACGCGGGCGCCGGGAGCGGGCCGGACGCCGGCCGGGCCGGGAGTCGCGCGCCCGGTGGCGCAGGCGCGGGGAGCCGGGCGGACGCCGGCCGGACCGGTGCCGGCGTGCTCGGCGCGGACGGATCTGGTGCCGGCGGGGCGACGGTCGGCGCAGGGGGCGAGCCGGCAGCGACGGTTGCGGATGGCGGTGGAGCGCGCGAGACGCGGCCGGCCGCCTCCTCCGCCGGCGCCCCCGGCGCGGCCGCAGCGCTCGACGCCGCCGCGGTCCGCCGCGTCTGGCCGGAGATCCTCTCCTGGGTCAAGGACCGCAAGAAGCGCACGGCCGCGCTGCTGGTGAGCGCGACGGTCCGGGTCGTGGAGGGCGACACGCTCGTCCTCGCCATCGGCACCGCGCCCCTCGCCCGGATGCTGTCCGAGCCGAGCAACCTCGACGTCATCGCCGACGCACTGAACGCGGTGCTCGGCGTGCGCTGGCGGGTCCGCTGCGAGCACGGCGACGGCGGCGGCGCACCCCCGGACCGCCGGGCCGCGCCCCGCGCGTCCGGTCGCGCCGGTGGGGGTCCCGAGCCGGCACGCGCACCCGCGGCCGGGGACGGCCGGCCCGACGCCGGTGCCGCCGGCCCGCCCGACGGCGGGCGCGGCGCTCCCGCGCGTCGCGGCGGTCCGCCCCGCGGCGACGCGCCGGGCGCCGGTCGGCCGGAGCGGGACGTCCGGACGCCCACCCGCGGGGCTCCGCGCCGGCCCGGCGGGTCCGACCACGGCGAGCCGCTGCCGCCCGAGCCGCCCGACGACGACGTCCCGCCGGAGGACGCCGGCTACGACGAGCCGCCCGACCCGGCCACGCTGCGTCGCACCCCGCCGCCGGGCGGCGGTCGCGCGGGAGCTGCGCCCGGGTCGTCCCCGGCCGGGGTCGGAGCCGGCGACCGGCCCCCGGCCGGCCCAGCGGCGCGCGGTCCGTCGGCGCCCGGCTCGTCGGCGCCCGGCGACCTGGACGACGACGAGGAGGCGCTGGCCGCCGAGGCCGCGCACGGCCCGGCTCCGGGTGCAGCCGCCGTCCCGCCGCAGGTCCTCGGGCCCGAGGCGGCCGCCCTGGAGCTGCTCACCGCGCAGCTCGGGGCCCGCGCGATCGACCGGCGCTGAACTGCGGCGTCGCTAGACTGACGGTCCCCGAGCCCGGAGTGTGCCCGTATGAGCGTCGACGCGCTGCTGGAGGCCATCCCGCCGCTCCTGGTGTACCTCGTCGTCGGGTTCGTGATCGGGATCGAGAGCCTCGGCATCCCGCTGCCGGGGGAGATCGTGCTGGTCAGCGCCGCGCTGCTGTCGTCACGGCACGAGCTGGCCGTCTCGCCGCTGTGGATCGCGGTGGCCGGCAGCGCGGGTGCGATCGTCGGTGACTCCATCGGCTACGCGATCGGTCGCCGCTACGGCACCTCGCTGTTCGACCGCCTCGGGCGCCGCTTCCCGAAGCACTTCGGGGAGCGCAACGTCGCGTTCGCCGAGAGCGTCTTCACCCGATGGGGGGTGCTGGCGGTGTTCTTCGGGCGCTTCATCGCCCTGCTCCGGATCTTCGCCGGGCCGCTGGCGGGGGCGCTGAAGATGCACTACCCGAAGTTCCTCGCCGCGAACGCCCTCGGCGGGATCGTCTGGGCCACGGGCACCACGTTCGCTGTCTGGTCACTCGGTGTCGTCGCCGAGACCTGGCTCTCGCGGTTCTCGTGGATCGGGCTCGCCGTCGCCGTCGTCGCGGGGCTGGCCGTCGGGTTCGTCATCAAGCGGCGCACCGAGCGGATGGCGGAGCGGTTCGCGTCCGAGCAGGACCGGCCGGTTGCCGACTAGTCCGGCGCGCCGCGAGGCCCGTCGCGCGGGGTGACGCCGTCCGCGCGCGCTCGGGCCGTCCGCGGGCGGTCGACCGCACGCGGGCCGCACGTCGGCGCGCGAAACGAGCGACACGCCCGGCGCCCGAGTCGTGGAAGCCGGCGGCTGGTCGACACGACCTCGACCCCGGCGGCGACGAGCTCGGCCCGCACCCGCTGGGCGACGTCGAAGGTGAAGGCGTGCTCGGGATAGCCGGCGTCGGTCTCGGTGCCCGTCGTGTTGCAGGCCTTGGTGCCGCCGCGGCCGTCCGGTACGAGCCGGGCCATCTCTGCCGGGTGGGCGGCGTTGCCGCCGTCGTGCCCGGGATCGAGGACGACGACGGGCGGCGCGGTCGAGGGTGCGGTCGACGACACGGTCGTCGCCGCGACCGCGCCGGTGGCCGGGCCCGTCGGCTGCTCGCCGGCGGCCGGTGGCGCCGGGGCCGCCGAGCAGCCGGCCAGCAGGCACAACCCGGCCGCCGACAGGCCCCGACGACGGCTGCGCACGCCGTCACCCTGCCACGGTTACGCTGGCGGACGAGACCGGCGGCCCGCGGGCGCCGCCGCGGGAGACCAGCCGAGGAGTCGCCGTGCAACCGGGCCAGCCCGACATGCAGATGATCATGCAGCAGGCGCAGAAGATGCAGGAACAGCTGATGGCCGCGCAGGAGGAACTGGCCGAGGCCGAGGTCACGGGCCAGGCCGGCAACGGGTTGGTGCAGGTCACGATGACCGCCGCGCTGGAGGTTCGCGCGGTCCGGATCGACCCGAAGGTCGTCGACCCGGACGACGTCGAGACCCTGCAGGACCTGATCGTCGGCGCCTACCAGGACGCGCAGGCCGCCGCGCAGCAGCTGCAGCAGCAGAAGATGGGCCCGCTGGCCGGGGGCCTTGGCCTGCCCGGACTCGGGTAGGGGCGGTTGTTCGAGGGACCGGTCCAGGACCTGATCGACGAGCTGGGCCGGCTGCCGGGCATCGGGCCCAAGAGCGCGCAACGGATCGCCTTCCACCTGCTCGCGGCCGAAGCGGCGGACGTGACGCGGCTGCAGGACGTGCTGCAGAAGGTCAAGGACGGCGTCCGGTTCTGCGACGTCTGCGGCAACGTGTCCGAGCGCGAGCGCTGCCGCTACTGCGCGGACGCCCGCCGCGACCCGACGGTCGTGTGCGTCGTCGAGGAGCCGAAGGACGTGCTGGCCGTCGAGCGGACCCGGGAGTTCCGGGGCCGTTACCACGTACTGGGCGGCGCGCTGGACCCGCTCGCCGGGATCGGTCCGGACGCGCTGCGCATCCGGGAGCTGCTCGCCCGCCTGGGCGGGACCGGCCCCGCGCCGGACGAGACCGAGATCGCCGAGGTGATCATCGCGACCGACCCGAACACCGAGGGCGAGGCCACCGCGACGTACCTCGTGCGGCTGCTGCGCGACTTCCCGGGCCTGTCGGTGACGCGGCTCGCGTCCGGGCTGCCGATGGGGGGCGACCTCGAGTTCGCCGACGAGCTGACGCTCGGCCGGGCGCTCGCGGGCCGGCGCGCGCTGTAGGCCCCGACTCGCGCTGGCTCAGACCCCGACTCGCGGCGGGTATGGGCGTTCGGAATCCCGACCGCGCCGAGGCGTATTACCGTGCGGCGTCCGCACCTCTCGATACCACGAGACGGCGGGAGCGTGCGCTATGTTTTCATCCGACGGAGCGGCTGTCCTGAACTCCGGGCACCGCGCAGGCCGCGGACCCAGGGAAGGCCGAGTGGACCCCAGCGAGGTGGCGAGCCTGGTCCGGCGCGCGGCGACGGGTGACGAGCCGGCCTGGTCCGCCCTCGTCGAGGCGTTCACCGGGATGGTGTGGGCGGTCGCCTCCGAGTTCCGGCTCGGGCACGCCGACACCGCCGAGGTCGTCCAGGTCACGTGGCTGCGCCTCGTGGAGCATCTCGACGCGATCCACCAGCCCGAGGCGGTCGGCGGCTGGCTGGCCACCACCGCGCGGCGCGAGGCGCTGAGAGTGCTGCGGATGCGGGCGCGCGAGGAGCTGACGGGTGACGAGCCGCCGGTGCAGCGCGACGTCCTGCGCGAGCCCGTGCCCGACCCGGCCGACCGGGCGGTCGCCGGCGAGCGCAAGCGGCAGCTCTGGCGGGCCTACCGCCGCCTGCCGGACAACTGCCGCACCCTGCTGCACCTGCTCAGCGTCGTCGTGCTGCCCTACGCCGAGGTGTCGTCGCTCCTGGGGATGCCGGTCGGCAGCATCGGGCCGACCCGGGCCCGCTGCCTCGACCGGCTGCGCAGGCTGCTCGCCGAGGACGCCGCGGGGCTCCCGCGATGAGCACCCCCGACGACGCCCGGCCCGGCGGCGACCCGGCCGACGACGCCCTCCTCGCCGAGCTCGGTGACGTACTGCAGGAGCGGGCGCAGGACGCGCCCGCCGAGGTCGTCGAGGCGGCCAAGGGCCTGCTGACCTGGCGGACGGTCGACGCCGAGCTGGCCCGGCTCGCGTTCGACTCCCTCGTGGACGGGGCGGCCGTCACCCGCGCAGGCGTCGTCGACGCCGGTCCGCGCCTCCTGACGTTCGAGGCCGACGCCGCGACGCTGGAGGTGGAGGTGGGTCGCACGGCGGCCGGCGTCCGGCTCGTCGGACAGCTCGACCCGCCCGGGCCCGCCGCCGTCGCCGTGCGGGGGCCGGCCTCCGTCGTCACCGGCGCCGCGGACGAGCTCGGCCGGTTCGTGCTGGAGGTCCCCGCGCCGGCCGGCCCGGTCACCGTGTCCTGGACGCCCGCGGGCGGGCCGACCTACAGCGGCTCGGCCGTCCTGCTCTGACGGCCGTCAGCTGCCCGCCGCGCCGACGCAGACGAACGACGTGGCGGCCCCGGATACGTCGGCGCCGACGTCGAGCGTCGCGAGTGCCAGCGCCGCCGAGGGCGGGTGCCCGTCGCGCAGCCGCTCGTGGAACGCCACCATGAACGTCGCCGTCGGGCCGTCCGCGACCGGGACGGCCGGCGCCACGACCGTCCGCACCCCGCGCGCCAGCAGCGCGGTCGTCGTCCCGATGAGCTCGTCGCCGGCCCGGACGTCGGTGCGGGCGGCGTCGCAGGCCGGCAGGACCACGGTCGTCGCGGCGGTGTCGAGCCGCTCCATGTCGACGACGGTCAGTGGCCCGTCGGCCAGCAGCAGCGAGGAGAACAGCGGGCTGTCGGCGCGGAACTGCCCGTGCGCGGCGATGTGCACGAGGTCGCGATGCTCCAGTGCGTCGAGGGTAGCGGCCACCGACGCGTCGGCGCCGGTGAGCACGGTCGCCCCGGGGACGACGGCGGCCAGGCGCCCGACCTCGTCGACGGCGCCGGGCAGCTCGGGCCCGGCGATGAGGGCCGCGGGCGGGGCGTCGGTCCGGGCCGGCCGGCCCCGCCGGACCCACAGGTCGGCGCTCGGTGCGACGACGAGGGGCCGCCCGCGTATGCCGGGCAGGGTGGCCCAGGTGAGGCCGTGCAGCCCGCCGGTCGGGACGACGACCAGCGGCGCCCCCGGCGGCAGGTCGAGGGCGGCGAGCAGGAGCCGGTCGAGGCGCGCGGCCGCGGGGGGCGGCCCGGCGACGTCGCGGCGGGCGGTCGCGGTGGCGCCGCGCACCCGAGCGGTCAGCGCGCGACGCCGCTGGGCCGCCAGCAGGAACTCGGCCTCAGCCAGCACGGGCGCGAGCGGCCCCAGATCGTGCAGCCGCTGGCCGTCGGCGGCGACCGTCACGGCCCAGAGCCGGCGCTCGAGTGCCACGTACTCGACGAGGACCGCGGGGCCGAGAGCCCGCCGCAGCGCCGGCAGGTCCAGCGCGGCGGGCGGGTCCGCCGGCGTTCCCGGTGCGACGAGTGCCCGCTCCCGCACCGCACGCTCGAGCCGGGCGACCGTGCGCGCCCGGGCCGCGACGGCCCGGCCCGCGAGCGCGGCGTCCCGCTGCTCGGCGCGCGCCTCGACCAGCTCGGCCGTCAGGCCGGCGAGCACCGGGTCGGCGGGCGGCCGGACCGGAGGCAGCCGCAGCGACCCGGCCCGCCAGCGCTCGGCCCAGCGCAGCACCTCGGCGGGCCGCCCGTCGGCGAGCGCCAGCCGCAGGCCCAGCCGGGCCAGCTCCGTCGCCCGGGCGCCGGCGCCGGCGCGCAGCTCGGTCGCCGTCAGCGTGGCCCGGTGCCGGTCCACCAGCTGCAGGCCCTGGCGCAGCGCCGACTTGGCCCCGGGGCGGTCGCCGCGCGCGAGCCGGTGCAGCGCCGCGGCGTAGAGCGCGGTCGTGCGGGCCTCGACGGTGCCCCCGCGCGCCGGGTGGTCCCGCCCGCCCAGCTCCGCGACGACGACGTCGGGTCGGCCCAGGGACAGTGCGACGCGTCCCAGGAGGGTGCGCACGTGCTCGGCCTCGGTCGTCCAGCCCAGCCGGTCGAGCGTGCGCGCGATGCGGCGGGTGCGGCGCAGCAGGCCGGGAGGCGCCGCCACGTCGTCCTCGACGGCGGCGACCTGCGCCCGCGCCGAGACGTAGTCGGCCTGCGCGGCCCAGCTCGACCGGTGCGCGGACCGGAACGTGGCCGCGACGGTGCGGGCGACGTCGTCCGCGTCGGCCGGCCGGCCCTCCGCCAGCAGGGCCTGGGCCAGTAGCAGCCGGACCTCCGCCTGGTGGGCGCGGTCGACGACGCCGGCGTCGGGGTCGACCCGGTCCAGCAGCGCGACCGCCCGCTCCAGGCCGCGGCGGGCGTCGCCGGCGAGCCCCGCCTGCATGAGCAGCTCGGCCCGGTCGGCCTCGAGCACGGCGACCTGGCGCGGCGGGTCGCCGACCGCGTGGTAGCCCGTGCGGGCGCGGTCGAACCCGGCCAGCCCGGCCCGGACGTCGCCGGTGCGGCCGGAGAGGAACCCGAGGTTGTGCGCGGCCATCGCGCCGAGCACCGGCAGGTCGTGGTCGCGGCAGATCCGCTCGCACTCGACGAGGTCGGCGGTCGCACGCGCGAACCGGCACTGGTAGGTGTGCAGCGCGCCGCGGTTGACCAGCAGCCGGGCGAGGTTGCCGTGGTCGTGGAGGCGGCGCAGCCGGGGCGCGACCTCGTCGAAGACGGCGAGCGCCTCGGCCAGCCGGCCGGTCCGCTGGAGCAGGACGCCCCACAGCGCCTCGACCCGGTCGGCGTCGGCGCCGGTCGCGGCCGCGCGGGCGAGCGCCAGCTCCCGCCGCGCGCCGGCCGTGTCGCCGGTCGCCATCAGCGAGACCGCCAGGCTGGCCCGGCTCGGGGCCAGCGCGCCGGCGTGCCCGTGGCGGGCGGCGTGGCGCAGCCCGGTGCGGAAGTGCCGGATCGCGTCGCGGGGCGCGCCGCGCTCGTGACAGGCCAGACCGAGGACCCAGTGGGCGACGGCGAACTCCAGCGAGTCCGGCGGGATCGTCGCGAGCTGGGCGGTGACCGTCTCGTAGAGGGCGGTCGGATCCCGGTGGCGCGACTCGGCCGCGGCGCGCAGCTCGGTCACGGTCGGTAGGCCCACTGTGGAGCAGCTTGCCAGAGGGGTGTATCGGGTGGCACCGGAAATCGCTCTTCGTCAGGGAGCCGACGAGAGGACCGACCATGACCGGAGCAGGACAGAACGGGCAGGGCGTGGACGGCTGGGGCGACGGCTGGAGCGACCGCGTCGCCTTCACGGCCGGCCCGAACCCGGTTGCGTACGTGCCGGGTCAGATCATCGTGCAGGCCGCGGCGCGGGATGCGGTGACGAGGCTGGTGCAGGAGCTCCACCGTGGCGAGGAGCCGTTCGCGGAGGTGACGTTCACCCCGCTGATCCGCGAGACGGCCCACGCGCGGCTCAACCCGCGCAACCCGCTCGCCGGCTACGCGGTCGCCCGGCCCGTTGGCGACGCCCCGCTGGTGGCGAGGGAGCTGCGCAGCCAGGGCGTCGACGCCCAGCTCAACCACGTGTTCTTCGCGCACTGCGAGTGCTGCGGTCCGCACCCGTCGATCGGGTTCGGCGGAGCCGGCGCCGCCGCATCCGGCATGCCGGTCTCGGGCACGCCCGTCTACGGGACGCCGGTCTACGGCACGCCCGTGTACGGGACGCCCGCCGGCGCCGGCATGTACTCCGAGCCCCGCCGCAGCAGCGCCTTCGTGGTGGACCCCGGCGACGCAACCGCCATGCGCGCCCGGCTCGACCTCGTCCCCCAGCATCCCGCCCCCGCGAAGATCGACCTCATGGTGCTCGACGTCGGGCGGGCCGAGGACCAGTACCGGATGGGGATCCTCGGGCCCGTCGACACCGGGCGCAACGACGTCGTCGACGTGCCCAGCGCGTCGGGCGACCACGTGCTCGACCCGATCGCCGGGCACACCGAGTTCATCGTCGGGCTGGTCAAGTCGATCGCGCCGACGGCGGTGGTCGAGGCGCGGCACGTGCTCAACCCGCCGGGCGACGGCGACGAGTCCACCATCGTGGCCGCCATCGACGCGCTGGGCGACGTCCGCCCCCGCGGCGCGGTCCTGAGCCTGTCCTTCGGCGGGTACACGCTGCACCAGGCCAAGGTCATGGAGATCGCCATCCGGGACGCGCAGTCCCGCGGCTGGGTCGTGGTGGCGTCCGCCGGGAACGACGCGACGTGCCGTGCCCCCGACCCCGCCGCCTTCCCGGATGTGGTCGCGGTCGGGGCGCTGGCCCCCGACGGCCCGGCGTCGTTCACGAACTACGGGCCGTGGGTGTGGGCGTGCGCGCCAGGTTTCGACCTGGTCAGCACGTTCTTCACGGGCTTCGACGACGCCCGCATGGGCAAGTTCCAGGGGTGGGCCCGGTGGAGCGGCACGTCGTTCTCGACGCCGATCGTGGCCGCGACGCTGACGGCGTGGCGGCTCGCCGACGAGGAGCGGTCCCTCGCCGACGCGATCGCGCAGATCATCACCGCCCCGGGGCTGCTGCGGCTGAGGGACCTGGGAACCGTCGTCAACATGGTGTGACGGGTGTCAGTCGCCCGGGTGCTCACCCCGCAGGCGGCGCAGCTCGCACACGGGGCAGCGGCCACTCTCGGCCGCTCGGATGAGCTGACCCTCCCACTCCCAGAGCTCTCGACTCTCGACGGCGAGAGCGGCTGCTCGTTCGCTGAGGATGCGTCGCTCCTCCGCGAGGTTACGCCAGCCGCTTGTCCGCGAGTCCGAATCGACGCCGATGACGATGGCCGCCCCGACGATGAACGCGATGCCGACCACGATGACGATGACGAGCATGTCGACCACCTGACCTTAGTGCCGAAGATCAGACGCCGTGCAGGCTCTCAGGGTAGAGAGCGAAAGCAATGCTACGCAATACAGCGAACGAAATTTCATTTCGTGGCAAGGTTGCCGCGCCGACCGGGGTCCGCCGCGGAGGGCGGCAGGCTGCGACCGACGCCGCGTCGTCACCACCGGACGATCTTTACAGGGTGTTTCGTCGCGCCGCTGGTCTCGCACTTGTGTAGGCGGCTAGGTTGGCCAGATGTCAACAGGCCCACCGGCCAGCGCGGATCGCCGTCATGACGGGGGTCTCGCTCCGGGGTCGGCCTGCCCGTCGAGCCCCGGCGGGCCGTCTGTAGCCTTCAGTCCGACGCGGGGTCGCCCGAGTTCGATGCTCCTGTGGTGGACGCGGGGCCGCGAGACCCGAATCGCGAAATTTCATCTTGTGAGTTCAAGGACTGGGTTGCACATCGTCGGGCACCCCGTTGATCGAGTGGGAGGCGAAGACAGGTCATGGCTGAGGCGCGTCTGACCCCGTCCGCGGCTCGCCGTCGGCTCGGGGAGGAGATGACCAAGGTGCGGCGCCGGGCGCACCTGTCGCTCTCGCAGGCCGCCACGGTCATCGAACGATCAGCTCCCACCCTCAGCCGGCTGGAGAACGGGCAGACGGTCCCGCGCGTCGTCGATCTGAAGGCACTCCTCGACCACTACCGGTCGGTGGCGCCGAACTCGGTCCGGAACGGAACCGAGGAGCGCATCCTCAAGTGGGCCGCCGTCGCCAGGGAGAAGGAGTGGTTCGCGTCATTCGGTGACGTAATGGGCGGCGAGCTGACCAGTGCCGAAGTGAGGTACCTCGTCGAGTTCGAGGCGGCGTCGACGGCCATCCGGAGCTACGAACTAGATCTCGTGCCTGGTCTACTCCAGACCGAGTCGTACGCACAGGAGATCACGTTCGCCTTCTACCCATATCGGAAAGCAATACGTGGTTC
>CAVSJZ010000086.1:0-10888 GCA_963728105.1 uncultured Actinomycetota bacterium | reverse complement strand
CCCCAGCTCCCCGACGAGGCCGGCGATGACGCGGGTGAACCCGCCGGACACGACGCCGCACCGGAAGCCCAGCCGCTTGAGCGTGCGGATGGTCGTGCGGGCGCCGGGGGTCAGCTCCAGCGTGCCGGCCACCTCGCCGAGCACCGACTCCGGCAGCCCCGCGAGCGCGGCGACCCGCTCGCGCAACGACGTGGCGAAGTCCAGCTCGCCGCGCATCGCGGCCTCGGTGACCGCGCGGACCTCGTCCAGCGCTCCGGCCCGGGCGGCCAGCATCTCGATGACCTCGCCCTGCACCAGGGTCGAGTCGACGTCGAACACGATGAGCCGCTTGCTGCGCCGCGCGAGGCCGGCCCGGGACACGGCGACGTCGACGCCCGCCGTCCGGGCGACCTCGACCAGCTTCGCGCGCAGCGTGCCCGGCGGGTAGGAGCTGGAGTCCTTGCCCGGCTCGGGCGACACCGACAGCTCCAGCCCGGTGACGGGGTAGTCGGCCACCCGCCGGATCGCGTCGATGTTCGCGCCGACGTCGGCCAGCGCCCGCGCGATGGCGCCGAACGCCCGTGCGGTGATCGGGCGGCCCAGCACCAGCACGACGTGCGTCGGCGCCGGGCGGTCCCTCGCCGGCTCCTGCGACGTCGTGACCTGCATGCCGATGCTGGACATCGCCTGCTCGACGGCGTCCTGCACGCCCTCCGGGTCGTCCCGGACCGCGACGAGTGTCGCCAGGGTCAGCTGGCCGCGCACGACCACCTGCTCCACGTCGACCAGGTCGACGCCGTGCCGGGTCAGCGCGGCGAACAGGACCGAGCTGACGCCGGGCCGGTCGGGACCGGTGACCGTGACCAGGACGTGCGCGTCCTGCACCTAACGGGCCTTCTCGTCCCCGTTCGGGTGCGACTCGCGCTCGACTCCCACTGTGACCTTCTCGGTGGGCGCGCCCTTGTGCCCGAGGTGGGCCTCCTCGCGGAAGCGCTCGACGAGGTGCGGGTAGTGCAGCTCGAACGCCGGACGCTCCGAGCGGATCCGCGGCAGCTCGGTGAAGTTGTGCCGCGGTGGCGGGCAGGACGTCGCCCACTCCAGCGAGTTCCCGAAGCCCCACGGGTCGTCGACCGTGACGACGGTGCCGTAGCGGTAGGAGCGGAACACGTTCCAGATGAACGGCAGCGTGGAGAAGCCGAGCACGAACGCGCCGATCGTGGAGACCGTGTTCAGCGTCGTGAACCCGTCGGACGGCAGGTAGTCCGCGTACCGGCGCGGCATGCCCTCCGCACCCAGCCAGTGCTGCACCAGGAACGTCAGGTGGAACCCGATGAACGTCAACCAGAAATGGATCTTCCCAAGCGTCTCGTCCATCATCCGGCCGGTCATCTTCGGGAACCAGAAGTAGATGCCGCCGTAGGTGGCGAACACGATCGTGCCGAACAGCACGTAGTGGAAGTGCGCCACCACGAAGTAGGTGTCGGAGACGTTGAAGTCCAGCGGCGGCGAGGCCAGCAGGATGCCCGTCAGGCCGCCGAACAGGAACGTCACCAGGAAGCCGAGCGCGAACATCATCGGCGTCTCGAACGTGATCGCGCCCTTCCACAGGGTGCCGATCCAGTTGACGAACTTGATGCCCGTGGGGATCGCGATGAGGAACGTCGTGAACGAGAAGAACGCCAGCAGGACCGCACCCGTGGCGTACATGTGGTGGGCCCACACCGCCACCGACAGCGCCGCGATCGCGATGCCGGCGTAGATCATGCCCTTGTAGCCGAACAGCGGCTTGCGGGAGAAGACCGGGATGATCTCCGAGATGATCCCGAAGAACGGCAGCGCGACGATGTAGACCTCGGGATGGCCGAAGAACCAGAACAGGTGCTGCCAGAGGATCGCGCCGCCGTTGGCGGGGTCGAGCGCGTGCGCCCCCAACTGCCGGTCGGCCAGCAGGGCGAACAGGGCCGCGGTCAGGATCGGGAACGCGACGAGCACCAGGATCGCCGTCGCGAAGATCATCCAGGTGAAGACCGGCATCCGGAACATCGTCATGCCGGGCGCCCGCATGCAGACGATCGTGGTGATGAAGTTGACCGCGCCCAGGATCGTGCCGAGGCCGGCGAGCGCCAGCCCGACGATCCACAGGTCGGCGCCGGCCCCCGGGGAGTGCACGACGTCCGACAGCGGGGTGTAGGCGAACCAGCCGAAGTCCGCGGCGCCACCCGGCGTGAGGAAGCCCGACAGGACGGTCAGCCCGCCGAACAGGAACGCCCAGAAGGAGAACGCGTTCAGCCGCGGGAACGCCACGTCCGGGGCGCCGATCTGCAGCGGCACGATGTAGTTCGCGAAGCCGAACAGGATCGGCGTCGCGTAGAGCAGCAGCATGATCGTGCCGTGCATGGTGAACAGCTGGTTGTACTGCTCGTTGGACAGGAACTGCTGCCCCGGCTGCGCCAGCTCCGCCCGCATCAGCAGCGCCATCAGGCCGCCGACGAGGAAGAACCCGAACGACGCGACGAGGTACAGGATCGCGATGTCCTTGGGGTCCGTGGTCCGGATCATCTTCAGGAACACGGAGCCCTTGGGCGACACGCGCGCGGGGTAGGGCCGCGCGGTGATCGGCTGCGGGGCTACGGCTGTCACGGTGAACTCCTGCCGGGTCGGTCGTGGCTCGCTTGGGATCGTAGCTCTACCTGTCGTCGAACGCGCCCCCACCTCCGTCGGAGTCACGGGTCCAGCACCCGGAGCGTGACGGTGACGGTGTCGCCCGGCTCCAGCCCCTCCGCCCGCCGGACGGCCTTCTTGACCGGCAGGGCGTACGCGCGGCCGCCGTCACCGGGGAAGATCGACGTCCGCCAGGTCGTGGACCCGGCCGTGGCCTCCACCCGGACCGCCCCGAACCCGCGGCCCCCGCCGAACCGGGCGTGGATCTCGTCGGAGTGCGCGGGCGGCACCGAGACGAACGTCCACGCGTCGTGCCGGCGCGCGTCCCACAGCCACAGCTCGGCCGCGAAGGTCACCCTCATGGCGCCAGCATGCCGCGGCCCACCGACAGTTCCCCGGCGCCCGGCGCCGGCAGCTCCCCGACGCCCGGCGCCGGCAGCGTGCTCAGCGCAGCGGGGCGAACAGCTCCTCGAACACGTCGGGGGCGGCGGCCCCGCTCGGCGCGTCCTCGACGATGTAGAACTCGATGCCGAGGCCCATCGCGAACATGGCCTCCGGCATGGCCAGCAGGAAGTGGTCGGGCGCCATCTGGCTGGCGTGGGCGCGCATCGAGCCGCGCTTCTGCTCGACGAAGTCGACGGCGTCGACCCGGTGGGTGATCACCGACTCCGGCTTGCCCATGCCCTCGGGGACCTGCGAGGCGTCGCCGCCGTTCTCCTGGATCCCGCGCAGCAGCCAGTCGCGGTTGACCGTGCCCTGCACGACGACGGGCAGGCCGGAGAGCTCCGCGGCCCGCTTCCCGACCCGGTGGACCTGGATGTGGTCGGGATGGCCGTAGCCGCCGTTGTCGTCGTAGATCGTCAGAACGTCGGCCTCCTCCTCGTCGAGGATGAGCGCGAGCCGCTTGGCCGCGTGCTCGACGGGCGCCTGCCAGAAGCAGTACGGCGCGTCGTTCGTCGGCTCGCCCATCATCCCGGAGTCGACGTAGCCGAGGAACTCCACGCGCTGGACGCCGAGGATCCGGGCCGACTCGTAGCACTCCGCGGACCGGCGCACCGGCAGCTGCTCGCCGTCGGCGAGGACGCCGGGCACGGGCTCACCGAGCTCGCCGCGGGTGGCGAAGACCAGCACGACGCGATGCCCGGCCGCCGCGGCCCGGGCCAACGTGCCCCCGGCAGCGATGGACTCGTCGTCGGGATGCGCGTGGAAGGAGACGATGGTGCCCACGCGCGGAGCCTACGGGGCGACCGCTCGGCTCCTGACCGGGATCGGACGCGGGCGGCGGCGCAGCCACAGGCCGATCCGGACCGGCCACGCCGGCATCGCGAGCCAGGCCAGCGCCCCGGGCACGCCGCCGAGCACCAGGCACGCCAGGCGCAGCGGGCCGGGCGGGGCCATGGCGAGCGCCAGTCCGGCGACGAGCGTGCCGGCGAACGCGACGGCACCGACCCGGCGGCCGAAGCGGGCCGCGCGCGGTGGCACCGTCTCCTCCCGGCAGACCAGCACGAGCCACGCCGCGAGCAGCAGGGCGGCGGGCAGCGCCGCCGCGGCGGCCCCGACGGGCGCGAGCGCGCCCCCGGCGAGCAGCCACCAGATCGCGGCCAGCCCGGCCGCCGCGACCACGCCCAGCGCGGCGACGGCGCCGGAGCCGAGCGCGACGGCCACCGGCACCAGTAGCGCCGCGCTGACGCCCGCCGAGACCGCGGCCAGCGGCCCCAGCGCCGTGGCCGCGGACCCCGGGCGCGCGAACTGCAGCAGGAGGTACGCCACCAGGAGCACGTTGGCGAGTGCGCCGGCGCCGCCGGCGAGCGCGCACGCCCGGGCCACCCACCCGTGAACGACGTTCATACCTGGACAGACGCGGATCGGGGCGTCCTGATACGTCGAGCTCGCGCGGGCCCGCGCGGGTCGCACAGCATGGGCAGCTAACGAACGGCACTTTCGTCACATAGGTGCTCACGAAAGTGCCGTTCGTTAGGGCGGGGCAGGGGGGTCAGCGTCAGGCGAGGATCCGGGTCAGCGCCGGCCCGATCCCGGCGAGCCGCCGGACCGTCTGCGCCCGCCCGCCGCCGCGCCCCGCGAGGGCCGCGGCGGCCGCCTCGGCCTCGGCTCCCCCGAGCGGGACCAGCACGTGCAGGCGGTCGATGCCGGCCAGCGCCTCCGCCGGGTCGTCCCCCGCCGTGTGCAGGCAGTCCGAGAGCAGCACGACCAGCCGCTCGTCGGCGACCGCGCCGGCCAGCTGGCGGGCCGCCTCCCGCAGCCCGGACGCGAGGTCGGTCGTGCCGTGCCCGCGTAGTGCCACCAGGTCCGACAGCAGCTCCTCCGGCGGCCGGCGGGCGCCCTGGGCCTGCAGCACGCGGACCCCCTGGGCGAACGCGAGGACGGACGGCTGCAGCTGGGGCGGGCCCTCCTCGTTCGCGACGACGACCGCGGCGGCCGCGACCGCGGCGAGCGCCACCGCGAGGCCCTGCATCGAGCCCGAGATGTCGACGACGAGGCACACCGCGCGCCGGTGCGCCGTCCAGGTGCGGGTGACGATGTCGTCGGGTGCCGGCCGCCGCGACGCCCCGGGGTTCCAGCCGTCCAGCGTGCGGTCGAGATCGAGGTCGCCCTCGAGCCCGCGCGCGGGCCCCAGCCGGCGCGTCCCGCGGGCCCGGGCCGGGCCGATGCGCCCGAGCCGCAGGAACACGCGCCCTGCCAGCCGGCGCGCGGCGGCCCGCAGCTCCTGGTCGGTGGCGACGGCGAGGTCGGCCAGCAGCGCCGCCGCGGCCTCGGGATCGGCGGCGAGCGCCTCGTCGAACGCGTCCGGGTCGAGCTCGCCGAGCTGCGGCGAGACGTCGGCGAACGCGGGATGGCGCTGCGCGAGCTGGGACCGGCCCTGCGTGCGGGCGCCCTGCTCACGCCCGGGGCGGGACCGCGGCTGGAAGCCCGGCGGCGTGCCAACCGCCGGGCCGTCGGCTTTTCCCTCCGGCTCGTCCCCCTCCCCCGCGGGCTCAGCGGCCCAGATCCGGTCCAGCAGCTCGTCGATCACCGACTCGGGCGTGCGGTCCACCCCGTCGGCGACGCGGATCCGCCCGGACAGCGCCGCGTAGGCCGCGTCGCGCGCGGTCTCCCGGGACGGCTCGGGCTCGCCGCGCAGGTCGGCCAGGCCGGTCAGGACGAGCGCCAGGTCGATCGCGCCGCGGACCGAGCTGCCCATGCGGACGTCGCGGTGCTCACGCGTCGCGCGGGTCAGGGCGACGGCCGTCTCCACGGCGGGCCCGGCCAGCCCGCTCGCCGCCGCGGTGATCGCCCGCTCGCCGTCGGCGTCCTGGTAGCCCAGCACGACGCGGCACATGCGGTCGGCGATGGCCTGCGACACGCGGGCGGTGCCCACGGCGTCGAACGGGTTCATCGCGGCGATGAGCCGGAAGTCCTTCCCCGCCGCGACGGCGCCGAGCCGGGGGACGGCGATCTCGCCCTCGGTCAGCACGGTGATGAGAACGTTGAGCGTCTCCTCGGGGACGCGGTTGAGCTCCTCCAGGTAGAGCAGCCCGCCCGAGCGCATCGCCTCGATGAGCGGGCCGTCGACGAAGTGGTCGGCCCGGTAGCCGCCCGCCAGCACCTGCGAAGGGTCGAACTGGCCGACCAGCCGCGCCGGCGTCAGCTCGGCGTTGCCCTCGACGAACACCACCGCCGCGCCGGACGCGGCCGCGACCGAGCGCAGCAGGGTGGACTTGCCGGTGCCGGGCGGGCCCTCCAGCACCACGTGCCTGCCGGTCGCGAGCGCGACGGTGAGCACCTCACGCTCGCGACGCAGGCCGACGACGGGAGTCGACAAGGTGCGGTGTCAGCTCGCGTACTTGATGACGCCGCGGATGTTCTTGCCGTCGTGCATGTCCTGGTAGCCCTGGGCCACGTCGTCCAGGGTGTAGGTCTTGGTGACCAGCTCGTCGAGCTTGAGCACGCCCGAACGGTAGAGGTCCAGCTGGCGCAGGATGTCCCAGTTCGGGTTGGACGCGCCGAAGAGCGCGCCCTGGATGCGCTTCTGGAACAGCGTCACGTCGGCGAGCGAGACCGGCAGCGGAGTGGTGTCCGCGATGTTGCCCAGCGCCGTCACGACGACCGTGCCGGCCTTGCGGATCGAGGCCATGGCCTGCCCGATGTACTCGGGCTTGATGACCCCGACGGTGACGATCGCCTGGTCGGCGCCCTGACCGTTGGTGAACTGCTTGGCGAGCTCGGTGGCCTCCTCCATCGTCTCGACGGCGTGGGTGGCCCCGAGCTGCTGCGCCTTCTCCCGCTTGAAGGCCACCGGGTCCACGGCGATGATGTTCGACGCGCCCGCGTGCGAGGCGCCCTGCACGGCGTTGATGCCGATGCCGCCGATGCCCATGACGATCGTCGTGTGGCCCGGCTGCACGCCGCCGGAGTTGACCGCGGAACCCCATCCCGTGCCGACGCCGCAGCCGACGAGGCAGGCTACGTCGAGCGGGATGTCGTCGGGCACCTTGACGCAGGAGTCCTGGGACACCGTCGTGGTCTCGCAGAACGTCGAGATGCCACACATCTGTCCGACCGGGGTGTCGCTGCCGGCCAGCTTGAGCCGGAACGAGGCGGGGTCCTCCCAGCGGGATCCGACGAGCAGGTTCGCGCCAAGGTCGCACAGGTTCTGCATGCCAGAGGCACACCACCGGCAGTGGCCGCAGGAGGGAAGGAAGGAGAAGACCACGTGGTCGCCCTCCTTGAGCCCCTTGGTGTTCTGACCGGCCTTGCTCACGATGCCCGCACCCTCGTGCCCACCCGCGAACGGGTAGACGCCGACCGGGATGTCGCCGGTGGCGACGTGGTCGTCGGAGTGGCAGAGCCCCGACCCGACCATCTTGACCTGGATCTCGCCCGGGCCCGGGTCGTCGACCTCGAGGTCGACCACTTCGTACTTGCCCGGTGCCTGACGGATGACCGCCCCGCGCGTCTGCTGCATGTGGAGTTCTCCCTTGAGGTGGGCCTGCACCCTTCGACCCTGCCGTTCCTATCAGTGCCGGCGGGGGTTGGGAAGATCGTCCGATCAACGATCTACGGATCGTTGACGATCAAGCGCCCGGCAGTAGAGTGTGACCCCCGCCGCCTCGCACCGGAGCTCCGATGACGGAACCGTTCAACGCCGCCGTGTACCTCACCGACCGCCGGGTCGCGGCCGGCGACGCCGAGCGCACCGCCGTCGTCGCACCGCGCGGCAGCCTGACCTACGGCGGGTTGGCCGAGGAGGTCCGGCGCGTGGCGGGCGGGCTCGCCGCGCTCGGCGTGCGGCCCGAGGAGCGGGTGCTGCTGTGCATGACCGACGACGTCGAGCTGCTGACCGGCATCCTCGGCGCGATGTACCTCGGCGCCGTCGCCGTGCCGTGCTCGACGATGCTGACCGGCGGGGAGCTGGCCAAGCTCGTCGTCGACTCCCGGGCGCGCGTGCTCCTGGGCAGCGAGCTCTTCGCCGCAGCGGTGACGGCGGCGGCCGTGTCCGCGCCGGATCTCCGCCACGTCGTCCTCACCGGCGACTCCGCGCCCGACGTCCCGGGCGTCACCGGCCTGACCTGGGACACCCTGCGCGCCGCCGAGCCGCTCGCCCAGGCGTTCGGCACGTGGGACGAGTCGCCCGCACTGTGGCTCTACACGTCCGGGACGACGGGCACGCCCAAGGGCGCCATGCACCGCCACACCGACATCCGCTTCGTCTGCGAGACCTACGGCCGGCAGGTGCTCGGCGTGACGCGCGACGACGTGTGCCTCTCGGCCGCCAAGCTGTTCTTCGCCTACGGGATCGGCAACTCGCTGTTCTTCCCCCTGTCCGTCGGCGCCACCGCCGTCCTGGAGCCGTCGAGGCCGAACCCGCGGTCGTACGCCGACCTGATCGCGGCGCACGGCGTGACCCTGTTCTTCGCCGGACCGAGCTTCTGGGGCCCGTTGATGGCCGCCGACCTGCCGCGGGAGGCGTTCGCGACCGTCCGCAACGGCGTCTCGGCCGGCGAGGCGCTGCCGCCGCGCATGTTCCACGGCGTCCGGGACCAGTACGGCTTCGAGATCCTCGACGGCATCGGCTCCACCGAGGCGCTGCACATCTTCATCTCCAACGTCGCCGGCAAGGTGGTGCCCGGCACGTCGGGGTTCCCGGTGCCCGGCTACCGGGTCGAGCTGCGCGGGCCAGACGGCTCGGTGATCGACGAACCCGACGAGCCAGGGATGCTCTACGTCGCGGGCGAGTCGCTCTGCACGGGCTACTGGTGCCGTACCGACGTCAACCGCGCGGTGTTCCACGGCGAGTGGATGCGGACGGGTGACCAGTACGTCCGCGGGGCCGACGGGAGCTGGCGGTGCCTGGGTCGCGCCGACGACGTGCTCAAGGTCGGCGGCATCTGGGTCGCCCCCGCCGAGGTCGAGTCGCGCCTGCTGGAGCATCCCGGTGTGGCCGAGGCCGTCGTCATCGGCGTGCCCGACGAGGACGGCCTCGACAAGCCGGTCGCCTACCTCGTGCCACGACCGGGGGCAGCGCTCGACGAGGCGGAGGTCATCACGTTCTGCCGGGCCGGGCTGGCGGCGTTCAAGCGGCCGCGCCGGGTCGTCACCGTGGACGAGCTGCCCAAGACCGCGACCGGCAAGATCCAGCGGTTCCGGCTGCGGGCGCTGGCCGCTGCGGAGCGGGAGCCGGTCGCGCTCACGGCCGAGGACGTGGGGCAGGCCCAGGGCTGACGGCGGCCGGCGCCCCGGCTCCGGCCGCTTCGGCGGCGGCCGGTCGGTGTGAGCCGGGGACGTCGGTGCGGGCCGGGCGTGGCGGTGCGGGCCGCGCGTGGCGGTGCGGGCCCGGCGTGGCGGGTGCGGGCCCCGCGTGGCGGTGCGGGCCCGGCGTCGCGGTGCGGGCCGCGCGTGGCGGTGCGGGCCGTGCGGGCCGGCCGGGTTCTGGCCGCACCGTCGTCGTGGTGGCGGCACCGGTGTCGAGGCGGGGGTGCGGGCGCGACGAGCGCGGTGCGAGCCCGGCGTGGCGGTGCGGGCCCGGCCGGGTTCTGGCCGCACCGTCGTCGTGGTGGCGGCACCGGTGTCGAGGCGGGGGTGCGGGCGCGACGAGCGCGATGCGAGCCCGGCGTGGCGGTGCGAGCCCGGCCGGGTTCTGGCCGCACCGTCGTCGTGGTGGCGGCACCGGTGTCGAGGCGGGGGTGCGGGCGCGACGAGCGCGGTGCGAGCCCGGCGTGGCGGTGCGAGCCCGGCCGGGTTCTGGCCGCACCGTCGTCGTGGTGGCGGCACCGGTGTCGGGGCGAGGGTGCGGGCGCGACGAGCGCGATGCGAGCCCGGCGTGGCGGTGCGGGCGAGGTCCGGGACGAGGATGCGCCCGGCACCGACCCGGACGTCGACCGCCTCGGACTCCTCGAACGCCTCCGGTGCGGCCGAAACCGAGCGCCATCCACAGCCGGGAGGACAGGCGCTCTGTTTCGACGCCGCGCCGGAGGCGTTCGAGGAGGCCGAGGCGGTCGATGTCCGGGCCGGTGCCGGACGACGCCTCGTCCCGGACCTCGCCCGCACCGCCGCCCCGGGCCCGCACCGCGCTCGTCGCGCCCGCACCCTCGCCCTGACACCGGTGCCGTCCCCACGACGACGGTGCGGTCAGCACCCGGCGGGGCCCGCACCGCCACGCCGGGCCGGCACCGCCACGCCGGGCCCGCACCGCCACGCCGGGCCGCACCGCCACGCCGGGCCTGAACCGGCACCGGGCCCGCACCGCCACGCCGGGCTCGCACCGCCCTCGTCGCGCCCGCACCCTCGCCCCGACACCGGTGCCGCCACCACGACGACGGTGCGGCCAGACCCCGGCCGGGCCCGCACCGCCACGCCGGGCTCGCACCGCCCTCGTCGCGCCCGCACCCTCGCCCCGACACCGGTGCCGCCACCACGACGACGGTGCGGCCAGACCCCGGCCGGCCCGCCCGCACCGCCACGCCGGGCCCGCACCGCCACGCCGGGCCCGCACCGCCACGCCGGGCCCGCACCGCCACGCCGGGCCCGCACCGCCACTCCCGGCCCGCACCGCCACGCCCGGCCCGCACCGACGTCCCCGGCTCACACCGACCGGCCGCCGCCGAAGCGGCCGGACCGGGGCGCCGGCCGCCGTCAGCCCTGGGCCTGCCCCACGTCCTCGGCCGTGATCGCGACCGGCTCCCGCTCCGCGGCGGCCAGCGCCCGCAGGCGGAACCGCTGGATCTTGCCGGTCGCGGTCTTGGGCAGCTCG
>CAVSJZ010000085.1:0-4841 GCA_963728105.1 uncultured Actinomycetota bacterium | reverse complement strand
GCCGGTGGGCGGTGGACACCGGCAGGCCCGTCAACCGGGCCAGCTCCGTGAGCGAGTAGGCGTCGCCCCGCGAGAACGCCATGAGGATCGCGGTCACCTTGCTGGTCACCGACCGGCCCGCGCCGGCCGTGCTGCCTGCCATCTCCGACCTCCTCGTCGAGGCACCCAGCCTGACGGGGCGGTGGCCCGGCGAGGAAGCAATCGCTCCCACTCAGCGGGAGTGCTGGGCGAGCGGCCCGGCGAGGCGGCTGCGGTCGGCCAGCGCGCGGCTGGTCGAGAGCGCGGCGGTGCGGACGGCTGGGCCGAGCTTGCGGACGTCTCCGCGGCCGGACCGCTGGACGACGGCGAGCGCGGCGACGACCGTGCCGCCGGCGTCCACGACCGGGGAGGCGACCGACGACGAGCCGAGGCTCATCTCCTCGCGGGCGCAGGCCAGGCCCGTGCGGCGCACGTCGGCCAGCGCGCGCCGCAGCTGGCCGGGCGCGGTGACCGTGTGCGCGGTGTAGCGGCGCAGCCCCGCCTCGACGAGGTCGCGCAGCAGCTCGTCGCCGGCGTGGGCGAGCAGCACCTTCCCGACGCCCGTCGCGTGCAGGGGCAGGCGGCCGCCGCGGCGGGAGCGCACGCGGACGGCGCCGCGGCCGCTGATCGTGTCGACGTAGAGCGCCTCGCGCCCGTCGAGGACGGCGAGGTGCACGTTCTCCCGGGTCGCCTGGTAGAGGTCCTGCATGAACGGCAGGGCCACCTCGCGCAGCGTGGCGTTGCGGGGGGCGAGCGCGCCGAGCTCCCACAGCCGCACGCCGATCCGGTAGCCGGAGCCGCCCTCCGCGCGCTCCAGCCCGCCCCAGGCGACCAGCTCCGACGCCAGCCGGTAGGCCGTGGACATCGGCAGGCCGGTCCTGCGCGCCAGCTCGCCAAGCGACAGCTCCGGCGTGGCCGGGGTGAAGGCGTCCAGCAGCGACACGACCTTGCTGATCACCGAACGGCCCTGCCACTCGGTACTTCCACCGGCCACGGCATCACCCCGTCCCGGCGCTATCGTCTCCGCTGCCGCGGTCGCGGGGGCGGCACTCCCACTGAGCAGGAAACCGGCGCCGACGCGGTGGGCGCCGCGGCCCGCGGTGTTTGACTCGGCGCCAGGTCAGCGTGTGCGGAACATGGGCGAGACGAGGCGGCATCGATGGCGGAGAGCACCAGCACCGGGGCGACGGGCGGCGTCGTCCTGCACGGCCTGGAGGGCCTGCAGGAACGCGTCGGCCAGGACATCGGCACGAGCGGGTGGCGGACCGTCGAGCAGGAGCAGATCGACCTGTTCGCGAAGCTCACCGGCGACGAGCAGTGGATCCACACGGACCCGGTACGGGCGGCGGCAGGGCCCTTCGGGACCACCGTCCAGCACGGGTTCCTGACGCTCGGCATGGCCACCGGCCTGCTGTGGGAGGTCTGCACCGTCGACGGCTTCGGCGTGATCCTCAACTACGGGCTGAACAAGGTCCGCTTCCCCGCCCCGCTGCGGGTCGGCCGCCGGATCCGGATGCACGTCGCGCTGGCCGAGGTGAAGGCGCTCGACGGCGGCGCCGAAGCGGTCTACCGCCTCACGTACGAGATCGAGGGCGAGCCCAAGCCGTGCTGCGTCGCCGACCTCGTCTTCCGCTACTACGCCTGACTTGCAGCCTGATCGTCGCGAGCCCTGAGAGGGAGTCCATGACCACCACCGACAACCCGGCGATCGGCGAGAGCGCCCAGGGCAACGGCATCCGCACCAACTACCTCGAGGGTGGCAAGGGCGACGAGCACGTCGTCCTGATCCACGGGTCCGGCCCGGGCGTGACCTCCTACGCGAACTGGCGCCTGGTGATACCGGCGCTGGCCGAGGACTTCCACGTCGTCGCGCCGGACATGGTCGGGTTCGGCTACTCCGACCGGCCCGACGGCGTGCACTACAGCCTCGACACCTGGGCCGACCAGACCGTCGGCCTGATGGACACCCTCGGCATCGAGAAGGCCCACCTCGTCGGCAACAGCTTCGGCGGCGGCATCGGGCTGCGGATCGCGACCAAGCATCCCGACCGCGTCGGGAAGCTCGTGCTGATGGGCTCGATGGGCGTGCACTTCCCGATCACCGAGGGCCTCGACGGGGTCTGGGGCTACGACGGGACGCTCGATGGCATGAAGAAGGTCATGGGCTACTTCGCCTACGACAAGGCGCTGACCGGCGCCGAGCTCGCCCAGGTGCGCTACGAGGGGGCCACCCAGCCGGGGTTCCAGGAGGCGTTCTCCTCGATGTTCCCCGCCCCGCGGCAGCGCTGGGTGGAGGCGATGACGGTGCCAGAGGAGGAGATCAAGGCCCTGCCGCACCGCGCGCTGATCGTGCACGGGCGCGAGGACCAGGTCATCCCCCTGTCCAACTCGTACAAGCTCCTGGAGCTGCTCGACAATGCCGATCTTGCCGTGTTCAGCCACTGCGGGCACTGGTCGATGATCGAGCGGACGGCCGACTTCAACCGCCTCGTGCGCGACTTCTTCCTCGGCGAGTAGAGGCGGCGAGGAGGTGGCGACCCGTACCCCCCGCGGCCGGCGCAAGGCCTCGCCGGCGGACGGCCGCGATCCCGAGCTGATGCTCCGGATCCACAAGTTCATGGTCCTGACGCGCGCCGTCGAGGACCGCATGGTGGCCATGTACAAGGGCGGCGACCTGCTCGGCTCGCTCTACACCGGCCACTGGCACGAGGCGATCAGCGTCGGCGCGGCGTCGACCCTGCGCTCCGACGACTACATGGCCCCGATCCATCGCGACCTCGGCGCGCACCTGTGGCGCGGCATGGAGCCGTGGCAGGTGATGGCGAGCTTCATGGGCAAGGCCACCTCGCCGACGGGCGGCCGCGACGGCACGCTCCACTACGGCCGCCTCGACCTGGGCATCTACAACCTGCCCAGCCACATCCCGGCGAACTTCCCGGTCGCGACGGGCATGGCGTTCGCGGCCAGGTACCGCGGCGAGGACAAGGTCTGCCTGGCGTTCTGCGGCGACGGCTCGACGTCGCGGGCGGACTTCCACGAGGCGCTCACGCTCGCGTCGGTGCAGAAGCTGCCGAACGTCTTCGTGATCGAGAACAACCAGTACGCCTACTCGACGCCGCTGCGCCTGACGTCGGCCTCGGAGACCCTCGCGGCGAAGGCCGTGGCGTACGGCATGCCCGGGGTGACGGTCGACGGGACCGACGTGCTGGCGGTGCACGACGCGGTGGCCGAGGCCGTCGCGCGGGCCCGCGCGGGTGAGGGCCCGTCGCTGGTCGAGGCCGTGACGATGCGCATGCACGGCCACGCCGAGCACGACCCGGCCGACTACGTGCTCAAGGAGCTCTACGAGGAGTACGCCAAGAAGGACCCCGTCGAGCTGTTCGAGAACGTCCTGATCGCCGCCGGCGTGCTCGACGACACCGCGGCCAAGCAGGTCCGGGAGGACGCGCGCCAGTACGCCATCGCCGCGCGGCGCAAGGCGCTCGCCGACCCGATGCCCGACCCCGCGAACATCGAGGACGGTGTCTATGCCGACTGAGCGGGTTACCGAGCGGAGCGTCCGGAGCGATCATGGTCGTCACTGACAGCGGGAACGCCACCTACCTCGACGCGGTGGGGTTGGCGCTCGACAGCGAGATGGACCGCGACCCGGACGTCTTCATCATCGGCGAGGACGTCGGGCAGTTCGGCGGCGCCTTCAAGGTGACGAAGGGCTTCCTGGAGAAGTTCGGCCCGCGGCGGGTGGTGGACACCCCGATCGCGGAGACCGGGTTCACCGGCCTCGCCGCCGGTGCCGCGCTGGTGGGCCTGCGGCCGGTGGTGGAGTTCCAGTTCGCGGACTTCATCTCCTGCGCCTTCGACCCCATCATCAACGTGCTGGCGCGCCACCACTGGCGGACCGGCGACGCCATGCCGGTGACGATGCGCGCCCCGTTCGGTGGCCGGCTGCGCGCCGGTCCCACGCACAGCCAGAGCGTGGAGAGCTACTTCGCCCACGTCCCCGGCCTGAAGATCGTCATGCCGGGCACCCCGGAGGACGCCGCCGGCCTGCTGGTCAGCGCGATCCGCGACAACAGCCCGACGCTGTACCTGGAGAACAAGTACCTCTACCGGCGGCTGCGGGCGTCGGGCCCGATCTCGCTCGACCCGATCCCGCTGGGCACGGCGAAGGTCGTGCGGCCCGGCCGCGACGTCACGCTCGTGACGTACTCGGCCGGTGTCCACCAGGGCATCGAGGTGGCCGACGAGCTGGACAAGGACGGCATCTCCGTCGAGGTCGTCGACGTCCGGACGCTGGTGCCGCTGGACGTCGAGACGATCGCCGCGTCGGTGCGCAAGACGTCGCGGGCGGTGGTGCTGCACGAGGCCGCCAAGCGGCTCGGCTACGGCGCGGAGATCGCCGCCACGATCCAGGAGGAGTGCTTCTGGCACCTCGACCAGCCGGTGGTGCGGATCGCGGCGAAGAACACCCCGACCCCGACCAGCCCGCCGCTGGAGGACGCGGTGATCCCGCAGCCGGCCCAGATCGCGGAGACGCTGCGGAAGGTGGCCCAGGCATGAGGACGCAGGCATGAGGACACGGGCATGAGGACACAGGCGTGAGCGACTACGACGTCGTCGTCCTCGGGGGCGGGCCCGGAGGGTACGCGGCGGCGCTCTACGCCGCCTCGGCCGGCCTCACGGTCGCGCTGGTCGAGAAGGAGAAGGTCGGGGGCACCTGCCTGCACCGGGGCTGCATCCCGGCCAAGGCCCTGCTGCACGCGGCGGAGGTGTTCCGCACCGTCTCCCACGCCGCCGAGCACGGCGTCCGGGTCGCCGGGAAG
>CAVSJZ010000084.1:0-4805 GCA_963728105.1 uncultured Actinomycetota bacterium | reverse complement strand
CCGCGGGCGGTCGCGCGACAGTTCACCCACCCGCTGGCCGTCCTGCTCCTGGTGGCGGCGGCGCTCTCGGTCGTGGCCGGCACGACCTCGCTGGCGTGGGCGATCTTCGGGGTGGTGGTCCTCAACGCCGTGTTCGCGTTCGTGCAGGAGCGCCAGGCCGGCCGGGCCGTCGAGGCGCTCGGGCGCTACCTGCCGCCGCAGGCCCGGGTGCGCCGCGACGGCGTGGCGCGGGCCGTCCCGGTCGCCGAACTGGTCCCCGGCGACGTCATCGTGCTCGCGGAGGGCGACCGGGTGCCCGCCGACGCGCGGCTCTTGAGCGGGGCGCTGGAGATCGACGCCTCGGCCCTGTCGGGGGAGTCCGCGCCGGTCGAGCGGGTCGACGACGCCGAGGACCGGGCCGAGCGCAGGCTCGACTCGCCGGTGCTGCTGTGGAGCGGGACCGGCTGCGTCGCCGGCAGCGCGGAGGCGGTCGTACACGCCACCGGCGCACACACCGAGATCGGGCGCATCGCCGCGCTCGCCGGGCGGCGCCCCGTCGGGGACAGCCCCCTGGAACGCCAGGTCAAGCGGGTGGCCTACCTGATCGCGATCGTCGCCGTCGCGGTCGGGGCGGCCTTCCTGCCGCTCGGGCTCGCCGCCGGGCTGAGCTTCACCGAGGCGTTCGTGTTCGCCGTCGGGCTGCTGGTGGCCAACGTCCCGGAAGGCCTGCTGCCGACGATCACGCTGGCGCTCGCGGCCGGTGTGCGGGCGATGGCGGGCCGGGGTGCGCTGGTCAAGCGGCTCTCGGCGGTCGAGACGCTGGGGTCCACGACGGTGATCTGCACGGACAAGACCGGAACGCTGACCGCCGGCGTGATGCACGTCGCGCAGGTCCGGGACGCGGCGGGCGCGGTCGTGGCCACGGCGGGACCGCGGCTGGCCGAGGCGGTGGCCCGGTGCTCGACCGCCGACGCGGCGAGCCGGACCGGTGACCCGACCGAGCTGGCGCTGCTGGAGATGGCGGCCGCGGCGGGCGCGGACGTCGACGCGGGACGGCGCGACCGGCACCGGGTCGCGCTGTTCGCGTTCGACCCCCGCCGCAAGTCGATGTCGACGCTGGACGTCGTCGACCCGGCCACCGGCGGCACCCGCCTGCACGTCAAGGGAGCACCGGAGGTGCTGCTGCCCCGCTGCGAGCTCGACGACGAGGCCCGGGCGGCGGCCGGCGCGGCGGTGGACGCGATGACGGAGCGGGGCCTGCGGGTGCTGGCGGTGGCCGAGCGCGACTGGTCAGGGCCGGTGCCGGAGCGCGACGAGGCGGACCGCCGTCGGCTGCGCCTGCTCGGCCTCGTCGGCCTGCTCGACCCGCCGCGCCCGGAGGTGCCGGGCGCCGTCGCGGCCTGCCACGCGTCCGGGATCCGGGTCCACGTCGTGAGCGGGGACAACGGCCGCACCGCGGCGGAGATCGCGCGCCGGGTCGGGATCGGTGCCCAGCGCGTGCTGGACGGCCACGAGCTCGACGTGCTGTCCGACGCCGCGCTGGACCGGTTGCTGGCCGGCGGCGAGGAGATCGTGTTCTCCCGCGCCGCGCCGGAGGCGAAGCTGCGCATCGCCGACGCGCTGCACGCCCGCGGCCAGGTCGTCGCGATGACCGGGGACGGCGTGAACGACGCCCCCGCGCTGCACCACGCCGACATCGGCGTCGCCATGGGACTCAGCGGCACCGAGGTGGCCCGCGAGGCCGCGACGATGGTCCTCACCGACGACAACTTCGCGACGGTCGTCGCCGGCGTCGAGGAGGGCCGGCGGGTCTACGACAACGTGCGCAAGTTCGTGCTCTACATCTTCGCCCACGCCGTGCCCGAGGTCGTGCCGTTCCTCGTCTTCGCACTGTCCGGGGGCCTGGTGCCCCTGCCGCTGACGGTGCTGCAGATCCTCGCGATCGACCTGGGCACCGAGACGCTGCCGGCGCTGGCGCTCGGCCGGGAGCCGGCCGAGCCCGGCCTGATGGCCCGACCGCCCCGCCCCCGCGGCCAGAACGTCATCGACCGCGTCATGCTGTTGCGGGCCTGGGGTCTCATGGGTGTGGTCTCGGCGCTGTTCACGATGGGCCTGTTCCTGCTCGTGCTGTGGCGGGCCGGGTGGACGCCCGGCGCGCCGACCGGCCCCGGCAGCCCGCTGCACCACGCCTACCTGCAGGCCACGACCGCCAGCTTCGCCGCGATCGTCGCCTGCCAGGTCGGGACCGCGTTCGCGGCCCGCACCCAGCACAGCTCCCTGCGGGCGGTCGGCGCGTTCACCAACCGGCTGCTCCTGGGCGGGATCGCGTTCGAGCTCGTGTTCGCGACCGCGGTGATCTACCTGCCGGCGCTGCAGGTCCTCGTCGGCACGGCCGCGCTCCCGCTGTGGGTGCTCGGTCTCCTGTGCCCGATGCCGGTACTCGTCTGGGGCGTCGACGAGCTCTTCCGCGGCCTGCGGCGCAGGTCAGGCCGGTGACCCCGGGTCGCGTCGGCCTCACCCGGTGTCGGTGGGCCCGGTCGGCGCGTCGCCGTGGCGCCACTGGTGGGCCTCGCCCGCCTGGTGGTCGATCGGCGCGGCAACCCGCCCGCGCCGGTCCTCCCAGTGGCCGGCGCGGCGGGCGCGGTCGCGCTCCAGCCGGTGGCGGAGCCGGTCGCGCAGCAGGTCGACGGCCTCTCGGTCCGTCCGGGCCCGCACCCGCACCCGCACGAGCCGGCCGTTGACGTCGACGCTCGCCCGCGCGGTGACCGGCTGCTCGACGGCCGGGTCGTAATGGCGGTCGATGCGGACCCGGGCGTGGAGCACGGGGTCGCGGCTGTGCCCGAGAGCCGTCCGGACCTTGTCCTCGACGAAGCCGACCAGATCCTCGGCGTGGGGCCCGGCGACCTGGACCACGACGGGGGTCGCGGCCGGCGACCAGCTGCCGGTCCGGCGCCGGGCGTTCGGGCGGCGCGTCACGGCCGGGCCGCCGGCCGGTCGCCGGTGATCGGCCCGAGTGCTCGCCGGTCGCCCGGAGGCGGTGCGGTGCACGACGTCCTGCTGTGGTTCGACGCGGACATCCGTCGGTCCTCCCTGTCGGTGCGGATGTCATCGACTGTGCAGGCAGGCGCGGCGACCGGGCAGTGTCGATCGGCCCGCCTGCGGGGCCGGACGCCCCCCCGCGACGGGACCGCGCCGCACGCCTCGACGACGTCCCGGGTGCGGACGGCGGTGGGCGAGCTGCGGTCACGGGTCGGGGATGGTCCAGGTCAGGCACGTCCCGCAGGGATCGCGCGGACCGAGCGTGAGCGTGCCGCCCCGGCGCTCGGCGCGGCGGCGCAGGTTGGCCAGGCCGCTGCGGCGGGTGGTGGGGGACAGGCCGACGCCGTCGTCGCAGACCTGCAGCGTGACCTGCTGCCGATCGGCACTGAGCAGGACCTCTGCTGTCCGGCCGCGGGCGTGCCGGGCGATGTTGCTCAGCGCCTCGCGCAGCACCGCGAGCAGGTCCTCGGCGACGTCGTCGGGCAGGGTGTCGAGCAGCCCGGAGAACTGCACCGCGGGCTCGAACCCCAGCGCCTCGGCCTCGTCCGTGGCGACCTGCAACAGCCGCGCGCGCAGGCCCTGCGGAGCCGTCTGGGGCGGCTGTTGGAGCCGGAAGATGCTGCTGCGGATCTGGGAGATCGTCGCGTCCAGCTCGGCGACCGAGCTCAGGAGCCGGTCACGCGACGCGCCCGGACCCACGCCAACCGCGAGGGACTGGAGGGTGAGGCCGGTGGCGAACAGCCGCTGGATGACGTGGTCGTGCAGGTCGGCGGCGATGCGCTCGCGGTCGTCGAGCACGGCGGCGCGCTGCTGCTCGGCCCGCGCCTGGGCCAGCTCGATCGCGATCGCGGCGTGGTTGGCGAACCCGGCGGTCATCTCGGTGTCCTCCGCGGTGAACGCCGGGCGGCCCCGCAGCCTCGCGACCGACAGCACCCCGTGCAGCCGGGCCGGCCCGGCCAGCGGCACGGCCAGCACCGGCCCGACGTCGAGAGCCCCGGACGCCGCCACCACGAGCCCCAGCTCGTCTGCCGCCGCGACCCGCCGCGGCTCCCCCGCGGTGAACACCTGCCCGCTGACCGATCCGTCCCTCGGCACCCGGAGCCCGAGGACGGCCTGCGCCCCCGCGCCGACGGCGACCACCACCTCCAGCTCGCCCGCCTCGTCCTGCCTGCGGGTCCCCTCGACGGCCGGCAGCAGGACCGAAACCAGATCCGCCCGGGCGATCTCCCGCGTGCGGTCGGCGATCAGCTCCAGCGGGCCGACCGCCGCCGCCGAGGCCTCGGCGCCGACCTCCAGCACGTGCCGGGTGATCGCGGCCGAGGCCTGCAGCCACTCGCCGCGGGTGCGAGCGGTCTCGTACAGCCGCGAGTTCTCGACCGCGACCGCCGCGGTCGCGGCCAGCGACCGGATCAGCTGCTCGTCCTCGCCGCGTGAACCCGCCGCGGGTGCTCTCGGCCAGGTAGAGGTTGCCGAACACCTCGTCGCGAACCCGGATCGGCACCCCGAGGAAGCTGTCCATCGGGGGATGCCCGGGCGGGAACCCGGCCGAGCGCTGGTCGTCACCGAGCCGGTCCAGCCGGATCGGGTGGGGATCGTCGATCAACGCGCCCAGCAGGCCCTTGCCCTGCGGCAGGTGCCCGATCCGCTCGACCGCGCCCGCGGGCATCCCGACGTGGATGAACTCGGCCAGCCCGCCGGCGGGCGAGATCACCCCGAGCGCGGCGTAGCGGGCGCCGGCCAGCTCGCGCGCCGCCTCGGCGATCCGGCGCAGCACCACCGGCAGGGCC
>CAVSJZ010000083.1:0-31950 GCA_963728105.1 uncultured Actinomycetota bacterium | reverse complement strand
CTTTTGCCACCTACTGGTCGCGTATTGCTGCTGCATCACGGCAGCCTGAGCGGCGACGACACCGACGGCCATATCGATCCCCTCGCCCGCTTCGCCGACCCGCAGACCATCCTCCATGTCAGCTGCTCCCCTCAGGACCCGGACCACGCCGAGATCCAGGCGATGACCCGCGAGCTGCGGCGTTTCCGCACCGCCGAGGGTCGTCCCTACCGCCTGCTGGCCCTGCCCGCCCCGGGCGAGCATCGGGATAGTGATGGGCGGCGCCTCGCCGCCAGCTACGCCAACTTCCTGATCATCGACGGTGCGGTCCTGGTGCCGGTCTACGGAGATCCCGCCCGCGACCGGCTCGCGGTCCCGGTCGCGGACCACGAGCTGGAGCACGCGACGTACGAGGACGAGACGAAGCGCATCGCCGACACCGGTTGGTGGGAGCTGGAGGACCGCAACGGGCGCCGCAGCGTCTTCGTGCTGCACGGCCGGGAGGCGGCGCGGCGGTACGCGCTGATCACGACGGGCGAGGGGGCGCTGCTGCACCTGGTGCGCGAGCAGCCGGGGTCGGGCTGAGCGCGTCCGGACGATCACCGGTCGGGGACCGTGAGGTGGCAGAGCCGCCCCCGATGTCCCCAATCCGGCGATCACTGAGGACCGGCACGAACGTGTCAGGGGACCAGGACGAGCTTCCCCCGGACGTGCCCGGCCCGGCTGATCTCGTAGGCCTCCCGCGCGCGGTCGAACGGGAAGGTCTGGATCTTGATGACGAGCCCGTTCCTCGCCAGCAGCCCGGCGACCTCGGCCAGCGCCTCCTGCGGCCTGCTGTCGGCCGCACCCCCGGTGGCCCGGACCCCGGTCTCGCCGACGGCGAAGTTCGCGATGGTCACCACCTGCGACGGCGTCCCGACCAGCCCGACGAGGTCGGCCAGGGGCGTCTTGCCGGCGACGTCGAACACGGCGTCGACCGACCCGCCCGCCGCGGCCCGCACGCGCTCGGCCACCCCGTCGCCGTAGACGACCGGGACGGCCCCCAGCTCGCGCAGGTAGTCCTGGTTCGCCTCGCCCGCCGACGCGACCACCCGAGCGCCCCTCGCCTGCGCCAGCTGGACGACGACCGCGCCGACACCGCCCGCGCCGCCGTCGACGAACAGCGTCGTCCCGGCCGTGACGCCGAGCAGGCGCAGCCCGCGCTCCGCGGTCTCGCCCGCCACGCCCGCGGCCGCGGCGACGGCCCAGTCGACCGACGCCGGCTTCGCGGCCCAGGCGTGCAGCACGGCGCGCTCGGCCTGCGTGGCGGTGCCCAGCCCGAAGACGTCGTCGCCGACCGCGACGCCGGTCACGCCCTCGCCGACCTCGTCGACGACGCCCGCGGCGTCGAACCCGACGTAGCCGGGACCGTCCGGGGCGCTCCCGGCGGCCATTGCGCCGGAGAGCAGCTTCCAGTCGAGCGGGTTGACGCTCGCCGCGCGCACCGCGATGCGCACCTGGCCGGGCCCGGCGTGCGGCTCCGGTGCCTCGGCCCACTCCAACGCCTCGGGGCCGCCGAACCGCGTGAACTGCAGTGCCTTCGTCACGGTGGCCGCAACCGGCGCTCCCCGTGCGCTATTCCCCGGCCGAGAAGGGTCTTTGGTCTGCGCCGAATGCGGCCGACCCGACTCTTGTGAGGGAAAAAGTCTCCAGTTAGTGTCGCAGTTATCGGAGCGACGGGCCCATCCGCGACGTTCCGAGGGCATCGCCGCCCGTCGTCGAGTGAGGAAGGAGTGACCTGCGATGCTGATGCGCACCGACCCGTTCCGTGAGCTGGACCGGCTGTCCCAGCAGATGTTCGGCAACAACCCGGGTACCTGGTCCCGGCCCACGGCCATGCCGATGGACGCGTGGCGTGCGGGGGACACGTTCGTCGTGGCGTTCGACCTCCCCGGCGTCGACCCACAGGCGATCGAGCTGGACGTCGAGCGCAACGTGCTCACCGTGAAGGCCGAGCGGCGCCCGGTCGCCACCGGGGAGAACGTCGAGATGCAGGTGTCCGAGCGCCCGCTCGGGGTGTACTCCCGGCAGCTGTTCCTCGGCGACACCCTGGATGCCGAGCACATCGAGGCCGGTTACGAGGCCGGCGTCCTGACCCTGCGGATCCCGGTCGCGGAGCGGGCCAAGCCGCGCCGGATCGCCATCAGCTCGGCCGAGGGCGAGGCCCGGACGATCGACGCCTGAGCGGGTCGACCGCCTGGTCGCGGCCGGCAGGGCCCGGTCCCGCACCGCGGTGGTGCGGGACCGGGCCCGCGCCCTGTCCCCGGCCCGCTCTCACGTCCGCGCGGACGGCTGCCCGGCCTCGAGCTCGGCGACCCGGCCGCGCGCCGCCTCCAGCTGCTCCCTGGCGACGTCGAGCTGACGGGCCCGGGAGGCGCCCAGCTCGGCCCGTGCCGCCGCCAGCTCGTCGCGGGTCGCCGCGAGCTCGTCCTGCAGCGCGACGATCCGGGTGGCCGCCTCGAGCGTCACGCCCTCGTCGCACAGCTCGCGCATCCGGGCGGCCAGCTGCAGCTGGCGGCGCGAGTACCGCCGGTGCCCGCCGGCCGACCGGTCCGGCTCCAGCACACCCGCCACGTCCAGGCTCCGCAGGAAGGCCGGCTGGACGCCCAGCAGCGTGGCGGCCTGGCCCATCGTGACGGCGGCGTAGTCCTCGTCGTCGAGCCGCTCGACGCCACTCCCGCCTTGTTCCTGCATCGATATATTCTATCTTGATAAATGGAGATATTGTCAACGAGGCCCGCGGGGAGCTGCCCGGGACCGGGCGGACGGCCCGGGCCCAGGGTCTTGCGGCCCTGTGCCGACGGGGTCCCGGTCGGCCACAGTGGGAGCTGTCGTGAGCGAGTCGAGGAGGACGTGGTGCGGGTCCACGAGGTCATGAGCAGCCCGGCGGTCATGGTGCGGCCGCACACCCCGATCGGCGAGGTCGCGGCCCTGCTGGTGTCGCGGGGCTTCACCGCGGTGCCCGTCGTCGACGCGGAGGGCAGGCTGCACGGGCTGGTCACCGAGGCCGACCTGATGGGCGACCGCATCGCGCCGGACGGCAGCGCGGACGAAGGCCCGGGCATCCACGCCCCCGAACCCGTGGCCAGCACCGTGATGCGCGCGCGCCCCACGTGCGTCGACCACGAGGCCGACCTCGCCGACGTCGCGAACCTCATGATCAGCAGCCGCGTGCGGTCCGTGCCCGTCGTGCGGAACGGGAAGATCGTCGGCATGGTGACGGCCCGGGACGTGCTGAAGGTCGTCGCGTCGCGCTCGCTCGCCGAGCCCGCGCGGCGCTGACCGCGCGGCGTCGACCGGGCCGCGCCGACCGGGCCGCGCCGACCGGGCCGCGCCGACCGGGCCGCGCCGACCGGGCGGGCGGCCGTCACGCCGGCCGGCGGGCGGCGTAGATCAGGTTGAGCGCCTGGCCGGGCGCCGGGTCGACCGTGACCTCGCCGAACCCGGCCTCGCCCAGCATGCGCACGGCCAGCTCGCGGCCCCACGCCGCGCCCAGCCCGGCCCCGCCCGCCGCCAGCGAGACCGTCATGCAGTGCAGGGTGCTGATCGTGTAGATCCACGCGGCGAACGGGTCGTCGACGTTGTCGGCCAGGTCGCTCGACGCCGCCATGTCGACCATCACGAACCGGCCGCCGGGCACCAGCGCGTCGTGGATCCCGCGCAGCACGGCCGCCGGGTCGGCCTGGTCGTGCACGGCGTCGATCGCGAACGCGACGTCCAGCGGCTCCGGGGGCGCGAACGACGCGGCGTCGGCCACCTCGAACGTGACGTTGGTCAGGCCCGCGGCCGAGGCCTCCGCACGGGCGAGCGCCAGCGCGTCCTCCGCGATGTCGTAGCCGGTGAACACCGACGCCGGGAACGCGCCGGCCAGCAGCACCAGCGCGTGCCCCGTGCCGCAGCCGAGGTCGGCGACCCGGGCCCCGGCGCGCAGCTCGTCCGCCAGTCCCGGCACCAGCGGGAGCCAGGTGTCGACGAGCAGCTCGTCGAGCGGGCGGCGGTTGAGCTGGTCCATGACGCCGGTGAAGTCCGGCGCGAACGCCGAGTAGGGCAGCCCGCCGCCGCTGCGGAACGCCGCGGCGATCCCGTCGAGGTTGCGGCCCAGCAGCGGGACCATCGCGGCCATCGGGGCCATGTTCTTCGACCCGTCGCCGGTCAGCGCCGCGGCGTGCTCGACGGGCAGGGTGTACCTGCCCCTGTCGGCGGCGTCGTAGGTCATGATCCCGCCGGTCACCATCGCGCCGAGCCATTCGCGGACGTAGCGCTCCGACAGGCCTGCGCGCTCCGCCAGCTCCGGGGAGGTGGCCGGCCCGCGCGCCGCGGCCTCGAACAGGCCGGTCCGGTGGCCCAGGTCGATCATCATGGTGAGCCCGCCCGCGGTGTAGACGCCGAACAGGTGCCGCGCGAAGGCGCGCACCTTCCGCCGGTCGGGGACGGTCGCCTCCGCGTCGTCGGTCCCGGCGTTCCCGGGCATCGCGCTCTGGGTCATGGTCCGATCCTGCAACCCGGGAGCCGCCCGTGCCCAGCCCCGGCGGGTCAGCCCGCCGTGCGGTCCGCGCAGCGCAGGCCGGCGAGGTGGACGCGGATGAACCGGGCGACGGCCCCGGCGAAGCACAGCGGCGCCGACGGCTGCGGCGCCGAGCCGGGCGACTCGGCGTACAGGGCCGTCACGACGGGCGGCGGGTGGGCCACCTGCCACAGGCCCGCCGTGACCAGGCCGGTCGCCATGAGCAGCTCCGTCCACGCCGCGCGGTCCAGCGCCGGGCACGCCGCGTGCAGTGCGTCGGCGACGGCGTCGGCCGCGCGGGTCGCCGCGGCCTTGGACCGCCGCACGGCCTCGAGCGAGACGTTGCGCTCCAGGGTCAGCGCCGAGTGGATGAGGACCTGGCAGAACAGCGGCCGCCCGACCAGCGAGGCCGTCAGCACCTCGACCAGGGCCTCGTCGTCGGCGGGCGGCACGGCCAGCTCCGCCACGAGCCCGTCGGCCCAGTCCCGCCACTCGTCCTCGGCGAGCCGCAGGAAGATCTCCTCCCGCGTGCCGAAGTACTTCAGCAGGGCGGACTTGTGCATCCCGACCTCGGCGGCGATCGCCGCCAGGCTGACCGTGCCGACCCCGTTGCGCACGGCCAGCTCGCGCGCCGCGCGCAGGATGGCGCCGCAGCGCTGCTGCTTCTGCTCCGGGCTCCGGGCGCGCCGGAACCCGGTCCGTTCGGCCCTCACCGGTCGCGCGCCCACCGCACGGACCTTAGCTTCGGAGGGCCCGAAACTTAAGACGACGCCGATACTTAAGACAACACTGTTCACTTGTTAGGGGAACACCGTTGCCCTAGCGTGGGCGTCACCGGGGGTGACCGACGTCAGGAGTCGATGGTGGACGACGTGGAGTTGCGGGTGAACGGGGTGACCCGGCGGGTCGCCCTCGACCCGTGGGTCAGCCTACTGGATGCGCTCCGTGAGCATCTCGGCCTGACCGGAACCAAGAAGGGCTGCAACCAGGGCGCGTGCGGCGCCTGCACGGTCCTCGTCGACGGCGAGCGGATCGCCTCCTGCCTCGCGCTGGCCGTGCAGTACGCCGACGGCCGGGAGGTCACCACCATCGAGGGCGTCGGCGGCCCCGACGGCCCGCACCCGCTGCAGCGGGCCTTCGTCGAGACCGACGGCTTCCAGTGCGGGTACTGCACGCCAGGCCAGATCTGCTCGGCCATCGGCATGCTCGCCGAGCACCGCGCGGGCGCGCCGAGCGCGGTCACCGACGACCTCACCGCCGGGCACACCGCGCTCACCGACGCCGAGATCAAGGAGCGCATGAGCGGCAACCTGTGCCGCTGCGGTGCCTACGACGGCATCGCGGCCGCGATCAGCGAGGTCGCCGCCGAGGCGGAGGTGGCGGGCCCGTGAGGTCCTTCGGCTACCTGCGCGCGCCGGACGTGGCCGCCGCGGTGGCGGCGATCGCCGAGCCGGGCTCGGTGCCCCTCGGCGGCGGGACGAACCTCGTCGACCTCCTGCGCCTGGACGTCGCCCGCCCCGACACGCTCGTCGACCTCACCGGCCTCCCCCTCGCCGACGTCGCCGCGCGCCCCGACGGCGGGCTGCGGATCGGCGCGCTGGTCCGCAACGCCCACCTCGCCGCCCACCCCGACGTCCGCGCGCGGTACCCCGTCCTCGCCCAGGCGCTGCTGTCCGGGGCGTCCGGGCAGCTGCGGAACATGGCCACGGTCGGGGGCAACCTGCTGCAGCGCACGCGCTGCCTCTACTTCGTCGACACGACCGCGGCCTGCAACAAGCGCGATCCCGGCAGCGGGTGCGCCGCGCGGGGCGGCTTCCACCGGGGCGCGGCCGTGCTCGGGGCGAGCGAGCACTGCGTCGCCACCCACCCGTCAGACATGGCCGTCGCGCTGGCCGCGCTGGACGCGGTCGTGGAGGTGCGGAGCGTGCGGGGGACCCGGCAGGTGCCGCTTGGCGAGCTGCACCGGCTGCCCGGCGACACCCCGGAGCGGGACACGACGCTGGAGCCGGACGAGCTGGTCGTCGCCGTCGAGCTCCCGGCGCCGGTCACGCCGCGCTCGGCGTACCGCAAGGTCCGGGACCGGGCCTCGTTCGCGTTCGCGCTGGTGTCGGTCGCCGCCGCGCTGGACGTGCGGGACGGGACGGTCGCGGCCGCGCGGGTCGCGCTGGGCGGGGTCGCCGCGAAGCCGTGGCGCGCGGTGGAGGCGGAGCGCGTCCTGACCGGGGCGCCGGCGACCGGGGAGACCTTCCGGGCCGCGGCCGACGCGGAGCTGTCCGCGGCCGTCGGGCTGCCCGGCAACGCGTTCAAGATCGAGCTGGCCCGGCGCACGGTCGTCGCGACCCTGCGCAGCCTGCTGGCCGAGGGGAGCACGCCGTGACGCAGGCGCCCGAACGCACCCGCCCGGCCGAGCGCAAAGCGCCGGGGCGGGGAACCGCGGCGACGGGACCGTACGTCGGGCGGCCGGTCGACCGCATCGACGGCGTCGTCAAGACCTCCGGCGAGGCCCGCTACGCCGCCGAGTTCCCCTACCCGGACCTCGCCCACGCCGCGCTCGTCCACGCCGCGGTGGCCCGCGGGCGCATCACCGGGTTCGACGTGGCCGCCGCCCAGGCCGTTCCGGGCGTCCTGGCCGTCATCACCCACCTCAACGCCCCGAAGATGGCGCCGCCGCCGGCCGTGACGATGCTCGACCTGAGCACGATGGTGGCGGGCACGCGCGTCAACTACCTCGGCACCGACGAGGTGCACTGGAACGGGCAGCCGGTCGCCGTGGTCGTCGCCGAGACCCTGGAGGCGGCCCACGCGGCGGCGCGGCTCGTGCGCGTCGACTGCGAGCCGCTGCCGGCGGTCGTCGACTTCGCCGCGGCGCAGGAGGCCGCCGTCCCGGTCAAGGGCGGGCTGCTGCAGACCGGCGAGGCCCACACCGGCGACGCCGAGGCGGCGCTCACGACGGCGCCGGTCCGCGTCGACCACGACTACTCCACGCCCGCGCAGAACCACAACGCTCTGGAGCCGCACGCGAGCACGGCGGTCTGGGAGGGCGACCGGCTGACCGTGCACGACGCCACGCAGAACGTCGACTGGACCCGCCGGCACCTCGCCAAGCGGTTCGCGGTCCCGGTCCAGGACGTCCGGGTCGTGGCCACCTACGTCGGCGGCGGCTTCGGCGGCAAGGGCTCGGTCTGGGCGGGCACCGTGCTCGCGGCGCTCGCCGCGCGCGTCAGCGGCCGGCCGGTCCGGCTCGCGCTGACCCGCGAGGGCGTCTTCCGCACGGTCGGCGGCCGCAGCCCCACGCGGCAGCGCGTCGCGCTGGGCGCCGAGCGCGACGGGCAGCTCGCCGCGCTGCTGCACACCGTCGTCAGCGGGGTCGGGCGGGTCGGCGGGGCGCCGGAGCAGGCCGCCGGCGCGTCGGGGCACCTCTACGCCGCGCCGAACATCCTCCTGCGGCACGCGACCACCGAGCTGGACCTGCTGCCCAACACGTTCATGCGCGCGCCCGGCGAGGCGATGGGCTCGTTCGCGCTGGAGTCCGCCGTCGACGAGCTGGCCGCCGAGCTGGGGATGGACCCCGTCGCGCTGCGGCTGCGCAACGAGCCGGAGCGCAGCCCGATCGACGGCAAGCGCTTCAGCCGGCGCGCCCTGCGGACGGTCTACACCCGGGGGGCCGAGCGCTTCGGCTGGGCCGACCGGCCCCCGGCCCCGCGCACGACCCGCGACGGCCGCTGGCTCGTCGGCTGGGGCACGGCGACCGCGTACCACCTGCCGATCCAGATGCCGGCCGACGTCGCCGTGCGCATCGACGCGGACGGCACGGTGCTGCTGCGCTGCTCGTTCCACGAGATCGGCGTCGGCGCCGCGACCGTCCAGGCGCAGATCACGGCGGACGCGCTGGGCGTGCCCGTCGAGTCGGTCCGGGTCGAGCACGGCGACACCGACCAGCCGGTCGGGCCCGGCGCCGGCGGCTCGGCGCAGACCGCGAGCGTGGCCGCGGGCGTCCTGGCCGCCTGCGAGGACCTGACGCGGTCGGCGCTGCGCCTCGCCCGCCGCGCCCCCGACTCGCCGCTGCGCGGCCTGCGCCGCTCGCAGGTGCGGGCGGTCCGCGGCGGCCTCTACCGGTCCGACGCGCCCGCCGGCCCGGTCGGGGAGACCTGGCAGGCGATCCTGGCCGGGGCCGGGCTGCCGCACCTGGAGGCGCGGACGGGGTCCGACTCGCGGGTGCGCCAGCAGGTCGGGTTCGCCAGGGCGATGGCCACGTTCATGATCGACCGGCGGCGGTGGGTCCGGCCGGCGACCGGCGCGCACTTCTGCCAGGTGCGGGTGGACGCCGACACCGGCGAGATCCGCGTCGCGCGCTGGCTGGGCGTTTTCGACGTGGGCCGGGTGGTCAACGCCAAGCTCGCCGCGAGCCAGCTGCGCGGCGGCATCGTCATGGGCATCGGCGCGGCGCTGTCGGAGGAGGCGCTGGTCGACCCCCGTACCGGCCGGATCATGAACGCGGGGCTCGGCGAGTACCACGTCCCGGTGCACGCCGACGTCCCGAAGATCGAGATCGAGTGCGTGGGCGAGCCGGACCCGACCGCGCCGCTGGGGATCCTGGGCGCCGGCGAGGTGGGCATCACCGGGGCGGCCGCCGCGGTGGCGAACGCCGTCCACCACGCCACCGGCGTCCGGGTGCGCGAGCTGCCGATCACCCTGGACCGCCTGCTGTGACCGGCGCGCCGGACGACCCGGACGACTACACGCTTCCGCGTCCGGTCCCGGAGGCCGACCTCGTCGGCGACCTCGCCGACCGCAACGCCTTCACCCTGGACGCGATCGCCACCGGCGTCGTGCGGGAGCACGCGCCCTGGTCGTGGGACCGCGCCGCGCGGCTGGGCGGGCGGGTGTGGGACCCGCAGGTGCTGCGGGCGGCCGACGAGGCCCAGCGGCACGTCCCGACGCTGCGCACGCTGGACCGGCTCGGCCGGGAGCTGCACCGCGTGGAGTTCCACCCCGCCTACCACGAGCTGATGGGGCTGGCGTTCGGCTCCGGCGTCCACGCGCTGGCCTGGACGGCGGACGAGCCGGGCGCCCACACCGCCCGCGCGGTGCTGTCGTACCTGTGGAACCAGGTCGACGGGTCCACGTCCTGCCCGACGGGCATGGCCTACGCGTCGGTCCCGCTCCTGCGCAGCCGCCCCGAGCTCGCGCCGTGGGCGGAGCGCGTCGCGGTGCACGGCTACGACCCGGCCGACGTCCCGGTCGAGGCGAAGTCGGCCGCGACGATCGGCTACTTCATGACCGAGAAGCACGGCGGCTCCGACCTGCGGGCCAACGTCACGGTCGCGCGCCCGGCCGGCCGCCGCGGCCCGGGGGAGTGGTACCTCGTCAACGGGCACAAGTGGTTCGCGTCGGCGCCGATGTCCGACGGCTACCTCACGGTCGCGCGGACCGCGGGCGGGGTGTCGTGCCTGCTCGTGCCGCGCCGGCGGCCCGACGGGCAGCTCAACGGCGTGCGGATCAACCGGCTCAAGGACAAGCTGGGCAACCGCGCCAACGCCTCCTCCGAGGTCGAGTACCACGACGCGCACGGCATCCTGGTCGGCGAGGAGGGCCGGGGGATCGCGACGATCCTGTCGTCGGCCGCGTACACCCGGCTCGACTTCGCCGTCGGCTCTGCCGGGCTGATGCGGGCGGCGCTGTCGCAGGCCCTGCACCACAACGACACCCGCTCGGCGTTCGGCGCGCCGCTCTCGACGCTGCCGGTCCAGGCGCCGGTCCTCGCCGACCTCGCGCTGGAGTGGGCGGGCGCAGCACACCTCGCGTTCCGGGCGGCCCGCGCGCAGGACGAGCCGGGCGACGTCGCGGAGCAGCTGGTCGGCCGCCTGCTCACGCCGGTCGCGAAGTTCTGGAACTGCCGGCGGGCGCCGGCCGTCGCCGAGGAGGTCATCCAGTCCATCGGCGGCAACGCCTACATCGAGGAGCACCCCTGCCCGCGGTACTACCGCGAGGCGCCGCTGAACGCGATCTGGGAGGGGACCTCGAACATGATGGTGATGGACGTCGGGCGGGTCCTGACCCGCGAGCCGAAGGCGGTCGAGCCGGTGCTCGACGAGATCCGGCCGGCCGCCGCGGCGTACCCGGCCCTGGCCGCGGCGCTCGCCGACATCGAGGACCTCGTGGGGGCGCCCGGGGAGACCGGGCGCTACCTCGTGACCCGGCTCGCGCTCGCGGCGCAGGCCGCGCTGCTCGTCGAGCAAGCGCCCGCGGCCGTGGCCGACGCGTTCGTGGCGTCGCGGCTCGGGTCGGGATGGGGCCCCGGCTTCGGGACGCTCCGCGGCGCCGACCACGCGGCGATCATCGACTTCGCCCGGCTGGGCTGAGCATCACCCCCGGGCGGCCGGGGTCGCGGCGAACGCGGTGACGAGCGCGACGAGCCGGTCCGGCGACTCGAGCTGGGGGAGGTGGCCCGCGTCGTCGAGGATCTCGACCAGGGCGTGCGGCAGCGCGGCGGCGAACGCGCGGGCGTGCTCGACGGGCACGATCCGGTCGGCGGCGCCCCACACGACGAGCACCGGCACCGGCACGCCGCCCAGCCGCCCGGCCAGGGTGGGGTCGGTCATCGCCGCGCCGCCGTAGACCGCCAGCGGCTCACGGTTCGCGGCCGCCGCGGCCTGCTGCTCCGGCGTCGGCGGGTGGGCCCGCACGGCCTCGGGCCGGGCGTAGGCCCGGTCGACCACCTCGTCGGGCGTGAGCGAGAAGAAGTCGACGACGGGCGCGTCCGGCACGTCGAGCCCGACGGCGTCGACCAGCACGGCGTCGCGCACGCGGGGGTCGGCGAGCGCGGCGCTCGGATGACGGAACCTTATATCAGGATCCTTATGTAAACAACCTGTCGACTGCGGGGTAGGCTGGCCGCATGCCGTCGTTGCAGGAGGTCGGGCTGGCCGTGAAGCGACTGCAGTGGGCACACCACCGCGAGGCGAACCAGCGGCTCGCGAGCGTCGGGCTCTCGCTGGTGCAGTGGGACGTCCTGCGCCACGTCGCCACGCGGCCCGGGGCGTCGCTGCACGCGCTGGCGCAGCTGACGTTCCAGACCGACCAGTCGATGGGCGAGCTCGCCGGCCGGATGGTCCGCCGCGGCCTGCTCGAGCGGGTCGACGGCCCCGGCCGGGCCGTGCGGCACCGGCTCACCGCCGAGGGCGACCGGGCGCGGCGCGCCGGCGCGGACGTCGTCGACTCCGTGTTCGCCGGCACGATCGGCACGCTCGACGCCGGCGAGCTGGCGACCCTGCACCGCCTGCTGCTGCGGGCGGCGGCCGGCCGGGACGCGAAGGCGGCGGGCTGACGGTGGACGAACCGCTGCGCACCGACCCGCCGGCGATGCTCTTCGACCTCGACGGCACCCTGATCGACAGCGTCTACCAGCACGTCCTCGCGTGGCAGGAGGCGCTGCACGCGTTCGGCATCGACCTGTCCGTCTGGCGGCTGCACCGCCGGATCGGGATGAGCGGCGGCCTGTTCGTCAGCGCGCTGCTGCGCGAGACGGGCGGATCGCTGTCGGCCGAGCAGGTCCGGGAGCTGAACCTCGCGCACGCCGAGGCGTTCGCGCGCCGGCGCGACACGGTCCGCGCGCTGCCCGGCGCCGCCGCCCTGCTCGACACGCTGACCGCGCGCGGCGTCTCGTGGGCCATCGCGACCAGCGGGCTCGCCGTCTCGGCCCGGCCCGCGCTGGAGCTGATCGGGCAGGACCCGGACACGCCGATGGTCACCAGGGACCAGGTCCGCCACGCCAAGCCCGATCCCGACCTGTTCCTGGCGGCCGCGGCGATGATCGGCGTCGACATCGCCCGCGCGATCGTCATCGGCGACAGCATCTGGGACCTGCTCGCGGCCCGCCGGGCCGGCGCGCTCGGCGTCGGCCTGCTGTCGGGCGGCTACGGCCGCGAGGAGCTGGAGCGCGCGGGGGCCTACCGCGTCTACGCCGACCCGGCCGACCTGCTCGACCATCTCTACGAGGTCGGCGTGCGCGACGAGCCCTGAGCACGGCTGCAGCCGGGACACCCCGCTGTCGACGGGCAGCTCGGCGCCGCCCGGCTCTCCGACGCAACGAACGGCACTTTCGTTCAAACCTATTTGAACGAAAGTGCCGTTCGTTGGCAGGGGAGGGCGCGGTGTCGTCCCGGGGTAGCGTCGGACGCGATGGACGGCGGGATCGCGCGTGCCGACGGCGCAGGGCTCGGCCTGGTCGCGCGGCTGCTGGCGACCGCGACGCGGCAGGGGAGCGGGGTCGACGGCCGCGACCGGCTGGCGGCGCCCTCCACGGCGCGGGACTGGCTCGCGAGCGTGGCGACCGCGCCCGGCGGGGCCGCGCTCGCCGACATCGCGCTGACCGGGCGGGACCTGGTCCCCCTTCGCCGGTTGCGGGAGTCGTTGCGCGACGCGCTGGCGGCCGGCCCCGGCGGCCCGGGCGGCTCCGCGACCGTCGAACCCGTCGCCTCGGTCGTCGCGCTGCGCTGGGACGGCGGGACGGTGACCGCCCTGCCGCGCGGCGCCGGATGGCGACGGCTCGCGGCCGCCGTGAGCGTCGAGATCCTGCTGGCGGACGCGGCCGGGGCGTTGGGGCGGCTGCGGACCTGTGCCCACGAGCCGTGCGGCTACCCGTTCCTCGACGACTCCCGCAACCGCTCGCGCCGCTGGCACGACACGGCGGCGTGCGGGAACCGGGTCAACCTGCGCGCGTCGCGGGCGCGGCGGGCCGCGGTCGGACGCTCGGCACGGGTGTCGTGAGGGCGGAGAAGGAGGAGACGGTGCGCATTCTGGTCGTCGGAGCGGGCGCGGTGGGCGGGTTCGTGGCCGCGCGCCTCGCGGACGCGGGCGAGGACGTCACGGTGCTGGTCCGGGAGCGGTGGGTCGCGCCGCTGCGCGAGCGCGGGATCGTCGTGCGCGACGGCTCAGGCGAGCGCGCGACTCCCGTGACGGTGGTGTCGGCCCCGCTGTCCGGCCCCCTGCCGGAGCCGTACGACGCGGTCGTCGTCGCCGTCAAGGCCGGCGGCCTGCGCGCCGTGCTGGACGACGTCGCCGCCGCGGTGGCGCCGGGCGGGCTCGTCGTGCCGTTCCTCAACGGGATGGGACACCTGCCGCTGCTGGTCGACCGCCTCGGCGACGCGGTGGTCGGCGGCGTGGTGCGGGTGGCGACCGAGCGGGAGGACGACGGCGGGATCCGTCTGCTCGCGCCGATGTTCGACGTCGAGATCGGCGAGCTGTCCGGGCACGCGAGCCCCCGGGTGGACGCGCTCGTCGCCGCCTTCGGGCGGGCCGGGGCCCAGGCCGAGGCCCGCGGCGACATCACCGCCGCCATGTGGGCCAAGTGGGTCTTCATCGCCTCGCTCGGGGCGAGCACGGTGCTGATGCGCGCGCCGGTCGGGGCCATCGTGGCGCGGCCGGGCGGCGACGCGTTCGCCAGGGCCGTGCTCGACGAGGCCGCCGCGGTGGCGGCCGCCGCCGGCTACCCGGTGGACGGCGGGGCTCTCGCGGCGAACGAGAAGGTGGTCACGACGCCCGGCTCGTCGCTGACGTCCTCGCTGTCGCGCGACCTGGTCGCGGGCCGCCCGGTCGAGGTCGACGCGGTGCTGGGCGACCTCGTCGACCGCGCGGGGGTCCGGCAGGTGCCGGTGCCCCTGCTGGCCGCGGCGGCGCTCGCGCTGCGCGTCCACAACGCCTCGCTCCCTGCCCGGCGATGATCACGCCGCCGCCGACCTGACGAACGGCACGTTCGTCACATAGGTGCTCACGAAAGTGCCGTTCGTTAGGTCCCGGCCCCGGCCCGCCCCGGCGCCCCCGGCGGGGCTCGTCAGGCCGCCACCTCGGCCGTCGTGTCGATCAGTGCCGCGAGCTCGTCGGGCCTGTCGAGCATCGAGAACGTGCGGGCACCCTCGATGAGGTGGAACCGCCCGCGGGGCAGGGCCGCGGCCAGCCGGCGGCCGTCCTCGACCGGGAAGAACGCGTCGTCGGCCGACCAGGCGACCGTCGCCGGCCCGGTGAACGTCCCGAGGCGGGCCGCCGCGTCGAGGGACACCTGCTGCTGCAGGGACGACGTCAGCACGCGCAGGTCCTCAGCGACGGCCGCGTCGTCGAGCGCCGGCCTCACCCACTGCGCGGTGAGCGCCGTGATGTCGGAGTGGGAGAGTGCGCCGAACGCGCGGCGCCGCGCGGCGGCACTGCGCAGCGGCTGCAGCGCGGCGCGGAACGTCAGGCGCGTGCGGGACGCGACGATGAACGGCTTGAGGACGGGCGGTGGGAAGTGCTCGAACGCGTCGCAGCTGGTGAGCACGAGCGCGCCGACGCGCTCGCCGTGCCCGACCGCGACCAGCTGCGCGACGAGGCCGCCGGTGTCGTTGCCGACCAGCACGACGTCGTCGAGGCCCAGTGCGGCCAGGAAGTCGGCGACGGTCGCCGCGACGCCCGGGAGCGTGCGGTCCGCGCCCGGGGCGAGCGGCTCCGGGTGCGCTCCGAGCGGCCACGTCGGTGCCAGGCAGCGCAGGCCGCGCCCGGCGAGCCGCTCCGTCAGCGGCGTCCAGAGCGACGACGCCATCGCGATGCCGTGGACGAGGACGACGGGCCGCCCTTCCGCCGGTCCGGAGTCGTCGTAGTGGATCGGGCCGGCGGCCAGGTTCACGATCGGCATGGGCTCCCCCGTGGAGTAGATTACAAACAATCTGTCCGTATGTAAGTTACCGGCAGGGTGCATGGAAATCAAGGGACGGACGCAGGAGCAGCGGTCTGCCGCGACCCAGGCCGCGTTGATCGCCGCCGCCCGGCGGCTCTGGGCCGAGCGGGGATACGCCGAGGTGGGAACGCCGGAGATCGCCGCCGCAGCCGGGGTGACCCGGGGCGCGATGTACCACCAGTTCGCCGACAAGGCGGCGCTCTTCCGGGCCGTCGTCGAGGCGGTAGAGCGGGACGTCATGGGCCGGTTCGTCGCCGCCGTCGACGGGTCGGCCCCGCCGACGCCCGCCGCGGCACTGCGGACCGCCGTCGCGCAGTGGCTCGTCATCTGCACCGAGCCCGAGGTCCGCCAGCTGCTGCTGCTCGACGCCCCCAGCGTGCTCGGCTGGAAGGACTACCGCGACCTCACCCAGGCCTACAGCCTCGGCCTCGCCGAGGCGCTGCTCCGCGAGACCATGGACGCCGGGCAGCTGCCCGTCCAGCCCGCACGCGCGCTCGCGCACGTGCTGATGGGGGCGCTCGACGAGGCCGGCATGGTCATCGCCACCGCGGACGACAGCGAGCAGGCGCGCCGCGACGTCGAGGAGGTCCTCGGGCGGCTGCTGGACGGCCTGCTCACCGACCGCTGACGCGCAGCAGCGCTCGGCCGCGACGGGCAGCCGCACCGGCTCGGTCACGGCGGGCCCGAACCAGCGCGCGAGCCAGCCGGCGCCGGCGGTGCTGTGGTGGTTGTCGGTGCCACGGGCGCGGACCTGTGCCACGCTGACGCGGTGTCGAGCGACGAGGGCCTGGTGACGCTGGTCAGCGCGCACTCCGTGACCGAGACGATCGACCGGCTGGCGGCCGCGGTGACCGCGCGCGGACTCACGGTGTTCGTCCGGGTCGACCACGGGGCGAACGCCGTCGAGGTCGGGATGCCGTTGCGGGCCACGCAGCTGCTGGTCTTCGGCAACCCGCGCGCCGGGACGCCGCTGATGCAGGACCGGCAGCTCGTGGGCCTCGACCTGCCGCTGCGCGCGCTGGCGTGGGAGGACGGCGACGGCACCGTCCGGCTCACCTACCCCGACGCGCACGGGCTGGCGCGGCGGTACGGCCTCGGCCCGGCGTCTGCGGCCGCCGTCGACGCGATCGCGTCCGGCCTGGTCGTGGTCGCCGCCGAGGCGACGGGGACGCCGGCCGGCTGACCCGGCCGGTCAGTCCTGGACGTCGGGTGTCGGGAGCAGGTACAGGGCCGCGAGCGCGAGCATGAGGGCGAGGAACAGGGACGTGCTGAGGAGGCCGAGGGCCGTCGCGACCGGGTAGGAGAGGAGGCCGATGTTGTAGCGCCGGTTGCGCACGCGCAACGTCTCGGGATCCAGCCCCGGCTTGTGCAGCGCGGTGCGGCGCAGGAGGTAGCGCCACAGCACGTTGAAGCTGACCGCCATCGCGGTGCTCGTGGCGCCGTAGATCAGGACCGCGAGGCGCTGGTCGTCGGCGGTGCCATCGCGGGTGTACTCGGCCAGGAGCGCCGTCGGCCACGGGAGGACGCTGACGGTCAGCAGGAGCAGCAGGTTGTGCACCTGCAGCCGGTGGTCGGTGCGGGCGAGCAGGTTGACCGTGGCGTGGTGGTTGAGCCAGATGATGCCGACGATGAAGAACGACAGCAGGTACGCGACGTACTGCGGCCACTGCGCGCCGAGCGCCGCCGCGAGGTGGCCCGCCTGGCCCTCCGGCACCTTGATGTCGAGGATCAGCAGGGTGATCACGATGGCGAACACGCCGTCGCTGAACGCCTCCAGCCGCCCGACGCTCATGCCCGGCCCGCGCGGGCGGGCGGCCGGCCCGCCGGTCTCCTCCTGGCTCACACCGCGCACGGTAGCGGGGGACACCGACGATGGCCGCCGTGTTCGCGCCGGGTTGAATGGAGCGCACGGGCAGGGAGGAGCCGGGATGGACGCGACCGCAGCACTGTGGGACGAGCGGTACGCCGCGACGGAGCTCGTCTGGTCGGCCGAGCCCAACCGGTTCGTGGCCGAGCACCTCGGCGGCCGCACCCCGGGCACCGCGGTCGACCTGGCCTGCGGCGAGGGCCGCAACGCCATCTGGCTGGCCCGGCAGGGCTGGACGGTGACGGGCGTCGACTTCTCCGCGGTCGCCGTCGGCAAGGGCGAGCGGCTCGCCGGGGCGGAGGGGGTGGCGGTCAACTGGGCCGTCGCCGACGTGACGAGCTGGCGGCCACCCGAACCCGTCGACCTGGTCGTCGTCGCCTACCTGCAGCTGCCGGCCGACGCGCGCCGCGCCGCCCTGCGCGGTGCGGCGGCGTCGCTGCGCCCTGGCGGGACGCTGTTCGTCATCGCGCACGACAGCACCAACCTGACCGAGGGCGCGGGCGGCCCGCCGGACCCTGCGGTCCTCTACACCGCGCAGGACGTCGTCGCCGACACGGCGGGCCTCGGCCTGGAGACCGTGCGCGCGGAGCGCGTCGAGCGGGCGACGGCGGACGGGCGGACCGCGCTCGACGCGCTCGCCGAGCTGCGCCGCCCCGCGTAGGCCCCGGGCCCGGGACAGCAGCCCCGCGCAGACAGCCGGCTCGGGCAGCCGGCTCGGGCAGCGGGACCGGGCAGCGGCCGCACCGGCCGCCAGGCGGCCCCCGGCTCCCGGCTCCCGGCTCCCGGCTCCCGGCCCCGGGTGGCCGGTCTCAGCGGTCCCTGGCGGCCTCGACGGCGTCGACGATGCCCTGGTAGCCCGTGCAGCGGCAGAGGTTGCCGGCCAGCTCGGCGCGGATCCGGGCGCGGTCGGCGTCGGGCTCGGTCGCGAGCAGGTGCAGCGCGGTCAGCAGCATCCCGGGGGTGCAGAACCCGCACTGGAGCCCGTGGTGCGCGACGAACGCCTCCTGCAGCGGGTGCAGCGCGCCGCCGGGGTCCGCGAGGCCCTCGACGGTCGTGACGGACGTGCCGTCGGCCTGCACCGCGAACATCAGGCACGACCGGACGGGCTCGTCGTCCACGAGCACCGTGCACGCCCCGCAGACGCCGTGCTCGCAGCCCAGGTGCGTCCCGGTCAGCCCGCAGTCCTCCCGCAGCGCGTCGGCGAGCGTCCGGCGCGGCTCGACGTCGATGCGGGTCGGCTCCCCGTTGACGCGCAGCTGGATCTCCACCGTCCTCACCCCCCGATCCCGGCCTGCGCGAGCGCGCGGCGCACCAGCTCGCCCGCGACCGCCCGCCGGAACGGCCCCGAGCCGTGCAGGTCGGCGGTGGGCGCCAGCTCGGCGGCCGCGGCCCGGGCGGTGGCCGCCGCGCCGCCGCCCTCGGCGAGCACCCCCTCGGCGCCGCCCGCCCGCACCGGGACCGGCGCGACGCCGCCGAGTGCGATCCGCACGGTGCCGCCCGCCGTCCCGCCGACCGCCGTCCCGCCCGCCGTCCCGCCCCCGACCTCCGCGACGACCGCCGTGACCAGCGCGAAGTCGCCGTGGCGGCGGGCGAACTCCGCGAAGCCCCAGCGGGCGGGCCGCGGGAACCGGACGGAGACGATCATCTCGTCGTCCGCCAGCGTCGTGACCAGCGCGCTGACGAACAGGTCCTCCGCCGCGACGGTGCGCCGGCCCGCGGGGCCCGCCACCGTGACGGTCGCACCGGTCGCGACGGCGACCGCCGGCAGCTCCGCGGCCGGGTCGGCGTGCGCGAGGCTCCCGCCCGCGGTGCCGCGGGCGCGGATGGCCCCGTGCCCGATCCAGCGGGCGGCCTCGGCGAGCAGCGGGTGGGCGTCCTGCGCGGCGAGCGTCCGGTGCCGGGTGAGCGCGCCGACCTGCACCCCGCCCCCGCCCCCGCCCTCGTCGACGCCGTCGAGGCCCGGGATCCGGTTGACGTCGACGAGCACGGCGGGCCGCGCCATCCGCAGCGCCATCACCGGCACCAGGCTCTGGCCCCCCGCGAGGATCTTGCCCTCGCCGTCGGCCGCCGCGAGCGCGGCGACGGCCTCCTCGACGGAGCCGGGCCGGACGTAGTCGAACGGGGCACACTTCACGCCGTCACCGGCCCTGGAACACCGGCGGGCGCTTCTCGGCGCGCGACCGGCGGCCCTCGGCGAAGTCCTCGCTGGACCAGCACGCCTCGAAGGCGGCGTCGAGCCGGGCGGCCGCGTCCGGGTCGAGCTCGGGCTCGAGGGCCTCGTTGAGCACGCGCTTGGAGTAGGCCACGGTCAGCGGCGCGAGCGCGGTCATGCCCTCGGCCCAGGCGAGCGCGTCCTCGACGGACCCTGCGCGGTCGGCCAGTCCGCCCGCGAGCGCCTCCTGCGCGTCGACCTGGTCGCAGGCCAGCAGCAGCCGCCGGGCGACGCCGTTGCCGGCCAGCAGGGCGAGCCGGCGGATCGTCCACGGGTCGACGGCCAGGCCGATGCGGGCCGTCGGGACGCCGAAGCGGGCGCCCGGCGCGACGACCCGCAGGTCGGCGGCGATCGCGAGCTGGGTGCCCGCCCCGATCGCGGCCCCGTTGACGGCGGCGACGACGGGCAGCGGCGCGTCGGCGACGGCGTGCAGCATCCGGTAGAGCGCGGCGCGGAAGTCGGCGGTGTAGACCTCGTCGAGGTCGGCGCCGGAGCAGAAGCTGCGGCCCCGCCCGGTGAGCACGACCGCCCTGGCCGACCCGGCGGCGTCCCGCACGGCGTCGTGGACGGCGTCGCACAGCGCGATCGTCAGCGCGTTGTGCTTCTCCGGCCGGTCGAGCGTGAGCACGGCGACGTCGCCGCGGCGGGACACCTCGATCATCGGTCCTGCAGCTCCTTCCAGACCGCGTCCGGGGACAGCGGCAGCGCGTCGACGGCGACGCCGAGCGCGTCGCGGACCGCGCCGGCCAGCGCCGCGGCGGGGCCCAGCGTGCCGCCCTCCCCGACGCCCCGGACGCCGAGGGGGTTGGCCGCCGGGTGCGCGACGTGCCCGATCGCGAGGTCCGGGACCTCGGCGCTGGTCGGCATGAGGTAGTCCAGCAGCGTGCCGGTGAGCAGGTTGCCGTCCTCGTCGTAGACGAGGTGCTCGTACACGGCGCCGCCGATGCCCTGCGCGATCGACCCGGCGATCTGGCCCTCGACGACCTGCGGGTGCAGCGCGCGCCCGGCGTCCTCGACGCAGGCGTGGGCGAGGATCGTGAGCGCCCCGGTGGTGCGGTCGACCTCGACGACCGCGACCTGCGCGCCGGCGGCGAACGCCCCGCGGACCGGGTCGTAGAAGCAGGTCGCGGACAGGCCGGGCGCGATGCCCTCCGGCAGCCGGTTCGACTCCAGGTAGGCGACGCGGGCGACCTCGGCGACGGACATCTGCGGCTCCGGCTGGCCCACGACGCGGACCTGCCCGCCCACGATCCGGACGTCCGCCTCGGCCGCCTCGATCAGCCCCGCGGCCAGCCGGACGAGCTGGTCCCGCACGGCCACCGCGGTCGTGTGCGCCGCCCCGCCGCCGATCACGGCCTGTCGCGAGGAGAACGCCCCGAACCCCCACAGCGCCTCGTCGGTGTCGCCGAGGCGCACGTCGACGTCGTCGTACGCGACGCCGATCGCGTCGGCCACGATCTGCGCGACCGTCGTCTCCAGGCCCTGGCCCTGCGACGTCACCCCGGACAGGACCGTGACGCGCCCGTCCGGGTTCATCCGGACCGTGCAGGCGTCGTGGCCGGTGCGAAACGGCATCCGCGGGCCCGCGCTCGCGGCCCTGCCCAGCCCGGTGAGCTCGTTGTAGACCGCGACCCCGATCCCGATCGGCCGCCCGCCCGCCTCCCGCCGGCGCCGCTGCTCCGCGCGCCAGGCGGGCACGTCGGCGGCGGCGATCGCGCCCTCCAGGCACTCGCGGTAGTGCCCGGAGTCGTCGACGAGCCGCGACGGCATCCGGTAGGGGACGTCCTCGGGCGCGATGACGTTGCGCAGCCGGACCTCGACCGGGTCGAGGCCCAGCCGCGCGGCCGCGTCGTCGAGCAGCGTCTCCATCGCGAAGACCGTCGCCGGCCGCGCGACGCCGCGGTACGGGCCCGACGGCGCGGTGTTCGTCGCCACGCCGCGCACGGTGCACCGGTAGTGCTCGAGCCGGTACGGGCCGGTCAGGAGGCCGCCGGCCATGAGCGGCTCGATGCCCGCCGTCCACGGGTAGACCGAGTACGCGCCGACGTTGCAGGTGACGTCGGCGTCCAGGGCCAGCAGGCGCCCGTCGGCGGAGAAGCCCGCCCGCAGCCGGTAGCGGTGGTCGCGCGCGTGGGTGGCGGCGAGCAGGTGCTCCGCCCGGTCCTCGACCCACTTCAGCGGGACGCCGGGCAGCGCGCGGGCCATCAGGCACAGCGCCACGTCCTCCGGGTACAGGACGGCCTTGACGCCGAACCCGCCGCCCACGTCCGGCGCGACGACGCGGACGCGGCCCTCCGGCAGGTCCAGCAGCTCCGCGACCATGTTGCGCACGAGGTGCGGGATCTGGGTGCCGTTGTAGAACGTCAGCCGCTCGTCGGCCGGATCCCAGAGCGCGACGCCGGCGCGGGGCTCCAGCGGGTTGCCGCCGTGCCGGTTGGTGGTCAGGTCCCGCTCGACGACGAGTGCGGCTCCCGCGAGCGCGTCCTCGACCGACCCGGCCTCGAACGTGCGGGCCAGCAGCACGTTGTCCGGCGCCTCCGCGTGCACCGGCTCGCGCGGCTCGTCCCAGGCCTGCACGGTCGGCGGCAGCGGCGCGTAGTCGACCTCGACCAGCTCCAGCCCGTCCTCGGCGCGGTAGCGGTCCGCGGCCACGACGGCCGCGACCGCCTCGCCGGCGAAGCGGACCTTGTCCCCGGCGAGCACCGGCTGCCCGGTCTCGACGTAGGACGGCAGCGCGCTCTGCGCCCGCAGCGTGACGCCGCCCAGGTCGGCCGCGGTGAAGACGCGGTACCCGGCCGCCCGGGCCGGCGCCGCGTCGATCCCGGTGATCCGGGCGTGCGCCACCGGGCTGCGCAGGAACGCGACGTGGCGCGTCCGCGGCAGCGCGAGGTCGGTGACGAACCGACCGCGCCCGGTCACCAGCCGGCGGTCCTCCTTGCGGCGCACGCTGCGCCCGAGCACACCCTCGCTCACGGGTTCGCGCCGCACCGATGGTGCGCTCGCACGTTCACTCACGGCCCCGCTCATGCCATCGCGTACCCGCCGTTGACCGACACGACCTGCCCCGTGGTCCACGACGAGAGCGGCGAGGCCAGCAGCAGCACCATGGGCGTGACGTCGTCGGGACGGCCGAAGCGCCGGAGCGGGTACATGGCGAGGATCTTCCGCTCCTGCTCGGCCTCCGGCGTGCCGGCGTGCGCGTCGAAGTGGTCGGTGCGCACCAGCGCGAGGGACACGGCGTTGGCCCGGATGCCGAAGCGGGCCAGCTCCTTCGCGAGCGAGCGGGTGAGGCCGACCGTCGAGGCCCGCGCGGTCGCCGTGACGAGCAGCCCGGACTCGCCGACGCGGCCCGAGTCGCCCATGAGGTTGACGATCGCGCCCGCCTTCCGCTGCGCCATCCGCCTTGCGACGGCGTGGGTCAGCTGCAGCGTGCCGGTGACCGTGACGTCGACCTGCGGTGCCCAGTCCTCCGGGGTCGAGTCGAGGAACCGCTGCTTGCGGGTCAGCGCGGCGTTGTTGACCAGTACGCCGATCGGCCCGAGCTCGGCCTCCGTGCGCTCGACGATCCGGGCCACGTCGCCGGCTTCGCGCAGGTCGCCGCCGACCGCGATCGACCGCACCCCCAGCTCGGCCGCCTCCGCCGCGGCCTTCTGGGCGCCCTCGCCCGAGCTGTGGTGGTGGAACGCGACGTGCGCGCCCTCCCTCGCGAACCCCAGCCCGAGATCGCGGCCAAGGCCCTGTCCGGCCCCGCTGACCAGCACGGTCGTCCCCGCCAGCTGCAGATCCACCGATGTCCTCCTCGACGGTCCCGAACCTAGACGGCACGGAACGTGCGGTTGCCCGCGACGGTGACCACGCGCCCGAAGCGCAGGCCGGGGAAATGGGCGCCGACGACGAGGTCGGCGGTGTCCGCGACCTCGTCGGCGATCGCGTTGCGCACCGCCCGGGCCGCGGCCGGGTCGAGGTCGAACACCGCCTCCCAGTCGCGCTCGTGCAGCTCGGCGACCGAGTGGACGACGTCGCCGAGCAGCAGCGCGCGCTCGCCGCGGTCGGCGACGACGTACACCGTCGAGCCGGGCGTGTGGCCGGGCGTGTGGCGGGCCGAGAGGCCGGGTGTGAGCGCGCCGTCGGCGTCGAACGGGGCGAGCCGGCCGGCGAGCGGCGAGAGCTTGCGCACGGCGCCCGCCTCCGCCTCGGCCGACTCGACGAAGTGGGCCCAGTCCGCGGCGTGGACGCGGTGCGTGGCGTTGGGGAAGACGACCGTGCCCTGCTGGGTGGCCCAGCCGACGTGGTCGAAGTGCAGGTGGGTGAAGACGACGTCGGTGACGTCATCGGGCCGCACGCCCAGGCGGCGCAGGGACTCGAGGAACCCGCCGCCCGTGTAGCGGCCGTTGTCGATCCGCCCCACCCCGGCGTCGACGAGCACGGTGCGCTCGCCCGTGCGCACGAGGAACCCGCCCAGCTCCAGGTGCAGCCGGCCGTCGGCGTCGAGCAGCTCCGCGTGGCACGACCAGGCGTCGGCCACCCCCGGCCGGCTCAGCACCTTCGCGGCGAACTCGACGCCGGCGCCGTCGAGCACGGGCTGGATGTCGATCGCGCCGACCCTCATGTCTCCTCCTTCCCCTTGGCCCGTTGCTGCAGCCGGAACCGCAGGATCTTCCCCGAGCCCGTCCGCGGGATGGCGTCGCACTCGATCAGCCGCTCGGGGACCTTGAACGCCGCGAGCCGTGCGCGGGCGACCGCGCGGACGGCGTCGTGGTCGAGCCGCCCCGGCTCCCGCGGCACGACGAACGCCACCGGCACCTCGCCGAGCCGGCCGTCGGGCACGCCGACGACGGCGGCGTCGCGGACCTCGTCGCTCGCCAGCAGCGCGTCCTCGACCTCGGCGGGGTAGATGTTCTCGCCGCCGCGGATGATCAGCTCCTTGGTCCGGCCGCTGATGCGCAGGTAGCCGTGCTCGTCGCGGCGGGCGAGGTCGCCGGTCCGGTACCAGCCGTCGACGAGCACGGCGGCCGTGGCCTCGGGCAGGTTGTGGTAGCCCGGCGTCACGTTGGGCCCCTGCACCCACAGCTCGCCCTCGTCGCCGGGCGGCACGTCGCGGCCGCCGGCGGGGTCGACGAGCCGCACGGTGAGGCCGGGCAGCGGCAGGCCGCACGAGCCCATGACGCGCGTCCCGGTCGGCCAGTTCATCGTCACCATCGTCGAGGTCTCGGTGATGCCGTAGCCGTCGAGCAGGGGCACGCCGAACGCGGCCTCGAACCGCTCGTTGAGCGCGGCGGGCAGGATCGCGCCCGCCGAGATGCACATACGCAGCGCGGGGGCGTCGAGCCCGGCCCCGCCGAGCCGGCCGGCGAGGTCGTGGAACATCGTGGGCACGCCGGGGAAGACCGTCACGTCGCCCTCGGGGCCGCCGGTGAACCGGTGCGCGACGTCGGCGACGGAGAAGCGGGGGAGCAGGCGGGCGCTCGCACCGGTCGCCGCGACGGCGAGCACGCACAGCACGAGCGCGTAGCTGTGGAACAGCGGCAGCGGCGAGAGCAGCACGTCGTCGGGGCCCAGCCCGACGATCGGCGCCCAGCAGGCCGCGACGACCCAGAAGCACCCGCGCTGGGTCAGGTGGACGCCCTTGGGCCGCCCGGTCGTCCCGGACGTGTAGAGCATCCACGCCGTGTCGTCGAGGCCGAGGCAGTCGCGCGGCGGCGCCGCCGGCGTCGCGAGCAGGTCGGCGTAGCGGACCTCGGGGACGGGGCCCGCGGCGTCCGTCGGCTCGCCGGCGGGCCCGACGACGAGGACGGCCGTCACGACGTCCGGGTCGGCCAGCTCGCGGACCGCCGGCAGGTGGCCGCCGTCGGTGATCACGATGCGCGCGCCGGAGTCGGCGAGGATGTGGGCGACCTCGGCCGGCGCGGCCTGCGGGTTCGCGCAGACCGCGACCCCGCCCGCGCGGGGGACGGCGAGGTAGGACTCGGCGACCTCGACGCGGTCGTCCAGCAGGAGCAGGACGGCCTCGCCCGGCTGCAGGCCGCGGTCCTGCAGGTGCCCGGCGAGGCGGGCGGTCGTCGCCGCCAGGTCGCCGTAGGCGATGGCGCGGACGTCGTCGACGAAGGCGATCCGCTCCGGGCGTTCCCGCGCCTGCCGCCCGAGCGTCGCGGGGACCGTCGCCAGGTACTCGGTGCGCAGCACCGTGCTCCTCCTCGCCGACCGTGCGGGCCCCCGGCCGCACCGCGGCGGTCGGCGCCCGCAGACTAACGCTCATAAGTCTCTGCGGGAGGGAAACTAGCCACGGCCAGCACCGGGCACAAGTTCTGGCTGCGTGGCGCGCAGCGTGCGGTCAGCGAAAATTGCAGTTCACGGCCGCTTTCTGCCGTACGATCGGCCAGCGGTCTCGACCAGTGGTGGTTGTGCTTCGAGTGAGATTCACTAGCGGTCGTTAGGCCCAGGCCACGCGATCGCGCCGAGTCGTCGTTAGGCTCGGGCCCGTGTCAGCCGCCGACGGAGCTGTCGACGCGGTCGCGCGCGACGGCGACCCGGCCGGTCCGGCGCGGCGCTCGGCGGTCACCGGCGAGGACGTCCGGGCCGCGGCGCTGACGCTCTTCGCCGCGCGCGGCTACCACGGCACCGCGGTCAGCGAGATCGCCGAGGCGCTCGGCATCCGCACGCCCAGCCTCTACAACCACATGCGGGCCAAGTCCGACCTGCTGGCCGGGATCGTCGGGACGACGCTGGACGCGGTGCTGGCCGACTTCCACGACGCCGTCGACGGCGTCGACGCCCCCGCCGAGCGGCTGTGGCTGGCGACGCGGGTGTACGCGCTGCGCCACGCCCAGCACCGGCGCGCGGCACTGGTCGTCAGCCGGGACACGACGAGCCTGCCCGAGCCCGCGCTGTCCGCGATGCGCGAGCGGCGGCGGGAGCACGAGCGGGCCGTGCGCGGCGTGATCGTCGACGGGCTCCGGCTCGGCGAGTTCGGTGTCGGCAGCCCGGGCCTCGCGTCGTTCGCGATCCTCGAGATGGCCGTCAGCATCGCCCGCTGGTTCCGCGAGGACGGCCCCCGCACGGCCGAGCAGGTCGCCGACGAGTACGCCGACTTCGCGCTGCGGATCGTGCGGTACCGGCCGTGACCGGCCCGCGCGCTGCGCTCACCCGCGAGGCCGTCCTCGACGCCGCGCTCACGTGCTTCGCCGAGCGCGGCTACCACGGCACGCCGCTGAGCCGGATCGCGGCCGAGCTCGGCGTGCGCACACCCAGCCTCTACCACCACGTGGACTCGAAGCAGGAGCTGCTGCTGACGCTGGTGGAGCGCACGGTCACCGGCGTGCTCGACGACTTCCGGGCGGCGGTCTGCGGGCGCACCGACCCCGTCGAGCGCCTCCACCACGCCGTCCTCGTCTACGCCCACCGGCACGCGACCCACCAGCGCGAGGCCATCGTCGTCAACCGCGACACCGGGAGCCTGGAGGAGCCGCACCGCTCGGCCATGCAGGCGCACCGCCGCGCGCACGAGCACGCCCTGCGCCAGATCATCGCGGACGGCGTCGCGGCCGGGCGGTTCGCCGTGGCGTCCCCGGCGCTGGCGTCGTTCGCCATCCGGGAGATCAGCGTGAGCATCTCGCGGTGGTACCGCGCCGACGGGCCGATCCCCCCGTGGCAGGTGGCGCGCGAGTACGCCGAGTTCGCGCTGGACATCGTCGGCCTCGGCCGCCTGCCCGGCCCCACCCGCCCACCCCCCACCCCACCGCGAGTCGGGGTCTGAGCCAGTCCGAGTCGCGCGCTGAGCCAGGCCGCGAGTCGGGGTCTGGGCCGGCCTGAGTTGGGCGCTGAGCCAGGGCGCGAGTCGGGGTCTGGGCCGGCCCGAGTTGCGCGCTCAGCCGCATTGCAGCTCGCCCTTCCCCGACTGGCGGTTCCCCGACCCCGACTCGCGCTGGCGGAGGCCCCGACTCGCGCTGGCGGAGGCCCCGACTCGCGCTGGCGGAGGCCCCGACTCGCGCCGCGCGGCCGGTCGATCCTGGCCGACCGGGACCGGGCCGGCCTGGCCGTTGGGCGGGCGCCGGGTTTGCGCGGCGGCGACCAGCGGGCAGTGTGGGGTCTCGAGGCGCGGCCCCCGCGCCCGCGAAGACGAAGGAGTCGAGAAGGTGGCCTTCCCCGGACTGCAGCACGTCGCGATCACCGTGTCCGACCTGGAACGCAGCACGCGCTGGTACGCGGCGCTGTTCGGCGCCGACCCGGTCCTGGACGAGGACGAGGAGTCGGGCACGTTCCACCACACCGTGTTCGCGCTGGACGGCGGCATGCTCTTCGGCCTGCACACCCACATGGGCGACGAGGCGGGCGACCGGTTCGACGAGCGCCGCACCGGGCTCGACCACGTCGGCTTCGCGCTCTCGGGATCGGCCGAGCTGGAGAGGTGGCGCGACCGGCTCGACGAGCTCGGCATCGAGCACGGCGGGGTCAAGAAGGCGCACTACGGCAGCGGCGTGTCGTTCCGCGACCCCGACAACATCGCGCTGGAGTTCTTCATCGCGCCCGGCACCTGAGGAGTCAGGTGCAGAGCTCCGGCTCCAACTCGTTGATCTGTGAGTCGGCCCCACGCCCTCGAGTCCAGGTGCCTAGTGTCGCGAGTCGAAAGTTCCTTCACCGCTCTCGGCGGCCCGGACGCCCGCCGGCGGCGTTGCCGGTCCGGCCGAGTACGCCCGGTACGAGGCTCGGACCGGCGCCTTGCCGGCGACCGCCCGGACCACCGATACCGGCAAAGAACTTCCGACTCACGACACTAGGAACCCAGGGGCCAGCCGGTGACGCGCTTGGGCCGCGGCGGTGCGTACGTGCGCACCTTGCTCGTCGACAGGCCCATCCTGACGAGGCCCTCCGCAAGGGTCACCGCGGCCGGGACCCCGTCGACGACCGGGACGCCGGTGGCCGCGCGCACGGCCTCGTCGAGGCCGGCCATCCCGCCGCAGCCCAGGCAGACGACCTCCGCCCGGTCCTCCCGCACGGCCCGCGCCGCCTCGCCGGCGATCGCCGCGACCGCGGCGGCCGCGTCCTCCTCCAGCTCCAGCACGGACAGCCCGCTGGAGCGCACTGACGCGCACCGCGCGTCGAGGCCCGCGAGCCGCAGCCGGTCCTCGATGAGCGGCACGGCCCGGTCCAGCGTCGTGACGACCGAGTACCGCCGCCCGAGCAGGCACGCCACGTGCGCGGCCGCCTCGGTGATGTCGACGACCGGCACGTCGACGAGCTCCTGCAGGCCCTCGCGTCCGTGCTCCCCGAACCCGGCCTGGACGACCGCGTCGTACTCGCCGTCGTAGCGGGTCACGGCGTCCATGACCGCGACGGCCGCGAGGTAGCTCTCGAAGTTCCCCTCGACGGACTCGGCGCCGACCGAGGGCGTCAGCGGGACGATCTCCGTGCCGGGGCCGGCGACGGCCCGGGCCGACGCGGCGATCGCCTCGGTCATCGACTCCGTCGTGTTGACGTTGACCACCAGGATGCGCACGGCGCCGCCTAGACCAGCGGCCGGCTGATGGCGCCGTAGCCGCCGAGCGGGGCCGCGTCCCGCTGGCCGTCGGGCCACTGGGCGACGTCGAGCAGGCCCGGTCCGTCGAGCTCCCAGCCGGCGAGGATCGCCAGCAGCTGCGCCCGGCTGCGCAGGTGGCCCGGGGTGCTGGTGCGGGCGTACTCGTCGTTGGCGGCGCGCACCGCGGCCGCGAGGTCGGGATGGTCGGGGTAGTCGTCGCTGGACTGGGCGAGCACCAGGACGCTGCCGGGCGCCATCGCGCGCCGGTAGCCGGCGAGGATCGCGGCGGGGTCGTCGGCGTCGGAGACGAAGTGCAGGACCCCGATCATCAACACGGCGAGCGGCCGGGTGAGGTCGAGCAGCCCGGAGACGGTCGGCGCCGCCAGCACCGCGGCCGGGTCGCGCAGGTCCGCCTGGGTGACCGTCACCAGGTCGGTGTCGCCGACCACCGAGCGCCCGTACGCGACGGCGACGGGCTCGACGTCGACGTACGCCACGCGCGTGGCCGGGTTGCGCGCCCACGCCGTCTCGTGGACGTTGCCGGAGGTCGGCAGGCCCGATCCCAGGTCGAGGAACTGGCCGATCCCCCGCTCCACGCAGTGCTCGACGGCGTGCCGCAGGAACGCCCGGTTCGCCCGGGCCAGCGCCACCGCCCCGGGGTAGCTGCGCGCCACCCGCTCGGCGAACCGGCGGTCGACGTCGAAGTTGTGCGAGCCGCCGAGGAGGCAGTCGTAGGCGCGGGCCGCGTTCGGCCGCTCCAGGTCGACCGCGCCGGCGCGCGCCAGCAGGCGCGCGCCGGCGGGGCCCTCCGGGCGGGGTGCCGGATCGCTCACGACGCCAGTATGGGGCGCGGTCACGACGCCGTGGCGGGCGCGGCCGGCGCGGTGCCGGCGCTGCGGCCGGGACCGTCCGCGACGACGGTGACCCGGCCGCGCGCGATCGCGAGGTAGAGAACGGCGCTGATCGCCGCGCCGATGAACCAGCCGAACGGCGCCACCAGCTTGAACCCCGGCGCGAGCGCGAGCGTCAGGGAGATGACCGCCGAGGGCACGAACGCGGCGACGGCCAGCGGGTTGACGCCCCGGCGGTAGAAGTAGAGCGCCCGCGGCGACGGGTCGTAGAGGTCCGGCAGGCTGAACCGGCCCTTGCGGATGGCGAAGAAGTCGACGGCCATGATCCCGAAGAACGGGCCGAGCAGCGCGCCGAGGCCGCCGAGGAAGTAGGCGATCACCTCGGGCGAGTTGTAGAGGTTCCACGGCGTCGACAGCAGCGCCAGGCAGGACGCGATGATCCCGCCGGTCCGGAAGCTGATCCGCCTGGGCGACAGGTTGGACATGTCGAACGCGGCCGACACGAAGTTCGCCACGATGTTCACCCCGATCGTGGCGGTGACGAAGACGACGCAGCCGATGACCACGACGACCGGGTTGTCGAACTTCTTCAGCAGCTCGGCCGGGTCGAGCACCGCCTGGCCGTAGAGCTGCACGGTGGCGGCCGAGACGATCACGGACGTCAGCGCGAACGCCGTCCAGTTGATCGGCAGGCCCCACGCGTTGCCCTTGACGACGGCCGCGCGGCTGGGCGAGAAGCGGGCGAAGTCGGAGAAGTTCAGCATCAGTGTGGCGAGCACCCCGACGGTCAGCCCGACCGCCGCGAACGTCTGGTACACCTGGTCGCCCGCCGAGAGCGGCGTCGCCGAGCCACCGGCCGTCCAGGAGATCTTCCAGCCGGTCTGCCACAGCATGACGACCGCGATGATGATCATCACGACCCAGATGACCGGCCCGGCGGCGCCCTGGAAGTGGCGCACCGCCTCCATGCCCTTGCGGACGATCCACAACTGGATGGCCCACAGCAGGACGAACGCGATCCAGCCCAGCCATGACAGGCCGAGGAACGTGGCCTCGCCGAGCGGCTGCAGCCCGGGGAACAGCTCCAGGAACAGCACGACCAGCGCGACGGAGGCGAGGAAGGTCTGGATGCCGTACCAGGCGATCGCCACGACGCCGCGGACGAGCGCGGCGAACCGGGCGCCCCAGACGCCCCAGCTCAGCCGGCTCACCACGGGGTAGGGGGCCCCGGTGTCGTGGCCCATGAAGCCCGACATGCAGCAGCCCGCAAAGATGATCAGTGCGCCGCCGAGGATCCCGAGCGTCACCTCGATGGGGCTCAGGCCCAGCAGGAACAGGCCCGCCGCGAACGTGTAGTTCCCGACGTTGTGCGCGTCGTTCATCCACAGCGAGAACAGGCTGTAGGTGTTCCAGTGGCGCTCCTGCGGACGCGCGGGTCGCAGGTCGTCGTTGTAGAGGCGGCCCTCCGGGTCGAGGGCGGCCAAGGCGGCCTGGTCGACGTCAGGTCGGGCTTCGTCCATCTCTCCTCCTCGGCGCGCGACCCGGGAGACGACCCCACCCGGGCCTCTGAGCGGCAAGATTCCGCTGTGTGAAAGCGAATGTTCGCTTGCCGGAAAAGGGTGACGGGCTGGTGGAGGGGTGTCAAGACGTCCGGACGCCCCGGCCGGATATATCGGCGGGGCGCCGACCGGCCGTCCCTGGCGCCGGGATCGCGGGACGCGGGATCAGCGGCGCCGGCGGCCCCGCGCGACGCGCCGGAGCGCGTCACGCACCACCGCGAGCAGCGCCCCTCCGGCGCGCGCGAGCGCGGAGCCGAGCGCGCCGAGCGCGGGACCGGCCGCCGCGGTCGGCGCCACCGGCGCGCTGCCGGTGCGGGCGCTGGTCTCGACGGCCGCGGCGAACTGCTCGAACAGCCGCCTGCTCACGTCGCCGGCCAGCGCGCGGCCGAACTGCGCCACGCGGCCGGTCAGGTGCAGCGCGGCGTCGGCGTGCAGGACCGTGCCCCCGTCCCGCGCCTCCTCGGCGACCAGCGTGATCACCGCCCGGGTCGCGCTGCCCCCCGCGTCGGATCCCTGGGCGAGCAACCGCATCCGGTGTCCCCGCGCGTCCCGCTCGACGACCTGGGCCAGCCCGGCGAACGACAGCCGCACCGGCCCGAGGCCGACGGTCGCGGTGCCGCGGTAGCGGTCGCCCGGCAGTGTCTCGACCAGCCGCGCGCCGGGCAGGCAGGCCACGAGCCGTTCCGTGTCGGCGAGCACCGGCCACACCGCCGCCAG
>CAVSJZ010000082.1:0-18999 GCA_963728105.1 uncultured Actinomycetota bacterium | reverse complement strand
TGACCGGCTTGGGGACCTCGATCGTGCGCCCGGGCTGGGGCACGAAGTCCGGCGGCGGCACGGTCAGCGACTCGTCGGCCATCTCCTTGAGGTCGCCGCCCGCGCAGAACGCCTTGTCGCCGGACCCCGTCAGCACCAGTACCCGCGCGCCGTCGTTGGCGACGAAGCGCTCGAAGCCGGCCTGCAGCCCTTCCCGCGCCGCGCGGTTCAGCGCGTTGCGGGCCTGCGGCCGGTCGATCGTCAGCCAGGCGACGGCGCCGTCGACCTCGTAGCGGACGGCGGGCGGTTCCCCGCTCACGGGAACAGCTTCCGCAGCTGCGGGCGGTCGAGCTTGCCGCTGCCGGTGCGCGGCAGCGCGTCGACGACCTCGATGCGCCGCGGCCGGTGCATCCCCCGCAGGTTCGGGTTGCCGGCGCACCAGGCGGCAACGTCGTCGGCGGTCACGCCCGGCCGGCGCGGCACGACCACGGCCGTGACCTGCTCGACCCAGCGCTCGTGGGCCGTGCCGATGACGGCGACCTCGGCCAGGTCGGGGCAACCCGCCAGGTGCTCCTCGACCATCTGCGGGTAGATGTTCTCCCCGCCCGAGACGATCATGTCGTCGATCCGGTCGACGTAGTACAGGTAGCCGTCGGCGTCGCGGGACACGAGGTCGCCGGTCCGGAACCACCCGTCCGACCACTTCTCCGGCAGGTCGAGGCGCCAGTAGCCGGGCGTGACGGCGTCGCCGCGCACCCACAGCTCCCCCACCTCGCTGCGTCGAGCCTCGCCACGCGAGCTCCGCTCGGCGCCCTCGACATCGGTCCCCGTGACCGGGGAGACCAGCCGGGTCTGCACGACCTGCTCGAGGGGATGGCCCATCGAGTCGGGCCGCCGCGGGTCGTCCGGCGCGTAGGAGACGGCCAGCCCGCACTGCTCGGTCTGCCCGTAGATCTCGATGCCGGCGATGCCCGTCCCGGCTTCCAGCCGCTCGATCGCGGCGGTCGGGGTGCGCGAGCCGCCGAACATGCAGATGCGGAAGCTGTCGAGCACGACGGGCGCGTCGACCGTCCGGTTCCCGACGTCGATCATCATCGTGGCGATGAGGCCTCCGTAGGTGGGCCGCAGCTGCTGCGCGAGGTCGATCCACGCGAGCGGGTCCCACTTGGGCATGAACGTGATCTGCCCGCCGCGCAGCAGGATCGGGAGGCTGGCCAGCTGCAGCCCACCGACGTGGAAGAGCGGCATGCAGTTCAGGACGTGGTCCTCCGAGGTCAGCCGGTAGAGGTCGATGACGCCCTCGACCTGGGCGGCGATGTTGCGGTGGGTCTGGCGGACGCCCTTGGGCACGCCGGTCGACCCCGACGTGTACATGATCAGCGCGTCGTCCCCGTCCAGCCGCGGGACGACGGCGTGCACCGGCGCGTGGTCGGCGACCGCCCGGGCGAACGTGCCGTCCGGGCCCGTCGTGAGCACCGTGACGTCCGGCCCGACCAGGGACCCGACGCGGGCCGCGTCGCCGGGCAGCACGACGATCCGGGTGAGTCCGGAGTCGGTGACCGCGTGCCGCAGCGCGGCCTCGGGGAACAGGTAGTTGAGCGGCACGCCGACCCCGCCGGCCTGCCAGGTGCCCAGCAGCGCGGTCAGGTACTCCAGCGCGTTGGGCAGGTACACCCCGACGCGCTCGCCCGGCGCCAGGCCCCCGGCCAGCAGGGCGGCGGCGAACCGGGCACCCGTGTCGGCGAAGTGGGCGTAGCGGACCTCCTCGTCGTCGAGGCGCAGCGCGACCTGCCCGGCGTGGTCGGCTGCGGCCCGGCGCAGCAGGGTCGCGATGTTCATGGCGTCTCCTCCGGTTCCTCCACGGCGGCCGCTTCCTCCACGACCGCGAGCACCTGGCCGGTGCTCACCTGGTCCCCCGCCGCGACGCCCACCCGCGCCAGCGTCCCGTCGGCCGGCGCGGCGACCGTGTGCTCCATCTTCATCGCCTCCAACACCACCAGCGGCTGCCCGGTGGCGACGCGCTCGCCCTCCGCCGCGAGCACCCGGACCACCGCACCCGGCATGGGCGCGAGCAGCGACCCGGCGTGCGCGGCGGCGCTCGGGTCGGGGAACCGCGGGAGCTCCGCCAGCGCCGACGACCCGTCAGGCCCGTCCACGTACGCAACGCCGGCGACCCGGTGCACGGCGTAGCACCGCCGCACGCCGCCGACCTCCAGCGTCACGGCGTCCGGCGCCGCGGCGACGAGGCGGGCGTCGAGCCGCTCCCCGTCCACGGTCACGGCGAGGCCGTCGCGCGCGAGCCGGTAGCCGACCTCGACGGTCCGCTCGCCGTCGGCGAAGCTCACCCGCTGCGGTGCGGACACGACGTTGCGCCAGCCAGAGGGCAGCGTGCCCAGCACGGCGGCCTCTGCGCGGTGCTGGGCCTGGCGGGCCAGCGCGGCGGCCGCGGCCCGGGCCCGGAGGCCGCGGCCCGAGCCGCGCCCGAGGTCGGGATGGCGGCCCAGGTAGCCGGTGTCGGTGCCGCCGGCCAGGAACTGCGGCTCGCCCAGTACGTCGACGAGCAGGTCGCGGTTCGTGGTGACGCCGTGCAGGCGCGCCGACCGCAGCGCGCGGGCCAGCCGGCGGGCGGCGTCGGCGCGGCTGCGGCCGTGTGCGATGACCTTCGCCAGCATCGGGTCGTAGTCGGTGCCGACGACCGACCCGTCGGTCACGCCGGCGTCGACGCGCACGCCCGGCCCGGCGGGGACGGCGAAGCGGTGCAGCGTGCCCGTGGCGGGCAGGAAGCCCGCGGGCACGTCCTCCGCGTAGAGGCGGACCTCGATCGCGTGGCCGTCGATCCGGGCACCGGTGACCGAGGCCGGCAGCGGCTCGCCCTCCGCGACCCGCAGCTGCACCTCGACCAGGTCCAGCCCGGTGACCAGCTCCGTCACCGGGTGCTCCACCTGCAGGCGCGTGTTGACCTCCAGGAAGTGGAACGCGCCGTCGGCGCCGAGCACGAACTCGACCGTCCCGACGCCCTGGTAGCCCAGCGCCTTGCCGGCCGCGACGGCGGCCGCGCCCAGCTCGGCGCGCAGCGCGTCGTCGACGGCCGGCGACGGCGCCTCCTCGACGATCTTCTGGTAGCGCCGCTGGATCGAGCACTCCCGCTCGAACAGGTGCACGACGGTGCCGTGGGAGTCGCCGACGATCTGGACCTCGACGTGGCGCGGGTCGACGACGAAGCGCTCCAGGAACACCGTGCCGTCCCCGAACGCCGACGCCGCCTCCCGCCGCGCCGACGCGACGGCCCCGGCCAGCTCGCCCGCGTCCCCGACGACGCGCATCCCGCGCCCGCCGCCCCCGAACGCGGCCTTGACCAGCACCGGGAACCCGATGCGCTCCCCCGCGGCCGCGAGGTCCGTGTCGTCGGTGACGGTCTCCCCCGGCAGCACCGGCACCCCGGCGCCCGCCATCAGGGCCTTCGCCTCGACCTTCGACCCCATGGCGGCGATCGCCTCCGGCGAGGGACCGACGAACACCACGCCGGCGTCCGCGCAGGCCCTGGCGAACCCCGCGTTCTCCGAGAGGAACCCGTAGCCGGGATGGACGGCGTCGGCGCCGGTCGCGCGGGCCGCCGCGAGGACGAGGTCGCCGCGCAGGTAGGTGTCGGCGGGTGCCGAGCCCGGCAGCCGCACCGCCTCGTCGGCGAGGGCGACGAACGGCGCGTCCGCGTCCGGGTCGGAGTGCACGGCGACGGTCGCGATGCCCAGCGCGTGTGCGGTGCGCATGACCCGCGCGGCGATCTCGCCGCGGTTGGCGACCAGCAGTTTTCCGATCATGCCCTCACATCCGGAAGACGCCGAAGCCGCGCCGCCCCGCCACCGGCCCCGAGTGGACGGCCGAGAGCGAGAGGCCCAGCACGGTGCGGGTGTCGCGGGGGTCGACGATGCCGTCGTCGTAGAGGCGGGCGGTGACGGCGAAGGCGTCCGACTCGGTCTCGATCTGCGCCTCGATCGCCCGCGTGCGGGCCCGGTCGGCGTCCTCGTCGAACGGGCGGCCCTGGGCCTGCGCCGAGGCCCGTCCGACGATCGAGAGCACGCCCGCGAGCTGCGCCGCGCCCATGACCGCGAGCTTGGCGCCCGGCCACGCGAACATCAGCCGCGGGTCGTAGGCCCGCCCGGACATCCCGTAGTTCCCGGCGCCGAACGACGACGCCATGACCATCGTGACGTGCGGTACGCCGCTGTTCGTCACCGCGTTGATCATCTTGGCGCCGTCCTTGATGATGCCGCCCTGCTCGTACTCGGTGCCCACCATGTAGCCGGTCGTGTTCTGCAGGAACACCAGCGGGGTGTCGGTCTGGTTGGCCAGCAGGATGAACTCGCTGGCCTTGCGCGCCTCCTCGCTGAACAGCACGCCGCGGTGGTTGGCGAGGATCCCGACCGGGTAGCCGTGCAGGCTCGCCCAGCCGGTCACCAGCGACGTGCCGTAGCGCGGCTTGTACTCGTCGAACTCGCTCGCGTCGACCGTGCGCGCGAGCACCTCGCGAGGGTCGAACGGCACCTTCGGGTCGGGCGGGAGCAGCCCGAGGATCTCCTCGGGGTCGTAGACCGGCTCCGGGGCCGGGCCGGGCGCCGGGCCGAGCTTGCGCCAGTTCAGCCGGGCGACGATCGCGCGGCCGATGCGGATCGCGTCGAGCTCGTCGACGGCGAAGTGGTCGCCGAGGCCGGACACGCGGGTGTGCATGTCGGCACCGCCGAGCGCCTCGTCGTCGGCGTCCTCGCCGGTGGCCATCTTGACCAGCGGCGGGCCGCCGAGGAACACCTTCGCCCGGTGGTCGACGAGGACGGAGTGGTCGCACATGCCCGGCACGTACGCCCCGCCGGCCGTCGAGTTGCCGAAGACCAGCGCGACCGTCGGGATCGCGAGCGCCGACAGCTCCGTCAGCTCGTGGAAGATCCGCCCCGCAGGGACGAACAGGTCGAGCTGGGTGGGCAGGTCCGCGCCGCCGGACTCGACGAGGTTGACCACCGGCAGCCGGTTGAGCCGCGCGATCTCCAGCGCCCGCAGCGTCTTCTTCAGCGAGTAGGGGTTCATCGCGCCGCCGCGCACGGTCGGGTCGTGGCCGATCACCATGCACTCGACGCCCGACACCACCCCGATCCCGGTGACGACGGTGGCGCCGACGGTGAAGTCGGTGCCCCAGGCCGCGAGCGTCGACAGCTCCAGGAACGGGGCGTCCGGGTCGACCAGCAGCTCGACGCGCTCGCGCACGGTCAGCCGGCCGCGGGCGCGGTGCCGGGCGACGTAACGCTCCCCGCCGCCGGCGATCGCGAGGTCGATCTGCTCCTGGAGCCGGTCGACCAGCGCGAGCTGGTGCTCGCGGTTCGCCCGGAACTCCTCGGACCGGACGTCGAGGGCCGATCTCAGCCGCGGCACGCGCGCCCCCTTTCCCCGCGCCGACGGCTCACCGGTCCTCCGTCCCGTAGTGGCCAGCATGCCGCTCGCGCAGCACACCCTTGCGGATCTTGCCCGTCGACGTACGCGGCAGCGAGTCCGCCACGATCACCGACTTGGGGATCTTGTACGGGTCGAGCCGGCCGCGCAGCGCGGCGAGCAGCGCCGCCGCGTCGACCGTCGCGCCCTCCTTCGGGACGACGACCGCGGTGACCGCCTCGCTCCACCGCTCGTGTGGTAGGCCGATCACCACGGCCTCCGCCACCTCAGGCGCCGCGGCGTACACGGCCTTCTCCACCTCGATCGACGCGACGTTCTCCCCGCCGGTCTTGATCACGTCCTTGTACCGGTCGGCGAACCACAGCACGCCGTCGTCGTCGAAGCGCCCGACGTCGCCGGAGTGGAACCAGCCGTGGGCGAAGGCCGCGGCGGTGGCGTCGGCGTCGTCCAGGTAGCCGGTCATCGTGGACGGGCCGCGGTAGACGATCTCGCCCTGCTCGCCGGTCGGGAGCAGCTTCCCGTCCGGGCCCATGACCGCCACCTGGACGCCGGTCAGCGGCGTCCCGACCGCGCCGATGTGGGTGAGCTGGTGCTCGGGCCGGAAGAGCGTGGTGATCGGGCTCATCTCGGTCTGGCCGAACAGCAGCGCGAAGTCGCACCCGAAGCCGTCGAGACAGGCCCGGATCAGCGCGTCGGGCATCGGCGCCATCGCGTACACCGCGCGCCGCAGCGACGTCAGGTCCCGCCCGGCGAACGAGGCGTGGTCGAGCATCGCGCGGTACATCATCGGCAGCCCGAAGACCTGCGTGATCCGCTCGCGCTCGACGACGTCCAGCAGCACGGCCGGGTCGAACCCGCGCAGCACGTGGATCGTCGCGCCGACCATCACCGCCGGCGTGCAGAACGCGTTGAGCTGCGCGGTGTGGAACATCGGCATCATCGCGACGAACCGGTCGTCCGCGTTCCAGCCGGAGTCGAGCGCAGCGGACATCGACTCCAGGTAGACGGCGAGGTGGCTCGCGACCACCCCCTTGGGGAACGACGTCGTGCCCGACGTGTAGAGGTAGGTGAGCGGGTCGCGGTCGGCGACCGGCGCCGTCGGCGTGTACGTGTCCTCTGCCTCCCGGTCGGCCAGCGTGACCCACAGCCGGTCGGCCGGTTCGGCCCGGTACTCCGCGTGCAGGCCCGGCAGGACGATCACCTCGGTGACGTCGGTCGCCTTGGCCAGCGCCTCGCCCATCGCGTCGGCCAGCTGCGTCTCGACGGCGAGGCCGCGGGCGCGGCTGTGCCCCAGCACCCAGGCGACCTCGTCGGCGCGCCAGCCCAGGTTCACCGGCACGCAGACGACGCCGAGCTTGGCGCAGGCGTAGTAGACGGCGAGGAACTCGGCGCTGTTGCCGGACGCGAGGCCCAGCGCGTCGCCTCGCGACCAGCCGGCCTGGTCGAGGCCGTGGGCGATCCGGTTGACCCACGCGTCGAGCTCGGCGTAGGTGAGCCTCCGTTCACCGTCGACGACCGCGAGCCGGTCGGGCCGGGCCGCGGCCGTGCGGGTGAGCGAGTCGCCGACGTTGACGCGGTGGATCAGGTCGTCCATCGGTGGCTCCGATCAGTAGCTGCGGGGCAGGCCCAGGCCGTGCTGGGCGACGTAATTGAGGATCATCTCGCGGTTGACCGGCGCGATCCGCAGCAGCCGCGCGAGGCCCCAGTACGGGAGCAACCCGTACTCGCTGGCCAGCCCGTTGCCGCCGTGGGTCTGCACCGCCGCGTCGACGGCGTGCAGCGCGGCCTCCGCCGCGGCGTACTTCGCGGTGTTGGACGCCTCCCCCGCCGGCAGGCCGCGGTCGTGCAGCCAGGCGGCCTTGCGGGTCATGAGCGCGGCGAGCTCGGTCTCCATCCGGGCCTGCGCGAGCGGGTGGGCCACGCCCTGGTGCGCCCCGATCGGCCGGTCCCATACCTGGCGGGTGCGCGCGTACTCGGCGGCCCGGCCCAGCACGTGCCGCGCGATGCCGACGCACAGGGCGGCGCCGGTGATCCGCTCGGGGTTGAGGCCGCGGAAGACCTGCCGGAAGCCGGCACCCTCCTCGCCGACCAGCGCCGATCCCGGCACCCGCACCTCGTCGAGATGCAGCACGAACTGCTTCTCCGGCAGCATGACGTCCACCGGGAGCGGGGTGGCCACGAAGCCGGGCGCGTCGGTCGGCACGACGAACAGCGACAGCAGCGGCCCGCCGTCGGGAGTGCGGCCGGAGCGGGCGACGACGAGCACGGCCTGCGCCTCGTCGATCCCGGAGATGTAGTGCTTCGTCCCGGTGAGCACCCACTCGTCGCCGTCCCGGACGGCCGTGGTGGCCAGGCGGTGGGTGTTCGAGCCCGCCTCGGGCTCGGTGATCGCGAAGACCACCTTGGTCCGGCCGCCCGCCAGGCCCGGCAGCCACTCCTTGCGCAGCTCCTCGGACCCGAACTCGCCGATGACCTCGGCCGAGATCGCTGCGGACACCAGCAGGAGCAGCACCGGCGTGCCGCGGGCGGCGACCTCCTCGCAGACGATCGCGAGCTCGGTCAGCCCGCCGCCGCCCCCGCCGTACTCCTCGGCCACGTTGACGCCAAGGAACCCCGCGTCCCCCAGCGCCGTCCACAGCTCGGCGCACGTCGTGCCGGCCCGCGCGTGCTCGGCGTAGTAGCGCGGGCCGAACGAGCCGGCGATCGCGCCGCAGGCGGCGCGCAGGTCGCGGTGCTCGTCGGACTCGGCGAAGTCCACGGCGGCTCCGGTACGTCGAAAGGGGTACGTCGAGAGGGGTGGGTCGAGAGGGTGATCCGAGGTTCACTCGAAGGGCACACTACTGCCATCATGGGGCCATGGCGACCCCCCGCCGCGATCCCGCCCGCCGCGAGCGCATCCTCGCCGCGGCCGCCGAGCTGGCCGCGCGGCGCGGGTTCCACACCGTCGGCGTCGCCGACATCGGAGCCGAGGCCGGGATCGTCGGCTCGGGCGTCTACAAGCACTTCGGCAGCAAGGAAGCGGTGCTCGTCGCCCTGCTCGACTACGGGATGGACCAGCTCGCCGACGGCGCGGCGGCCATCCTCGCCGCGGAGCCCGACGGGCACCGCGCCCTGTCCGCGCTGGTCCGGGACCACATCGCGGTCGCGATCCGGGACCGGGCCGCGCTGGCCGTCTACCACCGGGAGAGCCAGACGCTGCCCGAGGCCGACCGGCGCAGGCTGCGCCGCCGCCAGCGGCTCTACCTCGAGGAGTGGGTGCACCTGCTGGCCCCGCTGCGCCCGGACCTGGCCGACGGCGAGCTGCGGCTGGCGGTGCACGCCGCGATCGGCGCGATCCAGTCCACCCTGTTCTTCCGCAGCGGGCTCGCCCCCGAGCGCCTCGCCGAGCTGCTCGACGGGATGGCGCACGCCTGCCTCGGCATCGAGCCGGCCAGTCTTGTGAGCGGCGGTTCACCACGCCCTTGATGATGTGGCCCCGGTCACGGCATGCTGGCCGCCATGACCACCAGCGGGGACGAGCCCATCGACGTCACCAGCCTGCGCGGCCGCCGGGCGACCCACCGGTTCGAGCGGGTGTCGGTCGGCGACGTCTTCGAGCGGCTGACCTGGAGCTACCCCGACGCGACCGCGCTGTCCGCCGGCCCGGGGGCCTGCGGCGAGGACGCGTTCGCCGCGGTCACCGTGGCGCAGGCCGACCGGGTGGCCAACCGCGTGGCGCACGCGCTGGCCGCGGCCGGCCTCGCCCCGGGCGACCGGGTCCTGCTGTTCTGCGAGAACTCCGTCGAGGCGTTCCTGGCCAAGGTCGGCATCGCCAAGGCCGGGATGGTCGCGGTCCCGCTCAACCCCAACCTCGCGCCCGACGTCGTCACCCACCTCGTCGGGCTGACCGAGCCCGGCCTCGCGATCGTCGACGCCGAGCTGTGGCCGCGGGCGGAGCAGGCGTTCGCGACGAACGGGCTCACGGTCGGGGCCACCATCACCATCGGCGGCGGCCCGGTCGCGGGCAGTCCCGCGTTCGGCGCCTGGCTCGACGGCCGGCCGGACACCGAGCCCGACGTCGAGATCCACGGCGACGACATCTGGGAGCTGCTGTTCACCTCGGGCACGACGTCGCTGCCGAAGGGCGCGATGATCTCCCACTCGTCCACCCACATGGCCGCGCTGAACTTCGCGGTCTCGCTCACCCGCGGCCTGCGCCACGAGTGCGACCTGCGGCTGGCCGTCTTCCTGCCCGTCGTCTACCACATCGCCGACCAGATCTTCCCCTTCGCCGCGCTGCTGGCCGGCGGCTCGCTGGTCCTCGGCCGGCGGCCCGCGCCCGACGCCGTCACCGACGCGATCGCGACGCACCGGTGCACCGCCCTGTGGGCCGGGTCGCCGCAGTTCGTCAACGCGCTCGTCGCCGAGCTCGACGCCCACCCCGCGCGGGACGTCACCAGCCTGGGCGTGCTCGTCTACGGCTGGGGCGCGCTGGCGCCCCCGACCCTGGACGCGCTGGAGCGGCACTGCGGGGAGATCGTCACCGTCGGCATCTTCGGGCAGACCGAGACCATCGCCTGCCACCGCTTCTGGCCCAGCCGCTGGCCCGACGTGCACCGGCGCACCGCCCCGGCGCTCAACTACGTCGGCGTGCCGAGCCCGCTGCTCGCCTCCGACGTCGTGGACGAGACCGGCAAGCCCGTCCGCGGCGTGCCGGGCGAGGCCGTGTACCGCTCCCCCGCCATCACCGCCGGCTACTACCGCAACCCCGAGGCGACCGCGGAGGCGTTCCGCGGCGGCTGGTTCCACTCCGGCGACAGCGTCACCGTCGACGACGAGGGCTTGCGGATCATGGTGGACCGGTACAAGGACATCGTGAAGACCGGCGGCGAGAACGTCTCCAGCATGCGGGTGGAAGCCGTGCTCATGAGCCATCCCGCGGTGCTGCGGGCCGCCGTGATCGGGCTCCCGCACGAGCGCTGGGGCGAGGCCGTGACCGCCGTCGTGGTGCCGCAGCCCGGCGCCGTGCCCGACGAGGCCGACGTGCTGGCGTTCTGCCGGGCCCACCTCGCCGGCTTCGAGACGCCCAAGCGCGTCCTTGTCGCCGACGCCCTGCCCGAGACCGTCGGCGGCAAGGTCCTCAAGTACCGGCTGCGCGCCGAGCACACGAACCTGTACACCGGCTGAGAGCGCCACGCCCCGAATGCCCGGGGCGCGGGCGGGGCGCCGGTAGTCTCGGCCCGTGCCCCAGCGCGGCGTCCGCGTACTGGCCGTCGCGCTCGCCGTGACGGTCCTGGCCGTCACCGGGTACGGCTGGACGACCTACCGGCACCTCGCCGGCGGCCTGACCACGACCGGTGCGCTGCACGGCGGCGCCGACGACGGGGCCACCGACATCCTCCTCGTCGGCCTCGACAGCCGCACCGACGTGCACGGCAACCCGCTGCCGCAGTCGGTCCTGAACGCGCTCACGGCGGGGCCCGACGACGGCGAGGTCAACACCGACACGCTGATCCTGCTGCGCGTGCCGGACGACCCGGACGTCGCGGCGACGGCGGTGTCCATCCCGCGCGACTCCTACGTCGACATCCCCGGCGGCTACGGTGAGCACAAGATCAACTCGGCGTACGGGCGGGCGATGACGACGGCCCAGAACCGGCTGGCGGCCCAGGGCGTCACCGGCGCGGCGCGCACGCAGCAGGCCGAGGAGGCGGGCCGCCAGGAGCTCATCGCGACCGTCGAGCAGCTGACCGGGGTGTCGGTCGACCACTACGCGGAGGTCAACCTCGCCGGGTTCGCCGCGATCACGACCGCGGTCGGCGGCGTCCCCGTGTGCCTCAAGGCGCCCGTGCACGACAGCTACTCCGGCGCGGACTTCCCCGCTGGCGTCCAGAGCCTGTCCGGGCCGCCCGCTCTGGCCTTCGTCCGCCAGCGCCACGGCCTGCCGCGCGGCGATCTCGACCGCGTCGTGCGCCAGCAGGCGTTCCTCGCGAGCCTCACGCACACCGTGCTGTCGGCGGGCACGCTGGCCGACCCCGGGCGGCTGTCCGGGCTCATCGACACCGTGCAGCAGTACGTGGTGCTCGACCCCGGCTTCGACCTGCTGACGTTCGCGTCCCGGACCAACGCGCTGACCGCGGGCAACGTGCATTTCAGCACGATCCCGACCGGGGACCCCGGCCTGCAGACCCCCGAGGACGGCGAGGCGGTCCAGGTCGACCCGGCGCAGGTCGAGGCGTACATGGCGGGCCTGGTCAACCCCCCGACCAGCCCCGCGGCGCCCGCCCCCGCCGCGCCGCAGCCCGCGGTCACGGTCGACGTCCGCAACGCCACCGGACGCGCGGGGCTCGCCGGCGACGTCGAGCTGGCGTTGCACGGCTCCGGCTACACCGACGTCACCACCGGCAACGCCGCGGCGGCGCGGGCCTCGGCGGTACGGGCGGCGCCGGGCTCCGACGCGGCCGCGACGGCGCTCGCCGGCACGCTCGGCGGGCTACCGGTCGAGACCTCGGACACGGTCGCGGCCGGGCACGTCGAGGTCGTACTGGGTCGCGACTACGCCGGCCCCGGCAGCTCCGGCGCCACCGCACCCGCACCGGCGACGCCGACGCCGGCGCCGGCCGCACCGGCGATCAGCGCGAACGGCGTCCCCTGCGTCAACTGACCCCGTCGCCGGTGCCGAGGGGACGCAGCCCGAGCACCGGGACGCGCTCGAGCAGCCGCCGGCGACCGGCGGGCGTGCGGTCGTACGGCACGCCGGCGACGCGGGCCAGCACCCGGCCCAGCACGGGCGCGACGACGCGGTGCCGGCGCTCGTAGCGCTCGACGGCCCGCACCGCCTCCTCCGCCGGCAGGACGCGGTGTGCCGCCCGGAACCGGCGCGGGCCCGTCTCGACGACGGCGGGCCCGTCGGCGAGCACGTTGCGGTACCAGTCGCTGCCGGCACCGAACCCGACCATGACCAGTACCTCGGGGCCGTCGGTCCCGATGACCTCCAGCACGGTCCGGTACGTCCGGCCGGAGCGGCGTCCGGTGTGGGTCAGCCGCAGGAACCGGCCGCCCAGCAGGCGGCCGAGCCCCAGGTCGTAGAGGGCGGAGGGGGCGGCAGCGAGCCGCCGGGTGAGTCTGTTCACGAGACGGCCGCCGCCTCCTCGCGCGACTCCGCGTCCAGCGCCGACGCCGCCCCGATGTCGACGCCGCGGCGCAGCAGCTTGAGGGTGTAGATCGTCTCGCGGGAGACGAGGTGGCTGATCCCGGTGGCCAGCGCCACGGCGGCCATCAGCGGCAGGATGATCGAGTACTGGCCGGTGAGCTCGAACACGATGACCAGCGCGGTGATCGGTGCGTGGCTCGCGCCAGCGAACACCGCCGCCATCCCCACGAGCCCGTACGCGCCGGGCGAGACGGGCAGGGCCGGGAACACCGTCTGGACGACCATGCCGAACGCGGTGCCGGCCATCGCCCCGATGAACAGCGACGGCGCGAACACGCCGCCGGAGCCGCCGATGCCGATCGTCAGACTCGTCGCGACCATCTTGCCGACGAGCAGGACCAGCAGGAACCCGAGGGCGTAGCGCTCGTCGATGCCGTTCGCGAGCACCGGGTAGCCGACGCCGTAGAGCTGCGGCAGGACCAGCAGCAGGCCGCCGAGCGCGATCCCGCCGACCGCGGGGCGCAGCCACTCCGGGCCCCGCCACGCCCAGTCGCAGGCGTCCTCGACCAGGTAGAGGAACCGCGCGAAGGCCCAGCCCAGCACGCCGCCCAGCAGCCCGAGCGACGCGTAGCCCCCGTACTCCCACGGCGACTGGACGGTGAACGGCGGCAGGTGCAGGAACGGGGCCGTGCCGAACGCGGCCCGCCCGATGACGTCGGCGGTGACCGAGGAGAGCGCGAGGATGCCGAAGGCGCGGGCGGTGAAGGCCCGCAGGATGAGCTCCATCGCGAAGAAGACGCCGGCGACGGGGGCGTTGAACGTCGCCGAGATCCCCGCGGCCGCACCGCAGGCCACCAGCATCTGCAGCCGCCGCTCGGGGACCCGCAGCCACTGCCCGATCGAGGAGCCCAGCGCCGACCCGATCTGCACGATGGGGCCCTCGCGCCCGACGGAGCCGCCCGTGCCGATGCACAGCGCCGAGGCCAGCGACTTGACCAGCGCCACCCGGACCGGGATGCGTCCGTGGTTGCGCGCGACGGCGAACATCACCTCGGGGACGCCGTGGCCGCGCGCCTCGGGGGCGAAGAACGCGACGAGGGGGCCGTAGAGCAGGCCGCCGACCACGGGAGCGGCCACGACGAACCAGATGCCCAGCGCGGGCACGAGCGGGTTCGGCTGCGGCCCGACGGCGCTGTAGTCCTCGGTCCCGGTGGCCAGCTCGGTGACGCCGAAGATCAGGAAGCGGAACACGACCGCGCCAAGGCCGCCGCCCGCCCCGACCAGCAGCGCCAGCACCACCAGGCCGGGCTCCGACTCCGTCACCCAGCGCCCGATGCGCGCCACCAACTTGTGCACAGTGCTATTTATGCAGTGTGCAACTAACTGTGCAACCAGTCGCCGGGCGGTCGTGGTGACCGTCTCACGGGCGGCGGGGCCGGATGGGACGCTGGTCCGGTGGACGAGGAGCGAAACGGCGAGCTGGTCGACGCGGTGATGACCGCCAGCCGCGTGCTGGTCGCCGTCGCGGCCCGGTCGCTGGCGGCGGCGGGTGACGTCAGCCTGCCCCAGTACCGCATGCTGGTGCTGCTGGCCGGCCGCGGCCAGCAGCGGGTGGGCGACCTCGCCGCGGCACTGGCCGTCAACCCGTCGTCGGCGACCCGGATGGTCGACCGCCTCGCGCGGGCGGGGCTCATCCGCAGGCGGCGCGACCAGCACGACCGCCGGTCGCTGCTGGTCACACTGACCCCGGCCGGCCACGACGTCGTCGCCGAGGTGACCCGCCGCCGCCGCGCGGACGTCGAGGACCTGCTGCGGGCGCTGCCCGCCGAGCGGCACGCGTCGGTCGTCGAGGCGCTGCGGGCCCTCGCCGACGCGGCGGGCGAGCCCACGGAGCGCGACCTCGCCGGGCTGTGGGCCCCCGCGCAGGTCTGACCTCGCGGACCTGACGCCCCGGCCGGCGGGCGTGTCAGGTGGCGTTGCCGGCGAACTGCGCCTGGTAGAGCCGCGCGTATGCGCCGTCGGCCGCGAGCAGCTGCTCGTGCGTCCCCTGCTCGACGATCGCACCGCCCTCCATGACGAGGATGAGGTCGGCGTCGCGGATCGTCGAGAGCCGGTGGGCGATGACGAAGCTCGTCCGGTCGGTGCGCAGCGCGGCCATGGCCCGCTGGACGAGCACCTCGGTGCGGGTGTCGACCGAGCTGGTCGCCTCGTCCAGGATCAGCAGCGACGGGTCGGCCAGGAACGCCCTGGCGATCGTGACCAGCTGCCTCTCCCCCGCGCTGATGTTGCTGCCCTCCTCGTCGATCACGGTGTCGTAGCCGTCGGGCAGGCTGTGGACGAACCGGTCGACGTAGGTCGCCCGCGCGGCGGCCAGCAGCTCCTCCTCGCTCGCCGCCGGGTTGCCGTAGGCGATGTTGTCCCGGATGGTGCCGCCGAACAGCCAGGTGTCCTGCAGGACCATCCCGACGCCCGCCCGCAGGTCGGCGCGGGTCATCGCCGCGGTGTCGACGCCGTCGAGCGTGATGCGACCGCCGTCCAGCTCGTAGAACCGCATGATCAGGTTGACCAGCGTCGTCTTGCCGGCCCCCGTGGGCCCCACGATCGCGACGGTCTGGCCCGGTTCCGCGACCAGCGACAGGTCGCTGATCAGCGGCTGGTCGGGCCGGTACGAGAAGCGGACGTGCTCGAAGGCCACCCGGCCGCGGTGCTGGGTGCGCACGGCCGGCTCGGCGGGGTCGGGCCGCTGCTCGGCCGCGTCGAGCAGGTCGAACACCCGCTCGGCCGACGCCACGCCGGACTGCAGCAGGTTCGCCATCGACGCGGCCTGGGTGAGCGGCTGGGTGAACTGGCGGGAGTACTGGACGAACGCCTGCACCTCGCCGAGGCTCATCGACCCCGACGCCACCCGCAGGCCGCCGACCACGGCGACCGCGACGTAGTTGAGGTTCCCGATGAACATCATCGCCGGCATGATGGTCCCGGACACGAACTGGGCGCCGAAGCTGGACGCGAACAGCTCGCCGTTGCGGCCGCGGAACGCCTCCTCGGTCTCGCGGCTGCGCCCGAACACCCTGACCAGCTCGTGCCCGGTGAACGACTCCTCGATGTGCCCGTTCAGCGCGCCGGTGTGCCGCCACTGCGCGACGAAGTGGCGCTGGCTGCGCCGCCCGATCGCGCGGGTGAGCCAGATCGTGAGGGGGATCGTCAGCACCGCGATCAGCGAGAGCAGCGGGGAGACCCAGACCATCATCACGACCGTGCCGACGACCGTGAGCAGCGAGGTGATGAGCTGGCTCATCGTCTGCTGGAGGCTGGTGGACACGTTGTCGATGTCGTTGGTGACACGCGAGAGCACCTCGCCGCGCTGCTGGCCGTCGAAGTACGCCAGCGGCAGCCGGTGCAGCTTGGCCTCGACGTCGCGGCGCAGGCCGTAGATCGTCCGCTGGACGATGCCGTTGAGCAGGTAGCCCTGCAGGTAGCCGAACACGGAGGCGCAGAGGTAGATCACGACGACGCCGAGCAGCACCGCGGCCAGCGCGGAGAAGTCGATGCCGACGCCCGGCACGACGTGCTGGCTCTCGATCAGGATCGCCGTGGTGCCGTTACCGGCGGCCCGCGCGGCTGCCGCGGCCTGGGCGGCCGTCTCGCCGGCCGGCAGGGACTTGCCGAGCACCCCGGCGAAGATCACGTCCGTGGCCTGGCCGAGTACGCGGGGGCCGATGACGTTCAGGGTCACCGACACGACGCCCAGCACGAGCACGGCCAGCACGCCCAGCCGCTCGGGCCCGAGCAGGCGCAGCAGCCGCCGGGCCGAGGGCCAGAAGTTCGCGGCCTTCTCCACGGGCGTGCCCGCACCGGCCCACGGCGGGCCGCCGCCACGGCGCTGTGCGGCCATCCCCCGGGCGGCCGAGATCGTGTCGGCGTCCTGGCGCGGTCCCTTGCGGGCGGGTGCGGGAGCGGTCATGCCGAGTTCTCCTCGACCGGGGGCGCGGTCGGAACGGGGGCCGTGATCGTGGCCGGCGCGGTCATGCCGAGTTCTCCTTCGACCGGGGGCGCGGTCGGAACGGGGGCCGTGATCGTGGCCGGCGCGGTCATACCGCGATCTCCTGCGCCGTCAGCTGCGACTCGACGATCTCGACGTACGTCGGGCACGTCTCCAGCAGCTCGGCGTGCCGCCCGACCCCGACGACCCGGCCGTCCTCGAGCACCACGATCTGGTCGGCGTCGGCGATCGTCGCGACCCGCTGCGCCACGATCACCACGGTCGCGTCGAGCGTGACGGGCCTGAGCGCCGCGCGCAGCCGGGCGTCGGTCGCCAGATCGAGCGCGGAGAACGAGTCGTCGAACAGGTAGATCTCCGGGCGGCGGACCAGTGCGCGGGCGATCGCCAGCCGCTGGCGCTGGCCGCCGGAGACGTTCGTGCCGCCCTGCGCGATCGGCGAGTCGAGGCCGTCGGGCATCGCGTGGACGAAGTCGGCGCCCTGCGCGATCTCCAGCGCCTCCCACAGCTCCCGGTCCGTCGCGTCCGGGTTGCCGTAGCGCAGGTTCGACCCGACCGTCCCGGAGAACAGGTAGGGCCGCTGCGGGACGAGCCCGACCCGGGCCCACAGCACCTCGGGGTCGAGCTCGCGCACGTCGACGCCGTCGACGCGGACGCTGCCCCCGGTCGCGTCGAACAGCCGCGGCACGAGCGAGATCAGCGTGGTCTTGCCGGCCCCGGTGCTGCCGATGATCGCGGTGGTCTGCCCGGACCGGGCGGTCAGGCTGACGTCGCAGAGCACCGGCGCCGCCGCGCCGGGGTAGCTGAAGGTGGCCCCGTCGAGCTCGAGCAGGCCATCGCTGCGGGCCGGGGTGACCGGCTCGGCGGGCGGCCGCACCGACGGCTCGGTGCCGAGCACCTCCATGATCCGGTCGGCGCAGACGGCCGCGCGCGGGATCATGATCGCCATGAACGTCGCCATCATCACGGCCATCAGGATCTGCAGGAGGTAGGCGAGGAACGCGGTCAGCGCGCCGACCTGCATCTGGCCGGCGTCGATGCGGAACGCGCCGAACCACATGACGGCGACGCTGGACAGGTTCAGCACCAGCATCACGATCGGGAAGATCAGCGCCTGCAGGCGGCCGGCGGCGATCGCGAGGCTCGTGACGCCGGTGTTGGCCTCGTCGAAGCGCGCGGTCTCCAGGGGCTCGCGGACGAACGCGCGCACGACCCGGATCCCGGTGATCTGCTCGCGCAGCACGCGGTTGATGGCGTCGATCCGCACCTGCATGAGCCGGAACTTCGGCACCATCCGCACGATCACCAGCCCGATGGCGACCAGCAGCACCGGCACGGACACCGCCATCAGCCAGGACAGGCCGACGTCCTCCTGCAACGCCATGACCACGCCGCCGACGCACATGATCGGCGCGGACACGAGCATCGTGCACGACATCAGCACGAGCATCTGCACCTGCTGCACGTCGTTGGTGTTGCGGGTGATCAGCGACGGGGCGCCGAAGCGGTTGACCTCGCGGGCGGAGAACTCGCCAACGCGGTGGAACACCGATGAGCGGACGTCGCGGCCGAAGCCCATCGCGGTGCGCGCGCCGAACCACACCGCGGCGACCGAGCACACGACCTGCAGCAGCGTGACCGTCAGCATCCAGCCGCCGGTCGACAGGATGTAGCCGGTGTCGCCGCGGGCGATGCCCCGGTCGATGATGTCGGCGTTGAGGCTGGGCAGGTACAGCGACGCCATGGTGCCGACCAGCTGCAGTGCCACCACGGCCGACAGCGGTCGGGCGTAGCCGCGCAGGTGGCTGCGCAGCAGGCGGACGAGCATCAGTTCCCCCGGAACGTTCGAGCAGACCGTCCAGCAGGATGCTCACGATCTGGGTCGGTGTCAGCGCATTTCCGTCGCCAAGGCGCGGGTGCGCCGCGGAGAAGACCAGCAGGCGCAGGGCCGTCACGAGCTCGGCCGCCGGGACCCGGAGCAGGCGCCGGTCGTCGCCGATGATGTCGACGATCGCCTCGCGGAACCGGTCGTTCATCGGGCGGCGGCGCTCGTCGTCTGGCGGCGGCCCGTGCAGGCCCAGCGCGTCGATCAGCGTGAAGATGCCGGTCAGCCGGCTCGCCACGATGGCGACCACGGCCTCGAGGCGGCCACGCAGGTCGAGCCCCCGGTCGATCGCCTCCAGCTCGCGGAGCGTGGCCGAGGGGTCCATCGCCCGCTCGACGACCGCCTGGATCAGCGCGTCCTTGTCGGCGAAGACGCGAAAGATCGTGCCCTCGGCGACGTCGGCCGCTTCGGCGATCTGGCGCGTCGTCACCCCCGGCCCGTGCCAGAGCACCAGCGGCAGGGTGGCGGCGATGAGCGCCTCCCGCCGCTCGTCGGGCGGGAGGCGCCGGGCACGCTCGGTGCGGACCGCCATGCCGTCCAGCATAGATGAGTGTCCACTCATTAATG
>CAVSJZ010000081.1:0-36780 GCA_963728105.1 uncultured Actinomycetota bacterium | reverse complement strand
CCCGGCGCCGCGATCGCGGCGTCGGCCGAGGGCTACGCGTTCCCGACCAACCTCGACCGCGACGCGGCCGTCGACGGGCTCACGCCGCCCAGCCAGGCCGACCTGGTCCGGCAGGCGCTCGCCGAGGGGTGGGACGACGCGCGCTTCCGGGAGGCGCTGGAGGCCCACGCCTGGCTGCACGAGACCCACTAGCACGCGCGGGTCGGCAGCTGCGTCGGCCGGCGGGCAGCGGCCGGGCCTGCGCGCGGTTACCGCGCCGACGGATGGGTGAGAGCCGGGCGGTCGCCGCCGCGGCCGGACGGCTCAGCGCTCCGCCGGAGCCGCGCGCAGCGTCTCGGCGCCGGCGCGCAGGTCCTGCACGGCGTGTCGGGCCAGCGGGCCGGCCCGGCGCAGCTCGACCAGGCCGGCGCGGGCGAGCGCGGCCGCGCCCGCCCCCCAGAGCGCCGTCGCCACGGCGGACGCGGCAACGGGCGGCAGGAACCGGTCCAGCGCGCGGAGCAGGACCACCGCCGACCCGGCGCCGGCGAGCACGCCGCACGCGGTGGCGGCGCCCAGCAGGACCCCCGCGCGCGCACTGCGCCGGCCGGACGCGGCCAGCTCGTCCTTGGCCGTGGCGAGCTCCTCGCGGACCAGCTGCCGCAGGTTCTCGGCCATCGCGCGCATCGGCTCGACCGCCGGGTCCTCGGTCGCGCGGTCGTGATCGTCGGGTGCTGCCATCGTGATGTGCTCCTCTCCCTGTGTAGGGGGGGTTCCCCGTCGTCCCGGTCGTATGCCCTCCTGGTCCGGCCCGTACGACGGGGCGACGTGCGACCGTCAGCCGTCGTGCACACGGTCGCGGCGGCCGGGGACTGCGCGGCCACGGTCGCCGGCGCGCTCCGCAGCGCCCGCTGACCTGCCGGCCGACGGGTCGTGGGTGAGCAGCGGCGAGCGGGCGAGCATCAGGGTGCCGCCGACCATGAGCACGGCGCCCGCGCCGGCGAGAACCAACCAGCCGCCGCCGCGGACCTGCTCGTGGAAGGCCACCACGCCCCAGGTCGTCGCCACGAGCGGGTTCGCCAGGGTCAGCCCGGGCTGGGAGGCGACCAGGTTCCCGGCCTGCAGGGCGTTCTGCAGCATGAAGAACGACACTGGGCCGACGACCACGACCGCCCAGGTCTGCCACGCCGTCACCAGGGCGGGGAGGCCGGACGTCGCCACGGCGCCCACCGTGGCGACCAGCACGGCGACGTAGCCGAACAGGACGCCGGTCGCGACGCCGAAGGCCGCCGCCCGGTGCGGTCCGCCGGCGCGCCGTCCGACCAGGAGCGCCGCGCCGACGAGGCCCGCGGTGACGCCGCTCCCGACGACCCATTCCACGACCGGCACGGCGGTGGGCCGGCCGGCTGTCGGGGCGAGGGCGAACAACACCGCCGCCAGGCCCGCCGCCAGTGCCAGGATCGCGCCCCACTCGCGGGCGCCGGGACGCAGGCGGAAGACCAGTGCGGCCAGCAGGATCGTGAAGGGCAGCTCCGCGACGAGCAGCGGCTGGACGGCCGCGACCCCGCCGAGGGTCAGCGCCACGGCCTGCGCCACGAAACCGGCGACGACGCACGCGATACCGCCCAGCCACGCGGGTCGCCGCACCAAGTCGAGCAGCAGGCGAGGGGAGAACTCCCGCTCGCTCGGCTCGTCCCGGGCCGCCCGCCGCTGCAGCACGGACGCTGCCGCGTTCAGGGCCGCGGCGAGCACCGCGACCGCCTCAGCGAGCACGGTGGCGCCCCGGTCCGCGACACCCGGCGCGGAGGGCCGCCCGTCCCGCTCTCACCCCGACCCCGACCCCGACCGGGTCCCGCGCAGCGCCCGGCCCGCGGCGACGGCACCGGCCGTCGCCAGTACGACCCCCAGGCCGACACGCGCGGCGCGCACGCGAGGCTCCGGCGCCGGCCGCGGCGCTCGGGACGCCTCCGGGTGGCGACCGCCGGCGGCGCCGTCGGCCCTCGCCAGCGCCATGACCTGACCGAGGTGCAGCGCCTGGCGGCCGGTCCCGGCGTCGGCGATCTGGGTCTTGCAGGAGAACCCGTTCGCGACCACGACCGTGTCGTCGGCGGCCGCGCGGACGGCGGGCAGGAGGGCCTGCTCCCCGCACGCCAGCGAGATGTCGTACTTGCCCTTCTCGAAGCCCCACGAGCCGGCGAGGCCGCAGCAGCCGCCCTTGAGGGACTCCACGGTCAGGCCCATGCGTTCGAGCACCTGCTGCTCGGGGTCGACGCCGCCCGTCGCCCGGTGGTGGCAGTGGCCCCACAGCAGGGCCCGGCCGGCAAGGCGCGGCGGCTCGATGTCGTGGGCGGTGAAGAACTCGCCGAAGTGGTAGGCGTTGCGGGCCAGCCGCTGCGCGTCGTCGTCGTGGGGCAGCATCTTCAGCAGCTCGTCCTTGAACACGGCCAGGCAGCTCGGTTCCATGCCGACGACGGGGGTGCCCGCGCGGATGTCCTCGCGCAGGACGTCGAGAACGCGGCGCAGGTAGCGCTCGGCGGCGTCGAGGAAGCCGTAGTCGTAGAGCGGCCGGCCGCAGCAGACGTGCCCGCTGGGCATGCACCACCTGCCAGCCCGCCGCCTCGATCGCCTCGACGCAGGCCACCCCGACGTCGGTGTGCAGGTGGTTGTTGAAGGTGTCCGGGAAGAGCACGACCCGCCGCCCGTGCGGGTTGCGGGTGCCGCCGCGTGCCGCGAACCACTGCTGCAGGGTCTGGGGCGCGAACGTCGGCAGCGGCCGGCGCCGGTCGAGGCCGGCGGCGAGCTTCGCCACCAGCGAGAGGCCGGGCGTCTGCGTGACGGCGTTGACCAGCTCGGGCATGCGGGCGGCGAGCCGCGACGCCTGGTCGATGAAGCCGAACGCGTAGGCGTACCGGGGGCGCCACCGCCGCCACGACCGGTAGTGGTGGTGGCGGAACTCCGCCTTGTAGGTGGGCATGTCCACGTCGACGGGGCAGTCGCTGGTGCAGCCCTTGCAGGCGAGGCAGAGCTCCAGGCCCTCGGCGACCTCCTTCGACTGCCACCCGTCGGTGATGACCTCCCCCCGCAGCATCTCGAACAGCAGCCGCGAGCGGCCGCGGGTGGTGTGCTTCTCCTCCCGGGTCACCTGGAAGCTGGGGCACATGGTCTGCGCGGGTTCGGGGTCGCGGCACTTGCCGACGCCGACGCAGCGCAGGGCGGCGTGCGCGAAGTCCCCGTGGTCCTCGGCGTAGGCGAAGCGGACGTCGGGCCGCCACGGGTTGTAGTCGACCCCGAGCTTGAGGTTCTCGTCGAAGCGGTAGGCGTTGACGACCTTGCCAGGGTTCATCTTCCCTTCCGGGTCCCAGATGGCCTTGAACTCCCGCATGGCCGTCATCAGCCGCGGCCCGTACTGCTTCTCCAGCAGCTCCGCGCGTTGCTGCCCGTCGCCGTGCTCCCCGGAAAGGGATCCCCCGTAGCGGGTGACCAGGTCGGCCGCTTCCTCCATGAAGGCGCGGTAGGTCCGCAGCCCCTCGGCCGTGCGCAGGTCGAAGCTGATCCGCGAGTGGATGCAGCCCTCGCCGAGGTGCCCGTACATCGCGCCGACGAGCCCGTGGCGGGCGTAGAGCGCCTGCAGGTCGCGGACGTAGTCGGCGACGTGGCGCGGAGGCACGGCCGAGTCCTCCCAGCCCGGCCAGTGGTCGCCGTCGGGTGGGAAGGCGGTCGAGCCGAGGCCGCTCTCCCGGATCTCCCAGAGGTCCTCGCTGTTGCCGCCCTCCTGCCGGCTCTTCGACACCGTGACGCGGTCGCGGTCGTAGCCCTTGTCGCCGCACAGCCACTCGACGAACTCCGCGCAGCGGCCCACCGACTCCTCGGCCTTGTCCGCCCCGAACTGGACCATCAGCCACGCGCCGCCGTCCTCGCTGCGGGGCAGCTCGTGCAGACCCTCGACGTTGATGTGCTTGAGCTGCTGCTCCTCGATGAGCCGCTGGTCCACGGCCTCGAGCCCGATCGGCCGCCACTCCATGATCTCGGGCACGTGGCTGGCGGCCTCGGCGAGGCCGGGGTACTGGACGAGCACGGTGGTGCGCTCGTACATGCCCGGGGTGAGGAGGAGGACCGCCCGCAGCGCGACGGCGCACGTCCCCTCCGTCCCGACCAGTGCCCTGGCGACGTTGAACCCCTTCTCGGGGAGCAGCTCGTCGAGGTTGTATCCGGACACGCGCCGCGGAACGTCGTCGACCGACGGGAAGCCCGCCCGGATGTCGTCGGCGTAGCGGTCGCGCAGGTCGCGCAGCTTGGCGTAGATCTCGCCCTTGCGCCCCCCTGCGGCGATGACGTCGTCGAGGCTTTCCTCCTCGTCGACACCGACCCAGAAGCGCTCGCCGTCGTACGTCACGACCTCGAGTGCCTGGGTGTTGTCCGACGTCCGGGGACCCGGCCCGTAGTGGCGGGCCTGCACCGAGTGGATCCCGCAGGAGTTGTTGCCGATGTTGCCGCCGATCGTGCAGCGCGAGTGCGACGACGGGTCGGGACCGAAGACCAGCCCGTGCCGGCCGGTGACCTTGTTGAGCTGCTCGTTGATCACCCCGGTCTGGGTGGTGACCGTGCGGGCGCCCGGGTCGACGTCCTCCACCTCGGTGAGGTACTTGGAGAAGTCGAGGACGACGGCGTTGTTGACCGTCTCCCCGGACAGGCTGGTGCCGCCTCCGCGCGAGAGAACGGGCGCCCGGTACCGGTGGCACGCCCGCACGGTCTCGACGACGTCGTCGAGCGTCCTGGGCACGACGACGCCGACCGGGACCTGGCGGAAGTTCGACGAGTCGTTGGCGTACATCGCCAGCGAAGCCGTGTCGAAGCGCACCTCGCCGGACACGTGGCGGCGCAGGTGTCGCTCCAGGCCCGTCACGTTGATCGTCGCCGTCCCGGCCATGCCCGCGGCGAAGCGCGGGTCGGGGCGCGCCGGGACGGCGACCAGGCGCCGGCCTGTCACCTGTCCTTCCCCGGCAGGGCGTCCTTCACCGACTCGGTGAACTCGTGCATCTTCTGCTTGGCTCCCTTGGTCATCACGCCGACCTCCTCGGGGTCGCCCTTGAGCATCGCCGTCGCCGACTTCTTGCCCAGCTCCTTCTTGATGTGCGGCGGGATCGGCGGGATCTCCGGGTCGGTGACGACCTCCAGCACGCAGGGCCGGCCGGCGGCCAGCGCCCGGTCCCACGCCGGGCCCATCTGCGCCGGGTCGTCGACCTTGATGCCCTCGAACCCGAGCAGCTTCGCGAACTCCGCGTAGGGGACGTCGGGGATCCACTGCGAGCCCATGAACTTCGGGTCGCCGGACTCGGCCCGCTGCTCCCAGGTGACCTGGTTGAGGTCCTGGTTGTTGAACACGCAGAACACGAGCGTGGGGTTCTGCGCGGTCAGCCTGTCCCAGTATCGCTTGACGGTCACCAGCTCCGCCATGCCGTTCATCTGGAAGGCGCCGTCCCCGACCATCGCGATCACCGGGCGGTCGGGGTAGGCGAACTTGGCGCTGATCGCGTACGGCGTCCCGCCGCCCATGGTCGCGAGCGTCCCCGCGAGCGTTGCCCGCATGCCGCGCCGCAGCCGCAGGTACTGCGCCCACCAGTTGGTGGCCGACCCGGAGTCGGTCGTGATGATCGCGTCATCGGGCAGGCGGGACGACAGCTCCCAGGCGACCAGCTGGGGGTTCATCGGGTCGGCGGACTCGTGGGCGCGGTCGTCGAGCACCCGCCACCACTGGTCGACCTCCGTCTCGATCTTCTCCCGCCACGACCGGTCCTCCTTGCGCTTCAGCAGCGGGATCAGCGCCTGCAGCGTGTCCTTGGAGTCCCCGACGAGGTTGGCCTGGACCGGGTACCGCACGCCGATCATGCGGCCGTCGATGTCGATCTCGACCGCCTTGCACTGGCCCTCCTCGGGGAGCCACTCGGCGTAGGGGAAGCTGGTGCCGACCAGGAACAGCGTGTCGGCGCCCATCATGAGCTCGTAGCTCGCGGTCGAGCCGAGCAGCCCGATCGGGCCGGTGACGTAGGGCAGGTCGTCGGGGAGCACCTCTCGGCCGAGGAGGGTCTTGGCCACCCCGGCGCCGAGCAGCTCGGCGGCCTGCACGACCTCGTCCTGGGCCTCCGCCGCGCCCTGCCCGACCAGCATGGCGACCTTCGAGCCCTCGTTGAGGATGTCCGCGGCTACGCGGAGCTCCGTCTCGGGGGGAACGACGCGGGGCTTGGTGTAGCCGACGCTCGTGTAGACGGCCCCGTGGGTGCGCGGCGGCGACGGCTGGGCGTCCTCCTCCTGCACGTCGACCGGGAAGATGACCGTCGCGACGGTCCGGTTCGACAGCGCGACCTTGCAGGCCCGGTCGATGAGCTGGCGGGCCTGCGCCGGGTGCATGCAGGTCTGGACGAACTCGGAGACGTCGGTGAACAGGACGGTCGGGTCGATCTCCTGCTGGAAAGCCGCCCCGAGGGAGAACCGCTTCTGCTGCCCGACGATCGCCACGACCGGCTGGTGGTCGAGCTTGGCGTCGTACAGGCCGTTGAGCAGGTGGATCGCGCCGCCACCCGAGGTCGCCATGCAGCATCCGAGCTCCCCGGTGAACTTGGCGTGGGCGCTGGCCATGAAGGCGCCCATCTCCTCGTGGCGGGGCTGGATCAGCTCGGGGTGTCCCTCGGCCCGGTCCAGTGCTCCGAGGAAACCGTTGATGCCGTCGCCGGGGTAGCCGTAGATCCGGTCGACACCCCATTCGGTCAGTCGTTCGAGGACATAGTCGGCGACTTGGGACACGGTGCTCTCCGTTCCGTTGTTCGATCCCGTCGGTGGCGGCCTACCCGCCCCGACCCGCTTGAACCGCGGCGCGGGGCGGTGATGTCAGGTCCGCGACCTCGACCCCCGGCCGGGCAGGTCGGCGAGCAGGAAGACGAACACGAGCGCCTCCATCGCCACCGAGACGAGGCCCACCGGGTCCCAGCCGCCGTGGAATCCGGGAAGCCCGGCCGTCCGGGTCACGAAGAACCCCGCGATGAGCCCGGCCATGAGCAGCGCGCCCAGTATCCGCGTGACTTTCCCGACCGCCGAGCGCGGCGAGTCGTAGGGCGGGTAGGCGAGGGCGATGCCCAGCATGCCGAGGAACGCGATCGCCAGGGCGAAGAGGATCCCCATGTAGCCGGCCTTCTGGAAGTGCTCGCCGAGTACCGCGGCGTGGATCATGCCGTCCGCCAGCGTCAGGCCGGCTGCGCCGATCCGCAGAAGGGCGCGGAACGTGGGTACGTCGACTTCGGAGCGGAGTGAAACGTCGGTCACGACGCCTCCTTCAGGTCTCGGGATAGGCGTTCGGTCCCTCTTTCGCTACCCGGCGTGGCATGGCGCATGCGGCGGCGCACCTTGCGCTCACCCGGCGATGCGCCGCGCCTTGGCCGCGGGCGCCGGCACGCGGTCGTTCCTGGACTGGTACTACATACGGTTGTTGATCGTCGTCACGCCGGCGCGGGTGCTCTGGTGGCCCGCGGGGTCCGGCCCGCTCGCCCCGCCGGAGGTGGTGCCCGATGAGGGAGGGCCTCGTAGGCGCCGTCTCGGACCTGCGCAGCGCGTTCGACCACGCCCCCATCGGGATGGCGGTGCTCACCCCGACCGGGTTCGTGATCACGGCGAACAAGGCGCTGGGGGACCTGCTGTGCCGCGACCCTGCCTCGCTGGCCGGGACGACGATGTTCGACGTCACGCATCCGGAGGACGTTCCGGAAGCGCGGCGCAACTGCGAGCTGATCCAGGCCGGCACCCCGCGGATCCGCCGCCACGAATGCCGCTTCCTGCTCCCCGCCGGGTCGCCGGTGTGGGTCCTCGTCAGCACGGCGCGGGTGCCGACCTCCCCCCACCAGGCGGAGCACCTGATCATGCACATCGAGGACATCGGCGACCGCAAGGCGCTCGAGGCGGAGCTGCTCCACCGGGCACTGCACGACCCGCTGACGGGTCTGGCCAACCGCACTCTGCTCTACCAGCGGATCGGCGCCCTCCCGGCGGCCACCCCCGACCGCCGGGACTGCCTGATCTATCTCGACCTCGACGGGTTCAAGGCGGTCAACGACGCCTACGGGCACGCGGCGGGCGACGAGCTGCTGCGCCAGGTCGCCGCGCGGATGACGGCGCTCCTGCGACCGGACGACGTCTGTGCACGCCTCGGCGGGGACGAGTTCGCGGTCCTGTGCCCCGCGACCGGGCGGCAGCAGGCCGACGCGATCGCGACCCGGCTGCGCGAGGCCGTCGGCCGGCCCTACACCCTCGACGGACATGCCGTCGTCGTCATCAGCGCCGCGACGGGGGTCAGCGTGGCGGACCGGGTCCGGCCGCCCGACCAGTGGCTCCGGGAAGCCGATGCGCGGATGTACGAGGCCAAACGGCGTCACCGGCGGCCCTGACCGCGACCGCCGGTGAGTGGCTGGTGGCCGACGGGGGTAGGGCCGCCGTCCACGTGGGCGCCGACCGCGACCGATGTGGCTGCGCGGTTACGGCGTCGTCGGCGGGGTAGCCCTGGTGCATGAGCTCACGCAACAGCTTCCTGCGCAGCTTGCACGACCTCGGCCTGGCCGCCTGGTTCGGCGGCTCGCTGGCCGGCGCCGTCGGCATCAACGGGGCTGCCTCCGACGTGCCCGACAGGGCGATGCGGCTGCAGGTCGCCAACGCCGGATGGGCGCGCTGGTCCCCGGTGAACCTCGCCGCGATCGGAGCGCACCTCGTGGGCGCGACCGGCATCGCCGTCGCCAACACCGGACGGGTGGCCGGCCAGAAGGGCGTCGGCGCGACCACGCTGGCCAAGGCCGGCCTCACCGGCGCGGCACTGGCCGTCACCGCGTGGAGCGGTGCGCTCGGTTCCAGGCTGGCGAAGCACGGTCCGACGCCCGTGCAGGGTGGGACCGAGCCCGCACAGGAGACGCCTGACGACGTGGCGCGCGCGCAGCAGCAACTGAAGATCGCCCAGTGGCTGGTACCGGGCTTGACGGCCGGCGTAGCGGTGCTGAACGCGGTGCACGGCGAGCAGCAACGCCCGTTCCAGCAGGTGCGAGGCTTCGCCCAGCGTGCCGGCAGGCTGGTCCAGGCCGTCGGCTGAGCATCGAGCGGCTGCGCCCGACAGGGGCGGGTCAGCCCGCGCGCTGCACCGCCTGCGGCACGGCGGGGACCAGCCGCGACATCGTCGGGCTCGCGGCTGCGGATGCAGATCGGCAGGCGTCGATGCCGGCGAACCGCGCAGCAGGGCGGCCTTGTCCTCCATCACCGGAAGCGGGGACAGGTCCGGCTGCGGAGCGCCCAGCCGGCTTCGTCGTGATCGTCCGGTCGCGGTGCCGACCACCTGTGCCCGTCGCGGCTGCGGTGCGCGGCCGCGACGCGGGCGGTGGCTTACCGCGGGTCGCGGTGCGAGGGCTCGCCACCATGTCGTATGCGACGTGCCTGCCGAGCGCCTCACCGGGCAGGTGGCATGCGGTCGTCGCGAGCGGTCGCCCCCGGTCGCCGTGCTCGCGGTCCGGCGCGCGGGCGGGGTCCGGCGGCGTGCTGTCCTGCTCGGCTGCGTTCGTGCCGGCCGCCGCGATGGCCCCACCCCTCTATGGGTCATCACGGCGACCGGCGGTCGGGTGTGTTGCCGAATGGCGCCGGTCCAATCCCGGCGAGGGGAAGTTCTTCCGGCCCACCTCGCTGTCGACCGATCGATGACATCGTCGGAGCGGGCACAGGGTTCGGCCCCGACGAGCGTGGACGGCCCGTCGGGGCCGGGCTTCGACCGGTGGCTGCGACGGGCCGGGCGCGCCCGGCCCTTCGCAGCCCGTCCGCTCAGCCCGTCGAGGAGTCGTGGGTCAGTGCCGCGGCCCTGGCCTGCACCGCGGTGAGGACTCCCACCCGGTTCTTGTGCTGGCGCTCGTACTCCTCCACGGCCGTCAGCTCCGCCACGTCCTCCAGCTCCTCGAGCGCTTCGGTGACGTCGCGGACGACCAGCGAGTCGTAGTCGGCGATCGGCAGCTCGTCGGCGGGCAGGCCGGGCGCGTCGCCGTCCGTCGACCCCCTCAGCCGGCGCGGACCGGCGTCCTCATCGCCGTCACCGTCCTCGTCACCGGTGGCGGCGCTGTCCGGGGTGGGGCCGCGGCCCTCGCGGTCGGCCGGCCCGTGCTCCCCCGTCGGCAGGAGGCTCTCGGTGTCCGCGGCGGGGTCGGTCATCGCGACCATCGCGTCGGTGCCGGGGGCCGGGTCGCTGATCGTGGTCTCGACGGCGCCTTCCTTGACGGCACTGCCTTGCTCGACGGCGGCGTCGACGCCGGCCGGGGCGCCGAGGTCGTCGCCCAGGTCGTCGACCGCCCTGCCGCCGGGCTGTCCGACGCCGAGGGTTCCGAGGTCCTCGCTCAGGTCCTCGTCGTCGGCGGCGACCTCCGCGATCTCGACGTCCGCTGCATCGCCGACGGCGACGGCGAGCTCCTCGTCGGCCGCCGTGTCGGCGACCTCGGGATCGGTGGTCACGACGACGACATCGGTGTCGGTGACGGCACCGGAGGCGACCGGGCCGGCTCCGGCGGGCTCGGGAACGTCGGTCCCGGGAAGGTCGGTCCCGGCGGCGATGGCGGCCAGGTCCGCGTCGGAGGGACCCTCGGCGGCGGCCACACCGGCGGCGGCCGCCTCGGCCGACACGGCCAGGCTCTCTGCTGTGTCGGTGAGCCCGGCGTCGGCGAGATCGGCAGCGGCCGCGAGCCCGGGACCGGCCGCCGGGGCGGCTGTGGTGCCACGAGCCGGGCCGTCCGTGCCGGGGTCGCGGTCCGCCGTGCGGCCCCGGGACACCTGCCGCACGGCCCGGCCGACGCTGTCCGCGGTCAGCCGGACGGGCAGCGTGGCCAGCCGGGTCAGGCCGGTCGCCATGGCCTGCCACGGGGTGGGGCGCAGCGGTGCGGTGACGCCGAGTGCCGCGCCGGCCAGGACGGCCCGCAGACCGACGATGGCCTCCTCGTGGTCGAGGACGAGGCGCTCGGCCAGCTCCCTGACCGGCGCAGGACCGTTCTCGCTCTGTGCGAGCAGGTAGCGAGCGCGCTCCGCGATCTGGTGGTGCAGCGTGAGGTCGGCGATCAGCGCCTCCTCCGGCGCCTGGGTCTGCTCGACCGCGGCGCGGACCATGGTCGAGACCCAGCCCAGCGCGGGCGCGAAGGGCCCGGGAGCGGCGCCGAGGTCGCGGAGGACCCGGGCGACGGCCCGGCCACGCTCCGTCGCGGCGCGGGCGCTCACCGCAAGCTCGCGGCGGACCGTCTCCGTTCCGGCCTGCGCCGCGTGCGCCCGTGCGGCGGCCGCCTCCGCGCCGGCGAGCTGGTGCAACGTGCGGAGCTGGCCGACGAGAGCAGTGTCGATAGCAGTGTCGATAGCGGTGTTGGGCATGGCGAGGTCGTCCTCCGTGTCGAGTAGCGGGTTCGGTCAGCCGTCGGGGGCCACATGCCTCGCGACGGCCGTGGAGGGGGAGTGCGCGGCGGGCATGACGCTCGCCGGGGTCCCGTGCGCCGGGTCGCGGCGCTGCCGGACGCGTCGCTCCCCGGGGGTGCCCACCCCCGGGGAGTCCGGTCCTACGCGCCGTCGGCTGTGGCGCGGTGCCCACCGTCGCCCGCGGCACGGCCGCCGCCGTCGGTGCGGCCGTTCGTGCCGGCGGTCGCGGCGCGGTCGGCACCAGCGGGCCGGGGCCTGCGGGGCCACATCTTGGCGCCCAGCGCTCCGCCCAGCGCGCTCGCGACCATCGACAGCCCGAGGCCCAGGACGGCCCAGCCCGCCGTGTGCCGCGCCATCGCGGCCGCACCGGTCGCGCCTGCCCCGCCCAGGCCGCCGAAGACCGTGCTGAGGTACCCGAGCAGGGCACCCCCGCCGGCCAGCCCGAGAGCGAGCAGGAGCGCGGTGGTCAGTGCCCAGGTGACGACCCCGTTGACCGCTCCGTCATTGACGCGGCGCCACAGCGCCGACGCCCCGGCCGCCGTCCCCCCCAGCAGGAAGGCCACGAGGCCGAGAACGCCGGACACGACGAGCGCCGTCGTCGAGCTTCCCGTGCCCAGGTCGAGCCAGCCGAGGGAGAAGAAGAGCAGCTGCAGGACGATGTTGGTGGTCAGGGTGGTGAGGGCGCCCGTCCAGACCGCCCCCCAGCGGATGCGGTCGCGGTCGACGCCCCGATCCAGCGGTCCGGCCAGCTCCTCCCGCACGCCCGGGGAGCCGTCGCGGGCCGCGTGGGTGGCGGTGGGCGCGTCGTACCCGGTGGGTGAGCTCATCATCGTTCCTTTCGTCTCGGTGGGTGGGTTCGTGACCCCGTCGAAACCGGCTACCTCATGGGCGGTCCCACAAACCGGGTGACGGTGCCGGAGTCCGCCCCGGTGACCCGACTCACCGGCCGGACGGGGCGTCGGTGCGTCCGCGAGCCCGCAACGACCGCCGCATGATCCGTCGATGGGCGGGTAGGAGCAGGGGCATGGCTGTCACCGCGACGACGACGACCTGCGGAGCCGCGGAACCCGTCCCGCTGGCCTCACTCGACGCCTGGTGGCGCGCGGCGAACTACCTGGCGGTCGGCCAGATCTACCTCCTGGACAACCCACTCCTCCGTGAGCCTCTCGCCGCCGAGCACATCAAGCCGCGGCTGCTCGGACACTGGGGCACCACGCCCGGCCTGACCTTCGTCTGGGCGCACCTCAACCGCCTGGTCGTCCGCGACGGCCGGGAGGTGCTCTTCGTCACCGGCCCCGGGCACGGTGGACCCGCCGTCGGCGCTGCCGCCTGGCTGGAAGGCAGCTACTCGGAGTGCTACACGGGCGTGCCGCGTGACGGCGAGGGGATGCGGGACCTGTTCCGCCAGTTCTCCTTCCCGGGCGGCATCCCGAGCCATGCTGCGCCGGAGCTCCCCGGATCGATCAACGAGGGCGGTGAGCTCGGGTACTCGCTCGCGCACGCGTACGGCGCGGCGCTCGACGACCCCGACCTGCTGGTCGCCTGCGTGATCGGCGACGGCGAGGCGGAGACCGGTGCGCTCGCCGGGTCGTGGCAGGCGATCAACTTCCTGCACCCGGTGCACGACGGGACGGTGCTGCCGATCCTGCACCTGAACGGCTACAAGATCGCGAACGCGACCGTCCTCGACCGCATGCCCCGCGCCGACCTGCTACGCCTGCTCGAGGGCCACGGGTACCGGCCGTTCGTGGTCGAGGGTGGCTTCGACGGCGAGGACCCGATGGACGTCCACGGGCGCATGGCCGCCACGCTCGACGAGATCGTCGCGGAGATCGACGACATCCGGGCGCGGGCGGCGGCTCGGCAGGCCGCAGGGAAGACGCCGGACCGCCCCCGCTGGCCGGTGCTCGTCCTGCGCACGCCCAAGGGCTGGACCGGACCCAGCCTCGTCGACGGCGTCGCGGTCGAAGGCACCTGGCGGGCGCACCAGGTGCCGCTCCCCGGCGTGCGCGAGGACGAGGGACACCGCCGGGAGCTGTCGGGCTGGCTGCGCTCGTACCGGCCCGACGAGCTCTTCGACGAGCAGGGTGCACCCGTCCAGGCGGTCCTCGACGGCGCACCGACCGGTGCCCGGCGGATGAGCGCCACCCCGCACGCCAACGGCGGCCTGCTCCTGCGCGACCTGCGTCTGCCCGACTTCCGACGCTGCGCCGTCGACGTCGACGTGCCCGGCGTCGCGGGGGAGGGCGCCACCGGCACCCTCGGAAGCTGGTTGGCCGAGGTCGTCCGCGCCAACCCCGACAACTTCCGGCTTTTCGGGCCGGACGAGACGGCGTCGAACCGCCTGCAGGCCGTCTTCGGTGCGACCGACCGCCAGTTCCTCGGCGAGCACCGGGCCGGCGACGAGCACGTCGGGCCGCGCGGGCGCGTGATCGAGGTGCTCAACGAACAGCTCTGCGAAGGCCTGCTCGAGGGCTACCTGCTCACCGGGCGGCACGGCCTCTTCAACTGCTACGAGGCGTTCGTGCACATCGTCGACTCGATGTTCAACCAGCACGCCAAGTGGCTGGAGGCGAGCCGGGCCATCCCGTGGCGGCGGCCGGTGGCCTCGCTCAACTACCTGCTGGCCAGCCACGTCTGGCGACAGGACCACAACGGCTTCTCCCACCAGGACCCCGGGTTCCTCGACGTGGTCCTGAACAAGAAGCCCGAGATCGTGCGTGCGTACCTGCCGCCGGACACCAACACCCTGCTGGCCACGATGGACCACTGCCTGCGCAGCCGGGACCTGGTCAACGTCGTCGTCGCAGGCAAGAACGCCGGCCCCGACTGGCTGGACGTCGACGCCGCCGTCGCGCACTGCGTGCGCGGCGTCGGCATCTGGGACTGGGCGAGCAACGTCCCGGAGGGCGCCGAGCCCGACGTCGTACTGGCGTGCGCGGGCGACGTGCCGACCATCGAGACGCTCGCCGCCGCCGACCTGCTGCGCCGGCACCTGCCCCGGCTCGCCGTCCGGGTGGTCAACGTCGTCGACCTCATGCGGCTGCAGGGCGAGCGCGAGCACCCGCACGGGCTGTCGGACCGGGACTTCGACGGGATCTTCACGACCGACCGGCCGGTGATCGTCGCCTTCCACGGCTACCCCTGGCTGATCCACCGCCTGACCTACCGGCGGAGGGGGCACCAGAACATCCACGTGCGCGGGTACGTCGAGGAGGGCACGACGACCACGCCGTTCGACATGGTCATGCGCAACGACCTCGACCGGTTCCACCTCGCCGTCGACGTCATCGACCGGGTGCCGGGGCTGGCGGTGCGCCACGCGCCCCTCCGCCAGCACCTGCTTGACGAGCGGCTGCGCTGCCGTGACCACACCCGCCGGTTCGGCGAGGACGCACCGGACGTCACGGGCTGGAGCTGGCCCGCGGCCCGGGGGCAGTGACGTGCGGGTGCTCGTGGTCAACGCCGGCTCGTCGTCGGTGAAGCTGTCGCTGCTCGACGGCGGCCGCACAGAGGAGGAGCGGTCCGTCGATCCGGACGGGGTCGAGGAGGCCCTCGCCGCGCTGCTGTCCGACGTCGACGCACCGGACGCCGTCGGCCATCGCGTCGTGCACGGCGGCACCCGGTTCACCGGCCCGGCGGTCGTCGACGACGACGTGGTGGACGCCATCGCCGACCTGGTCCCGCTGGCTCCGCTGCACCAGGCACCGGCACTGGCCGCGCTGCACGCCGCGCGCGGGGCACTGCCGGCCGCGGTCCAGGTCGCGTGCTTCGACACGGCTTTCCACACCACGATGCCGGCCGCCGCACACACCTATGCCGTCCCGCGGGCGTGGCGCAGGGAGCTCGGCGTCCGGCGGTACGGCTTCCACGGGCTCGCCCACGCCTGGGCCGCGTCCCGCGCCGCGCAGATCACCGGGCGGCCGGTCGACGGGCTGCGCGTCGTCAGCGCGCACCTGGGCTCGGGGGCCTCCGTCTGCGCGGTCGACGGGGGCCGGTCGGTCGACACCACGATGGGGTTCACGCCCACGTCGGGCCTCGTGATGAGCACCCGCTGCGGCGACCTCGACCCGGCCGTCCCGCTGTGGCTGCTCGACCGGGGCCTGGGTGCCGAGGAGATCTCCGACGGGCTGGAGCTCGGCGGCGGCCTGGCCGCTCTCGCGGGCGACGCCGACGTGCGGACCGTGCTGGCCGCCGCGGACCGCCACGACCCCGACGCCGAGCTCGCCCTCGACGTGTGGGCGCACCGCGCGCGCGCCGCGCTCGCCGGCATGGCCGCTGCGATGGGCGGGACGGACGTCGTCGTCTTCGGCGGCGGCGTGGGGGAGCACCAGCCCCGGCTGCGGGCCCGGGTGGCCGACGGCCTCGCGTTCCTGGGTCTCACCCTCGACGCGGACCGCAATGCGGCCGCCCGCGAGGGGGACGCCGACATCGGCGCCGGCGACGGGCGGGTGCTCGTCGTGCACACGAGGGAGGACTGGGTGATCGCCCGGCAGGTCGCCGGACTGCTCGCCGACTGAGCGACCGCTACCCGCCCGTACCCGCGGTGGTTCCCCTGGCCGCTCCGCGGGTAGCCGGTGGCATCCGACGGAAGTGAGGACATGCCATGGCAGGCAAGCACGAGCGGGCTGAGCAGATGCGTGACGACGTCCCCTCGACGATCGCGCGCTCCGACGACAAGGCCGTCCGGACGTACAAGGAGACGCTCGAGTCGGCCGAGGACAGCTACGGCGACGGCGAGCGCGCCCACCGGGCCGCCTACGCGGCGCTGAAGCACACGCACGAGAAGGTCGGTGACCACTGGGAGCCGAAGGAGGAGGCCGGCCCGTCCGACCCGCAGGCCGCGCAGGGGACGCCGGACTCCCGCAGGCACCCGAGGGACACGGCCGAGGGGGTCGACACCAACGCGAGCAAGGAGCACCTGGTCGACGTGGCCAAGAAGGTGGGGGTGACCGGCGCCGACCACATGCGCAAGCAGGACCTCGTCGAGGAGATCCGCAAGGCCAACGCGCGGGAGACGCGGCGCGCGCGGTCCTGACCCCGCGGGACCCGCCTCGGGGTGGTAGTCGTCGTGCCCGGGACACCGGATGCGCCCGTGAAGCCGACGTCCCGCACCGGATGCGCCGGACCCCTCGTCCTTCCTCGGCGATCGCCTTGCAGGTTCCTGACCGGTTCCACCCGCCGTGTGCGGAGGCGCGATGCGGCTACTCGACGGGGGCGCGGCGCCGGTGTCGCGCACATCCGGAGGGAGGACGAAACGATGATGGCGAGGACCGCGGGACTGCGGAACCGGACGGCGATGGCGGCGGTGGTCGGCGCGTCCGCGCTGGTGCTGACCGCGTGCGGCACGGGAGGCACCAACGCCGGGAACGCGTCGAACGCCACCCAGACCGGCTCCAATGCCGCTGCGCAGACGTCGACGCCGCAGTCGAGCACCGGGAACTCCGTGGCCGACAACCCGCAGCAGTACGTCGGCAAGCAGGTGACGATCGCAGGCACCGTCGGCCATGTCTGGAGCCCGACGGTGTTCTCCGTCGTCACCCAGAACGGCGGGGGCGCCGGAGGCTCCAACAACGGCGGCATCACCGGCAGTGGCAACACCGGAGCCGTCGGTGGCTCCGGCAGTGTCGGCTCCACCAACAACAACGGCGGCGCCACCAACAACAACGGCGCCACCAACAACGGCGGTACCAACAGCGGGACCGCGGGAGGCGCGTCGGGCCAGAGCGGTCAGCGGGGTCTCCTGATCGTCTCGAAGACGCCGCTGCAGCTGACCGCCGGGTCCCCGGTCCAGGTGACCGGAATGCTGCAGGGGTCGTTCTCGACGCAGGCGGCGCAGAGCTTCGCCGGCTCGCTGCCCGGCGGCAACGCGCTCACCTCGTACGACGGCCAGCCCTTCGTGGAGGCCCAGTTCGGGACGTCGACCATCAGCAGCAACCTGACGTCCGGGAACAACGGGGGCTTCTTCGGCAGCGGCGTGTTCGGCGGCGGCAACGGCATCACCAACGGTGGCACCAACAACGGTGGCACCAACACCGGTGGAACGACCGGAGCCAACAGCTCCGGAGGCGGCAACGGATGACGCGCCAGGGCGGGCGGGCCGGCCCGGCCGGCCCGCCCTCACCCGCGTCGGGCCTCTACGGGTCCGGCAGGTTGATGCCGGGTGCGCGAGGGCCACATGCTCGCGCGGCCGACCAGCACGATGGCCGACGGCACGAGCAGCGAGCGGACCAGGAACGTGTCGATGAGGATCCCGGCCGTCATCGCGAACGCCAGCTCCCGGAAGGGCGACACCGGGATCAGTCCGACGCAGGCGACACTCCCCGCCAGTGCCAGCCCGGCGCTGTTCACCGGCCGCGTCGACCGGGGCAGCGCCACGACCAGCGCCTCGCGCAGGGGGCGGGACCGCGCCTCCTCCCAGATCCGGCCGACCGTGAAGATGGTGTAGTCCGAGCCGAGGGACACCAGCAGGACCGCCGCGGCGAACACCGCGTAGAACACGAGCCCCGCGTGGCCCGCCGGGCCCTGGAACAGCCAGGTGGTGAGCCCGAGAGCGGCACCGACGGACAGGACGCTGCAGGCGAGAAGGTAGAGCGGCGCGACGAGGGCGCGGAGGAACATCGCCAGCAGCACGAGGTCGACCACGGCGATGAGGATGCCGACCCGGACGAGGTCGGACTGCGCGACGTCGACGAGGGACGCGGCGAGCGCCGTCTGTCCGGCGTACTCGACGCCGGCGCCCGCCAGCCCGGCCCGGTCCAGGAGGCCCGGCATCGACGCCTGCAGGTCCCGCAGGTCGGCGATGCCCGCGGCGCTCAGGGGGTCAGAGCGCAGGACGACGAGGTAGCGTGCGGCGTTGCCGCCGGGCGCCAGGAACAGGCCGACGGGCAGTCTCGGGAGGGGCCCCGGCTGCTCGGCCGGCCCGAGGACCCCCGCCACGGCGGCCCGACCGTTCAGCTCCTGCTGCAGGCGGACCAGCGCCGACCGGTCACCGGCGACGCCGGGACCGGTGACCAGTAGCTCGGTGGGTGCGAGCACCCCGCGGGCGAACCCCGTGGTGGCGGCGGCCGTGGCCCGGCTGACGGGGTCGTGCGCCGGGAGGCTGCTGGCCGAGGAGACCGACGCGTTGAAGCCCACCAGCGGCGAGCTGGCGGCCAAGAGCGCTCCGACGGCGACCACCAGGACGAGTCCCGCGACCGGCCGCCGCGCGAGCCACCGCGCGAGGCGCGTGCGTGCGCCGGTCGGTCCTTGCCCCACCTCGTCGCCCGGGCGGTAGGGGCGGGTCCCGCCGCCGGGACCCCGCGGCCCCGGCCAGAGTGCCGCGCGTCCGAGGATCGCCAGCGCGGCAGGCGTCAGGAGCGTCGAGACCACGAGCGTGGTGAGGACGGTGATCGCCAGGCCGGGCCCGAACGCCCGGAACAGCCCGAGCCGCGCGGCGAGCAGGGTGGCGGTGCTCACGGCCACGGTGAGGCCCGCGGTCAGCACGATCGGCAGCTGTTCGGCGACGGCACCGCGCAACGCAGGACGCGGCGGCGCGCCGCTCACCAGACGCTGCCGGAAACCGGTGAGGAAGAACATGGAGTAGTCCGTCGCGAGCCCGAGGGTGAGCGCGACGAGGAGGGGCGTGATCTGGCTGGGGGCGGTGACGCCGAAGTGGCTCGCCGCCGCGGCGACCACGCGCACGGCGACCAGGTAGGAGACGCCCGCGGAGACCAACGTGACGACCGGGGCCACGACCGAGCGCAGCGTGAGCCCGACGACGAGCGCGACCACGAGGACCGAAGCGAGCTCCACCCAGCGGAGCCGGCCGTTGACCAGCTGCCCCTGTTCGACCTGCACGGCCACGGGGCCGCCGACGCCCACCACCGCGGCATCCGGCCCGAGCCCGGCGCCGTACGAGCGGGCGGCGTCGACCACGCCCACGGCGTCCTGGCCGGAGCGGCCGAAGAGGTAGGTCACGAGCGTGGTCGGCGGGTGGGCCGGGTCGACGGAGTTCGGCACGGGCAGCGCGGCCGTGACGGGCCCGAGTGCCGGCTTCCCCTCGGCCGCCGGCACGTCGACGGCAGCCGCGTGCTCGTACGCGTCGACGAGCGTCGAGGAGGCGAGACCGCGGCTGTCGTGCTGGACCAGCGCGACCGGGCCCAGTAGCGGGAGCCCGAACAGGCGCTGGACGTCGCGCTGGGCCTGCGCGGCAGGAAGCCCGGCGAACGTCGTCACGCTGGCCAGGCCGGTCCCGGTGACCTGCAGCGTCGGCAGGTAGGCTACCGAGGCGTACGCGGCCCCCGCGACGGCCGCCACGACGAGCCAGCGCAGCCGGACGACAGCGGTCGCGACCGCGCCGCTCCAGCTGCGTCCCTCGGTACCGGTCGCCACGCCCGCCGCTCCCTCCTGGCCGGCCTGGGCGTCCGGTCCGCCGGGGAGTAGCCCGCTTGCGCCGGAGCACGCGTGCCGCGGCCGGGGTTCAGGAACCCGCAAGGGAGGGCCCGACCACATCCGGTCACGCGACGATGGCGGCGGCCGGGTGTCGGCGGCGACCGGGTCGGGTACGCGCTGCCCATGCAGAAGGATCGCGCCCGTCAGTTGCTGAACGCGTCGCTCGACGAGCTGGACGCCAACCGCAGGTTCAGCGAGCGCAACCGCGCCGAGACGACCTCGCCATACGAGTCGTCGGGCATCGCGGGCCAGCACCAGGCCGACCAGGGAACCGAGCTCGCGGACGCCGAGGGCGCCCAGATGCTGGAGGAGGTCGTCGCCGAGCAGCGCCGGCAGGTCAGTGACGCGCTCGCCCGCCTCGACGAGGGCACCTACGGCCGGTGCATGGTCTGCGGTCGCGAGATCGACGACGAGCGGCTCGAGGCGCGACCTGAGGCGCGGACGTGCCGCGAGCACGCCGACACCCCCGTCGTGACCTGACGGGGGTGCCGGTGCCACCGGCGGTGGTGCCGGCTCCCGGCGCCGCGGCTCACACGCGGAAGTGCAGCCAGCGTGCGGAAGTGCAGCTCGCGCGCCGTCGATGACGTGCGGGACCCGCATAGGCGCGCGAACCCCGAAGAGCAGCCCGCACGGGGCCCACGCCGGCCCTCAACGGGCGACCGCGACGGGTCGTCACCCCGGCTCTCGTCGGTCCCAACACCGAGCACCTTCCCAGTGCCCACAAGAGAGTGGACCAGTGACCGCTGCTGACGAAGCGCATGTTCCGTCTGGCGATCTTCGCCGGATGGCGAGCGGCCGGCAGCGCCGCGCCCCCCGTGCTCGCGCCCGAACCTGGGTCGCACGCCGCTCAGGTGGCCCGTGCGTGCACCAGCAGGCCCGTGACCGCGCCGTCGGCGAGCAACCGCGCCATCTTGTCGCGCTGGTCGTGGACCTGGTCGTAGCGCGGGTCGGAGCGGTGCTCGCGCGCCACGGCATCGCTCACCCGGTCGGCCTTCGCGACCCAGGACCGGGGCGGGGGTGCCAGCTCGGCGAGCTCGGCGCGGTCCGCGACGGCGAGGCCCGCCGCGTCGAGCTGGCGGTGCAGCTCGGCCGGCGAGGGGAAGTCGTTGCCCTCTGGCGCGTCCGGCAGCCGCTCCGCGTGCCGCACGAACACCAGCAGGCCGAGCGGACGGCCGGGACGCAGCACCCGGCGCAGCTCGCGCAGCAGGGCCGGGCGCCGCGGTGAGGTGCAGAGCACACCGAGACACCACGCGGCCTCCGCGCCCCCCGTCGCGACGGGGAGCGCCTCGCCCGCGCCGACCACCGCGGCCAGGCCGAAGAGGCGGGTCGCGGCGCGGCACGCGCCGGGCATGGGTTCGACGAGCAGCGGCCGCGCGCCGGACCGGGACGCTGCGTACGCGGCCGGGCCGCCGGTGCCTCCGCCCACGTCGAGGAGCCGGACGCCCGGGACGAGGCCGCATGCGTGCGCGAGCCAGTCGAGCCCCGCCGGGCTGGCGCTGCCCTGGCACGCCGCGGGGAGGGCGTGATCGGGGCCGAGCCGCTGGACCGCCTCGACGGTCCAGCGGGCGAGGACGTCGAACTCGGCCTCCATCGCGTCGTTCATGGCGTCGGTCACGGGGTCGCTCGCACCTCCTCGCGCAGCGCCGCGCCCACGGCGGCCTTGACCTCCGCCCCGGCCCGCTCGCCGCGGCCCGACGCGAGACCGGAGAGGTTCACGCCGGCGACGCCGTCCACGGCGAGGAGGGCGCGCGCCTCCCGGACGGCCGCCGCGCAGCCGGCGGCGACGGGATCCCGGGCGGCGAGCACCGCGGCGACCTGCTCCGGGTCCATCTCGAGCCCCGGCAGCGGCAGCAGGGCTGCGGCCGAGCGCTCGTCGGTGTAGACCGCGACGCAGGCGACGATGGGCAGGTGGACGCCGACCGCGCGGGCGGCCGTGACGAACGCGGCCAGCCGGTCCGGGGTCCGCACGTGGTTGAGCACCGCCAGGTGCGCCCCGGCCTGTTGCTTCGCCAGCAGGCGTCCCGGTCGCAGCCGCTGCGGCGGCGCGTCGGGGGTCTCGGGCACGCCGACGGGCAGGCCCAGCCGGGCGGCCATGCCGGCGAGGCGGGTCCCGTCGACGTCGAACACCTGGGTGACGTCGTCGCGCACTCCCGGGGCCCGCCCGTCGCCGGTCGCGCAGAAGACCCCGACCCCGCCGAGCGCGGCCAGGCCGTGCAGCTCCTGCTCGAGGACGATCCGGTTGCGGTCCCGGCACGTCAGCGTCATCCAGGGCCGCACGCCCCGATCCTTGACAAGCGCGGCCATGAGGGTCGGGGGCAGGTCCGGACGGTGGTGGTGCTCGCCGACCAGCACCGCGTCACAGGTCGGCGCCAGGATGTCGACGACCGGAGCCACGGCGGCGGGGTCGTACGGGGCCACGCTGAGGTCCGTGAGCACCATCGGTCCGGCACCCGCCGGCAACGCCGCCTGAGGCGCCGCGGCGGGTGGGGGCGGACCCGTCCACGGCGGCGCCGTGTCGAGCGCGGTGAACGGGCACGGCCGGGGCCGCATCTCGCAGCTGCCGTCGGCGCGCACACCCCCGCACGGCCCGTAGCGCATGTTCTTCGGACAGCGCGCGGGCGCGGTCACGATCCGGCCCGCAGCCCGGCGAGCACGCCGAGGTCGGCCACGAAGGCGGCGAAGGCCTCGTCGTGGGACTCGGGCGGGGTGCGCAGGACGGCAGCGGGATGTGCGGTCGCCACCACGTGCCGGCCCTGGTGGTCGAGCACGCGTCCGCGGTCGCGGCTCACGCGGAACGCCGGACCCAGCAGCGCCTTCGCGGCGGTGGCGCCCAGCAGCCCGACGGCCAGCGGGTCCACGGCGTCCAGCTCACCGGCCAGCCACGGCGCGCAGGCCCGGATCTGCGTGACCGTCGGGGTTCGGTGCAGGCGCCTCGGGCCGCTGCGTTCGAAGCGGAAGTGCTTCACCGCGTTGGTCACATAGACCTCGTCGCGACCGATCCCGGCCTCGGTGAGCGCGTGGTCGAGCAGGCGCCCGGCCGGACCGACGAACGGGCGGCCCTCGACGTCCTCGCGGTCGCCTGGCTGCTCGCCCACGAGGACGAGCCACGCGGTCGGCGGCCCCTCACCGAACACCGTCTGCGTGGCGGGCCCGTGCAGGTCGCATCGCGTGCAGTGGGCGGCATCGTCGCGCAGGTCCTCGAGCGGTATGGCCACCTATCGGCACTACCCGGGACGCCGGCGTTCCATACGCGGCCCGCGAGAGGCCATCCCGCCCGGCCCGGTCCGACCGACCGACCGGTGTCCGTCGGTCGGATCGGTCACGTCGGTCGGGTGGCTCCGCCCTCGGCGGTCGCGTGTGTGCGCGGCCGGTCGGGAGCCAGCGCCAGCAGACCCGCCAGCACGGCGCCGAAGACCAGGTGCGCGGCGAGCTCGAGTGGCTGGTTCGTGCTCCGGAACGCGGTGAACTGGCCCACGAGCCGGGCGAGCACCTGGAAGTCGACCACGTAGATGAGGCCGCCGTACACCAGGCCCGCCCAGATCAGCGCCCCGGTCCGTACGCCGCGCCGCCGCAGCGGCGCGAAGACGATGGCGAGGACGAGGCCGAACAGCGCCGCCAGCAACGAATGGATCACCATGCCGATCCAGACGGTCGCCGCGGCCGGCGGCGGACCCTGGGCCAGGGTGGCCACCGTCCGGAACGGCGTGAACGCGGGATGTCCGGTGCTCGTCGCCGACCAGGCGTTGATCGCCATGAAGACGACACCCGCGAGGAAGCCGGCGAGCGCTCCCCAGACAGCCAGGAGTCCCGGCGATGAAGCGCCGGCCGGCGGGCTGGCGTTCGGTGTGGGTTCCGACATCGATCTCCCCTTCCGGCAGACTGCAATGGACGGTGCGGGGGCACCCGGCCTCATTCCGCCGCGCCACCCCCATGCTCGGTCGCCTCGTCCTCTTCGTCGCGCCGGGCGCGCATCACGGTCACGGCGACGGTCGCCGCGATGATGAGCGGACCCGCCCACCACGCCGGCACACCGATGCGCAACAGGCCCGCGCAGACGCCGAGCATCACCACGACACCGGCCGCTCCGACCCAGTCGTCACCGATCACGAAGCCGTACCAGAACCGGCCGAAGGCGACGACCCATCCCCACACCCGGCCCGTCATCGCGACGGCTCCTTCACCGGCGTGCGGCGGGCCAGCGCCACGAGGGCGAGGGACACGATGAGGGAGAAGGCGTACAGGCCTGCGAGGCTGAGGTCCCCGGCCGGCCACGAGACCCCGAGACCTTCCAGGCTCCAGAACGTACCGAACGTCATGAGCAGCCCACCGACGGCGAACTTGAGGGTCCGTCCGGGCACCTGCTCGAGCCAGCCGCGCGTCGCGATCCCGATACCGCCGATCAACACGAACGCGGCACCGGCCCCGATGAGTGCCTGGGTGTAGCTGCCCGAGCCCGCCCCGAACGCGACGACGATGAAGGCGATCTCCAGCCCCTCCAGCAGGACGCCCTTGAACGAGAGGGTGAACGCCGTCCAGTCGAACCCCTGGCCGCTGCCCGGCTCGACGTCGGCCTCCTCCTCGCCGCCACCGCCCCAGAAGCCGTCGTCGGCCACCCCGAGGACGCCCTTGCGCAGCCACTGCAGCCCGAAGGTCAGCAACAGCGCGCCGATCACGATCCGCAGGGGGTTGATCGGGATGAGCGAGAGGGCCTGCCCGAGTCCTGCGACGATCGCGCCGAGCACGAGCAGTCCGGCCGCTGCGCCGACGAGGGTGGCGCGCCAGCCGCGCGTGACCCCGACTCCGACGACGATGATCACCATTTCGATCGTCTCGACGGCCGCGCCGGCGAACGTGCCGATCAGCACCGCTCCGAAGGACATGTGACCTCCTCCCTGGACATCCCGCGGAACGGGTGTCCGGGCGGGGGCCCCGTATGCGGCGCGGGCGACGGGTGTAGGCCAAGCGCAAGGTGTTCCCGCCCGGGTTCCGGCGCCGCCTCGGGACGGGCGCTCGGCGACACAGCGTCAGCCGGCCGGCAGCCAAGGGACGACCGGCGGATGTTGCGTCCGGACGGTGAGGGGTAGTCGCATTCCGAGCGCCCGGCGGGCGGGCGCCGGTGGGGAGTGGAAGAGATGATCAATGAGCACGACCGGCGGATCCTCGAGGCACTCGAGCAGGAGATGTGTCGCGAGGATGCCGACTTCGCGGGGCGGCTCGGGAACGGCAGCCCGGACTCACGGTGGCGGGCAGCCGGGCGGCGGGCCGTCGCGTGGCCGATCCTGGTGCTCGTCGCCGCACTCGCGATGACGTCGTTCGTCCTCAACCTGAGCGCGTTCGGGCTGCTGTTCCTCGGATGGGCGCTGGGCGGCGGCGTGTACCGGCTCGCGTGCCGCGCCAACCGCCGCAGCCCGGAGGACGTGACCGGACCGGAGTCCCGATGGCCGTACTGACGGGCCGTCGGCGTGCCCCGTGCGGCCGTTCATGGGCGGTGGCGGTGAGCGGGGTCCATGCCGGGTTCGGCCTGACGCCTTCCTGACGGCCGGCGGGTACTGCCGCAGGCCCGGGATGTCGTCAGAGGACGGTCGTCAGGACGATGAACAGGGTCAGGAGGACCGGCAGGCCCGCCAGGACCAGTCCGACGACGAGGCTGGGCGTGGCGTCGACGGGTACGGCGTCGGCGAGCGCCTCCTCCACCTGCCGGCCGACGACCCGCGCGGCACGGGTGGCGCGCCTCATCGGGACCTCGGGTCGTCCCCGGATTCGGCCGAGTACCGGTCGACCCCGTGGGAGGTCTTCTCGAACGGGTCCGCCCAGTTGCCGACGTGGGCCTCGCGACGGTGCTTCTCGACCAGGTGCGGGTAGTGCAGCTCGAACGCCGGACGCTCCGAGCGGATCCGCGGCAGCTCGGTGAAGTTGTGCCGCGGCGGCGGGCAGGACGTCGCCCACTCCAGCGAGTTCCCGAAACCCCACGGGTCGTCGACCGTGACGACGGTGCCGTAGCGGTAGGAGCGGAACACGTTCCAGATGAACGGGAGTGCCGAGGCGCCCAGCACGAACGCGCCGATCGAGGAGACCATGTTCAGCGTCGTGAACCCGTCCGTCGGCAGGTAGTCCGCGTACCGCCGCGGCATGCCCTCCGCGCCCAGCCAGTGCTGCACCAGGAACGTCAGGTGGAACCCGATGAACGTCAGCCAGAAGTGGACCTTGCCGAGCGTCTCGTCCATCATCCGGCCGGTCATCTTCGGGAACCAGAAGTAGATGCCGGCGTAGGTGGCGAACACGATCGTGCCGAACAGCACGTAGTGGAAGTGCGCCACCACGAAGTAGGTGTCGGACACGTTGAAGTCCAGCGGCGGCGACGCCAGCAGCACGCCGGTGAGGCCGCCGAAGAGGAAGGTGACGAGGAACCCGACGGCGAACATCATCGGCGTCTCGAACGTGATGCAACCTTTCCACATCGTGCCGATCCAGTTGACGAACTTGATGCCGGTCGGAATGGCGATGAGGAACGTCGTGAACGAGAAGAACGCCAGCAGCACCGCCCCGGTGGCGAACATGTGGTGGGCCCACACCGCGACCGAGAGGCAGCCGATCGCGATGCCGGCGTAGATCATGCCCTTGTAGCCGAACAGCGGCTTGCGGCTGAAGACCGGGATGACCTCGGACATGATGCCGAAGAACGGCAGGGCGACGATGTAGACCTCGGGATGGCCGAAGTACCAGAACAGGTGTTGCCAGAGGATCGCCCCGCCGTTGGCGGGGTCGAACACGTGCGCGCCGAAGTGCCGGTCGGCCTCGAGCCCGAACAGGGCCGCCGTGAGGACGGGGAACGCGATGAGAATGAGGATGGCGGTGATGAAGATCATCCACGTGAAGATCGGCATCCGGAACATCGTCATGCCCGGCGCGCGCATGCAGACGATCGTGGTGATGAAGTTGACGCCACCGAGAATGGTGCCGAGCCCGGAGAGGATCAGGCCCATGGCCCACAGGTCGCCGCCGACGTTGGGGGAGTGGGTGATGTCCGACAGCGGCGTGTAGGCCGTCCAGCCGAAGTCCGCCGCGCCGCCGGGGGTGAGCAGGCCCGAGAGCACGACCAGGCCGCCGAACAGGAACAACCAGTAGGAGAAGGCGTTCAGCCGGGGGAACGCGACGTCGGGGGCGCCGATCTGCAGCGGGGTGATGTAGTTCGCGAAGCCGAACAGGATCGGGGTCGCGTAGAGCAGCAGCATGAGCGTGCCGTGCACGGTGAACAGCTGGTTGTACTGCTCTGTCGACAGGAACTGCATGCCCGGTTGGGCCAGCTCTGCCCGCATCAGCATGGCCATCAACCCGCCGACCAGGAAGAAGCCGAACGACGTCACCAGGTACAGGAAGGCGATGTCCTTCGGGTCCGTCGTGCCCAGCATCGCGAGGAACCGGCTGCCGACCGGGCGCCGAGCGGGCGGCACGCGGACAGGCACGGTCGTGGGTCGGACGGCGGTCTCGCTCACGTTCAGGACCTCCGTAGCGGTGCGCTGGTCGCCTGCGGCGGCGGAGGTAGCCCGATGGCGCGGCGTCAAACCTGCGGGTGCGGGAATTCGGTCCCCGCCTGTGCTGCGACCGTCAGTGCTCGGAGTTGAGGTCCTCGCGCAGCTGCCTGAGCGTCCGGTCGAGCAGCCGCGAGACGTGCATCTGGGACACGCCGACCACCTCGGCGATCTGTGACTGCGTCCGGTTGCCGAAGAACCGCAGGATGAGGATGGTGCGCTCGCGGTCGGGCAGCCGGGCGACCAGCGGCGCGAGCGCCTCGCGGAACTCCACGATCTCCAGGTCGTGGTCGGGCGAACCGAGGCGCTCGGACAGCGGGGTGGCGGCCTCGCCCGCGATCCGGTCCAGCGAGTCGTTGCGGTAGGCGTGCTGGGCGCTCAGGCCGTCGAGGACATCCTCGACGGGCAGGTCGAGCCGGGCTGCGATCTCGCTGGGGCGGGGTGCCCGTCCGAGTTCCTGCGCGAGCGGCCCGACGGCCGCGTTGATCGTCGTCTGGACGTCCTTGAGCCGCCGTGGGACGTGCATGGACCAGGCGTGGTCGCGGAAGTGCCGGCGGATCTCCCCGGTGATGGTCGGCACGGCGAACGACAGGAAGTCCAGCCCCCGCTCGGGGTCGAACCGGTCGACGGCGCCGATGAGCCCGAGGGTGCCGGCCTGGACGAGGTCCTCCTCCGGCTCGCCGCGGCCGGTGAACCGCCGGGCGATGTGCCGGGCGACCGGCAGGTACCCGGAGACCAGCTCTGCGCGCACCTCGGCCCGGCGCGCGCTGCCAACCGGCAGGTCGGCGAGCTCCTTGAACAGCGGCGTCAGATGGGCGTAGGCGTTCGCGGTCCTGCTGCCGTACTGCCCCTTGGTCGACATTCCGGCCTGCCGGGTACGGACTTCGCGACTCCGTGCTGGTACAGCGGCCATCGCGGGTCGGGTACCCCGCAACGCACCGGCCCCAAACGTCACCGTGGAGGGTCACCGTCAGAAGTCCCGTCCGTCTCCTGGCTCCCGCCAGGACCGTACGTGTGGCGGGTCATCCTCCGGATGCGCTGCTCCTCGACGGCCGTGTCCAGAGCGGACCCGAAGCGCCCCGGACCCCAGTACCGGGCTCCGACCAACTGCGCGAGCTCGCGCCGCTCGACCGGGCCGTGCTCGTCGAGCGCCCGGGCGATGACGTCGACCTCGGTGTCGAGCGCCCGCTCACCGGCGAGCGGGCGGGGGGCACCGCCCAGCCACGGCGACCCGATCGTGGTGCTCGGGCCGGGACGGAACTGCCGCAGGCCCCTGCGCTCGTTCTGCTGGCGCCGTTCGATCCGTCGCCGGATGCGGTCGTCGGCCTCGCGGGCCTGGGCCTCCCGGCGTCGTGACTCCGCTGCTTCGGTCCGTCGCTCCTGCTCCTCCTCGAGCTCCTCCCGCAGGTCGTCGGCCGTGTCGAGCTGCTCGGCCGCCCGGACGCGCGCCTCCGCCGCCAGCCCCCGGCGTTCGAGCTCGGCCGCAGCGTCGGTGTGGCGGCGCAGGGCCACGTCGTCCGCGGCGGCGCGGGCGTCGTGTGCCGCAGCGCGCTGCTCGTGCAGGTCGGCCCAGGTCCGGTGGAGCGCGGCGCGCGCGTCGACCGCGTGGCCTCCCGCCCGCTGCCGGGCGTCGCCGTCGCCGGAGCCCTCGGGCGGGCCGCCCGCCGTCGAGAGCTCCGCCAGTGCGCGCTGCTCGCTCGCCCTGGCCCGTTCCTCTGCCGCGTCGGCGCGGTGCGCATGCTTCTCGGCTTCGTCCGGGGTCTCGGCGGTGAGCGCCGCCGCGCGCTCGCTGAACATCGCGGCACGCTGCCGGGCGGCCTCGGCCTGGTGGCTGGAGCCCGGCGCGCCGTCTTCGGCGGCCGCGTGGGCGTCGTGGGCCATAGCGAGCTGCTCGAACTCGTCGGCGCGCAGTTCCTCGACACGGGCGAGGGTGAGCGCGACCCGTCGCGGATCGTCGGCATCCCCGTCGCCCGCCTCGAGCTCGTAGGCCTCCGCACGGTGGTCGGCGGCCCGGGCGCGGGCGAGGGCCGCGTCCTCCCGGCATTGCTGTGCCGCCAGCCAGGCGTCCGATCCCCTCCTGGGCGCCTGTCCGTCATGCTGGGCGCCGTCGTCGCGGCCGCCGTCGCCGTCCTGCTCGCCGTCCTCACGCGCGTCGTCGGCGGTGAGGGGCATCGCGATCGACTCCAGGCTCTGCCGCTCGGCGGCGACACCGAAGAACAGCTCGGTCACCCCGCCGAGCGCCATGACGGCCGCGCCGATGAAGAAGGCGGTCATCACGAGCGAGCGCACCCCGGAGTTGATCAGCTCGCCGAAGAGCAGCGGACCCGCGATCCCGCCGACGGCGGTGCCGACCGCGTAGAAGAACGCGATCGCCAGTGCCCGCGTCTCCATGGGGAAGATCTCGGACACCGTGAGGTAGGCGGCGCTGGCCCCCGCGGACGCCAGGAAGAACGTGATCACGACCAGGCCGATCAGCAGCCACGGACCCCCGATCCCGAACACGAAGACCAGCGCGAGCGGGATGGTGGCGGCCGCCGAGCCCAGGTACGTGCCCGAGATCATGCGCTTGCGGCCGACGGTGTCGAACAGCCTGCCGAGCGTGAGTGGACCGAGCAGGTTGCCCACGGCGTAAATGATCACGAAGACGGGGACGAAGCTCGAGGAGACGTCGTAGAACGTGGTGAACAGCGTGCCGAGGTTGAAGGTGATCCCGTTGTAGATGAACGCCTGGCCGACGAACAGCGCCAGCCCGAGCAGCGCCCGCCGGGGATACATCGAGAAGGCCACGCGGGCGATCTCCCGGAAGGGGATGCTGCGACGCTGGCGGACGGTCAGGCTCTCCTCCGGTCGGTCGAGCTCGGTCCCGGTCTCCTCGGTGACGTCGGCCTCGATGCGGCGGACGATCGCCTCGGCCTCGTCCTCGCGCCCGTGGATGAACAGCCACCGCGGGCTCTCCGGCACGTGCCGGCGGATGAGCAGGATCGTGAGGCCGAGCACGATGCCCACCGCGAACGCGAGCCGCCAGCCGATGTCCGCCGGGAAGATCGAGCGGTTGAGGAACACGATCGCGAGTGCCGAACCGCCCGCCGAGCCGAGCCAGTAGGTGCCGTTGATCAGCAGGTCGACCCGGCCGCGCACGCGGGCCGGGATCAGCTCGTCGATGGCCGAGTTGATGGCGGCGTACTCGCCCCCGATGCCCGCACCGGTCACGAACCGGGCCGCGAAGAACCAGAGCGCCGACATCGACGCGCCCGTCGCTGCCGTCGCGAGGATGTAGACCGCCAGCGTCACCATGAACAGCTTCTTGCGGCCGAGACGGTCGGTGAGCTGCCCGAACACGAGCGCGCCCAGGCAGGCGCCGACCACGTAGATCGCGCCGGCGAGGCCGATGTCTCCCGAGGTGAGGTTCAGGCCGCTGTCGGGCTCGGTGATCCGGCCCGCCACCGAGCCGACCATCGTGACCTCGAGCCCGTCGAGGATCCAGACCGTGCCGAGGCCGATGAGGATGCGCCAGTGGAACCGCGACCACGGCAGGCGGTCCAGCCGTGCCGGGATCCTCGTGCGGATGGTGCCGGTCTGCACCGCCGTGTCTGCCATGGTGTGCCTATCCCATCTGGTTGCGGGTAGGTGGTGGGTCGTGACGAGTTGTGCTGTGTGGGGTCACCGCTTCCGGTTCCGTGCGGACGGGGCGACGATGACTTGGCGCTGCGAGCGTGGCTGCGGCGCGGGCGGCACCCGGACCTACGCCGACCCGGGTGAGGCCGCCCGCTATGCCGCCGCGCTCGACCGTGAGGACCGCGAGGACCTGGGCCGCCGGGCGCCGCTGTTCGGGCTGCTGCCGCTGCGGCTGTGGCGGATGTTGCGCCGGCGCTGACGGCCGCGGGCCTGCCGGGCTACTGGCCGACCTTGACACCGGGCTCGCCGAACGAGTACTCGATCGGGTCGGTCGCGGGCTGGCCCGGCCGCCGGGCAGGTCGATCGCCGACGGGCAGCACGACGCGGCCGGTGGTGGCCTGCAGCATCATGGCGCTGCCGGTGTACCAGGCGAGCACGGCGGAGGCGATGAGGATGTAGGCGCCGATGGTCGTGGCGAGGCCGAAGCCCCCGATCAGCCCGATCGCCAGCGCGGTCGAGCCGCCGGCGAGGGTGGACAGCACCGAGACCAGTGCCGCGTTCTCGGCGGCCGCGGCGATCACGCCCGTCCAGGTGATGGCCGCCAGGCCGACGAACCAGTACCCGAACGGGACCGCTCCGGCCGGCGTGGACGCACCGGGTGCTATCCCGATGGCGACGAACAGCTGGTAGATGCCGTAGGCGATCCAGTAGGCGCCCCAGGCGCCGTGGATGCCGGTGGCCAGTCCGTCGCGTGCGCGGTAGGCCCACATGGCGGCGAGCAGTTGGGCGATGCCGCCGAAGGCGAAGACGAACGGGGCCAGTACCAGCAGGGTGGTCGTGCTGTTGCCGTACCAGCCGGCGAGGTTGGCCGCGACGGCGAAGGTGGACGCGGCGAAGCCGAACAGTCCCAGGATCGACGGAGCGGCGATCGGGGACAGCGAGATCGAGGTGTGCGACCGCCAGAACTCCTGATCGGAGTGGCCGTCGGTGCTGTTGACCCCGTTGACTGCCATGGTTCCCTCCTCGAGACAGGTGCCGGCTCCCATGGCTCGGCACGCCGTTGTCGACGGCCGGGTGACCTCCTCGCTCCGGGCGAAACTCGACCGCAGCCAGGAGACGCGCGTGGGCCGGATCGTCAGCGGCCGGTCAGGTTCGGGGTCGCGGATCCGGGCCCCGCCGGAGCCGGTGGCCCGGTGACAGGCAGGGGATCTGCTACCCAGGGCCGCGGGTGCCAAGGGCTCGAACGACCCGGCCACGGGCCAGGCCCTGCTCGACTGCATCTCGCAGATCGACAAGATCTTCTGGGAGACCAAGCAGGCGTGACCTCCCGTCCCGGGGTGCGTCGGGTCGCGTCCGGGGACACCGGCCCGGGGAGTGGCGCGCCCGGCGGCGGGGGAGGGGTTGGACCCTGGACCCGACTCGCGCGGGGCACGTCCGGCCCGGCCGCGGCGGGAGCGCAGACCGGCCCGACGCAGCTGGGCGTCGGGCCGGCCGGCAGGATCAGGCCGCAGCGGCGCCCGGCTTGAGCACGACCTTCGAGTAGCCGTCCTCACGCTTGTCGAAGCGCGCATAGGCGTCGGGGGCGTCGCCGAGCGGCAGCTCCTTCGACACGACGAAGCTGGGTTCGGCCCGGCCGGCGACGATGAGGTCGCGCAGGTGCCGGTTGTAGGCCTTGACGTTGGCCTGGCCGGTGCCGAGCCGCAGGCCCTTCTCGAACAGCTTGCCGATCTGCACGAGCAGCTCGCCGCGACCGGCCTCCTCGGACGGTGCGCCGGGGTCGCCGGGGACGTAGAGCCCGACGACGCCGATCATCCCGGTGGCGCGCACGGTCTGCACGAGCTGGTTGAGCACGACGGCGGGCTGCTCCTCGCCCTCGGGCACCGTGGCCTGGTAGCCGACGGCGTCGACGCCCTTGTCGGTGCCGTCGCCGTTGGTCTGGTCCCGGATCGCCTCGACCGGATCGCCCTGGCTGTAGTCGACGGGGATCGCGCCGATCTGCTCGGCCAGCTGCAGGCGGGATGCGACCTTGTCGACGACGAAGACCTGGGCGGCGCCTTTGATCATCGCGGAGTAGGCGGCCATCAGCCCCACCGGTCCCGCCCCGTACACGGCGACGCTCTCTCCGGGCCCGACCTGGGCCAGGGACGTGCCGTGGTAGCCGGTGGGGAAGATGTCGGCGAGCATCGCGAAGTCGTTCTCGTGCTCGGTTCCCGGCGGGAGCTTCAGGCAGTTGAAGTCGGCGAAGGGCACCCGCAGGTACTCCGCCTGCCCGCCGCGGTAGGGGCCCATCGACACGTAGCCGTAGGCGCCGCCGCCGAAGCCGGGGTTGACGGTCAGGCAGAATCCGGTCGATCCGGCGAGGCAGTTCTTGCAGAACCCGCAGGCGACGTTGAACGGCAGGGAGACGCGGTCGCCCTGCTTGACCGACGCGACGCCCGGGCCGACCTCCTCGACGATGCCCATGTTCTCGTGGCCGAACACGAGGCCGGACTCCGCGGCCGTGCGGCCCTCGTACATGTGCAGGTCCGAGCCGCAGATCGCGGTGGTGGTCACCCTGATCACGACGTCGGTCGGGTCCTCGATGCGCGGGTCGTCGACCTCCTCGACGCTGACGCGGTAAGGCTCCTGGTAGACAACGGCCTTCACGTCCACCTCCTCGGTGTCTTCGGTGTGCCGTCGTCCCGGCGGGTACCCGACGCGGGTCGGCCAAACCCGCCCGGCGGGCGCGGCCGACCCGGCGTGCCCCCGTGTGGAACGCGCCGGCGCGGGTACGACGTCGTCGTCGACGCCCGACGCGGTGGGTCCCCGGCCGCACCGCGGGCGACGACCCGACCGGAGAGGACCAGCATGCAGCAGCAGACGATCTCCTTGGCCGACGCCCGCCGGGTCATCGAGGCGGCCGAGATGCGCGCCAAGGACCTCGGCCAGCCGATGAACGTCGCGGTCGTCGACGCCGGCGGCAACCTGGTGGCGCACGCGCGGATGGACGGGGCCTGGATCGGCAGCGTCGACATCGCGATCAACAAGGCGTTCACCGCGCGGGCGTTCGACCTGCCTACGGCGGACCTCGCCGCCCAGGCCCAGCCGGGCGGCCAGTTCTACGGGATCGACACGTCGAACCACGGCCGCGTGACGATCTTCGCGGGCGGGGTCCCGCTGCTGCGGGACGGCCAGGTCGTGGGCGCGGTCGGGGTCAGCGGCGGCGCGGGGGAGCAGGACCAGGCGACGGCCGAGGCGGGCGCGGCGGCCCTCTGACGCCACGCACCCGCAAGGACCCGGGCCGAGCCGCCACCGCGGGTGCGCATGGCACGCCGGCGCCCCGGTGCGGGCGGTGCACGGACCGTCGAGGCCCGCCGCGCCTCCGGCGGTCCCGCCGGATCCGGACCTCTGTCCTCTGGCGGCTGACCGTCCGCATCCGGGAGGGTGGGGCACGCCGCTGGAGGAAGGGGTATGCCGATGCACGCACGGACCGGATCACGGATCGTCGTCGAGAATCGGGTGATCGACGGGCACCGCCGCTTCGGCGAGGTGCTCGAGGTCCTCGAGGCGGACGGCGAGGAGCACTACCGCGTCCGCTGGGAGGACGACGGCCACGAGTCGATCTTCTATCCCGGGCCGGACGCCCACGTCACCGTCGCCGAGGGCTAGGCCGTGTCCCGTGGATCAGCGAACGCGGTATCCGCGCCCAGATGGCCGCTCGCTGCGTTGTCGGACGGCTCGAGTACGCCCGGTACGAGAGCCGCCCTCCGCCTTGCGAGCAGCCATCTGGATCACGAATCCCGTCGCCCGTGATCCACGGGACACGGCCTAGGTGGCTGGTGTCGAACGGCTGAAACGAGTGTGGCTCTGCCGGGTGGGTGGGCCATAGGGGCTCCCATGCGGGCCGGGCTGAGACGTGGAGCCGGTTCGGCTGAACCGTGTGGGCGCCTGGGTCGTCCGCTCCTGGGCGGGGTCGAGCCCGGGTTCGAGTTCTGTTCGTGCTGGTCAGGCCGCTACCGCCCATCCCTGGGTCGTTCCGCGCACCCCGAGCACGGCCATCCGCGCCAGGTTGGTCGCGGCGGCCAGCAGCCGGAAGTCGGCCTCGACGCGGGCGGTGCCGCGGACCCGGGCTCGTCGCCCGCCGTGCTTGCGCCGCATGAGGTGCCCGAGCTTGCGTTCGACCTTGGGTCGGGTGCTGCGGTAGTCGGCGACCCAGGCTGGGTCGGTCTGGCGGGCCCGGGCGTCGGTGAGGGTCTGCTCGTACGGGCCGACCGACACCGTGCGCCCGCCAGCGGCGCTGGTGCACTGGGCGCGCAGCGGGCAGCCGGTGCAGGCCGACCCGAAGTGGGCGGTGCCGCCGCCGGCGTGGGCCGGGTGAATCCGCACGGTGATCCCGGCCGGGCAGCTCACCGTGTCGGCGCCCAGGTCGATGTCGAACCGCTCCTTGCTGAACAACCCGCCCGCCGCGGTCGGCGTCTGGGTCTTGCAGCGGTCGGTGATCCCGGCCCGCTGCAGCCGGTCGTGGAACTCACCGGTGCCGTAGGCGTTATCGCCGTACACGCACGGCTGCGCGGTGTCCTGGTCCGCTCCCGCGCCGGCCTCGACCGGCTGCTGCGGCTCGACCGGCTGCTGCGGCTGCTTTTGGCCCGCGGTGTCGTCGGCGGTGTCGTCGGCGGTGTCGTCGGCGGTGTCGTCGGCGGTGTCGTCGGCGGTGTCGTCGAGCAGGTCGGCGACGAGGTCCTCGGCGACGCTGGCATCCCCGGCGTTGCCCGGGGTGACCGTGGTCGCGGTGATGATCTCGGTGTCTGGGTCCATCGCGGCGTGGCCCTTGTAACCGTCGAACCCGCGCGCGGCGGTCTTGTGCCCGTGCCGGGCCTCGGGGTCCACGGTGGAGATCACCCGATCGCGCGCGACGCGGCGGGCGATCCGCAACACCCCATCCGGGCTGGTCTCCAGGTCCTGGCCCAGCACCGTCGCCAACAGCGTCGCGGCCTCGGTGACCGGCTGGGCGAGCTCGCGGCCATCCAGCAGGGCCAGCAGCGCATACCCCTCCCGGGCCCGGGAGTCGATCAACTCCTCGCGGGCGGCCCGGTCGTCCCAGTCGATCTGCGGCTTGCCGCTGCCGGCGTAGTCGTCCCCGCTGCTCAGCGCGCCGCGCAGCTGCGCGGCCAGGTCGGCGTCCGCAGCGGCGGCGACCCCGAGCAGCCCGCGCACCGCCGAGCGGATCAACGTGATCGTGTCCATCGTGGCCACCGCGTCATACAGCGGGGTCGAGTCCAACACCCGCCGCCGCCCGACCAGCCCGGCCTCGGCCGCCGCCGCCAGGCCCACCTCGAAGATCCGGTCGGGGCGAGACGAGCGGCGCAGCCGCGCGCGCATGTCCACCAACACGGTGTGCACGAACCCGCCGGCCCCCGCACCCGAGCCGGCGTAGCCGCCGACCCCGGCCGCATACCGCCAGCGCGCGTCGAAGCTGTACTGCTCGACCGCCTCCCGGTCCGAGAACCCACCCAGGCGCTGCAACACCATCACCGCGGCCACCACCGACGGCGGCACCGAACGCCGACCCCGGTCGCAGAACAGGTCCGCGAACAGCTCATCAGGGAACAACCGGTCCCGCTCCCACGCCAGGAACCGGTAGATCGAGTTCTCCGGCAGCGACTCCTCACAGAACCGAGCCGCCTCGTCGAACAGATCACCCTGACGATCAGCCCGCCCCAACGTCACTTGATCATTCTCGCCGAGGCCAGGCATGGGGCGGGTCAGCGACACGCGAAAAACACCAGCCACCTAG
>CAVSJZ010000080.1:0-27193 GCA_963728105.1 uncultured Actinomycetota bacterium | reverse complement strand
TGCCGGCTGACCGACCTCGGCGGCCGGCGGAGAGCGAGTGAGACCAGCTCCCCGCTCTCGCTGGTCGCCGCGTGCTTCCTGGCGGCGGGGAGCCCATCGCCGTCCGACGCGCACGGGCCGGCTCCGCGGCCACCGCCTCCGCGTCCAGCGCGAGGCCAGCCGAGGGCCGCCTGCTGGTGGGGTGACCGGGTTCCCGGCGTGCCGACCGGCGCGGCCGACGACGGCGAGGGGCCCCACTCACGGCGGCGTTCCTGCAGTTCTCCCGCACCGGCACTGATGAGCGCCGCCAGCTGGCGGTGCTGCGCGAGCGGGCGGTCGTCGCCACCGAGATGTCGCTCTCCATCACCGATCCCCGCCGGTCCGACCACCCGCTGGTGCTGGGTCAACCCGGCCTTCACCCGCCTCACTCACCGAGCGGCCGACGTCGTCGTGCGTGGGCTGCTGCAGGCTCGGCACCGACCCCCACCCCATCGCGCGCGGATCAGCCGGCGCTGCGCGAGCGGGCGGCCATCATGGAGGTGCTGCTCAACTACCGCCTGGGACGGGGACCGCCTTCTGGAACCAGGTCTCGGTCTCCCCGGTCTTCGACGGCGGCGGCGAGCTGGTCAACTTCGTGGGCGTGCAGACGACGTGACCGAGCGCGTCACGGTCGAGCAGGAGCGGCGGGCCGCCCTCACCGAGGCCGACAGGCGCGGGCCCAGCTGCGGCTGCTCGCCGAGGCGACCACGCAGATGACCGGCGCGCTGGACGTCACCGACACGTGCGAGCGGCTGGCCCGCATCGTCGTCCCGCAGCTGGCCGACCTGTGCGCCGTCGACCTGCTGGACCGGCCCGGCTCGGCGGCGGCCCACCGCGTCGCTGTCGCCGCACGGGAGCCGGCCGACGAGGAGCTGCTGCTGCGGCTGGCGGACGTGCGCCGGTACCGCGCGGGCGCCCCGGGCGAGACGGGGGCCGTCCTCGCAGGGCCGAGGCCGCGCTGCTGCCCGACCTGCCCGACCGGGGTGCCGAGCGCACCGACGCCCGCCGCCGCCGCCTACGACCGGCTGCGGCTGCGGTCGGCCATCGTGGTCCCGCTGCGGGCCCGCGGCCACGTGCTGGGCGCGCCACGCTCTACACGCAGCACCCCTACGGCCGCCGCTACGCACAGCGCGACCTGCACCTGGCCAGCGACCTCGCGGCCGCGCCGGGCTCGCCGTCGACAACGCGCGCCTCTACGAGACCGAGCACGCCGCGGCGTGACGCTGCAGCACAGCCTGCTGCCGACGCTGCCCACGATGAGGGCCTGACGGTCGCGGCGCGTTACCTGCCCGGCGTGGACGGCAACCAGGTCGGCGGCGACTGGTACGACGTCCTGCCGCTGCCCGACGGCGCCGTCGGCGTCGCGGTCGGGGACGTCGTCGGCCACGACCTGCGGGCGGCGGCCGCCATGGGCCGCTGCGCGGCGTCCTGCGCTCCTACGCGTGACGGCGGCCCGGCCGGCTCCGTCCTCGACCGCTGCGACCAGCTGGTGCAGGGCCTGGAGATGGCCGCGATGGCCACGGCCGTCTACGCGCGCATCGAGTCGGTCGGCGGTGGCGACCGGGTCGTGCGCTACGCCAACGCCGGCCATCCCGCCCCGTTGCTGCTGCAGCCCGACGGGCAGCTGACCCGCCTCGACGAGCGCCGCTCGCCGATGATCGGGGCGGTGCCGCTCGCCGGGCGGTCGGTGCCAGGGCGGATGGAGTCGGCGGTGCGCTGCGCGCCGGGGTCGCTGCTGCTGCTCTACACCGACGGGCTGACCGACGTCGCGGGCGAGGACGCCGACGTGCGTACCCGGCTGCTCGAGGAGACCGTCGTGCGCTGCGGCGCCGCCGACGGCGTCGAGCGCCTCGTCGACGCGGTGCTCGCGGCCTGCGTCCCGGACGGCCTCCGCGACGACGTGGCCGTGCTGGCCGTCCGCATGTCCGGCTGAACCGGTTCCACCTGCGGTCACGGCGGCCGTTCCCCGCTGCATGCCGGCCGTTCGGCGATCACCTGCGGCGCACCGCTCACGTGAGCGGTTCACTGTGAGTGAGCGGGAACGGGTCCAGAGGGGGAGCCGTATGGGTGCCGGGGGGGCCGGCGCGCCGGGCGAGATGACGCCTGGTGACCACCTGCGCGGCGTGGCCGACGAGGTGGCGACCCTGCCCGTGCCCGTCGCGGACCGCCGCGCCGTGGCCGTGGCCACGACCCCGGCCGAGCTGCTCACCCCCGGGTCCGCGCTGGCCCGCGCGCTGGCTGCGTTCCCCCGTGCCGACGTGCTCCTCGCGACGGACGACCGGCCGACCGATCCCGCGGCCGACGACCAGTGGGACGACGGGCGGAACGAGGCCGCGTCCGAGGAGATGCGGGCGGCCGTCGCCGGCCTGGGGCACCCCGACCTCGTCGCGCACCGCCTGGCGCTACCCACGCTGCTGGGGGACGGGGCCGAGGACGCCTGGTCGCGGCGCTGAGCGAGCTGGTCGGGTTCGATCCCGACCCCGGCGTCCACTGCCTGGCCCCCGCCGTCTCGCCGGCCACGGCGCTTGGCCACGACGGCGCCGGTCGGGCCTGCGCGGAGCGCGCGGCGCTGCGGGTCGCCCGGATCTACGGCCTCCCCCTGCAGCGCTACCGCGTCATCGGGGCGCCGGTCGTCGGGAGCGGCGCCGGCAACGAGACGGCATGACGAGGGCCGGCTCCCCCCGACGGAGCCGGCCCGGCGTGCTCTCGCAGGTCAGCTCGCCATCGCGACGCCGCGCTGCTCCAGGATCAGCCGCCGCTCGGCCTCCGCGAGGCCGCCCCACACCCCGAAGGGTTCGCGGGTCTGCAGGGCGAACTCGCGGCACTGTGCCATGACGGGACAGCGCCGGCAGACCTCCTTCGCCTGGGCGGTGCGCCGCGCGCGGGACGGGTTGCGCTCGCCGTCGGGGTGGAAGAACACCGCGCTGTCCATCCCCCGGCACGATCCGAGGCGCTGCCACTGCCACACGGAGTCCACCGGACCGGGCAGCCGGGACACGTCGCTCATCGTCACCTCTTGATCCGTGAGGCCCGGCGGTCCCGGGCAGGCTGAGGTGCGTTTCCCCATCACCCGCGCCCGGCAAACACGCAGGGCCGGTGGATGTGAGGCAGCTCTACATCTCGCGGAGGGCGTCCTCGGCCGTCTCGTGGACGTCGAACAGCGGGACGAGGCCCGCGATGGTCAGGGGCCGCAGCACCCGGCGTTCCCGGCAGGCCAGCCGCAGCGCGACGCCTTCCGTCTGGGCGGCCTGGCGGGCCTCCACCAGCACGGCGCAGACCGCTTGTGCCCAGGAATGTTACCCCGTCGAGGTCGAGCACGACGAAAACGTGTCGCGGCCGACACGGCAACCAAAAAAAAAACGCGCAGCTGAGGCGAGGTGAGCATGTCGACCTCGCCCTCGACCCTCAGCACACGGGCGTGGGCCTACCCGTGACGCCGGTGTCGGACACCCGCGCGCGCAGCAGTCGGCGGCCGTTACCTGAGCAGATGACGCTCAGCCTGCGAACGGAGCCCCACGCCCGTGTGCTGAGGGTCGAGGGCGAGGTCCGACATGCTCACCTCGCCTCAGCTGCGCACGGCCGTCCTGGACGCCGTGACCGCCGGACCCGGCGCCGTCGTGCTCGACCTCGACGGGGTGACGTTCCTGGGCACGAGCGGTCTCACCGTGCTGGTGGAGGCCCGCCAGGCCGCCCAGACGGAGGGCGTCGCGCTGCGGCTGGCCTGCCGGGACGCCGGGTGCTGCGGCCCCTGACCATCGCGGGCCTCGTCCCGCTGTTCGACGTCCACGAGACGGCCGAGGACGCCCTCCGCGAAATGTGAGCTGCCTCACATCCACCGGCCCTGCGTGTTTGCCGGCGCGGGTGATGGGGAAACGCACCTCAGCCTGCCCGGGACCGCCGGGCCTCACGGATCAAGAGGTGACGATGAGCGACGTGTCCCGGCTGCCCGGTCCGGTGGACTCCGTGTGGCAGTGGCAGCGCCTCGGATGGTGCCGGGGGATGGACAGCGCGGTGTTCTTCCACCCCGACGGCGAGCGCAACCCGTCCCGCGCGCGGCGCACCGCCCAGGCGAAGGAGGTCTCCGGCGCTGTCCCGTCATGGCACGGTGCCGCGAGTTCGCCCTGCAGACCCGCGAACCCTTCGGGGTGTGGGGCGGCCTGCGGAGGCCGAGCGGCGGCTGATCCTGGAGCAGCGCGGCGTCGCGATGGCGAGCTGACCTGCGAGAGCACGCCGGGCCGGCTCCGTCGGGGGGAGCCGGCCCTCGTCATGCCGTCTCGTTGCCGGCGCCGCTCCCGACGACCGGCGCCCCGATGACGCGGTAGCGCTGCAGGGGGAGGCCGTAGATCCGGGCGACCCGCAGCGCCGCGCGCTCCGCGCAGGCCCGACCGGCGCCGTCGTGGCCAAGCGCCGTGGCCGGCGAGACGGCGGGGGCCAGGCAGTGGACGCCGGGGTCGGGATCGAACCCGACCAGCTCGCTCAGCGCCGCGACCAGGTCGTCCTCGGCCCCGTCCCCCAGCAGTGTGGGTAGCGCCAGGCGGTGCGCGACGAGGTCGGGGTGCCCCAGGCCGGCGACGGCCGCCCGCATCTCCTCGGACGCGGCCTCGTTCCGCCCGTCGTCCCACTGGTCGTCGGCCGCGGGATCGGTCGGCCGGTCGTCCGTCGCGAGGAGCACGTCGGCACGGGGAACGCAGCCAGCGCGCGGGCCAGCGCGGACCCGGGGGTGAGCAGCTCGGCCGGGGTCGTGGCCACGGCCACGGCGCGGCGGTCCGCGACGGGCACGGGCAGGGTCGCCACCTCGTCGGCCACGCCGCGCAGGTGGTCACCAGGCGTCATCTCGCCCGGCGCGCCGGCCCCCCCAGCACCCATACGGCTCCCCCTCTGGACCCGTTCCGCTCACTCACAGTGAACCGCTCACGTGAGCGGTGCGCCGCAGGTGATCGCCGAACGGCCGGCATGCAGCGGGAACGGCCGCCGTGACCGCAGGTGGAACCGGTTCAGCCGGACATGCGGACGGCCAGCACGGCCACGTCGTCGCGGAGGCCGTCCGGGACGCAGGCCGCGAGCACCGCGTCGACGAGGCGCTCGACGCCGTCGGCGGCGCCGCAGCGCACGACGGTCTCCTCGAGCAGCCGGGTACGCACGTCGGCGTCCTCGCCCGCGACGTCGGTCAGCCCGTCGGTGTAGAGCAGCAGCAGCGACCCCGGCGCGCAGCGCACCACCGACTCCATCCGCCCTGGCACCGACCGCCCGGCGAGCGGCACCGCCCCGATCATCGGCGAGCGGCGCTCGTCGAGGCGGGTCAGCTGCCCGTCGGGCTGCAGCAGCAACGGGGCGGGATGGCCGGCGTTGGCGTAGCGCACGACCCGGTCGCCACCGCCGACCGACTCGATGCGCGCGTAGACGGCCGTGGCCATCGCGGCCATCTCCAGGCCCTGCACCAGCTGGTCGCAGCGGTCGAGGACGGAGCCGGCCGGGCCGCCGTCCCACGCGTAGGAGCGCAGGACGCCGCGCAGCTGGCCCATGGCGGCCGCCGCCCGCAGGTCGTGGCCGACGACGTCCCCGACCGCGACGCCGACGGCGCCGTCGGGCAGCGGCAGGACGTCGTACCAGTCGCCGCCGACCTGGTTGCCGTCCACGCCGGGCAGGTAACGCGCCGCGACCGTCAGGCCCTCGATCGTGGGCAGCGTCGGCAGCAGGCTGTGCTGCAGCGTCACCGCCGCGGCGTGCTCGGTCTCGTAGAGGCGCGCGTTGTCGACGGCGAGCCCGGCGCGGCCCGCGAGGTCGCTGGCCAGGTGCAGGTCGCGCTGTGTGTAGCGGCGGCCGTAGGGGTGCTGCGTGTAGAGCGTGAGCGCGCCCAGCACGTGGCCGCGGGCCCGCAGCGGGACCACGATGGCCGACCGCAGCCGCAGCCGGTCGTAGGCGGCGGCGGCCTCGGGGTCGTCCCGGTGGCGCCCGGCACCCCGGTCGGGCAGGTCGGGCAGCAGCGCGGCCTCGGCCCCTGCGAGGACGGCCCCCGTCTCGCCCGGGGCGCCCGCGCGGTACCGGCGCACGTCCGCCAGCCGCAGCAGCAGCTCCTCGTCGGCCGGCTCCCGTGCGGCGACGGCGACGCGGTGGGCCGCCGCCGAGCCGGGCCGGTCCAGCAGGTCGACGGCGCACAGGTCGGCCAGCTGCGGGACGACGATGCGGGCCAGCCGCTCGCACGTGTCGGTGACGTCCAGCGCGCCGGTCATCTGCGTGGTCGCCTCGGCGAGCAGCCGCAGCTGGGCCCGCGCCTGTTCGGCCTCGGTGAGGGCGGCCCGCCGCTCCTGCTCGACCGTGACGCGCTCGGTCACGTCGTTCTGCACGCCCACGAAGTTGACCAGCTCGCCGCCGCCGTCGAAGACCGGGGAGACCGAGACCTGGTTCCAGAAGGCGGTCCCGTCCCGGCGGTAGTTGAGCAGCACCTCCGTGATCGGCTCCCGCTCGCGCAGCGCCCGGCTGATCCGCGCGATGGCCTGCCGGTCGGTGCCCCGGCCCTGCAGCAGCCGGCAGTTGCGCCCGACGACGTCGGCCGGCTCGTACCCGGTGAGGCGGGTGAAGGCCGGGTTGACCCACACCAGCGGGTCGTCGGACCGGCGGGGATCGGTGATCGAGAACGACATCTCGGTGGCGACGACCGCCCGCTCGCGCAGCACCGCCAGCTGGCGGCGCTCATCGTGCCCGGTGCCAGAGAACTGCAGGAACACCACCATGGCGTGGGGCCCCTCGCCGTCGTCGGCCGCGCCGGTCGGCACGCCGGAGAGCGGGAACCCGGTCACCCACAGCAGGCGGCCCTCGCTGGCCTCGCGCTGCGCCGCGGAGGCGGTGGCCGCGGAGCCGGCCCGTGCGGTGTCGTGGACGGCGATGGGCTCCCCCGCCACCGGGACGCCCGCGGCGACCAGCGAGAGCGGGGAGCTGGTCTCACTCATCCGCCGGCCGCCGAGGTCGGTCAGCCCGGCGGCGTCGCTCCAGGCGTCGACGGGGACCGGCAGCCGCACCCGGTCCCCGGTGAGCTCGGCCGCCGCGGGGTTGGCGTACACGACCTCGTGGCGGCCGAGGTCGATCATGACGACGGCCGCAGGGGCGGAGTGCAGGACCGTCGGCAGGCGCGTCTCCGGGAACGGCGCGGCGAGGGCCGTGTCCGGTTCACCCGTCATGCGTTCAGCCTAGAGGCCCGGCCGCCGCGGTCACCCGCAGGCAGCTAGGGTCGATCCCGGTTGAGAACGCAGCCGCCCCCTTCGCCCCCCGAACGCGCCGGAGGTTTACGCCGTGCTCGACCCCGACACGCCCGCGGGCGACCTGGGTGCCGCGCTGGACCGCCCGCGGCCGGGCGTCGCCGTTCTCACCGTGTCCGGCGAGGTGGACACCCTCACCGCGCCCCCGTTCGAGCGTGCCGTCGGCGACCTGCTCGCCGACCCGGCCGACGTCGTGCTGGTGCTCGACCTCGAGGCCGTCAACTTCCTGGCGTCCAGCGGGCTGGCCGTGCTGATCAGGGCGGCGCACCGCGCCGCTGAGCGCGAGTTGCGGCTGCGGCTCGTCACGTCCGGCCGCGCGGTCCGCAGGCCGCTGGAGATCACCGGATCCGACCGCCTGTTCGACCTGTACCGGGACCTCGGCGCCGCACTGGCCGCGTCCATTTGATCCAGCCGGTCCACGAGAGCAAGATGACGCCGCGTCCCCATCTCGTCCCCGGAAGGAGCACCGGCAGCGTGTCCGATATGGACTCCCCTTCACCCGCCGACAGCCTCGTCGGCGTGTCCACCGTGGAAGTCCGCACGACGGCCAGCGCGGCGCTCATCCCCACGATCCGCGCCGTCGCGTCCGACCTCGCCGCCAGGGCCGACTTCGACCTCGACGCCATCTCCGACCTGCGGATGGCGGTGGACGAGGCCTGCGCGACCCTGGTGGACGTCGCGGCCCCCGCCTCGATGCTGCAGTGCACGTTCCGGGTCCATCCCGAGCGCATCGAGGTCCACGCCCGGGTCCGCGCCGACGCAGCCGACGCCACGGTGTCCACCGACACGTTCGGCTGGCGTGTCCTGCAGACCCTCGCTGATGACGTGCAGGCCGTCCGGGAAACCTCGGACGGCCACGCCGGCCCGACGGTGGGGATCAAGCTGGACAAGCGGTCCGGCGACCTCGCCCGGTGACCGCGGCCGACCCCGACTACGGACACCTGGATCCGGTCCTGCGGGAGTACGCCTCGCTCCCTCCGGACGATCCCCGCCGCGAGTCGCTGCGCGCCGAGCTGGTGCGGGGGTTCCTCCCCGTCGCCCAGCACATCGCCCGCCGGTTCTCCGGCCGCGGCGAACCGCTGGAGGACCTCGTCCAGGTGGCGACGGTCGGGCTCATCCACGCCGTCGACCGGTTCAGCCCCGAACGCGGGGGCGACTTCTTCTCCTTCGCGGTGCCGACCATCTCCGGCGAGGTGCGCCGCCACTTCCGCGACCTGGGCTGGTCGATGCGGGTGCCGCGGCGGCTCAAGGACCTGCACGTGTCGATCAACGGCGCGGTGTCGACGCTGGCGCAGCGCCTCGGGCGCGCGCCGCGGCCGTCGGAGATCGCCGAGCACCTCGGCGTCCCGGTCACGGACGTGCTGGAGGGCCTCGAGGCGTCCGAGGCGTACCGCAGCTCGTCGCTGGACGAGATGCTGTCCTCCGAGCAGGGCAGCGCCACCGTCGGCGAGCTGGTCGGCGCCGCCGACGCCGAGCTGGACCGGGTGGACTCCCGCCAGGCGCTGCGGCCGGTGCTGGCCGAGCTCGACGAGCGGGAGCGCACGATCGTCATGCTGCGGTTCTTCGGCAACATGACCCAGACCCAGATCGCCGAGCACGTCGGCATCTCCCAGATGCACGTCTCGCGCCTGCTCGCGCAGACCCTCGACCGGCTCCGGGGCCGGATGGACCCCGACACGCGCGCGGGCTGAGGAGGCGGTGGTGAGCCGACCGGAGCACGTGGTGATCGTCGGCGCGGGGCTTGGCGGGCTGCGGACGGCCGAGCGGCTGCGCAACGCCGGCTACCCGGGGCGGATCAGCCTGGTCGGCGAGGAGCCGCACGCCCCGTACGACCGGCCGCCACTGTCCAAGCAGGTGCTCACCGGCGAGTGGCCGCCCGAGCGCGCCACGCTGCGCTCCGCGGAGGACCTGGCCGAGCTGGGCGTGCGGGCCAGGCTCGGCACGGCGGCGGTGGCCCTGTACCCGGGCGAGGTCGCGCTGGCGGACGGGACGTCGCTGCAGGCCGACGCGATCGTCGTGGCCACGGGCCTGTCCGCGCGCCGGCTGCCGGGCCAGCCGGCGTCGGCGCACACGCTGCGGACGGTCGAGAACGCGGTCGCGCTGCGGGCGGCGATGGAGCGAGCGGGGTCACTGGTCGTGGTCGGCGGGGGGTTCATCGGCGCGGAGGTGGCGAGCGCCGGGCTGCGCCACGGCCTGGCCGTCACGGTGCTGGAGGCGCTCCCGGTCGTCGCGCTGCGGGCGCTGGGGCCCGAGCTCGGCGCGCTAGCCGGCCGCCTCATGACCGAGGCGGGCATCGACCTGCGCTGCGACGCCGCGATCGAGGAGGTCACCGACGGCGGCGTCGTGCTGGCCGGCGGCGAGCGCGTCGACGCCGACGTGACCGTGGTGGGGATCGGCGGGACGCCCCGGCTGGACTGGGTGGGCGACGGCGTGCCGCGGGCGGCCGGCGGCCTCGCCTGCGGGCCGACCGGCCGCGTCGAGGGCCTCGAGGGCGTGTGGGCGGTCGGTGACGTCGCGGCGTGGCCGGACCCGGGGTACGGCGACCGGCACCGGCACGAGCACTGGACGAGCGCCGGCGACCAGGCGGCCGTCGTCGCCCGCGACATCCTCGGCGAGGCGCCGCCGCCGCCCGCCGTCCCGTACTTCTGGTCCGACCAGTTCGGGCTGAAGATCCAGCTCTTCGGCCGCCCGGAACACGCGGACACGCTGCTGCCCCTGCACGGCGACGGCCTGGCCGGCGGCGCCGTGCGCGGGACCGTCGCGGGCCTCTTCGACGGCGCCCGGCTCGTCGCCGTCGCGGGCTTCGGCGCCGCCCGCCGGGTCGTGCGCTACCGCGCCCTGCTGGTCGACGGCGCCGACCGCGCCGCGGTGCAGGCGCTGCGGGGGGACCTGGCGGGCTGACGCCTCGGACCCGCGGTCACTGGGCCGTGTCCCGCGGATCAGCGGGACGCGGCCTAGGCCGTGTCCCGTGGATCAGCGAACGCGGTATTCGCGCCCAGATGGCCGCTCGCCGCGTTGTCGGACGGCTCGAGTACGCCCGGTACGAGAGCCGCCCTCCGCCTTGCGAGCAGCCATCTGGATCACGAATCCCGTCGCCCGTGATCCACGGGACACGACCTAGTGTCGCGGGTCACTAGCGGAAGAGGCGGCGCAGCACCGCGAGCGCGAGGATCGCGCCGACGGCGTACAGCCCGTACTTGACCTTGGGGTCGGCCAGCCGCGCCTGGACGGTCCGGCGCCCCTTGTCGACGAACCGCCGGGGGTTCGCCCGGTCGCTGAGCACGTCGAGGCTCTGCGCCAGCGCGTCCCGCGCCTGCTCGATCTCCTGCTGGATGGTCTCCGGATCACGCGCCACGCGCGCACAGTAGTTGACATGCCAGGATGAGGCATGAGCACCCGCCTGTCCCCGGGGGACGCCGCTCCCGACTTCACCCTTCCCGACGCCGACGGCAAGCCCGTCTCCCTGTCCGACTACCGCGGCCGCCGCGTCGTCGTGTACTTCTACCCGGCCGCGAGCACGCCCGGCTGCACCAAGGAGGCCTGCGACTTCCGCGACAACCTCGCCGAGCTGAACGGCGCCGGCGTCGACGTCCTCGGCATCTCCCCGGACAAGCCGGCGAAGCTCGCCGCGTTCCGCGACGCGGAGCACCTGACGTTCCCGCTGCTCTCCGACGTCGACAAGGAGACGCTGACGGCGTGGGGCGCCTTCGGCGAGAAGACGATGTACGGCAAGACCGTGACGGGCGTCATCCGCTCGACGTTCGTGATCGACGCCGAGGGCAGGATCGAGGTGGCCCAGTACAACGTGCGCGCGACGGGGCACGTGGCGAAGCTCCGCAAGGACATCGCGGTCTGAGGGCGCCGGGGCGTGACGCGGTAGCGTGGCGCGGCACGCCGGCGTACCCCAATCGGCAGAGGGACTCGGTTTAGGTCCGAGCCAGTGCGGGTTCGACTCCCGCCGCCGGCACCCGTTACCACGCTCCGGGCCCACCGGCTTGATCACCGGGGGGTCCGCGCCCACACCCGCCACCGGCGGCGGTCAGCCCTCCGCCAGCGGCTCCGGCTCAGGGGCCCCGGCAACGGCCGCACCTCGGCGGGCGGCGACCGCCGCGCCGGCCATGCCCAGCAGGCCACCCGCGACGGAGACCGCGAAGAGCGCGGGATGCACGTGCCCGCCGGACGCCGCGTCACCGAGCACGACGATCGCGACGGTGCCGGGCAGCACCCCGAGCACCGTCCCGACGAGGTAGGGCACCAACCGGACCCGCGCGAGGCCGGCCGCGTAGTTGAGCACGGAGAACGGCACCATCGGGATGAGGCGCAGCGACACCATCGCGAGCAGCCCCGAGCGGTCGAGCCGCGCCCGCACCCAGCGCATCTGGCGGCGGTCCGCGTGGCGGGCCACGAACGGGCTGCCGAACCAGCGGATGAGCCCGTAGGCGGCCAGCGCGGCCAGCGTCGTCGCCAGTACCGTCAGGACGAGTCCCCAGACGGCGCCGAACAGGACGCCCGCAGCGACGGTGAAGACGGTGCGCGGCAGCGGCGTGATCGTCACGGTGCACTGGAGGAGCACGAACAGCACCGGTGCCCACGCGCCGGCCGCGGCGACCGTCTCCCGGACGTGGTGCAGCCCCTGGCCGCGCAGTACGAGCAGCGCGATCACCACGGTCGCCACCGCGACCACGGACGCCACCGCCAGCCGACCCCTCGTCACGTCCGCCAACGGTACCGTCCGGACGTGAGCGACCCGCACAGCCTCGACGACCCGCACAGCCCCGACCACCACCGCCTCGACGACCACGCGGCCGACCTCGACCCCGCCGGCCTGGCCGTGCGGCGCGAGGTCCTCGGGCCCGCGCACGTCGACTCCTCGATCGCCGGGGCCGACGCCACGACGGCCGCCTTCCAGGAGCTCATCACGCGTTACGCCTGGGGCGGGATCTGGACCCGGCCCGGGCTGGACCGCCGGATGCGCAGCGCGATCACGCTGACGGCGCTCGTCGCGCACGGCCACCTCGGCGAGCTGGAGCTGCACCTGCGCGGCGCGCTGCGCAACGGGCTCACCCGCGAGGAGATCGTCGAGGTGCTCCTGCAATCGGCGGTCTACTGCGGGGTCCCGGCGGCGAACAGCGCGTTCGCGGTGGCCAAGCGGGTGCTAGCCGAGGGCCCGCAGGTGGGGTGAGAGCGCCCGCAGGGCCCGACCGCGGTGGCTGGCCGCGTCCTTCTCGGCCGCCGACAGCTCCGCGGAGGTCCGCGTCCCGCCGTCCGGCACGAAGATCGGGTCGTAGCCGAAGCCGTTGGTGCCGCGCGGCGCACGGGTCAGCGCGCCGCGCCACTCGCCGTGGACGACGGTCTCGTCCCCGCCCGGGAGGACCAGCGCCGCCGCGCACACGAACGCCGCGCCCCGCCGCTCGTCCGGCACATCGGCCAGCTGGTTCAGCACGAGCTCCAGGTTCGCGACGTCGTCGCCGTGCCGGCCGGCCCAGCGGGCCGAGAGCACCCCGGGCATGCCGTTCAGCGCGTCCACGGTCAGGCCGGAGTCGTCGGCGACGGCGGGCAGCCCCGTCGCCTCCGCCGCGTCCCGCGCCTTGGCCAGGGCGTTCTCCGCGAACGTCGCACCGGTCTCCGGTGCATCCGGGAAGTCCGGGACGTCACCGAGCCCGAGCACGGCGACGCCGGGCAGGTCCGCGAGCATCCGCCGCAGCTCGGCCAGCTTGCCGGGGTTGCGCGTGGCGACGAGCAGCTTCACGGCGTGGCGTCCGCGGCGACGGGCTCGGCCAGCGCGGCCTTCTGCGCCACGACGAGCTGCGCGATCCCGGCGAGCGCGGAGTCGAGCATGGCGTCGAGCGTCCGGCGGCTGAACGTGGCGCCCTCGCCGGTGCCCTGCACCTCGATGAGTGTCCCGGAGTCGGTCGCGACGACGTTCGTGTCGACCTCGGCCCGCGAGTCCTCCTCGTAGGGCAGGTCCAGCCGCACCCGGCCGTCCACGACGCCGACACTGACCGCCGCGACCTGGCACGAGAGCGGCTTCGGGTCCGCGAGCCGACCGCGCGCGCCGAGCCAGGCGACCGCGTCGGCGAGCGCGACCCACGCGCCGGTGATCGCCGCGGTGCGGGTCCCGCCGTCGGCCTGCAGCACGTCGCAGTCCAGCGCGATCGTGTTCTCCCCCAGCGCCCGCAGGTCGATGCACGCCCGCAGCGCGCGGCCGACGAGCCGGCTGATCTCGTGCGTGCGGCCGCCGACGCGGCCGCGCACCGACTCCCGCTCGCCGCGGGTGTTGGTCGCCGAGGGCAGCATCGCGTACTCGGCGGTGAGCCAGCCCAGACCCGAGCCCTTGCGCCAGCGCGGGACGCCCTCGGTGACGCTCGCCGCGCAGAGCACCTTCGTGTCGCCGAACTCGATCAGCACCGATCCCGCGGGGTGCTTCTGGAAGCCCCGCGTGATCCGCACGGGGCGCAGCTCGTCGTCGGCCCTGCCGTCTGCCCTGGTGTCTGCGCGTGTCACCGCGCCAGGGTAGGCATCTCAGATCTCGTAGCCCGCGCCCGGGGTGACCAGCTCGACCGGGCCGTCGAAGGCCTCCTTGGCCTCGGCCAGCAGGTCCCCCGGGTCGTGCCAGACCGGGACGTGGGTCAGCAGCAGCCGTCCGACGCCGGCCGCCGCGGCGTGCTCGCCGGCCTGGCGGCCGGACAGGTGCACGCCGGTCGGTGCGGTCGGGCTGTGGGGCCAGGTCGCCTCGCACAGCAGGGCGTCGGCCCCGCGGGCAAGGTCGACCAGCCCGGCGCACGGGCCGGTGTCACCCGAGTAGACCAGCGCACGGCCCCCGTGGTCGACGCGCAGGGCGTACGCCTCGCAGGGGTGTTCGACGGCCCCGGCCCGCAGCGCCACGGGGCCGACGGTGACCTCGGCACCGTCGGTGAGCGCTGCGAAGTCGAGGACGTCGGTCAGGTCGGTCTCGGCCCGCTCGGCCGCGGACGTCGCGTAGGCGGCGGCGAAGCGGTCCGGCGCCGTGCCGGGGGCGAGCACCGGCAGCCGGTGGCGCGCCGGGTCGTACGGCGGATCCGGGTGGTAGCGGCGGTGCACGACGAGCGCGGTGAGGTCACCGCAGTGGTCGGGATGCAGGTGGGAGAACGCCAGTGCCGTCAGCGCGAACGGGTCCAGCTCGCGCTGCAGCGGGCTGAAGGTGCCGTTGCCGAGGTCGAGCACCAGCGTGGCCCCTCCGGCCCGGACCAGGTAGCCGGAGGCCGGCGAGTCGGGCCCGGGGCCGCTGCCCGAGCATCCGAGCACGATCAACCGCATGGCGCACGCTAGCGCGGTCGCGTAAGGCGTAGCCACCAAAGCCCGATCAGCGGTAGCACGAGCGGCACGAAGCCGTACCCGATGCCGTAGGTCGACCAGACGGTGTCGTCCGGGAAGTCCCGCGCGACCAGGACGGTGACCGTGCCGACGGTCAGCACGCCGACCAGCTCGAACCCGACCGTCGCCCAGGCCAACCGCCGGTACCCGCCGGCCAGCGCGATGGTGGCCACGATGTACACCACGCCGGACAGCGCCGACAGCAGGTACGCCAGCGGGGCCTCGGCGAACTTGGTCGCGATCTGGACCGCCGCCCGGGCCGTGGCGGACAGCGCGAAGAGCGCGTAGACCGCGATCAGCACCCGGCCGGGGCCCGACCGGGTGGCGCGGGCCCGCTCCTCAGGCACCGCCGGCCGCCCACAGACCCTGCAGGCGCAGGACGGCCACGCCGACGGCGACCGCCGCGACGGCCACCACGGCGCCGCCCCACCGCGTCGGTCCCTCGTCCTCGCTCTCGGCCGTCGCGAACTGCAAGGCGAACGGCAGCACGCCGACCGAGACGACGAGGTAGATGAGGAAGGTCGAGGTCTCGGGCAGCGTGTGGCCGGCGAAGACCCGGACCGCAGCGATGACGGCCTGGACGGCGAGCAGCGCCGTGGCCGCGCCGACCGCGAGCCGCAGCGACCGGGCGGGCGGCCGGTTCGTCACGGTCAGCACGATCCCGAACACCGCGAGCGCGGCCAGCCCCACCAGCACGACCACGACCAGCCATCCGATCACGTCCGAGACGCTAGCGTCCCGCTGCTGGCGTCCGTCACCGCCGTCACCGCAGTCGCGGCCGTCACGGCCTCGGCGCGCCCGGGCTACGGACCTCCGCCGGGGGACGCCAGCGCTCCCTCCGCGAGCCCCTCGACCGTCCCGATCTCGGGCCCGAGGAAGCGGCGGCCGAGCCGCGTGAACGGCGCGGGGTCGCCGGTGGCCAGGAACACGTGCGGCGCCGGTGCGGGACCGGCCGGGTCCCGCGCGAGGTCGCGCTCCAGCAGGATCCGCACGAGGTCCTTGGCGGTCTCCTCGGCGCTGGACACCAGCGTCACGTCCGGGCCGAGCGCGAGCTGCAGGACGCCGGCGAGCAGCGGGTAGTGTGTACAGCCGAGCACGACGGTGTCGACCAGGGCCTCCTGCAGCGGCGCGAGGTAGGACTGCGCGATGCCGAGCACCTGGCGGCCGCTCGTTCGGCCGCGCTCGACGAAGTCGACGAACCGCGGCGTCGCGACCGCCGTCACCGTGACATCGCGGGCCGCGGTGAACGCGTCCTGGTAGGCGCCGGAGGCGATCGTCGCGGCCGTCCCGATGACGCCGACGCGGCCCGCGCGCGTCGCGGCCACGGCCCGGCGCACGGCCGGCATGATCACCTCGACGACCGGGACCGGGTAGCGCTCGCGGATGTCGGGCAGGCAGGCGGCCGAGGCCGTGTTGCACGCCACGACCAGCGCCTTCACCCCGCGGTCCATCAGCGCGTCGCCCAGTGCCAGCGCGTGCCGGCGGATCTCGGCGATGCGCAGCGGCCCGTACGGCCCGTGCGCGGTGTCGCCGACGTAGACGACGCGCTCGGCCGGCAGCTGGTCGATGACGGCGCGGGCGACGGTGAGGCCGCCGACCCCCGAGTCGAAGATCCCGATGGGCGCGTCGACGTCCGGCACGCTGGCGAGTCTAGGCGGCGCTCAGGAGGCGATCGCGTGGCGCCGGTCGGCCTTCGCGACGAGCCACGCGCACAGCAGCCCGGCGAGCGCGCCGAACAGGTGGCCCTGCCAGGAGATCATCGCGTTGCCCGGGAGCACCCCGAACAGCACGCCACCCCAGACCGCGAACAACACGACCGCGACGGCGATCTGCTTCCAGTTGCGCGCGAAGAAGCCGCGGGCGAGCAGGAACACCAGCCAGCCGAAGATCACCCCCGACGCGCCGATCGTGGACGTGTCCGGCGGCCCGACCAGCCAGACGCCCAGGCCCGACACCACCCAGATCACCGCGGTGACCGCCACCCACTGCCCGATGCCGCCCGCCATCGCGAGGAAGCCGAAGACGAGGAACGGGATGGTGTTGGCGAGCAGGTGCGGCCAGTTGGCGTGCAGCAGCGGCGCCCAGAGGACGCCGTCGAGGCCGGACAGGTTCCGCGAGATGATGCCGTCGCCGTTGAGCGACTGGCCGGTGGCCCAGTCGACCGCCTCGATGGCGTACAGCAACGCGGTGAACACCAGCATGACGACGACGGCGGTGGCGGGCCGGGACGGAAGCACCCGGGCGCCGGGGCGACGCTGCGGCTGCCCGTACTGCGGGGCCGGCGCAGGCAGGTCGGGGACGGCCATGGGTCCGAGGCTACGCCGGATCCGGACGCAGAGGACCCCGCGCGCAGGCCGCGGTGCTGGGCCGGCACCGGCGCCATCGCGCCCGCACCGCCGTCCCGGCGCCGGTGCCGACCCACAACGCCGGTGCCACCCAGGTCCAGGCCGCTCCCACCGGCATCGGCGGCCGGCACCCAGCTCGGGCCGCCCGCACTGGCGCCATCGCACCCGCACCGCCGCCCCGGCGCCGGTGCCGACCCCACAACGCCGGTGCCACCCAGGTCGACGCCGGTCGCACCGGCACCGGAACACCCGCACCGCTCCCCCGCGTCGGCTCCCGCGCGGCCGCACCGCCCCCACCAGCGGCCGAGGCCGTCAGGCCCAGAGCTGGCCTTCGAGGCGCTCGGCCGCCTCCTCGAGCGAGCCGGAGTACGCGCCGGTCGAGAGGTACTTCCACCCGCCGTCACACACGACGAGCACGATGTCCGCGGTGTCGCCCGCGCCGGCGGCCTTCTCGGCGACGGCCAGTGCGGCGTGCAGGATGCCGCCGGTGGAGATGCCGGCGAAGATCCCCTCCTGCTCGACGAGCTGGCGGGTGCGGCGCAGCGCGTCGTAGGACCCGACCGAGTAGCGCCCGGTCAGCACGTCCGGGTCGTACAGCTCCGGCACGAAGCCCTCGTCGAGGTTGCGCAGGCCGTAGACCAGCTCCCCGTAGCGCGGCTCTGCGGCCACGATCTGCACGTCCGGCTTGTGCTCGCGCAGGTAGCGCCCGGTGCCGACGAGCGTGCCGGTCGTGCCGAGGCCGGCGACGAAATGCGTGATCTCCGGGCAGTCACGCAGGATCTCCGGCCCGGTCGTGCGGTAGTGCGCGTCGGCGTTGGCCGGGTTCCCGTACTGGTAGAGCATCACCCAGTCCGGGTTCTCCGCCGCGATCTGCTTGGCCATCGCCACGGCCTGGTTGGACCCGCCCGCCGCCGGCGAGGAGAGGATCTCCGCCCCGTACATCTCCAGCAGCTGCCGGCGCTCGTGGCTGGTGTTCTCCGGCATGACGCAGACCAGCCGGTACCCCTTGAGCTTGCACGCCATCGCGAGCGAGATGCCGGTGTTGCCCGACGTCGGCTCGAGCACGGTGCAGCCCGGCTTGAGCAGGCCCTCGGCCTCGGCCCGCTCGACCATCGCCAGCGCGGGCCGGTCCTTGATCGAGCCGGTCGGGTTGCGGTCCTCCAGCTTCGCCCACAGCCGGACGTCCGGCGTGGGCGAGAACGACGGCAGGCCGACGATGGGGGTGTCGCCGACCGCCGCCAGCAGCGTGTCGTAGCGGGCCATCAGCCGCCGGCGACCCGGGTCCTCGCCGCGCGGGCCGGGGCCGGACGCGCGGCACTCACCGGCGGCCTCCGGCCACGGCGGGAAGGATCGTCACCGTCGAGCTCTCCTTGACGGGAGCCTCGAGGCCGCCGGCGAAGCGGACGTCCTCGTCGTCGACGTAGATGTTGACGAAGCGGTGCAGCTTGCCGTCCTTGACGAGCCGGGCGGCGATGCCGGGGTGGCGCGCCTCGAGGTCGTCGATCACCTCGGCGACGGTCGAGCCCTTGGCCTCGACCGACTTCTCACCCCCGGTGTGGGTGCGCAGGATCGTCGGGACGGACACGGTGACGGGCATGGGTGGTTCTCCTGGTCGGACGGTCGGTCGGGCGCCTGGTTCAGCTCTCTTCCGGGACGTCGTCCGCCCCGGTGTGCGCGAACATGTAACTCTCCACGACCTCGACGTCTTCCTCGGTCACCGCGCCGTCCACGATGCGGAACGACCGGAGCTCGTCCGTGTCCGGCCCGCGGGTCGAGACCAGCACGTAGTGCGCCTCTGGCTCCGACGCGTACGAGACGTCCGTGCGCGACGGGTAGGCCTCGGTGGCGGTGTGCGAGTGGTACACGACGACGGGGACCTCGCCGCGCGCGTCCATGTCGCGGTACAGGCGCAGCAGGTCGCCCGAGTCGAACTCGTAGAACGTCGGCGAGCGGGCGGCGTTGAGCATCGGGACGAACCGCTCCGGCCGGTCGGAGCCCTCGGGACCGGCGATCACCCCGCAGGCCTCGTCCGGGTGGTCCCGGCGGGCGTGCGCGACGATCTCCTCGACGAGGTCGCGGCGGATGACCAGCACGACATAGAGCGTACGGGGCCGCGCGGGGCGCGCGCACATCCGCTGGCGCGACCTCACACCTGCATGCGGGCCTGGACCAGCGCGTCCTGGACGAACGTCAGCCACTGGTAGATCGCGAGGTGCGGCGCGCGGGGGTCGTCGGGCGCGGGGTCGGGCATGTCCTCGCTGACGTCCAGCGCCGTGCCCAGGGCCAGCCGGACGTCGTTCAGCGCCGTCAGCCACGTGTCGGCGGCGGCCGGCGTGAGCTCGACGCGGCCGCCGCCGTCCGGCAGGGCGTCCAGGACCGCCGCCGCGGCGTGGTCCTTGGCCTCGATCAGCTCGGGCTCGTGCAGCGAGCGCAGGCCGGCGGCGAGGTCGGCGTCCTCGGTCGTGAAGTCGGGCAGCAGGCGCGCCAGCACGCGGTCGGGCGGGCGGGTGGCCGGGCCGGTGCGGATGCCGGTGAGCGCGGCCAGCTCGTCGGCGGGGTGGTCGGCGGTGCGGGCCGCGAGCATCTGGCGCACCTCGGTCACCAGGCCGCGCAGCACCGAGGCCTCACGGGCGTCGAACGTGCCGACGAGGCGCACCCGCTGGCCCCGCCCCGAGCGCTTCCAGCCGTTCACGTCACCTTCTGCATCGTCGCCCACAGGCCGGCGGCGTGCAGCCGGGCGACGTCGCCCTCGACCTTGTCCTTGTCGCCGGACGACACCGCGGCCTTGCCCTTGTGGTGGACGTCGAGCATGAGCGCCGTGGCCTTCGGCTCGGGGTAGCCGAAGAGCTTCTGCAGCACGTAGGTGACGTAGGACATGAGGTTGACCGGGTCGTTCCACACGACGGCCTGCCACGGGACGTCGGGCGCGACGTCCTGTGCATGGTCGGAACCGGCCTCCCGGGCCGGGGCGGGGATCGGCGCGCCCATGCCCTCCATAGTGACATCGCCCCCACGGGTCACGCAGGGCCCATAGGCTTTCGTTCCATGAGCGGCAGTCCCTCCACGGCGGGCGTGTCCACCGCGCTCCTGACCGACCGGTACGAGCTGACGATGGTCGCGGCGGCGCTGGCCGACGGCACGGCGGCCCGGCAGTGCGTCTTCGAGGTGTTCGCGCGCCGACTGCCCGACGGGCGGCGCTACGGCGTGGTCGCGGGCATCGGCCGGCTGCTGGAGTCGATCGGGCGGTTCCGGTTCGGCGAGCAGGAGCTCACCGCGCTGGACGGCGTCGTCGACGCGGCGACGCTCGACTGGCTCGCCGGCTACCGCTTCTCCGGGGACGTCGACGGCTACCCCGAGGGCGAGCTGTACTTCCCCGGATCGCCGATCCTGACCGTCATCGGCACGTTCGGCGACGCGGTGCTGCTCGAGACGCTCGTGCTCTCGGTGCTCAACCACGACAGCGCGATCGCGTCGGCTGCGGCCCGGATGGTGACGGCCGCCGCCGGCCGGCCGATCATCGAGATGGGCTCGCGGCGCACCCACGAGGCCGCGGCCGTCGCGTCGGCGCGCGCGGCGTACCTGGCCGGGTTCGCCGCGACGTCCAACCTCGAGGCCGAGCGCCGCCACGGCATCCCGACGACCGGCACCGCGGCGCACGCGTTCGTGCTGCTGCACGACGACGAGCTCACGGCGTTCTCCGCGCAGGTCAAGGCCCAGGGCCCGCAGACGACGCTGCTGGTGGACACCTACGACATCCGGCGCGGGATCGAGCTCGCCGTGGAGGCCGCCGGGCCGACGCTGGGCGCGGTCCGCATCGACTCGGGCGACCTCGGCGAGCTGGCCCGCCAGGCCCGCGAGCAGCTCGACCGGCTCGGGGCCCGCGACACCAAGATCGTCCTGTCCGGTGACCTCGACGAGTACGCCATCGCCTCGCTGCGCGCGGAGCCCGTCGACTCCTACGGGGTCGGCACGTCGCTGGTCACCGGGTCGGGCGCGCCGACGGCAGGGATGGTCTACAAGCTGGTCGAGGTCGACGGGCGGCCGGTGGCGAAGCGGAGCACGGCGAAGGAGTCGCGTGGGGGCGCCAAGTCCGCGATGCGCCGGTTCAAGCCGACCGGGACGGCGATCGAGGAGGTCGTGCACGCCGCCGCACGGCAGCCGGCCGCCGGGCCGCACGACCGGGTCCTGCCCGTTCCCCTGATCCGCGGCGGCGACCTCGTCCCCGGGCTGGAGACGCTCGACGAGGGACGCGAGCGGCTGCGCGCGGCGCTGGTGTCGGTGCCATGGGAGGGGCTGAAGCTCTCGCGGGGCGAACCGGCGATCCCTACGGTGTTCGCGTGAAGCGGGCACTGATCGTCACCGACGTCCAGAACGACTTCTGCGAGGGCGGGTCGCTCGCGGTCGCCGGCGGGGCCGCCGTCGCCGCCGCGATCTCCCGGCACGTCCGCGGGAGCAGCTACGACCACGTCGTCGCGACGCGCGACCACCACGTCGACCCGGGCGCGCACTTCTCGGCGACCCCCGACTTCGTCGACTCGTGGCCGCCGCACTGCCTCGCGGGGACGCCGGGTGCCTCCTTCCACCCGGACCTCGACGTCGCGGCGATCGAGGCCGTGTTCGACAAGGGCGCGCACACCGCCGCGTACTCGGGTTTCGAGGGCACGGAACCGGGCGGCGCTGGCCTGGCCGACTGGCTGGCCGCCCGCGGCGTGACCGCCGTCGACGTCGTGGGCATCGCGACGGACCACTGCGTGCGGGCGACGGCGCTGGACGCCGTCGCGGCGGGCCTGGACACGACCGTGCTGCTCGACCTGTGTGCCGGTGTGGCGCCGGAGACGACCGAGGCGGCCCTCGGGGCGTTGCGGGAGGCTGGGGCGACGGTGGCGTGACCGGCGCGGCCCTGGCTGTGTCCGCGATCGCGGGAAAGGGCGCCGGCGGCGCTGGCGGATGATCAGCGAACGGGGAGGTGTGGGGCCGGATGCGGCCCGGAACCCCCCAGCCCGACGATCAAGCCCACCACCGGCCCCACCGCGACCCACTGGGCCCAGCGCCTGATCACCGCACCGGGAGCTGTGAGGCCGGATGCGGCCCGGAACCCCCCAACCCGACGATCAAGCCCGCCGCCGGCTCGACCCCGGCTACGCGCGCAGCCGGAAGCCGTCCAGGCGCGGGCCCAGCTCGGGCTCGTCCTCGGGCAACCCGCCCTTCGCCTCCGCCAGCCCGACGCACCGCGGCCCGTCGAACAGCCCGCACGCGTAGCGCACGGCCGAGTCCGCCCGCTCGACGACACCCACGCGCAGCTGGTGGATGGACGGGTAGCGGACCTCGGTCAGGTAGTCGATCGTCAGCGAGCTCGGGCCGAGGCTGTCGAGCGGGCCTCCGGTCGGGTAGCCCAGCACGTCCAGGTGCAGCTCGGCGAGCGCGTCGAGGTACCAGCCGGCCAGTGCCACGTTGTTGACGTGCCGGTTCGTGTCGAGGTCGCCGAACCGCGCCCGGACGTCCAGCCGGAACGGGTAGGTCTCCCGGACCAGCCGCGCGGGGTCCCGCGGTGTGCGGGCCGGGCCGGGCCCCGCGACCCGCAGCCGCTCCAGCGCCGCCCGCACCCCGTCCGGCAGCGGGGCCGACCCGTTCCCGGTCACGTGCACGCTGGTGGACCGGCCCGTCGCGACCAGCTCGTCCCCGGCGAACACGCCGTACCGGTAGGTGAACGACGAGGTCCCGACGGCCATGACCCCCAGGCCGACGTCGTAGGGCCGCCCGCTCACCTTCAGCGGTGAGACGACGTCCACCTGCGCGGACGCCAGGAGTCGCTTGACCTGCCAGTGCTCGCGGGTGGTCAGGTCGGCGCCGAGCAGGTCGCGCTCGACGGTGACGCGCGCATCCTCGAACCAGCGCAGCAGCGCGTCCCGGCCCAGGCGCCTGCTCGGGTCGAGATCGGCGTAGCGGGCCGTGCGCGGGACGACGACCGGGAAGTCGGCCGCGGACCCCGGCTCGGGCAAGGCCGACCGGGGCTGGGTGGACGTCATGGGGTCATCTTGGCGGATCCGGACCGGCGCGCAGGCCGGCCGGGTAGCCTCGCCGGGTGGCCAGCGCTCCCGCCGCAGCGACCGGGCTCCCCGGCGTCGCGGAACTCCTGGACGCGGCCGTCACCGCGGTCGGCGGCACCCGGCGGGAAGGCCAGGACGCCATGGTCGACGCGGTCCGCCGCGCCCTCGCGACCGGCGAGCACCTCGCGGTCCAGGCCGGCACCGGCACCGGCAAGTCGCTCGCGTACCTCGTGCCGGCCATCCACCACGCGCTGGCGAAGGACACGACCGTCGTCGTCTCCACCGCGACCATCGCCCTGCAGCGCCAGCTCGTCGAGCGCGACCTCCCGCGGCTGGCGAAGGCGCTGCGGCCGCTGCTCGGCCGGGCCCCGACGTTCGCCATCCTCAAGGGCCGCCGCAACTACCTGTGCCTCAACAAGCTCCACGGCGGCGACGACGCGGGGGACGACGGGAACGAGCTGTTCGACCCGTTCCAGGTCTCCGCGATGGGCCGCGCGGTCAAGCGCATCCACGGCTGGGCCGAGGAGACCGAGACCGGCGACCGCGACGAGCTCGTGCCCGGCGTGGCCGACGCGGTGTGGCGGCAGGTGTCGGTCTCCGCCCGCGAGTGCCTCGGCGTCGCCCGCTGCCCGGTGGGCGAGGAGTGCTTCGCCGAGCGCGCCCGCGCCGCCGCGGGCCGTGCGGACGTCGTCGTCACCAACCACGCGCTGCTCGCGATCGACGCGCTGGAGGGGCGCCCGGTCCTGCCCGAGCACGACGTCGTCGTGGTCGACGAGGCCCACGAGCTCGTCGACCGCGTCACCGGGGTCGCCACGGCCGAGCTGACCGCCGCGGCCGTGACCGCCACAGCCCGGCGGCTCGGGCGCCTGATCGACCAGGCCGTCGCCGACCGGCTCGCCGAGGCCGGCGAGGGCCTCGGCCTCGTACTCGACGACCTTCCGCCCGCGCGCTGGGAGGCGCTGCCGACGCCGGCGTCCGGGGCGTTGACGGCCCTGCTGAACGCCGCGGGCTCGGCCCGGCAGGCGCTCGGCCAGGAGAAGCGCCACGAGGAACCCGACGGCGGGCGCAAGATCGTCCAGGCGGCGCTGGAGGAGCTCGTCGACGCGACGCAGCGGCTGCTCACGGCGTTCGAGGAGCCGGACCCGGCGAAGCGCAGGGACGTGGTGTGGCTCGCCGAGCGCGGGTCGGGCGGCGGCGACCGGACCCGGGTGCTGCACGCCGCCCCGCTGTGGGTCGGCGGGCTGCTGCGCGAGCGGCTGTTCGGGCGCTCCACGGTCGTCCTGACCTCGGCGACGCTCGCGCTGGGCGGCAACTTCGACGCGCTGGCCCGCCAGTGGGGCCTCCCCCCGACCGCGGACGCCACCCGCAACGCCGAGGCCGACCCCGTCCCCGACCCGGACGCGCCGGCCTGGACCGGTCTCGACGTCGGGTCCCCGTTCGCCCACGGCCGCAGCGGCATCCTCTACGTCGCGCGGCACCTGCCCCCGCCCGGCCGCGACGGCCTGCCGCCCGCGTACCTCGACGAGATCGCCGGGCTCGTCGAGGCGGCCGGCGGGCGCACGCTCGGGCTGTTCTCCTCGATGCGCGCGGCCAAGCAGGCCACCGAGGCCCTGCGCGGGCGCCTCGACACGCCGCTGCTCTGCCAGGGCGACGACGCCACGATGCTGCTGGTCAAGCGGTTCGCCGAGGACGAGCCGACGTCGCTGTTCGGCACCCTGTCGCTCTGGCAGGGCGTGGACGTGCCCGGGCCGTCGCTGTCCTGCGTGATCATCGACCGGATCCCGTTCCCGCGACCGGACGACCCGCTCGTCACGGCCCGCCAGCGCGCCACCGACGCCCGCGGCGGCAACGGGTTCCTCGCCGTCTCCGCGACGCACGCCGCGCTGCTGCTGGCCCAGGGGGCCGGGCGGCTCCTGCGCGGCCTCGACGACCGCGGGGTCGTCGCGGTCCTCGACCCGCGGCTGGCCACGGCCCGCTACGGCGGGTTCCTGCGCGCCTCCCTGCCGCCGTTCTGGGCGACCGACGACGCGGAGAAGGTCCGCGCCGCCCTCCGCCGGCTGCGCGGCGCCTGACCGGCCCCGGACCCGGCGCCCCGACCCGGGTGCCCGGGGCGGTGCCTATTCCAGCCGGGCCAGCACCGGGGACGGGAACCGGACCCGGAACCGGACGTCGCCGAGCAGCTTCTCCAGCTCGCCCGCCCGCTCCTCCAGCGCGGCGAGCGCCTCGGCGCCGACGTCGCGGGTGAGGTGCAGCGCGATCGAGCCGTCCGCGCGCTGGTGCCAGGCGCCTGCGATGCGGCCGTCGACCCACGCGGTCGGCCCGCCGTTGCCGTAGCGGTCGAACAGCAGCGGGGCGTCGTCCGGGTCGAGGTGGAACCCGCGCTGCTTCCAGCCCATCGTCGACGGGTCCAGCCCCGGCAGCAGGACGGCCGACGGGCCGGGGTCGGCGACCGGGTCGACGTCCCCGGGCAGGACGTGACCCGTGCCCTCGGCCAGCTCGACCTCCACGGCGCCGACGTCGGCGAGCGCCCGCCGCGTCGCGGTGGCGGTCCAACCGGCCCACCACTGCAGGTCGGCGGCCGTGCCCGGGCCGTAGGCGGCGAGCCACCGCTCCGCGAGCCCGGCCGCGGCGGCCCGCTCGTCGATGGCGCCGAAGCCGTCGGGCCACCAGGTCCGCGTGGCCGCCCACGTGTACTGCCCGTTGATCCAGGTCCCGGTCGGCCGGGCCCGCAGGACGCGCCCGTCGAAGCCCAGCTGCAGCAGCACCCGGGAGTGCGCGGACTGCGTGCCGACGTTGCGGCCGCCGCCGATCGTCAGCGGGACGGCCAGGTCCGGCAGCCGGGTCCCGATCGTGCGGGCGGACAGCGGCCCCTCCTCGACGAGCAGCGCCTCGACCTCCGTCATCGCCGCGGTCAGCCAGTCCTCGGCGCGGGCCACACCGGCGGCGTCGAGGAACCCGACGGTCTTGCGCCGCTCGGTGCGGGCGACGGCGGTGGTCGAGCCGTGGTGGGCCAGGCGGGCCGTGTCCGGCGGGAGGACCCACAGGGTGCGGCGCATGGCGTGGTGGCGCAGCAACGTCCGGTCCTCGTACAGCGCGGTGTCGACGGCCGCGAGCGCGGGCGTGCGCATGCGGGCGGCCGTCGAGAGGTAGACCGAGACCGGGTCCGTCGAGTGCAGGGCGAGCAGCGACGCGGTGACCGCGACGACGTCGTCGCTGCGCTGCGCGGCGACGTGCCGGTGCCGCAGCGCCACCCGGGCGCGCCGCTCGCCCGCCTCGATCCGTCGCACGGCCATGTCACGAGCCTCCCACGGCCGTCACGAGCCCGGCGACGGCCCGCACCCCCACGACGGTCACGGGAGCGGCCGGAACATCACGTGCAGCCCGACGTAGCCGGCCGTCGCGTGGTGGTAGGCGCCGGGCACCGTGCCGAGGATGCGGAACCCGAGCTCCTGCCACAGCGCGACGGCGGCGGTGTTGGTCTCCACGACCGCGTTGAACTGGATGCCGCGGTAGCCCGCCGCGCCGGCCCACGCGACGAGGTGCTCGCCGAGGGCGCGGCCGACGCCCATCCGCCGGGCGGCGGGGTCGACCATGAAGCTGCCCGTGGCGATGTGCGCGCCCCTGCCCGGCCGGTTCGGGCCCATGATCGCGGTCCCCAGGATGCGGCCGCCGTCCTCGGCGACGACGGTGCGGGCCTGCCCGCCCATCCACAGGGCCCGCGCCTCCTGCGACGTCGCGCCCTCGGGGTAGGCGTAGCTGTCGCCGGCCGCCACGACCGCCGTGAAGATCGGGTACAGCGCCGGCCAGTCCGCGTCGTCGGCCTCCCGGATACGCATGCGGCCTCCCCCGCGTTCAGGCCCGCAGGGGCGGGGTCACGACGCACGTCACCGTGCCCGGGGCGACCTCGGTGAACCCGCCGTCGCGCACCGCGGCGGCGTCCCCGGCGGCGGCCGCCGCCAGCAGCGCGGGCCAGTCGGCGGAACCCGCGTCCCGCACCGCGAAGGTCGGGCCCTGCGGCGTCCCGAACGCGGCGGCGTACAGCATCGAGGCGTGCCCGACCTGGGCGGCGGCCTTGCCGACCGTCATGCCCAGCTCCGCCTGCACGTGGATGACGGGCACGCACGGGGGCGGTGGGCCGGGCTTCGCCGCAATACGAACCGAACCAAGCGCGTCAACA
>CAVSJZ010000079.1:0-85209 GCA_963728105.1 uncultured Actinomycetota bacterium | reverse complement strand
CGTGGCGCGGTTCACACGGGAAATACCCGGCCGCCGGGCCGGGTAGTACCGGACATGGCATCCAAGGTCTGGTTCATCACCGGCGCGTCGCGCGGGTTCGGCCGCGAGTGGACCCTCGCGGCGCTGGAGCGCGGGGACTCGGTCGCCGCCACCGCGCGCGACACGGCCACCCTCGACGACATCGCCGCCAAGTACGGAGACCGGTTCCTGCCCCTGCAGCTCGACGTCACCGACCGGTCGGCCGACTTCGCCGCCGTCCAGCAGGCCCACGAGCGGTTCGGCCGGCTCGACGTCGTCGTCAACAACGCCGGCTACGGCCACTTCGGCTTCGTCGAGGAGCTGACGGAGGACGAGGCCCGCGCGCAGATCGAGACCAACCTGTTCGGCGCGCTGTGGGTCACGCAGGCGGCGCTGCCGATCCTGCGGGCCCAGGGCTCCGGCCACATCCTGCAGGTCTCCTCGATCGGCGGGATCAGCGCGTTCCCGCTGGTCGGGATGTACCACGCGTCGAAGTGGGGGCTGGAGGGCCTCAGCCAGGCGCTGGCGCAGGAGGTCGCGGGCTTCGGGGTCAAGGTCACGCTCATCGAGCCCGGCGGCTTCGACACCGACTGGGCGGGCAGCTCCGCAAGGCACTCCGCCGAGCTCCCCGGCTACGAGCAGCTGCACGAGCAGGTCGTCGAGCAGCGGCGGCAGCGGGTCGGCGACCCGGGCGACCCCCGGGCGTCGGCGCAGGCCGTCCTGGAGCTGGTCGACGCCGAGGAGCCGCCGCTGCGCTGCTTCTTCGGGACCGCCCCGCTCGGCATCGCCCGCGCCGACTACGAGCGGCGGCTGGCGACCTGGGAGCAGTGGCAGCCGGTGGCCGAGCTGGCGCAGGGCTGAGGTCCGGGGTCGGCGCGCGCCTGACGCCGGAGCGCTCCGGCGTCGGGCGTCCGTGCCGGCGGTGTTGACGGACTCGAGGGCGAGCGCGACGGCCCCCAGCGCGCCGATGACGACGGTGGCCCTGCCGTGCAGGCCGGTGATCGGCAGGCGGTCCATCCGCGCCGCGATCGACGCCCCGGAATGCGTGGTCGACCGGGAGGAACCCGGCGGGCCAGATCGGGGCGCATTCCGGTCAGCGCGCGCGGGTTTCGGGCAGCCGCTGCGTCGGTGGGTCGGGCGGGCCGATCCGACCCGACAATGCGCTCATGGTCACGGACGACCCGCGCGAGGGTCTCGACCGGCATCCGCTGCTGAACCCGGACACCGCATCGCCCGCGCTGCGCGAGCGGGTCTACGCGACGCTGGTGGGGCTCGCCACGGTCCTCGTGCTGCTCGACTACGCCGCCGAGACCTCGGCGTGGGCGGCGGCGTGGGAGCTGGCGGGCACGATGGTCGGCCTGTTCGCGGCCGGCCTCGTCGCCGAGATCGTCGCGCACTCCGGCGCGCACGGCGAGCTGCCCCGCGGCCGGCCGCTGCGGCGGGCCGTCCTGATCTCCAGCCAGGTGCTGGAGATCGCGTTCGCGCCGGTCGTGGTGATCGCGCTCGCCGCGACGGGCGCGTGGTCGGTCCGCGCGGGGCTCGTCGGCGCGGCGGTGGTGTTCGGCGGGACGCAGGTGGGCGTCGCGCTCCTGGCGGCGCGGGGCTCGCGGCTGAGCGGCCGGCGGCGGGTCGTGCTCGTGCTGGCCGAGATCGCGCTGGGCGCCCTGGTCGTGGCGCTGAAGCTGGTCGTGCACTGAGCCTCGGCGCCCGGCCGAGCCGGTCAGCGCGGCGCCGGGACGCGGTCGGGCAGGACGTGGCCGGCCGCCGGCGACCCGGCACCCGGTGCGGCCGCCGAGGGCGTGTCGGCGAGGCCGACGCCGAGACCGATGGCCAGACCGGCGGCGGTGACGGCGGCGAGCAGCGCCGCGGCGCCCAGGAAGATCCGCCGGTCGGCGGCGTCGACGGCCCGGGCGTCGGCCGCGCGACCCCTCGTGGCGACCGGAACGGGGGCGGGCGTGGGGGCCGGTGCGGTCGGGGTGGGAGCGGTGGTGGTCGGCGTGCTGGCCATGACGGTCGGGTCCTCCGGGTCGGTCCTGCGGTGACCATCTCACGTTCGCGGACCCGTACGCAGGCCACCGTCGGCCGGCCGGGCCCCGGACCGGACGGTCGCCGTGTCGGTCGATCGGGGGAAGCGCTCGGCGTGGGACGTCCCGCTCCGGCTGGACCGGGACGGCACCGGTGCTCGGGCGGTACCGTCGGGACGGCCGCGCGGGTCGGCGCGACCGGAGGGACGGGTCATGGCGGACGGGGGACGGGCCGGCGGCGCTCTCGGGTTCATCGAGACCAGGGGCCTGGTCGGCGCACTGGAGGCGGCCGACGCCATGGTCAAGGCGGCCGACGTGCGCATCGAGGGCTACCGGACGCTGCGCAGCGGGCAGGTGTCGGTGCTGGTCCGCGGCGACGTCGGCGCGGTCCAGGTGGCGGTCGACGCCGGGCGCGCCGCCGCAGCGCGGGTCGGCGAGCTGTACGCGAGCCACGTGATGCCGCGCCCGCACGCGGAGACCGAAGGGATCGTCGAGCAGGCCGTGGTCCCGCCGCGCTGAGCGGAGCTTGCGGAGCGAACATCGGCGCTGAGCGGAGCGTGCGGAGCGAACATCGGCGCTGAGCGGAGCGTGCGGAGCGAACATCGGCGCTGAGCGGAGCGTGCGGAGCGAACATCGGCGCTGAGCGGAGCTTGCGGAGCTCAGGCCTCCTCCTCGGCCTCGTCCCGCGCGACCTGGTTGACCTGCAGGAGCCGCAGCGCGAAGTCGGCACGCATCCGGTCCTCGTGGCGGCCCAGGTCGAGGCCGGTGAGCTGCCGGATCCGCTCCAGGCGGTAGCGGAGGGTCTTGTGGTGGATGAACAGCCGGTCCGCGGCGAGCCGCTGCGAGCAGTCGGCGTCGAAGAACGCCCGCAGCGTCCGCACCAGCGCGCCGTCGTTGTCGCGGTCGTAGGCGACGAGCGGGCCGGTCACCTCGTCGATGAACGTCTGGAGGTCGGGGTCGTCGCCCGAGCCGAGCAGCAGCCGCACGATGCCCAGCTCCTCGTAGAGGAACGTGCTCTCCCCGCCCAGCCGCCGTGCCGCCGACAGGGCCGTCCGTGCCTCGTTGAGCGCGCTCGGCAGCTCGACGGCTTCGCCGTGCTCGCGGCTGATCCCCCAGGTCAGGGCGAGATCCGGCCAGTCCCGTCGGACCGCGGCCACGAACGCGTCGACCAGGTCGCGCGCCTCGGCCCGGTCGAGGTCGGCCGCCACCGCGACGATCTCGTTGCCGCGCAGGCTCGCCAGCGCGAGGCCGCGCCCGTCCTCCAGCGACCGGACGGTCCGCAGGATCTGGCGCCGCACCCGTTCGGTCTGCGAGGTGTCCCAGGCGTGCTCGCCGGCCAGCGCGGCGATGTTCTCCAGCCGTCCCGAGACGACGCGCAGCCGTCCCCCGAGTACCAGGCCGAGCTGCTGGGCCCGGGTGCGGGCGGCGAGGCGGTGCTCGATCGGGCCCTGCAGCAGGTCCCAGAGCACCTGCTCGGTCGCCTCGGCGCGGGCCCGGCTGGCCGCGCGCTCGCGGAGCAGGGCCAGCGAGCACGCCATGGCGACGTTCCCCGCGGCGGCGACCATCGCGTCGGCCGGCTGCCCGCCCTGCAGCAGCAGGACGTGCCCGACCTGGTCGCCGTCGGCGTAGACCGGGCGCACCCACCGGCCGCGCTCGCCGCCGTGGCTGCGCCGGTCGACGTCGGTGATCGTGTCGGGCAGCGCGGACATCAGCCGCCGGCCGCTGTGCGCAGCCCGCAGTGTCCCGTCCGGCCCGTAGACCCCGACCTGGCAGTCCAGCTCGACCGCGACCGTCCGCGTGACGGCGGCCAGTCCCCCGCCCTCGATGACCGTCGTGAGCAGCTCCTGCTGGACTTGCGACGAGCGGTCGAGCAGCGCCACCTGCCCCGTCAGCGCATCGCGGGCGCGCTCGGTCTCGGCGGCGGCGGCCGCCTGCTCGTCGTGCAGGCGGGCGTTGTCGATCGCGATCGTGGCGAAGTCGGCCAGCGTGACCATCCGCCGGATGTCGCGGCCGGTGAAGACCGACGGCCGGCGGCGCCACACCTCCAGCACGCCGATGAGCCGGCCGCGCAGGCGCAGCGGGACCGCGAGCGCGGAGCGGGTCTCCTCCTTGACCGCCAGCGACATGAAGTCCTGGCTGATCGTCCGGTCGTCGAGGTAGGAGTCGGTCTTGGCGGGCTCCCCGGTCAGGAACACCAGCCCGGCGACGCCCTGGCCGCGGTGCATGGCCAGCCGCGCGGTCTGCGAGACACGGTTGCCGACGCACGCCCGCATGCGCACGACGTCGTCCTCACGCAGCATGACGCCGCAGATGTCGGAGTCCAGCAGCCGCAGCGTGCGCTCGGCGATCGAGCGCAGGACCTGGTCGAGGTCGCGCACCGACAGCAGCTGCCTGGCGACCTCGCGCACGGCCTCGGTCTCCGCGCCCGCGGCCTCGACCTCGCTGCCCGCCGACTGCGCCGCCGCGGCGAGCGAGAGCCAGACGCACGCCTGGCGGAGCACCCCGTGCGCGGCCGGGCCGACGTCCAGCTCGGGATCCCAGCACAGCGCGATGCACCCGCCCTCGGCCGTCACGCGGCCCCGGCCGGGCGCGGGTATCCCGCCGGCGGGCGGTCCCGTCGGCGGCAGGCCCGCGAGCCCCGTGCCGGCGCCGGCGACGACGGTCCAGCGCTCGTCGGACCAGGACGCCACGGTCACCGGCGACCCCAGCAGCAGCGACGCCCTGGCCACCACCGCGTCGGCGGCACCCGCGAGCTCGCCGGGCATCCGGTGCAGCAGGCCCGCCAGCCCGTCGTCGGCGCCACCGGGGCGGCCGGCGACAGCGACGAGTGACGACCCTGGTGCTGTCCTCATCGTCGCCACCGCCCGCTACTGCGCGATCAGTGCTTCGAGCCTACGGCGCCGCGCCGTCGCCGGATACCGTTCCGGCGCCTCCTGTCCCGACGACCGGCGACGGACGTCAGAACCGCAGGCGGGCCAGCCGCAGGCCGGTGCGGGGCGCGTCCTCGGGCACCAGGCTCAGCGCCGGGACGAGCTCGCTGGTGACGACACCGTGCTCGGTGGTGAGCTCGTCGACCACCGCGAAGGACCGGGCGATGGCGGCCGGCTCGTCCACGATCACGGTGGTGACGGGCACCGCGCGGCCCAGCTGCCAGACCCGGTCGCCGTGGGGAGGGCTCTCGCCGTGGAACCCCCAGATGCCGCGCAGGGTCGTGGCACCGCGGCTGCCGGTCTCGCGCAGGCGGCGCACGATGGCCTGGTGCAGCGGCATGCCCCCGTGCATCGCCCGCTCGGACGTGTAGACCATCAGCTTCTGCCAGAGCGGGCGGCCGCGCTCGTCGGTCCCCGGCAGCTCGTGCGGCGGTGCGACGAGCGTGCCGCCGCGCTTGCACACCCGCACCCGCTCCAGCGTGACGAGCGGGCGGCGCAGCAGCGCGCCCAGCTCGGGCAGCACCCGCGCGATCCGGTCCCCGTCCCCGACGGCGATGATCATCATCGGCACGTCGGCGTTGCGCCCGAAGAACCGGGCCCGCTCGCGGACCCCGTGCGCCGTGCCGTCCACGCCGAGCAGCACGGTCGCCCCGGCGACGCCCCGCCGGTGGAGCAGGTCGCACACGGCCGCAAACGCCGGCGCGCGGTAGACGCGCTCCTGGCGTCCGACGTAGACGGTCAGCTTGGTCGCCTCGTGCAGCTCCTCCGGCAGTGCGACCGGGCCGAGCTCGCCGCGCAGCATCCGCGCCCGTTCCAGGGTCAGCAGGGCGCGGTGGTCGATCGCGACCAGGTCGGCCAGCAGCGCCTCGATCCGCTGCCGCTCGTCGACCGCGACCGCCACCAGCGGCAGGTCCTCCGACAGCGTCAACAGGCGGTCGGTGCGCAGGTGGTGCTTGAGCCCGAACCCCTCGATGCCGCGCATCAGGACGCTCGTCGCGATCTCGCGCCGGCCGCACCGGTCGAGCAGGACGTCGGCGAGGAAGCGGCCCTGCGCGCGGCCGCGCTCGCCGAAGTAGGCGGTCAGCTTGAGGCAGTCGTCGTTCACAGGACACCGCCGTTCACAGGACACCGCCGTTCACAGGACACCGCCCAGCCACCGCCCGGCCGCGGCGGCGGCCACCCCCGCCGCGAGGCTGACGAGGACGTTGGCCAGCAGGCCGAGCACCTGGCGGTCCTCGGCGAGGCGCTGGGTCTCGAACATCCACGTCGAGAACGTCGTGTACGCGCCGACGGTCGCGGTCCCCGCCAGCAGCGACGCGTTGCTGGACAGGGCCAGGCCGGTCACCAGGCCGAGCAGCACCGCCCCCGACAGGTTGACGACCAGGGTCCCGTAGGGGAACAACCGTCCCAGCCGCGCCGAGATCGACCGGTCGACGAGGAAGCGCGCCACGGCGCCGACGCCGCCGAGCAGCACCACCCCGACCCAGACCGGCGGGTTCACAGGCGGACCCGCACGCGCCGGACCATGGCCGTGGCCAGCTGCACCGCCGCGTACCCGACCACGACGCTGACCAGCGCGTACGCGCCGGCGAGCGCGAGATGGCCCGCGTCGACCATCTTGACGATCTCGACCTGCATCGTCGAGAACGTCGTGAGGCCGCCGCACACCCCCGTACCGAGCAGCGGTCGCCGGTAGCTGGACAGCGGGAGCCGCTCCTGCAGCCGCGTCGCGAAGTAGCCGAGCAGGAACGCGCCCAGGACGTTGACGACGAAGGTCGGCCACGGCCAGGTCCCGGCGCCGGACGGGAAGAGCTCGGCGAGCCCGACCCGCGTGAGCGTGCCGATCGCGCCGCCCGCGAACACCGCCGCGACCTCGCGCCCGTCAGGCCGTGCCACGGGCGTCCGTCTCCGTGCCCGGCGACCACGGGAGCGGTCGGGAGGACATGCCGTGACCCTACCCCCGGCGAAATACGATCAGGACTCATGATCGACGCCTTCTTCACCGCGGACGGGGCCGGTACCGGCGAGGTCCTGCTCCCCCGGCCCGCGGCGGCCAGCCGCTGGGGCGGACCGGTCGAGACCGTGCGCGGCGTCGCGGTCAGCGGTGCGCTCGCCAGGGCCGCCGAGCACGCGGTGGCCGACCTCGGCGCCGCCACCGAGGTGCGCCCCGCCCGGTGGACCGTCGACCTGTTCCGGCCCACCACCCTGCACCGGCCGGCCACGGCGACGGCCCGGGTCGTCCGGGCGGGCCGGCGGCTGTGCGTCGTCGAGGCGCAGCTCGTGCAGGACGACCGCGCCGTCGCCCGCGCGTCCGGCCTGTTCCTCGCGCCCGGCGGGACGTCCGTCGGCGCGACGTGGTCCGGCGACCCGGCCCCGGCGCCCCCGCCGCCGCACCTGCGCCCGGCCAGCGCCGAGCCGCGCCTGTTCTGGAGCGAGGGCGTGGGCTGGACGGCCACCCCGCACGCCCACGCGAACGCCGCGCGAAAGCAGCTGTGGAACCTGCCCACCGCGGTCGTCGACGGGGAGGAGCCCACGCCGTTCCAGCACGCGGCGATGGTCGCCGACCTCGCGAGCATGGTCGGCAACTGGGGCGACGCCGGCATCGAGTTCATCAACGCCGACCTCACACTGGCGCTGGCCCGGCTGCCGGCCGGCGTCGAGCTCGGGCTCGCCACCGAGCACCGCATGGAGAGCGACGGCATCGCGGTCGTGACGGCGCTGATGTTCGACCACGCCGGCGCGTTCGGGTCGGTCACCGTCACCGCGCTGGCGAACGGGCGGCACGCGATCGACCCGCGGCAGGCGTTCGAGCTCCCGCGCGGCGAGGGCTGACCGGCCGCCGAAAGGGATGGGCACGCGGCCGCCCCGCGGGGATGATCGGACGATGGCCGGAACCACCGCGTCCACCCACCTGTCCCACTGGGGCGCCTTCACCGCCGACGTCGACGCCGGCGGCGAGGTCACGGCCGTCCGGCCGGCGGCGCTGGACCCGGCCCCGTCCCCGTTGCTGGGCAACGTCGTCGGCGCGCTGCGCCACCCGCTGCGGGTGGCCGCGCCGATGGTCCGCCGCGGCTGGCTCGAGAACGGGCCGGGACCGGACGAGCGCCGGGGCACGGACACGTTCGTCGAGCTCGGCTGGGACGAGGTGCTCGACCGGTTGGCCGCCGAGCTGGCCAGGGTCTACTCCGGGCCAGGGCCCGCGGCGGTGTTCGGCGGCTCCTACGGCTGGTCGAGCGCCGGACGGTTCCACCACGCGCAGAGCCAGGTGCACCGCTTCCTCAACGCGCTGGGCGGCTACGTCCGCTCGGTCAACACCTACAGCACGGGCACGGCGTCGGTGTTCCTGCCCTACGTGCTCGGCCGCCGCCTCGACGTGCCGCACTCGCTCACGTCCTGGTCGCAGGTGGCCGCCCACACCGAGCTGCTCGTGTGCTTCGGCGGCATCCCGGCCAAGAACCTCGCCGTCGCCCCGGGCGGGGTGACCGCGCACCGCTCGGCGGGGCATCTCGCCGACCTCGTGCGCCGCGGCGGGGAGGTCGTGCTGGCCGGCCCCGACCGCGCCGACCTGCCGGACGGCCTGCCGGCCCGCTGGCTGCCGCTGCGGCCGGGCACCGACACGGCCCTGATGCTGGCGCTGTGCCGCGTCCTCGTCGCCGAGGGCCGGCACGACGCGACGTTCCTCGCCCGCTACTGCGCCGGCGTCGACGAGGCGCTCGGGTACCTCGACGGGTCCGTCGACGGGGTCGAGAAGACCCCCGGGTGGGCGGAGGCGATCTGCGACGTCCCGGCGGCGGACATCACCGCGTTGGCCCGTGAGCTGGCCGACCGGCACGCGATGGTGACGGTGAGCTGGTCGCTCCAGCGGGCCGAGCACGGCGAGCAGCCGGTGTGGGCGGGGGTGCTGCTGGCGGCGCTACTGGGCCGGATCGGCCTGCCGGGCGCCGGGTTCGGGTTCGGCTACGGGTCGATGGCCGACAGCGGCGTCCCGCTCAACGGGGTCGGGCCGCCGACGCTCCCCCAGCTGGTCGGCGCGGTGCCGGCGGCCATCCCCGTCGCGCGGATCGCCGACATGCTGCTGCAGCCAGGGGCCGAGTACGACTACGACGGGGCGCGCCACCGCTACCCGCACATCGAGCTGGTCTACTGGGCGGGCGGGAACCCGTTCCACCACCACCAGGACCTGGCCCGCCTGCGCCGCGCGTTCCGCGCGGTGCCCACGGTCGTCGTCCACGAGCCGTACTGGACGGCCACCGCCCGCCACGCCGACGTCGTCCTGCCCTCGACGGTGACCCTGGAGCGCGACGACATCGGCGCCGTCCGCACCGACCCGCACCTGACGGCGATGCACCGCCACGCCCCGCCGTACGCGCAGGCCCGCGACGACTACACGACGTTCGCGGAGCTGTCCCGGCGGCTCGGCGTCGCCGACACGTTCACCGAGGGCCGCGACGCCGACGCGTGGCTGCGGCACCTGTACGAGCGCTGGCGGGACCGCTACGGCGCCGACCGGGCGCCGGACTTCGACACGTTCTGGGCGCAGGGGCGGCTCGAGCTGGAGGTGCCGCCCGACACCGTCCTGCTCGCCGACTTCCGCGCGGACCCGGACGCCCATCCGCTGCGGACGCCCAGCGGGCGGATCGAGCTGCACTCGCGCACGGTGGCGGGCTTCGGCCTGCCCGACTGCCCCGGCCATCCGGTCTGGCAGGAGCCGCAGGAGTGGCACGGCGCGGACCGCGCCGGGCGGTACCCGCTCGTGCTGCTCGCCAACAACCCCGCGACCCGGCTGCACAGCCAGCTGGACTTCGGCCCGCACAGCCAGGCGTCCAAGGTCGCCGGGCGCGAGCCGCTGCGCATGCACCCCGCCGACGCCGCCGCACGCGGGATCGCCGACGGCGACCTCGTCCGCGTCCACAACGACCGCGGCGCCTGCCTGGCCGGCGCGAGGCTGGACGGCGCGCTGCTCGCCGGCGTCGTCCAGATGTCCACCGGGGCGTGGTTCTCGCCGGTCGAGGACCCCGGCGGCTCGCCGGTGCTGTGCACGGCCGGCAACGTCAACGTGCTGACCCGCGACGTCGGCTCGTCGTCGCTGTCGCAGGGCTGCGCGGGCGCCAGGGTCCTGGTCGAGGTGCACCGGTTCGACGGCCCGCCGCCCCCGCCGCCGCCCGTCCCGGCCGGCGGCTGAGGCTCAGCGCAGGGCGTCGGTCGAGGTGGCGAAGACCGCGACCGTGCCCGCCAGCGCCTTCAGGTAGTGGGCGAGCAGGTCCTGGTTGACGTTGTCGATGCGGTCGCAGGCCTGGTGGTAGCAGCGGTCGTAGCGCTCGCCCGCCTGGCCGCCCCACATCGCGGCCTGCTCGGCCGTCTTCTTGTGGCGGTCGCCGTTCTCGGCGCCTCCGACGGGGATGCCCGCCTCGATGAACGGCGCCTCGTCGTCCCCGACGAACGGGATGAGCTGCGGCGTAACGCCGGCCTGCCGCAGCCGGTCCGCGAGCACGCCGGCGACGGTCGCCGACCCGGCGGGCCCGGTGGCGTCGGTGTCGCGGCCCTGGCCGCCCTGGACGAAGTAGCCGCCGTTGGGCGAGGCCGTCATGTCGACGTTCAGGTACATCCTGATCGCGCTGCGGTCGGCCGCCGGCAGGCCCTTGACGTAGGCGGTCGACCCCGTCGAGCCGGTCTCCTCGCCGCCGAAGAAGGCGAAGCGCACCGCGTTGCGGACGGCCGGCGCGGGCCCGAGCCGGGTGGCGATCTCCAGCAGGCTCGCGACGCCGGACCCGTCGTCGACGATCCCGGGGCCCGCCTTCACCGAGTCGAGGTGCGCGCCGATCATCACGACCTGGCCGGTGGCGCCGGTCGTGGTCTGGGCGATGACGTTGCGCTCCGCGGTGCCGGAGTCCGACGTGAACGACGGGGTGCTGACGGCGAAGCCGGCCTGGCGCAGCACGCCCGCCACGTAGTCGACGCTCGCGTCGTAGCCGGGCGTCGCCGAGGCCCGCGTGCCGCCGTGCGCGTCGGCGACCTGCTGCAGTGCCTGCAGGTGGGTCACGGCCCTTGCGGCGTCGACCTGGGTGGCCAGGCGCCCGACCAGCGGGTCGCTCGACGCGACGGCCGTCGCGGTCTGCGCCGGTCCGGCCGGCGGCGGGGCGGGGGCGCCGACGTCGCAGGCCCCGACGGCCACGGCCGCCGCGAGACCGGCCAGCGCGACCCGCAGGCGTCGGGGAACCGGGGTCCGCATCGGGACGGGGTTCGGCACGGCGGCTCCTCGGGCTGGTGACGTCGGTGTCCGGCCTGCCGGATTCTTCCGCACCGACCCGTCGTCCGGACCTCAGGTCGGCTTTCCGTCACCCGACCGGGCCGCCCGGTCCAGCACCCCGAGCACGAGCGTCCGCGTGTCGGCCGGGTCGACGACGTCGTCGATCTCGAAGACCGATGCGACGTTGAGCGCCTTGCCCCGCTCGTAGTAGCCGGCGACGAGCTCGGCGTAGCGGGCGCGGCGGGCGTCGGCGTCGGCGATGGCGTCGAGCTCCTTGCGGAACGCGAGCCGGACCGCTCCCTCCAGGCCCATCCCGCCGAACTCGCCGGAGGGCCACGCGACGGCCAGCGCGGGCGCCTTGAGGTCGCCGCCGGCCATCGCCATGGCACCCAGGCCGTACCCCTTGCGCAGGACGACGGTGACCAGCGGGACGGTCAGCCGGGCGCCCGCGACGAACATCGCCGCGAACCGGCGGACGGTCGCGGTGCGCTCGGCGTCGGGGCCGACCATGAAGCCGGGCGTGTCGCACAGCGAGACGACGGGCAGCCGCAGCGCCCCGCACAGCTGCAGGAAGCGGGTGGCCTTGTCCGCGGCGTCGCCGTCGATCGCGCCGCCGAGGTGCTGCGGGTTGTTGGCCAGCACCCCGACCGGCCGGCCGCCGATGCGGGCGAGCGCGGTGACGACGCCGGCGCCGAACCCGCCCCGCAGCTCCAGTACCGAGCCGGTGTCGCACAGCGCCGTCACGACCGGCCGCACGGGGTAGGAGCGCAGCCGGTCCTCCGGCACGAGATGGCGCAGGGTGCGCTGGTCGGCGTGCTCGCCGGGGCCGGCCGGCCCCGCGAGGTAGGACAGGTAGCGGCGGGCGGCGGCGACGGCGGCCGCGTCGTCGGGCACCAGGACGTCGACGACGCCGTTGGCCCACTGGACGTCCATCGGCCCGACGTCGCCGGGCGCGACCACGCCCAGCCCGCCGCCCTCGATCATCGCCGGGCCGCCCATGCCGAGGCTGCTGCCCTCGGTCGCGATGATCGTGTCGCAGCTGCCGGCGAGGGCGGCGTTGCCGGCGAAGCAGTAGCCGGACACGACCGCCAGCGTCGGGACGGTGCCCGACAGCCGCGCGGCCAGCCGGAACGTCGGCACGTCGAGCTGGGCGACGGCCGAGGTGTCGCTGTCCCCCGGCCGCCCGCCGCCCCCCTCCGCGAAGATCACGACCGGCAGCCGCTCCCGCAGCGCGAGGGCGAGCAGCCGGTCGGTCTTGTGGTGGTTGTGGACGCCCTGGGTGCCGGCGAGCACCGAGTAGTCGTAGGCCAGCACCGCCACCGGGAGCCCGCCGACGGTCGCGGTGGCGGTGACCAGCCCGTCGGCCGGGGTGCGGGCGATGAGGTCCTCGACGCTGCGCCTGCTGCGCTGCGCCGCGATCGTGAGCGCGCCGTACTCGACGAGGCTGCCCGGGTCGAGCAGGTCGGCGAGGTTCTCCCGGACCGTCCGCCGGCCGGTCGCGTGGGTGCGCGCGACGACGTCGGGCCGGGCCTCGTCGAGGCCCGACCGGTGCCGCGCGAGGCTCTCGGCGAGGTCGGCGCGGACGTGCGCGGGATCGGGGACCGCCTCCGGCGCCGCGAGGGCGTCGGCCGCCGCGGACTCCCGCAGCCAGGCGAGCGGGTCACCCGCTGCCACCGCCGCACCCGCGGCGACCGGGACCGCGGCGACGACCCCGGCCCGCTCGCTGCGGACGACGTGCTGCATCTTCATCGCCTCGACGACGGCGACCTCGCCGCCGGCGGGGACGAGGTCGCCGGCGGCCACGCCGACCGCGACGACGACGGCGTGCTGGGGAGAGCGGACGGCGACGGCGCCGTCCGGGCCATCGGCGGCGGCTCCAGCGGGTTCACGGAAGCCACCCTCGGGCCCGGAGCGGGCACGAGGGTGGCTTTCCCCACGGGGGGCCTCGGGCCCGCCGAGCGTCGCCGCCCGGTCGCGCAGCTCGCCCAGGTGGGCGTCGACGAAGCCGGTGTCCAGCGCGCCCAGCTCGGGGCGTTCGAGCAGCGCCCGCAGCAGGCCGGCGTTGGTCGCGACGCCCTCGACGTCGAGCTCGGCGAGCGCGCGCCCGGCCCGCGCCGCGGCCGAGGCCAGGTCCGGGCCGCGGACGATCACCTTGGCGAGCAGGGAGTCGTACTGCGGGCCGACTGCGTAACCGGCGTAGCCGTGGGTGTCGACGCGCACCCCCCGCCCCGTCGGCGGCTGGAACCGGGTGAGCGCGCCGACCTGCGCGACGACGGTGCCGTCGGCCTCGACCGTCTCGGCGTTGACGCGCGCCTCGACGGCCACGCCCCGGCTCGGCGGGACGCCGGCCGGCCCGGCGGCGCCCAGCCCGGCGTCGGCCAGATCGGCTCCACCCGCGATCCGCAGCCCGATCTCGACCAGGTCCAGCCCCGTGACCTCCTCCGTGACCGTGTGCTCGACCTGGATCCGCGGGTTGACCTCGAGGAACGCGATCTCCGGCCCCGCGAAGAGGAACTCGACGGTCGCCAGCCCCGCGTACCGCCCGACCAGCCGGACCGCGAGCTCGTGCAGCCGTTCCCGGTCCGGCAGGTCCGGCGCGGGCGCGATCTCCACCAGCTTCTGGCGGCGCCGCTGCACGCTGCAGTCGCGGTCGCCGAGCGCGACCGCGCGCTCGCCGTCGCCGACGACCTGGACCTCGACGTGCCGGGCTCCGGGCAGGTAGCGCTCCACGTACACCGCGCCGTCGCCGAACGCCGCCTGCGCCTCGGCCGCGCACTGCGCCAGTGCGTCGGCGAGCGCGCCCGCGTCGGTCACCGGCCGCATCCCGCGCCCGCCGCCCCCGGCGACCGCCTTCACCATGACCGCGCCGTGGGCGTCGAGGAACGCGCGCGCCTCGTCGTGGCCGGTCGGGCCCCCGGTGCCCGCGAGCACGGGGATGCCCAGTGCCCGGGCCCGCTCGCGGGCGGCGGGCTTGTCCCCGAACAGCTGAAGCGTCGCGGCGGCCGGCCCGACGAACGCGATCCCCCGATCGGCGCACGCCCTGGCCAGGTCCGGGTTCTCCGCCAGGAAGCCGTAGCCGGGGTGCAGCGCGTCGCAGCCGGTCGTCGCGGCGGCCCCGACGACGGCCGCGACGTCGAGGTACGCCGCGGCGCCGGCCCCCGGCAGCCGGACGGCCTCGTCGGCGCGGGCCACGTGCAGGCAGGCCGCGTCGTCGTCGGGGTGGACCGCGACGGTCGCCACGCCCAGCGCGGCGGCGGTGGACAGGATGCGGACCGCGATCTCCCCCCGGTTCGCGACGAGCAGCTTCGCCGGGAGCGCCTTCGGCGGCTGCAGCGTCACCGGCCGCCCCGCCGCAGCGTGATGCCCGCGGCCTCGCGGTCCCAGCCCGCGACGCCGGACTCGCGCAGGACGTGCTTGTGGACCTTCTGCGTGGGCGTCTTCGGCAGGGCGTCCCGGAACTCCAGGTAGCGCGGCACCATGAAGTAGGGCAGCCGGTCGACGAGGAACGCGGTGAGCTCGCGCGGGTCGACCGTGCGGCCCTCGCGGGGCACCACGACGGCCTTGATGTCGTCCTCGGTGAGCGCGGACGGGACGGCCACGACCGCGCTCTCGTACACGTCCGGGTGCTCGTTGATCACCCGCTCGACCTCGAAGCTGGAGACGTTCTCGCCGCGGCGGCGGAGCGCGTCCTTCATGCGGTCGGAGAAGTAGTAGCGGCCCTCGGCGTCCCGGCGGAAGGCGTCACCGGTGTGGACCCAGCCGTCGACCAGCGTCTCCGCGGTCTTCTCCGGCAGCCCGTGGTAGCCGCGCATCACGGTCCGCGGGTCCTCGGGGCGCACCCACAGCTCGCCGACGGAGCCGGTCGGGACGTCGGCGCCGGTCGCGTCGACCAGCCGCAGGGTGTAGCCGTCGCGGGCGAAGCCGCACTCGCCGCCGACCACGGTCTCCGGCGGCCCGTTCATGACGCAACCGATCTCGCTCATGCCGTAGACGGCGGCCAGCTGGATGCCGAACCGCTCCCGGAACCGGGCGACGTCGCTGGCCAGCGGGGCCATCACGGCCAGCTCGAGCGGGTTGTCGGCGTCGTCGGAGCGGGGCGGTGCCTGCTGGAGCAGCTCGGCCATGGCACCGAGCATCACGGTCACCGTGATGCCGTGCTCGCGGACCGTCGGCCAGAAGCCGCTGACGGAGAACGCCGGTTCGAGCACCACCGGGCAGCGGTGGATGATCCCCTGGTAGATGCCGTACCAGAGGCCGGTCAGGTGGAACAGTGGCAGCGTGACGAGCAGCCGGTCGCCGCGAGCCGGACGGGCCTGGTCCTCGCGGGAGCCGTAGGTGTAGGCGTGCGCGTGGGTGATCAGCACGCCCTTCGACAGCCCGGTGGTGCCCGACGTGTACATGTACGCGATCAGCTCGCCCGGTTCGACGGCCGTGACCGGCGCCGGGTCGGCCGCGGTCAGCTCGTCGAACGGGACGGCGCGCAGGCCCAGCCCGTCCGCTGCCGCGGTGTCGCCGCGCACCACGAGCGTGCGCAGCGCCGTGAGGTCACCGGCGACCCGCGCGACCCGCTCGACGTAGGCGTCCTCGACGACGAGGGTGGCGGCCGCGGAGTCGTTGAGGACGTGGGCCAGGAAGCCGCCCTTGTACGCGGTGTTGACCGGCACCTCGACCATGCCGCCCAGCCCCAGCCCCGACCACACGTGCGCGGCGTCGAGGGAGTTGTCGAGCAGCGCGGCGACCGGCTCCTGCCGCGCCACGCCGAGCGCGGCGAGCCCACCCGCGACCCGCAGCGAGCGGTCGTGGCTCCCGGCGGTCGTGTAGCGGCTGGTGCGGTCGACCTGGGCGAGCGCGTCGGGCACCTCGGCGAGCGCCCGGTCGTAGGCGGCGCGCACGGTGCGCCGCTCCACCGGGGGCAGCGCGTCACGACTCATCGGGGCCGTGCGACTCATCGGGTCATCCGGCTTCCTCCTCGATCATGCCCAGGCCACTCTACGGACGCCGCGCTCCGCTCAGTGCTGGAACGACCCGCGCCGTCCCGCTGCGCCCGCGAACCGCACCGCCCCGGGGACGGTGGGGGCGGGGCCGCGCCGGGGACGGTGCCGGCGCGCAGCGACGCAGGCGCGTGCCCGAGCTCGAGCTGTGCGGCCTCCTCGTCGAGATGCAACGCTTCCAGCAGCCAGCGCGGCGATCACCGGCGCGGGCGCAGCCGGGCGGGATTGATCGCTGGCCCGGGGACGGGCGGGCCACATGTGGCCGTCCAGCTCCCCGTTCAGTGATCTTGATGGAGCCGGCCGCGTGAGGGCTCGGCCGGAGCGGGAATGATCGCCGGTTGGGGAACGTGCGGCCCATATCCGGCACAGCCCGACTTCGTCATCGTGCGGATGCCTGACGCGGTCGGGCCCATCAGCCCGTCCCCGTCCGGCTCGACGCGGTTGCCCTCCCCTTGTCCGGTCGACGGCGTGGCGGCGCCGACCAGCACCGATTCGGTGTCCATTGGCGGCACCCTGCCAGCTTCCGGGCTCCCTACGATCGGTCCCGGCGACCGGGCTTCCATGTTGCCAACAGGTTACCGACGAGTCATGATCTCCTGGAGAGAGAGTCGACGGATCAGTGCCGAGGAGCGTCGCATGCGGGAGAGCAGGCACCGATCAGCGGCGCTCCTGCGTGAGCACGACCTCGACCTCGGACCGCGGGGTCGCGCCTGGGTCTGGGAGTGGCCGGGCCCGGCCGGCGCGCCGGCGCTCGTGCTGGTGCACGGGGTGGCACTCGACGCGGAGTCGAACTGGTTCCCGGTGCTGCCGGCGCTGGCGGCGCACTTCCGGCTGATCGTCCCCGACCTGCGGGGGCACGGCCGGGGACCGGACCACCGCGGGGGCTGGCAGGTCGGCGACTACGCCGACGACGTCGCTGCGGTCGTGGAGGCGTTCGACGTCGGGCCGGTCGTCGCCGCCGGGTACTCGATGGGCGGCATGGTGGTCCAGGAGCTGTGGCACCGCCATCCGGACCTGGTCGCGGGCCTGGCGCTGTGCGCGACCGCGCGCAACATGGCCGGGACGCCGGCGGAGGCCCTCGTCGGGCTGGCCACGCCCTGGATCCTGCCGGTCGCCCGGATCATGCCGGGCCTGCGCGCCATCGGGTCGGACGCGCTGGCCGGGCCGCTGCTCGACGCCCGGATGGACCCGGCCACGCGCGGCGCCGCGCTGGCCCGGCTGCGCCGCACGCCGCTCGTGGTCACGCTGGAGGCGATGCTCGCCGCCAACCGCTTCACCTCGCACCGGTGGATCGGCACCGTGGACGTGCCGACGGCCGTGCTGCTCACCGAGCACGACCGGGTCGTCCTGCCGGCCCGGCAGCGCAAGCTCGCCGCCGCCATCCCCGACTGCCGCATCGTCGCCGTCCCGGGCGACCACGGCGTGTTCCTTGGCGACCCCGCCACGTTCGGACGAGGCCTCCTCGAGGCCTGCTGCCTCGCCGCCCGGTTGCCGTCGCCCACCTCGACCAACGCAGCCTGACCCTTCTGCCGCTATCGCGTGCGGGCACGCCCCGACCAGGATGGGTGGCTCACCACGAGCCGATCGAGGTAGATCTATGGTCAGCCCGAGGCGAACGCCCGCCGCGTACGGCAGCGACGCTCCGACCTACGACACCCGCACCGCCGCCTTCGCCCATTACCGGCAGCTGGCCGTCGACGCCCTCGCTCCGCAGCCCGGCGACACCGTGATCGACGTCGGGTGCGGGACGGGCCTGTGCTTCGACGAGCTGCACGGCCGCGTCGGCCCTGCCGGGACCATCGTCGGGCTCGACCCGGCGCTGGAGATGCTCGACCTCGCCGCGCGCCGCGTCCGCGGCAGCGGGTGGAGCAACGTCGTCCTGGTGCCGGCGGCCGCGCAGGACGCCGACCTGCCCGCGGCCGACCGCGCCCTGTTCTGCGCGACGCACGACGTCCTGCAGTCCGAAGCCGCCCTCGACAACGTACTGGGCCGGCTCCGACCCGGCTCCGCCGTCGTCGCGACCGGCGGGAAGTGGGCGCCCCCGTGGGCCGTCGGGCTCAACGCCACGGCGCTGGCCCTCCACGCGCCGTTCGTCAGGGACTTCGGCGGGTTCGACCGGCCGTGGGGCCGGCTCGCGGGGCGGCTCACCGACCTCGTCGTCCGGGAGCTCGCCCTCGGCATCGGGTACCTGGCCGTCGGCCGCACGCCGGCCGGGTGCGGCTGAGACCCGCCGGGCCGGTCTCACCAGGGCTGGCTGCTGCTGGTCCAGTGCGTGAGCGAGTCGAGGTCGGACATGGCGCGCACGTGCCGCGGCGGCGTGCAGAACGTGGCGTAGGGCCGGACCCGCACGACGACCCGCTCCTCCTCGCGGGCCATCTGCTCGATCTGGGCCACCCGCTCCGGCGGCACGGGCTCGCCCGCCATCAGCTCCACCACGCGGCGCAGGAGATCGGCGCCGGCCGCCGGGTCCGGGTCGACCGTCGCGTCGCCGTAGACCTGTACGTACGTCAGCGGCCACTGCTCGTCGAGCACGCAGAGGCTGACCTTCGGGTTCCGCGCGACGGCCTTGGCCTTCGCCCGGGCGGCCATGGTGCTGACGAGGATGTCGTCGCCGTCCATCAGGTAGTACACGACGGTCATCGCCGGCCCGTCGGCGTGCCGGCCGTAGCCGAACACGCACGTCCGATGCTCCCGGACGAACGCGCGTCGCTCCTCGCGGTCCACGGCGCGACCTCACTTCCGCACTGCCTGGTTCACCCGACCGGCCGCCGCCGACCCTAGCGACGCGCGCACCGCCCCGCGCACCGCCCTCGCGCGCCGTCCACGGCCTCTGAAAGCCCGGAACTCGTCAGATGGTCACCCGCGCGGCACTTCTGGGAACGCATCGTTGTGCGGAAAGCTGCACCCCATGCAGCTCGGAATGATCGGCCTCGGCCGCATGGGCGCCAACATCGTGCGTCGCGTGATGCGCGACGGCCACACCGCCGTCGCCTACGACACCAACCCCGACACCGTGGCCGAGCTGGTCGGCGACGGCGCCGAGGGGGCCGGCTCGCTGGAGGAGTTCGTCCAGAAGCTCGCCACCCCCCGGGTCGCCTGGGTGATGATCCCCGCCGGCATCACCGACAAGGTCGTCGAGCAGCTGGGCGGCCTCATGGAGCGCGGCGACATCATCATCAACGGCGGCAACTCCAACTACCGCGAGGACTACGACCGGGCCGCCGCGCTCGCCCAGCAGGGCATCGAGTACATGGACGTGGGCACGAGCGGCGGGATCTGGGGTCTGGAGCGCGGCTACTGTCTGATGATCGGCGGCACGCCGGAGGCGTTCGCGCACTGCGAGCCGCTGTTCGCCTCGATCGCGCCCGGGCTGGGATCCATCGACCGCACCCAGGGGCGGTCCGGCGACCCCGCCCCTGAGGAGCAGGGCTACCTGCTTTGCGGTGCGGCCGGAGCGGGCCACTTCGTCAAGATGGTCCACAACGGCATCGAGTACGGGATCATGGCCGCCTACGCAGAGGGCCTGAACGTGCTGGCGCACGCCAACGCGGGCTCCACGGAGCAGGCGCACTCGGCCGAGGTCACCCCGCTGGAGCAGCCGCAGTACTACCAGTACGACCTGGACCTCGCGAAGGTCAGCGAGGTGTGGCGGCGCGGTTCGGTGATCTCGTCGTGGCTCCTGGACCTCACCGCAGGCGCGCTGCACGCGAACCCGTCGCTCGGCGGAATGGCCGGGCGCGTCTCGGACTCCGGCGAGGGACGCTGGACCGTCAAGGCGGCGATCGACGAGGGTGTCCCGGTGCCGGTCCTGTCCGCGTCGCTCTTCGCCCGCTTCAGCTCCCGCGGCGAGGCCGTGTACGCCGACAAGCTGCTTTCGGCCATGCGCATGGCGTTCGGCGGCCACGTGGAGCAGGGCACCGGCGAGTAGCCACCTCCGCCCGGGAGCGGCCCGGGCGCTCCGTCCGCTGACCGGTCGGTCCGGTCCCCCGGCCGGGGGCCGAACGGACCGCTCGGTCGGGCCGTGCGCCGCTGGCCGCGGGGACGGCGGGCGGCGGAGCGTGGTGTCGCCAGCGGCGAACCCGCCGCGCGGCGTCACGAAGGAGCGACCATGCACGTGCGCGAGGTGATGTCCGGGCCCGCGGTCGTCGTCACGCCCGGGACCTCGGTGAAGCAGGCGGCGACCGTCCTCGACGAGCACGGCTTCACCTGCCTGCCCGTCGTCGACGGCGACGGCGCGCTGGTCGGGGTCGTCAGCGAGGCGGACCTGCTCGCCGACCGGTTCCCACCGGACCCGCGGATTCCCGTGGGTGAGCGGCCCGTGCGCACAGCGGCCGTCGTCGTCGCCGACGTCATGAGCCGGGACGTGCTCGCGACGGCGCCCGAGCAGGAGGTCGCCTCGCTGCTCGCCGTCCTGGGGACGTCCGGCCATCGGGCGGTGCCCGTCGTCGAGGCGCAGCGGGTCGTCGGGGTCGTCACCTACCGGGACCTGCTGCACGCCCTGGCCAGGGACGACGCGCTGATCGCGGCCGACGTCCGCAGAAGGCTGGCCCTCCACGACCGGCCGGACCGCTGGGCGATCAGGGTCGTCGACGGCGAGGTGACCCTGGCCGACGGGCGGGCCGACGTGGCCGAGCGCAGCATCGTCACCCGGCTCGCCGAGTCGGTCATCGGTGTCACCGGCTGCCGGTTCACGGACTGAGGAGCAACCCGCGACCGCCGTGCCCCGAGCCGCCGGGCCGTTCGGCCGGGTGGCGCGGGGCTTTCCGCATCTGGGCCCATCGGCTCCGGGCGGGCCAGGGTGACAGGCGTGCCCCGCCCGCGAGGAAAGGAAACGACAACCATGACGATCCTCGACACCGTGGACCGGCAGACCGTGCGGGCGGCCGTCGAGCTGGGCAGCCACGCGCCGTCGGTCCACAACAGCCAGCCCTGGCGGTGGCACCTCACGGGCAACACCCTGACCCTGCAAGCGGACCTCCGCCGGTGGCTGCCCGCGACCGACGCGGACGGCCGCGACCTGGTCGTCAGCTGCGGCGCCGCGCTGCACCACACCCGGATCGCCCTCGCGGCGGCCGGCGTCCACGCCGCGGTGCGACGCATCCCTGACCGCGAGCGGCCCGACGACCTGGCCGTCCTCGAGCTGGAGCCGCAGGCGCCGGACCCGGCCGACGTCGATCTGGCCGCGGCCATCACGCAGCGCCGGACCGACCGGCGCCGTTACTCCACCTGGGAGGTCCCGGAGCAGATGCGGACCGCGCTCGTGCAGCGGGCCGCCGACCAGGGCGCCCTGCTCACGCCGATCGGCGGCAGCGCCCGCAGCCGCCTGCTCGCGACCCTGCGCGACGCCGCGATCCTGCAGGACGACATCCCGGCCTACCGGGCGGAGACCGCCGCCTGGACCGGCGGGCCGGGGGCCGAGGACGGCATCCCGGCGGCGAACCTCCTGCGCGAGACGCCGGACCCGGCCGAGGGCAGGCGGCTCTCCCCCGGTTCCCTCGAGCAGCCCGACGGCGAGGAGCTCGACGGCGCGCTCCTCGCCGTGATCGGCACCGCCTCCGACGACGCCCTGTCGCAGCTGCGCGCGGGCGAGGCCCTGAGCGCCGTGACGCTGCAGGCCACCGTGTTCGGCCTGGCGTCGTGCCCGCTGAGCCAGGTCCTCGAGGTCGACGACACCGGCCAGGCGCTGCGGGACCACGTACTGGGCGGGTCGATGTCGCCACAGCTGGTGCTGCGGCTGGGCTGGGCGCCAGCGCCCCCGCTGCCGGCCACCCCGCGCCGCCCGGTGACGGCCGTCCTGCACGAGGACTGACCGTCCGCTCCGAGACGGCCACGTCCCGGCAGCGCCCGGTGAGCCGGGACCACCGGCCGGTCCGGGTGGTGACTTCGGCCCGTGCCGGCGCGGGACCGCCCGGGTCATCGTGGAGGAAGCGGCGACGCCGGCCGCGCCGTCGAGAGGAGAACCAGATGCCACCCACCGGTTCGGTCGTCGTCGGAACGGACGGCTCGGACGCGTCCCGTCCGGCCGTCGAGTTCGCGCTGCGGGAGGCGGCGCGCCGCGAGGCGCTGTTGCGGGTCGTCATCGTGGCGGCGCTGCCGGACTACTGGGCGGGCGTGTACGGCATGCCGGCCCTGCCGAGGCCGGACGAGGTCGCCGAGGACGCGCGCACCGCGGCACGGGCCCAGCTCGACGAGATCCGCCGCGACCACCCCGAGCTCGCCGCTGTCCCGGTCGACGTCGAGGCCCGGACCGGTGCGCCCGGCCACGCGCTCGTCGACGCGGCGGCCGGAGCGGACGTGCTCGTCGTCGGGCATCGCGGCCGGGGCGCGCTGGGCAGCGCGCTGCTCGGCTCGGTCGGGCTCCAGTGCGTCCTGCACGCCACCTGCCCCGTGACGATCGTCCGGCCCGCGGCCGTCGCCGAGCCGGTCCTCACCACCGAGGCCGCCGTCGCGGTCGCACCGGCGTAGGCGGAGACGTGCGACACACCAGAGTGGCCGAGGTCATGGCGACGAAGGTCGTCACCGCCACGCCCGACGCGTCGTTCGCGCAGCTGGCGCGGCTCCTGCACACCGCGGGCGTCCGCGCGGTGCCCATCGTCGACCCGTCCGGCGTCCTGCTCGGGGTCGTCTCGGAGGCCGACCTGATGGCCTCGGCCGCCCGCCCCGACACGCCACCGGGCCGCTGGCGGGCCCGCCACGTCCGCCGCGACCAGCCCGAGGCCAAGGACGGCGCCACCACCGCCACCGAGCTCATGTCGCCGTTCGTCGAGGCCGTGGCGCCGACGACGACGGTCGCGACGGCGGCCCGGCTGATGGTGGAGCGGCACCTGCGCTGGATGCCGGTGTGCGACGAGGCCGGCCGGGTGGTGGGCGTGCTGTCGCGCTCCGACGTGCTCACCGTCTTCCTGCGCGACGACACGGCGATCCGCGACGAGATCGTCGACGAGTTGCTCGCGCCGGCCGCCGACGGGCCGGACGGCGTGCAGGTGGACGTCCAGGACGGCATCGTGACGCTCACCGGTCGGGTCGAGACCCCGGAGGAGGTCGAACGGCTCGTCCGCGCGGCCGGGCGCGTCGAGGGCGCGGTCGCCGTCGTCGACCACCTGGCCGTCCCGGCCGACGCCGGGGCGCGGGAGTCCTCGACGAGTGGCTGACGGGCCGGTGGGGAGCGCATCAGGCGCCGGCCGCCCGTAGGGGGACCGCGCCGGCGCGCTCCAGCCGCTGGCCGCGGAAGAAGTCCCACATGACCGTCGCGGCCCGGGGCCCGGCGGGGTCGCTGAACGAGCCGCCCGGACGCCCTCCCGACCAGGCGTGGCCCAGGCCGGTGACCGTCCAGTGCTCGAGGACCCGGTGCCCGCGTGCGGTGTACCACCGCACGCGGGTGTACTCGCGCCCGTCGCCGGAACGGCCCGCGTCCACGCGGCGGCGCGTCACCCGGGCCCCGTCCGTCGGGAGGGCGTGCGCGGCCCGCCACGTCGCGAGCCACTGGTCGGCCACGCGGTCGCCGTTGTTCGGGTGCACGACCCGGTCGGCCGTGCCCTGCACGACGATCAGCGGGGTGCCGGCCTCGTCCCGCGGCGACGGGACGGCCGTCCGCGCGGCCATGGCGGCGAGGGCCTGGCCGGCCCGCGTCGCGGCGCGGTAGGGCGGGGCGGAGTGCACCCCGACGGCGGCGAAGAGGTCCGGGTAGCAGGCGCCGAGGACGAGCGCCATGGCACCCCCGGCCGACAGGCCGGCCACGTAGACCCGGCGCGGGTCGATCCGCCAGCGCTCCCGCTCCGCGACGACGCTCGCGACGACGGCCGCGAGCATCGCCGGCTCACCGGAGCCGCGCTGCTGGTGGGCGGCCTCGTACCAACGCCAGCAGCGCTGCGGGTGGTGGCGGCTCTCCTGCCGCGGCAGGACGAGGACGACCCGGTTGCGGTCGGCGACGGCCGTGAACCGGCTGGCGTCGACGAACTCGGCCGGGGCCTGGCGGCAGCCGTGCAGGAGCAGGAGCATCGGCGCCCGGGCCCGGCGCCGGTGTCCGGCCGGCAGGTAGACGTCGTAGGCCCGGGCGCCGGGTGTCGCCTCGTGGCGGATCCAGCGCCCCGGCGCGGGCCGGGTCGGCGCCGGCTCGGTCGGTCGAGTCTCGGGGGACGCGGTCGCGGGCAACGGGATCGGGGAGAAGGGGGTCGGGGGCAGGAGGGTCGGGATCGCAGCGGCGCCGGAGGGCCCGGCGCAGCCGCGGCGGGAAGATCGCACGCAGCAGTGACCGCGGCGGCCCTCGACGCTTCCGGCGGGGTGGCATCCGCCCAGGATGCGCGCGCCGGGCCCGCGGGCCACCCGAATGCGGCGTCGCCCACGGTGACGTCGGCCGCAGCCCGAACAGAACCGCCACCGCGTCCGGCTCGCCGACCTGCTGGGATCCAGCCCGCCCGCTCGTATCAGGGCGGCGCTTCCGGCGCTCCTGTAGGAGCGGCGAGGACCACGCCGGCTCGACACGCCCGGTCCCGCCGCGTCGAACCGTCGGAGAAGGGATGGGGTCATGGACGGCAAAGAGCTCGTGCAACGCGGCGCCGACGCCTGGAACGCGCGCGACCGGGAGGGCTTCTTCGCCACCTACGCCGACGACTGCGAGGTCACCGCGCCGGGCTTCACCGGCAAGGGGCGCCAGGGGCTGACCGAGTTCTGGAACGCCTGGAACGGCGGCTTCTCGGACAACCGGGTCACGGTGCGCCTGGTCTTCGGCGAGGGCACCGACGTCGTCGAGGAGTCGGTCTTCAGCGGCACGAACGACGGCCCGCTGGCGGCCCCGGACGGGAGCCAGATCCCGGCCACCGGCCGGCAGGTCTCCGCGGCGTTCGCGGGCCTGCACACCGTGCGCGACGGCCTGCTCGTCAGCACCCGCTTCTACTTCGACCAGGTCGACCTGCTCACCCAGCTGGGCCTGATGCCGGCCGGCTGAGCCCGGCCGCGCGTGTCCGGCGCCGGTCAGGCCCGCGGCGGTGCCGGGGGTGGCGGGTCGGCGTAGACGGCAGGCCGCCGCCCGAGCCGGGCCGCCACCGCCTCGGCCTGGTTCGGGCTGCCGACGAGCGCGGCCATGGCCTCCTGCTCGGCCGCGTAGCCCGCCGCCGTGTCGACGTGTCCCGCGAGGTCGAGCAGGCGCACGGCCCAGCGGACGGCGTCCGGGCTGCGGGTCGCGATCTCGGCGGCGAGCTGCAGCGCCGCCGCGCGCGGGTCGTCGGCCGCGCGGGTGGCCAGCCCGATCCGCACCGCCTCGTCGCCGGACACCATCCGCCCGGTCAGCGTCAGCTCCTTGGCCCGGTCGCGGCCCACCAGCTCCGGGAGGACCTGCGTGCCGGTCATGTCCGGCACCAGACCCCAGTGGATCTCCAGGACGGCGAGCCGGGCGTCCGGCGCGACGATGCGGATGTCGGCGCCGAGCGCGATCTGCAGCCCGCCGCCGAGCGCGTGGCCCTGCACCGCGGCGACGACCGGGACGGGCAGCGCGCGCCAGACGTGCACCGCGCGCTGGCCGGTGGCCCGCGCCGGCCCGTCGGTCGGCGGGAGCGGCACGGTGGCGCTGGGCCGCTCGCCCCTGGCGAGGTCGCGGAACGAGGAGCGGTCGAGCCCGGCGCAGAAGTCCGGGCCCTCGCCGGAGAGCACGACCGCGCGGACCGACGGGTCGCCGGTCAGCCCCTCCCCCGCGTCGATCAGCGCGGCGAACATGGCCGGGTCGAGCGCGTTGCGCTTGTCGGGCCGCGTCATGCGGACCTCCGCGACGCCGGCGGAGACGGCGACGTGCACGCGCTCGGCCATCCGGGACTCCCTTCGGCGGTCGGGACTCCCGGCAACCTATCCGCCGGCGAGCGGTCCACCCGCGCCCCGGCCAGTATCGCTCCCATGAGCATCCGCCCGGCGGGCCCGGGGGACGGCCGGTTCGGCCCGGTCGAGCCCTCGCTGGACCACCTCGTCTACGCCGTCCCCGACCTCGACGCCGCGGCGCGCGCGTTCGCCGCGGCGACCGGGGTCGAGCCCGCGCAGGGCGGGCGGCACCTGGGCCGGGGTACCCGCAACGTCCTCGTCGGCTTCGGGGACACGAGCTACCTGGAGATCATCGGCCCGGACCCGGACCACCCCGCCGACCCCGGGGCGCCCGTGCCGTTCGGCGTGGCCGCGTCGAGCCGAGCGCGGCTGGTCACGTGGGCCGTCCATCCTGCCGACATCGCGGCGGCCGCCGCGGCGTCCGCGGCCGCGGGTGCCGATCTCGGGGAGATCGGGCCGATGTCGCGGCGCACGCCGGCCGGCGAGCTGCTGGAGTGGCGGCTCGCCGCCGCGCACCCTGGGCCGCTGGACGGCGTGGTGCCCTTCCTCATCGACTGGGGTGCCACCCCGCACCCGGCCCGCGCGCTGCCGCGGCTGACCCTGCGCGGGCTGCGGGCCGACCACCCCGACCCGGACGCCGTGACCGCCGTGCTCGACGCCGTGGGCGTCCGGCTCGCCGTCGACGCGGGACCGCCCGGCCTCGCGGCGTTGCTCGACGGCCCCGGCGGGCGGGTCGTCCTGCGCTGAGCCGGCCCGCGGTGGGTCGCGGCCGCGCCCGCATCGTCGGCGCCGCTGCCGGGTCGGGCCGGTCGCCTCAGGTCGCGGCGTGCCGGTCGTGGGCGCGCAGGCGCTGCCGGGACGCCTCCAGCTCGGCCTCCGCCGCGGCCCGGCCCACCCAGGAGCTCCCGATGACGTGCTTGCCCGGCTCGAGCTGCTTGTAGATCTCGAAGAAGTGCTGGATCTCCTCGCGGTCGAACTCGGGGATGTGGTGGATGTCGCGCAGGTGCTCCAGCCGCGGGTCGTGCGCCGGCACGCACAGGAGCTTGTCGTCGCCGCCCTGCTCGTCGGTCATCCGGAACATGCCGACCACCCGGCTGGCCACCAGCACCCCGGGGAACAGCGGCTCCCCCGAGGTGATCAGCAGTGCGTCGAGCGGGTCGCCGTCGTCGGCGAGGGTGTCCTCGACGTAGCCGTAGTCGCCGGGGTACTGGGTGGCCGTGAACAGCGTGCGGTCCAGCCGGATGCGACCGGTGACGTGGTCGACCTCGTACTTGTTCCGGCTGCCGCGCGGGATCTCGACCAGGACGTCGAACTCGACCGGGCTCATCCGGCACCGACCGCCGGTGCGTGCCGGAGTGCCGTGCGGATCCGGTCACCGACCTCGTCGACGTCGCCGACCGCGTCCACCGTGACGAGGCGGTCGCGGTAGAAGTCCAGCAGCGGCGCGGTCGCCTCGGCGTAGACGGCCAGCCGCCTGCGGATGACGTCCTCGGTGTCGTCGGAGCGGCCGCGCCCGAGCAGGCGCCCGACCACGACCTCGTCCGCGACGACCAGTTCCAGTACGGCGTCCAGCGCCCAGCCCCGCTCGGCCAGCAGGTCGTCGAGGGTCTGCGCCTGGCCGACCGTCCGCGGGAACCCGTCGAGGATGAAGCCGTCCGCCGCGTCGGGCTCGGCGAGGCGCTCGCGGACCATGGCCACCGTGACCTCGTCGGGGACGAGCTCGCCCGCGTCCATGTAGCGCCTGGCCTCGGTCCCGAGCGGCGTCGCGGCCGCCAGGTTGGCCCGGAAGAGGTCGCCGGTCGAGATGTGGGCGACACCCAGCGCCGCAGCCACGCCGACGGCCTGGGTGCCCTTGCCCGCGCCCGGCGGGCCCACGATGAGCAGTCGCACGGCCGCTCAGCCCCCCGTCGGGCCGGCGTTCAGGCCGGCGGAGATGAGGTTCATGACGCTGGCATCGGTGCTCATCGGCGTATCCCCCGTTCAGCTCGTGTGGTCGGCGCGCCAGGTGGCGCGGGTGAAGTCCGGCGGGACGATGAGGTCGGCGGGCGTCAGGTCGTGGATCGATGAGCGGCCCAGGCCCAGCAACGCCTCGTCGATGCCCTTGCGGAGGATCTCCAGCACGTTCGCGACGCCCTTCTCACCGTTCGCGGCCATCCCCCAGAGGTAGGCGCGTCCGATGAGGACGGCGCGGGCACCGAGGGCGAGGGCCTTGACGACGTCGCTCCCGCGCCGGATGCCGCCGTCGAGCAGCACCTCGATCTGGTCGCCGACCGCGGCCACGACCTCGGGCAGCGCGCGGATCGCGGCGGGCGTGCCGTCGAGGTTGTTGCCGCCGTGGTTGGAGACCGAGATCGCCGTGGCGCCGACGTCGACCGCCCGCCGCGCGTCGTCCGGGTGCATGACGCCCTTGACGACGAACGGGCCGTCCCACTCCTTGCGCAGCCACGCGATGTCGTCCCAGCTCGGCAGCGGCGTGAACATCCACTGCCCGTACGCCCCGAAGAACGTCGGTGCCTCCTCGCCGGGGCCGGCGAGGTTCGGGCAGGTCAGGTCGGGGATCCCGCCGTGGCGCAGGAAGTCGAGCAGCCACCGGGGCCGGCGGAGGCCCTCGGGAGCGAACCGCACCATGGCCTTGAGGTCGAGCCGCTCCGGGATGGGCGGGCTGCCCCAGTCGCGCCGGGTCGCGAAGCTCCAGTCCAGCGTGACGATGAGCGCCTTAGCGCCGGCCTTCGCCGCCCGCTGCGCCCGGTCGAGGATCTGGTCGCGGCTGCCGACCCAGTACATCTGGAAGAACGTGTTCGGGTTGGCCCCGGCGACGTCCTCGACGGACCGGCTCGCGAACGAGCTCAGGCCGATCGCGGTCCCGGCGGCAGCGGCGGCGCGCGCCACGACCACCTCGCCGCCCGGGCTCACGGCCTGGACCCCGGTCGGCGAGATGACGACGGGCAGCGAGATCTCCGTCCCGCACACCGAGGTCGCCTGGTTCCGTTCCTGCGGCAGGTCGCCGATCCGCGGGCGGAAGCCGAGCTCGCCGAACGCGTCGATGTTGTCGTCGGCGGTGAGGCCGCGCTCCGAGCCCGCGACGAGCGCTAGGTAGACAGACCGCGGCAGGCGTTTCTCCGCGCGCCGCTGTGCCTCGGCGACCGTCTCGAACCAGTCCTTGCTGCTGGCCATGTCGTGTTTCCTCTCGCTCAGGGATGGATGCGCCTACTGGGCCGCGCGGAGCAGGTCCGCCGCGGTGTCGAACCGGTGTGCCGGGCCCGCCCGGGTGCCGCCGAGCGCGTCACGGACGGCCCGGGCGACGACCGCCGGCGCGACGCCGAGGTCGGACAGGGCCGCCGGGATCCCGACCTTGTCCGCCAGCGCCCGTGTCCAGTCGCCGACGGCGTGGGCGGCCCACGCGTCGGAGCCGCCCGGGCCGTCGAGCCCGAGCGCGTCGACGACGGCCCGGACCCGGTCACCGCGGGGCTGCGCGCCGGCGCACCGCGTGCGGCAGCAGCACGCCCGTGACCGTGCCGCGCGGGAGGTCGAGGCGCTCGGCGAGCGCCCCGGCCAGTGCGAGGGTGGTGCTGTGCAGGGTCGTCGTGAACGCCACGCCCGCGTGGACGCCGGCAACGGTCAGTGCCGCCGCCGCGTCCCCGTCGTCGGGCGCCTCGACGACGGGCACGAGCTGGTCACGCAGCAGGCGCAGGGCGGCGAGCGCGTGCGGATCGGTCATCGCGCCCGCGGTCGGCGACAGGTAGCCCGCCAGCGCCATGGCGAGCGCGTCGAACCCGGAGGCGGCGACGAGCTCCGGCTCCAGCGTGGCGACCGTGCGCGGGTCGACGAGCGAGGCGTCCGCCACCAGGGCGCAGCCCAGCATCGTCACCCGGTCCCCGCGCGCGTCCCGGACCGTGCACGAGGGCAGCACGCCCGCGCCGCTCCCGGGCGTCGTCGGGACCATCACGAGCGGCGGCGTCGGCTGCGTCACGCGGTCGTAGCCGCCGTAGTCGGTCACCGCCCCGGTGCCGGTGACGAGCACGGCCGCCGCCGTGGCCGCGTTCAGCGCCGCGACGCCGCCTGCACCGACGACGACGTCGCAGCCGTGCTCGTGGTGGACGTGCACGGCGGCTCGGACGTCGCGTTCGCGCGGTCCGGGCGCGACGGTCCGCAGGACGTGCTGCACCCCGGCATCGGCGAGGTGGTGCTGCAGCTCGGCGACCCAGCCCGCCGCGACGACGGCGGGCTCGGTCACGACGAGCACGCGCCGGGCGCCGAGCCGGCGTGCCGTGCGGCCCACCTCGGCCAGCGCCCCCCGCCCGCAGATGATCTCGGGCAGGAAGAACCGGGACGGCGTCGCCGTGCCGATGGCGGCGTCGGGCGCCGTGCGCGATGCGTCCATCAGTCTCCACGTCCACGGGAAGGGCCGGCTGGATCGCCCGCCCGGCCCTGGGGCCGGGCGGGCGCGTCGGGTGTGATCAGAAGAAGCCCAGGGCGTTGGGCGAGTAGCTGACCAGCATGTTCTTGGTCTGCTGGTAGTGGTCGAGCATCATCTTGTGGTTCTCGCGCCCGATGCCGGACTGCTTGTAGCCGCCGAACGCCGCGTGCGCGGGGTAGGCGTGGTAGTTGTTGACCCACACCCGGCCGGCCTGGATGTCGCGCCCGGCCCGGTAGGCGGTGTTGGTGTCGCGGCTCCAGACCCCGGCGCCCAGGCCGTAGAGGGTGTCGTTGGCGATGGTGATCGCGTCGTCGTAGTCGGTGAAGCGGGCCACGGACACGACCGGGCCGAAGATCTCCTCCTGGAAGATCCGCATCGCGTTGTTGCCCTCGAACACGGTGGGCTGCACGTAGTAGCCCCCGGCCAGTTCCCCGCCCAGGTCGGCCTTGTCGCCGCCGGTGAGCACCTTCGCGCCCTCGGCGCGGCCGATGTCGATGTAGGACAGGATCTTCTCCAGCTGGTCGTTGGAGGCCTGCGCGCCCATCATGGTGTCGGTGTCGAGCGGATGCCCCTGCGTGATCTGGTCGACACGCTTGACGGCCTGCTCCAGGAAGTCGGTGTAGATCCCGCCCTGGACCAGCGCCCGCGACGGGCAGGTGCACACCTCGCCCTGGTTGAGCGCGAACATCGCGAAGCCTTCCAGTGCCTTGTCGTAGAAGGCGTCCTGGGCGGCGGCGACGTCGTTGAAGAAGATGTTGGGGCTCTTGCCGCCCAGCTCCAGGGTGACCGGGATGAGGTTCTCCGACGCGTACTGCATGATCAGCCGGCCGGTGGTGGTCTCGCCGGTGAAGGCGATCTTGCGGATGCGCTTGCTGGCGGCCAGCGGCTTGCCGGCCTCCACGCCGAACCCGTTGACGATGTTGAGCACGCCGGGCGGGAGCAGGTCGGCGACCAGCTCGTTGAGCACGTGGATCGAGGCGGGGGTCTGCTCGGCGGGCTTGAGCACGACGGCGTTGCCCGCGGCGAGGGCGGGGGCGAGCTTCCAGATGGCCATGAGGATCGGGAAGTTCCACGGGATGATCTGCCCGACCACGCCGAGGGGCTCGTGGAAGTGGTAGGCGATCGTGTCGTGGTCGATCTCGGAGATGCCGCCTTCCTGGGCGCGCACGGCGCCGGCGAAGTAGCGCAGGTGGTCGATCGCCAGCGGGATGTCCGCGGCCAGGGTCTCGCGGCAGGCCTTGCCGTTGTCCCAGCTCTCGGCGATGGCGACCTGCTCGAGGTTGGCCTCGATGCGGTCGGCCATCTTGTTGAGGATGTTCGCGCGCTCGGTGGCCGAGGTCTTGCCCCAGGCGGGGGCGGCGGCGTGGGCGGCGTCGAGGGCCTTCTCGACGTCCTCGGCGGTGCCGCGGGCGACCTCGGTGAACGCCTGCCCCGTGATCGGGGTGGGGTTCTCGAAGTACCGGCCCTGCGCGGGGGCGACGTACTCGCCGCCGATGAAATGCTCGTAGCGCGGCTTGAAAGTGACGACACTGCCGTCGGTGCCGGGCGCGGCGTAGCGGGTCATGAACTGCTCCGATCGTCGTTGGACGGGTTCTTAGGTCAGCCGTGCATGCGGCGCGCGCCGATCGGGCGTGCCTATTCGCCGGGTCGCCTCTTCGGGTGATCCGTGCGTCATGCCGAATTGCGCCGGACGGGCTTTCGGTCCGGTTGTCCTTGTCGTTCGTCCTGCTTTCCGGCCACCACCTGTCGAAATGTGGGAACCGTCACCGCCGGCGATGGCTGGAGACCGTAACACCGGGCAGGTTGCATTCAGGCTGCATTCTCCGACGGGTCCGGCCGGTCGTCGCCGAGCCGGCGCACCTCGGCCTCCGCGATCGCCCGGGTGGTCGCCGTTCGGGCGGTCCCGGCGAGCAACTGCCACAGCTCGGCGTCGTCGCGGCCCCAGGGGGTGTCGAGCCACCGTTCCAGCAGGTCCGGATCGGGTCGCCCGATCAGGGCGGCCCGCACCTGCTGCTCCACCCGGGAGCGCTCCTCCTCGATGGCGGGCGCCTGCGAATGGGGCAGGAGCGGCCCCCGGTACCGCTGCACGGCCTCCGCCACGGATCCCCCGTGCACGAGATCGCGGATCTCGTCGCAGTCGACCGAGACGGGGATGCGCAGCCGGTAGGGCCGCGAGTCCAGGATGTCGTCGGGCAGCAGCCTGCGCAGGCGCACCATCTCGGCGCGCAGCGTGGTGGGTTTCGCGCCCGCGCCGTAGAGGTCCCCGCTCAGCCGCTCGGCGGTCAACCCGTCGGGCCGCTGTGCGAGCAGGGCCATGATCTCGGCGTGCCGCCGGGACAGGCGCAGCTGCCGCGCGCCGAGCGTCATGAGCCCATCGTCGCGGCCCATCACCTCCAGCCGACCGGCCGTCGGCGGCTCGGCGGCCTCCGCCGCGGCGTCGCAGCCGGGTCCCGGCCGCCTGCGCCGCAGCTCACCCTCCGCGGCGAGTGCGCTCGCGCGGACGAACGCGAGGCTCGCCGGGGAGCCGACATCGTCGCCGCCGGTGACGTCGACGACGCCGAGCAGGGCGCCCGAGTGCGGGTCCCGGATCGGCGCCGCCGCGCACGACCACGGCTGGACGTGGTGGCTGAAGTGCTCGGCGGTGAAGACCCGCACCGGTCGCCCGGACGCGACCGCGGTGCCGGGGGCGTTCGTGCCGGCGTGCCGTTCGGCCCACGCCGCGCCCTCGACGAAGTTCATGGACTCGGCGCGCCGGCGCAGCTCCGGATGCCCTTCGACCCAGAGCAGGCGGGCGTCGGCGTCGGCGACCGCCATGACGTGGCGGCTGTCCACCGCGATGTCGGCCAGGAGCTCCCGCAGGAGCGGCAGCACCGCGGCCAGCGGGTGGTCGTCGCGGTAGGCGCCCAGCTCGCCGTCGGTCAGCTGCACGGGCGCCATGGCCCGGTCCGGGTCGACGCCCGCCCGGCGGCAGCGCCGCCAGGAGTCCGCGACCGGGCACCGGACGTGGCCGGGCGCCTGGCCGGACTCGAGAAAGCGCTCGCGAGCGGTCCGCAGCGGCGCGACGCGGTCGTCCGCATCGGCGTCGGCGGGCAGGTTCGGTGACAGCGTCGGCACGTGCCCTCCCTCCGTCGGGCTGGTGGTCCAGCGGGTGAGGAGACGGTAGGAACGACGAGGTTGCCGGAAGGTTGCGGCCGGATCAGAGCTCGGCAGCGGTCAGCAGCCGGGCCCGCAGCAGCGGCAGGACCGAGCGCGAGGTGACGTCCACGTGCGCGATGGCGCGTTCCAGCACCTCGCTGTCGGCGGGGACGGTCTCGGCGTAGCTCAGCACGGCCTGCGGGTCCGGACGGACCAGCAGCGCCTCGCGGATCGCGACGGCGAGCACGTGGCCGAACTCGACGAGGCCCGGTGCCTCGGTGCCCGCGAGCAGCTCGCCGCGGTAGGCCCGCGCGGCCTCCCGGACCCGGCCGGCGCGCAGGAGGTCCATGACGTCGAGGGCGTCGCAGCGGACCGCGACGCACAGCCGGTACGGCCGGGACGCGAGAGCGGCGCCGAGGGCGCCGCGCAGCCGGGAGACCTCCGCCTTGGTGGTGACCAGCGACACCGGGCGGTCGCCGTAGAGGTGGGTGTGCAGGGCGTCGAGCCGCAGCCCGCCCGGATGCAGCGCGAGCAGCGCCACTATCTCGAGCTGGCGGCGCGGCAGCAGGAGCGGCACGCCGTCGAGGCAGACCTCGGCCCGGCCGAGCAGGCGCAGCTCGAGGGCCTGCGGGGGCGGGCTGGGCTCCGGGTCGGCGAGGACTCGGACCCGCCCTTCTGGGAGTGCCTGCTCCAGCAGCCGCGCCAGCGCCGCGGTCGTGGTGATCCCGAGCTTGCTGTTGCGGTCCCACGTCGTGGACAGGTCGAGGACGCCCAGCTGCTCGCCCGTGCGCGGGTCGTGGATCGGCGCCGCCCAGCACGTCCAGTCGTGCACGCACGGGCTGAAGTGCTCGGCGGAGTAGACGGTCACGGGCCGGTCGACGCGCAGCGCGAGGTCGAGCGCGTTGGTGCCGACACTGGGCTCGTCCCACCGGCCGCCCGCGACGAAGTTGACGCCCTCCGCCCGCTTCCGCATCGACGCGCCGGGAAGCGACCAGAGGATCCGCGCCCCGGGGTCGGACACGGCGACGGCGACGTCCCCGTCCTCGGCGGCCGACCCCAGCTCGGCCTCCAGCCGGGACACCGCGACGCGCAGCGGGGAGCGCTCCCACTCGTCCCGGGTGTCCTCCGGGTCGTCGACGGGGGCCTGCGACACCTCCTGCGACACGCGGGCCGCCGACCGGTCCCAGCTCGTGACGATCTCCGGACGCAGGTCACCGGGCGCGACGCGGGAGCCGGCCGCCGTCTGCGTGTAGCGCTCCCACGCGTCGAACAGCCGGTTGCGCGCCCTGCGCAGCTCCGACCTCGTCGCCATCCGCTACCTCCTGGAGCGCACGTCATCGTAGCCCCGAACCGGTCGTCGCAGATTCGGTTGACATACTAAGCATTGCGCGCTAAGTATCTCAATCATGTGGCGCCGGTCCGGGCGCCCGAGTCGACGGGGTCCGCTACTACGGGTGAGCAGCCGGGAGGACGATCGGCCCTGGCCGTCCCCGGCCGGACGCGGGACCGTCGGCGTGTGACCGGCGAGCCGCCGACCGCGCCGGTGCGGGCGCACGAGACGCACACCGGCGTCGTGTTCCTCGTCGGCGACCGCGCCTACAAGATCAAGAAGGCGCTGCGCACCGACTTCCTCGACTTCTCGACGCCGGCGCTGCGGCTCGCGGCCTGTGAGCGGGAGGTGGCCCTCAATGGGCGCCTGGCCCCCGACGTGTACCTCGGGGTGAGCCGGCTGCTGCCCCCGGGCAGCACCGACGGAACCAGCGCCGGCGCCGAGCCGGTCGTCGTCATGCGCCGGATGCCCGACGCGCGGCGGCTGTCGACCCTCCTGCGCGAGGGGCACGAGGTCGGTCCGGCGCTGCGCGCGATCGCGCGGATGCTCGCCGCGCTCCACGCCGGCGCGCGCCCGGACGCCGCGGTGCGCGCCGACGGGAGCGCGGCGGCGCTGCGGCGGCGCTGGGTGGCGAACCTCGGCGAGCTCCGCCCGTTCCTCGGCGGGGTCGTCGACGCGGACGTGGTCGCCGAGGTCGGCACGCTCGCCCTGGAGTTCGTGGACGGCCGCACGGCCCTGCTGCGCGAGCGGGCCGGCCGGGTCGTCGACGGTCACGGCGACCTGCTCGCCGACGACATCTTCTGCCTCGACGACGGGCCCCGCCTCCTGGACTGCCTGGACTTCGACGACCACCTCCGCCACGTCGACGGCCTCGACGACGCGGCCTTCCTCGCGATGGACCTCGAGCGGCTCGGGGACGCGGGCGCGGCCGCCGCGTTCCTCGACCGGTACGCCGAGCTCGCGGCGGACCCCGCTCCATCCGCGCTCCGCCACCACTACGTGGCGTACCGGGCGGTCGTGCGGGCCAAGGTCGCGTGCCTGCGGCACGCGCAGGGCGAACCGCACGCGGCGCCGGACGCCCGCACCCATCTCGACCTCGGGCTGCGCCACCTGCGAGAGGGAGCCGTGCGCCTCGCGCTCGTCGGCGGCCTCCCGGGCAGCGGCAAGACCACCCTGGGCGGCGCTCTGGCCGACCGGTTCGGCGCGGTGCTGCTGTCCTCGGACCGGCTGCGCAAGGAGCTGGCCGGGATCGACCCCGAGACGCCGGCCCCGGCCGCATTCCGTCAGGGCCTCTACGACCCGGAGCACACCGAGGCGACGTACGCAGAGCTGCTGCGGCGCGCCGAGGCGCTGGTGGCCCGCGGCGAGTCCGTCGTCCTGGACGCCTCGTGGTCGGCCGCGCGGCACCGGGACGCGGCGGAGCGCCTCGCCGCGCGCGCTCGCACCAGGCTCGTCCGGCTGCGCTGCACGGCGGCGGGCGGCACGACGCGGCTGCGCCTCGCGACCCGCGGTCCCACCGCGTCCGACGCGACCGCGGCGACCGCCGAGGCGCTGGCGCGCACGGCCGACCCGTGGCCCGGGGCGACACCGGTGCCGACCGGGGGCACCGTGGCCGCGTCCCTCGCGGGTGCGTCGACCGCCTGGCTCGACATCGGGGCGGCGCCGGACCGCGGCTGACGGGTCCGGCCCGGCCGGCCCGGGTCGTCGGACCGTGCCGGGCCCGACCGTTCGGCCGCGTGCTCCGGGGCTTCCGCATCTGGGGCCGGGACCGCCGGTCGCGCGACAGTTCCCTCCAAGGCCGCCCACAAGGAGAGGAACCGGCCATGACCGTCGAGAAAGACATCACCCAGCACGTCACCCCCACGATTTCCACCGTCGGACCAGGCGCCCGGTCGCTGGCGGTGCTGCGCATCGCCACCGGCCTGGTGTTCCTGTGGGCCTTCCTGGACAAGACGTTCGGCCTGGGCTACTCCACCGCGCCGGCCAAGGCCTGGCTGCACGGCGGGTCGCCCACCAAGGGCTTCCTGTCCTCGGCGGACGTCGGCCCGCTGCAGGGCGCGTTCCACGCCATCGCGGGCGCCTGGTGGGCCGACTGGCTGTTCATGCTCGGCCTGCTCGGCGTCGGGCTGGCCGTCACCGTCGGCGTCGCGCTGCGGATCTCCGCAGTCGCCGGGGGGCTCATGCTGGCCCTGATGTGGCTGGCCGAGTTCCCGCCGGCACTGCAGACCGCCGCCGGGGCGCCCAGCGGATCGACCAACCCGCTGATCGACTACCACGTCATCTACGCGATCGCGCTGGTCGTCGTCGCCGCCACCCACGCCGGCACCACCTGGGGCGCGGGTCGGGCCTGGAGCGCCTCCGTCGCCCGCAACCGCAGCTGGGCGCTCTAGAGCCCGCGTGACCGGGACCGGACGACCGGACGGGAAGGGAACGGGACGATGACCCAGCGGATCATGGTGGGTGTCGACGGCTCGACCGAGGCCGCCGCTGCCCTCGAGCACGCGGCCCGCGAGGCCGTCCGACGCGGTGCGCGGCTGCAGGTCGTCTCCGTGGCGACGCTGCCCGCGTCCTGGGGGTTCTCCGAGGGCGTGGCGCCGGCTCCCGGCATGCCGGAGTTCGACCTGGTCGGCACGGCCCGGGCGACGGCACGCGCGGCGGTCGACGCCCTGCTCGAGGCCCATCCCGGCCTCATCGACCGGAACCAGGTCGAGATCGTCGGGCTCGACGGCCACCCCGCCACCGAGCTCGTCGCGCAGTCCAGCGGGGCCGACCTGCTGGTGCTGGGGCACCGCGGGCGCGGTTCGCTGGCCAGCGCGCTGCTCGGGTCGGTCGGGCTCAGCTGCGTGCTGCACGCCCACTGCCCCGTCACCATCGTCCGGCCCGCTGCCGAGCGGCAGCCCCAGCCGGCCGGGTGAGGCCGTGCGGCCGGCTCCGCCGGCCGCGATCCGGGACCTCTGGCACTGGCCGCCCCTCGACGGGGCGGCCAATGTCCGCATCAGGACCAGGAGGCGAGCAGAGGAGGCAGACGATGACGACCGCCACCGGCCCCCATCCGATCGACCACCGTTCGGCGCACCGCGTCGCCGCGGAGCGGGAACGGCTCACCGGAGCCAGCGCGTTCGCCCGCGGCGCCGGCACGGCGCTGGACTGGCTGCTGCACGGCGGGCCGGCCCCGTTCAGCGGGTCCCAGGCGGCGATGCCGGTGCCCGTCGCCGCCGTGCACGCCGAGATCGCGGTGGGCGACCTCGTCCTCGCGGGGCTGCCCGGCCCCGGACGCGCCTACGCGGCCGGCGTCGTGGAGGCCCTGCGCTGGGCGACCGGGCTCGCCGAACGGCCCCCGACGGCTGCGACGGCCGACCTCACGACGGAGGGCGACGACAGCACGACCAGCGGGCGACGCGGCGGGCCCTGACCCTGCGGGGCAGGCCGGCCGACGCCGTCCGACTATCACCGGGAGGGCGCCGTGCGTACCCGTATCGCGATCAACGGCCTGGACACCGTCGGCCGCACCGTCCTGCGTGTCCTGTCCGCCCGGGCGGACCGGCCCGTCGACCTCGTGGCCGTCAACGACGTGGGCCCGACCGCGACGCTGGGCTACCTGATCAAGCACGACTCGACCTACGGGGAGTGCCCGGTCGGCATCGCCGTCGACGGCGACGACCTCCTGCTCGACGGCCGGCGGCTGCGCTGCTCCCATCACCGCTGGGCCGACGACCTGGACTGGCGCCGACACGGCGTCGACATCGTCGTCGAGACCTCGCGCGGCTTCCGTGCCGCCGACGAGCAGTGCGTCCACACGCAGAGCGGCGGTGCCCGGGCGGCCGTCCTCGCCACCGCCGACGCGCCGGCCGACGTCGTCGTCCTGCCCGGCGTGAACGACGACGACTACGACCCGTCCGCGCACGAGACGGTCTCCGCAGGCGACCCCGCGGCGCACTGCGCCGTCCCGGTCCTGGACGCGCTGCACCGCGCGTTCGGCGTCGAGAACGCCGCCCTCGTCGCCGTGCAGGGGTTCACCGGCGACGAGCACATCCTCGACACACCCGATCCGGACATCCGCCGCGCCCGGTCCGCGGTCGGCAACCTCGTCGTCACCGGAACGCCGACGGCCCGCACCGTCTCCGCGGTCCTGCCCGCGCTCGCCGGGCGGCTCACGGCCGTCGCCGTGCACGTGCCGGTGGCCGACGCGGCGTCGCTCGCGTTCACGGTGCGGCTCCGGGACCGCGCGCCGGCCGGGGCCGTGAACGAGGCCGTCCGGGCGGCCGCGGACGGCCCGCTCAAGGGCCTGGTGCGCTACGCCGACGAGCCCGTCGTGTCGAGCGACGTCCGCGGCGAGGCGGCGTCGTGCGTGCTCGACGCGGGCCTGACGGCGGTCACCGGCGACCTCGTCACCCTGGTCGGGTGGTTCGACCCGCGGTGGGCATACGCCCATCGCGTGGTGGACCTCGTAGAGCTCGTCGCGCGCCGGCGGGCGGACTGAGGTCCGGGGGTCAGGCCCTGCCGACGCGCAACCGGCCGTCACCGGTCGTGCGGCAGGACGCGACGCGCGGACCGACACGCCGACACTGTGCGCGCTGCGGCGGGCCGGCAGCACGGCCGGGCAGCCCCTCCGGGCGGGACCTCGGTCCAGATCGGGCGTCCGCGCCGGCCACCCGGAGTCGGCGGAGCCGGGCGGGCCGGACGGACCGGAACGGCGGGCAGTGCGGCCCTTTCCGGCGGGACCGCTGCAGGGGGTCGACTGGCTCCCCGCGCCCGCGCCCGCGCCCGCGGCGGCGAGCCGAGCCGGCGTCAGAAGGCCGGGACGGTGCGACGGGAGGCGGCGGTGACCGGACCGGGACCAGGCGTCACCGGGCGACGGGTCGCCCGGTGACGGGAGCGGGCGGCGGACCTGGTTCCGCCGGTCCTGCTCGCCGTCACCGTCGCCGCGCTGGCCCCGGCGCCGCGGCGTGGCTGGCCGGCGCGCCCGGGGTCGCAGCCGGAGCGTGGGCGGTCGGGACCCTGGTGGGCCTCGTACCCGCGGTCCTGTGGATGGCGACGGCGCTGCGCCGGGGACAGGCGGGCGTCGACGCGATCGCCGTCCTGTCGCTGGTGGGCACGCTGTGGATCGGCGAGTACGTCGCCGGGGCCCTGATCGCGGTCATGCTGACGACCGGGAGGGCGCTGGACGCCGCCGCGTCAGGGCCACCGCCACGGCGCAGGACAGCACGTACGCCGGCATCGTGGCGCTGGCCCGCCAGGCCGGGGCGGAGAGCGCGCCGGTCGTGCGCCTCGCCGACCGCTACGCAGCGTGGTTCCTGCCCGTCACCGCGCTGGTCGCCGGCGGCGCGTGGTGGGCGAGCGGCTCGGTCGCGCGGGCCGTCGCCGTACTGGTCGTCGCCACGCCGTGCCCGCTCCTGCTGGCCGCGCCGGTCGCCATCGTCTCCGGCCTGTCGCGGTCGTCCCGGCTGGGCGTCGTGGTCCGCAGCGGCGGTGCGCTGGAGAGCCTCGGGCGCGCCACGACCCTGGTGATGGACAAGACCGGCACGCTGACCGCCGGCCGGCCGGCCGTCACCGAGATCGTCACCGCTCCCGGCTGGAACGCCGCGGACGCGCTGCGCCTCGCCGCGTCGGCGGACCAGCTGTCCCCGCACGTGCTCGCCGCCGCGATCGTGGCCGAGGCGCGCCGTCGTGGCCTGGCGCTGGCGGTGCCGGCCGCCATGACCGAGCGGCCGGGACACGGCGTGCACGCCCTCGTGGAGGGTCGGGCGGTCGAGGTCGGCCGGCCGGACCGGCCGCCGTCCGGCGGATGGGCGCTGGCGGCGGTCAACCGGGCCGTGCTCGACGGAGCGGCGATCGCCTGGCTCACGGTGGACGACCGGCCGGTCGCGGCGCTGCTGCTGCGGGACCCGCTGCGGCGCGGCGCCCCGCGCACCCTGCTCGCCTGCCTCTACGGCCTGTACGCCCTGCTCCGCCTGCACTTCCTGCTCGAGGAGGAGAACTACTTCGTCCTCGCCGACGCCGGCTCCACCGAGCGGGCGGCCTCTGGCGTCATCCCGCAGCCGCGGTGAGCGGAGCGCCCCGTCGACGCCGGCCCGGACTCACCCGGCGCGGGGCCGGTCGCTGCCCGCGTCCGGATGCGGGTCCCCGCGCCCCCACGCCGGACCGACGCGGGCCCACTCCCGCTCCCATGCCTCGGCGTTGCAGAGCGCGGTCACGTGCCGCAGGAGCAACCACAGGATCAGGAGCACCAGCCCGCCGGCGACCAGCACGATCCCGCCCGCGACGAAGCCGGCCAGCCCGACGCCCGTCGGGGAGAGGGGCGGCGCGACGACGGCGCCGGAGCGGTCGAGCCACACCGGCAGCCTGGTGCCGGCGGGTGTCCCCTCCAGCGCGTCGACGGTCCCGGTGTGCCGGGTCCCCGCAGGATCGAGCCACACGGCCGGCACGACGACCCGGACGTCGGCCGGCGCGGACCCCGCCACCACCGGCGCGTCGGCGGTGAGCACGGCTGTCGCCCGCACCCGGTTCGTGGCCTCGTCCCGGGCGCGGGCAGCGGCGGTGTCGTGCACCGAGAGCCCGGCGACGACGGCGGCCACCGCCACGACCAGCAGGGCCGCCGACAGCACCCAGGCGGCCAGGTCCTCCACCCGGTCGGTCGCCCTTCGCGGCAACCGCCCCTGCGCTCCCCTCGGCATCCGGCCCGCCTCCCGCTCCCGGTCCCAGCACGCACCCGCCACGGTCCCCGAGCGACCGGGCGCCGCCCACGGCCGTCGGTCACCCGAACGGGGGGGCCTACGGCCCGGCCGGTGACCTCGCGCGAGGCGGGGCCGTCCGGCACGGGAAGGCGGGGCCGACGGCCGTGTCCGGAACCGCCCCGCGGACCGAGAGTGGCGGGGTCCACGACCCGACGGAGGGACGGCGAGATGCGCGCGCGTGTGGCGGTCAACGGCATGGGCCGGATCGGGCGGGACGTGCTGCGGATCGCGGTCGACCGCGCCGCCGACCCCCGGCAGTCGGCGTTCGAGGTCGTCGCGGTCAACGACATCGCGCCGCCCGACACGATCGCCCACCTGCTCGGCCACGACTCCACCTACGGCACCTGGGCGCACGCGATCGAGCGGGCCGGCGGCCTCCTCACCGTCGACGACCGCACCGTGCGGTTCCTGCAGGAGCCCGATCCGGCCCGGCTTCCGTGGCGTGACCTGGGCGTCGACGTGGTGGTCGAGGCGACGGGCCGGTTCCGCACGCGGGCCGCCGCCGCCGCGCACCTGGCCGCAGGGGCCCGCAAGGTCGTCGTCACCGCGCCGGGCACGGACGTCGACGCCACGCTCGTCATGGGCATCAACGACGACGCCTACGACCCGGCGCGCCACGACGTCGTCTCCGGCGCCTCGGGCACGACCCACTGCGCGGCGTCGATGGCACTGGTCCTCGACGAGTGCTTCGGGATCGAGGAGGGCCTGCTGACGACCGTGCACAGCTACACGGCCGACCAGAACCTGCTCGACGGCCCGCACACCGACCTGCGCCGGGCGCGGTCGGCCGCGGTCAACATCATCCCGACGAGCACGGACGCGGCGGACGCCGTCGGGCTGGTGCTCCCCCGCCTCGCCGGCCGGCTCGACGGGGTCGCGGTCCGGGTCCCCGTCGCCGACGCCTCGCTGGTCGACCTGACCGTCCGCCTGCACGACGTCGCGACGCCGGCGCAGCTCAACAGGGCGTTCCGGACGGCGGCGGAAGGACAGCTCAAGGGCATCATGCGGTGCACGGACGAGCCGGTCGTCTCGCACGACGTGATCGGCGAGGAGGTCTCCTGCCTGCTCGACACCGGTCTGACCCGCGCCGTCGGGCATGTCGCCAAGGTCTTCGGCTGGTACGACAACGAGCGGGGCTACGCCCACCGCACCGTCGAGCTGGTCGAGACGATCGCGCGCCTGCTGCCGGCCCGCTGAGCGGTGGCGACGATGGCCACGCCGGCCCGGACGCCGCCGATCGTCGTCGCCCTCGACGCCGATCCCGCCGTCACGGCCGGGCCGGCCGTGCGGTGGGCGGCGCACGAGGCCGCTCGTCGGGGCGCGCGCCTGCGCATCGTCCTGCCCGGACACGGCGCCCGCGGCGGCGCGCCACCCGCCGTGCGGGAGACGCCGGCCGGTGGATGCGTCCGGCCCGGCGTGGACGTGTGCGTCACGACCGCGCCCGACCCGTCCGTGCACGCGAAGCTGGCGGAGTCGGCCGATGCCGGCCTGCTCGTGGTGCCGGGGCCGTCCGCGGACGCCGACGTCCTCGTCCTGCGGGCCTACTGCCCGGTCGCCGTCATCCCCGGCGCCGGGGCCCGGCACCCGCACGCCGGGACCGGAACGCGCCGCGACCCGGGCTGGACCGGCCCGGTGCTGGTGGGGGTGGGCCCCGCCACCGGGCCCGAGGTCCTCGCGTTCGCCTTCGCCGAGGCCGCAGGCGGCGGCACGCAGCTGCTGGCCGTCCGGACCTGGGGCGACCCGCTCCTGCAGCTGCACCTGCCGCTGCCGGGCGCGGCGGAGCGCCGGGCGGCGTCCGCCGAGCACGTCCGCGACGACCTGTCGCAGCAGCTGTCGATGTGCCGGGTCGCCTACCCCGAGGTCGACGTCGAGCAGCTCGTCACCGAGGACCGGTCGACCGAGCTGCTGGTCGAGCTCGCGCAGCACACCCGCCTGGCCGTGCTCGGGCGACCGGCGCGGGGCGCCGTCCTCAACGCGGTCGCGGAGTCCCCCGCGGCGGCGCTCACCCGCTCCCTGCCGTGCCCGGTGGTCGTCGTCCCCTCGTCGGGGTCCGCGGAGCGGCACTGGTGGCCGAGCCGGCCGGTCGGGCTTGCCGACCTGCGGTCCTGACTCCCCGGCAGATCGGCCAGGATGACCGCATGGGACGCATCGTGGTGGGCGTGGACGGGTCGGAGCCCTCGCGGGCCGCATTGCGGTGGGCCGCGGCGACGGCTGCGGCGCTCGGCGCGCAGCTGGAGCCGGTCCGCGCGTTCCGGTACCCGCCGGCGCTGCACGAATGGACGGCCGTGCCGTCCAACTACGGGTTCCTCCCGGAGCTGCCGCCGCTGGAGACGGTCGAGCGGGGTGTCCGCGACGAGCTGACCGACATGGTGGCCGCGGAGCTCGGCCCCGACAGCGGTGTGACCGCCCACGCCCGCCGGGGACACCCCGCGGAGGTGCTACTGGCCGCAGCGGCCGACGCGGCGATGCTCGTCGTCGGGCGCAGCGGGCACGGAGGGCTCAGCGAGCTGCTGCGCCTCGGGTCCGTCGCCCGCGCGTGCACGGAGCACGCGCCGTGCCCGGTGGTGGTCGTGCCGGGCCCGCCGGCTTCCCCTCCACCGTCCGACGAGTGACGCGCCGAGCCGGCTACCAGGCTCGGCGCCGGGTGGAGGAATCGGGCGAATATCACGCCGCGGGGTCGATCTCCCACCCGAAGAGGTCGGGCACGGGCGGCGGAGTCGGCGCCGAACGCTTTTCCGAAAGCACGCCGACCATCTCCAGCGCGGCGCGGCCGTCAATTTTCTCGAGAATGAGGGCGTAACCGATAGGATGGAATTGGGGATCGAAACCGCAGATCGCCGATCCGTTGTTCACCTCGACCTCGCAGGGGCCGGGCCACGCCGAATGCATCGACGCAGCGCATTTTGACAGAGCAGCACATTTTTACAGAGCAGCACATTCTTACAGAGCAGCACATCGACTACCGGTACGACAGGTACGGCCGGGGAGCGGACAACCTGTGGCGAGGATATGGGCTGCCGGTTCCCGGGACCAATGCCGTAGCGCAATGCGTGACCAGACCGTGATCCCGCCCCGACTTCCGGCCCGGTTGTCACCAGGCTGTGGACAGCCGTCCGAAAATGTGGACAACCGAAATCATTGATCGAAACGCGAAACGTCTGAGAATGATGTGAACCGTGATGCGGGTGGTGCACCCGCCGGAGCGGTTCGGAGCGGTCGGACCGGGCGTCTCGGCGGGCCCGCCGCGGATAATCGGCGCCCAACCGGGTAGTACCGGCGCCCAACCGGGTAGTGCCACTGGGCGGCCGGCGTACCGGCTGCGCCCCACCGGGGGCCACCCGGTGCACGGAGCCGCCCGTGACCGCTCTGCCGACGCACACGACCGTCACCCGCCTGTTCGCCGCGGGCGGGGGCGCCGCCGCCGTCGCCTGCACCGCGCTGATCACCGTGCTCCAGTGCCTCGACCCCGCCGACAGCGTGGTGCACGGCATGATCAGCGACCTGGTCTTCGGGCCGCATCCCCGGCTCTTCGGCCTCGCGGTGCTCCTGCTCGCGGGCGGCGCGCTCGCGGTGCGAACGGCACTGACGCGGGTGGGCCTGTCCGGCCGCGGACGGCTGCTGGCCGGGTTCGCCGCATCGATGGCGGCGGTGGCGGCGTTCCCGACGTGTCACTGCCAGGTCCAGGTCACGGCGTCGGGTGTGGTCCACGGGGCGGCCAGCCTCGCGGCGTTCGTCAGCCTCCCGGTCGCGGCGCTGCGGCTCACCGCCCGCCACCGGGACACGGGCGGATGGCTGGTGGGGTGCGCCCGGCACACCGCCCGTGCCTGCCTCGGCCTGCTGGTTCCGCTCGTGCTGTGTGTCGTGCCCGTGGCCCTGTCCCTGCCGGTGCCGGGACCCTTCGGGTTGCTGCAGCGCGCCGTCGGGGGGCTCGTGGCGATGCTGGTCCTCCTGCTGGCGGGCTGGGCGTGGACGGCGGCGCGCCGGCCCCGTCCGGTCGTGGCCGACGGGACCGGCGCGATCGCGGTCGGCTCAGCCGAACGTGTCGGGGTCCGGCCCGGAGCGGACACCGGTGTCGAGGCCGTCGATGGCTGCCATGTCCTCGGGCGCGAGCGCGAAGTCGAACACGTCGATGTTCTCGCGGATCCGGCCGGGGTCGACCGACTTCGGGAAGACGATGTTGCCTCGCTGCACGTGCCAGCGCAGGACGATCTGGGCGGGTGACCGCCCGTGCCGCTCGGCGAGCGCGGTGAGGAGCCCGTCGTCGAGCAGGTCGCCTCCCTGCCCGATGGGTCCCCACGCCTCGGTCGCGATGCCGTGCGCGGCGTGGTAAGCGCGCAGTTCGGGCTGGGCGAACCGGGGGTTCAGCTCGACCTGGTTGACGGCGGGCACCGTCGCGGTCTCGGAGGCCAGCCGCTCGAGGTGCTCGACGGTGAAGTTCGAGACCCCGATCGCCCGCGCCCTCCCGTCGGCCGCGAGCTTCTCGAAGGCCGTCCAGGTCTCGACGTAGCGGTCCTCGCGGGGCCGCGGCCAGTGGATGAGGAACAGGTCGACGTGGTCGAGGCCGAGCCGGCGCAGGCTCTCGTCGAAGGCGCCAGTGGCCGCGTCGGCCCCGTGGCCGTCGTTGTTCAGCTTGGTGGTCACGAAGATCTCGTCACGGGGGATCCCGGACTCCGCGATCGCCCGCCCGACCTCGGCCTCGTTGCCGTACATCTGGGCCGTGTCGAGGTGGCGGTAACCGGCCTCCAGTGCGACGCGCACCGCGGCGACGGTGTCGCGCGGGGGGATCTGGAAGACGCCGAACCCGAACTGCGGGATCGTGACGCCGTTATTCAACCGGATCGTGGGGACATCAGCCATGGTCCTCGGCTACCCGGTCCAGCGGCGGGGCACACCGAGATGCGACGTAGGTCTCGATCCGCCGCGGCGACCCGGTCCCGGCGGAGCGGGGCGGCTGCCGGGCCGCTCGGCCCGCGCGACGGGGGACCGACGCCCCTGCCCGTGCGCGCGGCGGCGAGCAGGGTCGGACGCAGCAACCCGCGACTCCCCGGAGGACCCCATGCCCGCCACCGACGCCCGCAACCGCGCCGACGCGCCCGTCCGCACGATCATGACCCCGGGCCCGGCGACCGTCGACCCGGAGGACTCCCTGCGCGCTGTCGCCGAGGAGCTGCTGACCGACGAGATCGGAGCGGTCCTGGTCGTCTCACCCGGCGGGCGGCCGGGGCTGATCTCCGAGCGCGACCTCCTGGCCCATGTCGGTGGCGGCGGGGACCTCGACGGCGCGCAGGCGGGTGAGGTCATGACCACCGACCTCGTGACCGCCCGACCGACCGACACCATCGCCGCCGTGGGCGCGCTCATGCGCGACGCGGGCGTGCGGCACGTTCCGGTCCGGGACGAGGACGGCTGGCAGGGGATGGTCTCGATGCGCGACGTGCTCGCCGCGCTGCTCGACGCCGTCGAGGGCTGACGCCGGTCCGGCCGCCGGCCGCCGCGACCCCGCAGAGCCGGTGGTCCCGACCGGACCGGCCGCTGGTCCCGCCGGAGAGGGCCGCCGGCCGTCTGGGCGCGGGACGCGACAAGGACGACGCTCGGTCTCGTCGCCGTCGACCCGGAGGTGTCCGATGACCACCACCACCACTGCCGATGCACCCGTACTGGTCGGCGTCGACGCCTCCGAGCCCGCGCTGGTCGCTGTGCGTTGGGGCGCGCGCGAAGCCCTCGCCCGGAAGGCGCCGCTGCTGCTCGTCGCGGCGTTCGGCTGGGCGCCGGTGAACGAGGGGGACGACCCCTTCCAGATCCCGCCGCGCGACCGTGACGCGCAGCGCGCCGACGCCGAGCGCACCCTCGCCCGCGCGCGCGACGCGGCCGAGCAGGCGGCCCCTGGCGTCGAGGTGGCGACCGACCTGCGGACCGGCACGCCATCGGGCCTGCTCGTGGACCTGTCCCGGCAGGCGCGGCTGGTCGTCGTCGGCCACCGCGGAGCCGGCGGGTTCGCGACCCTGCTGCTGGGCTCCGTCGGCGCCGCGGTCGCCGCGCACGCGGCGTGCCCGGTCGTGGTCGTCCGCGGAGCCGGTGACGGCGTGGCACCCCCGGACGCCGCACCGGTCGTGGTCGGCGTCGACGGGTCGCCGCTGAGCGAGGCAGCGGTGGCCTTCGCCGTCGACGTCGCCGTCCGGCGGGGTGCGCCGCTGGTCGCGGTGCACGCCTGGGAGGAGATCGGGTTCGACATGACCATCGCCGCTCCGGTCGACCCGGCCGCCGAGCTCGGGAGGCAGCAGGCGCTCGTCGCCGACCGCATGGCGGTGTGGCACGACAAGCACCCTGACCTGCCCATCGAGCGCGTCTTCGTGCGCGACCACCCGGCGCGGGTGCTGCGCGAGCGGTCCAGGGGCGCGCAGCTGGTCGTCGTCGGGTCCCGGGGCCGCGGCGGCTTCGCCGGCCTGCTGCTCGGCTCCGTCGGCCAGGACCTGATCCGGCACGCGGAGTGCCCGGTCGCGGTCGTCCACGACGGCGCCGCCACCTGACCCGAGCACCCAACGAACGGCACTTTCGTTCAACAGGTTTGAACGAAAGTGCCGTTCGTTGCGCCCGGAGCACGACCGCCGGGACGCGGACGCGGGTCCAACGGCACTGGGCCGGGCGGCGGGCGGCCGCGAGGATTCGGTCCGTGACGAGACGCATCGTGGTGCTGGGCGGCGGCACCGGGGGGACCCTCACCGCCAACCGCCTGCGCCGCGACCTCGGCGACGACGTCGCCATCACCGTGGTTGACCGCGACGACGAGCACGTCTACCAGCCCGGTCTCCTCTTCGTCCCGTTCGGGCTGGCGTCCCGCGAGGACCTGGTCCGCCCGCGGTCGCGGCAGCTGCACCGCGGCATCGCCTACCGCGACTGCGGCGTCGAGCGGGTCGACCTGGCCGCGGACACCGTCACGCTCGGCGACGGCTCACAGCTCCCCTACGACGTCCTCGTCGTCGCGAGCGGCGCCCGGCTGCTGCCCGAGGAGACCGAGGGCCTGACCGGGCCCGGTTGGGGCACCACCGTGCACACCTTCTACGACCTCGACGGCGCCGTCGCCCTCCAGCGCGCCCTGGCGGGCTTCACCGGCGGCCGCCTGGTCGTGAACGTCGTGGACATGCCGATCAAGTGCCCGGTGGCGCCCCTGGAGTTCTGCTTCCTGGCCGACTGGTACCTCCGCGAGCGCGGCATCCGCGACGCGGTGGAGCTGGTGTACGCGACCCCGCTCGACGCCGCGTTCACCAAGCCCGTCGCGGCCGCGACCCTGTCGGGCCTGCTGGCCGAGAAGCGGGTCGAGCTGGTGACGGAGTTCAACACCGGCAGCGTCGAGAGCGGGGTCGACGGCTCCGCGGGCCGGCTGGTCTCCTACGACGACCGGGAGATCCTGTTCGACCTGGCGGTCGTCGTCCCTGTGCACGGCGGCGCGGCGTTCGTCGACCGCTCCCCGGGCTGGGCGACGAGCTGGGCTTCGTGCCCACCGACCCGCACACCCTGCGCTCCACGGTCGCACCGAACGTCTTCGCCATCGGCGACGCCGCGGCCGTCCCCACGTCCAAGGCCGGCTCGGTGACCCACTTCGAGGGCGAGGTCCTGGCCCGCAACATCGCCCGCCACCTCGCGGGCGAGGAGCTCGACGCGTCCTTCGACGGGCACACCAACTGCTTCATCGAGACCGGGTTCGGCAAGGCCCTGCTCATCGACTTCAACTACGAGACCGAGCCGCTGACGGGGCACTACCCCGCCGGAGTGGGCCTGCCGCTCCTGCGCGAGTCGCGGCTCAACCACCTCGGCAAGCTGATGTTCGCCTGGCTGTACTGGCACAGCCTGCTGCCCGGGCGCGACCTACCCGGGCTCGGCTCCGCCATGCCGCTGGCCGGCAAGCACGTGCCCATCCCCTCCCCCACCTGAGCCCCCCGACAGGAGGCGAGCATGCCCACCGCGACGTACGCCGGCACGACCGTCGAGGTCAACGACGAGGGCTTCTTCGTGGACCCCGACCAGTGGCGCGAGGAGATGGCCTCCGAGATCGCCCACGAGGCCGGCATCGACACGCTGACCGACCGGCACTGGGCCGTGATCAACCAGATGCGCACGGAGTTCGACGAGAAGGGCAGCGGCCCGTCGGTCCGGGCGCTGGGCCGCACGTCCGGCGTCGCGATCAAGGAGCTCTACCAGCTCTTCCCGAAGGGGCCGGCCAAGCTCGCCGCCCGGATCGCCGGCATCCCGAAGCCCCGCGGCTGCATCTGAGGACAGGAAGGTCGATCTGCGATGTCGGACTCCGGCGCGATCGAGAAGGTCTCGATCATCATCTCCCAGGGCTCGCTCGAAGGCGCATACCCCGGCCTGATCATGGCCAACGGGGCACGCGCGGAGGGTATCGAGGCCAACCTGTTCTTCACCTTCTTCGGCCTCGACGTGATCCACCGCCAGCGCCACGAGCACATCAAGCTCGCCACCGTCGGCAACCCGGGCCTGCACCTCGCGACGTGGGCGGGCGGCCTCCCCGGCGTCTCGTCGATCATGACCCAGTACCTCGGGCGCCGGATGGAGAAGCTCGACATCCCGCCGATCCCGGAGTTCGTCGAGATGATCGCCGACACCGGCGCGGGCCTCTACGCCTGCAAGGCCTCGGTCGACCTGTTCGAGCTGACCCGCGACGACTTCGTCGACCAGGTCAAGGACGTCATCACCGTGGGCGAGTTCTACGGCCTCGCCGCCGGCGGCCAGATCATCTTCACCTGACCGCCCCGGCCCGCGACCAGCGGGCCGGCCGCGGCCTGGGGCCGCGCCCGCGGCGCGGCGCCCAGGGGTCACCGGTGGCGGACGATCGCGACCGGGCAGTCGGCGGCGTGCACGAGGGCGTTGCCGACCGAGCCCCACAGGAGCCCGGCCAGCGGGCCCCGTCCGCGCGAGCCGACGACGACGAGCTGCGCCAGCCGCGCCGCCTCCAGCAGAACGGTGGCGGCCCCGCCGCGGGGCGCCCGGCGGGTCACCGCCACGTCGGGGTACTTCTCGGCCCAGCCCGACAGCTGCGCGTCCAGCTCGCGGTGCGCGGCCGCCACGAGCGTCGGCCAGTCGACCAGCGGCTCGGCCGGGTTGGCCGTGACCTCGCTCCACGTGTGGACCGCGACCAGCGGCGCCGAGCGGGACGACGCCGCGGCGAACGCGAACGCGACCGCGTCACTGCTCTCCGGCGCGCTGTCGACCCCGACGACGACGGGCAGGCCACCGGCCCGGTGCTCGGCGCCGCGGACGACGACGACCGGGCAGTACGCGTGGGCGGCGACGGTGACGGCGACCGAGCCGGCCAGCACGGAGGACAGTCCGCCCCGCCCGCGCTCGCCGACGACGACCGCGTCGGCGGACCGGGACTCCTCGACCAGCACCTGCGAGGCGGGTCCCGGCACGACCGCCCGCTCGACGGCGAGGTCCGGCGCGAGCGCGCGGACGGCCGACTCCGCGGCGTCCAGAGCGCCCGTCACGGTAGCGTGCAGCCGGGTGACGACGTCGGCGCGGGCGAAGCCGGCCAGCTCCGCCGCCGGCTCGTCGACGGTTCCCAGAGCCGAGACCAGGCGCAGCGGGCAGCGGTGGCGGCCCGCCTCGGCCGCAGCCCAGCGGGCCGCCCGCAGCGCCTCGGCGCTGCCGTCGACGCCCACCACCACGGCGGGCCGAGGCGGGTCATCCATCGGTCGTCCTCCCGTCGGATCGGGCTGCGCGGGCGGGTCGTTGCGGGCGGGCCGTCACCGGACGGGCACGTCCGGCCGGACGATGGCGACCGGGCAGTGCGACCGGTGCAGGACGGCGTGGCTGACCGAGCCCAGGAGGAGCCCGGCCGCGTTGCCGCGCCCGCGCGAGCCGACGACGACCAGCCGGGCCTTCTCCGAGGCGGTCACGAGCGCCTCGGCCGGCCGCTTGCGGACGACCGAGCGCCGGACCGGCACGTCGGGGTACTTCGCGCCCCACCCGGCCAGCCGCTCGGCCAGCACGCTGGCTTCCTCGGCCCGCACGGCGTCCCAGTCGATCAGGTCCTGGAACGCCTCGTCGTACGGCGGGGGCCACCAGGCGTGGACGGCCAGCAGCTCGGCCTCCCGGGCCGCCGCCGCCTCGAACGCGAACTCGAGCGCGGCCTCGCTCACCGGGGAGCCGTCGACGCCCACCACGACCGGGCCGTGCTCGCCCGACCGCTCGCCCCGGACGACGGCCACCGGGCACGCTCCGTGCGCGGCGAGCGACACGGCCACCGAACCGATGGCTAGCCCGGCCAGCCCGCCCAGCCCGCGGTCGCCCAGAACCAGCAGCTGGGCCCGCTTCGCCTCGGCGGCGAGCACCCCGACCGGCAGGCCGACCTCGACCTGCCGGGAGACCTCGACGCCGGCAGCGGCCTCTCCCGCCGCCGCCGCGGCGGCGGCGAGCTGGCGCTCGGCCACGTCACGCATCAGATCCTGCTGGCGCTCGCCGAGGCCCGGGAGCCCGATGACGTGGTCCCTGGCCAACGGGAACGCGGTGACCAGCCGCAGTCCCACGCCGCGGCGGGCGGCCTCGACCGCCCCCCACTCGGCGGCCCGCGTGGCGCTGGGCGAGCCGTCGACTCCGACGACAACTGGCGCATTCGCGCGCCGCAACGACTCCATTGTCGTTCCTTCCGCGAGGGGGACGACTCCAGGGTCGTCGCGCCCGGCGTCACCCGGCAGCGGCGAACGTCACGAAACGCCCGGCGAAGGGCCTGTTCAGGGCACGCGTGGAGGGTCCGACGCCGCGGCCTCGACCGGTATCCGCGTCCCGCCGACCGGCCGGTGCCCGGCCGCCAGCTCGGCCCGGACGAGGTCGGCGATCGCGGGCACGGCGGCTTCGACCTCCGGGGACAGGCCGCGCCCCTGCCCCACGTCGGCGACCTCGACGGCCAGCAGGACCAGCGCGTCCGGGGCGCGACCCAGCGCCCGGGCCAACCGGACGCCCGTCAGCACGCCCAGCCCGTGGGTGCCGCTCCCCGCGTCGGTGCCGAGCCCGTTCTCGGACCCGGTCAGGCGCACCCGGCGCACGTGCCCGGGACGCGGGACCGGGCATCGCGCCGCGTCCACGACGACGGCGAGGCGGGTGGCCGCGAAGGCGTCCAGCAGGGCCGTGACGTCGTCGACGCCGGCCAGCAGGTCGGCGTCCGCAGGCGGCCGGTTCCGGAGCTCCTCGACGACGGCGGGCCCGACCCCGTCGTCGCGCCGGTCCGGGTTGCCGATCCCGATGACGACGGCGCGCCGGGGGCGGGCGCGGCGACCGCTCACCGTCGCTCCACGGTGAGGTCGAGGAAGTGCGCGGCGCAGGAGATGCACGGGTCGTAGTTGCGGACGGTCCGTTCGCAGAGCCCGGCCAGCTCGGCGTCGCCGAGCTCCAGGTTGGCCGCGGCGACGGCGTGCACGTCGGCCTCGATCCCGGCCAGGTTCTGCGAGGTCGGCGGGACGATCGTCGCGGAGCGGACGAGGCCGTCGGCCGCCAGCTCGTAGCGGTGGTAGAGGAGGCCCCGAGGGGCCTCGCTGACGCCGTGGCCGACGCCGGCGCGCGGCGGGCACTCGACGGCCGGCGGGACGGGCGGTTCGTAGTGCTCGATGATGTCGAGCGCGTCCTCGATGGCCTGGACGACCTCGACGGCCCGGACGACGATGCTGCGGAACGGGTTGCGGCACGACGGGCCCAGCCCGGCGGCGGACGCGGCCTCGCGGGCGAGCGGGGACAGCTGGGCGTTGTTCAGGGTGTAGCGCGCGAGCGGGCCCGTCAGGTAGCTGTGCCCGTCGAGCGTGGCGTGCAGCGCGGTCGAGTGCGGCACCTGGTGCTCGACGACGTGGTCGAGGAACCGGTCGGCCGACAGGCGCAGCCCGCCCTCGCTGACGATCTCGCCGGTCTCGATCGCGTACCGGTCGGGGTCGTGCAGGGCGAGCAGGTCGTGGGGGGTCTCGGCGTCGGGGAACTCGAAGCCGGAGACCCATTCGGCGGTCGTCAGCGCGCGGTCGAGCGCCGGTCGCAGCACGTCGGCGAGGGCGTTCAGCTCGGCGGCCGACGGCGCCCGGTGGAAGCCGCCGACGCGCGGGTTGACCGGGTGGACGGCACGCCCGCCGACGCACTCCAGTACGGCGTTGCCGGCCCGCTTCAACGCGAGGCCGCGCTCGACGTCCTCGCGCCGGTCGGCGGCGAGCGCGATCGCGTCGGGGTAGCCGAGGAAGTCCGGCACGTGGAGCAGGTAGATGTGCAGCGCGTGACTGGAGATCCACTCGCCGCAGTACAGGAGCCGCCGCAGCGCGGTGACGCGCCGGTCGACGGTGACGCCGCACGCGTCCTCGACGGCGTTCCAGGCGCTGGTCTGGTAGGCGACCGGGCAGATGCCGCAGATCCTCGAGGTGATGTCGGGCAGCTCCGTGTGGGCCCGCCCGCGCAGGAACGCCTCGAAGAACCGCGGCGGCTCGTAGATCCGCAGCTGGGTGTCGACGACGGTCCCGTTCTCGACGACGAGGCGCAGGGCGCCCTCGCCCTCGACCCTGGCCAGCGCACCGAGCTCGAGTCGGCGCGCGCCGTTGGTGGTCATCGGGTGTCTCCCTCCCCGGCGGCGGCGCGGAACGTCGTGACGTTGAACGTGGACAGGACCCGCCGCACGGCGCCGTCGTTCATGCCCAGCTCGACGAGCTGTGCCGTCATCGCGGGCATGTTGGCGCCGGTCACCGGGCCGAAGCAGCCGTAGCAGCCGCGCCGGACACCCGGGCAGACCGCGCCGCAGCCGGCGTGGGTCACCGGGCCGAGGCACGGGGTTCCGGCGGCGACCGTCACGCACGTCAGTCCGCGCCGCTTGCACTCGTGGCAGACGCTCGTGTCCGGGAGGTCGGGCTTGCGGCCGGCCAGGTAGGCGCCGATCACCTCCAGCACCTGGTGCCGGTCGACGGGACAGCCCCGCAGCTCCAGGTCGACCGCCACGTGCGCCGCGATCGGGGTCGAGGTGGCGAGGACGTCGAGGTACTCCGGGCTGGGGTAGACCGCGGCGCCGAACTCCGCGACGTCGGCGGTGTTGCGCAGGGCCTGGATCCCGCCGGAGGTGGCGCAGGCGCCGATCGTGACGAGCACCCGGGACTCCGCGCGCACGCGCTGGATGCGCTCCTGGTCGGCGGCCGTCGTGATCGAGCCCTCGACCAGCGAGACGTCGTAGGGACCCGGCTCGACCCGCGAGCTGGCCTCCAGGAAGTTGGCGAACCGCACCTTCCCGGCGAGCGCGAGCAGCTCGTCCTCGCAGTCGAGGATCGTGAGCTGGCAGCCGTCGCACGAGGCGAACTTCCAGACGGCGAGGGTGGGTCTACTCATCTACAGCTCCCGGACGGCGAGCAGGGGGGCGGCGCAGGCGTAGTCGACGACGGGACCGTCGCGGCAGACCAACAGGGGTCCGAGCTGGCAGTGGCCGCAGAGCCCTACGCCGCACTTCATGCTGCGTTCCAGGGAGACCCGGATGCTGGTCGGTGGCAGGCCTTTGTCGAGCAGGACGGCCGCGCAGTAGCGCATCATCGGCTCGGGCCCGCACAGCAGCGCCGTCGTGCGCGCCGGGTCCACCGCGAGCCGGGTCAGCGGCTCGGTGACGAACCCGACCGGGCCCGCCCAGCCCGGCGCGGGCCGGTCGACGGTCAGGGCGACCTCGAGGTCGGGGTTCGCCCGCCAGCCGGCCACCTCCGCGGTGAACAGGATGTCGGCCGGCGTCCGGGCCCCGGCCAGCACCGCGACCCGACCGAACCGCTCGCGCGCGGCCAGCGCGGCGAGGACGGCGGGCCGCAGCGGCGCCAGCCCCACCCCGCCGGCGACGACGACCAGGTCCCCACCGGCGGCGGCCTCGACGTCCCAGCCGCGCCCGTACGGCCCTCGGACGCCGACGACCTCACCCGGCCGGACGGCGCACAGCGCGCGGCTCACGGCGCCGACGTCCCGGATCGTCTGCGTCAGCGACCCGTCGCCCGCGGTCGGGTCGCCGCTGATCGACACCGCGATCTCGCCGACACCGGGCCGGCAGAGCATCGTGAACTGGCCGGGCCGAAACGGCGCGAGCGCCGTCGCGGGGTCCGCCGGGGCGAGGCGCAGGGTCACGGTGTCGGCCGTCTCGGGCTGCCGGTCCGTGACGCGGTACGGCGCGGGCAGCATCGGCTCGGTGCGCGGGCTGCCCGCGGGACCGGCGATGATCGGGGCGTCAGCGGTCACGGGGGCTCCCGTACAGGTCGAGGACGCGGGCCCGGGTCGCCTGCAGCCGGGTCAGGAGGCTGCGGTAGAGCGCGAGGACGACCGCGTACCCGAGCGCGGGATCCTCGGCGAGCCGCTGCCGCAGGGCCGCCGTGTCCAGCTCCAGCGCCTCGAGCCGCTCGGTCGTCACGGCCTCGAACTGCCAGCGGTGGGGCGGCACCAGCCACGAGACACCGAGGACGTCGCCGGGGCCGAGGGTCTGGACGACCACCGCGCCGCGGCCCGGCATCTCGGTCCGCAGGGCGCAGCCGCCCGAGCGGATGAGCCAGCAGCCCTCTGCCGCGTCGCCCTCGGCGAAGATGCGGCTGCCCGCCGGGAAGGTGACCGGCCGCGCCGTGGCCGCGACCGCGGCGCGCTGTCCCGCGTCGAGAGCGCGCAGCACGCCGATGTCGTCGAGGGTCTCAGTCGTCGCCATCGTCGGGCTCCCCTCCGTCGCGGCCACCGCGTCCGGACCGCTCGTCCGCGAGGGCGGCCACCTCCTCGGTGATGTCGATGCCGACCGGGCACCACGCGATGCACCGGCCGCAGCCGACGCATCCCGAGGTGCCGAACTGGTCGTGCCACGTCGAGAGCTTGTGCGTGATCCACTGCCGGTACCGGCCCGCGCCCGAGGCGCGGACGCTGCCGCCGTGGACGTAGGAGTAGTCCAGCTCGAAGCAGGACGCCCAGCGCTGGGTGCGGGTGGCCGTCCCGTCGAGCAGGTCGGTCCGGTCCTCGGTCGTCGTGCAGAAGCACGTGGGGCAGACCATCGTGCAGTTGCCGCAGGTCAGGCAGCGCTCGGCGACGGACTCCCAGCGCGGTGAGGTGCGGCTGTCGCGCAGCACCGCGGCGACGTCGACCATCGGCAGCGACCGGCCCATCCGGCCGGTGGCGGCGGCGACGGCGGCCCGGGCCTCGGCGACCTCGGCGTCCGTGGCCGCGCGGTGGCGGACCCGGTCGAGCACGGCCGCGCCGGCGTCGCTCCCGACCTCGACGAGGAACCGGTGCCCGGCATCGTCGACCCGCTCGGTCAGCGCCAGGTCGTAGCCGGGCCCGGGGCGGGGCCGGTGCCCGTCGACGCGCAGAAGCAGACCCCGCCCGGCTCCGTGCAGCCGACGGCGACGACGAACAGGCCCGCCGCGCGGTGGTCGAACCCGGGATCGCGGTGGGCGCCGCCGCCCAGTACCCCGCGCAGGACCGCGATCGCGGCCAGGTCGCAGCCCCGGACGCCGACGAGGGCGTACGGCTCCGCCGGTCCGGGTTCCGCGAGGGTGAAGCCGGACCCGTCCGACGTCCAGAGCCGCCGGCGGGGCGGATGCAGGAACTGCTTCCACGACTGGGGGCCCGCCGAGTGCGCGAAGACGGCCCCGTCGCCGCGCTCCCGCAGCCGGTAGTGGCCGGGCCCGGTGTCCACCCCGACTCCGGCCGGCAGCTGCGCGCCCGAGCTCAGCTCGTCGAGCACGACCGCGCCGTCGCGCACCGTCGGCCCGACGACGCGGTACCCGTCTCCGCGCAGCACCGCGACCAGCTCGTCGAGCCCGGCGCGGTCGAGGGCCGCCGGTGCCGCCGCGGCCGCCGTCATCGCCCGTCCCCGGCTTCGCCGGGACCGGGCCGGTCCAGTCGCTCCCGGGTCCGGACCACCCGGGTCGGGGCAGAGGGCATCGGAGCTCCTGACGGTCGGGACTGCCGGATCGGGACCTGCGCTATCACGCTGGCGGACGCGCGGATCCCGGACCTAGGGCCGTGCGACCCCGGGCGACGGGCCGCATGTCGCCCGTCGCGGGCCGGGCGGCCTACACCTGGCCGGCAGCGTGCGCGGCCAGCACCTCGTCCATCACGCGTTCCTCGTGCACGACGCCGCGGTGCTCCGCGAAGGCCGCGGCGAGTGCGTCGTCCCACGGCGTCCGCGGGACCGGGCCGGCGTCGCGGGGCAGCTCGACCCCCGCCGCCGCCGCGGCCGCCAGCGCTCGACGTAGTCCGAGGCCGCCATCAGGAAGGGGCCGCAGCCCAGCGTGTGGGCCCGCGCGGCCATCGCGAGCCCGGCGACGTCGAAGTCGCCGTGGTAGCGCAGCCGCGCGCCCGCGTCGCGCAGTGCGGTGACCGCCTCCGTCGGCGCCGTCGTCGGGTTGCCGTTGGTGCACAGCACAGCGCCGGGGAGGGCGCGCTGGGCTGCGGCCTCGACCAGGCGCGGGTTCTCGACGACCAGCACCGGCGTGCCCGCGGGCACCCGCACCGGTTCGGTGCGCAGCGCGACCGTCGACAGGTGCAGCGGGAGCCCGGCGGCGGTCATCGCGCGCGCGGCCCGCGCGACGCCGCCGTCGCCCGCCAGCGGCAGGCCCCACGTCAGCACCGGGGCCGACACCAGGTCGAGCGGCATCCCCGCCCGTTCCCAGGCCCCGCGCTCCGACTCCGGGCCGTCCCGCGCGAGCAGGGCGCGGGTGACGAGGACGGTCAGCCGCACGGACGAGTCGAGCGCGTGCGCGTCCCCGAGCAGCCGTGCGGCGATCTCGGTGCGGCTGCGGCCGGTACCGCCGTGCGCGAGCAGGCGCGCGGTCTCCGCGACCGTGGCCTCGACCGCCTCGGGCGACATCCGGGCGAACAGCCCGTCGGTCCACGCGGCGTCGGCCCAGCCCGGCGCCCACGTCTCGGCGGCCAGATGCGCGTCGACCGCGGCGGCGAGCGCGGTCCGCCGGGAGCGGGTGGCCTCCTGCCGTGCCCGCTGGGCCTCCCGGCGCCCGCACGGGGCGTACCCCAGCTCGGTCAGGACGTCGACCAGGTCGGTCCTGGCGATGCGTTCGACCGCCGCGGCCAGCTCGCCGAGCGACATCGACCGCTGTCCCGCGGGGACCGGCCGGTCGACGAGGATGCCCAGCCGCCGCCGGCCCTCGGGGGCCAGGACCGGGAGGGTCAACCGGCCCCGCCACGCGAGACCGTTGCGGTCGAGCGCGGCCCGGACCGTCTCCCACAGCGGCGCCAGCTCCGGCGCCGCGAGGAAGGTCGTCACAGCAGCGTGGGCTGGTCGGGCTCGGAGCCCGCCACGACGACCTCGGGCGCGAAGCGGGCCGCGGCGGGCCGGGCCCGGACCGCGCCGTCGGGGTCGACGGCGACGAGGTGCATGGCGGCGAGGAGGCTCACCGCGTCCCGGCGCAGCGCCACGGGGTCGGCGACCGCGTCCTTGCGCCAGTACCGGCCGTAGCGCTCCAGCAGGGCCGCGACCTCGCGGTCGAGCGCGGCGGGGCCCGCGCCGGAGCGGTGCCGCTCGGTGAGGGCGTCGAGGAGCAGCAGGGCAGCGTGCGCGGTCGTGCCCGAGCCGGGGAACGCGATGTCGCTGCAGCCGCCGTCGACGTCGACGGCCGCGAGCCCCTCGGCCCGGGCCTCGATGCGGAACCCGAACATCTCCTCGAGGTAGCGGACCTCCTCGCTGACCCGGCGGCGCAGCTCCGACCACTCCTCCGGGGCGACGTCCTGGGCGTACAGGACCGGGTCCTCCACCAGCCGCCGCCGCAGCGCCGCCCGGCCCGTGGACTCACCGGAGCTGCGCTCGATCAGCTCCTCCACCGACTCCGCCCCCACCAGTGCGGGCGTGTGCAGCATCGCCAGCCGGTCGTTGCGGATCTCCAACAGGGCGTCGGCCTGGCCGTCCGTCTCGTAGCCGGCGATCGAGCGGTCGAGCTCGCGCACGACGCCCTTGCCGACGAGCCAGCGCAGCGCGGTGACCAGCGCTCGCCGCTCCGCGCCGCCGGCGTCGAGGGCGATCCCGGCGTCGGCCGCGGCCGAGCGCACCTGCAGCACGAGGTCCCGGAGGCTGATCCGGTCCGGGCCGGACGCGGTGGCGGCCAGCACCAGCGCGAGCGCGACGTACTCCCGCCCGGTGAACGCCCGGTCGGTGTGGGTGCGCAGCGGCCGGTCGGACGGCACGTGGCCGCTCTTGACGAGCCGCGCGGTGTCGGCGTTGACGACGAGCCGGTACCCCAGCCGCTGGGTGAACCACCGGTCGAGCACCTCGGCGTTGCGCCGGATCACGGTGAACAGGCCCGGGTCGGCCTCGGCGGGGCGCCAGGGGTCGATGAGCAGGCCCCGTGCCGCGGCCGTGCGCTCCCCCGGGCGCTGCGGGTCGTCACGCATCGCCGCCGCCTCCGGGCGTCACGGTGATCCCGAGCTCGTGCAGCAGCAGCGTGCCGGCCGGCGTGCGGACCGCGGTCGACTCCCCCGGTCTGCGTTCGACCAGGCAGCGCATCCCGTCGGCCTCCGACTCGCCCTTCTCCGCGGCAGGGCCCATCGCGGCGACCGCAGGGCCGAGCAGCCGCTGCAGGGCCCGCAGCGCGGCCACCGACATCGGCGTGCCGTCGCCGATCGCACCGTCGACGCCCGCCGCGGCCAGCAGCTCGGCCCGGCCCGCGGCGACCGCCGCCTCCGCCGTCCGGCGGCGCTGCAGGAGGTGCTCGCGCTGCAACGACCGGTCGGCGACCTGGGCCGACCGGCCGCGGTTGGTCGTGTCGCCGCGCTCGCGCAGGCTCACCGGCACGTGGGCGGGCGGCGCGTCCCACCACGAGGTGGCCGACGGGACCGGGTCGGCCTCGTCGCCCGGCGCCGCACCGAGATGGCGGCAGCCGAAGATGCCGAAGGCGGCGGCCGCGAGGCGGGCCATGCCCTCCGGACCGGCCCCGGCGAGGTCGTCGAAGAACGAGGCGAGCCGCAGGTAGTCGGCACGGCGGGACGACCCGCCGAGCCCGGAGCGGGACAGGCGGGTGAGGTTCTGGGTCAGCGTTCGCACCGCGTTCACCGCGTCGCGCCCGAGCGTCGCCATCCTGCTCGCGGCGCCCGGCCGGCCGCCGAACCAGGCCGCGAGGTTGTCCCAGTCGGCCATGGTGCTCCCGTGCCCGGCGCGCACCTGGACCTCGTGCAGGCCGGCCTCGGCGACGCGGGCGGCGAGGCCGTCGCGGGCCCTGGCGACGATGACCGGGAGGCGGGGTGCCAGCTCGTCCAGCAGCCGGGCGATGGGTCTTGCCTTGCGCTCCAGCGACTCCAGCCGCTCTCCGACGTACCCGACGAGCACCTCGGAGAAGAACGCGAACTCGCTCTCGTCCAGGTCGAAGCGCGCCTGCCACTGGTTGATCGCGGCGAAGAACTGGGTGATCTCCGCGGAGAACGCGCGGTGCGGGTCGAACACGGCCCGCACCGCGTCGGCCAGCATCGCCGGCTCCGCCGACTCGGCCTCCAGCCGCAGCAGGGCCTCCAGCGCCGCCGCCAGGGCGTCGAGCCGGCCGACCGAGACGTCGCGCACGTCGTCGACCTGGGCGAGGACACCCTCGACGAGCTCGTGCACCTCCTGCCCGATGCGCGTGATGAGGTAGCGGTTGCGCCGCCGGTAGTAGTCGGCGACGGTGCTGACGGCCCCGACCGACGCCGAGACCTCCAGGTTCCCCCAGCCGCGCAGGCTCTCCAGCCGTTGCGCGACGGTGTCGACCGGCAGGACGACGCCGGTCTCGGCGAGGCGCGCGGCCACGTCGTCCGGGGTGAGCTCGGCGAAGAAGGTGCCGGCGAAGACGCCGAGGATCGACCGGTACTCCGGGCTCTCGGTGACGTAGGCGAAGACCTCGGTCCGGCTCATGCCGACGCCAGCTCCGTGCGCCTGCGGCCGTCCCAGTGGTAGTGCACCAGCGCGATGGTGCGCAGGTCGGGGTCGCGCAGCACCTCGGTGATCGCGAGCTCCGGCACACTGGCGTGCGTGCCGAACAGGCGCTCGCTCGTCACGACGAAGTCCAGGTCGAGCGCGACGAGCAGGCCGAACAGCCGCTCGTGGTTGTCCTCCGACACCTTGGCGAACGCGTCGTCGAGCAGGACCAGCCGCGGGGCGCCGACGCCGTGGGGGTCGTGTGCGCCGGCCGACGCGGCCGCGGCTGCGGCCATCGGCAGGTACGTGACGAGCTTCTTCTCCCCTTCCGACAGCCGGGACCGCCGGCCGAGCGGCTCCGGTTTGCGGCCGGGCCGGCACAGCAGGACCTTCAGCTCGTGCCAGCTGCGGTAGTCGAGCACCCTGGCGATGACGTCGCGGTAGGACGCGTCCGGGTCGGCGGCCCGCGCGTCCTCGACCAGGCCCGCGACGGCCGTCCGGACGGCGGCGTCCTCCTCCTCGGTGCGGGCGTCGGGATCCTTGGCCAGTAGCCGCAGCGCCGTGGCCGTGGCCGGGTCGAGGTCGCCGCGGTGGCGCCACTCGAGCTGCACGCCGATCCCCTGGCTCGTCGTGACCTCCTCGAGGATCCCGTCCATCGCGGCCACCAGCTCGCCGGCTTCGAACAAGGCCCTGGCGACCTCGTGCGCCACCCGGCCGTGCAGGAGGTTGCGCAGGGCCTGGTCCTGCTGTGCGGTGAGCAGCCCGCGGGCGCGCCGCAGGTCGGCCGCGACCTGCACGGTCGCGGCCAGCAGGGCGCGCCGCCCGTAGGGGCCCGACACCTCGACGGCCGCCGGGGCGCCGTCGCCGGAACGGCGCGACCCGGCGTCCCAACCCGCGCCGAGCGAGTCGCGCACCGCACGCAGCGAGCGGTCCAGCGCGTCCTCGTCGACCGCGCGCAGCGGCGCCGGGACGGCGGCGCGGACCTCCGCGACGAGCTGGGCGGCGCCCTCGACGGTGTCGGGCACGTCGGGGAGCGGCTCCTCGGCGCCCTCCTCGCGGGCGGCGGGCAGCAGGCCGGGCACCCGCGTGACCGACAGCAGCGCCGCGCGCTCCGCCCGGCAGCCCCGCTCGGCGCGGTCGACCTCCTGGTCGGCGCCCGCGACCTGCGCGTGGGCGGTGGCCGCCGCCGCGACCGCGCCGGTGTGCGCGGCCCTGCGCGCCTTCAGCTCCTCCGCGAGCCCGTCACGGCGGGCGGTCGTCTCCTCGACCTGGGCCGCGACCCGCTCCGGCTCCTCACCCAGCGCCGCCTCGGCGGCGGTCAGCTCGGTGCGGGCGGCGGTCGCGCGGTCCCGGGCCTCCACCGCGCTCTCCTGGGCCGCGTCGAGCGCGGCCAGCTCGGCCTCCCACGCCGTGCCGGCCGCGGACCAGTCCCGCACGGACCGGCGGGCGGCGGCGACCCGGTCGGGCAGCCTGCGCAGGAGCGCGGCGGCCTCGTCGAGGGCGCCGTCGACCTCGTCGAGCGCCTCGGCGGCGAGCCGCAGGCCGGCGTCGGCCGCGCCGGTCTCGGCCGCCGCCCACGAGCGCTCGGCGAGCACGTCGGCCTCGACCGCGCGGGAGCGCTCCGCAGCGGCCCGCTCCGCGGCGCGCTGGGCGTCGCGGACCGCTCCGACCGCGGCGGCGGCGGCGTCGTCGACCGCCCGGGTGCCCGGGATCTCGCCGGCGAGGCGCCGCAGCGCGGCGCGCCAGCCGGTCAGCGCATCGTGCGCGTCCTGCTGGTCCTGCCGATCCCGCACCGCGCGCTCGAGCGTGGCAGTGAGCTCCTCGATCCGGCGCCGCCGGGCGGCCGCCCTGGCGCCCGCGCCGATCAGCTCCGCGGCCGGCTTGCCGTGCCGGCCGCGCAGCGGTCCGGCGCCGAACCGGCCGTCGTCGGCGACCCACAGTGCCGCGGCGGAGGCCGCGCCGAGGCCGACGCGGGTCAGCGCCTCCGTGACCGGGCCGGGATCGACGCCGTCCACCGGCGCCGCCTGCAGGACCGTCGCCAGGTTGTGCTCGACCGGGGCGCCCGGCCCGATGAGCAACTCGCCGCCCGCCGCGACGACCGCCCCGTCGGCGCGGACGGTCGCGGTGAGCAGCCCGGCGGCCTCGCAGGCCGCCTCCAGACCGGCGCGGGAGTGCTCGTCGAGGCCCGGGGCGAAGTCGACCAGCGAGGCGAACAGCACGTCGTCGGGCGGGTCGGCGCGCTGCCACGCAGGGCGCGGGAACGGGAGCAGCGGGGCGTCGCGGACCGCCGCGAGCTCGCCCTCGATCTCCTCGACCTGCTCGACGGACCGCCCGAGCCGCAGCGCCGCCTCGGCCAGCACGGGCTCCAGCCGGAGCTCCGCCCCGGTCGCGGCCGCCTGGGCGGCGGCGACGCGCAGCCGGGCCAGCTCCCGCGGCTCGTCGCCCCCCGGGTCGGGGATCTCGGGAACCGGCAGCCATCCCGCCCGGTCACCCGGCCGCTGGGCGGGGACCGACGCGACGTGGCCGGCGAGTCGCTGCGCCCACGCCGCGGCGGCCGTGCGGTGCTCCGCGTCGGCCGCCTCGGCGGCCGCGCGCGCCTCGGCGGCCACCGAGCGGGCGTCGTCGGCCGAGCGCTCCGCGTCGTCGGCGGCCGCGCGCACCCGGGCGGCGACCTCCGCCGCCCGCTCGGAGGCGGCGAGGAGCTCGCGGACCCCGCGGACGGCGACCCGCCGGGCCCGCACCGCGTCGGCCGCGGCCGTGACCTCGACGTGCGCGACCGGGTCGGCGTCCGGGTCCGGGCCCTCCACGCCGGCGGCGAGCGTCCGGACGCGCAGCCGCGGCGGCTCCGGGAGCACCGCCGACACGCCGGCGGCGCGGCTGTGCCGGGCCGCGGCGACGAGGTCGTCGGCGACCAGCGCCAGGTCGTGGTCGACCCGCACGCGCAGGGCCCGCGAGCGCTCCGCGGCCGACCGGGCCCGCCGGTCGGCGTCGGCACGGGCCCGCTCCTGGGTGTCGGCCGCGGACTCCAGGCCGCCGACGTGGGCGCGGCGCGCGATCAGCGCCTCCAGCTGCTGGTACGCCTCGGACCTCACCAGCCCGGCGAGCGTCGCCTCCGCCTCGGCGTGCCCGCGCTCCAGCTCGGACACCTCCACCCGCAGGCGGGACTCCGTGGCCGCGGCCGCCTCGGCGGCCGTGCGCATTCTGCCTCGTTGCTGCAGGGCCGAGCGGGCGGCGGTGACCGCCGCGGCCGCGCGGTCGGCTCCGCCGAGGAGCACCCGGCGGGCGTAGTGGCGGTAGGTCTCGAGCACGCTGGCCAGCGCCCGGTCGGTCTGGGTCAGGGCCAGCACGTTGCGCCGGTGGTCCTCCAGGTCCTCCAGCGGCTGGGCGGCGTCGGCGACCGCGTCCTCCGGCACCGGCGGCAGCGCCTCCTGCAGCCTGCGTGGCAGGTCCTCGTCGATGCGGTCGCCGACGCGCGGGTTGCGCACCTGGTGCAACAGCGAGAAGTAGCCGGACGGATCGGCCCCTCCGAAGAAGCGCCGGGACACCTCGGCCCGGTAGTCCGGGACAGAGGTGAACACCGCCTCGGCCCCGAGCTCGGCCCGCAGCGCGTCGACGGCCAGCGGCACCCGGTCGAGCGTCAGCGAGAAGTCGATCCGCGCGCGCCGCGGGGTCGAGAACCACCAGGTCGACGTCCGGTCGGTGCCGCGGTTGGCCCGGATCCCGCAGCCCACGGTGTGGTGGCGCGTCCCGCCGGGCGCGTCGTCGTCGCGGCGGGCGAACTCGATCCACAGGTAGCCGGTGCGCTGGTTCTCGTCGTTGTCGGCGAGCATCCACGACCTGAGCACCCTGGTCTGCTCGCCTGCGGCGTCGATCCGCCGGGTGTCGGCCTCCAGCAGGAACGGGAGCAGCATGTTCATCGCCGTGGACTTGCCCGACCCGTTCACCCCGCGCAGCAGCAGGCGACCGCCCGCGAAGTGCAGGGTCTCGTCCTCGTACTGGTAGACGTTGAGGATCCCCGCGCGCGACGGCCGCCACCGCGGCGTTGCCGGTGCGGTCATGGTCCCTCCTCGTGGTCTCGCCCGCAGGGTGCCACACGGCACCGACAGAACCGTCGAGGGGCGCTGACGACTGCATCGGAGCGACGTCGGCGACTCGCGTCCCCCGTCGTCCAGGTGTATCGGGTGGACGGGGACCGGATCGCTCCACGTGGGCACTGCCCTCGAGGAGCCTCCCGCCGGCGCACAGTGGGCAGACTGTCGGCATGCCGCTCTCGGACCCCCGGCTCGACCTCGCAGTCGGGACCGTCGCCCTGCACCGCGGGCACCTGAGCTTCGTCCATCCCCGCGAGCCGACCGCCCTGCTCTACGACGAGAGTGCCGCGGCCGACGAGGCCTACCCGCCCTACTGGGCCGAGGTCTGGCCCAGCGGGGTCGAGCTCGCCCACGCCGTCTCGGCCCGACCCCTGCCGGGCGCGGCCGTGCTGGAGCTCGGCTGCGGGCTGGGGCTGCCGTCCGTCGCGGCCGCGCTCGGGGGCGCCCGCGTCCTCGCGACCGACCGCGCGCCGGACGCCCTCGCGTTCGCGGCGGCCAACGCCGACCGCAACGGCACGGCCGTCGAGACGGCGGTCTGCGCCTGGGCGGAGCCGGCGCAGGTCGTCGCCCGGGCGCCCTGGCGCCTGGTGCTCGCCGCCGACGTGCTCTACGGGCAGCGCAACGTCGACGAGCTGCTGGCGCTGCTGCCGCGCCTGGTCGACGGCGCGGGCGCGGTCTGGATCACCGACCCCGGGCGGCCGCTGGCCGGGGCGTTCCTCGCGGCGGCGCGCCGGACCTGGCGGCGGGTCGAGACCGGGCCGACGCGCCATCCCGACGTCACGCTCTTCCGCATCTCGCAGCCGGCGGGCGCGGACGCCCCGCGGGCAGACTGACGGCGTGCCCAACGACGACGTCGCGCAGGCCCGCGCGTTCCACGACGCGACGAAGTACTACGCGCTGTCGGACGCACCAGGGGACGAGCGCATCGGCATCGGCGACCCGGCGGACGGGACCGAGGCGATCTGGGAGAAGGACTGGGGCATCCGGCCGCTGCTGTCCAAGGTCTACACCTCGCTCCCGCCGATCGGGCTCTCCCGCGAGCTCCCCGACACCGGCGTCCCGACGCTGGCGGCGATCGCCGCGACCGGCGCAGAGGCGGGCCGGGGCGCCGTCCCCGACCGGGCGCTGCTCGGCCGGCTCGGCCTGCTGACCAACGGCTCGCTCGAGCGCACCTGGACCACCCCCGACGGGCGCCGCCACCACTACCGCACGGCCGGCGGCACCGGCGCGCTCTACCACCTCGAGCTGTACTTCGTCTGCGGCGACCTGGCCGACCTGCCGGCCGGGGTGTACCACTACTGCGCCCCCGACCACACCCTGCGCCGGGTCCGCGCCGGCGACGTCCGGGCCGCGCTCGTCGACGCGACCGGGGCCGAGCCGTCCGTTGCCGACGCACCCGTGACCGTCGCCGTGACCAGCACGTTCTGGCGCAACGCGTGGCGCTACCGGGAGCGCGCCTACCGGCACGCGTTCTGGGACGCCGGCACCTCGCTCTCGCAGGTCCTCGCCGTCGCCGCGGCGGCCGGGGTCCCCGCCGCCCTCGTCATGGGCTTCGCCGACGCGCAGGTCAACGCGGTGCTCGACGTCGAGGGGACGCGCGAGTCCACCGTGGCACTGGTCGCGCTGGGCCGCAGCGGCCCGGCCCCGGCGCCGGCGGGCCCGGTCGAGCGCCTCGACCTGCCCACCCGGCGGCTCTCCCCGGCGGAGGTGACCTTCCACGGCCTCACCGACATCCACCTCGCCTCGTGCCTGCCGACCGGCGCGGAGGCGGCCCGCTGGCGGTCGCGCCGACGGCGCCGCCCGCCCCCTTCCCCGGCCGGGGCGCTCACCCCGCTGCGGCCGCTGCCCGCCGAGCGGCTCGACCCCCGGCCGCCCGAGGAGATCATCTTCCGCCGCCGCTCGACGCGGAACTACGACACCGACGCGGAGATCCCGTTCGACGCGTTCTCCACGCTCCTCGACCGGTCGACCCGCGGCGTCGCCTCCGACGTGCTGGTCCCCGGCGCGCCGCTGACCGACCTCTACCTGATCGTCAACGGCGTGCAGGGCCTCGCGCCGGGCGTCTACCTGCACCATCCGCAGCTGGGCGCGGTCGAGCTGCTCCGCGAGGGCTCCTTCCGGGGCCGGGCGACCCGCATCGCGGCGGAGCAGCGCTACGCCGGGGACGCGCACGTCAACCTCTACTACCTCGCCCACCTCCCCTCGATCCTCGACCGGTACGGCAACCGCGGCTACCGGCTCGCGCAGCTCGAGGGGGCCCTGCACGCCGGCCGCCTGCACCTCGGCACCCACGCCGTCGGGCTCGGCGCGGTGGGCTCGACGGCCTACGACGACGAGGTGGTCGAGTTCTTCTCGCCGCACGCCGCCGGCAAGGACTACTGCTTCGTCACGGTCTTCGGCCGGCGCCGCCGGACCGCCACCGGGCCGGACCCGCTGCGCGGGTGACGGCGACCGCGTGCGTTTGACAGCGACGCCGGTGGCGTCGATGGTCGGGGGGTGGCCGGACTCGCAGGCACCCTCGGATCCACGTCCCCGCCGCGGGTGGAGGAGGGCGCGCGGGCCCGCATCCGGGCGGGCAACGCGGCGCGCCGCTCGGTCGTCGTCGCGCTCGACGACGACCCGACCGGCTCGCAGTGCGTGCACGACGTCGACGTCGTCACCGTCCTCGATCCCGCCGAGCTCGCCTCCACCCTCGACGGCGCGGTCGCCGAGGGGCGCGTGGCCGCCGGCACCGCCGCGTCGTTCCTGCTGACCAACACCCGTGCCACCACGGAGGAACGGGCGGTCGCCGCCAACCGCGCCACGGCGGGCGAGATCCTGCGGTGCGCCGCGGACCGCGGGCTGGCGACCGAGCTCGTCAGCCGCAGCGACTCGACGCTGCGCGGGCACGTCGTGGCCGAGCCCGCCGCCCTCGACGCCGCCCTGCGCGAGCACACCGGCCGCGGCTGCGACGGCGTCCTGTTCGTGCCGGCCTTCCTGGAGGCGGGCCGGGTCACGGCGGGCGACACGCATTGGGCGCGGGTCGACGGCGAGTTCCTCCCGGTCGGCGAGACGGAGTTCGCCCGCGACGCCACGTTCGGCTACACCGCCTCCGACCTGCGCGCGTTCGTGGCCGAGCGCAGCGGCGGCGTGGTGCGCCCGGCCGACGTGCACGCGGTGGGCCTCGACGACATCCGCAGCGGAGGACCCGACCGGGTCGCCGCGCTGCTGGGCGACGTCAGCGGCGGCGCGTGGGTCGTCGTCAACGCGACGGAGTACGCCGACCTGGAGGTCGTGGCGCTCGGCCTGCAGACGGCACGGGAGCGTGGACAGGTCTTCCTGCACCGCTGCGGCCCCTCCTGGGTGCAGGTGCTCGCGGGGCTCGACCCCGCGGCCCCGCTCACGGCCGACCGGATCGCGGGCGGCGGGCGGACGGGCCACGGCCTGCTGGTCGTCGGCTCGCACGTCGCCCAGACCAGCCGCCAGGTGGAGCGGGCCGTGCAGGCCGCCGACCTCGCCGTCGTCGAGCTCGACGCCCGCCGGCTCGCCGGGGGCACGGACGCCGATCGGGAGGACCACCTCGCCGACGTCACGCAGCGGGCGAGCGCCGCGCTCGCCGAACGCGACGTCCTGCTGATGACCAGCCGCGAGCTGGTCCGGACCGAGGACCCCGCCGCCAGCCTGGCCATCGCCAACCGCGTCTCGGACGGCCTGTCCACCGTGGTCGCGCGCCTGCGCGGGACGGGACTGGGCTGGGTCGTCACGAAGGGCGGCATCACCTCGCACGAGGTCGCCGTCGCCGGCCTGGGCGTCCGGCGGGCCCGGGTCGAGGGGCAGCTGTTCCCCGGCACCGTATCGCTGATGCGCCCGCAGGCCGCGCCGCCCGAGGTCGTCGGCATGCCCTGGGTGGTGTTCGCGGGCAACGTCGGCGACGCGGACACGCTCGCGGAGGTCGTGGAGATCATGCAGCGGTCCGGGTCGTGACCACGGCAGCCGGGACCGTGCGGGTCGGCTGGGTCGGACTGGGCGCCATGGGGCGCCCGATGGCCGCGCGAGCGGCCGGTGCCGGGCTCGCGGTCGTCGCCCACGACGTCGACGACGCGCGCCGCGCCGCGGCCGCGCGGGACGGCGTCGAGACCGCCGGGTCGGCACCGGCGGTGGCGGCTGCCGCGGACATCCTGGCGATCATGGTCGCCACGCCCGAGCAGGCGCAGGACGTCCTGTTCGGCACGGGCGGGGCGGCCGACGCGCTGCGGCCGGGCACCGTCGTGCTCGTGATGGCGACGGTCGGGCCCGACCCCGTCGAGGCGTGGGCGGCCCGGCTCGCCGACCGCAGTGTCGAGCTCGTGGACGCGCCGGTGTCCGGCGGCACGGCCCGCGCCGGCAGCGGCGAGCTGCTCGTGCTCGCGAGCGGGGACGCGTCCGCGCTGCGCCGCGTGCGGCCGCTGCTCGACGCCCTCGCGACGACGGTCAGCGTCGTCGGCGACGCGGTCGGCGCCGGGCAGAAGGTGAAGCTGGTCAACCAGCTGCTCGCCGGCGTGCACATCGCCGCCGCCGGCGAGGCGCTGGCGTTCGCCGGCGCGATGGGGCTGGACGAGCGGGCCTGCTGGGAGGCGGTCCGGCACGGCGCAGCGGCCTCGTTCATGCTCGACGACCGCGGCGCCCGCATGCTCGACGCCCGGTTCGACGACGTGCGCAGCGCACTCGACATCTTCGTCAAGGACATGGGCCTCGTCGCGGAGGCCGCGGACCGCGCCGGCGCGAGCGTGCCGCTCGCCGGGCGCGCGCACGAGCTCTACCTGCGCGGGCAGCGGGCCGGTCTCGGCCGCCTCGACGACGCGTCGGTCATCGAGGTGCTCCGCGGGCACGTGCGGGAGGGCTGACCGGCGACGGCAGGCGCGGCTCAGGCCGGCACGTCGGTCAGCGCCGCGTCGAGGATCTCCAGCCCGCGGTCGATCTCGGCGTCGGAGGCCGTCAGCGGCGGGGCGATCCGGAACGTCCCGCCCATCCCCGGCAGCTGGACGATGTTCATGTGCAGGCCGAGCTCGTGGCAGCGCCGGGTGACGGCGGCGCCGAGCCGGTCGGTCTCCCCCGCCGCCGGGTCCGGCGCGACCAGCTCCAACCCGACGAGCAGGCCGCGCCCCCGGACGTCGCCGATCGCCTTGTGCCGCTCGGCCAGCTCGTCCAGGCCGCGGCGCAGCCGGCCGCCGAGCTCGCGGGCGCGCAGGTCGAGCCGGTCGCGCACGAGCACGTCCAGCACGGTGTTGCCGACCGCGGCCGGCAGCGGGTCGTTGACGTGCGTGGTGAAGAAGAGGAACCCGCGCTCGTGGGCCTGCTGCTCGATCGCGGCGCTGGTCAGGACGGCCGCGAGCGGGAGCCCGGCGCCGAGCGTCTTGGACAGGACGAGGATGTCCGGGACGACGCCGTCGCGCTCGAACGCGTACCAGTCGCCGGTGCGGCACAGCCCGGTCTGGGCCTCGTCGAGGATCAGCAGCATGCCCCGCTCGCGGCACTTGTCCCGCAGCGCGGCGAGGTAGCCGGGCGGGAGGTCGACGACGCCGCCCGAGCTCAGGATCGGCTCGACGAGGCAGGCGGCGAGACTGCCGACCGACTGTGCGTCGACCAGGTCGAAGCCGAGGTCGAGCTGGCGGCGCCAATCCAGGTCCCCCGCGGCGTCGACGAACGCCGGCCGGAACCGGTCGGGCACGGGGAGGGCGAAGTTGCCGGGCACGGCCGGCCCGTAGCCGGCCCGGCCGGCGCTGTAGGTGGCGTTGGCGGCCGCCTGCGTCATCCCGTGCCAGGACCGCGCGAAAGAGACGACCTCGAACCGGCCGGTGACGAGCTTGGCCATGCGCAGTGCGGCCTCGTTGGCCTCCGCCCCGGTGGAGAGGAACATCACCTTCTCCAGCGGCGCGGGCACCGTCTCGGCGAGCCGGCGCGCGAGGTCGAGGACCGGGCGGCTGAGCATGCCGCTGTAGAGGTGATCGAGGCGCCCGATCTGCGCGCGGACCGTCGCGACGATGTCGGGGTGCGCGTGGCCGAGGATCGCGCTCATCTGGCCCGAGGTGAAGTCGAGCAGCTCCCGCCCGTCCTCGGTGAAGACCCGGGCGCCCTCGGCGCGCTCCACGATCCCGGGGCTGAAGGGCGCGTGGCCCGAGTAGTGGATCAGGTGCCGCTCGGCCGCCGCGTCGTCCGCCATGGTCGCCGACGTTACGCGGCCTCCCCGACCGCGACGGCGTCCCCGACGGCAAGGGCCTCCCCGACGGCGAGGGCCTGCCCGACCGCGACGGCGTCCCCCACGGCGAGGGCCTCCCCGACCGCGACGGCCTCCCCGACCGCGACGGCCTCCCCGACCGCGAGGGCCTCCCCGACCGCGACGACCTGCCCGACCGCGACGGTCGAGCTCGTCCTCGGCACCCGGTGTGATGCCACGGTGCCGCTGCGAGGTCTGGGATCGACCCGCCGGCGTGTCCGCACCGCCCTCCTCGCGCCCGCACCGCCGTCCCGGCGCCGGTGCCGACCCCACAGCGGCGGTGCCGTGCCGCGGCGGCGGTGTCGTGCCGCGGCGGCGGTGTCGCCGCACACTGCCGGTGTGACGCCTCTGCCGGTGTGACGCCTCTGCCGGTGTGACGCCACGTGCCGGTTTGATGCCTCTGCTGATGTGACGCCACACGGTGCCGGTGCGAGGTCTGGGATCGACCCGCCGGCGTGGCCGCACCGCCCTCCTCACGACCGCACCGCCGTCCCGGCGCCGGTGCCGACCCCACAGCGGCGGTGTCGAGCCGACCGGGGCGGTGTCGGTGTCGAACTGCGACTGCCGGTGTGCTGCCACGGTGCCGGTGCGAGGTCTGGAATCGACCCGCCGGCGTGGCCGCACCGCCCTCCTCGCGCCCGCACCGCCGTCCCGGCCCGGGTGCCGACCCCACAGCGGCGGTGCCGTGCCGCGGCGGCGGTGTCGTGCCGCGGCGGCGGTGTCGCCGCACACTGCCGGTGTGAGTCGCCGCCTGCCGGTGTGACGCCACTGCCGGTGTGATGCCTCTGCTGATGTGATGCCACACGGTGCCGGTGCGAGGTCTGGGATCGACCCGCCGGCGTGGCCGCACCGCCCTCCTCACGACCGCACCGCCGTCCCGGCGCCGGTGCCGACCCCACAGCGGCGGTGTCGAGCCACCGCGGCGATGCCGCCGATCGGGGGTGGCGCCGGCCGTCAGGGACGGGGGCGCAGCAGCAGGTCGGCGACGAGCCCGGTCCAGCCGGTCTGGTGGCTCGCGCCGAGCCCGGCGCCGTTGTCGCCGTGGAAGTACTCGTGGAACCACAGGAGGTCGTGCCAGCGCTGGTCGGTCTGGAGCTTCTCGTAGCCGCCGAAGACGGGGCGCCGCCCGTCGGGGCCGTCAAGGAAGATCGCGACGAGGCGGTCTGACAGGTCGTCGGCGATCTCGGCCAGTGTCCGGTCGGCCGCCGAACCGGCCGGGTACTCGAGCGTGAGGCCGTCCCCGTGGAAGGCGGCGAACCGGCGCAGCGCCTGGATCAGCAGGACGTTGACGGGGAACCAGACGGGCCCGCGCCAGTTGGAGTTGCCGCCGAAGAGGTAGCTGGTGGACTCGGCCGGCTCGTAGTCGACGCTCGCGTGCAGCTCGGGCAGGTCGAGGACGAAGGGGTGGTCGCGGTGGCGGCGCGACACCGAGCGCAGCCCGTGGGGCGACAGGAACGCGCTCTCGTCCGTCACCGGGGCGAGGAGCCGGGTCAGCTGCTTCGGCCCGACCATCGCCAGCAGCCAGTCGTCGTCGCCCGGCACGGCGGCGTCGGGATGGTGGTCGACGTACCAGCGGAAGCGCTCGGCGAACGCCGGCAGCCGCTCCAGGGTCGCCCGGGGCAGGCGCAGGGTCGCGCAGAGCGGCAGCAGCCCGACGACCGACTGCACGCGCATCGGCACGTGGCGGCCGTCGGCGGTCGACAGCACGTCGTAGAAGAAGCCGTCCTCGTCGTCCCAGAGCCCTCGGTCCTCGGCAGCGGCCGTGATCAGGGCGAAGTGCTCGACGAACTTCGTCGCCACGTCCTCGTAGACGGGGTCGTTCCCGGCCAGCACGAGCGCCATCTCGAGCAGGTTGAGGCAGTACATCGCCATCCAGGCGGTGCCGTCGCTCTGCTCGAGCACCCCGGCGACCGGCAGCGCGGCGGAGCGGTCGATCGGGCCGATGTTGTCCAGCCCCAGGAAGCCGCCCTCGAAGACGTTGTTGTCCTCGCTGTCCTTCCGGTTGACCCACCACGTGAAGTTGATCATCAGCTTGTGCAGGACGCGCGCGAGGAACGCGTGGTCCGTCCCGCCGTCGATGGCGAAGACCCGCAGCGCCGCCCAGGCGTGCACCGGCGGGTTGACGTCGGAGAACGACCACTCGTATGCGGGCAGCTGGCCCTCGGGATGGCTGAACCACTCGCGCAGCAGCAGGACCAGCTGCTCCTTGGCGAAGCCGGGATCGACGTGCGCCAGCGCGACGGCGTGGAACGCGAGGTCCCACGCCGCGAACCAGGGGTACTCCCACGGGTCCGGCATGGAGATGACGTGGGCGGTGTCGAGGTGCCGCCAGCCGGCGTTGCGGCCGGCGAGCCGGGCATCGGGCGGCGTCGGGCCGGCCGGGTCGCCGTCGAGCCAGCGGGCCACGTTGTAGTGGAAGTACTGCTTGCCCCACAGCATGCCGGCGAGCGTCTGGCGCACCACCCGCGCCCGGTCCGCGTCGAGCCCCGCCGGCGTCAGGTCGCGGTAGTAGGCGTCGGCATCGGCCTCGCGGGCGGCCAGGACGGCGTCGACGGCCGGCACGTCGAGGCCGCCGTCCGCCGGCTCCGGTCCGGCCGGCGCGACCAGCCGCAGCCGGATCGTCGCCGTCCCGCCGGCCGGGACGTCGACCCGGTACCACAGCGCGGCCTTGGTGCCCGTCCCGTCCGGGTTGACGGTCGCCGCGCCGTGCACGACGTGGTCGTTGATCCCGTCCTTCGGGTACCGCGAGCGGCCGGGAACCCCGTACAGGCACTCGGTGTTGGTCTCGTTGTCGCAGGCCAGAGGCGTGGGAGCGCCGTCGCCCGCGAGGATGAGGGTGCCCAGCTGTCCGTGCCGGGCGACGAGGCGGCCGCCGCTCGCGGCGATCCGGGGGACGGCGGCGTGCCCGGGGAGGCCCCATGCCCAGGTGTTGCGGAACCACAGGGTCGGGAGCACGTGCAGCGTCGCCGGGTCCGGGCCCCGGTTCTCGATCGTGATGCGTGCGCACAGGTCGTGCGGCGCAGCCTTGGCGTAGTCGACGGTCACCGCCCAGTACCGGTCCTCGTCGAACACCCCCGCGTCGATCAGCTCGAACTCCGGGTCGTGCTTGCCGCGGCGCGCGTTCTCGGCCACCAGCTCGGCGTACGGAAACGGTCGCTGCGGATAGTGGTAGCGCCACCGCATCCACGAATGCGTCGGCGTGGAGTCCAGGTACCACCAGCATTCCTTGACGTCTTCCCCGTGGTTCCCCTGCGGTCCGGTGAGGCCGAACATGCGCTCCTTGAGAATGGGGTCCACCCCGTTCCACAACGCCAGCGCGAGGCAGAATGTCTGGTCCTCGTCGCAGACGCCGGCCATGCCGTCCTCGCTCCAGCGGTACGCCCGCGAGCGGGCGTGGTCGTGCGGGAAGTAGCCCCACGCGTCACCGTCGGCGCTGTAGTCCTCCCGCACCGTGCCCCAGGCCCGTTCGGCCAGGTAGGGACCCCACGAGCGCCACGGTCGGCGCCCGGCGTCGGCCTCGGCCAGCCGCTTCGCCTCCGCTGTCGAGCGACCGCGGCCTCCGCCCATGGACACAACCTCCGATGCCCTCGGAAAGGGACCGATCACGCGCACGATCCGCGCCGGCGGGGATGCCCGACCGGACCGGCCCACCGCGGACGATGCTCGACGGGATCGGCGCGGTCAAGCCGGCCGGTGCCGCGTCCGCCGGACGAGACCCGATCGCCATTCACCGGTCGGGCGCGACCGACCCGCTCACCCCTTTCCGCCCGTTTGTCGATCTCGGCCGCCCGCCGCCGCGGCGGCGGCGGGAGGATCACCGGCATGGTGCGACTGGACCTGGACCGCATCCGCGCGGCCCGCCCGTCGATCGACCCGGTGTTCCTCGACACCCCCCAGTACGCGTGCGGACCGCTGGGTGCCGCGCTGGGCTGCGCGGTCACCCTCAAGATCGAGACGATGAACCCGGTGCGGAGCTTCAAGGGCCGCGGCACCGAGACCGCCCTCGCGCGGCTCGGCTCCGGCGGTGCGCCGCCGGGCGGGGTGTGCGTCGCGAGCGCCGGCAACCTCGGGCAGGCGCTGGCCCACGGCGGCGCGCGCCGCGGGATCCCGGTCACGGTCGTCGCCGCCCGCACCGCCAACCCGTACAAGATCGAGCGCATCCGGGCGCTCGGCGCGAGCGTCCGGCTGGCGGGAGACGACATCGAGGACGCCAGGCAGCTCGCCGGCCGGATCGCCGCGGACGAGGGCCTGCACCTCGTCGAGGACAGCCTGGACCTCGGCACGTGCGAGGGCGCGGCCACGATCGGGCTGGAGCTCCTGGAGGGGGGCGGGCACCCCGACGTCGTGCTGGTCGCGCTCGGCGGCGGGGCGCTGGCCAGCGGCATCGGTGCCGTCGCGCGGGCGCTCGCACCGCACGTCGAGGTCATCGGGATCCAGCCCGCCGGGGCGCCGGCGATGGCGCTGTCCTGGCGGCAGGGCACGGTCGTGGAGACGCCGGTGATCGACACGATCGCCGACGGCGTCGCGGGGCGCTGCCCGATCCCGCAGGTGCTGGACGACCTGCTCGAGGTACTGGACGACGTGGTGCTCGTCGGCGAGGACACGATCGTGACCGGGATGCGGCTGCTACTGGCGCACGCAGGCGTCGTCGCCGAGCCGTCCGCGGCGCTGGGCGTGGCCGCCGTGCTGGAGGACCGCGAGCGGTTCGCCGGGCGGCGGGTGGCCACGGTCGTCTGCGGCAGCAACGTGACCCCGGCGGACTACGCCCGCTGGGTGCTCGGGTGAGCGGGATCAGCCCAGGCCCTGCTCCAGTCGCCGGGTGAGGAGGGCGACGAACGCGGCGGGCTCGGCGAGCTCGCCGCCCTCCGCGAGCAGCGCCATGCCGTGCAGCAGCCGGGCGGTGTCGGCCAGGTCGGGGTCCTCTGGCCGGCTCTCGTGCGCCTCGCGCAGCCGGACGACCAGCGGGTGGCCCGGGTTCAGCTCCAGCGTGCGCTTGGTCCGCGGCGGCTCCTGGCCCATGGCCCGGTACATCTTCTCCAGGGTGGGGGTCAGGTCGCCGGGCTCGCCGACCAGGCACGCCGCCGACGTCGTGAGCCGGTGTGACAGGCGAACCTGCTTCACCTCGTCGGAAAGCTCCCCGCTCATCCAGCTCAGCAGGCCGTCGAAGCTCCCGCGGGTGTCCTCGTCGACCCCGTCGTCGTCGAGGTCGAGCTCGCCCCTGGCCACCGAGGTGAACGGCTTGTCCTCGAACGCGGGCGCGCCCTCGGTCCACATCTCGTCGACCGGGTCGGTGAGCAGCAGCACCTCGTAGCCCTTGGCGCGGAAGGCCTCCAGGTGCGGGGAGCTCTCCAGCGCGGCGCGCGACTCCCCGGTCGCGTAGTAGATCGCGTCCTGCCCGTCGGGCATCCGGGCCGACGTAGTCCCGCAGCGTCGTCGGCTGCGCCGCGTCGTGCGTCGAGGCGAACGAGCAGATCTCCAGGATCGCCTCGCGGTTGTCCGGATCGGAGACCAGCCCCTCCTTCACCGCGCGGCCCAGCTGCGACCAGAACGTCGCGTACTTCTCCGCCTCGGTCTCGAGCATGGCCTTGACGGTCGACAGCACCTTGCGGACCAGGCGCTTGCGGATGAGCTGGATCTGGCGGTCCTGCTGGAGGATCTCGCGGGAGATGTTGAGCGACAGGTCGGCGGCGTCGACGACGCCCCGCACGAACCGCAGGTACTCCGGGACGAGCGCCTCGCAGTCGTCCATGATGAACACGCGCCGGACGTAGAGCTGCACGCCGCGGCGGGCCTCCCGCCAGAACAGGTCCATCGGCGCGTGCTGGGGCAGGAACAGCAGCGCCTGGTACTCGAACGTGCCCTCGGCCGCGAGCCGGATCGTCGAGAGCGGCGGCTGCCAGTCGTGGCTGACGTGCCGGTAGAACTCGGTGTACTCCTCCTCCGACACGTCCTTCTGCGGCCGGGCCCACAGCGCCTTGCGCGAGTTGACGGTCTCGGTGTCGTCGCCGGTGCCCATGCGGATCGGCCAGGTGATGAAGTCCGACCAGCGCGTCACGATGCCGCGCACCACGCCCGGGTCCGCGTAGTCGTGCAGCGCGTCGTCCGTGTCGACGGGCTTGAGATGCAGCGTCACCGCCGTGCCCTGCGGCAGGTCGGCCGCGTCGCCGATCGTGTAGGTGCCCTCCCCGGCCGACTCCCACCGCACGCCGGCAGGGGACCCGGCGCGGCGGGTGACCAGCTCGACGCGGTCGGCGACCATGAACGTGGAGTAGAAGCCGACGCCGAACTGGCCGATCAGCTCGGCGGCCTGCTCGGCCGCCGCGCCGGAGTCCCGCGCCTTCCGCACGGCGGCGAGCATCTCGGCGGTGCCGGACTTCGCGATCGTCCCGATCAGCTCGACGACCTCGTCACGGCTCATCCCGATGCCGTTGTCGCGGACGGTCAGGGTGCGGGCCTCGGCGTCGGTCTCGACCTCGATGTGCAGGTCGGACGTGTCGACGTCGAGATCCTTGTCCTGGTAGGACGCCAGGCGCAGCTTGTCAAGCGCGTCCGACGCGTTGGAGATCAGCTCGCGCAGGAAGACGTCCTTCGACGAGTAGATCGAATGGATCATCAGCTGCAGCAGCTGCCGGGCCTCGGCCTGGAACTCGATCGTCTCGCCCGCGTCGGTCGTCACGAACCTCCACCCTAGGGGCACCCCTAGAGTGGCCGCCCGGGAGGCGGATCGGTGCGGAAGCTCGGAATTCACAGCCAGCTGGCCGTCGGCCTGCGCGAGATCTCCGCGCTGACCGTCCGCCGCGGGCCGGACGGGACGTCGCGCCTGCTCGCGGCGGGTGACGAGGCCTTCGCGGTGGCCTCGGTGGAGATCGGCGACGACGGCCGGCTGGGCCGCGTGCGGCGCGCCGACCTGCGGCCGGCCGTGCGCGAGGCGGGGGTGGGCACCGGCTCCGGCTCGGGCTTCGAGGGCATCGCGTCCGACGGCGACGGGACGCTCGTGCTGCTGCAGGAGGAGCAGGCCCGGCTGCTGGTGTTCGCGCCCGACCTCGCGCGGCTGCTGCACGTCGTCACGCTCGCCGTGCCGTACGACGACCCCGAGCTGAACCCGGTGTGGCGTCGCGAGCCGAACTCGCGCGGCGAGGGGCTCCTGCTGCTCGACGGCGGGCACGTGCTCATCGCCAAGGAGCGCGACGACCCGTGCCTGATCGAGTTCGGCCCGCGTGGCGACGCGGCGGTCGGCGTCGGGCCCGAGACGGTGCTGGCCCCGACCGCCCGCTTCCGCCCGCCGGGCGGCCCGGAGCCGGAGATCGTGCCGCTCGCCGTGTGGCCGCTGACCGGGGACACGGCCCGGGTGCTGCCGAGCATCAACGACCTCGCGCGGGGGCCGGACGGCCGCCTCTACGCCCTCAGCGCCGACACCCAGGTCGTCGCCCGCCTGGAACGGCGCCTCGATGCGGGCGAGCGCGTCCACGCGGCCGAGACCTGGCAGATCGACCCGGGGCTCCCCGGGGGGCGGTCCGCCCGGCCGGAAGGCCTGACGTTCCTGCCGTCCGGCCGGCCCGTCGTCGCGATCGACACCAAGCACGGCGGGAACGACGTCGCCGTCCTGCAGCGCCTCGACGAGGGGTGAGACCCCGGGCAGGCCGGTCTCAGCCGGTCCTCGCCAGCAGCTGGCCGAGGCCGCGGAGCACCCGGGCGACGACGAGCCCGGCGACCAGCCAGAAGATCGCGGCCAGGCCGTAGTTCACCGCCAGCGCGATCCGCGGGTCGGCGGGCAGGAACAGGTCGCGGAACGCCAGCACGACGGCGCCGGCGAGGCCGTCGATCCACCGCACGATCGGGTTGTCGGGGTTGATCGGGACGAAGGCGAGCGCGATCCGGAGGCCGAGCACGGCCGCGAACAGGACGGTCACCGCCGTCACCGCCACGGCCAGCCCGTTCATGACCCGCTGCAGCGTTCGCCCGACCCCGCTCCGCGACCGGGCGCGCGCGGCCGGTCGGTCGGTGCGAGCGAGCGGCGCGGCGGCACCGACGCCGTCACCGACCGCGCCGTGACCGCTCAGGCCGTCACCGCTCGGGCCGGCCGGCTCCGTGCCCGGCGCCGGTCCGGCGTCGGCCGGGCCCGACGCGGCGGTGCCCGTGGCCGGCCCGGCGTCCGATGCGCCGGTGCCGTTGCGTCCCTCGGCCGCCTCCCCCATGGGGCCATGATGCACCCGTGTCCGGCCCGGCGGGGCCCCGAAGCGCGCCTCGGGCAGTCGGCCGCCGACGCCGTCGAGGTCCTGCCCCGGCAGCGGCTGCAGCCCGACACGCGGCACCGGTTCCTGCTCACCCCGCAGGCCGAGATCGACCACGTCCGGCTGGACGTCTACCCGGACGGCGGGATGGCGCGGCTGCGGCTGTGGGGCGAGCTGTCCCGCGGCGGCCGCGACGAGCTCACGATGCGCTGGTACAACAGCATGACCGACGCCCAGACCCGGGCCGTACTGGCGGGCTTCGCGGGGCTCTCCGCCGACGAGGCCGCGGCGGCGGTGAAGGTCCGGCCGGCGCTCGGCACGGGCGACCTGCCCGAGGGGCTGCGGGCCGCGCTCGGATCGCTCGCCTGACGGGGCCGCCGGCTCGCCCCGTTTGCGGCGGTCCCGCGCGTCGAGGGGCTTCTCGCGCGCCGAGCGGCCGGCCCCGCGTCGAGGGCGTCCCGCGTGTCGAGGGGCTTCTCGCGCGTCGAGGGGCTTCTCGCGCGTCGTCGACGGCGCGCGAGCCGCCCCTGGGTGCGCGAAACCCGCCGGCGACCGTGCCCGGCGGGCCGGTCAGGGGGGCGGGGCGTCGGCCTCGGCGATCGCGGTCGGTGGCACGAGCCCCGCATCGCCCGGCTGCAGCACGACCATGACGAAGCGGGCCGGTGCGTCGCCGGAGCATGCGTAGCGGTGCGGGGCGTGCGCCTGGAACAGCACGGTGTCGCCCGCGGCGAGGGCCTGGTCGGTCGCGCCGACGCGCAGGGCCAGCCGACCGGACAGCACCGAGAGCACCTCCTGGGTGCCGATCGGGTGGGCCTCGCCGTCGAAGCCGTCGCCGGGCTGCAGCGTCCAGTCCCACAGCTCGACGACGTCGGGCGGGTCGGTGCCGATCCGGAAGACCGCGCTGCTGCCCGCCGCGCTGGTCCACAGCTCGGCGGCCTCCGACGCGCGGCGGACGACGACGCGCGGCTCGGCGTCGCCGTCGACGAGCGACGCGACGCCGACCCGCAGCGCCGCGGCCAGGCTGCAGAGCGTGCCGATCGAGGGGTTGCCGCGCGCGGTCTCGATCTGGATGACGGTGCCCCGGCTGACGCCGGCCGCCGCCGCGAGCGCGTCGATCGTCATGCGGCGCTGCTGGCGCAGCGCGCGGACGTTGCGCCCGACCGCCGTGGCCACGGCCTCCGGTGACTGCATGCCGTCCAGTCTGCCGTACTCCGTCGACAACTCTGCTGGACTCCCGTAGCGTCCATCCGGCTGGCCCCTCCGGTCCAGTCTGGTGAACATCGGGAACGGTCAGCCGGCGCCTTGTCCGCGATCTCCTTCTGGTACTTCTCCGTAATGTGCGCCACCGCGGCGAGCTGCTGGTCGGCGTGGCCGGAGCGGGTCTGCGTGGCCCGCGCCTTGGCGTCGAGGGTGCCCTCGCGGAGTCGACCTTCGCCGGGGACTGCGGGCTCGGCTTCCCCCGCACCGCCGGCGGGATCGTCGCCGACGGTCCCGGCCGGCACAGCATGCCGACCCCCGCCCGTATCACGGTGCCCGCGAACAGTCTCCTCGTCGTCGCCACCGACTGCGGTCGACCGGCCCGGGGGCACACGGGCTTCCGGATGGGTAAGGAAACCCTGCCGATCGCGGTGCGGACACCCTTCCGCGGCGTCGATGGTGCCGGGACCGGCCATGGCCCACGCTCCCACCGCGCGGGGCGACCGATCGGCGGTACCGCCGTAGCGAAGGAGAGCGATGGACGTGCAGGAGATCGACGGCGGCGGCCCGCGGACGGCCACGGCGCCGCCGGCCGTGGCCGCCGCCTTGACGATCACGGGCCTGACCAAGCGGTTCGCGACGACCGTCGCCGTCGACGCCCTGTCGCTGACGGTGCCGCGGGGCTCGTTCTTCGGGCTCGTCGGGCCCAACGGCGCGGGCAAGACCACCGCCCTGTCCATGGCCGTGGGCCTGCTGCGCCCCGACGCCGGCACGGCGCAGGTCTTCGGCCACGACGTGTGGGCGGACCCGGTCCGGGCGAAGGAGCTCGTCGGCGTCCTGCCCGACGGGCTGTCGCTGCCCGAGCGCCTCACCGGCCGCGAACTCCTGACCTACACCGCGCGCCTGCGCGGGCTGGACCGGGTCACGGTGGCCGACCGGGCCGACGAGCTCCTGCGGGTGCTCGAGCTGACCGACGCCGAACGCACGATGGTCATCGACTACTCGGCCGGGATGCGCAAGAAGATCGGCCTGGCCACGGCGCTCATGCACGCGCCGAAGCTGCTGGTGCTGGACGAGCCGTTCGAGGCCGTCGACCCCGTATCGGCGTCCACGATCCGCACGATCCTGCAGCGGTTCGTCGCCGCGGGCGGTTCGGTCGTGCTGTCCAGCCACGTGATGGCGCTCGTCGAGGCGCTGTGCGACCACATCGCGGTGATCACGCGCGGCCAGGTCGTCGCGGCCGGCCCGCTCGCCGCCGTGCGGGGCGCGGGCACCCTCGAGGACGCCTTCGTGCACCTCGTGGGCGGGCACGTCGGCGGCGGGGAGGGACTGTCGTGGTTGGCGTCCTGATCGGGATGAAGCTGCGCGTGCTGCGCAACTCGCTGCACGGCATGGCCGCGGCGTCGTTCGTGATCGGGGGTGTCGTCGGGCTGGGCGTGGCGGTCGCGTGCGTGGTGCTCGTCGCCGGCCACCCCGGCGGGATCACCGTCGGCACGGACCTCGCGTCGGTGTTCTTCGCCGTCTGGACGCTGGGCTGGCTGTTCGGCCCGATCCTCAACGGCGGCGGCGACGAGACGCTGCGCCCGGAGAACTTCGCGCTCCTGCCGATCCCGCCCCACCGGCTCGCCGTCGGGCTGCTGGGAGCCTCGCTGGTCGGCCTGACGCCCGTGGTCTCGCTCGTCGTCTTCGGCAGCCTGCTCGTGGTCGCGGTCCCCGCCGGGTTCGCGACCACGGTCGTGGCCCTCGTCGCGGTCGCGGCGCAGCTCGCGCTCGTCGTGCTGGCGTCCCGGGTCGTCATCGCCGGCATCGGCGCCCTGCTCGGCACCCGCCGCGGCAAGGACCTTGGCGTGCTCCTCGGCGCGCTCGTGGGGCTCGGCTACCTGCCCGCGAAGGCGGCGATCGAGCAGCTCGGGCCGATCGTCGTCGGGCAGACCTCGCCGGCGTTCACCGCGGTGTTGCGCGCCCTGCCGAGCGGCTGGGGCCCCGACGCCGTCGCGGCCGCCGCCGAGCACGACTGGCTGCCGGCCACGGGATGGCTGGTCGCGCTCGTCGCACTCGACGCGGCGCTCGTACTGGCCTGGTCGCGGCTGCTGGTGCGCCGCCTGACGTCGGGCGCCTCGGCCGCCGGCCCGGGCCGGGTCTCGCGCCGGGACGGCCGCGCGGCGGGCCGGAGCCTGCTGCCCGACAGCCCGCTGGGCGCGATGATCGGCAAGGAGCTCACGATGTGGTGGCGCGACGCCCAGCGCCGCACGCTGCTGTTCACCTCGATGCTCATCGGCCTGCTCCTGCCCGCGTTCACGACGAACCACGGAGTCGGGTTGGCGCTGTCCGCCCTGTGGATCGTGCTCTTCGCGACGATGCAGGTCAGCAACCTCTACGGCCTGGACGGCTCCGCGGTCTGGCAGACCCTGATCACACCGGGCGCCGCGCGGGTCGACGTCCGCGGGCGGCAGTGGGCGTGGGCCCTGATCGTGGGCCCGGTGGCGGTGCTCGCCGCCGCCGTCCTGCCCGGCGTCACCGGAGAGACGCAGAGCTACCCGACGGTGCTCGCGCTGGTCCCCGTGCTGCTGGGAGCCGGAGCCGGTGTCGTGCTACTGGCCTCGGTCGACTCGCCCTACCCGATGCCGACGGGCAAGGGCCGCAACCCGTTCGCGTCGGGTCGAAGCGGCGGCGGCCTCGCCCAGGTCGGGCGGCGGATGGTGCTGATACTGGTGCAGCTGGCCACGGCCCTCCCCGTGGTGGTGCTGCTCGTCCTCGGCGGAACCGGCGTCCTGCCCGCGGCGCAGTGGGTGGCGGTCCCGGTCGGCGTCGCCGTCGGCATCGCCGCGGCGTGGTGGGGCGGCCGCCGGGCCTACCGGCGGCTGGAGCTACGGGGCCCCGAGCTGCTCGCCGCCGTCCGGGTGCCGGCCTGACCGCGCAGGGTCTGCTCACCGCCGCGCCCCGCCGGCGGCCTCGGCCTCACCCGCCCGCGCCGCCGGCCTGGACCAGCACGGCTCCGGCGCGCGCCTCCAGGGGCGACGCCACGAGCGGGGCCAGCCGCTCCCTGGTCCAGCTGAGCGCGGCGGCGTTGGCCGCCGCCGCGCTCTCGGCGGTCGCGAACGTGCCCAGGCTGGCCACCTCGTCGTCGCCGACGTCGACGAGCGTGTAGGACACGAAGCCCTCGACGCCGCTGAGCATCGGGACGTACTCGGCCTCGATCAGCGCGGCGACCGCGGCCGACTGCCCGGGGTTGACCTTGATGCGACGAAAGGTGGCGTGCACGCAGCGATCATGGCCCGTCGGCTGGACCCCGGTCCACTGTGCAGACCGCGGTGGGGCAGACCGCGGTGGGGCAGACCGCGGTGGGGCAGACCGCGGTGGGGCAGACCGCGGTGGGGCGACCGCGGTGGGGCAGACCGCGGCCGGGCGGACTGGGACGGGACGGATGCGGCGCTCGGGCTGGCCCCCGCGCACGCCGCGCGGAAGGGTGCAGGCATGCGGATGGGCATCGTCGGTTCCGGCCACCTCGGCGCCACCCTCGCCACGCGGCTGACCGCGCTGGGGCACGACGTCACCGTGGCGAACACCCGTGGTCCCGCGTCGCTGGACGAGCTGGCCCGCACCACGGGCGCCCGCGCCGCCACCCTCGACGAGCTGGTGCGGTCCGCCGACGTGGTCGTGCTGGCCGTACCGCTGCGGGCCGTCCCGGCGATGCCCGCTGACGGCTTCGCCGGACACGTACTGGTCGACAGCACGAACTACTACCCGCCCCGCGACGGCCGGATCGCCGCGCTCGCCGATCCCCACGCCGCGTCCTCGCAGTGGGTGGCCGACCACTTCCGCGACGCCCGCCTCGTCAAGGCGTTCAACACGATCTCCGCCGCCCACCTGGACGCCCACGCCACCCCGCCCGGCACCGTCGCCCGCCGGGCCCTGCCGGTCGCCGGTGACGATCCCGCGGCGAAGCGGCAGGTCATGGACCTCG
>CAVSJZ010000078.1:0-37660 GCA_963728105.1 uncultured Actinomycetota bacterium | reverse complement strand
ACGTCCGTGGCGATCACGACCCGGTTGGGCCTGGCCGGTCCGCTGCCGCACTGGGCCCGCGAGTACGACCGGTTCGACAGCGACTACCGGGCGGTCGCGGCGGCGGGCGGGCCGATCGAGTGGTGGCTGCACAACCCGACGCTGTGGTTCGAGCCGCCGCACGTGGCGGCGCACCGGATGTGGCAGGGCGTCGCCGCCGCCGCGGACGGCCACGCCGACGACCGGCCGCTGCTCGTCGTCGCGGCGACGCACTCGGCACCGATGCGCGCGTTCGTCGCCACCGCGTTCGGCCGCGACCCCGGCGAGCCCGACAACCTGGAGGACGTGCGGATCCGGATGGGCGCCGGCGGGAGCGCCGCCGTCACGTTCCGCGACGAGGAGATCGTGATGGAACATCCGCCGGCGCTGCCGCCGTGGATCGACGCCGAGTGGCTGCGGTCGTTCGGCCGCTGACGGGGCTCGGCCGACCTAACGAACGGCACTTTCGTGAGCACCTATGTGTCGAAAGTGCCGTTCGTTAGGTCGGGGACGGGGCGCCGCGCGGACGTCAGAAGGCCGGCCAGGGGATCGCCGGGCCGTACCCGGTCGGCTCCGGGTAGCGCGGCTCGGCCAGCAGCGCGTCCACCCGGGACGAGAGCGTCCGGACCTCGCGCCGCGTGATGTGCTCGCCGAGCACGTCGCAGAACGCCCCGTCCAGCTCGGTGCGCAGCTTCTCCAGGCACTCGACGACGTCGGCGGGCAGCGGCTGCCCGACCCAGCCCCACAGGACCGTGCGCAGCTTGTCCTCGACGTGCAGGGTCAGGCCGTGGTCGACGCCGTAGACCTGGCCGTCGGTCCCGGCCAGGACGTGCCCGCCCTTGCGGTCCGCGTTGTTGACGACGACGTCGAAGGCGGCCATCCGCCGCAGCACCGGCAGGTCGGCATGGGCCAGCACCGCAGGCTGGCCCCGGTCGCCGCGGGCGCGCAGCACGCCGAGCCACCCCTCCGGCACCGCCTTCGGGGAGCACACGTCGACGAACTCCTGCTCCTCGTCGGTGTCGACCCAGACCTGCACCATGCCGGCGCCGAACGGACCGTCGCGCAGCACCGTGTGCGGGACGACGTGGAAGCCCGCCGCCTCGGAGACCAGGAACGCGGCGACCTCGCGGCCGGCGAGGGTGCCGTCGGGGAAGTCCCACAGCGGGCGCTCTCCGCGGATGGGCTTGTAGACGCACTGGGCTGCGACGCCGTCGAGACTGATCGTCCCGAACAGAGTGGCGTTGGACGCGTCGACCAGCCGTCCGGTGATCTCGATGCGGCCCCGGTACAGCAGCTCGGGCACCGCCGGGTCGCGAGGATCCACGTGCCGGCTACTCCGCGACCGTCGCCCTCGGGTGGTACCCGTTCAGCCGCACGCAGACGTGCCCGGACGCGTCGAGAGGCTCGGCGCACAGCGGGCAGGGGGCGCGGCCGGCGGAGACGACCTTCTCTGCGCGGTCGGCGAACGCCTTGGCCTGGTCGGGGGTCAGGAAGACGCGCAGGGCGTCGGGCCCCTCCTCCGTGTCGTCGAGGACGACGGACTCGTCCACGTCCTCCTCGGTGACCGCGAGCAGCTCCACCACCACCGACTTGGAGTCGGCGTCCCAGCCAAGGCCCATCGTGCCGACCCGGAACTCCTCCTCGAGCGGCACGGCGAGCGGGTCGAGGTCGGCCTCGGCCGCACCGGGGGTCTGCGCGCCGAACCGGCGGGCGATCTCGGACAGCAGCGCCGCGATCCGCTCGGCGAGCACCGACACCTGCTGCTTCTCCAGCAGCACGCTCACCGTGCGGGCCTCCTCGACGGCCTGCAGGTAGAACGAGCGGTCTCCTGGCTCGCCGACAGTGCCGGCCACGAAGCGCTCGGGTCGGCGGAAGACGTGGATGACACGGGACATGACCACACCAGACTAGGCCACCACGGCCCCCGGGGCACGCCCGTGCGGGTGGTGACGATCTCACCGCTCAGGTCGTGCTGCCCCCGACGACCGCGTCGGAGCTGCGGGCCGCGGGCTTGCGCCGCCGCCGCGGCTTCGGCGGCACCAGGCCGGCGACGTCCCCGCCGAGGTCGTTGACGCGGGCCACGAACGGCCGGGTCGGGGTGTAGTGCACGACGCTGATCGAGCAGGTGTCGACCATGATCCGCTGGAAGTTGTCGAGATGGGACGCCAGCGCGTCGGCCAGCACCGCCTTGATGACGTCGCCGTGGCTGCAGGCCAGCCAGACGGCGTGCGGGCCGTGCTCGGCGGCGACGCGCGCGTCGTGGCGCCGGACGGCGCCGACGGCCCGCGCCTGCATGCCCGCCAGTCCCTCGCCGTCGGGGAAGACGGCCGCCGACGGGTGGGCCTGCACGACCTTCCACAGCGGTTCCTTGGCCAGCGTCTTGAGGGTGCCGCCGGTCCAGCTGCCGTAGTCGACCTCGGCGAGCTCGGGCTCGGTGACCGGCACCAGCCCGCGGTCCTTGGCGAGCGGCGCGACGGTCTGCTCGCAGCGCAGGAGCGGCGAGCAGACGATCTCCGCGATCGGCACGCCCGCCAGCCGCTCGACGACCTTCTCGGCCTGCTCGCGCCCCCGATCGTCGAGCTCGACGCCCGGCGTGCGCCCGGCGAGGACGCCCGCGACGTTCGCGGAGCTGCGGCCGTGGCGCAGCAGGATGAGGGTGGTCACGTCGATCCAGCCTACGTGGCGGCGTCGGCGGCCAGGCCGGCCACGATCACGTCCACGAACCGGGCGCGCTGCGGGGCGGGCACGTCCGCGCCCGGGACGCTGCCGAGCAACAGCGTCAGGTCGGCGAGCGTCACGTCGTCGCGGATCTCGCCGGCGACCTGGGCGCGGGTCAGCAGCTCGGTGATCGCCTCGACGGCGCGGCCGACCGGCGAGCCCGCCGGGGCGGCGGCGATCTCCGCCGCGAGGTCGGCCGCCGCGTCGAGCCGGCCGGCGGCGGCCTTGAACACCTGGTCGGTGGCGTGCCGCTGCGCGAACTCGCGGAACAGGGCGACCAGCGCGGCCCCGGCAGGGGAGCCGGCGTGCACCGCGGCGAGCGCGCCCTCGGTCAGCGCCGCCAGCTGCGTCACCGAGTCCTCGACGACGGCGGCCACCAGGTCCTCCTTCGCCGGGAAGTGGCGGTAGAGCGTGCCGACCGCGACGCCGGCCCGCCGGGCGATCTCCTCCATCGTGGCCTCCACGCCGGTCTCCGCGACGAGCGCCCGCGCCGCGTCCAGGATGCGACCCCGGTTCCGCTGCGCGTCGGCCCTCACCCGCTCATCATGAACCATCGTTCACCTTCGTGCTAACGTGAAGAAAGGTTCATCTTCGACCCGAGGGAGCACGCGATGGCCTGGACCCCCGCCGACATCCCCGACCTGACCGGCCGCCGCGCGATCGTGACCGGCGCGAACGCCGGGCTCGGCCTGCGCATCGCCGACGAGCTCGCCGCGCACGGGGCCGACGTCGTCCTCGCCTGCCGCAACAGGGCGAAGGCCGACGCCGCGGCCGGCACGATCCGTACCCGCACGCCCGACGCCCGCGTGACGGTGGACGTGCTCGACCTCGCCGACCTCGACGCCGTGGCCGCGTTCGCCGGCCGGCAGGAGGGGCGGCTGGACCTGCTGGTCAACAACGCCGGGTTGATGGCGCTCGACCCGGCGCGCACCGCGCAGGGCTTCGAGATGCAGTTCGGCGTCAACCATCTCGGTCATTTCGCGCTGACCGCCCGGCTGCTGCCGCTGCTGCTGGCGACGCCGGGGTCGCGGGTGGGCACGATGTCGAGCATGGGTCATCGGGGGGCCCACGGTGCGCCCGACCCCCGCATGGAGCGGACCTACCGGCGCTGGCAGTCCTACTTCCAGAGCAAGCTCGCGAACCTGCTGTTCACGGCCGAGCTGCAGCGCCGCCTCGCCGCCGCGGGGGCCGGGACGATCGCCGTGGCGGCCCATCCCGGCGGGTCGAACACCGACCTGGGCACCGAGGGGTCGGGCCTGCTCAACCGCGCGATCGGGCTCCTCGGCCCGCTGGGCACCCAGCCCGCGGCGCTCGGCGCCCGGCCGATGCTGCGCGCGCTGACGGACCCGGACGTGCGCGGCGGGGAGTTCTTCGGCCCGAGGTACCTCGTGGTCGGCGCCGACGCCGTGCGCGAGACGCCCTCCCGGGCGGCCCGCGACGCGGACCGGGCCCGGCGCCTGTGGGAGACGTCGGTCGAGCTGACGGGGCTGGAGCCGGCGTTCACGGCCTGACCGGCACCATCCCCGGTCCGGCACCCGACGGGAGGGGGTCGGCCCCGGCCGTCGTCATCGAGGCCGGGGCCGCGTCCCGCCCACGTCCCGGCCCGCCGACCCGGCCACCCATCGCCCCGCTCAGGTCGCCGCCAGCCAGCCGGCCGACAGCGCGGCCATCAGGACGAGGCCGAGCACGATCCGGTAGGCCACGAACAGGTACACGCTGTGCCGGGCGACCCACCGCAACAGCCACGCGATCACGGCGTACCCGACGACGAACGCGATGACGGTCGCCACGACCATCTGGGCCGCGCTCGGCCCGTCCCCGGCTCCGATGTCGGGCAGCGTGAACAGGCCCGCCGCGACGACCGCCGGCACCGCGAGCAGGAACGAGTACCGCACGGCCGCCACCCGGGTCAGCCCGAGGAACAGCCCCGCCGTGATCGTCCCGCCGGACCGGGAGACCCCCGGGATCAGCGCCAGCGCCTGCGCCAGCCCGAGCAGGACGCCGTCTGCGGGCTTCAGCTGCTCCAGCGCCGTGCGCTGCCGCCCGACGCGCTCGGCCAGCCCGAGCAGCAGACCGAACACGATCAGCGTCGTGGCGACCAGCCACAGGTTGCGGGCCGCCGTCTCGATCGCGTGCTTGAACAGCACGCCGAGCACCGCGATCGGGACCGTGCCGATGATCACCAGCCAGGCCAGCCGGTACTCCGGCTCGGCCCGGGCCTCCGGGCTGCGCAGGCCGCGGAGCCAGGTGCTCGCCAGCGTCCACAGCTCGCGCGCGAAGTACACGAGCACGGCGGCCTCGGTGCCCAGCTGGCTGACCGCGGTGAACGCCGCGCCCGGGTCGTGGCCGAAGAACACGGCGGACGCGATCCGCAGGTGCGCCGACGAGGAGATCGGCAGGAACTCGGTCAGACCCTGCAGGATCCCCAGGAACAGGACTTCCGGCCACGACACGGACAGGCACCGTACCGGCCTAGGCTGCACCGGATGCGGCGGCGGCGGTTGGGCACGAGCGGGCTCGAGGTGTCCCGGCTCGGCCTGGGCACTCTGAGCTGGGGCGATACCACCGACCTCGACGCCGCCACCGCCCAGCTCTGCGCGTTCGTCGACGCGGGCGGCACGCTCGTCGAGACCGCGGACGGGTACGGCGACGGCGCCGCGCAGGAGCTGCTCGGCCAGGTCCTCGCCACGAGCGTCCCGCGCGAGTACGTCGTCGTCGCCGGGCGGGCGACCCTCCCCGGCGGTGCGCTGGGCGATCATCCGGCCCGCGGCGCGCTGCTCGCCGGACTCGACGCGACACTGCGGCGCCTCGGGGTGGAGCACCTGGACCTGTGGCAGCTGCCCGCCTTCGACGCCACCGTGCCGCTGGAGGAGACGCTCTCGGCCGTGCAGGTGGCCGTGATGTCGGGGCGCGCGCGCTACTGCGGGCTCGTGGCGCCGGCGGCATGGCAGCTCGCGACGGTCGCCGAGCGCGGCCGCGCGCTGGGCAGCGTCACCGTCCCCGTCTCGGCGCAGGTCGAGTACTCGCTGCTGGCCAGGGAGGCCGAGGCCGAGCTGGTCCCCGCCGCCGAGCACCACGGGATCGGCCTGCTGGCCTGGGCGCCGCTTGGCCGGGGCGTCCTCACCGGCAAGTACGCCCACGGCACGCCCGCGGACTCGCGTGGCGCGTCGCCGACCCTCGCTCCCTACGTCGAGGCCCGGCGCAACGAGCGGTCGGCCCGGGTCGTCTCGTCGGTGCTGACGGCGGCCGACGGGCTGGGCATCTCGCCGCTGGCCGTCGCGCTGGCGTGGGTGCGGGACGGGCCGGGGGTGTCCGCGGCCGTCGTCGGAGCCCGCGACGCCGCCCAGCTCGCCGCGTCCGTCGCCGCCGAGTCCGTCACGCTGCCGGTGGAGATCCGCGCGGCGCTGGACGACGTGAGCGCGCCGGGCTGAGCGCGGGTTCGGCTCTGGTCGTGGGGCGGCCGCCAGCCTAGGGTGGGGGAATTCACGTGCCGTTCACCGATCGAGAGGCAGGTGGGCTGGTGATCGAAGGAGATCCGGGCGAAGGGAATCGGCGGGACGGGGAGTGGGAGTACCGCCCCGTCAAGCTTCCCGGGGACGTGTCGCGGATGACCGCGGCGGTCCGGCTCGCGATCCAGGCGGAGTTCGGCGGCTGGGAGCTGTCCCGCGTCCGGCTCTACCCCGGCGGCGTCCGGAAGGTGGTACTGCGCCGACGGCGCAGTACGAGAATGCTCCCCGAACTGTCGATCTGACCTCCCGCACGGGCACGGTCCCGGGAGGTCACCGGCCGACCAGGCCGTGCACCGTCGCGAACAGCGCCGCCGCGCCGCGCGTCGATGCGCCGATCTTGGTGTAGATGGGCTGGACGTGGTGCTGCGCTGTCCTGGGTGAGATCACCAGCCGGGCGACCTGGCGCGTCGCGAGGCCGAGCGCGAGCAGGCCGGGGACGTCGGCTTCGCGCGCGGTGAGCCCCCGCCGGGGGCCGGCCGCGCCGCCGGCGGTGTCCAGCGGCCGCGAGCACCAGCTCGACCGCCTCACCGTCGAGCCTCCCGACCATCGCGCGCAGCTGAGCGGCGGCCGCGTCCGGCTCCGGGGCGGGCCGGTGCGGGCGCGCGGACGTCATGGCCTGGTAGCAGTCCGCCGCCGCGAGCACGCGTCCGGGCTCGCCGGGCTGGGGTCCGCCCGCCCGGCGGTGGTAGCCCGACCCGGTCGACGCGCTCATGCGCCTCGCCGGCCACGCGCGCGAGCGCCGGCACGCGGCGGAGCAGCTGCTCGGTGACGAGGGAGTGGGTCTCTGCCCGGTCGCGCTCGTCGCGGGTCAGCGGGCCCGGCCGTCGTGGGTTGCGCGCTGGGCGAGAGCCACGTCGTCGCGACCGTTCGCTGGAGCTGCACCGTGCACGCCGCCGGTGGGACCGCAGCGATGTCCATGCAGCACTGGTGGCGTTTCGAGGGTGGTCGGATCGCGTGGTTCCGCGGGTCGGAGGACACCGAGCGGTCGGCGCGGGCGTGCGCGGGGACGCCGGGCTGACGCGGCAGGCCCAGCGCGCAACTCGGGCCGGTCCAGCGCCCGACTCGCGGGGCCCGGATCCCGACTCGCGGGCAGGGACCCGGCTCGGCTGGCCCAGCGCGCGACTCGGGCTGGTTCAGGCCCCGACTCGCGGTCAGTCTCGGATCAGGCGCAGGAGGCGCGCGAGCGTGTCGCGGTCGGCGTCGTCGAGGCGGGCCAGGTGCGCCGCCGCGGCCTGCGACTGGGCGGCCCGGACCCGGGCGGCGGTCTCCGCCCCCGCCCCGGTCAGCGCGACGAGCGTGGCCCGCCGGTCGGCCGGGTCGGGGCGGCGCTCGACGAGGCCGCGCTCCTGCAGGTCGTCGACGACCTCCGTCGCCGACCGGGGCGCGATCCGCAGGTGCCCGGCCAGGTCGCTGGGACGCATCGTCCCGTGCCGGCGCAGCACGCTCAGGGCGCGCGCCTGCCCGGGCGTCACGTCGAGGTCCGCGAGGACCGCCCGCTGGCGGTACCGCAGCGCCCGCGCGGCCGCGCCGACCAGGTCGGCGAGCGTCTCCTCCGCCTCCGCTTCCACGGGAATGAACCTACCAGTTTTGCTGTTACGACCTCACAATGAGGTAACCTCAGCAACTGGCCCGTTCCGACCCGAAGGAGCCGCTCTCTGGCCCGCCCACCCGTCACCTCCGTCACCACCGCCGAGCGCGAGCAGGCGAAGCGGGTGTCGCTGCGCCGCATCGCGGCGCTGTTCACCCCGCACCGCTGGTCCGTGCTGACCGTCATGGTCGTCATCGCCGCGTCGTCGCTGGTCTCGCTGGCGTCCCCGTTCCTGCTGCGCGGCGTGCTCGACGACGCGCTGCCCGCCCACAACCTGTCCCTGCTCGCCATGCTGGCCGGCGGGATGGTCGCGGTCGCCGCGGTCACGGCGGCGCTGGGCGTCGTCCAGACCTGGGTCAGCACGCGCATCGGCCAGCAGGTCATGCACCGGCTGCGCGTCGACGTGTTCAGCCACCTGCAGCGCCAGTCGATCGCGTTCTTCACCCGCACCCGCACCGGCGAGGTCCAGTCCCGGATCACCAACGACATCGGCGGCATGCAGTCCGTCGTCACCTCGACGGCCACGTCGGTGGCGTCGAACCTCACCACCACCGTCGCCACCGCCGCGGCGATGGTCGCGCTGTCCTGGCGGCTGTCGCTGATCTCGCTCGTCGTGCTGCCGCCCTCGATCTGGCTCACCCGCCGCGTCGCCCGCCTGCGCCGCGCCATCACAGCCGCCCAGCAGCGGGAGCTGGCCGACCTCAACGTCACCGTCGAGGAGGGCCTGTCCGTCAACGGCGCGCAGCTGGCCCGCACGCTCGGTGCCGGCCCCGCCCTCGTCGAGCGCTTCACCGGCAGCTCCGAGCGGCTCGTCGACCTCGAGCTGCGCTCCCAGCTCGCCGGGCGCTGGCGCATGGCCTCCACGACGATCGTGTTCGCCGCCATCCCGGCCGTCATCTACCTGGGCGCCGGCCTGCCCGGCGCGAGCCTGACCGTCGGCACGCTGGTCGCGTTCACCACGCTCCAGAACGGCCTGTTCCGGCCGCTGACCGGGCTGCTCAACACCGGCGTCTCGCTGGTCAGCTCGCTCGCGCTGTTCCAGCGGATCTTCGAGTACCTCGACCTGCCGGTGGACGTCGACGACCCGGCCGACCCGGTCGAGATCGACCCCGCCCGCATCCGCGGCGACGTGCGCGTGGCCGGCGTGACCTTCGCCTACCCCGGCGCCGACCGGGACGCGGTGTCCGGTGTCGACCTCATCGCACCGGCGGGGACGACGCTGGCGCTCGTCGGCGAGACGGGGTCGGGCAAGAGCACGCTCGCCGCGCTCGTCGCGCGCCTCTACGACCCCGACGCCGGCCGCGTCACGATCGACGGCATCGACCTGCGCGACATGCGCCTGGCCGACCTGGCCGGCATCGTCGGCGTCGTCAGCCAGGAGACCTACCTGCTGCACACGACGATCCGCGAGAACCTGCGCCACGCCCGCCCCGACGCGACCGACGCGGAGATCGAGGCCGCCGCGCGCGCCGCGCAGATCCACGAGCTCATCGCGGACCTGCCGGAGGGCTACGACACCGTGGTCGGCTCCCGCGGGCACCGCTTCTCCGGCGGGGAGAAGCAGCGGATCGCGATCGCCCGCACGCTGCTGCGCGACCCGCGCGTGCTCGTGCTGGACGAGGCCACGAGCGCGCTCGACACCGAGACCGAGCGGGCCGTGCAGCAGGCGTTCGACAACCTGGCCAGGGGACGCACGACGATCACCATCGCGCACCGCCTCTCGACGGTCCGCGGCGCCGACCGCATCGCCGTGCTCGACCACGGCCGCGTCGTCGAGTGCGGGACGCACGCCGAGCTGCTGGCCTCCGCTGGCCGCTACGCCGCGCTGGCCGCATGATCCCGTCAGCCACACGGACACAGCAGCCACATGGACACATACGCAGCCACACGCCGCACACAGCAGCCACATGGACACATATGGCTGCCCGGGCGCCGACGTCAGAGGCGGAACGCCCAGTACGTCATCCGGTCCCGCAGCGCGGCCAGCTCCGTGACGGCCGCCGGGTGCTCGCCGGCGTCGTCGATCGCGCCGACCGCCTCCTCGTACACGACCGTGGCGATCTCCAACGCCCCGCCCGGGTCGTCCCGGTGGTCGAACAATGCGTCGCCGTGCTCCCCCGCCAGCGCGATCCGCGCCGGGTCGGTCGGCGGGAGGGCCAGCGCCGCCGCCGCGGCGCGCTCGTAGGCCGTGAGCGCCTCCTCCAGCCGGCCGTCGGCCATGGCCGTCCGGGCCTGCGCCCGAAGTTGATCGACGTCTGTCATCGCGTGACCTCCACCGGATACCGTGCCGCATGGCCGCTGACGATGTCGATCCCCTGGAAGTCCTGGCCAGGGTCCCGCACCTCGCCGACGCCCAGCTGTGGCACCTCGCCCACCGCTGCCGCGGGTTCCGGGCCCGGACCGACGGCGAGGACCAGACGGTCGAGGTCGAGATGAGCATCGACGCCGCCGGCCGGTGGATGGTCGTCGCCCGCGACCCGGAGCGGGGCATCGAAGCGCAGGGCGTCCCGATGCCGGGCTTCAACTCCGCCGTGCAGCTGGTCCCCTGGTTCATGCTGGACGACTGACACGGGCACCGATGACTCCCGGCCGGCCGGCCGGTCACCACTCCGACCGACCCACCCGGCCCGAGGAGCCCGCCATGACCGCCACGACCGTCGCCGCCGCCCGCCCCGCCCCCGCGGCCCGCCGCACCCGCCGGATCACCGGCGCCGTCCTGACCGGCGTGCTGACGCTGTTCCTGCTCTTCGACTCCGTCACCAAGCTCCTGCGGGTGCCGGCCGTCGTCGAAGCCACGACGGGGATGGGCTTCCCGCCCGGGACGGTGCCGGTCATCGGGGCGACGTTGCTGGTCTGCCTCGCGCTCTACCTCGTCCCCCGCACGAGCCTGCTGGGCGCGGTCCTGCTCACCGGCTACCTCGGCGGCGCCGTCTGTTCGCAGCTGCGCATCGAGGCCCCGCTGTTCTCGACGACCCTGTTCGCCGTCTACACCGGCGTCGTCGTGTGGGTCGCGCTCTACCTGCGCAGCGGCCACCTGCGTGAGATCGTCGGCCGGATGCTGACCGGGCGCTGATGCCCGGATCCGGGCGCGCGCCGCCGGGGCCCACCCTGGGGGGTGGTGGGCCCCGGCGGCAGCGTGCCGTCAGCCGCCGCGAGCCGTCACAGCATCTGGCGTTTCGCCACCCGGGAGACGAGCTGCTGGTAGCCGGAGCCGGTCAGCCGCACCAGCAGGTCGAGCGCCTTCGCGTCGTTGCCGACCAGCACCCTGGCGCGGTTGCGGCGCACGCCGGTCAGGATCACCTGCGCGGCGTCGGCCGGGCTCATGCGCAGCGCGGTCCGCTCGAACTTCTCCAGCATCACGTCGCTGCCGTAGCCCTCGGCGCGGGCCGCGTTGCGCGCGATGTTGGTCTTGATCCCGCCCGGGTGCACGCAGGTCACCCGCACCGGGTGGCTGGCCACGAGCATCTCCTGGCGCAGGCTCTCGGTGAAGCCGCGCACCGCGAACTTGGCGGCGTTGTACGCGCTCTGGCCGGGCACCGACAGCAGCCCGAACAGGCTCGATATGTTGACGACATGCCCGTCACCCGACGCGACGAGGTGCGGGAGGAACGCCTTCGTCCCGTTGACGACGCCCCAGAAGTCGACGTCGACGACCCGCTCGATGTCCTCGAACGTCGACGAGAGGATGTCGCCAGCGAACGCGATGCCGGCGTTGTTGTAGACCTGGTTGACCCGATCGAGCTCGCCGACGACGTCGTCGGCGTAGGCCAGCACGGCCTTCCGGTCGGTCACGTCGAGCTCGTCGACGCGGTGCCGGACCCCGAGCGCGGCGAGCTGCGTCGTCGTCTCCGCCAGCCCGACCGCGTCCACGTCGGAGACCGCGACGACCGCCCCCCGCCGGGCCAGGCCCAACGCGAGCGCGCGGCCGATGCCCGATCCGGCGCCGGTCACCACGGCGGTCCGGCCTGCGAACTCACTCACTGTCGTCGCTCCTTCCGATTCTCACCCGTCCGGGTGACTCTGTGCGCCCGTCCCCCGATGGGCTGCCACGATGATGCCCCGAATGGCCGTGCGACCAGGACGGAGTGGGGATGATCACGCGGATCGGGCTGCACCTCCCGGCCCGACCGACCGCTGTGCCGATGGCGGCGGCGGCGGCCGCGTTCATCCTGCTCTGCGCGACGACGACGGCGACGAGCGGCGCGGTACGCACCGTCGTGCTCGACGTCGGCCTCGCGCTGCTGTCGGCGGCGGCGACGCTCGCCTGCATCGGGGCGGCACGCCGCGCGACCGGACGAGCACGGCGCGGCTGGATGGTCCAGGCGCTGGCCTGCCTGTGCTGGACCGTCGGCATGACCCTGTGGACGACGCCGTCGGCAGAGCCCGGCGCATACGTGCCCTCCGTCGCCGACCTGGGCTTCGTGGGCTTCCTCGTGGGGACGCTGGCGGCGTTCCTGTGGCTCGCGCCGCCGTCGGCGGGCACGCCGGCGGCGCGGCTGGTCGACGCGCTCATCGCCGGCTGCGGGACCGGACTCGTCGGCTGGCAGGTGGTGCAGGCGACGCACGGGGCGCAGCGCCCGTTACTGACCCTCGCGCTGACACTGACCTACCTCGCCAGTGACGTGGCGCTGCTGACGCTGGCCGCGGTGACGATCGTGCGCACCCGGGCCGCGGTCCGGTCGTGGCTGCTGCTGGGCGCCGCCGTCGTCGCGCTCGCGGTCTCGCACATCGCGATCGGCCACCAGCTCACCGTGGGCGGGTACGAGCGCGGCGGGCCGGCGGACTGGGGGCTCGGCGCGGGCTTCTGCCTCCTGGCGGTCGCCGCCCGCATCTGGCGGCCCGGCCCGGCGCGGGTCCCTCGGCCGCGGGCCGACGGCGGCGGTGTTCTCGCCTACGGGATGCTCGGCGCCGGCGCGCTGGCCTCGATCGTGCTGTTCGAAGGGGGCGAGCGGCCCGACGCGGTCAGCGCCGCCGTGGCCACGCTGCTGGTGGCGCTGGTGCTGGTGCGCCAGTACGTCGCCCTCGTTGGCAACCGCGCGCTGGCCCGCACCCTGCGCGCCCGCGACGCCCAGCTGCACCGGCTCGCCCACCTGGACGCGCTCACCGGCCTCGCCAACCGGTCGGGCTTCCTCGACGCCCTCGGCGCAGCGCTGGCCGGCGCGACCGGCCGCGACCGGCCGGTCTCGGTCGTGATCGCCGATCTGGACGGGTTCAAGGCGGTCAACGACTCGATCGGGCACGCGCTGGGCGACGCGCTGCTGGTCGGCGTGGCCGAGCGACTGCTGGCCGTCGTGCCCGACGCCGACGCGCTCGCCAGGGTCGGCGGCGACGAGTTCGCGGTCCTCGTCGACGGCGAGGGCGCGGACGACGTCGCCGAGGCGGTGCGCCGCGTGCTGGCCGCCCCCTTCCCGTTGGACCGCCGGACGGTCGTGCTCTCGGCCGGCATCGGCGTCGCGACCGCCGAGCCGGGCCGCCCTCCCGAGACCGCGGGCGCGCTGCTGCACCGCGCCGACATCGCGATGTACGCCGGCAAGGCCACCGGTCCCGGTGGCCTGCGCCGCGAACCGCCGCAGCCCGGGCCGGCGCCGGTCGACCCGCGCCCGACCACCGGCGTCCCCCAGCCGCGCGTGCCGCGGGCAGACCCCGCCGGGGCACTGGCCGACGCGATCGACCGCCGCGCCCTGCAGGCGTTCTACCAGCCCGTCGTGGACACCGGCACCGGTCGCATCGTCGCGCTGGAGGCGCTGGCCCGCTGGCCGCGCGACGGCCGCGAGATAGGCCCGGACGCGTTCGTGCCGCTCGCCGAGCGGACCGGCCTGTCCGGGCCGCTGACCCAGCTCATGGTCGACCTGGCCTGCGCCCAGCTCGGCCGCTGGTCGCGGCAGCTGGGCCACCAGCGGCTGCGCGTCGCGGTCAACGTCAGCCCGGCCGACCTGGCCGACCGCGAGCTGCCCGGCCGGGTGCGGCGGATCCTGGACCGGAACGGGCTCGCCCGCGAGCAGCTCGCCCTGGAGGTCACCGAGACGCCGATGTGGCGGCCCGACGAGGTGCTCGACGTGCTGCACGCGCTGCGCGCCACCGGGGTCCGCATCGCGATCGACGACTTCGGCACCGGCTACAGCTCCCTCTCCCGGCTCGCGGACATGCCGCTGGACACCCTGAAGATCGACCGGACCTTCGTCGCCGACATCGACCACGACCTGCGTCGGCGCCACTACCTCGCGGGGCTGCTCGACCTCGGCCGGCACCTGGGGCTGCGCACCATCGCCGAGGGCGTGGAGCGGCCGGGGCAGCTCGCCGTGCTGCGCGAGCTGCGCTGCGACCTCGTGCAGGGCCACCTCACGGGGCACCCGTCACCGGCGGCGATGCTGACGCCGCTGGTGCTCGCGGACGCGGCGATGGTGCCGCCGGAGCGGCGCACCGTCGCCCCGGCGCCCCGGACGAGCACGCTGAGCAGCATGCCCATCACGTGACGTGAGAAGCGACCGTTCGGCGGATAGCGCAGCGACCTCATGCCCCTAGGGTTCTGCGGGTGATCCTCGGCGCGGCCGAGCGGGAACGGTGGCTCTCGGACTTCGACCCCGTCGCCCGCTTCCGCAGCTCCCCCGACGACGTCGAGCAGCTCCTCGGAGACGTCCTCGACGAGCTGCGCACGGTGCTGGCCGCCGACACGGCGGCCGTCCTGCTGCTCGACCCCACCGCGAGCCACCTCGTCGCCACCGCCGCGCGGGGCGCAGAGGCCGAGGTGCGCCAGGCCGCGCGGGTGCCGGTCGGGAAGGGGTTCGCCGGCCGGGTGGCCCTCGGCCGGGCCCCGGTGACCATCGACGAGGTGTCCGACGCCACCGTCGTCAACCCGCTCCTCCTCCGGGCCGGGATCCGCACGCTGCTCGGGGTGCCGCTGCTGGCCGAGGACTCCCTGGTCGGGGTGCTGCACGTCGGCCGGCTCACCGACCGCCCGTTCCGGGCCGCCGACACCCGCCTGCTGATGCAGGTCGGCGGGCGCCTGGCGGCGGCTCTGCGGTGGCGCACCGGCCGAGCGGAGCGCGAGGCCGTGCAGGCGCTGCAACGCAGCCTCTGGCCGGAGGCCCTGCCCGCGGTCGCCGGCCTGGAGTTCGCCGCCCGTCACGTCCCAGCTGGCGCCGGTGGCACCAGCGGGGACTGGTACGACGTGCTCACGACGCCGTCCGGCGCCACCTGGATGGTCATGGGCGACGTCGCCGGTCGCGGCCTCGCGGCGGCCACGGCGATGGGGCGGCTGCGCAGCGCGCTGCGCGCCTACGCGATCGAGGTCGACGACCCGGTCGACCTGCTGGCCCGCCTCGACCGCCAGCTGCAGCACTTCGACCCCGGCGTCATGGCCACCGTGCTGTGCGCGGTGCTCGACCCGCTCAGCCGCACGATGCGGCTGTCCACCGCGGGCCACCCGCCGCCCGTCCTCACCGTCGGCGAAGACCTGCCGCCCGCCGTGCTCGAGCTGCCGGTCGACCGGCCGCTCGGCGTCGGCCCGGTCCGGCCGCGCCGGTCCACCCGCGTCGCGCTGCCGCCCGGCACGACCCTGTGCTTCTACACCGACGGGCTGGTCGAGCGGCGCAACCGGCCGGCCGCCGACGGCATCGCGGCGCTGCGCCGGTCGCTGTTCCGGGCCGCCGAGGCGGTCTGCGCCGCCGTCATGGGCGACATGATCGGGGACGAGCCGGTGGAGGACGACGTCGCCGTCCTCGTCGTGCGCAGGCTGCCGGCCGAGGAGACGCGCCGGCTCGTCACGAGCATGCCGGCCGTTCCGGCTTCGCTGCAGCCGCTGCGCCAGGCCGTGCGCACCTGGCTCGGCGACCTCGGCACGCAACGGCCGGTGGCCGAGGACGTCGTGCTGGCCGTGGGAGAGGCCGTCACCAACGCGGTCGAGCACGCCTACGGGGCGCGGCCCGGCGACGTCACGGTGACCCTCGAGGCCGACGGCGACCTCGCCACCTGCACGGTCAGCGACACCGGGCGCTGGCGGGAGCCGCGCGGCCGGGCGCGCGGGCGCGGCCTCACGCTGATGACCGCGGTCGCCGACACCATCGAGCTCGACCGCTCGGCCGCCGGCAGCACCGTGCGGATGACCATGCATCTCAACCCGGGAGGCGGCTCGTGACCGAGGTGGAGATGCGCGTCGTCGCCACCGAGGACGGGATCCGGACGGTCGCGCTCAGCGGCGAGATCGACCTGTCCAACGCGGTCGGCGTCGAGGACCGCATCCTGGACGTCACCACCAACGACCTGCTCGGCCTCGTCCTGGACCTGACCGGCGTGACCTATCTCGACAGCACCGGGCTCAAGCTGCTGTTCACCCTCGCGACGCGGCTGGAGATCTCGCAGATCGAGCTGGAGCTCGTCGTCGCCGACGACTCGCCGGTGCGGCGCGTGCTCGACCTGTCGGGCGTCGGCATGTCCGTGCCGGTCAGGGCGCCGCGGGCCCCGCAGGCGTAGGCCGGCCGGCGCCGCCCGGTCAGCCCTTGACCAGCCTGGGCAGCAGCGCGGAGGCCACCGCGATCATGACGACGGCCGCGCCGAGGAGCACGCCGAAGTCGAGCGCGAGCCGGGCCGGCGTGCCGATCAGCATTCCGCGCAGCGCCTCGACCTCGTAGCTGAGCGGGTTCACGTGGTTGACGACCTGCAGCCAGCCCGGCATCAGCTCGACCGGGTACAGCGCGTTCGAGGCGAAGAACAGCGGCATCGTGATCGCCTGGCCGATGCCCATCAGCCGGTCGCGTGACAGCACCACCCCGGCGATCGTGATCGACAGGCAGCAGAAGAACGCCGAGCCGAGCACGAGCGCGACGACCACACCGAGCCAGTGCAGCGGGTTCGGCGACAGCGCGACGCCCATGACGAGGGCCAGCACCAGCACGACGACGGCCTGGGCCACCGCGCGGAAGCCGGCGGCGAAGGCCTTCGCGGCCACCAGCGCCGCGCGCGGTGTCGGGGTCACCAGCAGCTTGGCCAGCACCCCCGCGTCGCGCTCCCAGATGATCTGGATGCCGTAGAAGATCGCGATGAACAGGGCGGACTGGGCGAGGATGCCCGGCGCGAGGTAGTCGAGGTAGGGGACGTTCCCGGTCGGGATGGCCCGCAGCCGGGTGAACACGTTGCCGAACACGAGCAGCCACAGCGCGGGCTGCACCGCGCGGGTGACCAGCTCCGTCCGGTCGTGCCGCAGCTTCTGCAGCTCGACCAGGCACATCGCCCAGACCCGGGAGCCGGCCGTGCGGGCCAGCTGCAGCGGGCCCGGCTCCTCAGCCGAGACGGCCGGCGGTGCGACGAGCGGCGCGGACATCGCGCATCCCTCCGTTCTCACTGGTCAGATCGGATCCCGTGTAGTGGCGGAAGACGTCGTCCAGCGTGGCGTCCTCACCGATGGAGGCCTTCAGGACGGCCGGCGTGCCCAGTGCCCGGATGCGGCCGCGGTGCATGAGCGCGATCCGGTCGCAGCGCGCGTCGGCCTCCTGCATGGCGTGCGTGGTGACGAGCACGGTCATGCCCGTCTCCGCACGCACCGCCTCGATGCGGTCCCAGACGCCGTCGCGGGCCACCGGGTCGAGCCCGACCGTCGGCTCGTCGAGCACGAGCAGCCGCGGCGTGCTGACCAGGGCCTGCGCCAGCTCCAGCCGGCGGACCATGCCGCCGGAGTACGTCTTGACCGGCCGCGTGGCGGCGTCGGTCAGGTCGACGGCGGCCAGCACCGCGTCCACCCGGGCCGCGCGGTCCCGGCGCGGCACGTCGTAGAGGCGGGCGAACAGCTCCACGTTCTCGCGGCCGGTCAGGGTGCCGTCGGCGGACAGTTGCTGGGGTACGTAGCCGAGCAGCCGTCGCACGGCCGTCCGGCGCCGGGCGACGTCGAGGCCGAGCACCGTGACCGCACCCGGCGGCGCCGGGAGCAGGGTCGTGATCATGCGGATCGTCGTGGTCTTGCCGGCGCCGTTCGGCCCGAGCAGGCCGAACACCTCGCCCGGCAGCACCTCCAGGTCGAGGCCGTCGACCGCCACGGTGTCGCCGAACACTTGCCGCAGCCCGACGCACCGCACCGCGGGTTCGGTCATGTCACCCCTCCAGTTCCCCGGTCAGCCGGGCCAGCGCCGGCAGCGCCGCCTCCAGCACGGCGACGTCCGACGGCTCGAGCCGCCGCAGCGCCTCGGCGACCATCTCCGTGCGCGCCGCCCGCCACCGGGAAAGCCGCTGCACCGCGGCTCCCGTCAGCCGCAGCCGGACGGCTCTGCGGTCGCGCGGGTCCGGCTCGCGGTGCAGCATCTGCGCCGCCACGAGCTGGTTGACCAGCGTGCTCACCGTGTTGGGCGCGAGGTGCAGCGCCGCGGCTGCCGGCGCGACGCCGACGCCGGGCTCGGCCTCGACCAGCTGCAGCAGCTCCAGCTGGGCGCCCCGCAGCGGGGGCACGCCCAGGCCGGCCCGCAGCCGTCGCCGCAGCACCCGCCGCAGCCCCGCCACGCGGTCCAGCAGCTCGTCCGCCGGTTCCACACCGCGGACGATACCTCTGTGTCAGAGCTAAATGCGAGCCGGCCGCCGGGAGACGGCCGCGACGACGCCGACCGCTCCGGTGGCGGCGAGCACCGCGAGGGCGACGCCCGACGGCACGCCGAGCCAGGCCGGCGGGTCCAGCGGCGGGATGCCGGCGAACGCCTCGAACCCGACGGCGGCCGTCAGCACCAGGTCGGCGGCCACGGCGACCCGGACCACCGCGAGCCGCCACCGCTCCGGGCGGCCGGACAGGGCCAGCAGCCAGGCCAGCGCCGGCAGCACCAGCACGGCGTGCATCGCGACGGCGTGCAGCGGCTTGAGCGAGCCGGCCGTGTCGTAGGCGAGCTGCGCGTGCCCGGTGCGGGCGAGCACGACCCCGCGGGCGATCATCACCGCACCCGCCGCGAACGCCACGAGCAGCACGACCAGGCCGGCCCGGACCGCGAGCCGCAGGCTCGGGGCGAGCGCGCCGGCCCCGGCCGCCGCGGCCGCCAGGCAGGCGATCCCGGCGGCGATGATGACGGCGCCGCCCGCCGCGAGGGTCATCGAGACCGTGGAGTCGAACGGGGTGGCGAAGTCGAAGTGGGACGGGACGCCGCGCCAGACCTGCAGCGTGACCAGCGCGACCTCCGTCACACACGCCAGAGTGAAACTCCCCAGCACGACCGGGCGCGCCGGCAGCCGCAGGAACGACACCACCCACGCGACCGAGGCGAGCGTGAGACCGAACGACAGGCCGAACGTCGCGGCCTTGCGCAGCGACAGCGGGCCGATCCAGGTCCACCCCGTCACGAGCAGCACGACGACGTGCACGAGGCCGCTGACCAGCAGGAGCGCGCCGACGACGTAGGCCACGCGCTCGATCCGCCGGCCGTCGGCCCAGATGCGCAGCAGCGCCGCGCCGACCGTGGGCGGGGGCGCCGACCCGAGGCTCGCCATGCCTCCGGAGCGTCCTCCGCATCACTGACACTGTCAAACCATTAGATGTCGAATGATTGGCGGCGGAACGGACTCTCAGCGGGGCTTCAGCCGGGGTGGCCACACTCGTCCGCGAACCCGAGACCGCTCCGAGGAGATCCATGCCGACGTTCGTCAACGGCCTGCCGCTGCACCCGCTCCTGGTGCACGCCGTGGTGGTGCTCGTCCCGCTGACCGTGCTCGGCGCGATCGTCGTCGCCGTCTGGCCGGTGGCCCGCCGCCGCTACGGGACGCTCGTGGTGGCGTGCGGCGCGGTGGCGCTGGTGTTCGACATCCTCGCCGAACAGGCGGGCGAGGGCCTCGAGCACAACCTCCCCCGCACCGCGGCGATCGCGGCGCACGCCGCGCAGGGCGACGGGCTCAAGGTCTTCGTGGCCGGCCTCCTCGTCGCGGTGGCCGCGTTCGTGTTCCTGCACGCCCGGGCCGAGCGGACCGCGCGCCGCGAGGGGCCGGGCACGACCACGGCGCCGTCCGCGACCGGCCTGAACCGCCTCGTCGCGACCGGGCTCGCCGTGCTCGTCGTGGTACTGGCCGGCGCGACGGCGTGGAAGTGCTACGAGGTCGGCGACAGCGGCGCGAAGGCGGTCTGGGGCGGCATCACCTACCAGCCGCAGCCGCGCGGCGCGTTCGGCCACCGCGACGGCGGCTGAGCTGTCGGGGGCCGGGCTGTCGGCGGCCGGGCTGTCGGCGGCCGGGCTGTCGGGGGCCGGGCTGTCGGCGGCCGGGCTGTCGGCGGCCGGGCTGTCGACGGCCGAGCTCCCGGCAGCGGCCGGGCCGTCACTCGACGGCGACGACGATCTCCCCCCCGGACACGCCCACCCGCACGGTGCGGCCGGCCGGCACGTCGCCGGCCAGCAGGAGCCGGGACAGGCGCCGCTCGACCTCGCGGCCCACGGCGCGCCGCAGTGGCCGCGCGCCCAGCTCGGGCCGGCCGCCCTGCGCCGCCAGCAGCGCGACGGCCTCCGGCTCGACGACCAGCCCTACGCCCCGGGCGGCCAGCCGCTCGCGCGTCTCGGCCAGCAGCAGCTCGACGATGCGGCCCAGCTGGTCCGGACGCAGGCGGGCGAACAGCACGACCTCGTCGACCCGGCCGACGAACTCCGCGCGCAGCCGCGACCGGGCCTCGGCCAGGACCGCGTCCCGGACGTCGTCGACGACCTCGGCAGCCAGGATCCGCTGGGCCCCGAGGTTGCTCGTCATGATCACGATCGTGTGCCGGAAGTCCACGACCCGGCCCTTGGCGTCGGTCAGGCGGCCGGCGTCGAGCACCTGCAGCAGCAGCGCGGCGATGTCGGGGTGCGCTTTCTCGATCTCGTCGATGAGCAGGACGCTGTAGGGGTCGCGGCGCACGGCCTCGGTCAGCTGGCCCGCGTCGTCGTACCCGACGTGTCCGGGCGGCGCCCCGATCATCCGGGTGACCGCGGACCGGTCGGCGTACTCGCTCATGTCGAGCCGGACGAGCTTGTCCGGCGAGCCGAACAGCGCCTCCGCGAGCGCCCTGGCGAGCTCCGTCTTGCCGACCCCGGTCGGGCCGAGGAACAGCAGCGACCCGACCGGCCGCCCCGGCGACCCCAGCCCGGACCGGCCGCTGCGGACGGCGTCGGCGACGGCCTCCACCGCCTCGTCCTGCCCGACGACGCGCCGGTGCAGGAGCTCCTCCAGCCGCAGCAGCCGGTCGCGCTCGACCGCGCCCAGCTCGGCGACCGGGATGCCGGTGCGCCGGGACACCACCCGGGCGACGTCGTCGGCGGTGACCCGGGGTGGGCCGGCCGGGCCGGCGGTCGCGGCGAGGCCGTCCAGTGCCTCCAGCTCCCTGGTGAGCAGCAGCGCGCGCTCGTAGTCCTCGGCGTCGACCGCGACCTCGCGCGCCCGGCGCAGCTCCTCGGCGTTCCGCGACGACCCGGGGCCGTCCATGCCCGCCCGCGCGGCGGCCCGGTCGAGCAGGTCGATCGCCTTGTCGGGCAGGAACCGGTCCCGGACGTAGCGGTCGGCCAGCTCCGCGGCCGCGCGCAGGGCCGCGTCCTCGATCACGACGCCGTGGTGCTGGGCGTAGCGCGGCGCGAGCCCGTGCAGGATCTCGACGGTCTGGTCGACGGTGGGCTCGGGCACCGTCACCGGCTCGAACCGCCGCTCCAGCGCGGCGTCCTTCTCGATGTGCCTGCGGTACTCGTCCAGCGTCGTCGCGCCGATCAGCCGCAGCTCGCCGCGGGCCAGCGCCGGCTTCAGCATCGTCGCGGCGTCCAGCGGGGCGCCCTCCGCCGAGCCCGCGCCGATCACCTGGTGCAGCTCGTCGACGAACACGACCAGGCCGGCGCCCGCCTTCGTGATCTCGTCGATGACGCCGGTGAGCCGCTGCTCGAACTCGCCGCGGTACTTCGTGCCCGACACCATGCCGGCGAGGTCGAGCGCCACGATCCGCACGTCGCGCAGCGCCGCGGGCACCGAGCCGTCCGCGATCCGCGCCGCGATGCCCTCGACGATCGCGGTCTTGCCGACGCCCGGGTCGCCGACCAGCACCGGGTTGTTCTTGGTGCGCCTGGCCAGCACCTCCAGCACCTGGTCGATCTCGTCGTCGCGGCCGATGACGGGGTCGAGGCGCCCGGCACGCGCGTCGGCGGTCAGGTCGCGGCCGAAGCGGTCCAGCCCGCGCGTCCCGCGGGATCCCGGCGGGGGCCGCAGGTCGCCGCCCTCACCGAAGCCGCCCAGGTTGCCGAGGTCGCCGAGGCTGCCGAGGTCGAGGTTGTTGCCGAGGTCGCCCAACAGGCGCCCGAGGAGCGGGCCGAGCGGGCCGAAGGGGTCCTGCGGACCGGGCGGGCCGTCGCGGCCGGGGCGGTCCTGATCGTCGGGCATGACCCCATGGTGCCTCGCGGATCAGCCGCGTGCCGCGCCCGCGAGCACGCGTTCGGCCAGCGCGAGGTCGTGCGGATAGGTGATCTTGAAGTTGCGCTGGTCACCCGGCACCCACCGGACGTCGAGGTCCGGGGCGAAGCGGGCGACGCACGCGGCGGTGTCGGTGCCCGCGAACCCCTCGCGCGCGGCCTGCTCGTAGGCCGCGAGCAGGGCTCCGGCGCGGAAGGCCTGCGGCGTCTGGACGGCGACGAGGCCCGTGGCCGGGCCGGTGACTCCCGTCCCGTCGGGGGTGGCGGCGGCCAGGTCGTCGCGCGCCAGCCCGGGCACCGCGCCACCGTGCTCGCGGGCCGCGGCGAGCACGCGGGCGACGAGGTCCGCCGGCACGAGCGGGCGGGCGCCGTCGTGGACCGCGACGAGGTCGAGCGCCCCCGCGCCGATCCGCCCGGCCAGCGCCCGGAGCCCGGCCAGCTCGGACTCCTGCCGCGACGCCCCGCCGCCCACGATCTCGACGCCCGCGGCGTCGACCTCCCGGGCCAGCACCGCCTCGGCGGCCGCCCGCTCGCCGTCACGGACGACGAGCACGAGCGGCCCGACGCCGGGACACCCGGCGAACGCCGCGAGCGACCAGGCGAGCACGGAACGCCCGGCGAGCGGCAGATGGACCTTGTTGCGGGAGGCGCCCATCCGGGCGCCGCTCCCGCCGGCCAGCACGATCGCCGCCGTCCGCCCGCCCGACACGGCGCCAGTGGACCCGGATCGGACACACGCCGTCAACCCGGCACGATGCCGCGACCCCGTCGCGGATGGGGCCAACCGCCGTACGGGTGGCGCCGGGTGCTCCGTATCGTCTGCGGGAACATCCGGCCTGACCGGGGACGCGGGAGGCACGAAGGGAGGCGGGTCCGATCGTGAACGACGACGCTGTGTCGCGGGGGCGCCGCGACAGCGCACCGCACCCACCCCCGCGAGGGCCCGGCTCGGCGCCCACGCACCCCGGGCCCGCGCCGGCCGAGCCCGGCCGCCACAGCCGCGGGGGCGAAGCGCCGGAGCCCCCGGCCGGCCGGACCGGGGCCCACCGCTCCGAGCCATGGCCGACCGGGCGCCACGCCGGCCCGCGGCGGGGCGGCGAGGCGCCGTGGGACCCGCTGCCGTGGGACCCGCCGCCGTGGGACGCCCTGTCCGACGGCGACCGCACTGGACCGGCGGCCAGGCGCGGGGCGCCGACCCGCGACACGCCCGGCGAGGCCGTCCGCCCCGGAGCCCGCCAGGACGGCGCGCGAGGCCGTGGCCGGCACGGTGCCGACTCCCGCAACGGCACCGCACGCGACGGCGCGGCCGGCAACGGCACGCCGAACGGCGGCACACCCCGCAACGCCACCCCGCCCGCCGGTGCGGCCCGCAACGGCACCCCTCCCGGCGGCACCGGTTCCGCCGGCGCAGCCCCCCGCGGCACGCCGCCCGCCGGTGCGGCCCGCAACGGCACCCCTCCCGGCGGCACCGGTCCCCACGGCACCGCCCGCAACGGCAGCACGCCCCGCGGCGCCGCCCGCAACGGCTCCCAGCCCGACGGCGCGGCCCGGCCCGGCTCCGCCGGAGGGCGTCCCGCCGCAGGCGGGCGCGGCCCCGTCGACCCGGGACGCCCCGGCCGCGTCACGGGCGCGGCGTCGCGGAGCGGCGTCGACCGGCCGGCCGACGCGCGCGGCGACGGGCGCCCGCCCGCCCGCGCGGCGGCCTCGACGACCAGCCCACCGCCCGTATCGGCGACCGCGTCGACGGGTCGGGCGGCCGGCCGGCCGGCCGGTCCGCCGGTGACCGGTCCGACGTCCCGCCCGGCCACGGCGTGCCGGCCGCCCGCCGGGTCGGAAGCGGCGCGGCCGCCCGCGCCGCCCGGACCCACCAGCCGGAAGCCGACCGCCTTCGCGCGAGCGGACCGGGCCGCGCGGGCCGACCCGTCCGCCGCCCCGACCAGGACGACCGCCCGACCGAGGTGACGGCGCTCGCCGATCCCGCCCTGACCGGCACGGCACTGGCCGACCCCCCGCCGGCGGCCGCCGAGCCGGTCACCACCGCGCTGTCAAGCACCGCGCTGTCAAGCACCGGGCTGGCCGATGCCGGGCTCGCCGATGCGGGGCTCTCCGGTGGCGGCCCGTCGGGCACGGCACTGTCCGTCGCCGAGGCTCCGACCCGGGTCCGTCCCGTCCCGGTCCGGGTCGGCGACCCCCGCCCCCCTGGCACCCGACCGCCGGGTCGCCGCCGGCCCGCCACGGGCACGGGCGGCCGCCCGACGCTCGGCCGGGCCCTCCTGGCGACGGCCGCGTCCACCGTCGTGCCCGGCACCGGCCTGCTCATGGCGCGCCGCAGGCGCCAGGGCGCGCTCGCCCTCGGCGTCTTCCTGCTCGTCGTCGTCGCGCTGGTCGTGGTCGGGCTGACGGTCCGGCGCACGGACCTGGTGACGACCCTGCTGTCCAGCCGGGTCCTGCTCATCGCCACGGCCGCGCTCGCGCTGGCCGGGGTGGCGTGGGTCGCCCAGATCGTGGGGACCTACACCGCCGCCCGGCCGCGGCGGCTCGCCACCGGCCAGCGGTTCCTCGGGGTCGCCACCGTCGCGGTCCTGTGCCTGGTCGCGGCCGCGCCGTTCGGCTTCGTCGCACACCTCGTCAACACCCAGCGCTCGCTGCTGGACACGCTGTTCAGCGGGACCGGGGGCGGCACCGCCGCCGAGGTGGCGGTGACCAAGCCCCGCATCAACGTGCTGCTGGTGGGCAGCGACGCCGGCCCCGACCGCACGGGCGCCCGCACCGACACGATGATGATCGCCAGCATCGACATGCACACCGCCCGCACCACGATCTTCGGCCTCCCCCGCAACATCGGCTACGCCGAGTTCCCGCCGGGCTCGCCGCTCGCGGAGAAGTTCCCGAAGGGCTTCCACGACCCGAACGGCGACCCGCTGTCGGGCGACTACCTGCTCAACGCCATCTACCCGTACGCGCTCGCGCACCCGCAGCTCGCCCCGCCCGGCCCCACGAAGGACCCCGGGCTGAACGCGCTGCAGTCGAGCATCGCGTACATGCTGGGAATCGACATCGACTACTACGTCGACGTCAACATGGCCAGCTTCGCCTCGATCATCGACGCGGTCGGCGGCGTCACGGTCGACGTCGGGCCGGTGCCGCTGCCGATCGGCGGCGTGCTGCCCGACGGCACGCACGTCAAGCCGCAGGGCTACGTCCCGGCCGGCGTGCACCATCTCGACGGCACCATGGCCCTGTGGTACGCCCGGTCCCGGCGCGACTCCGACGACTACAACCGCATGGGCCGGCAGCGCTGCCTGCTGCAGAGCCTGATGCAGCAGAAGAGCCCGACGGACATCGTCACGAACTTCCAGTCGATCGCGACGGCGACCTCCAACAGCGTCTCGACGAACGTGCCACAACCGGTGCTCGCGCAGCTGGTCGCGCTGGTCGGGCAGCAGAAGCCGGTCATGCAGAGCGTCACGTTCGACCCGCACATGCCCGACCCGGCGCAGCCCGACGGCCACTTCGACCCCAGCCATCCCAACGTCTCGTTGATGCGCCAGGTCGTCGAGCAGGCCTTCGCGACCCCGGCTCCGTCCGCGGCGCCCGGGCAGCCGACGGCGGCCCCGGCCGGGACGGCGACGACCGGTCCGAGGATGGACGGCACCCAGACACCCGACGACACGAGCACGCCGGAGGCGCTGGCCACGTCCTGCGTCTGACGCCCGCGGCGGGCCGTGCGGGCAACCGCGTGAGCTGCGACGATGCTCGGCCACCTGGGAGTTTGCCGGGCCCGCCCGCACACCGTCGGAGGGCTCTGCCACGCTGATGGCTCGTTCGACCCCCGCGCGGAGGACCGCGCACCGAGAGGAGACCCGACATGGCACTGCCCACGCTCACGCCGGAGCAGCGCGCCGAGGCGCTGAAGAAGGCCGCGGCCGCGCGGACGGCGCGCAAGGAGCTGCGCGACGCCATCGCATCCGGCAAGGAGACGATCCCGGCCGTCCTCGACCGCGCGAAGTCCGACCAGGTGGTCGGGAAGACCAAGGTCGCCGACCTGCTCAAGAGCCTGCCCGGCTACGGCCCCGCCAAGGTCAACGCCCTGCTGGAGCGCACGGGCATCGACGCGTCCCGCCGGGCCGCCGGCCTGGGCGACCGGCAGCGCCAGGCGCTGCTCGACGCCCTGAAGTAGCCGCGTGCGGCTCGACGCCCGGACCCCGGCCGGTGCCCCGCTGTGGGCCGAACGGCTCGCGGGACCGGGGCCGGTGCCGGTGCTGCTGGTGGCCGACGCAGGCGAGTCGGGGGTCGCGTGGTCCGACGCCCTGCTCGCCCGGCTGGCCCGACACCACCCGGTGATCCGGTACGACCATCGCGGCACGGGCCGGTCCGCGGCCGCCGACGCCGACGCCGACACCGGCCTCGCCGACCTGGCCGCCGACGCGCTGGCGGTGCTCGACGCCGCCGGGACCCAGCGAGCCCACCTCGTCGGCCTCGGCCTGGGAGGGCGGCTGGTCCAGCTGCTCCTGCTCGACCACGCCGACCGCGCGGCGTCGGCCACGCTCCTGTGCACCGGGCCGCTGCCGGGTGCCGGCGTTCCCGTGCTGCCGGGCCCGACGCTCGCGGTGCGGCGGCTGCTCGCCGAGCTCGACGACCCGCGGGACGGCGCGGGTGAGCTCGCGTGGCGGCTCGCGCGCCGGCGGCTGCTCGGCGGCGCGACCGACGACCCGGTCGACGATCCCGAGGCCAGGGCCGTCGAGGAGCGCGTGATCGCCCACGCCGGCACGGACGAGCCGGTCGTCTCGCACGCCGACCTCGACCCGGCCGGTCCGGCCCGCGGCGACGAGCTGCGCGCCGTCGCGGTGCCGGCGCTGGTCCTCGAAGGGCCGGCCGACCCCGTCGACCCGCCCCCGAGCTCGTCGGTGCTGGCCGAGCTGCTGCACGCCGACCTGGTGACGGTCGCGGGACTCGGCCACGTGGTCGACACGCGGGTCGCGGCGCCGGTCGGCGACGCGATCCTCCGCCATCTCGCTCGGGTGCCGACACTGTAGGCCGTTCGGCGCAGGTAACGGACCCTTGGTCGTCCACCACCGCCCGCTCGTCGCACACCCTCCCGAGCGCGCCGTTGGTCGTGCGCCCGACAGCGCCGCAACCAGGCCGAACCGCCGGAATCGGCCGGCCGGGAGGCGTCGACCTGTCCGCAGGCCGATCCGCCCGCTGTGGGAGGGTTTCACCCGGCCGGGGGGCGCGGGGAAGGAGAACGGGTGAAGGTCGTCTCGATCATCAACCACAAGGGCGGAGTCGGCAAGACCACCCTCACCGCCAACATCGGTGCCGGGCTGGCCGCCCGCGGTCAGAAGGTGCTGCTCGTCGACCTGGACGCCCAGGCGTCGCTGACCGTGTCGTTCTTCACGCAGAACGAGTGGACCGACGAGCTGCTCCCGTACCGGACCATCAAGCACTGGTACGACAACGTCGGCACGGACGGCGCGATGAGCGACCCGTTCGGCCTGCTGGCCGCCCCGCCACGGGTGGCAGGCAAGCTGCGCCGCAACAGCGGGCACCTGGACATCATCGCCGCCCACCGCGACCTCGCCGACGTCGAGACCGCGCTCGCCGCCCGGCTCCTGTCCGAGCGAACGGACTTCGCGACCCTGCACAGCCGCCTGCGCGACGCCCTGTGCCACAAATCGCTCGCCGAGTACGACGTCGTGCTGATCGACTGCGCGCCCAACTTCGGCCTCATCGCGAAGAACGCCGTCGCGGCCGCGGACATGCTGCTCATCCCGACCAAGCCCGACTACCTGTCCACCAACGGCATCGACTCGCTCGGCCTGAAGATCCGGGAGTTCACCGACGAGTACAACGAGCAGGGCGCGGGCCACATCAGCCGCCCGCCCGCCGCGGTGATCTTCACGATGGTGCAGTCCCACGACGGCGAGCCCATCGAGGCCCAGCGCAGCGTCATCAGCCGCATCGAGGCGCGCCGGGTGCCGACGTTCACGACGACGATCCGCGACAGCAAGTCCGTCTACGGGCCCGCGCCCGAGCACGGCGTACCGGTGATACTGGGCGGCACCGGCCGCGCGGCCACCCGCGAGCTGCGGGACCTCGTCTCGGAGCTGGAGGACCGGCTGGAAGCGATCGCGGCGTGACCGCACCGCGCAGCCGACTGCTCGACACGGCCGTGCGCCGGGTGCTGGAGTCCCTCCCGGCGGCCGACCTCGCCGACGTCGCCGCCGGCCGGGCCCGGCTGGACGTCCGTCCCGTCCCCCGGCCCGACCCGGCCCAGCTCGGGCTCTACGGCGACCCGCCGCCGCACCCGCGGCGGCAGCCGGCGACGCCGGTGCCGGCCCGCGACCACGGTGCCGACCGGGGTGTCGACATCGCGGCCGCCGTCGCGCGCGTCAACGAGCTCGCGACCCCGCAGGCCGTCGAGGGGTACCTGCGCGACGCGCGGTTCACCGTTCCGGTGCTGCGGCAGCTGGCCAGGGCGCTCGGCCCGACCGTCCTCGCGACCGGCCGCACCAAGGCCGACGTCCGGCGCGACATCGTCGCCGGCACCGCCGGCTTCCGCACCCGCTCGGCCGCGATGTCCGGCGGCGCCTGGAACTGACGTCGCTGCCCGTCAGGCGTGGTCGGGCCGGCGCGGGAGCTGCTCGCCCGCCTCGACGGCGACCGTGAGCCGGTTCCCCTCCGGCGGGAGCGGGCAGGTGGCGAAGTCGGTGAACGCGCAGGGCAGGTTCACCGTCCGGTTGAGGTCGACGACCACGCGGCCGTCGGCCTCGGGTGCGCCGGTGCGCAGGATGCGCCCGCCCCCGTAGGTGCTGACGCCCGACGTCGCGTCCCGGAAGTGCAGCGTGAGGCCGGGGTCGCCGTCCTTGCCGGCCAGCGCGACCAGCCGCTGCGGCACCCCGGCGACCGTGAGCTCCACCTCGCCGACGGCCGTCGGGAAGTGCGACAGGCCGTCCACGACCGCGCCGACGGTGATCCGCCGCGGCTGCGGGTAGGGCCGGAAGCGACCCTCGACGACCCACCGCTCCTCCGCCGGGAACGCCGGCACCCCGGTGAAGGCGGTCCGCGTCACCGCGTGCGGGTCGCGGACCCGCAGGACGTGCGCGTCCGTGCGCCGGGCCACCTCGATCCGCAGATCGGCGTGCTCGAGCAGGGTGCCCGGCTTGCCGTCCACCGGATGCAGGACGGCGGTGCCGTCGACCGGGTGCTGCCCGTGCAGCGTGCGCACCGACAGCCCGTCGGAGGCGGCCGCGGTGACGACGACGCCCTCGGGCGTCGCGCTCCAGCGGCCCGGGAGGCCGGCCACGTCCGCCGGCTCGGGACCCAGCCAGATCCGGGAGGTCAGCGACAGCCAGCCGTGGGGGGCACGCAGCCCCTCCTCGCGCTCGGCGTGCCACTCGTCCCACGCCGCCTGCAGGTTCGTGAGCGCTGCCGTCATGACGGACGCAACACCGGAGGAGGCACATTCATGCCCGAACGGCTTTACTGGGTGCGGGAGACAGGAGGGAGACGCCATGGCAGGGGCCGCACGGGAGGCCGTCGTCGTCGAGGCCGTCCGGACACCGATCGGGAAGCGGCGGGGAACGCTGTCGGACGTCCATCCGGTCGACCTCTCCGCCGCGGTGCTGACGGCGCTCGTCGAGCGGGCGGGCGTCGATCCCGAGCAGATCGACGACGTCGTCTGGGGCTGCGTCAACCAGGTCGGCGACCAGGCCGCGCAGGTCGGCCGCTACGCCGTGCTGGCGGCGGGCTGGCCGGAGTCGGTGCCGGGGATCACGGTGAACCGGGCCTGCGGGTCCAGCCAGTCGGCGTTCGACTTCGCGGCCGGGATGGTGCTCGCCGGCCAGTACGACCTGGTCGTGGCGGGCGGCGTCGAGTCGATGACGCGCGTGCCGCTCGGTTCGGGGCGGGACCTCGGCCGGCCGTTCGGGCCGCTGGTGCGGGAGCGGTACGCGGCCGACCTGGAGAGCGGCGAGTTCCCGAACGCCGACTTCAACCAGGGCGTCGGCGCCGAGCGGATCGCCGCGCGGTGGGGGTTCTCCCGCACCCGGCTCGACGAGTACGCCGCGCGGTCCCACGAGCTCACCGCGGCGGCGACCGACCGCGGCGCCTTCACCGACCAGCTCGTGCCGGTCGCCGGCCTGACGGCCGACGAGGGTCTGCGCCGCGGCACGACGCCAGAGACCCTGGCCGGCCTCAAGCCCTCGTTCCGCCCGGACGGGGTCATCCACGCCGGCAACGCGTCGCAGATCTCGGACGGGGCGTCGGCCGTCCTCGTCACGACGCCGCAGCGGGCCGCGGAGCTCGGGCTCACCCCGATCGCCCGCTACCACAGCGGCGCCGTGTCCGGTGCCGACCCGCTGCAGATGCTGACCGGGCCGATCCCCGCCACCGCGAAGGTGCTCAAGCGGGCGGGCCTGGCGATCGGCGACATCGGCGCGTTCGAGGTCAACGAGGCGTTCGCCCCCGTCCCCCTCGCGTGGCTCGCCGAGACCGGGGCCGACCTCGATCGGCTGAACCCGCTCGGTGGCGCGATCGCGGTCGGTCACCCTCTCGGCGCGTCCGGGACGGTGCTGCTGACCCGGCTGCTCCACCACATGCGTGACCAGGGCATCCGCTACGGTCTACAGACGATGTGCGAGGGCGGCGGGACGGCCAACGCGACGATCGTGGAGCTGCTGGACTGACCCGGCCGACCGCGAGCCGATTCCCAGCGAGTCCTCAGCCGCCTCCCAGAATCGGCATGGAAGGTGGTTGCCATGAGCGACGAGCACAAGGAGCAGGGCCGCGACGGGAGTGCTCCGGCCGCCGCCTCCGACGACGAGCAGCATCCCGTCCCGGCCTACGCCGGGTCGCCGGCCCAGCCGCAGCAGTCCTACCCGCCGCAGCAGCCTCAGCAGCCCGGCCCCGCCTGGGGCGCCGGCGTTCCGTGGGGCGGCGGTGCCGGCGGCGCGGGCGGTGGCCCGGGCGCGCCGCAGGCTGGCGCCTATCCCCCGCCGCCCCCGAACGGCCGCGACACCGCGCTGTTGGAGCGGCCGCGGCCCAACCGCGGGCGCGCGGGCGTGGTCGTGGCCGCGCTGATCGCCGGACTGGTCGGCGGCGGGGCCGCCGGCGCCGGCACCGTCGCGCTGCTCGACCGCTCCTCGGGCGGCACGACGCTCTCCCAGAGCCCGGCCAGCTCGAACGCCGGCACCGCCGCGCCGGGCTCGATCGCGGCCGTGGCGGCCAAGGTCATGCCCAGCACCGTCGACATCCAGGTGAACCTGGCGAACGGCTCCGCAGAGGGCAGCGGCGTCATCCTGACCGCCGACGGCGACGTGCTGACCAACAACCACGTCGTGTCCGGCGCGCAGGGCGACATCACCGTGACGCTGTCCGACGGCAGCCAGCACACCGCGACCGTCGTGGGCACCTCGCCCAGCTACGACCTGGCCGTCATCAAGATCCAGGGCGTATCCGGGCTGACGCCGGCCACGCTCGGCCGCAGCTCGGACGTCCAGGTCGGCCAGCAGGTCGTCGCGATCGGCTCGCCCCAGGGCCTGACCGGCACCGTCACCAACGGCATCATCAGCGCGCTGAACCGCACGGTCGCCGTGCAGGGCGAGAACCGCAACTCCTCGGTCGTCTACAACGGCCTGCAGACCGACGCCCCGATCAACCCGGGCAACTCCGGCGGCCCGCTGATCAACCTCGACGGCCAGGTCGTCGGCATCAACTCGGCCATCGCCACCGCGGGCTCGACCGCCGGCAGCGGCAGCCAGGGCGGCAGCATCGGCCTCGGCTTCGCCATCCCTGTCGACCAGGCCAAGCGGGTCGCGCAAGAGATCATGAACACCGGCAGCGCCACGAAGCCGGTGCTCGGGGTGACCGGCAGCGTGTCGGGGAGCCAGGCGGACTCGACGACCGGCGGCGCGAAGATCAACAGCGTCGAGGCGAACTCGCCCGCCGCCGCGGCCGGCCTCAAGTCCGGCGACGTCGTCACGAAGGTCGGCGACGCGCGCGTGCAGAACTTCGCCGACCTCATCGCGCGCATCGGCTCGTACACGCCCGGCGCCAAGATCACGTTGACCGTGCAGAGCGGCGGCGCGACGAAGGCCGTGGACGTCACGCTCGGCAGCCAGACCGACAAGGCGGCGAGCACCGCCAACGGCGGCGGGTCGGCCAACCCGTTCGGCGGCCAGAACCCGTTCGGCAACTTCGGGCAGAACCCGTTCGGCGGGGGCAACTGACCCGCACCGCCGCCCCGGAAGCCCCGTCCGCAGCCGCGGGCGGGGCTTCCGGCGCTCTAGGGTGCGTCACGTGACCGACACCGACGCCGCGACCGACGGCGACAACGTGACCAGCGGCGACGCCGAGGTGCTCACCGAGCGCGACGGCGCGATCCTGGTGATCACCCTGAACCGCCCGCGGGCGCGCAACGCCGTCAACGGCGCGCTGGCCAGGGGCATCGCGACCGCCGCCGACCGGCTCGACGCCGACCCGACGCTGGCGGTCGGGATCCTGACCGGGGCGGGCGGCACGTTCTGCTCGGGCATGGACCTGAAGGGCTTCCTCGCGGGCGACGTCCCGATCGTCGGCGACCGGGGTTTCGCCGGGATCACCGTCACGCCGCCGGACAAGCCGCTGATCGCGGCCGTCGAGGGGTACGCGCTGGCCGGCGGCTGCGAGATCGCGCTCGCGTGCGACCTCATCACGGCCGCCCGCGACGCCCGCTTCGGCCTGCCGGAGGCCAAGCGGTCGCTGGTCGCGGGCGCGGGCGGGCTCTTCCGGCTGCCCCGGCGGATCCCGCCAGCCATCGCCATGGAGTACGCGCTGACGGGCGAGCACTTCAGCGCGACCGACGCCCACGCGTGGGGCCTGGTCAACCGGCTGACCGAACCGGGAGAGGCGCTCGCGGCGGCGCTGGAGCTGGCGCAGAGGATCACCGAGAGCGGACCGCTCGCGGTCCGGGCCACGAAGAAGATCGTGCGCGACGGGGCGGACTGGCCGGCCGCCGAGCGCTGGGCCCGGCAGGAGGAGCTGATGCGCCCCGTCATGACCTCGGCCGACGCGCGTGAGGGCGCCGCGGCGTTCGCCGAGAAGCGCACGCCGGTCTGGACGGGCCGCTAGCGCCGACAACCCCCGTCCCCGACCTAACGAACGGCACTTTCGTGAGCACCTATGTGACGAAAGTGCCGTTCGTTAGGTCAGGGGCGGTCGCGAGCCGACCGGGACAGGTACTCCGGAACGGAACTATCCGGATCGGGACGAGCGCCTGCGCGGCCGGACGTCCGCCGGCCCCCCTAGCGGCCCACTCGGCTCGACCAGCCGGACGAGCCCGTCGAGCAGCGCTTCGCGCACGTCCGGCGCCAGCACACCCAGCACGTCGGCGTAGAGCGCGTCGATGACGTCGTGGGCGCGGTCGACCGCGCGCATCCCCTCGTCGGTCACCGCGACGACCCGCGCGCGGCGGTCGGCGGGCGAGGGCCGGCGCTGCGCGAGCCCGGCCGACTCGAGCCGGTCGAGGGTCACGACCATGGTCGTCTTGTCCAGCAGCGCCTGCTCGGCCAGCTCGCCCTGGGTCGATGTGCCCGACCGGGCCTTGGACAGCACGCAGTAGTCCCGGACGCCGATCCCGACCTCGGCGAGCGCCGCCGCCATCCGGCCGGCCAGCACCTGGCCGGCCTTGTCGAGCAGGTAGCTGAGGTCGGACCGGATCTCCTCGGCGCTGCGGGTGTCCATGACCGTCATGCTACAAGATAATCTATTTCGGAACGTTCCCGTCGGCGAACGATCGGGCGTCGCGTTAGGGTCTCGCCATGCCCCTCGCGATCACCGACGATCACCGTGCGCTCGCCGAGGTCGCACGCTCCTTCCTCGCCGGCCAGCGCGACGCGGCCCGGGCCACCCTGGACGCCCCGGCCGACGCCCTGCCCGCGGCGTGGAAGGAGACCGCCGCGCTCGGCTGGCTCGGCCTGCACGTGCCGGAGGAGTACGGCGGCGAGGGCGCCGGGCTGCCCGAGCTGGCCGTCGTGCTCTTCGAGCTGGGCCGCGCCGCCGCACCGGGACCGTTCCTGCCGAGCGCGCTCGCCGCCGCGGTGGTCGCGGAGGCCGGCACCGACGCGCTGCGCGCGGAGCTGCTGCCCGGGCTGGCCGACGGGTCACGGGTCGGCGCCGTCGGGCTGGCCGGGGCCGCCGACGGCGACCGGGTGACCGACCGGCTGGTCCCCGGGGGCGCGCTCGCCGACGTCGTACTGGTCGCCGTGGGCGAGGACGTGCTCGTGGCCGAGCAGTTCGAGCGGGTCCCGCCGAAGGCCGCGCTGGACACCGGGCGGCGACCGGCCGCGGTCACGCTCGCCGTCGCCGGCGCGACCCGCCTGCCCGGAGCGGCGGCGACGGCCCGGCGCCTCGCGCGGGCGCTGGTCGCCGCCGAGGCGGCCGGGGTCGCACGGGCCTGCCTGGATGCGGCCGTCGCGTACGCCGGGCAGCGGACGCAGTTCGGCCGCACGATCGGCACCTTCCAGGCCGTCAAGCACCATGCGGCCGACATGCTGGTGGACGCGGAGCTCGCGGTCGCCGCCGCCTGGGACGCCCAGCGCGCCCCGGCGGGCACGCCCGAGGCCGAGCTGGCCGCGGCCGTCGCGGCCGCCCGGGCGGTCCCCGCCGCCGTCGGCAACGCCGAGCTGTCGATCCAGCTCCACGGGGGCATCGGCTTCACCTGGGAGCACGACGCGCACCTCTACCTGCGGCGCGCCCACGGCCTCGCGGCGTTCCTCGGCGGCGCGGGCGACCCGCTCGCCGACACCGCCCGGCTCGTCCGGGCCGGCGTGCGACGCACGCCCGACCTCGACCTGCCCGCCGAGGCGCAGCGGTACCGCGAGGACGCGCGGGCCTTCGTCGCGACGCTGGACGGGCTGGACCCGGCGGCCGTGCGCTCCCGGCTCGTCGAGGGCGGCTACCTCGTCCCGCACTGGCCCCCGCCGTGGGGCCGCAGCGCCTCCGCCGCCGAGCAACTGGTGATCGAGCAGGAGCTGCGCGGCGTCGACGTGCCGAGCCTGGGCATCACCGGCTGGAACATCCAGACGATCGCGCAGCACGGCACCGACGCTCAGCGTGAGCGGTGGGTCGGCCCCACGCTGCGCGGCGAGCTCACCTGGTGCCAGCTGTTCTCCGAGCCCGGCGCGGGCTCCGACGCCGCCGCGATCGCGACCCGCGGGGTGCGCGTCGAGGGCGGCTGGCGCGTCAGCGGCCAGAAGGTCTGGACCAGCCGGGCGAAGCAGTCGGACTGGGGCTTCGCCACCGTGCGCACCGAGCCGGTCGAGTCGACCGGCTCCAAGCACCGCGGCATCACGATGATGGCGGTCGACCTGCGCAGCGAGGGCGTCGACGTGCGCCCGCTGCGGGAGCTGACCGGCCAGGCGATGTTCAACGAGGTGTTCCTCGACGACGTCTTCGTCCCGGACGAGTGCGTCGTCGGCGCCGTCGGGCAGGGCTGGGCGGTGGCCAGGGCGACGCTGGGCAACGAGCGCGTGTCGATCGGCGGCGGGGGTGCGGGCGCCCTCCCCCTCAGGGCGGCGGACCTGCTCGCGCGGGCGGCCGACCCGCTCGCCGAGCGCGACGTCGCCCGGCTGGTCGCCGACGAGCTCGCGCTGCGGCTGATGCTGCTGCGCCAGGCCGCTCGGGCGGTGGGGGGCGGCGAGCCGGGCCCGGAGGGCAACGTCTCGAAGCTCTTCTCCAGCGAGCACGGGCAGCGGGTGGCCGCGCTCGCGATGCGGCTCGCCGGCGCCGACGCGGTCACCGGCGGCGACCAGCTCGTGACGATGACCTACCTCTACTCCCGGTGCCTGACGATTGCGGGCGGCACCTCCGAGATCGCCCGCAACCAGATCGCCGAGCGCATCCTCGGCCTGCCCCGCGACCCGCTCGTCAGCTGACCTGACCTGCCGAAACGGACCAACCGGACGTAAGCCGGCATTGCTCGTGATCCTTTACCGGCCCGCAACTCATGATCACTCGATCGGCGGAAGAGCCCGCCGTCAGGTACGCGCAACATGACGCGATCAGCCCGCAGGGGGCTCGTCGGGAGGTGGCGCGTGGCGGACATCGCAAAAGGCACGTCCGGAGGTCCCGGCCTGAAGCGCAGCGTCGGGCTGACGTCGCTGATGTTCATCTCGCTCGGTTCGATCATCGGGTCCGGTTGGCTGCTCGGCGCCCTCACCGCCGCCTCTGCGGCCGGCGGCGCGTCCCTGATCTCGTGGATCCTGGCCGGCTTCATCCTCATCCTGCTGGCCCTCGTGCACGCCGAGCTGGGTGCGGCGTACCCGCTGGCGGGCGGCACGGCGCGCTTCCCGCGGCTGGCGTTCGGCTCGATCGCCGGGTTCACCGCCGGCTGGGTCGCGTGGCTGCAGGCTGTCACGATCGCGCCGATCGAGGTCGAGGCCGCGCTGAGCTACCTCGACCACATCTTCCCCGGCATGGTCGACGAGAACGGCTCGCTGGTCGGGATCGGGTTCGTGATCGCCATCGCGCTCATGATCGTGTTCACGCTGATCAACGTGGCGGGGGTGAACTGGCTCGCGGAGTCCAACAAGGCCACCGTGATCTGGAAGACGGCGGTGCCGCTGCTCACGATCGTCGCGCTCCTCGTGGTCTCGTTCCACGGCGGCAACTTCGGCGCGGGCGGCGGGTTCTTCGTGAAGGGCGCGCACGGCATCTTCGCCGCGCTGCCACTCGGCGTCGTGTTCGCCCTGCAGGGCTTCGAGCAGGCCGTCCAGATGGCGGGCGAGGCCCGTGACCCCCAGCGCGACATGCCCCGAGCCGTGATCGGGGCAGTGATCATCGGCACGCTGATTTTTTCTTTTCTTTCAAAAGGAACAATATCCCCCAATTACTGCTTCGCAAAATACTTTTGCCTGAATGCACAAAATTTCACAGGGCTATCATCTCAAAAGTAACTAATGTTGATTTTACTATGGACAGATATAAGGCCATTTATCTGTCCTGGCAATCGCTGTTGCGTCGTATTTTTTATTCCAGATAGTCAATGTGAAGTAACAATTGGTGTTCCAGATTTTTCCTGTCTTTCAACTGCTGCCAAACTGCCTGTCTGAATCCCCGTTAATCCTTCCTTTAATTATTCAAGAATTTGAAGCGGTCTGTACATGGGCTAACCGTTTCGTGTTCTCTCCCCAGTCAGTTCTAAGCTCTGACATTAAACAAAAAGCGATGAGCAGCCATGAAATCTTTCCGCCTCTTCCGAGCGGAAAAAACACAAAGACTGAGGTGATCATCATGAGGACAGCAACATCCTTACTCACAAAATTCTTTGGAGGTATCAACATCAACCGGCCAGTAAGCCTAAACGTGAAGTCAGCAAATCTTTCCAAGTTTTTTCCACAAGGAATCCCCGTTTATACCGTTATGGGAGGTTTACATTTTTCTTTCAGGAAAGATGGGAACAACGTCTTTACTACTGTCAG
>CAVSJZ010000077.1:0-11627 GCA_963728105.1 uncultured Actinomycetota bacterium | reverse complement strand
CAAGCTCGTCCACGGCTCGTACGGGACGCTCGCGGTGGTCGCCGAGGTCGTGCTGCGGCTGCACCCGCTGCCCAAGGCGACCGCGACCGTCCGCGTGCCGTGCTCGCTGGCCGACGCCGCCGGGCTGGCCGCGGTCGTCCTCGGCGGACCGTACGAGCCCGCCGCGCTCGAGTGGACCAGCGACGACGTGCTGCTCGTCCGCATCGAGGGCACGGCGGACGCGCTGCCGGGACGGCTCGAACGGGTCACCGCGGCGCTCGGTGCGGGCGCCGCCCCGGCCGACGGCGACCCGTGGGCGCGCCACGCCGAGCTCACGCGCGGCGGCGAGGGCGGCGCGGTGCTGCGCGTCGGGGCCCGCCCGTCGCGGCTCCCTTCGGTGCTCGCGACGCTGCCCGCGGACGCCGTCACCGCCGGCCTCGGCACGGGCGTCGCCACCGTCACGCTGCCGCCCGACGCCGTCGCCGACGCGCACGCCGCGGTCCAGGCCGCGGGCGGGACGTCGGTCCTGCGAGGCCGGCCGGCCGGCGCGGACGTCCCGGCCTGGGGACCGGCGCCGTCGGCGATCGGCGTGCTCCGCGCGCTCAAGACCGCCCTGGACCCGGGAGCCCGCCTCGGGCCCGGCCGCTTCGACCCGTGGATGTGAGGACGTGACGACCCCCGCAGGCTCCGCCGAGACCAACCTCCCGCAGACCGGCCCGTCGAGCTTCGACGAGCGCCGGCCGCCGTCGCGCGAGCTGCTCGACGACTGCGTGCACTGCGGCTTCTGCCTGCCGACGTGCCCGACCTACCAGCTGTGGGGCGAGGAGATGGACTCCCCGCGCGGGCGCATCTACCTGATGAACCTCGCGGACAAGGGCGAGATCGGGCTCGACGGGCCGTTCGCTGACGCACATCGACCGTTGCCTGGGCTGCATGGCGTGCGTGACGGCCTGCCCGTCGGGCGTGCAGTACGACCGGCTGCTGGAGGCCGTGCGCCCGCAGCTCGAGCGCAACGTCGAGCGCGACCGCTCCGACAAGCTGTTCCGCGACGCGATCTTCGCGCTCTTCCCGTACAGGCGGCGGCTGCGGGCCGCCGCCCTGCCGGGCGGGCTCTACCAGGCGATCCGGCGGATTCCCGCGGTGCGCGCGCTCGCCGAGAAGCTCCCGGACCGGCTGGCCGCGATGGAGTCCCTGCTGCCGCCGGTCTCGGTGCGCGACGCCTTCGCCACGCTGCCGGTCCACACGCCGGCCGCCGGCCCGCGCCGCGGCGGGGTCGCCCTGCTCACCGGCTGCGTCCAGGACGTCTTCTTCCACCGCGTCAACGCCGCGACGGTCCGCGTCCTCGCCGCCGAGGGCTGGGACGTCGTCGTCCCCCGCGACCAGCAGTGCTGCGGCGCGCTGGAGCTGCACGCCGGCCGCGAGGACCCGGCGCTGGCGCGGGCCCGCCGCGAGATCGCCGGCTACGAGCCGCTCCTCGCGGGCGGCGTGGACCACGTCGTGACGAACGTGGCGGGCTGCGGCTCGTCGATGAAGGAGTACGGCCACCTGCTGGCCGACGACCCGGAGTGGGCGGAGCGAGCGGCGGCGTTCAGCGCCCGGGTGCGCGACGTCCACGAGGTGCTGGCCGAGGGCGAGCCCCGGGCGCAGCGGCACGCGGTCCGCGCGCGCGTGGCTTACCACGACGCGTGCCATCTCGGGCACGCGCAGAAGGTCCGCGCGCAGCCGCGGGCGGTGCTGCGCTCGATCCCCGGGGTCGAGCTGGTCGACCTGCCCGAGGCCGAGCTGTGCTGCGGCTCGGCGGGGATCTACAACATGATCGCCCCGGAGGCCGCGGGCGAGCTCGGCGCCCGCAAGGCCGCGAACGTGGCCGCGACCCGCCCGGACATCGTGGTGACGGCCAACCCCGGCTGCCTGCTGCAGATCGGCAAGCACCTCGACCTCGACGTCCCGCTGCTGCATCCCGTGCAGCTGCTCGACGCGAGCATCCGGGGCCTGCCGGTGCCGCGTACCTGAGGGCGGACCGTCCGGAACCGTCGCAGCTGGTGTCAGCAAGGCCACCTTCAGGACGTCAGGCGTCCTGAAGGTGGCCTTGCTGACACCAGGTGGGCGAAGGCTCAGCTCCCGAAGTGGTCCCAGCCGGCCGGGCCCGTCCACGGCCGTCCCGCGACGAGCACGCGCGGCTCGCCCGCGCGCACCGTCCCGAGCGCGGCGAAGCCGTCCGGCAGCGGCGTCCCCGGCGGGAACGTGGCGGCCAGCGCGTGGTCCTCGCCGCCGGTGAGCAGCCACGAGACCGGGTCGACGCCCAGCGCCGCGCCCACCTCCGCCAGGCGGTCCGGAACGGGCGGCGGCTCGATGTCGAGCTCGACGCCGGAGGCCTCGGCGATGTGCCCGAGGTCGGCCAGCAGCCCGTCGGAGACGTCGAGCATCGCCGTGGCCCCGGCCCGCGCTGCCGCCGGTCCGGCCGCGTACGGGGGTGCCGGTGCGCGGTGCGCGTCGACGACGGCGGCCGGCGAGCGGAACCCTTGCGAGAGCGCGGCGAGCCCTGCGGCCGACCAGCCGACCCGGCCGGCGAGCGCGACGACGTCGCCGGGCCGGGCCCCGCCGCGGGTGACCGGCCGGCGGCCTTGCAGGTCGCCGAGCGCGGTCACGGCGAGCACCAGTGCCGGGCCGGAGGTCACGTCCCCGCCGACGACCCCGGCCCCCACGGTCGCCGCCTCGGCCCAGAGCCCGTCGGCGAGGCCCGTGAGGACGTCCAGCGGCGTCCCGGCGGGGCAGGACAGCCCGACCAGCAGGGCCGTGGGCACGGCGCCCATCGCGGCGACGTCGGCGAGGTTCGCGGCGGCCGCCTTGCGGCCGACCTGCTCCGGGGACGACCAGTCCAGCCGGAAGTGCACGCCCTCGACGAGCATGTCGGTCGAGGCGACGACGCGCCCGTCCGGCGCCGCCACGACGGCGGCGTCGTCGCCGGGCCCCAGCAGCGTGCCCGCGGGCTGCGGCCGGTCGCGCGTCACCCGGGCGATCAGGCCGAACTCGCCGGTGGCGGCGAGCGTGGGCCGATCTTCGGGCACGGGGTTCTCCTCGGGTACGTTGGCGTCCGACATCCTGAAGGGGAAGGGAGCACGCCGTGGTGCAGGCCTACATCCTGGTCCAGACCGAGGTCGGCAAGGCCGCCGCGGTCGCCGCCGAGATCGGTGCCCTCACCGGCGTGGTCTCCGCCGAGGACGTCACCGGTCCCTACGACGTGATCGTCCGCGCCGAGGCGGAGGACGTCGACCAGCTCGGCCGCCTGGTGGTGGCCAAGGTCCAGGGCGTCGGCGGCATCACGCGCACCCTGACCTGCCCGGTCGTCAACCTGGGCTGACCCGGCACGCCGTGACCCGCCCCACCCGCTCGACCACCGTCGCGCTGGCGCTTCCCCTGCTGCTCGCCGTGGTCGTGGCCGGGATCGCGATCTGGGCACGCGCCGGGGCGTCCGACCGCCCGGCTCCCGACACCTCGCCGCTCGTGCTGGCCCCGGTGGACGCGCCGCAGGCCGCGGGCCCCGACTGCGCGGACCTGCTGGCCGGGCTCGACGGCGACCTGCCCGCCGGCGGCGCGACGCTCCCGGCCCGGACGCTCGCGCAGCCGCGCCCGCCGGGCACGCGGGCCTGGGCGGCGTCCCCCGATCCGGTCGTCCTGCGCTGCGGGCTCCCCCGCCCGGCCGAGCTCACGCCGACCTCGGCCCTGCTGGAGATCGACGGCGTGCGGTGGCTGCGGCTCGACGACGGCACGCCCGACCCGCAGCGCTCGACGTACATCGCGGTCGACCGGCCGGTGTACGTCGCGCTGACGTTTCCCACCGGCGTCGGCTCGGGGCCCGTCCAGGCCGTGTCCGACGTCGTCCGCACCCGGCTGCCGGCGGCCCCGGTGACCGTCTCACCGTGAGACACGGCTAGCGGCGTCTGGTAGACGCATCTACATTTCGGCCATGGTGCCGCTGTCCCAGGCCGTCGAGGACTACCTCAAGGCGATCTACCACCTGGGCGCGCGCGGCGAGGTCGTCACCACCGGCGGGCTCGCGCACGAGCTGGGGGTGGCCTCCCCCTCGGTGACCGCGATGGTCAAGCGGCTGTCCGAGGCCGGCATGCTGGCCCGTCCCGACGCCCGCGCGCTGCGGCTCACCGCGGCCGGCGAGGTCGCCGCGCTGCGCGTCGTGCGCCGTCACCGGCTCGTCGAGACGTTCCTGGCCCGGATGCTCGACGTGCCGTGGGACGAGGTGCACGACGAGGCCGAGCGGCTCGAGCACGCCGTGTCCGAGCGGCTGGAGCGCCGGATCGACGCGGCGCTCGGGCATCCGACGCACGACCCGCACGGCGACCCGATCCCGCCGCTCGCCGGCCCGCACGTCGAGGACTGGGGGCAGCCGCTGGACGGCGTCGCGCCGCCGTGCCGCTTCCGGGTCCGGCGCGTCTCCGACCGGGACAGCGCCGCGCTGCGCCACCTGGGCGGGCTGGGCATCGTGCCGGGCGCGGAGATCGACGTCGACGAGCAGGCGCCGTTCGGCGGACCGCTGTGGGTGCGCGTCGGGGACCAGCGCCATCCGCTCGGCGAGCCGCTCGCCCGGCTGGTGCACGGCTCGGTCGAGGAGCAACGATGACGACGACCGGCGAGCGCCCGTCGACGGTCGCGGAGATCCGCGCCCGCGGCGGCGTCCGCGGAACGCTGACGTTCTTCGGACCGGCGTTCGTCGCCGCGATCGCCTACGTCGACCCCGGCAACTTCGCGACGAACTTCTCCGCGGGCGCCCGGTACGGCTACCTGCTGCTCTGGGTGATCGTCGCCGCCAACCTCGTCGCCATGCTGGTCCAGGCGCTCTCGGCCAAGCTGGGCCTGGCGACCGGGCACAACCTGCCGGAGCTGTGCCGCGAGCGGTTCCCGCAGCCCGTGACCCGGCTGATGTGGGTGCAGGCCGAGCTCGTCGCGATCGCGACCGACCTGGCCGAGGTCATCGGCGGCGCCGTCGCGCTCAACCTGCTCTTCGGCCTGCCGCTGTTCCTCGGTGGCGTGCTCACCGGTCTGGTCGCGTTCGCGCTGCTCGCGCTGCAGAACCGGGGGTACCGGCCGTTCGAGCTCGCGATCGCCGGGCTGCTGGGCGTGATCCTGCTCGGGTTCCTGACGACGCTCCTGCGCATCCACCTGCCTGGCGCGGCGTTGGCCTCCGGCCTCGTCCCCCGCTTCGAGGGGACCGGCTCGGTGCTGCTGGCGACGGGCATCCTCGGCGCGACCGTCATGCCGCACGTCATCTACCTGCATTCGGCGCTGACCCAGGACCGTACGCGGCCCGCCGACCACGCCGAGCGCCGGTTCCTGCTGCGCCGGACGCAGCTCGACGTCGTCGTCGGCCTTGGCCTCGCCGGGCTCGTCAACGCCGCGATGCTGGTCGTGGCGGCGGCGCTGTTCGCCGGGTCGGACACGCCGGGCATCGACACCCTGCAGGGCGTGCACGCCGGGCTCGCCCGGGTGCTCGACCAGCCCGCTGCGTTCGCGTTCGCGCTGGCGCTGCTCGCGTCCGGGTTCGCGTCGTCGGGCGTCGGGACGTACGCGGGCCAGGTCGTCATGCAGGGGTTCGTCCGCAGGCGCATCCCGCTGGTCGTCCGGCGGCTGCTCACGCTGGCCCCTGCCCTCGTCGTGCTGGGCCTCGGCCTTGACCCGACGGGCGCGCTGGTGGCCTCCCAGGTCGTGCTGAGCTTCGGCATCCCGTTCGCGCTGGTCCCGCTGGTCGTGCTGACCCGCGACCGCGCGGTCATGGGCGATCTGGTGAACCGGCGCGTGACGACCATGGTCGCGGCGACGGTGGCGGCGGGGATCATCGGGCTGAACCTGTTCCTGGTCTGGGAGACGCTCGCCGCGTCGTGAGCCCGGTGCGGCGCCGCGAGTCGGGGTCTGACCCAGTGCGAGTTGCGTGCTCGACCAGATCGGGACGGCCGCGGGGCGCGCGTCACCGGTCGGCCTGCGGTCCGTGCGCGGCCTCGCCGGGTGGCACCGCCGCCGTGGCTGCGCCCGCACGCCCGCACCGGCGGTGTCGGGCCGGCACCGGCGTCCGGGCGGCGGTGGGAGTCCGGGAGCGGCGGTGAGACCCCGCTGCGGCGGTGCGGCCTCCGGCTGGGCGCGAGACCGACGGTCCGGGCCCCGGCCTCCTCATCGGCTGTGCCGGCGAGCTGGCCGCGCTGGCCAGCCGCGGCCTGGAGGCCGGGGGCTCGGCACCGCCGCCTGGCACCGCCGATGCCAGGCCGGCACCGCCGTCCGGGCGGCGGTGGGAGCCCGGAGGTGGCGGTGCGGACCTGACGGTGCGGACCTGGCCCCGAGGGCGACCGGGGGCCGGCGGGGCACCCTGCTGGACTGCGACCGGGCGGCGGCCGATCGGCCTCAGCGCAGGCCGGTCCCGCGGGCGAGCGCGGTCTCGACGAGGGTCGTCAGCAGCGTCGGGTAGTCGATGCCGGTCACGGCCCAGGCGCGCGGGTAGAGCGACGTCGGGGTGAACCCCGGCATCGTGTTCACCTCGTTGACCGTCAGCCGGCCGCCGGCGCCGACGAAGAAGTCGACCCGGGCGAGGCCCTGCGCGTCGATCGCACGGAACGCGGCGACGGCCATCTCGCGCAGCCGTTCGGCCACGGCGTCGTCCAGCTTGGCCGGGATGTCCAGCTCGCAGGTGTCGTCGAGGTACTTCGTGTCGAAGTCGTAGAACGCGGCGTCGCCGAGGATCCGGATCTCCCCGGGAAGGCTCGCCCGGACCGTCCCGTCCGGGAACTCCAGGACGGCGCACTCGATCTCCCGGCCCGAGACGGCCGCCTCGACCAGCACCTTCGGGTCGTGCTCGCGCGCCGCGTCGATCGCCGGGCCCAGCTCCGCCCAGTCCCCCACCCGGCTGATGCCGATGGACGAGCCGGCCCGGGCCGGCTTCACGAACACCGGCAGGCCGAGCCGGTCGCGCTGGTCGGCGGTCAGCGTCACCGTGCCGGGCCGCAGCACGACGACGTCGCCGATCGGCAGGCCCTCTGCGGCCAGCAGCTTCTTGGTGAACTCCTTGTCCATGCCCGCCGCGCTCGCGAGGACGCCCGAGCCGACGTAGGGCACGCCGGCCATCTCGAGCAGGCCCTGGATCGTTCCGTCCTCGCCGTAGGGGCCGTGCAGGACCGGGAAGACCACGTCGACGCCCGACAGCACCTCACCCGCGCGATCGCGGTCGAGCACGAGCAGTCCGCCGCGGGTCGGGTCTCCTGGCAGGGCGAGCGCCGTGCGCGTGGCGTCGACGGCGGGCAGGGCGCGGCCATCGATGGCCAGCTCACGGGGGTCGTCCGCGCCGAGGACCCAGGCGCCGGCCGGCGTGATGCCGACCGGGACGACGTCGAACCGCACGGGGTCGAGGTGCGCCAGCACGCTGCCGGCCGACACGCACGAGATCGCATGCTCGCTGCTGCGCCCGCCGAAGACCACCGCGACCCGGATGCGATCCGCCATGAGGGGCGAGGGTAGGCGAGGGCCGATCTCCACCGGCCCTGACCCCGACCGCGCCGGTCCGGGCCCGACCCGTCCGGGTCCGCACCTGACGACGAACGCCCGTCCGTCGCCGGCCGACGTCGGCGCGGTGCCGATCGGGACACCGGACGAGTCCAGGCCCGCGCGGTGCAGGCCGCCAGCGTGATCGGCGGACGGGGCGAAGTGAGGCCCCATCCGGCCGGGACCTTCCCCGTGCGGCGATCACTGCGGCCGGCCACGACCCCGACCTCCCGGACGGCGAGCACCCGCCGGCCCGACCCCGGACGGGCCGAGCGACCACCTGGCGACGAGCCCGACTCGCGCAACCGAAGACCCCGACTCGCCCTGGCCCAGACCCCGACTCGCGGGCCCGGACCCCGACTCGCCCTGGCCCAGACCCCGACTCGCGTCAGGAGAAGCGGGTCTCCAGGTCGTTGATCTCGGGGAGGCCGATCAGGTCGGTGAAGCCGGCGAACGGCAGCAGGTCCGCGCCCGCCGGGGTCCCCTCGGCCTGCACGGTCGCGAGCAGCCGCTGGATCCCCGCGGTCGCGGCGAGCAGCGTCCCGATCGGGAAGAGCACGAGCGCGAAGCCCAGCTCGGCGATCCGCGCCAGCGGCAACGGGGGCGTCCGCCCGCCCTCGGCCCAGTTGAAGACCAGCGGGGCCACCCCGCGCAGCTCCCCCGCGACCCGGGCGATGTCGTCCTCGCTCGTCGGCGCCTCGACGAACAGGACGTCGGCACCGGCGTCGGCGTACGCGCGGGCCCTGGCGACCGCGTCGTCGAGCCCGTTCACGGCGGCGGCGTCGGTCCGGGCGATGAGCACCAGGTCGGGGTCGCGCCGGGCCGCCACCGCGGCGCGGATCTTGCCGACCATCTCGCCGGTCTCGACCACGGCCTTGCCGCTCATGTGCCCGCACTTCTTCGGCGTGACCTGGTCCTCCAGGTGCAGCCCCGCGACCCCCGCCTGCTCGTAGAGCTGCACGGTCCGCAGGACGTTGATCGCGTTGCCGTACCCCGTGTCGGCGTCGGCGACCACCGGCACGTCGACGGCCGCCACGATGCGCCGGGCGTTGTCGACCATCTCGGTCCCGGTCAGCAACCCGACGTCCGGGCGGCCGACGAGCGACGCCGTCGTCCCGAACCCCGTCATGTAGACGACGCCGAAACCGGCCTGCTCCACGAGCCGCGCCGAGAGGGCGTCGTACGCCCCCGGCGCGACGACCGGACCGGGCCCGGCCAGCAGCTCGCGCAGCCGCCGGCGCGGCGGGATCGGGTCGCTCAGCAGGTCCCCCACACGAACCCTCCGTCACTTGTATGCAAACTTGCCGTCCGGCCTGGACACGGTACCCGTCGAGGCTTAGTTTGCACACAATTCGAGGAGGCCGCGTGACGCAGACATCGGCGGGACGCACGGTCGCGGCCGTGCGCGAGCTGATCCTGCACGGCGACTTCCGGCCGGGGGCCCGCCTCGGCGAGGTCGAGCTGGCCGCGCGACTCGGGGTCTCCCGCACACCCGTGCGCGAGGCGTTGGGCCGCCTCGCCGCCGAGGGCCTCGTCGAGATCGCGCCGAACCGCGGGGCGCGTGTCGCGAGCTGGACGGTCGCGGAGCTGGAGGGCGTGTTCGACCTGCGCACGGCGCTGGAGCCCGAGCTCACCTCGCTCGCCGTGCCGCACGCCACCGCCGCCGACGCGGACGTACTCGACGAGCTCGCCGACGCCATGCTGCGCGTCGGCACGCCCGGACCAGGCCAGGACCTCGACGCGCTGGTCCCCCTCAACCGGGCGTTCCACGACCGGCTCGTCGCCCTCGCCGCCCAGCCGGCCATGGCGAGCGCCCTCGCCGGCGCGATCCACGCGCCGATCGTGCTGCGCAACTTCCACACCTACGACGACGCGTCGCTGCGCCGCAGCCTCGGCCACCACGCCGAGATCGTCGCCGCGGTCCGCGCCGGCGACCCGCACTGGGCGCGGGCCGTCATGACCGCCCACATCCGCAACGCCCGGGCCGTCATGGTCCGCGCCGCGAAGGAGGTTCAGCCATGACCTACCGGCTCGGGGTCGACGTCGGAGGCACGTTCACCGACGTGCTCCTCGTCGAGGAGGTGACCGGGGCGACCTGGCGCGCCAAGACCGCGTCGACCCCGTCCGACCAGGCCGTCGGCGTCCTCAACGGCATCGCGAAGGTGTGCGAAGAGGCCGGCATCGCGCTCTCGGACGTCGCCCAGGTGCTGCACGGGACGACGGTGGCCACCAACGCCATCCTGGAGGGCAAGGGCGCCACGGTCGGCCTGGTCACGACGAAGGGCTTCCGGCAGGTCCTGCAGATCGCCCGCTCCTACGTCCCCGGCGGTCTCGCGGGCTGGATCATCTGGCCCAAGCCGGAGCCGCTCGCGGCGCTGGAGAACACCGTCGAGGTCGACGAGCGGGTCGGCTCGGACGGCACGGTCATCCGCGAGCTCGACGAGGACGGCGTGCGGGAACGCCTGGCCACCCTCGAAGGCGTCGACGCGCTGGCCGTCTCGCTGATCAACTCCTTCGCCGACCCGGCCCACGAGCAGCGCGTCCGCGCGATCGCGGCGGAGGTCCTGCCCGGCGTCCCGGTCTCGCTGTCCTCGGACGTGCTGCCCGAGATGCGCGAGTACGAGCGGACCGTCACCACCGTCGCGAACGGCTACGTCCAACCGCAGGTGCAGCGCTACGTCCGCACGCTGCAGGGGCGGCTGCACGAGGGCGGCGTGCCCGGCGAGCTGGCGATCCTGCGCAGCGACGGCGGCCTGTCGGCGGCGCACGCGGCTGTCGAGGCGCCCGTGACGATGCTCCTGTCCGGCCCCGCCGGCGGGGTGACCGGCGCGGTGTGGATCGCGGAGCAGTGCGGGTACAGCGACCTCATCACGTTCGACATGGGCGGCACGTCGACCGACGTCGCGCTGGTCCAGGGCCTCGTGCCGCGGATCGGGCGCGAGACCCAGGTCGGCGACCTCACGGTGCGCGCTTCGAGCGTCGACGTCCGGACGGTCGGAGCGGGCGGCGGCTCGATCGCGCACGTCCCGCAGCTGACGAAGGCGCTGCGCGTCGGCCCGCAGTCGGCGGGCGCCGACCCGGGCCCGGCCGCGTACGGCAAGGGCGGCACCGACCCGACCGTCACCGACGCCAACGTCGTGCTCGGGTACCTGCCGCCGTCGCTGGCCGGCGGGGAGATCACGCTCGACGTCGACGCCGCGCGCACCGCCGTCGGCACGGTGGCCGAGGGGATGGGCCTGGACTCCGTCGAGGCCGCGGCCGCGGGCATCGTCGACATCGTCAACGAGAACATGCTCGGCGGCCTGCGCCTGGTCAGCGTCCAGCAGGGGTTCGACCCGCGCGACTTCGCGCTCGTCGCGTTCGGCGGCGCCGGCCCGCTGCACGCCAACGCGCTCGGAAAGCTGACCGGGGCCTGGCCGGTGATCGTGCCGCCGTCGCCGGGCGTGCTCTGCGCCCTCGGCGACGCGACGACGTCGGCCCGCAGCGAGTCGGCCCGCACCGTGCTGCGTCGGTTCGCCGACCTCGACCGGCGACGAGCTGCGCGGCATCCTCGACGAGCTCGCCGGCGAGGCCGGCAACCGGCTCGCGGACCAGGGCGTGCCGCGGGCGGAGCAGACCGTCGCGTTCCAGGTCGACGTCCGTTACCACGGCCAGGGGTTCGAGATCCCCGTGGACGTCGACCGGCCGGACCTCGACGCGCTCGCCGCCGGGTTCGACGCCGAGCACCAGCGGCTCTTCTCGTTCCTGCTCTCGGTCGACCACGAGCTGGTCAACGCGCGCGCCACGGTCACCGGTCCGCGCCCTTCCGTCGCCCCGACGACGCTGCCGGCGACCGAAGGGCCGCCCGAACCGGTCGAGCACCACCCGATCTACGTCGAGGGCGCCACCGTCACCGCCGCCGTATACGACCGCGCGACGCTGCGGGCCGGCGACGTCGTCACCGGGCCAGCGATCGTCACCGAGATGGACTCGACCACGCTCGTGCTGCCCGGCCACGCCGCGGCCGTGCACCCGTCCGGTTCCCTGCTCATCAACCCCGTGGAGGCGTGAGAAGTGGCCCGCATCGTCGAGACCGCAGCCGGCCCGGTCGAGAAGGCCGCGGACGTCGACCA
>CAVSJZ010000076.1:0-129742 GCA_963728105.1 uncultured Actinomycetota bacterium | reverse complement strand
ACCAAGGCCGTGCTGGTGGCCCCCGACGGCGCGCTGGTCGGCTTCGCCGAGCATCCCACGACCGCCGTCGACGTCCTGACCGGCGTGGACGCGGCGGTCCGCGCGGTGTCGGCCGCCGGGTCGCCCCGCGACGTCGGCGAGCCCGACCTGCTGGCGTGCTCCTCGGCGGGGGGCGGCCTGCGGCTGGCGGTCGTGGGCTCGGAGATGCTGGCGGCCACCGAGGCCGGGCACCGCGTGGCCTGCTCCGCTGGCGCCCGCGTCGTCCACGTCCACGCCGGGCCGCTGGCCTCCCAGGACGTCCGCCTGCTGCGCGGCACCCGCCCCGGCGTGCTGCTGCTGCTCGGCGGCTCCGACGGGGACGACCCGTCCGAGCTGCTGCACAACGCCGGGCGGCTGGCCGCGGCCCGCATCCGGTACCCGATCGTCCTCGCCGCCAACGCTGCGGCCCGCGACGACGCGCTGGCCCTGCTGCGCGCGACCGGGCGCACCGTCGTGGCGTGCGACAACGTGCTGCCCCGCCTGGGGGAGATCCACGCCGAGCCGGCAAGGGCCGCGATCGCCGGGCTCTACCGCCGGCACGCCCTCGGGGGGCGGAGCCCGGCGGTCGCGCCCCGGTTCCGCAGACTGGTCCGCGTCGCGACGCCGGACGCCGTCGCCAGGGCCGCCGCCGAGCTGTCGCGGATCAGCGGCGGCCGGGTGCTGGTCGTCGACGTCGGCTGCAACACGACCGACGTGCACTCGGCGGCGCCCGCCGCCGCCGAGGGAGTCCGCACGGTGGAGGGCGACCTCGGGGTGCGGGCGGCCGCTGAGGGCGTGCTCGTCGGTGCCCAGACCGAGGGGGTCGTCGACCCCGTCGAGGCCGACCTGCTCGGGCCGACCGTCGAGCGGATGGCCGGCGAGGTCGGCTACCTGCCGTCCGACCCCGGCAGCGCCGCCGAGGACCGGCGGATCGCCGCACTGGCCGCCGTCGTCGCCGTCCGCAGGCACCTGCGCGTCCACGACGGCCCGGTCGACCTCGTCGTGCTCTCCGGGGGTGTCTTCCGCCGGCCGGACCCGTGGGGCGGGCTGGCGGCGGTCGCGTCGACGCTGCGCGCCGACCCGGAGCTCGCCGGGGCGCTGGTGGGCGCGCGCATGGTGATCGACGCCGACTTCGCCGTCGCACCGGCAGGGCTGCTGGCCGCCGACGGGCGGGCCGGCGTCGCCGAGGCGCTGCTGCACGACCACCTGCTGAGCTGAACCCGGCGCACTATGCTCGGGTGCGCCACGACCGAGGGGCGCTGCGACGGGCACGCACGACCTGCCCGCCACGCTCGGTCGGCGGCCGCCCGGCGTCATCGGGGTCGCGCGGCCGTGAACCTGGAAAGGGCGCCCCCGCTGTCGCATCGACCGGGGAGGCACACACCCATGACCGTCACCGACACCACCGCCGCCGCGACCGACGGCTCCGGCGGCCGCCTGCAGACCGTCGGCGGGCTCGACTTCGCCGTTGCCGACCTCGCGCTGCACGAGTTCGGCCGCAAGGAGATCCGCCTGGCCGAGCACGAGATGCCGGGGCTGATGGAGCTGCGGCGCGAGTACGCCGAGGCCCGGCCCCTGCACGGGGCGCGCGTCGCCGGCTCGCTGCACATGACCGTCCAGACCGCCGTGCTCATCGAGACGCTGGTCTCGCTGGGAGCGGAGGTCCGCTGGGTCTCCTGCAACATCTTCTCCACCCAGGACCACGCGGCCGCGGCCGTCGTCGTCGGCCCGCACGGCACGCCGGAGGCGCCGCAGGGCGTCCCGGTCTTCGCCTGGAAGGGCGAGACGCTCTCGGAGTACTGGTGGGCCACCGAGCGGCTGTTCGACTTCACCGACGAGGCGGGCGAGGTCGTCGGCCCGAACATGATCCTCGACGACGGCGGCGACGCGACGCTGCTCGTGCACAAGGGCGTCGAGTTCGAGAAGGCCGGGGTCGTCACGATGCCGGACGACGACGACCTGTCGGTCTCCGACGAGTTCCGCATCATCCTCGGCCGGCTGCGCGACTCGCTCGCCGCCGACGCCGGCAAGTGGCAGCGGATCGCCGCCGGCGTCCGCGGCGTCACCGAGGAGACGACGACCGGCGTCCACCGGCTCTACCAGCTCGCCGAGCAGGGCCAGCTGCTGTTCCCGGCGATCAACGTGAACGACTCGGTCACCAAGAGCAAGTTCGACAACACCTACGGCATCCGCCACTCGCTCATCGACGGCCTCAACCGGGCCACCGACGTCCTGATCGGCGGCAAGGTCGCGCTGGTCTGCGGCTTCGGCGACGTCGGCAAGGGCTCGGCGGCGGCGCTGGCCGGCCAGGGCGCCCGGGTGATCGTCGCGGAGGTCGACCCGATCTGCGCGCTGCAGGCGCTGCTGCAGGGCTACCAGGTCGCGCGCCTCGACGACGTGGTCGGCACGGCCGACATCATCGTCACGACCACGGGCAACAAGGACATCGTCACGGTGCCGGCCATGCAGGCCATGAAGCACCAGGCGATCGTCGCCAACGTCGGCCACTTCGACAACGAGATCGACATGGCCGGCCTCGGGCGCGTGCAGGGCATCATCCGGATCAACATCAAGCCGCAGGTCGACGAGTGGGTGTTCCCCGACGGGCACTCGATCATCGTGCTGTCCGAGGGCCGCCTCATGAACCTCGGCAACGCCACGGGCCACCCGTCGTTCGTGATGAGCAACAGCTTCTCGAACCAGGTCATCGCGCAGGTGGAGCTGTTCACCAAGCACGAGGAGTACAACAAGGACGTCTACCGGCTGCCGAAGATCCTCGACGAGAAGGTCGCGCGCATCCACGTGCTCGCGCTCGGCGGGGAGCTGACGAAGCTGTCGAAGGACCAGGCCGAGTACATCGGCGTGGACGTCGAGGGGCCGTTCAAGCCGGAGCACTACCGGTACTGAGCTACCGCAGCAGGACCGCCGGGTCGAACGCGACCGGGAAGGGCCGGGCCAGGCGCAGCTCCTGGCCCGGCTCGGCGCGGGCGGTCTCGACGTAGAGGCCGTCGGCGCCGATCTCGTACGCCACGACGTGCGGCGGGTCGAGCTCGACGCGCAGGTAGACCGGGATGCCGGCCAGCGCGTACTGGGCGGGCTTGCGGAAGCGGTCAGTCGCGCGCGTGGACGGCGAGACGACCTCGACGACGAGCTCGGCGAGGGCGGCCGGGAAGACTCCGCGCGCGTCGTCGGGCGACACGTGCCGCAGGACGGCGACGTCCGGGACGGGGCATTGGTCGTTGGCGAGAGCGATGCCGATGTTCTCGACGATGTGGAGGGCAGCCGGTGCTGCCTCCTCCAGGAGGTTCGCGAGCCGGCGCTGCGCGTGGTTGTGCCGGGCTTGCGCGGGCGCCATCACGGTGAGAACTCCGTCCACCAGCTCGTAGCGCAGCCCGTTCTCCGGCAGCCGCTCCAGGTCCGCGATCGTCCAGCCCTGCGGCGGCGGCACCGTGGGCACGGCCTCGGCGGTCATGGCCAGAGGGTACTGGCAGGATCGCCGCCCGTGGGCCGGTTGGTCGTCATCGAGGGGCTCGACGGGGCGGGCAAGAGCACGCTGGCCGACGCGCTCGCGGCGGCGCTGCCCGGCCGCGTCGCGCGGCTCGCGTTCCCCCGCTACGAGCAGGACGTGCACGCCGCGCTCGTGCGCGACGCGCTGCACGGGCGGATGGGCGACCTGTTCGACTCGGTCCACGGGATGTCGGTCCTGTTCGCGCTCGACCGCCGGGACGCGGCGCCCGCCCTCCGCGCGCTGCTGGCCGAGCACGACACCGTGCTCGTCGACCGCTACGTCGCCTCGGCCGCGGCGTACGGCGCGGCGCGCCGGCGCGAGGACGCCGCGGGGGAGTTCGTCGAGTGGGTGCGGGAGCTGGAGATCGACCGCTTCGGCATCCCGGTGCCCGACCACCAGCTCTACCTGCGGGTCCCGCAGACCGTTGCCGCGCAGCGCGCCGAGCACCGGGAGCGGACCGCGGCCCGCCACCGCGACGGGTTCGAGACCGACGCCGGCCTGCAGGCGCGCACGGGCGCCGTCTACGCCGGGCTCGCCGCCGCGTCGTGGCTCTCACCCTGGACCGTCGTGGACGGGACGCGCACGCCCGACGCGGCCGCGCTCGCCGCGCGGCTGTCCGGTAGCTCCCCTCCCGCGGGTCGCTGACCAGGCAGTGGGATGCTGTCGGGCATGAAGTCGCGGGTTCTGGTCGTCGACGACGACCCGGCGCTGGCCGAGATGCTCACGATCGTGCTGCGCGGCGAGGGGTTCGAGACCGCCGTCGTCGGCGACGGGACGCGCGCGCTGCCGGCGGTCCGGGAGCTGCGGCCCGACGTCGTGCTGCTGGATCTCATGCTCCCCGGGATGAACGGCATCGACGTGTGCCGGGCGATCCGCACCGAGTCCGGCGTGCCGATCGTCATGCTCACCGCGAAGAGCGACACCGTCGACATCGTGCTGGGCCTCGAGTCGGGCGCCGACGACTACATCGTCAAGCCGTTCAAGCCCAAGGAGCTGGTCGCGCGCATCCGGGCCCGCGTGCGGCGGACGGAGACCGAGCCGGCCGAGCAGCTCGCGATCGGCGACGTCACCATCGACGTCCCGGCCCACCAGGTCACCCGCGCCAGCGAGCCGATCGCGCTGACGCCCCTGGAGTTCGACCTGCTCGTGGCACTGGCCCGCAAGCCGCGGCAGGTGTTCACTCGGGAGGTGCTCCTGGAACAGGTGTGGGGCTACCGGCACGCCGCCGACACGCGGCTGGTGAACGTGCACGTCCAGCGTCTGCGGTCGAAGGTCGAGCGCGACCCTGAGCACCCCGAGGTGGTGCTGACGGTGCGCGGCGTCGGGTACAAGGCCGGCCCGCCATGATGCGGCGGTGAGAGCGGCCCTCCACCGGGCGGTCGCGCGGGCGCAGCAGACCGCGACCGAGCTGGCGGCGGCCTGGGGCGCGATCTGGGGCCGGTCGCTGCAGGTCCGGGTCGTGATCAGCACCCTGGCCCTTTCGACGGCCGTCGTGCTCGTGCTGGGCTTCGTCATCCAGACCCAGATCGCGGGCAACATCCTGCAGGCCAAGCTGGACGACGCGCAGAACCAGATCATCTCCGGCGCCTCGCTGCTGGAGCGGGAGCTGGCCAGCGTCGACCCCAACCGGGAGGGTGCGCAGGGCGAGCTGAACAACGCCCTGGACCGCCTCACGAACGCGAGCGCGTCCGACACGGCCGCCGCGGGCGCGTTCCGCGCGGTGCTCGCCGCCACCGCGGTCGGCGGCGGCAACATCGCGGCGGGGCCGCTGGAGTCGGTGCCGGCCGACCTGCGGCAGAAGGTCGCCGACGGCACCCGGTCCTGGCGGTACGGCCTGATCGACAGCCAGGGCGCGGACGTGCCCGCGCTGATGATCGGCCAGCCGGTCCGGACCGCGAACGGCGCGCTGGAGTTCTACCTGCTCTTCCCGCTCGACTCCGAGCAGCGCACGCTCGGGCTGGTGCAGAGCACGCTGATCGTCGGCGGGCTGATCCTGCTCCTGCTGCTGGCCGGGATCGCGAGCCTCATCACCCGGCAGGTCGTGCGGCCGGTCCGGCTGGCCGCCGAGACCGCGGAGCGCTTCGCCGACGGGCACCTGGACGAGCGCATGCCCGTCCAGGGCGACGACGAGCTCGCCCGCCTCGGCGAGTCGTACAACGAGATGGCCGAGAGCATCCAGACGCAGATCCGCCAGCTCGAGGAGTTCGGCGCGCTGCAGCGGCGGTTCACCTCCGACGTCAGCCACGAGCTGCGGACGCCGCTCACGACCGTCCGGATGGCGGCGGACGTCCTCTACGCCTCCCGTGACGAGCTGCTGCCCGCGCTGCGGCGGTCCTCCGAGCTGCTGGTCGAGGAGCTGGACCGGTTCGAGGCGCTGCTCGGCGACCTCCTGGAGATCTCCCGGCTGGACGCGGGCGTCGCCGAGCTGGGCGCCGAGCGGCTGGACGTGCACGGCGTCGTGTCCCGCGCGGTCGAGGCCGTCCGCGGGCTCGCCGAGGAGACCGGGACCCCCCTTGAGCTTGAGCTGCCGGTCGGGGTGTGGGCCGAGGTCGACCCGCGCCGCGTCGAGCGGATCGTGCGCAACCTGGTGGCCAACGCCGTCGACCACAGCGAGGGTAAGCCGGTCCGGGTGACGCTCGCCGCCGACGAGCGGGCCGTCGCGGTCCTCGTGCGCGACCACGGCGTCGGCCTGCGACCGGGCGAGGCGTCGCTGGTGTTCAACCGGTTCTGGCGGGCCGAGGAGTCGCGCGCTCGGCGCACCGGCGGGACCGGGCTGGGCCTGTCGATCGCGGTCGAGGACGCGCGGCTGCACGGCGGCTGGCTGCAGGCGTGGGGCGAGCCGGGCCGCGGCGCGGCGTTCCGGCTGACGCTGCCCCGGGTCGAGGGCGACACGCTGGAGTCCAGCCCGCTGCTGCTGGGACCCGAACCCGGGTCGGCTGCGCCCCCGCCGGTCACCGGGTCGGTGCCGACGCCGCCGCTGGGCTGGCCCGCCGTCGTCTCCGAGGCGGCGACCCGGTGACGCCGCCGCGCCCGGCCGGCCGCGGCGGGCGGCTGGTGGCTGCCCTGCTGGCCTGCGCGGTCCTCGCGGGGTGCGCGAGCGTGCCCGACAGCTCGCCCGTGCAGGTCCTGCGCCAGGTCGGCAGCGACGAGCCGCCGGCCGGCCCGGGCCCCGTCGACGGCAGCAACCCGCTCGACCTCGTGCGCGACTTCGTCACGGCGTCGGGCAGCAGCACCGACAAGCACCGCGCGGCGCGGGCGTTCCTCGCGCCGGAGGCCGCGAACTGGGACGACGGCGCGGGCGTCACCATCCTCGACGGCCAGATCGACACCGTGCCGGCTCCGGGCGCCGCCGACCCCGCCACCGGCGACACGACCATCCGGATCCGCGGCACCGAGGTCGGCCGGATGACGCCGGCGGGCTCGTTCCAGCCGATGCAGGGCAGCTTCACGCTCGACGTCGACGTGGTCCGCCACAACGGCCAGTGGCGGATCTCCCGGCTGCCCGACGGCGTGATCGTGCCGCTGTCGATCTTCCGCGACGACTACCGGACCGTCCGGGCGTGGTTCGTCGACCCCGTGCGGCACCTGGCGGTGCCCGACGTCCGGTACGTGCCGAGCGTCCCGGTGAGCGCGCAGGCCGCGCGGGTGATGGAGCTGCTGCTCGCCGGGCCGTCCGCGGCACTGGCCGGCGCGGCGGTGTCGCAGCTGCCGGCCGGCGCACGGCTGCGTTCGAACCTGGCCGTCGGGCCGGACGGCGCGCTGGTCGTCGACCTGACCCGGACCGGGGACCTCGACGACACGGCCCGCAAGCTGCTCGTCGCCCAGGTCGTGCTCTCACTCGCCGAGGTCAACGTGGGCACGGTGCAGGTGCTCATCGACGGCGAGCCCGTGCAGCCCGACCATCCCGACTGGACGCGCGACGACGTCTCGTCGCTCTCGGCCGACGTCGCGCCCTCGGCCGACGTACCGGCGCTGATCGCGGCGGGCGGGCGGGTGTCGCAGCTGGTCGGGCAGGGTCCCTCGGCGCCGCTGCCGGGCCCGCTGGGGACCGGCGGCGCGGACGTCCAGTCCGCCTCGTCCAGCGACGACGGCCAGCACCTCGCGGTCGTCGAGCGGACCCCCGCCGGCCCGACCCTGCTGGTCGGCGGCAGCCAGGGCGGCGGCGTGGTGCCGGTCTCGCTGTCCGCGCGGTCGATGACCCGCCCGACGTGGTCGCCCGCCGGCAACGAGACGTGGACCGTCCTGGACGGGTCGTCGGTCGCCCGCGTGCTGATCGACGCGAACGGCGTGGTGCGGGCGGGCCGGGTCAACGCGACCGAGCTGGCCGCCCTCGGCCCGATCACCGACCTGCGGATGTCCCGGGACGGGACGCGGGTCGCGGCCGTCGTCGACGGCGGGCTGTACACCGCGGCGGTCGCGCGGAGCATCGACGGCGAGGTGGCGCTGCGGAACGTGCTGCGGCTGCGACCGGTCGACCTGGGTGTCGTCGCGGACGCGGACTGGCGGTCGTCCGACACGCTGGTCGTGATCAGCCGGGGGGCCGATCCCGAGGTGGCGCAGGTCTCGGTCGACGGGCTGACGGTGACGCCGGTGCTGGGCGCCAACCTGACCCCGCCGCTGACCGCCGTCGCCGCCGCGCCGGGCCGGGCCCTGCTCGTCACCGACCAGGGCGGGGTGTGGAGCTTCGCCGGCGACGGCCAGGACGCCTGGCGCCAGGTCGTCGGCGGGGCGCCCGGCGCGGTCCCGGGCTACCCCGGCTGACTCGCGGGCGGTCTGGCCCAGCCCGCAACTCGGACCGGCGGAGACCCCGACTCGCGGGCCATGCTGCCGCGAGTCGGGGTCTGGGCCGGCGCGAGTCGGGGTCGGGGCCGGGCCGCCCCGGCCCGGGCGTCCGCGTCGGGTCGTCCACAGCTCGGCCTCCTGTGGACAACGCCGGCACCGCACGGTCCGGCCCGGCAGGCTCGACCGCATGACCGTCCGCAAGCTCGCGACAGCGCTCGTCGACCTCGTCCTCCCCGCCGACTGCGCCGGGTGTGGCGCGCCCGCGCCGCCGTGGTGTCCGGACTGCGCGGGCGCGATCGGCCCGCTGCGGTGGACCGGCGTGCCCGACCGGCCCGCGACGCTCGCCGCCGGCGGCTACGAGGGTCCGCTGCGCACCGCGCTCCTGCGCTACAAGGAGCGCGGCCGCCGCGATCTGGCCGGCCCGCTGGCCGCCGTGCTGCGACCGGCGCTCGCCGAGCTGCGCCGCGGGCCCCCCGGCCCCCAGTGGCTGGTTCCGGCGCCGTCGCGGCCGGCGGCGGCCAGGGCCCGGGGCGGCGACCACGTCCTGCGCCTGTGCCGCGTACTCGCCCGCGGCGAGCCGGGCCTGCACGTGGTGCCGGCCCTCGCGCTCGCCCGGCGCGCCCGCGACTCCGTCGGCCTCGACGCCACGCAGCGTGCCGCGAACCTGGCGGGACGGCTGCGGGCGCGGACCGGTCGGCTGCCGCCGGCGGGTGCGGCGGTCCTGCTCGTCGACGACGTCGTCACGACCGGGGCCACCCTGCGCGCCTGCCGTGCGGCGCTGGCGGCTGCGGGCCGGCCGGCGCCGCGCGCGCTGGTCCTCTGCGACGCCACGGCCCCTCGTGAACGGAGCGCGACATCGTAATGCCCGAGCGACGTCAACGGAATGTTTTTCGTCGGATTCGGTGGGTCACGCGTCACTCGGCGCAGGGGGCTGTTGCCGATCCGTGATGCGCGTTACGGTCGTCGGCATTCGCCAGGGCCCCCGTCGAGAGGAAACCGATCGAGCGCCCGGGCCGCAGCGCCAGGGCGTCTTCGTCTGCACAGTCAACCGAGTCTGCAAGGTCAACCCGACGCCGAAAGCGAGGGAAGTCTGCGTGGAGATCGTTGTCACCGGCCGTAACGTCGAGGTTCCCGACCATTTCCGGGAACACATCGCCGACAAGGTCGCTCGCCTGGAACGCTACGACGACAAGATCACCGGCCTGGAGGTGGAGCTCTTCCACGAGCGCAACCGACGTCAGCTCAAGAGCTGCCAGCGCGTCGAGATCACCGGACGCGGCGGTTGTGGTGCCGTGGCCAGGGCCGAAGCGTGTGCGAAGGACTTCTATGCCGCGCTCGACGCCGCCGTCTCCAAGCTCGAGGCGCGCCTGCGCCGTTCCCACGACCGCCGCCGGGTCACCGGCCGCCGCACCCGCGTCATGGCGGGCCGTGGCGCCGGCACCGCCGTACTCGACGACCCGATGCTCGACGACCTCCCGCCCGACGCCGCCGACGTCGCCATCCCGGCTCCCCGGTCGCCGGCCGACGACGAGGGCCTGCCCGGTCGCATCGTCCGGCAGAAGGTCCACACCGCGGCACCCATGAGCATCGACGACGCGCTCTCGCGCATGGAGCTCGTCGGCCACGACTTCTACCTCTTCGCCGACGCCGACAGCGGCGAGCCCAGCGTGGTCTACCGCCGTCGCGGCTACGCCTACGGGCTCATCCGGCTCGCCCAGTAGCCCGTCCACCGCACCTCACGGGCGGTCACCGTTCCCGACCGGAACGGTGACCGCCCGTTCGGCGTTGTGGGGAGGAGAGCCGGCGGCCTTCGCTACCCTGGTCCTGCGTCGCCGTCCGCCCCCAGTAGTCGCCACCGTGAATGAGGTCCACCCGTGCCGCTGTTGAACCGCCTGCTCCGCGCCGGTGAGACGAAGCTGGTCAAGCGGCTCGCGCGGATCGCCGACCACATCGAGACCCTCGAGCCGGACGTCCAGGCGCTGACCGACGCGCAGCTGCAGGCGAAGACGGTCGAGTTCCAGCTGCGCTACCGCGGTCGCTGGTCGGACGAGGTCGCCGCACTGCTGGCGGAGACCATCGCCGCGGGTGAGCGTCCGACGCTGGACATGTTCGCCGAGGAGGGCGAGTTCGGCCGCGCCGAGTCGCTGGACGACCTGCTGCCCGAGGCGTTCGCCGTGGTCCGCGAGGCGGCCGTCCGCACGATCGGCCAGCGCCCCTTCCACGTGCAGCTGATGGGCGCCGCCGCCCTGCACCTCGGCAACGTCGCCGAGATGAAGACCGGCGAGGGCAAGACGCTGACCTCGGTCATGGCCGTCTACCTCAACGCGCTGTCCGGTGCCGGCGTGCACGTCGTCACCACCAACGACTACCTGGCCCGCCGCGACGCCGAGACGATGGGCCGCATCCACCGGTTCCTCGGCCTGACGGTCGGCGTCATCCTCAACGAGGTGCCGCAGCCGCAGGTCCGGCGCACCCAGTACGCCTGCGACATCACCTACGGCACCAACAACGAGTTCGGCTTCGACTACCTGCGCGACAACATGGCGCTGCGGGCCGTCGACCAGGTGCAGCGGGGCCACAACTTCGCGATCGTCGACGAGGCCGACTCGATCCTCATCGACGAGGCCCGCACGCCGCTGATCATCTCCGGTCCCGCGGAGCAGAGCTCCCGCTGGTACCAGGCCTTCGCCGAGATGACGCCGCGGATGACCGGCATCGACACCACCGGCTGGACTCCGCGCGACTTCACCGAGCGTGCCGGCGAGCTCGCGCGCGCCGACTACGAGTACGACCACAAGAAGCGCACGGTGGCCGTGACCGAGAAGGGCGTGGCCTACATCGAGGACCAGCTGGGGATCGAGAGCCTCTACGAGGAGGCCAACACCCCGCTCGTCGGCCACCTGTCCAACGCCTTGAAGGCCGAGGAGCTGTTCAAGAAGGACAAGGACTACATCGTCCGCGACGGCGAGGTGCTCATCGTCGACGAGTTCACCGGGCGCATCCTCATCGGCCGCCGCTACAACGAGGGCCTGCACCAGGCCATCGAGGCCAAGGAGGGCGTGGAGGTCCAGGCCGAGAACCAGACGCTGGCCACGATCACGCTGCAGAACTACTTCCGTCTCTACCAGAAGCTCTCCGGCATGACCGGCACCGCGCAGACCGAGGCCGCGGAGCTGCACCAGATCTACAAGCTGGGCGTCGTCACCATCCCGACCAACCGTCCGATGGTGCGCGCCGACCAGCCCGACCTCATCTACAAGACCGAGGAGGCGAAGTTCGAGGCGGTCGCCGACGACATCGCCGAGAAGAACGCCAAGGGCCAGCCGGTGCTCGTCGGCACGACGAGCGTGGAGAAGTCCGAGTACCTGGCGACGCTGCTGGTCCGCCGGCAGGTCCCGCACGCCGTGCTCAACGCCAAGCAGCACGAGCGCGAGGCGATCGTCGTCGCGCAGGCCGGGCACACCGGCGCGGTCACCGTCGCGACGAACATGGCGGGCCGCGGCACCGACATCATGCTCGGGGGCAACCCCGACTTCCTCGCCGACCAGGAGCTGCGCCAGCGCGGCCTGGACCCGGTCGAGCGCCGCGAGGAGTACGAGGCCGCGTGGGACGAGGTGCTCGAGCGGATGCGGCGGCAGGTCGCGGACGAGGCCGAGCAGGTCAAGGAGGCCGGCGGGCTCTACGTGCTGGGCACCGAGCGGCACGAGTCGCGCCGCATCGACAACCAGCTGCGCGGCCGCTCGGGGCGTCAGGGCGACCCCGGCGAGTCACGGTTCTACCTGTCGCTGGGCGACGACCTCATGCGCCGGTTCAACGGCGACGTCGTCAAGTCGATCATGACCCGCCTGCGGCTCCCCGACGACGTCCCGATCGAGGCCGGGATGGTCACCAAGGCCATCCGCAGCGCGCAGACCCAGGTCGAGCAGCAGAACTTCGAGATCCGCAAGAACGTCCTCAAGTACGACGAGGTGCTCAACAAGCAGCGCACGATCGTCTACGACGAGCGACAGACGGTGCTGGCCGGCGAGGACATCCAGGACCAGATCGCGGCGATGACGGCCGACGTGCTCACGGCGTACGTCGACGGCGAGACCGCGCAGGGCTACGCGGAGGACTGGAACCTCGACAAGCTCTGGACCGCGCTGAACGCCCTCTACCCGGTCGGGATCCGGTGGCAGGACCTGGGCGAGGAGGGCGAGCTGTCCCGCGAGAGCATCCTGTCGGCCGTGCTCGCGGACGCCCGCGAGGCGTACGCCCGGCGCGAGGCGGAGATCGACGGGCTGTTCGGGCGCGAAGGCGGGATGCGCGACCTGGAGCGGCACATCCTGTTGCAGGTCATCGACGAGAAGTGGCGCGAGCACCTCTACGAGATGGACTACCTCAAGGAGGGCATCAGCCTGCGCGCGCTGGCCCAGCGCGACCCGCTCGTCGAGTACCAGCGCGAGGGCTACGACATGTTCACCGCGATGCTCGACAGCATCAAGGAGAAGACCGTCGGGCTGGCGTTCCGGGTTCCGGTCGAGGTGACGCCGATGCCGGAGGCCCCGCCGGTCGACGGCCAGGTCGAGCAGGCGCCCCCGGCCGAGCGCCCCGTCGCCCCGCAGGCCGAGGCGACGGGCCGGCACGCCTCCCGCCCGCCGGCCCCGCCGGCTGTTCCCGACGCCGAGGTGACCGCGGCGCTGCCGACCGTCTTCGGCGGCACGCGCACCCCGGCGCAGCAGCTGAGCTACATCGGGCCCGACGAGGGGGGAGTGGCCACCCGCTCGCGGCCGGCCGCACGCCCCGCCGCGGCCGCCGCCACGGCGAACGGGCGCGGGTCGTCGGGTGAGCCGGGACGCAACTCCCCGTGCCCGTGCGGATCCGGGCGCAAGTACAAGCTCTGCCACGGCTCGCCCACGGCCGCCCGCCGGCCCTGACCGGGTCCGGGCGACCGGCCGCGCCGGGGCCGCACGGGCCGGTCCCGGCTCAGCCGAGCCTGATCGCCGTACACCGCCAGGTGCCGCGCCTGCGGTCGAAGCGGGCCGCCAGTGCCGCGACCCGTCCCGCCCGGTCGCACACCGCCGCGACCTCGGCCGCGTCCTCCGCCGGCCGGCAGACGCGCACCCGCAGCAGCCGCGTCGCCGTCGGCGACGGCCGTGCGCACGCGGCGGCGCGCCAGTAGCGCAGCGCCGGTGGCGACAGCAGCGGCGCGAGCTGCCCGGCGTCGCGACGGCCGTCGAGCACCTCGCAGGCCAGGCGCAGGGTCGCCGCGATCGCCCGCCGGGTGACCGGGTCGTCGACCGCGGGGGTCGGCGGCCGGCTCGGCGGCGGCTTCGGCTCGCGCCGCCGGCCCGGCGCCGGGCACCAGAGCAGCCGCCGCACACCCGGTGCGGCGCGAGCGGTCGGCGGGTCGGCGCCCGACGCGGGCGCGGCGGGGGGTGCGGCGGCGGCCGCCGGCGGCGGCGCGGACGGGGGGAGCGGTGGCGTCACGGCGAGCAGCCTGGGCCGAGCCGCCGCCGGCCACCGGCGATCCGGCGACTTCGACACCGAACGGTTCCACGTCGACGCTCGGGACCGCCGTCGCGCCTAGGGTGCGACGCAGGCGGGCGAGGTGGAGGAGCTCCGGTGCTGCGCGGGCTGATGATGGACTACGGCGGCGTCATGACCGACGGGCCGGCGATGGTCGACGCGGTGCGCAGGGCACGCGCATCCGGTATCCGGACGGCGCTGGTCACCGACGCCTATGCCGCCCCGGACGGCTGCGCGGACCTCTTCGACGTGATCGTCGCGGGCCCGGTGCTCGGGGCCCGCAAGCCCGATCCGGAGCTGTTCCGGCTGGCCGCGGCCCGGTTGGGGCTCAGCCCGGCCGAGTGCGTCGTCGTCGACGACTCGCCGGCCAACGTGCGCGGCGCGCGGGCGGCGGGCAGCGTGGTCGTCCGGCACGTCGACGCCGCGACGACGGTCGGCGAGCTGGACGTCCTGCTGCACGACGCGTCGGGGGCGTGACCGCGCATGCGGCCACGCGCCCGACGGGAAGCGGACGGTCCCTACTCCGCGGGCGGCGGGGGCGGGGGCGCCGCGGTGGTGTCGCCCTCCCCGGTGTGCTGCTTGGCCTGGCCGATCGCGGTGTCGATCTGCCCGTCGTGGCCGGCGAAGCGCTCCTTGCCCAGCTCACCGGCCTTGTCGAGGCCCTGGTCGACCTGCTCGTCGTGCTCGTTGATGAGGTCCTTGGCCTTGTCGAGGAAACCCATGCCCCGCACTATGGCCCCGACGGGCCGCGCGCGCGACCGGGTCAGCCGATCGGGCGTAGGCGTACGTGTTCTCGGCGGAGTTCGTCGACGCTGGTCACGCCCATGAGCTGCATCGTTCGGGTGATCTCGCCCGTGAGGATCTCCACAGTCTTCTGCACGCCGGCGCGGCCGCCGGCCATCAGCCCGTAGAGGTAGGCGCGGCCGACGAGCGCGGCGCGGGCGCCGAGCGCGACCGCCGCGAGCACGTCGGCCCCGTGCAGGATGCCGGTGTCGACGAGCACCTCGGCCCGGTCGCCGAGCTCCTGGACCACCGGCTCGACCAGCTCCAGCGGCACGGGTGCCCGGTCGAGCTGGCGGCCGCCGTGGTTGGAGAGCACCACCGCGTCGGCGCCGGCGTCGGCGACGCGCCGGGCGTCGCCGACGCTCTGGACACCCTTCACGACGAGGCTGCCCGACCACATCCCACGCAGCCAGGCCAGGTCGTCCATGGTCAGCGCGGGGTCGAAGACCGTGTTGGCCATCTCGGCGACCGTCCCGCCGGAGCCGGCGAGGGTGGCGAACTCCAGCGGCGGCGTCGTGAACAGGTCGAACCACCAGTGCGGGTAGCGGGCCCCGTCGACGAACGTGCGCAGGCTGAGCGCGGGCGGGACGGTGAGGCCGTTGCGGATGTCGCGCAGCCGCCAGCCGCTGACGGGCGTGTCGACGGTGAGGATCAGCGTGTCGTAGCCCGCCGCGGCCGCCCGCTCGACGAGGTCCTTGCCGACCGCGCGGTCGTGCCACAGGTAGAGCTGGAACCAGCGGCGCGCCCCGGGTGCGGCGGCGGCCGCGGCCTCGATGGTGGTGTTGCCCATCGTCGAGAGCGAGAACGGGATGCCCGCCTCCTCGGCGACGGACGCGACGGCCGACTCGCCCTCGGTGTGCATCATGCGCGTGTAGCCGGTCGGGGCGAACGCGAACGGCAGGGCCGAGCGGCGTCCGAGGATGTCGCGGCCGGTGTCGATGCGGGACACGTCGTGCAGGACGGACGGCACGAACTCCACCCGCGTGTACGCCGCGCGGGCCCGCCGCAGCGACAGCTCCCCGTCGGCGGCGCCGTCGGCGTAGTCGAAGACCGCGCGCGGAGTGCGGCGGCGGGCGATCGCGCGCAGGTCGGTGATCGATGCCGCGCGGCGCAGGCGCCGGGCCGTCGCGTCCCGGACGAACGGGGCCGGGCGCAGCAGGGGCGCCAGCTCGGCGGGCCGGGGCAGTCGTCGCTCCACCATTCCCCGAGCGTAGGCGCGCCGCCCGCGCTCCGTCAGGCTCGCAGCTCGCCGAGGAACCGCGACAGCGTCGCGAAGGTGCGCGCGTCGGCGTCGGCGTGGAAGGCGACGCCGGGCGTCGGGGGCGCGTCCGGGTCGTGGGTGAAGCCGTGCTGGGCGCCGCCGTGGACGTCGAGCTCCCAGTCGGCGCGGGCCGCGTCCATCTCCTCGACGAACGCCGTGACCTGCGACCACGGCACGTGCGGGTCGGCGGCGCCGTGGCTGGCGAGCACCCGCGCCCTGACCGCGCCCTCGCGGGCCGGGCGCCCGGTGGTGAGGCTGCCGTGGATGCTGACGACCCCGGGCAGGTCGGCGCCGGAGCGGGCCAGCTCCAGGACGGTCATGCCCCCGAAGCAGTAGCCGACGGCCGCGGCCGGCCGGGTCACCTCGGCTCGTCCGGCGAGCACGTCGACGGCGGCCATGGCACGCCGCACGAGCCGGTCGGGATCGGCCCGCAGTGCCCCGATCGTGGTCATGACGCGCTCGCGGCGGCCGTCGGGAGGGCCGTCGACGTCCGAGCCGTAGAGATCGGCGGCGAGCACGACGTAGCCGAGGGCGGCGATGCGCGCGCTCTGGCGGCGGGCGTGCTCGTCGAGGCCGGCGCCGCCGTGGACGACGACGACCCCGGGGGCGGGCCCGGGCGCGCCGACCAGCTCGCCGCGCAGGGTCGTGTCGCCGTCGCGGTACTCGATCTGCGTCACCGCGGCAGCCTAGGACGGCCGGGAGAGGCGGTGGAGCGAGCGGCTCCTTCCTAGCTCCGGCAGCGCGCGGCCAGTGCCGCGACGCCGGCCGAGCGGGTCCGGGAGCGCCCGGCCGGCGCGGCGCCCGCGACCTGCCGGTTGCGCAGGCGGATCGCGCGCCCGAGCAGGACGCTCAGCATGGCCGACGCGGCGAGCCAGCAGAGGACGAGCACCGGCAGCGAACCGGCGAGTGCAGCGGCGGAGAGCATGGGGGAGCCTCCTGCTCGAGCCGGCGGGTCGGGGTCCGCCGGCGGGGAGAGCGGCATTCCCGCACCGGCCGACCGGCAAACGCGGGGCGGCCGGTCGCCGGCAACGATGCGGCCGGACCGGGGCGGCGCTCCGGGTGCCGCAGGTCAGGCCCGGTGCCGGCGGCGGGCCAGCTCGAACGCGGCCACGGCGCCGGCGCTGGCGACGCCCAGCGACTCGACGCCGGCGTGCATCGGGATGCCCAGCAGGCCCGTGAGCAGCGGGCGGACCGACTCCGACAGGCCGTGCGTCTCGTTGCCCAGCACCAGCGCGACGCGGTCGGCGAGCGGCGCGTCGGGGAGCGCCGCGCCCCCGGCGTCCAGCCCGTAGGCGGCGAACCCTGCGGCGACCAGTGCCGCCACGCCGTCCTCGACCGTCGCGCTGCGCAGCACCGGCGCCCGGAACGCGACGCCGGCCGAGGCCTTGACGACCAGCGGGTCGATCGAGGGCAGGCCGCGGCGGGGGAGCAGCACCCCGTCCAGGCCGGCCGCCGTCGCGCTGCGCAGGATCATGCCGACGTTGGCGGGGTTGGTCAGCCGGTCCAGGACGAGCACGGCGGCCGGCCCCGGCGGCAGCTCCGCGAGGAACTCCTCGACGGGCGCCATCCGCGGGGCGACCACGTCGGCCAGCACGCCCTGGTCGTGCCGCCCGTTGCCGGCCAGGACCTTCACCCGCTGGGCGCTCGCCCGCTGCACCGGCACGCGGCGCGCGCGGGCGGCGTCCAGGATCTCCCGGATCGGGCCGCCGGCGAGCCCGTCGGCCACGATGACCTTGTCGACCCGCAGGCGCTCGTCCGCCAGCGCCTCCTGCACGGGCTTGCGACCGTAGACGGTGATGAAGGTGTCCTTGGGAGAGCGGGGGCCGGCCACGGGGGAAGCCTAGGATCGCGGCATGCCGCCGCGGCTCTCCGCCCTCGACGCCTCGTTCCTGTACCTGGAGGAGGCGACGACGCCGATGCACGTCGGCGCCGTGTCGATCTTCCGGCGGCAGCGCTCCTCGACCCGCCCCGCCAACGGCTTCGACTACGACGGCCTCGTCGACCTCGTCGAGCAGCGCATCGCGCTCGTGCCCCGCTACCGGCAGAAGGTGCGGCACGTGCCGGGCAACCTCGCGCGGCCGGTCTGGGTCGACGACCCGGAGTTCGACATCGCCTACCACGTCCGCCGCTCCGCGCTGCCCAAGCCCGGCTCGGACGAGCAGCTCACCGAGCTGGTCGCCCGGCTGATGTCGCGCCCGCTCGACCACACGCGCCCGCTGTGGGAGATGTACCTGGTGGAGGGACTGGCCGGGGGCCGGTCGGCGGTGCTGACCAAGACCCACCAGGCGATGGTCGACGGCATCAGCGCGATCGACATCGGCCAGGTGATCCTCGACGTCTCGGCGCAGCCGCGCGCCGTCGCCGAGGACCTGTGGATGCCCCGCACGGAGCCCACCGACGTCGAGCTGGTCTGGGGTGCGCTGGCGGAGGCGGTGGCGCGGCCCGGCGTCGTCGTCGACAACGTCCGGGCCGCGGCCGGGGACGCCGTCGCCACGGCCGGCCGCGTGGTGAACACGGCGGGACAGCTGGCGTCCATGCTGGTCAAGGCGGGCCGTCGCGCACCGGGCACGCCGCTCAACGTCGCGATCTCCGCCCAGCGGCGGTTCGCGGTCGCCCGCACGCAGCTCGACGACTACCGCAAGATCCGCGCCGCGCACGGGTGCTCGGTGAACGACGTCGTGCTGGCCGTCGTCGCGGGCGCGCTGCGCAACTGGCTGCTCTCCCGGGGCGAACCGGTGATGTCCTCGGCGTCGGTGCGGGCGATGGTGCCGCTGTCGGTGCGCGGCGAGTCGGACGTGCCGAGCTCGGCGACCAGCGGGTCGCTGGGGAACCGGGTGTCGTCGTTCCTGGTGGACCTGCCGGTCGGGGAGCCGAGCCCCGTCGTGCGGCTGCACCACGTCACGCACGCGATGCGCGAGCACACCGCGACCGGGCAGAACGTCGGCGCCGAGGCGCTGGTCCGCCTGGGCGGGTTCGCGCCGCCGACGCTGCACGCGCTGGGCGCTCGCGCGGCGAGCGGGTTCTCCAAGCGGCTGTTCAACCTCGTCGTGACGAACGTGCCCGGCCCGCAGTTCCCGCTCTACGCTGCGGGGGCGCGGATGCTGGAGATGTTCCCGGTGGTGCCGCTGGCGCGGGGCCAGGCCCTGGCCATCGGCCTGACCAGCTACGACGGCGGGGTGTTCTACGGCTTCAACGGCGACAGGGACGCCATGTCCGATGTGGACGTGCTGGCCGGGATGGTCGACGAGGCGCTGGACGAGCTGCTCGCGACCGTGTCGTAGGGGGAGAGCGATGAGGGTGTACGTCCCGGCGACCTGGCCGGTGCTGCGGAAGCTGGTCAAGGAGGGCGAGTTCGCGCCGATCGGCGGGACCGCGTTCGCGCTCACACCCCGGCTGCGGGAGCGCTACACCAGCGGCGACGACGAGGAGCTGGAGTACGCGGCGCTGACGGAGGCCGCGCGGGCCTCGCTGCGGCTGCTGTCGGTGGAGCTGGGGCTGGGCGAGGAGGGGACGCCGCCGCGGCGGGTCGTCGTCGCCGCGGACCTGGACGAGGTGACGCTGCGGCCCGACCTCGACGACGGCGCGGTGCGCATCGCCGGTTCCGTCCCGTTCGAGAAGGTGGCGTCGGTGCACGTCGACACCGAGGAGGCGGAGTACGCGGTCTCCCAGGCGTCCGGCGCGGTGGACGCGGCCGACCTCGGCGACCTCGACGCCGAGTTCCTCGTCGGGGAGGCCGAGGACCACGAGCTGGCCTGGTACGACCCGTCCGAGCTGGTGCACCTGGTGAACGGCCGCTGACCGGGCGTCGTGCGCCTGTCCCGAACCTAACGAACGGCACTTTCGTACGAACCTATTGGACGAAAGTGCCGTTCGTTAGGTTCGGGGCCGGACCGCGCCACGCGCTGTAGGAGGTGACCGGGCCCGCGTGCGGCCGGTAGAGCCACGGCCACGGGTGCGTCGCCACCGGCGCGACGACCGCGGCACGGCGGCGGAACCCCGGTACCGGCGCGTGGGTCACCGCGACCCGCCGCCTCGCCAGCACCTCGGGGACGGCGCCGCGGTGGAGCTCGACGGTCCGGCGGCTCGCCAGCTCGGCGAGCGTCTCGGCCAGGAACACCAGCCGCTTTCCCGACAGCCGCAGCCGGGCGAGCAGGGGCTCGTCGAACACGAACACCGCCGGCAGGTCGGGATGAGCCGCGAGCGCCGGATCGGCGTCCCCGAGCGACTCGGCGGTGAGCCACACCGCATCGGGATCGCCGGTGACGACGGGCGCGGCCGGGCCGGCCGTCGCCTCCGGGTCGGGGTCGCGGCGCAGCAGCGGGTGCGGCTCCGGCCGGGGCCGGTCGGGCGGCGGGTCGGGCCAGTGCTCGATCGGGCACGCGTCGCGCAGGGCGCAGCCCGCGCACAGCCCCGGTGCCCGCTTCGCGACCTGCCAGCGCGAGAAGCCGTACGGCTCGCCGGTGCCCGAGCCGACCGTCCACTGCCAGCCCAGCCGGTTCGCCGCACGCGACCCGTCGAGCAGGTGGGTGAAGAACCGCTCCTCACCGGCCGTCCACTCGCCGCCCGCCCGGACCGTCCACTGGGAGGCGAGCCACATGCGCGTCTGGTTGACGAGCCACCCGTCGGTCTCCAGCTCGTCGACGCAGGTGGCGACGCACGCCATGTCCACCCGCCATGGCTCGGTCCACGCCGCGCCGGCGCGGGCCGGGGCGGCCCGCAGCGCGCCGGCCGTCCGCCGGCCGAGCCGGGCGTACAGGTGGCGGGCGTACTCCTGCCAGGCCAGCTCGTCGCGGAACTTCCTGCGGTCGCGCTGCGGGGCCCCCGCGGCCGCGTCCCACACCGTCGGGAGCGGGAGCAGGCCGTGGCGGATCCACGGCGAAAGGCCGGTCGCGCCCCGGCGCGAGCGCGGCAGGACCTCGTTGCGGCGGGCGGCGTAGCCGCTCAGGTCGAGCGCGGCGAGCGCGGCGTCGGCGGCCTCCTGGCCGCCGCGGAACGTGGGGGACGCCCGCGGCTCGTCCGCGCAGAGATCCTCCAGGTGACGGCGGACCCAGCCGGCCGCCGCGTCCGGTCCGGGTTCGGGCGGCGGGAGCATGCCGCCATTCTTCAGCGAAGGGCGGCGGGCGCACCCGCCGCGTTGCCCGGCGCGCGGCCCCGGCCGTTCGACGGGACGGGCATGCGGCACGCCGTGGCGGGGGGCCTCGCGGGACGGTCCGGGGCGCAGGCAGGCATGATCAGGTGAACGTGGGGTGCGGTCCGGACCGCACCGACGCTCCGCCGATCACCGTCGGCGGCCGGAGGTCGGCGGCTCCCGCCGCAGAGCGACCGGAGGAGGCGATGCCGTGTGCCCGGATGAGGGCGTCCTCGCCGCTGTCGTGCGCCTCGCCGCCCGAGCGTGGTGTCCCGGCCGCTACGCGGCGCCCGCCCGCGAGCGCGTCGCCGCGTTCCTCGCCCGGCCGGCGTCCTGACCGGCCGGGGTCAGCCGCCGCCGAAGCGGCGGTCCCGGCGCTCGGCACGGTCCCGGCGCCGCTCCTCGCGGTACCGGTAGCCGTCGTGGCCGCGCCCGCCGTAGAGCACGGCGCCGGCGGCCGGGATGAGCAGGAACCACCACCACTGCTGGGTGAGGAGGAACAGCGCGAGCGCCACGATCGGCACCACCGCCATGACCCGCGGCGCGGCGTGCTCGAGGAACCCGCCCGCCCGCGTGGCCACCTCGCCGGACGGCGGGACCGCCGGCACGGTCGACGGTGCCGGTGCGGGCTCGTCACCGGGCAGGGGCGGGTGCGGTGCCGGCAGGTCGGTGAACAGGCCGCGCAGCTCGCCGGCGGTGGTGGCGTTCGCGGCGACGGCCGACCGGTCGGCGTACTCCTCGACGCCCAGCCGTCCCTCGTTCAGGTGCTGGTCCAGTGCCTTCATCGCCGCGTTGCGCTCGGCCGTCCCGATGCGCAGCCCGCCGCTGCCGGCCCCACCGGGACCGGTCCCCCGGCTCTCCGTCCCCCCGCTCTCCGTCATGGCGTGGAGCCTGCCACGCCCCGCACGAGCGCGACCAGCATCCGCCGCCGGGGCAACCACCGATCGTGACGTCGGCGGCCTCCGCCGCGCGCCGGCAGCCGGGCCGCAGGCGCCGCACGACGCCGGCCGACGCCGGACGCGGGATCGTCCACGCCGTGACCCCGGTCACGCCGTCGGGCCCGCCCCGCCCGACACCAGCGCGACCAGCACCCGCCGCAGCGCGGCGAGCCGGGCGGGCCGCAGCCGGCCCTCCTCGACCATGACGTCAAGCGCGCACTCGGGATTCCGCCGGTGGGCCGAGGTGGCCGCAGCCGCGCGGGCAGTCCTCGATCGCCGCGGCGAGGTCGTCGAACGCGGCCGGCACCGCGTCCGGGCTGACGTGCGCGAGCCCGAACGACCGCACGCCCGGGGTGTCGATCACCCAGCCGCCCGCCGCCAGCGGGAGCGCCAGCGCCGCCGACGTCGTGTGGCGTCCCTTGCCGACGGCCGATACGACGCCGATCGCCCGCGCGGCGTCCGGCACGAGCCGGTTGACCAGCGTGGACTTGCCGACGCCCGAGTGCCCCACCAGTGCCGAGACCCGGCCGGCGACCCGCGCGGCCAGCGCGTCGGGCGGCCGGTCGTGCCGCGTGACCAGCACCGGCATGTCCAGCTCGCGGTAGGGCGTGGCGAACGGCTCCGGATCGGCGAGGTCGGCCTTGGTGAGGCAGAGGACGGGGACCAGCCCGCCCGCGTACGCCGCGACGACGCAGCGGTCGACGAAACCCTCGCGCGGCTCCGGGTCGGCCAGCGCGGTGACGATCACGAGCTGCTCGGCGTTCGCGACGACGAGCCGCTCCGTCGGGTCGTCGTCGTCGGCCGTGCGCCGCAGCGACGTGGATCGCGGCTCGAGCCGGACGATGCGGGCGAGCGCGTCCGGCGCCCCGGACAGGTCGCCGACGAGCCCGACCCGGTCGCCGACGACGATGGCCCGCCGGCCCAGCTCCCGGGCCCGCATGGCGGTGACCGGCGGCCGGTCCGGATCGGCGTCGGGGGCGCAGGTCCAGCGGCCGCGGTCGACGGCGACGACCATCGCGGGCTCGGCGTCGGCGTGGTCGGGCCTGCGCTTGGTGCGGGGTCGCGAGCCGCGCCCGGGCCGCACCCGGACGTCGGACTCGTCGTACTCCCGCGGCCTGGTCACCCGACGCCGTTCATCCGACGAGGTCCGCCCAGCGGCCCGGGAAGTCCGGGATCGTCTTGCTCGTGCACGCCACGTCGTCGACGACGACGCCAGGCACCCGCAGCCCGACGACCGCGCCCGCCGTCGCCATCCGGTGGTCGGCGTAGGCCCGCCAGCCGCCGCCGTGCAGCGCGGCGGGCCGGATCTCCAGGCCGTCGGCCGTCTCGTCGACGTCGCCCCCGAGCGCGGCGATCTCGGTGGCGAGCGCGGCGATCCGGTCGGTCTCGTGGCCGCGGATGTGCGCGACGCCGCGGATGCGGGACGGCCCGGCCGCCAGCGCGGCGACGGCGGCGACCGTGGGGGTGAGCTCGCTCGCGTCGTGCAGGTCGACGTCGACGCCGGCCAGTGCGTCCGGCCCGGTCACGGTCATCCCGTCCGGCCCCGGGGTCACCGTGCACCCGGCCTGCTCCAGCACCGAGAGGATCTCGACGCCGGGCTGGGTCGAGCCCGCGGGCCAGCCGGCGACGGTCACCCGGCCCCCGGTGACGGCCGCCGCGGCCAGGAAGACGGCCGCGTTGGACAGGTCCGGCTCCACCGTCCAGTCGCGCGGCGCGATCGGGCCGGGCTGGACGCGCCACAGGTCCGGTTCGGCGTCGTCCACCGCGACGCCGGTCTCCCGCAGCATCGCGACCGTCATCTCGATGTGCGGGAGCGACGGCACCGGCTTGCCGTCGTGGACGACCGTCAGGCCCTTGTCGTACCGCGCGCCGGACAGCAGCAGCCCGGAGACGAACTGCGACGACGCCGAAGCGTCGATCGTCACCTCGCCGCCGGGCAGGCCGCCGGTGCCGCGCACGGTGAACGGCAGCGCGTCGCCCTCGACCGCCGCACCGAGCGAGCGCAGCGCGTCGAGCACCGTGGCGAGCGGCCGCTCGCGGGCGCGCGGGTCGCCGTCGAACGCGACGGGCCCGTCGGCCAGCGCCGCGGCGGGCGGGACGAACCGCATGACGGTGCCGGCCAGGCCGCAGTCGACCGTGCCGCCGCCGCGGAAGCCGCCGTGCGCGCCGATTGTGACGTGCTCGCCGTCGACGGCGACGGGGACGCCCAGCGCCGCGAGCGCGCCGACCATCAGCGCGGTGTCGCGCGTCGCGGGCGCGCCCGCGACCGAGGCGGGGCCGCCGGAGAGCGCGGCGAGCAGCAGCGCGCGGTTGGTGACGGACTTGGAGCCCGGCACGGACACCACGCCGTGCACGGGTCCGGCGGCGACGGGTGCTGACCAGCTCACCCCGCCATGATCCCGCCTCCGGTGTTCGGGGGTCGTGCCGGGATGTCGCCGGAGGACCGCGGTCGGGTCGGGCGTCCGCCGGTGGCCGTCGCCGGTGGCCGTCGCCGACGGTTGGTGCCGCGAGGGTGCCGCGAGGGTCAGGAAAGCCACCTTCAGGACCGCAGAGGACATGAAGGTGGCCTTCCTGACCCCGTTGGGCCGCCGCTCCGCGAGGTCGCGCCGCCGAGCTGCCACCATGGAGACATGTGCGGTCGCTACGCCTCCATCAAGGCCCCCGCCGACCTCGCCGAGGAGTTCCACGCGGTCGACGCCACCGAGGGGGTCGAGCCCGACTACAACGTCGCTCCGACCAAGAACGTCGTCGCGGTCGTGCAGCGCCATCCGCGCGACGCCGAGGGCACGCCCGACCCGGACACCACCGAGCGCAGCCTGCGGGTGGTGCGCTGGGGCCTCGTGCCGTCCTGGGCGAAGGACGTGAAGGGCGGCGCACGGATGATCAACGCCCGCTCCGAGTCGGCCGCGGAGAAGCCCGCGTTCCGCCGCGCGCTGGCCGCCCGCCGCTGCCTCCTGCCGGCCGACGGCTGGTTCGAGTGGCAGCGCGGCGAGAACCACAAGCAGCCCTACTACACCCACTACCGCGACGGCTCGTCGGTCGCGCTGGCCGGGCTGTGGGAGTACTGGAAGCCCAAGTACGACCCCGAGGGCCTCTACCCCGACGGCCTCGTCACCGCCGCCGTGCTGACGACCTCGGCCGTCGGCGCGCTGGCCCAGGTCCACGACCGGATGCCGCTGGTACTGCCGCGCGCGGCGTGGGACGCCTGGCTCGATCCCGACGCCGACGCGGCCGCCGAGGCCGTCGCGTCCCTGCTCGCCCCGCCGTCGCCGGAGCTGGTGGCCGCGCTGGAGATCCGCCCGGTGTCCGCGCGGGTCAACAGCGTGCGCAACAACGGGCCCGAGCTGCTGGACGCGCTGCCGCCCGAGGACGTGGCCGAGCCGCTGCAGCTCGACCTGCTCGCGTGAGCCCGGCCGGGACCGCGGCCGCGGCCGAGGTCGCGACGCCGCACGGGCCGGCGCGGATCACCCGGCACGACGTGCCGGACGCGCGGGCCGTGCTGCTGCTGGGCCACGGGGCCGGCGGGGGGATCGCCGCGCCGGACCTGCTGGCGGCGACGGCGGCGGCCGCCGGGCAGGCCGTGTCGGCCGTGCTGGTCGAGCAGCCCTACCGGGTCGCCGGGCGCCGCGCGCCCGCCCCCGCCGTGCAGCTCGACGCGGCGTGGCTGGCCGTCGTCGCGCAGGTGCGGTCGGCGACGCCGGCGCTCCCGCTGCTGTTCGGGGGCCGCAGCTCCGGCGCGCGCGTGGCCTGCCGGACGGCCGCCGCGGGCGGCGCGGCGGGGGTGCTCTGCCTGGCCTTCCCGGTGCACCCGCCGGGGCGCCCGGAGAAGGACCGGCTCGGCGAGCTCGCGCTGCCGGCCGTGCCCGTGCTCGTCGTCCAGGGGGAGCGGGACCCGTTCGGCCGGCCCGAGCCCGCGCCCGGCCGCGAGGTCGTCCTGCTCCGCGGGGACCACGGCCTGAAGTCGGACGCGCCGGGCCTGCGCGCCGCGGTCGGCGACTGGCTGGCCCGGGTCCTGCCACCGCGCCGGCCGGCCCCCGCCTGACCCCACCCCTCCGCCATGTGGACACATACGGTTGTCTGCGCGGCTCACGCGACAGCCATCTGTGTCCACGTGGCGACATGCGCGGGCGGTGACGTGCCCGGGCGGCCGGGCAGCCGGGGGGCGTCAGGCCGTCGCGATCGGGGCGAGGGTGGCCTGCGTGAGGCGCTGCAGGTCGGCGGGGGCCAGCTCGACCTCCAGGCCGCGCCGCCCGGCGCTCACGAAGATCGTCTCGAAGCCCGCTGCGCTCGCGTCCAGCACCGTGCGCAGCCGCTTGCGCTGGCCCAGCGGCGAGATCCCGCCCGCGACGTAGCCGGTGGCGCGCTCGGCGTCGGCGACGTCGGCCATCCGCGCCCGCTTGCCGCCGACGGCCGAGGCCAGGCCCTTGAGGTCGAGCTGGGCGGCCACCGGCACGACGCCAACCGTCAGCGCGCCGTCGACGTCGGCCACCAGCGTCTTGAACACCCGCGCCGGGTCCAACCCGAGCACCTCGGCGGCCTCCGGACCGTAGGCCGCACCCGCGCCGTGCTCGTAGGCGTGCAGGCGGAACGCGACCTCCGCCTTCGTCAGCACCGTCGTCGCGGGCGTTCCGGAACCGGCCACGGCGCCACCGTAGGGAATCGGCCGGGCCCGTCCGGTGTTGGGCCGGACGTGTCCCACGCAGTACTGACTCCACCTCGCCCGGCAGGCCGGGCGCGGACCGGCAGCGTACGCTCGGTGCGTCCTGTGGCCGCGAGCGCGGCCGTCCCCGCGGTCGCACCCGCGATCCGGTTCGAGAGGAGCCCGGTGCCCGAGCGCACGCGCGCCGAGCAGGCCGACGGGCGGGCTGAGAGCGTCTCCGCCGGGCCCGACGCCGCGAAGACCGAGAACGCCGAGAACACGGAGACGGAGACCACCGCGACCAGCCCGACCCGCACCACCGACGGCACCCTCGGCGACGGCCGGCTCACCGACGGTGCCGTGGCCCCCGACCCCGACGTGGCGGACGCCACCCCGGCGGCCGACGAGGAGACCCCGCAGGAGCGCGCCGCCCGGTTCGAGCGCGACGCGATGCCGCTGCTGGACCAGCTCTACGGCGCCGCGCTGCGGATGACCCGCAACCCCGCCGACGCCGAGGACCTCGTCCAGGAGACGTTCCTCAAGGCCTACTCGGCGTTCGACACGTTCCGGGCCGGCACGAACCTCAAGGCCTGGCTGTACCGGATCCTCACCAACACCTACATCAACGGCTACCGCAAGCGGCAGCGCCAGCCCACGCAGGCGCCGACCGACGAGATCACCGACTGGCAGATCGCCCAGGCCGGGGAGCACACGTCGCAGGGGCTGCCGTCGGCCGAGATGGAAGCCCTGGACAACCTGCCGGACAACGACGTCAAGGCGGCCCTGCAGCGGCTGCCAGACGACTTCCGGATGGCGGTCTACCTGGCCGACGTCGAGGGGTTCGCCTACAAGGAGATCGCCGAGATCATGGGCACCCCGATCGGCACCGTGATGTCCCGGCTGCACCGCGGCCGCCGCCAGCTGCGTGACATGCTCACCGACACCGCGCGCGAGCGCGGGTTCCTCCGGGGCGAGCAGGAGGTGCACCCATGAGCTGCGGCAACCCGCACGAGACGAAGTGCGCCGAGGTGCTCGCCGAGGTCTGGCTGTTCCTCGACAACGAGTGCGACGGGGAGCGGCGGGCGCTGCTGGCCCAGCACCTTGACGAGTGCGCGCCGTGCCTGGCCGAGTACGGCCTGGAGGAGAAGATCAAGCGGCTCCTGGCCACCAAGTGCGGGGGGAGCAGGCGCCGCACCGGCTGCGCGAGCAGATCCGTGCCGCCGTGCTGGAGCAGGCCAGGGTCACCGTCGAGCCGACGCCCGGCGGCGGCACCCGCACGACGGTCGAGGTCCGCAGCACCGAGGTCCGCAGCACGCGCATCGAGCGCTCGCGCTGACCCGCTGACCGCCGCCCGGCCGGCGGCACCCGGGGGTGACGCACACGGTGTGACGTGTGTGGCGTCCCCCGCGTGGGCGCCGTCGGCCGGCGCCGTCCGGTCGGCCGGGCTCAGGTGTTGGGCCGCTTGCCGTGGTTCGCGCCCTTCTTGTTGCGGTCGCGACGCTTGCGTGCGCGCTTCGACATGTCTCCTCCTCACGTGATCTCCCACCATGGTCGCACGCGGTGCCGTGCGAGGATGCGGGGTGTGTCCACGCTGAGCGAGCTGCTCGCCGAGCACACGCGGCTCGACGGCTCGGTGGTCGAGCACCTGCAGCGGGTCGTCGCGGAGTGGCAGCTCCTTTCCGACATGTCGTTCGCGGACTTCCTGCTGTGGATCCCGCTCAGCGACGCCGAGGAGTTCCTCTGCGTGGCGCAGGCCCGGCCGACGACGGGTCCCACCGCGCACCCGGAGGACGTCGTCGCCGCGCGGCTGACGGCCCTGGAGCACCCGCAGCTGCGCCGGGCCGTCGTCGAGGGCCGGATCTGCCGCGACGAGGAGCCGCGCTGGCACCTGGAGGTGCCCGTCCGCTCCGAGACCATCCCGGTGCGCCACCACGGCCGGGTCGTCGCCGTGCTGTCCCGCGACGCCAACCTCGCGATGCCGCGCGTGCCCAGCCCGCTGGAGATCGCCTACCTGGGCAGCGCGTCGGACCTGTGCCAGATGGTCGCGGACGGCACGTTCCCGCCGCGGGCGTCCGTCGCGGGCGCCGACACCAGCCCCCGCGCCGGTGACGGCCTCATCCGCCTCGACGCCCACGGGCTCGTCGCCTACGCCAGCCCCAACGCGCTGTCGGCCTACCACCGCATGGGCCTGGTCAACGACCTGGTCGGCGAGTACCTGCCGACCGTGACCCGCGGGCTGGTCGACGAGCCGTTCGACGCCGCCGAGGTGGCGGCGCGCATCACCGCTGCGCTGGAGGGCCGCAACTCGCTGCGCCTCGAGGTGACGGCCCGCGGCGCGGCGATGCTCGTCCGCGCGCTGCCGCTGCGCCCGCGCGGGGACGCCGCTGGCGCGCTGGTGCTCGTGCGCGACGTGACCGACCTGCGCCGCCGCGACCGCGAGCTGCTCAGCAAGGACGCGACGATCCGGGAGATCCACCACCGGGTGAAGAACAACCTGCAGACGGTCGCGGCCCTGTTGCGGCTGCAGGCGCGCCGGACCGCCGCCCCGGAGGCGCGCCGGGCGCTGCAGGAGAGCGTCCGGCGCGTCAACTCGATCGCGCTGGTGCACGAGACCCTGTCGGCCTCGGTCGCGGAGAAGGTCGACATCGACGAGGTCGTCGACAAGGTGCTGCCCGCCATCGGGGACGGGGCCACCGCCGAGACCCGGGCCAAGGTGCGCCGCGAGGGCAGCTTCGGCGTCCTGCCGGCCGCGCTGGCGACCCCGCTGGTCCTCGTCCTCACCGAGCTCGTGCACAACGCGCTGGCGCACGCCTTCGACCCGGGCACCACCGGGGAGGTCGTCGTGTCGGTCCGCCGGTCCGCCGCGGAGCTCTCGGTCAGCGTGGCCGACGACGGCCACGGGCTGCCGCCCGGGTTCGACCTCGACGCCGCGCGCGGCCTTGGCCTGCAGATCGTGCGGACCCTGCTGGACTCGGAGCTGGGGTCCGCGCTCCAGCTGCGGGACCGGCCGGGCGGCGGAACCGAGGCCCTGATCGGGCTCTCGTTGCGGGGACGTTAACCTCTGCGCGGCGGTCGCCCCGCGGCCGCAGCGCCATGCCGGTCCCGGTCGCCGAAATGTGGGCCCGGCTCCCTCCGGTGCAGCTCGCCCGGCGGGAACGACCGCGGGCCCGGAACCGGGTCGTGTCCGGTTTCGGGCCCGCGGTGGGGGAGACTCGTCGTGCGGTCGTGCTCCTCGTGCTCAGGCCGTGCGGGCGCGGGTACGCGCGTTGCGCCGCTTGAGCGCGCGCCGCTCGTCCTCGCTCATGCCGCCCCAGACGCCCGCGTCCTGGCCGCTCTCGAGCGCCCAGGTGAGGCACTCGCTGACCACGGGGCAGCGCCGGCATACGGTCTTCGCCTCGGCGATCTGCAGCAACGCGGGCCCGCTGGTCCCCACGGGGAAGAACAGCTCGGGGTCCTCGTCGCGGCAGATTGCGCGGTGACGCCAGTCCATGTTGCTCTGCTCCTCGTACTTGCGCGATCGGGGTCGCGCCGATCGTTCGTCACGGTGTTTCCGCGCTTGTGAATGCTTTCACGAGCACGCTCGATCTTCAAGGGCCGAGATCTCGCCCGGTGAGCTCGCTCACCTACTCACCGCAACGAGTGACCCCACGTTCGGTTACTGCTGGAGTCTCGCCACGTTGAGCGTACGTCCTCGGCCGCCCGCGGGTGGCTCGATCGCTCGAACTCGTCCGCGGACCGGTGCGGGGCGGGTACCCCGCGGTCGTTCGCTTCACGCCTGCACCACCATGGGCCACGCTCTGGCCCGTTGCGAGTGCTTATCGGCTCGACGGTCTGATCGTCGCGGTGAATGGACGCCCGAGGTCACCCGGTCGTGTGACCGATGGCGGGGAAACCGTTCCCAACCGCTCGTCGCTCAGATCACCACGCGTAGTGCGTCCGTCACTGAACGGAACGTCACCTGACGGTGTTCGCCGAGCAGGTCCCCGTCGACCTGGAGCGCGACCGGTTCGCGGCTGCGCACCCTCACGTGGGGAACGGCGTCCTGGCGCAGAATGTTCCGCCCCCGGGGGTCGCCGCGGCCGGCCAGCACGCGCCGCAGCGTCGTGGCGACGGTGGCCGTCGACAGGTCGCGGAGCCCGAAGACGCCCAGGCCGGCCCCCAGCGCCGCGGTCGGGTTGGTCCGGACGGCCCGCGGGCCCAGGTACGTCCAGACGTCGGTCGTGGAGACGAACGCCAGCCGGACGTCGGCGACGGCAGCGCCGGGTATCTCGACGCGCAGCGAGCGCGGCCGCCTGCGCTGGGCGACGTACTGGCGCACGGCCGTGCCGGTGTAGCGCAGCGGGGTGGCCTCGCGGCCCGCCGCTCGGGCCCGCTCGACCGCGGCGACGACGTCGGCGTCCCACCCCATGCCGGCGTTGAACGTGAACCAGCGCGGCAGCGCAGCCGTCCGGCGTCGCGTGGCCGAGGCCGACGAGCCTGCTCGCGCGCCGGCCCAGCGCCTCGAGCATCGCGGCGGTCGCGCCGAGCGGTTCGCGCGGCAGGCCGAGCGCGCGGGCGAACACGTTGGCCGAGCCGCCGGGGACGATCCCGACCAGCGGGCCGTCGAGGGCGTCTCCGGGGCGCCCGCCGGTCGCGGCGAGGACGCCGTTGACGACCTCGTTCACCGTCCCGTCGCCGCCGTGGGCGACGACCAGCTCGACGCCGTCGAGCACCGCCTGCTCCGCGGCCGCGGCGGCGTGGCCGCGGTGCTCGGTCTCCAGGACGTCGACCTTGGCCTCGCTCGCCAGCGCCCGCGCGATGACGTCGCGACCCGCGGCGGTCGTCGTCGTCGCGTGGGGGTTGACCACGAGCAGGGCGCGCACGGCGCGGAACCTACGCGCCCCCGAGTGGGGGACGGCGCCGGGGCCTATCGTGGGGCTCGTGGCCCGATCGCCCGGCGAACCGCCTGCCGTGCAGCCGCCCCAGCCGCCGTCCGGGGGTGCGCGCGACCGTCCTTCGGGGCTGCCGCCCGCGCCGGCCCAGGTCCGGGTCGCGGGCGTGCTCGTCGGCCTGCAGGGCGTCGCCGCCCTGGTCTTCGCGGTGCTGCTCGGCGTCGACGCGGGCGGGTCGTGGACGGCGGCGGCCGGCGAGATCGGCATGTTCGTCGTCATCGCCGCGGCGCTCGCCGCCGCGGGCGCCGGCCTGGTCACCGGCCGGCGCTGGGCCCGGACGCCCGCGATCGTCGCGCAGGTGCTGCTGCTGCCCGTCGTGTACTCGCTGATCGGGCCGTCGCACCAGCTCGTGGCGGGCATCGCGACCGGCGTCTACGTGGCAACGACGTTCCTGCTCCTGATCAGCGAGCCGGCGCGGGCGTGGTCGGCGGCGCCGTACGAGCGCGGCTGACCGGATCCGCGAGTCGGGGTCTCCGCCAGGCCGAGTCGCGCGCTCCGCCAGGATGCCGGCCGGCGCGGCCTAGCGGCGGGCCGCCGGCGCCGCGGCCAGGGCGGCCAGGGCGTCACCGGCCAGGCGGTAACGCGTCCACTCGTCCTGCGGCTGGGCGCCCAGCGAGCGGTAGAAGCCGATCGAGGGCTCGTTCCAGTCCAGCACCGACCACTCCAGCCGGGCGTACCCGCGCTCGACGCACACCGCGGCGAGGCGTGCCAGCAGCGCCCTGCCCGCGCCCGCACCGCGGAACTCCGGGCGGACGTAGAGGTCCTCCAGGTAGACGCCGTGCACGCCCGTCCAGGTCGAGAAGCTCAGGAACCACAGCGCGAACCCGACCGTCGTCGGGCCCTGCACCGCGACGTTCCCGTGCAGCGCCGGGTCGGGCCCGAACAGCGCCCGGTCGAGCTGGTCCACGGTGAGGCCGCACTCGTCGGCGGCACGCTCGTAGGCGGCCAGGTCGTGGACCAGCCCGACGACGGCCGGCACGTCCTCCGGCTCGACCTCGCGGACCACGAGCGGGGCGAACGGCGCGACGTAGCGGTGGTCGCGCTCGATGCGGCTCACGCGAGCGGCCGGAAGTTGATGCCGTCGAGGCGGGGCACCTCACGCTCGTCGCCGAGTACCGCCCAGCCGGCGGCGTCCATGGCGTAGTGGACGCCCTCGGTCGCCGGCCGCCGGAGCCACCGGCTGACGAGCACGCGGCTGAAGTGCCCGTGCCCGACGAGCACGACGTTGCCGCCGACCCCGCGATAGCCGGCGAGCACCGCGTCGGCGCGCGCGGCGACGTCGGCAGCCGTCTCGCCGTGGGGGCACGGGTGGGTCCACACCGTCCACCCCGGCACCGTCTCCCGGATCTCCTCGGTCGTGATGCCCTCGTAGTCGCCGTAGTCCCACTCGGCGAGCCGCTCGTCGATGCGGTCGACGGGGAAGCCGGCCAGCTCCGCGGTGACGCGGGCGCGCTGCCGGGGGCTCGACACCACGAGTGCGGGCGAGCCGCCGAGCAGGTGGCGCCCGACCGCCCCGGTGGCCTCGGCCAGCTTGCGACCGTGCTCGGTCAGCGGGATGTCGGTGCGGCCGGTGTGGCGGCCGTCCCGCGACCACTCGGTCTCGCCGTGGCGAAGCAGGAACACCCGGGACCCGGACACAACCGGACCCTAACGGCGCGGGCGCCCAGCCGCACGCCTCCGTGGCGCAGGGCGGTGGGTGACCCGGGGCGGCGCGCGGCACTAGCGTTCGGCGCATGCACGACGACCGGCTGCTGGTCGAGGGGCGCATCGCCCGCATCCTGCGCGAGCGCCTCCGCCCCGCGATCCACGGCGAGCGCGCACCGCTGTCCGTCGCCGTCTGGCACGTGCCCGGCGAGCCCGTCCCGGCCGCCGAGGCGCTCGCCGCCGCGTACGTCCCGGCCGCGGTCGGCCAGGACGTGGGGCCCGGCCTGGGGGACCAGCTGGTTCCACGTCACCGGCACGGTGCCCGGAGGCGTGGGCCGGGCCGGCCGGTCGAGGCGCTGGTCGACCTGGGCTTCGGCGGCCATGCCCGGGTTCTCGGCCGAGGGCCTCGTCCACCGGCCGGACGGCACGGCGGTCAAGGGCCTCAACCCGCGACACGACGTGCGGTCGCCGGGTCGCTCCGGGCGGCGAGCACGTCGACCTCTACGTCGAGGCGGCCGCCAACCCGGACGATCGGCTACGGCACCGACCAGGGCGACCGCCTCACCGCCGGCGCCGGACCCGCTCTACCGGCGTGCGGACCGTCGAGCTCGCGGTCTTCGACGAGGGCGTGTTCGAGCTGGACAGTGACGTCGACGTGCCTGGGAGCTCGATGCACGAGCTCCCGTTCGACAGCCCGCGGCGCTGGGAGCTGCTGCGGGCGCTGGAGCGGGCCCTCGACGTCGCGCTGGACTGGACCGACGTGTCCGGCACGGCCGCGGCCGCCCGCGCGGAGCTCGCCGACGCGCTGTCGGCGCCGGCGGCGGCCAGCGCGCACCGGATCAGCGCGGTCGGCCACGCGCACATCGACTCGGCGTGGCTGTGGCCGCTGCGCGAGACCGTCCGCAAGGTCGCCCGCACGGTCGTCCAACGTCGCCGACCTGATGGACGACGACCCCGGCTTCGTCTTCGCGATGTCCTCGGCGCAGCAGTGGGCGTGGATCAAGGAGCACCGGCCCGAGGTCTGGGAGCGGATCGAAGGCCAAGGTCGCGTCCGGGCAGTTCGTGCCCGTCGGCGGGATGTGGGTCGAGTCCGACACGAACATGCCGGGCGGCGAGGCGCTGGCCCGCCAGCTCGTGCACGGCAAGCGGTTCTTCTCCGACGGAGTTCGGCGTCGAGACCGAGGAGATCTGGCTGCCCGACTCGTTCGGCTACACCGCGGCGTTGCCGCAGCTCGTGACGCTGTCGGGGTCGCGATGGTTCCTCACCCAGAAGATCTCCTGGAGCCAGTTCAACCAGTTCCCGCACCACACGTTCCGCTGGGAGGGCATCGACGGGACGCGGGTCTTCACCCACTTCCCGCCGGTCGACACGTACAACTCCGAGCTGTCGGGCCGCGAGCTCGCGCACGCCGAGCGCAACTTCCCGGACAAGGGCGCGGCGACCCGGTCCCTCGTCCCGTTCGGCTGGGGCGACGGCGGGGGCGGCCCGACCCGGGAGATGCTGGCCAGCGCCGCGCGGCAAGCGGGACCTGGAGGGCTCGCCGCGGGTCGACGGTCGAGCCGCCGTCGGCGTTCTTCGCGGCCGCCGAGGCGGAGTACCCGGACGCGCCGGTGTGGGTCGGCGAGCTCTACCTGGAGCTGCACCGCGGCACGTACACCAGCCAGGCGAAGCAACCAAGCAGGGCAACCGGCGCAGCGAGCACCTGCTGCGGGAGGCCGAGCTGTGGTGCGCGACGGCCGCGGTCCGGGCCGGCGCCGCCTACCCGTACGCGCGCCTGGACGCGCTGTGGAAGACCGTCGCTGCTGCACCAGTTCCACGACATCCTGCCCGGCACGCTCGATCGCGTGGGTGCACCGCGAGGCCGCGAGACCTACGCGCGGCGTGACCGCGGAGCTGCGGAGATCGCTCGTGACGGCGCAGCGCGGCGCTGGCCGGCGACGGCGCGGCCGGGGACGCTGGTCTTCAACGCGGCCCCGCACGCCCGCCACGGCGTGCCCGCGCTGGGCGGCGGCGGCCCGCGCGCCCGCCCCGCCCGCCACATGGATCCACGTCGCTGGGCGAGGCCGCCCGACAGCAGCCATCTGTGACCATGAGGCGGGGGCAGGGTGGGCGGTCCTCGACAACGGGCTGCTGCGCGTCACCGTCGACGACCGCGGGCTGCTCACCTCCGTCGTCGACCTCGCGAGCGGCCGCGAGGCGCTCGCGCCCGGCGCGGCCGCCAACCTCCTGCAGACCCATCCCGACCTGCCCGCCAACTGGGACGCCTGGGACGTCGACGCCACCTACCGGCGCCGGGTCACCGACCTCACCCGCGTCGACGCCACGGAGGAGGTCGACGGCGGCGTCCGGGTGACGCGGCGGTTCGGCCGCTCCACCGCCGTCCAGACGGTCGTGCTGCCGCCGGGGGAGCGCCGCGTCGAGTGCGGGGTCGAGGTGGACTGGCACGAGTCCGAGACGTTCCTCAAGGCCGCGTTCCCGCTGGACGTCCGGGCGGCCCACTCCGCCGCCGAGATCCAGTTCGGCTACGTCGACCGGCCGACGCACACGAACACCAGCTGGGACGCGGCGAAGTTCGAGATCTGCGCGCACCGCTTCCTGCACGTCGGCGAGCCCGGGTTCGGGATCGCGCTGGTCAACGACTCGACCTACGGCCACGACGTCACCCGCGACGTCCGCCCGGACGGCGGGACGACCACGACCGTGCGCCTGTCGCTGCTGCGCGCGCCGCGCTACCCCGACCCCGAGACCGACCAGGGCCGCCACGTCCTGCGCTACGCGCTGGTCCCGGGGGCCACGATCGCCGACGCGACGCGGGAGGGCTGGTGGCTCAACCAGCCCGAGCGGCAGGTGCGGGGCGGGTCGCCGGTCGAGCCGCTCGTCGCGTGCGACCACGACGGGGTCGTCCTCTCGGCGGTCAAGCTGGCCGACGACGGGTCCGGCGACGTCGTCGTCCGGGTCCACGAGGCGTGGGGCGCCCGCGCGGCGGCCCGCCTGACGCCCGGCTTCGCGGCCGGGGCCGTCACCGAGACCGACCTGCTCGAGCGGCCGCTGCGCCCCGGGTCGCTCGAGCTCGCACTGCGGCCGTTCCAGGTCCTCACGCTGCGGATCGAGCGGGCCGCCCGCCGCACCGCCGGGTAGTGAGCAACCACCGGCCGCGGTGGGGCGGCCGGCGCCGGCCGGCGAGGACACCCCCACCGGCGACGGGCCCCTTCTCGCGGGGGGCCGTCGTCCCCTGACCGGGCCGGACCGCTCAGCCGGTCGCCGGATGCGCGTGCACGGTCGCCGCGGTCAGGCGCGGCACGGCGTGGGTGAGGCGGTGCTCGGCGGCGTGCGCCGTGGCGTGGGCCGCCTCGACGGTGACGCCGGCAGGAACCGACAGGTCCACCTCCGCCCGCAGGGCGTGGCCGATCCAGCGCAGCCGCACGCCGTCGACCGCGACGACGCCCTCGACGCCGGCCAGCGCCCGCGTCGCCTGCTCGACCAGCTCCGGGTCGACGGCGTCCATCAGCCGGGCGAGCACCTGGCGCGCCGCACCCCATGTCACGGACGCGATCGCGACGGTGATCGCCAGGCCGACGACGGGGTCGGCCCAGCGCCAGCCCAGTGCCGCGCCGCCGGCCGAGAGCAGGACGGCCGCCGACGTCACGGCGTCGGTCCGCGCGTGCAGCCCGTCGGCGACCAGTGCCGCCGACCCGATCCGCCGGCCGGTCCGGATCCGCACCTGCGCCGCGATCTCGTTGCCGACGGCGCCGACGAGACCCGCCGCGGCGACGACGCCCAGCAGGCGGACGTCCGTGGGCTCCGCGAGGCGCCGGATCGACTCGTAGCCCGCGAGCACGGCGGAGGCGAGCACGACCAGGACGACGACGATGCCGGCCACGTCCTCGGCGCGGCCGAAGCCGTAGGTGAACCGGCGGGTTGCCGGGCGGCGGCCCAGCAGGAACGCGACGCCGACGGGAACGGCGGTCAGCGCGTCGGCGGCGTTGTGCAGCGTGTCCGACAGCAGCGCGACGGAGCCCGAGGCGACGGCGACGACGGCCTGCACGGCCGCGGTGAACCCCAGTACCCCGAGCGACACCCACAGCGCGCGCAGCCCCGCGCGCGAGGACTCCAACGCCCCGTCCACGCGGTCCGCCGCGTCGTGGCTGTGCGGGGTGACGAGGTGTCGCAGGCGTGCCGCCAGGCCGGCCCGGTGCTTGTGCCCGTGTCCGTGTCCGTGTCCGTGTCCGTTCGTACCGGAGTCGCGGGGGTGGTCGTGTTGCGCCGCTGTCGCCACGCCGGGCAGTATACGTGCTCATGTACGCACACAACGAGAGTGACATCGCTCTCGGGGAGCGGCTTCCGCCGGACGAGCACGTCGAGGCGGCCGTCGAGTCGTTCCGGATGCTCGCCGACGCGACCCGGCTGCGGCTGCTGTGGCTGCTGTGCGGCGGCGAGTACGACGTCGGGGCGCTGGCCGGGCTCGTCGGCGCCGCCCGCCCCGCCGTCTCCCAGCACCTGGCGAAGCTGCGGCTGGCCGGCCTGGTCGGCACCCGCCGCGACGGGCGCCGAGCGCTCTACCGGGCCCGCGGGGGCCACGTCCGCCGCCTGCTCGCGGAGGCGCTGCAGGCCGCGGGCCACGTCGTCGAGGGGTTGCCCGACCACGACTGAACCGGTGGCCGGACGACCGCGGTCCGCGTGTGGCGGCCGCGACACGCCGCGTGGCACGCCGTCGGCTGCTCCGGACGGGGGTTGCCGAGCGGTGACAAAACCCTGACCGTCCGGACACGGGGACCGACCCGCCGGGGGCATCGCCGGTCGGGGTCCGGCGGACGAACCTGAGACCCGTGCCCGATCGCCGCCAGGCCCCGCTACCCGCAGGGCCGGCGCGTTGGCTGGTCCGGTTCGGGCACTGCCGCGACGAGCGCGGCACGGTCCTGTTCCGCAGCGGCCCGTGCTGGACCGTCCTCGGCCCGGACGGGACGCCCCTGCTGAGGGTGGTGCCCGACCGGGCGCACGTCGTCACGGCCAAGGGCTTCGTCGCCCAGGTCGCCGGCGGGGCGCTGGGCGGCAACCTGCACCACGTCGCCGGCCTTCCGGCCAGCCAGCACGCCGCCACGCTCGCTCGCGGCACGTGGTCGTCGCCGCGCCTGTTGCAGGAGGTCCCCGGCAGGATGACCGTGGCCGCGCTGGCCGACACCCCGCGGGGCGTCGCGATCACGCTGCTGCCCCCGAACCGCATCAACGACCCGCTGCTGGCGCGCCGCCTGCCGGCCGAGACCGTGGCGTCCGCGCGCCGGCTCGGACCCCTCGCCCACCAGCTCACCGCCGACGGCACGGCCCGGCTGGTCGGCGGGGGTGGGCGGGTCTTCGCCCGCGAGCGGACGGGCCGGACGGGCCGGATCGTCGAGGTGCTGCCGGGCCCGCTGCCCGCGCTGTGGCTCTTCGGCCTTCTCGAGGCCGCCCGCTGGCGGTGCGAGCCGGCGTGACGGGTCCTCCCACCGTCGCACGCGGCCCCGGCGACGGCGCCGGCCGGCGGGAAAGCTCCCGCCGGCCGGCGCCGCGTCGTCGCCCGGGTCAGGCGGCCTGCTTGGTCTCCCAGAAGATCTTGTCGATCTGCGAGATGTAGTCGAGCAGGGCCTGGCCGGTGGCCGGGTCGTTCGAGCCCTTGGTGCCGGAGGCACCCGCGGCCTTGGTGGCCTTGTTGAACAGCTCGTGCAGCTCCGGGTACTTCTCGAAGTGCGGCGGCTTGAAGTAGTCGGTCCACAGCACCCACAGGTGGTGCTTCACGAGCTCGGAGCGCTGCTCCTTGATCTCGATCGCGCGGGAGCGGAACTCGGGGTCGTCGTTGGACTGGTACTTCTCCTGGATCGCCTTGACCGACTCGGCCTCGATCCGCGCCTGGGCCGGGTCGTACACGCCGCAGGGGAGGTCGCAGTGCGCGGTGGCCTCCAGCCGCGGGCGGAGAATGCGGGACAGTGTCCGCACGGTTCGTCCTCCCTGATGGTGATCGTCTCTGGCCGGTCCGACACTACTACCGGGCAGGGCGGCGGGCTGGGTGACGAGGCGATGACGTCGGGGGAAGCCAGGAGGGGCGGAGGTGCCGTGCGCTGGCACAGGGTGGGGGTCCGCGGGCCGTCGATGCACCCGGCCGTGCGCGACGGTGACGTCGTGCTGGCGGACTTCGGCCGCCCCCCGCGGCCCGGGGACGTCGTGCTGGTGCGCTGGCCCGCGCGGCCGGGGCAGCTGTCGGTGAAGCGCGCGGTGCGCCCGGACGGGCGGGGTTGGTGGGTGGAGGGCGACAACCCCTTCGGCTCGACCGACTCCCGCACGCTCGGGCCGGCGCAGGTCCCGGCCGTGGTCGTCGCGCGCCTGTGGCCGCGCCCGGGGCGCCTGCGCCGCCGCTGATCCCGGCACCGCGCGAGAGCCGGGACGGCCGTGTGGGCCGGGTTACCTAGGGTTACCCGCCCGCGGCCGGTACGGTGTCCGGTACCCGACGCCGCCGCTCGGGGCCGCCTCATCGGGTCGTGCCCCGGACCGGCCGCCCGGCACCGCGCCCACGCCGCCACCTTCAGGCCCCGGTGCCCCGCGACAGCCAGCCCGCGCACGCACCTGGAGCCTCGCCGCCATGTCCCTCACCGCCGACCGCACGGCACTCGACCCCGCCCCGACCCCGCAGGAGATCTTCGCCGCCCACGAGGGCGGCAAGCTCGCCACCGGGCTGACCGCGCCGCTCGCCGACGCGCGCGACCTCGCCGTCGCCTACACGCCCGGCGTCGCCGACGTCAGCCGCGCCATCGCGAGGGACGCCCGCCTCGCCGACCGCTACACCTGGGCCGGGCGGCTGGTGGCGGTCGTCAGCGACGGGACGGCGGTGCTCGGCCTCGGCGACATCGGCCCGCGGGCGGCGCTGCCGGTCATGGAGGGCAAGTCCGCGCTGTTCAAGGCGTTCGGCGGGTTGGACTCGATCCCGCTCGTCCTCGACACCACCGAAGTCGACGAGATCGTCGAGACGCTCGTGCGGCTGCGGCCGAGCTTCGGCGCGGTCAACCTGGAGGACGTGGCCGCCCCGCGCTGCTTCGAGCTGGAGCGCCGGCTGGTCGAGGCGCTCGACTGCCCGGTCATGCACGACGACCAGCACGGCACCGCCATCGTCCTGCTCGCCGCGCTGCGCGGGGCGTGCGAGGTGCAGGGCCGTCCGATCCAGCAGGTCCGCGTCGTGATCTCCGGTGCGGGCGCGGCCGGTGTGGCCTGCGCGCGGATCCTGCTGGCCGCGGGCGTGCGGGACGTCGTGGCGCTCGACTCCCGCGGCATCCTCGACACCGGACGGGACGGGGAGAAGGCGCTGCTGGCGGCGGTCTCCAACCCGCGGGGGGTCACCGGAGGCCTCGCTGAGGCCCTCGACGGCGCCGACGTCTTCGTGGGTCTGTCCAGCGGGCGGGTGCCGGAGGAGCTCCTCGCCCGCATGGCGCCAGAGGCGATCGTCTTCGCGCTGTCCAACCCCGACCCGGAGGTCCATCCCGACGTCGCACGGCGGTACGCCGCGATCGTCGCGACGGGCCGCAGCGACTTCCCGAACCAGATCAACAACGTCCTCGCCTTCCCCGGGGTGTTCCGGGGCGCGCTTGACGCCGGCGCACGCCGGATCACCGAGGCCATGAAGCTCGCCGCCGCCGAGGCTATTGTGGACGTCGCGCGGGCCGACCTGGCGCCGGACCGGATCGTGCCGAGCCCCTTCGACCGGCGTGTCGCGCTCGCCGTGTCGGCCGCCGTCAGCGACGCATCGCTGAACGGGCGAACGGTCACCCCTGACATGGAGTGACCTCCAGTTGGGCTGTCTGCCTGCGTGTTCGTCCACTGCGGCAGGTGATCGTCACGCATTGTGACCAGGACGAACGGTCGATGACGCCGCACGGGTAGTCCAGGCGGCCGCTGGGGCGGATCGTGTGCGGGAGCATCTCGTTGGCCCCTACAACCGACCCGCCGCACTGCCGCCAGGAGACGCCCGTGAGTCAGCCCGGAGACCGCGTCGCCGACGGTCCCGACCGCGGTCGCACGGCAGCGAGCCCGGCGCACGCCGCCGCGGCAGGCCGCCCGGCGGCGCGCCGGGACGCCGCGGGTCGGTCGTCCGCCGCCGGCCGGCCCGCGCCCGGCTCACCCGCGGAGCAGCTGGCGTGGCCGTCCGCGCCGACCCCCGGCCCGTCAGCGGACCCGTCCGCGTGGACCTCCCCGCCGACCCCCGGCCCGTCCGCGGACCCGTCCGCGTGGCCCTTCGCGCCGACCGCCGACCCGTTCCCGGGCCCGACCTCCCCGCCGATGTCCGACGCCGTCCGGCGCACCGACCTCTGGCGCGCCCGGCAGTCGATGCTGGGGCAGGCCGGAGGCGGGCCGTCCCGGTTCGCGACCGACGTCGCCCGCGCCGTCGCCGACGACGTCCGCACGGCTGCCGCGAACGCCCACGCGACCCCCGCCGACACCCGCGCCCTCGCCGGGACCGTGCCGGCGTCCCCTGGCGACGCCCGCAACGCGGGGAACGCCGTCGCCTCTCCCGCCGAGACCTACGCCGCGGCCGGCGACGCCTCCGCCGGCGTGGTTCGCGCCCACGGCGGTGAGGCCGCGCGCGCGCCCGACGGCGACCTCCGCGCGGCGGCCGCGGAGCGCTGCGCGGTCGCCGGGACCGCTCGGCCGATCGTCGAGGACGTCGCCGATCCCGTGCTGTCCCCGGCTCCCGCGGCCACCCCCGGCGGGGCGCGCCCGGCCGGCGGCGGCGGGGCGCCCTGGACGGCGGCGCCCGCCAGCCGGCCGGACCCCGCCGACCGGCCGACCGACCCCTACGTGCTGGGCCGGCCGCCCGGCGTCGACCTGTCGGCGCTGCGCGACACCGTGTTCGGCGACCTGCTGCGCCGCACCGGTCCCGACCCCGCCGAGTCGCTGACGCTGCCGGACGCGCCCGCCGCCGTCTGCGACCGCGACGACCGCATCGTCCGCGCGAACGACGCGCTGCAGCGCCTGGTCGGGGCCGACGTCGAGCTGTTCGGCCTGCGCCTGCAGGAGGTCGTCGCCGGCCAGGAGGCCGGCGCTCACGTCACCCGCGCCGACGGCGTGTCCACCGCGGTGCGCGTCGTGCGCTGGTCGCCGGCCGGCCGGGCGCTGTCGGTCGTCGTGCTGGTCGAGCTGTGCCCGGCCGGGGAGACCGAGGCCGACCGCGCCTGGACGGTCGAGCTGGAGCGGCTCGCGCGCGTCGGAACCTGGAGCTACGAGCTGTGCTCAGGGCGGCTGCAGCGCAGCGAGACGCTGGAGGAGCTCTACGGCACGGTCGGGCTCGACGTCGACGACGCCAGAGCGCCCGAGCGGCGCCAGGTCGCCGAGCTGATGGACGCGATGCGCTCCGGGGGCGTCCCGCCCGGTCGCCACGTCGAGCTGCGGCTGCCGGGGGACGTGGTCCTCTCCTGCCGGGCCGAGGTCGAGTACGCCGCCGACGGCTCGCCCGCGCGCCTGGTCGGCGTCGTCCGCGACCTGTCGGCGCAACGCCCGGCCGGCCGCCGCTTCCTCGACCTCATGGCCCTGCTGCCCGACGGCGTCGCGGTGCTGGACGCCGTGGGCCGGGTCGTCGCCGCCAACGCGAGCCTGGCCGCGCTGCTCGACGTGCCGCTCGAGCGGCTGCGCGGGATCTCCGGCGCCGCCCTCGCCGCGCCCGCGCCCGGCGAGTGGCCCGACGGCGACGCCTGGCCGCACTGGCTGCGGCCGGTGCCGCCGGGCGCGCAGTACGGCTACCGGGTCGAGGGCGTCCCGCTGCGCCGCGGCGACGGGACGTCGGTGTGGTGCGACCTGGCCGTCGCGACCACCCTGGCCGACGACGGCAGCCGCGTCTGGATCGTCACCGCGACCGACGCGACGGACCGGCGCCGGGTCGCGGAGGTGCTGCGCAGCGCCGGCACCGTGGACGAGCTGACCCGGCTGCCCAACCGCGCCGCCAGCCTCGAGCTCGTCGACCGGCTGCTCGCCGGGCCCGGCCGGGACCGCGTCGCCGTCGTCTGCGGTGACCTCGACGACTTCCAGAAGGTCAACTGCTCGCTCGGTCACGAAGCGGGTGACGACCTGCTGGTCAGCCTGGCCGGGCGGCTGCAGCGCGAGCTGCCCGTCGGGTGCACTGCGGCGCGGCTCGCCGGCGACGAGTTCGTCGTCATCTGCGCCGACCACACCGACCTCGGCGGCCCGGACCAGCTGGCCCGGCTGGTCGCCGAGCTCCTGCGCACGACCGTGACCGTGTGCGGGCGGCCCGTGCCGGTGACGGCGTCGGTCGGCCTGGCCACGCCGGCGCCGGCCGGCGACGTGCGCGCGGCGGACCTGCTGCGGTTCGCCGAGGTCGCGATGCACGACGTCAAGCGGCGGCACTGCCCTGGCGGGATCGCGGTCGCCACGGACGGCGTCGTCAGCACGGCCACCAAGGCGCTGCAGCTGGAGGCCGAGCTGCGGGCCGCGGTCAGCGGCGACGGGCTGGAGCTGGCCTACCAGCCGGTCGTCGGGCCGGACGGGCGCGTGCTGTCGCTGGAGGCGCTCGTGCGCTGGCCGCACCCGGACCGCGGCACGATCCCACCCGCCGAGTTCCTGCCGGTCGCCCAGCGCTGCGGGCTTTTGCGCGACCTGGACCTGTGGGTGCTGCGGGAGGCGGCCGCAGCCGCGGCGACGTGGCCGGAGCACGAGGGCGTGCGGCCGGCGGTCGCGGTCAACCTCGCGGGCCTGCTGCCGGGCGACACGGGCTTCGAGCAGGCCGTCACCGACGCCGTCACCGCGGCCGGGCTCGCGTGGGACCGGCTGGTGCTGGAGCTGGTCGAGACCAGCCTCGTCGCCCTGCCGCCGCAGGCGCTGGCCGCGATGCGCCGGCTGACCGAGCAGGGCGTCCGGTTCGCCGTCGACGACTTCGGCACCGGCTACTCCTCGCTCGCGCGGCTGAAGGAGCTGCCGGCCCAGACCGTCAAGGTGGACCGGGCGTTCGTCGCCGGCATCGCCGACGACCCGGTCGACTTCGCCGTCGCCAGGGCCGTCGTCGAGATGGCGGGCGCGATGGGACGCACGACGGTGGCCGAGGGCGTCGAGACCGCCGAGCAGTTCCACGTGCTGCGCGGCATCGGCGTCGACGCCTACCAGGGTTGGCTGTTCTCCCGGCCGCTCGCCGCCGGTGCGGTGGCGGGCCTGCTGGCTGGCGGTCGCCTGGGAACCCCGGCGACCGCCGGCCGCTGACTCACCCTCGATCCGGGCTCGCTCCGGTGCCGCCCGGAACGCGTGCCGTGTGCGCTGTCGCCGCCTGCGGAGTCGGTCGTGATGCGGATCACACCGGACGGCAGGAACGGCTGTAACCGCTTACAGGACCGTTCGGGCGAACCTGTCCGGTCTCGTCACGATCACGAAGCCAGCCGTTGTCGGTGGGTCCGGATAGCGTGGGTCGCCGGAGTCGGGGCCACGGAGGAGCTGGGCCATGAGCAAGCAGGCACGATGATCGAGTTTCGGGGTGTGACGAAGCGCTACCCGGACGGCACGGTCGCGGTCGACGAGCTCGACCTCGAGGTGACGGCCGGGCAGGTCACGGTGCTCGTCGGGCCATCGGGCTGCGGGAAGACGACGTCGCTTCGCATGATCAACCGGATGGTCGAGCCCAGCGACGGCACGATCCTGGTCGACGGCCGCGACATCATGGCCGCCGACGCCGCGCAGCTGCGGCTGGGCATCGGGTACGTCATCCAGCACGCCGGGCTGTTCCCGCACCGCACGATCCTGGACAACATCGCGACCGTGCCGATGCTGCTGGGCTGGGGCCGCGCGAAGGCCCGGCGGCGGGCGGGCGAGCTGATGGAGACCGTCGGGCTCGCGCCCGAGCTGGGGCGCCGCTACCCGGCGCAGCTGTCGGGCGGCCAGCAGCAGCGCGTCGGCGTGGCCAGGGCGCTGGCGGCCGACCCGCCGATCCTGCTCATGGACGAGCCGTTCAGCGCCGTCGACCCGGTCGTGCGCGAGAGCCTGCAGGACGAGCTCCTGCGGCTGCAGGGCGAGCTGGGCAAGACGATCGTGTTCGTCACCCACGACATCGACGAGGCGGTGAAGCTGGGCGACAAGGTCGCCGTGATGCGGGTCGGCGGGAAGCTGGCCCAGTACGACGAGCCCGGCCGGCTCCTGACCTGGCCGGTCGACGACTTCGTCGACACCTTCGTCGGGCGGGACCGCGGTTACCGGGGCCTGGGGTTCCGGTCGTCGTCGGCCCTGGAGCTGGGCGACATCGCGACGGTCGCGCTGGGGGAGCAGGTGCCGGCGGACGCCGGCTGGCTGCTCGTCGTCGACGCCGACCGCCAGCCGCAGGGTTGGGTCCACGGGTCCGGCGACGGCACGCCCCTGACCGCGACGGCGGAGGGGGTCGTCCCGGGCGGCTCGCTCTACGACGTCACCTCCGGCTCGCTGCGCAGCGCGCTGGACGCGGCGCTGTCGTCGCCGTCCGGGCAGGGCGTCGCCGTCGACGCAGGCGGCGCCGTCGTGGGCTCGGTGCGTGCCGACGACGTCCTGCGCGTCCTCGACGACGCCCGCCGCGACGAGAGAGCCGCCTGATGAGCGGCGGTCCCCGGCCAGGGGGTCCGCGATGACCTGGGTGCTCGGCAACCTGGACCTCATCTGGCGGCTACTGGTGCAGCACCTCGGCTTCGCCCTGCCGCCGATCGTGATCGGCCTCGTGCTGGCGATCCCGCTGGGGTGGATGGCCAACCGCGTGCCGGCGCTGCGCAGCGCCCTGCTCAACGTCTCCGGCCTGCTCTACACGATCCCGTCGCTCGCGCTGTTCGTGCTGCTCCCGCCGATCCTCGGCACCGGCATCCTGGACCCGGCGAACGTCATCGTGGCGCTCACGGTCTACGCCGTTGCGCTGCTCGTGCGCACCGTCGCCGACGCGCTGTCCTCGGTGCCCCCCGTCGTCGTCGCCTCGGCCACCGCGATGGGCTTCACGCCGCTGCGGCGGTTCCTGGCGGTCGAGCTGCCACTCGCGGTGCCCGTCGTGCTGGCGGGGCTGCGGGTCGCGACGGTCTCGTCCATCAGCCTGGTGACGGTCGGAGCGGTCATCGGCTTCGGCGGCCTCGGCCAGATGTTCACCGACGCCTTCCAGCGCGACATCCCGGCCGAGACCATCGCGGGCATCGTCACCGTGCTGCTGCTCGCGCTGGTGATGGACGCGCTCATCGTGCTGGTCGGGCGCGCGATCACGCCGTGGGACCGCATCGGCACCGGCGCGGGGAGACCCGCGTGAACTACCTCGGCTACCTGTTCGACCCCGCGCACTGGAGCGGGCAGGACGGCATGGGCCAGCGGATCGTCGAGCACCTCGGCTACGTGGCCCTGACGATGATCATCACGGTCGTGATCGCCGTCCCGCTCGGCGCCTGGGTGGGGCACACCGGGCGCGGCGGCTTCCTCGTCGTCGGCTCGGCCAACGCCCTGCGGGCGCTGCCGACGCTGGGCATCCTCATCCTGCTCGTCACCCCGTTCGGGCTGAGCTTCGTCGGGCCGCTGATCGCGCTCGTGCTGCTCGCGGTGCCGCCGGTGCTGGCCGGCACGTACGCCGGCGTCCGCAACGTCGACGCCGCCGTCGTCGACGCCGCGCGCGGGATGGGGATGCGCGGGCGCGAGGTCCTGCTCGGCGTCGAGCTGCCCAACGCGCTGCCGCTGGTCATCGGCGGCATCCGCAGCTCCGTCCTGCAGGTCGTCTCGACCGCAACCATCGCCGCCTACGTCGGGCTCGGTGGCCTGGGCCGGCTGATCTTCGACGGGCTGGCCGTCCGCGACTTCCCGCAGATGATCGCCGGGTCGCTGCTGGTCGCGGTGCTCGCGATCGTGGCCGACCTGCTGCTGGCCGGCCTGGCGCGCGTCGTGGTCTCGCCCGGCCTGCAGGCCGCCCCCACCCGCGCGCGCCGCCTGCGGGCGCTCCCGTCGCCGTCGGCCGCCACCCGGGCGGCCTGAAGTCCGTCTCCCCACCACCGGAGGACCTGATGAGACGTTCCCTGATCGCCCGGACCGGAGCGCTGGTCGCCGGCGCGACCCTCGCGCTGACGGCCTGCGGGGGCGGGGGCAACCCGCTCTCGAACGGCGGCTCCGGCGGCAGCAGCGGCACCAACTCGACGTCGATCACCGTCGGTTCGGCCAACTTCACCGAGAACCAGATCCTGGCCGAGATCTACGCGCAGGCCTTGGCGGCCAAGGGCGTCACCGTCACCAAGAAGCTCAACATCGGCAGCCGCGAGACCTACTTCCCCGGCCTCAAGGACGGCTCGATCGACCTGATCCCCGACTACTCCGGCGTGCTGCTGCAGTACCTGGACAAGACCGCGACCGCGACCTCGCCCGACGACGTCTACGCGGCGCTGCAGAAGGCGCTGCCGCCGACCCTGACCGTGCTGGACAAGGCGCCGGCGGAGGACAAGGACGCCGTGGTCGTCACGAAGGCCACGGCCGACAAGTACCACGCCACGTCGATAGCGGACCTCGCCCCGCACTGCGGTGACCTGACCTTCGGCGGCCCGCCGGAGTTCAAGACCCGCCCCGACGGCATCCCGGGGCTGCAGAAGACCTACAACTGCACGTTCGCCGGCTACAAGGCGCTGGACGCGGGCGGCCCGCTGACCGTCACGGCGCTCAAGAACAACGACGTGCAGGCCGCCGACCTGTTCACGACCGACGCGTCGATCCCGACGAACAACTTCGTCGTCCTGCAGGACCCGAAGGACAACTTCGCGGCGCAGAACGTCGTCCCGCTGATCAACAAGGCGAAGGCGACGCCGGAGGTGACGCAGGTGCTCAACGCCGTCTCGGCCAAGCTGACGACCGACGGGCTGACCCAGCTCAACAAGGAGGCGTCCTCGGACACCAAGCCCAGCCCGGAGACCGTCGCGAAGAACTGGCTGAGCCAGAACGGCCTTTCCTGATCGCGGGGTGACGTCGGTCCGGGAAGCCGCCCGCTCCCCGGACCGACGACGCGCGGGTGCGCCCAATCATCTCTACGATTGAGATTGTGGATGATCGAACCGATTGCCTGATCGTCGGCGGCGGCCCGGGCGGCGTGGTGCTGGCGCACATGCTCGCCCGCGGCGGCGTGGCCGTGACGTTGCTGGAGTCCCGCGGCGACTTCGACCGGCGCTTCCGCGGCGACAGCATCGCGCCGCCGGTCCTCGACCATCTCGACCGCCTGGGCCTGGCCGAGCCGCTGCTGGCCGAGGTGCCGCACGCCCGGGCCGACGCCTTCGTGTGGAGCACGCCGTCGCGCCGGTACGTACTGGCCGACTACCGCGACGCCAGCGCGAAGTTCCCGTTCTACGCTCTGGTGCCGCAGGCGCGGTTCCTGCCGTGGATGGTCGAGCGGTCCCGGCCCTACGGGCTCGACGTCCGGATGGGCGCCCGCGTCACGGAGCTGCTGCGCGACGGCGGCGGGCGCGTCGTCGGCGTGGGCTACACGCGGGGCGGGGAGCGCCACGAGCTCCGCGCGGACCTGGTGGTCGGCAGCGACGGGCGCAACTCGAAGGTGCGGCAGCTGGCGTCGGTGACGGCCACCGAGCTGAGCTCGAGCATCGACATCTGCTGGATCGAGGTGCCGCGCCGCCCTGGCGACCCGGCGCTGTCGGGTCTCGAGCTGATGGCGGAGCCGGGTCAGAACCTCGCCGTGCTCGGCCAGGGCGGCGGCTGGCAGATCGGCTTCACCCTCGTCGCCGGCACGTTCGGCGAGGTGCGGGCGGCCGGCGTCGAGCCGTTGAAGGCGCTGCTGCGGAGGCGGACGCCGTGGCTGGGTGACCGGATCGACCTGCTGACCGACGTCAACCAGCTGACCCTGCTGCCGATCCGCATCACGCGGGTCGACCGCTGGAGCGAGCCGGGCCTGCTGCTCATCGGCGACGCCGCCCACGTCATCTCGCCGGTCGGGGGCAACGGCATCAACTTCGCGATCGTGGACGCGGCCGAGGCCGCGAACCGGCTCGTCGGCCCGCTCACCGGCCGGCCGGCCGCCCCGGCCGCGGTCGACGCGGCGTGCGCGGAGGTCGAGCGGGTGCGACACCCGCTGGTGGACCGGGAGCAGGAGTTCCAGGTCCGCGTCGAGCGGGCGACGGCCCGGCGTCTCGCGTCCGGCGCGCAGCCGCGCCCGGCGCTGCCGCTGCGGGTCCTCGCGGCCGTGCCGGGCCTGGCCCGCTGGTCGGCCCGCCGCGGCGCGCGCCGGCTGGCGGTACCCGAGCCGGACCCCCGGATCCTCGCGGGCGTCCCCCACGGCCACGTGGCCACATAAGGTCAGTGCGAGCGCCCCGCTGCGGCCGTCATGTGGCCACATAAGGCCGTGTGAGCGCCCGCTGCGGCCGCCGTATGTGTCCATATGGCGGCGCAGGGCGAGGATCTGGTTGGAGCGTCGCAGCGAGGAGGCGAGCAGCAGCGCCGTGTCGTTGGCCTCGGTGCCCGAGGTGGTGAGGAAGACCTTCGCGTCGGGGATGCCGGACACGGTCGCGATCTGCTCGGCCAGCTCGACCATCGGCGTGTTGAGGTGGAGCGTCGAGCTGTGGATGATCCGGCCGGCCTGGTCCGCGACGGCCGCCGTGACCTCCGGCACCGCGTGCGCGGTCATCGTCGTGAGGATGCCGCCGAAGAAGTCCAGGTAGCAGCGGCCGTCGGCGTCCCAGACCCGGCGGCCCTCGCCGCGGTCCAGCTCGTCGCGCGCGACCACCACCGACACCTTCGACCCCCGTCCGGCCCGGGGCAAGGGCCGCTCCGCGGACGAGGTCGCTGCGGCGGGGCCGGATCGTGACGTCGGCGGTCCATCCCTGCGCACGACTGGCACATGGGCGACCATTGGTGTGCACTGAGTAGTTGATGTGATGTTACTGAGTAGTTGATGTGCACTGAGTAATTGAGGTGCACTGAGTAATTGAGGTGCACTGAGTGACCGTCGAGGTGGTGAACGCCGGCTCCGCCACCGACTGTCCTAGATTGCGGCCGCAGGCATCTCCGGGAACGACGTGATCGGGAGTACGGCTCATGGCGAGCATCGAGGAGGTTCGCGCCGGGATCAACCTGGCCACCGAGAAGGCCGAGGAGAGCCTGGGCGCGTTGCAACAGGCCCACTCGTCGCTCGAGCAGGCGCAGGGCCTGCTCATGCGGGCGACGGAGGGGAGCGGCCAGGCCGACGCGCCGGAGGCCACCGGTCTGCTGGCCCAGGCCATCGGCAGCATCACGGAGGTGCAGCAGGCCGTTTCCGCCGCCATCCAGGCCGCCGACGGGGTGGCCGCCCGGCTGTGAGCTCGGTCGAGGAGGTGCGCGCGATGCTGCTCGGCGCGGCCGAGGAGATCGGCCGGGCGCGCGCGTACGCGGGCTTCGCGCAGGGCCGGATCGCCGACGCGCTCGGCCTGCTCTCCGGGTTGGACGCGAACCATCACGAGTCGCTGGTGCCGCCCACCCTCCACAAGGCCGCCGACGAGCTCGCGCGCGGCATCGGCCTGATCGGCGCTGGCGAGACCAGCGTCGCCGACATCGCGGCCCGGCTGTAGGTCGTGGCCGGCCTGTTCGGCGGTCGCCGCCGCCGCATCCGCGAGGCGTACGACGCCCTGTGCGACGCCATCGCCGCCGCTGACGGCGCGACGGCGGCCGCGGCCGAGGCGGCGCGGCGGCGCCACCTGGATGCGCTCGTCGAGCTGTGGCTGCGTACCAGGGGGCAGGATCCCGAGGTCGAAGCGGTCCTGCCGTTCGTCGAGCACAACCCGGCGTTCGCGACGCTCGCCGGCGCCGTCGAGGCCGACCGGACCAGCGCGGCGCTGCGCCCCGCGGCCGCCTTCCCCGAGCTGGACGCGATCGTGGCGGAGGCGGCTCCCGGCTCGGCGAGCCGCCCTCCCGACGAGTGGCTGGGCAAGCACGGCCAGCACCCGGGGCTGGCCGGCGTCCCCCGGATGTGGCGGGTCGGCGACGGGCACGTCGGCGTCGCGGGCGACGAGGCGTTCGACGTCGCCGTCCCGCTGCTCGACGAGTCGCACCTGCAGGTCAGCACGCGGCACGAGTCAAGGACCGCCGCGCTGGGCATGGTCGAGGACCTGCTGCTGCGGGTCGTCAGCCACTTCCGGCCGGGGCTCGTCGCCGTGCACCTGTGGGACGTCGCGCAGATCACCGGCCCGCTCCCGCGGCTGCACCCGCTCACGCGCACCGGCATCGTCACCGTCCACGACCCGCGGGGGCTGACCCCGCTGCTGGACGAGCTGGCCGACCGCGTCCGCCGCGTGCACCGCCGCGTCCGGGAGGCGGGCTGGACGTCGGTGGCCGAGTGGGTCGAGAAGGGCACCACGACCGACCAGCGTCCCGAGCCGTGGACCGTCGCGGTCCTCGTCGGCGACCGCACCCCGCTGCGTGACGACGAGCGCGAGGCGCTGGCCCGGATCGCGCGCGGCGGCCTCGACTGCGGCGTGCAGCTGGTGCTGGTGGACGTGCCGCAGACGCTGGGTGCCTCCGTCGAGACGATCGACCTCGACGCGGCGGGCACGGCCCGGGCGTCGATCACCGGGCCGCACGTGCGCGTCACCCCGGAGCGGGCCTGGGCCGACGAGCTCGTGGCCCGGGCCGGCCACGCGATCGCGGAGGAGCACGAGAGCTGGCGCAACCGGATCAGCACGCTGGCCGACATCCTCACGCCCGACGGCGAGCGGTGGAAGGCGAGCTCGCGTGACGGCCTGCGGGCCGAGATCGGCTTCGACGACGCGGGCCGCGTCCCGGTCGTCCTCGACGACGCCTCGCCGCACGCACTGGTCGGCGGGCCGAGCGGGTCGGGCAAGACCAACCTGCTGCTGACCTGGATCGCCTCGCTGACGACGCGCTACAGCCCCACGGAGCTGGAGCTCTACCTGCTGGACTTCAAGGAGGGCGTGTCGTTCGCGCAGTTCGCGCCCGGCACGCGGGACCCGTCGTTCCTGCCCCACGCGAAGCTGGTGGGGCTGCACGTCAACACCGACCGCGAGTTCGGCCTGGCGCTGCTGCAGTTCCTCGCCGACGAGATGCGCCGGCGCGCCGCCGCGGCGAAGGAGTACGAGGTCACCAAGCTCGCCGACCTGCGCGGCGTTGCGGGACAGGAGCACCGCTGGCCCCGGATCGTCGCCGTCGTCGACGAGTTCCAGTACCTGTTCTCCGAGCGGGACAGCGTGTCCCGCGAGGCGGGCCTGCTGCTGGAGGACGTGGCGCGCCGGGGCCGTTCCCAGGGCATCCATCTCGTGCTGGCCAGCCAGGACGTCTCCGGCATCGGGGAGTTCTGGGGGCGGCCTGCCATCTTCGAGCAGTTCGTGCTGCGCATCGCGCTGCCCCGGGCCCGGCGGGTGCTGGACGACCGGCGCAACGAGGCGACCCTCGACCTGCCGCGCTGGCACGCCGTCGTCAACCACGAGTCGGGCATGCGCCACGCCAACCGGGTCGCGCGCATCCCCGACGCCAGCACGCCGCGCGTCCTCGCCGACGTCCAGGTCGACCTCCACCGGCGCTGGGTCGAGCAGCACGCGGGCGGGCGACCGCCGGAGCCGGGCGTGTTCGACGGCAGCCGGGCGCCCACGATCGACACGCTACTGGACCGGCTGCCCGACGGCCCGCACGTGCTGGTCGGGCAGAGCATGGACGTGGAGGCGAGCGCCGCGGCGGCGGCCCTTCCGCGGGCGCCGGGGCGCAACCTGGCGGTGCTCGGCGCGGCCGGAGCCGACGCCGTGCGGGTGCTCGGGGCGGCGGCCGCCGGCATGCTCCGGACCGCGGACGTCCGCCGGGTCGTGCTCGTCCCGCTCGTCGCCGAGGCGGACCGGCCGGAGCAGGCGGACCGGCGTGTCGAGGCGGACCCGGCCGCGGGGACCGACCGGCTCGCGGAGGCGGAGCGGCGCGGAGGCGGACGGGGCGGGCAGGTCGACCGGGCCGGCCGAGCGGCTGCGGGCGAGGGCCGAGGCCGCCGGCGCGCACGTCGATCGCGTCGAGCCGGGGGCGCTCCAGTCCGTGATCGTGGACCTCGCCGAGGACGTGCGGAAGCGGCTCACCGGGGACGGCGGCCCGCGGACGCTCGTCGTGCTCTACGCCGCGGACGCCGCCGAGGCGCTGCTCGACCGGGCCGGCCTGGAGGCCCTGCGGACGGTCGTGCACTTCGGGCCCGAGGTCGGGGTGCACGTGCTGGGCTGGTGGCGGACCGTTCCCCGGATGCGCGCGCTGTTGATGATGGGCGCGACGGTCGACGACATCGGTGCCTGGGTCGCGCTGGACGTCCAGGGCGCCGACCTGCAGCCGCTGCTGCCCGGGACGCTGCTGACCTGGTCGCCTCGGCCCGGCCGGGGCCTGTTCTTCGACCGGGCGCGGCACGCGATGCCGCTCGTCGTCGTCGTCCCGCGGGAGGAGCCATGAGGGACGCGCGCGACTACCGCGCCGCCGTCGCGGCGATGACCGAGGGCGTGGCTGGCGACAGCGAGCGCAACGCCCGGCGCGTCGCGGAGCTCGAGGTCGCCGTGCGCCGGCTCGGTCGCGAGCTCGAGGAAGCCAGCGAGCTGCGCGTCGCCGCCCGCGTGGGCAACGTGCTCGCCTGGGAGGCGGCGCTGGAGGTGCTCTGGGTCGAGTCGTGGATGACGATGCGGCCCTTCCCCAAGCCCGACCGCCTCGCCTCCGGAGACGACGTCGCGGACCGCATCACGGCGGTCGAGAAGGCGGTCGAGGCGCTGCAGGCTGCGGTGGCCCGCAGGCCGCTGGGGCTGGCCGGCCGGCGCTGACCCGCCGGGCCGTCCGGCGGCACGGGTCACGACGCGACGACGACCAGCCACCGGCCGGCGGCGTCGGGGACGAGCAGCACCACGCGGTAGCCCGGGCCGGCGACGGTCGTGGCCGCCCGCGCGCCGGTCGCGGTGAGCACCGTGCGGGACGTGACGGACAGCGCGTGCGGCACGCCGTCGGCGCCCGACACCAGCACGGCGGCTCCTGGCGCCGGCCCGGCCGTGCGGGCCGCGGACGCCAGCCGGACGACGGCGGTGCCGCCGCCACCCACGCCGGCCCGCCAGACGAGGGTGCCGGTCGCCGCGGTGGCCGGTGGCGGCGGCAGTCCGTCGGCGCCGGGAGCCGCCGCAACCAGCGTGAGCGGGCCGGACGGCAGGACCAGCCGGGTCGGTGTCGCGCCGGGGGGAGCAGCTGCGGCGGGGGCCGGCCGGGCAGTGGTGCTGTGGGGAGCCGCTGCGGCGGGTGCCGACCGGGCAGTGGTGCCGGGTGCCGGCCGGGCAGTGGTGCCGGGCGCGGCGGGCGGCACGCCGGGCGGGAGGGCGGCCGGTGCGGCCGTCGGTGCCCGCGCGGGGTTCGGCGCCGCGGCGGCCGGGGTCGCCGGCGGGGCCGGAGCGGGACTGCCGGGCGGCGGGTCGGCGCCCGGGCCCGCTGCGCCCGCCGCGGCCGCGGTCGTCGGGGCGACCGTCGCCGGGGGGCCGGGCGCGGGCGGTGTTGCGGTGGGGTCGGACCGGCCGGGTGTGGCGGCAGGTGTCGGAGAGGCCGGTGCGGGGCTGCCGGCCGCGGTGGGGCGGGTGGGGGTCGCCGGTGTTGCGGTGGGGTCGGAGCGGCCGGGTGTGGCGGCAGGTGTCGGAGAGGTCGGTGCGGGGCTGCCGGCCGCGGGCGGGCTGGCCGTGACGGGCAGAGACGTAGCCGGGCCGGGCCCGGCCGGGACGGGGCTGCCGGGCGCGGCCGGGCCCGAGGCCGTCGACGGTGCCGCGGCGGGGCTCCCTGCGCCCGGTGAGGCGGCGGTCGCCGGGGTCGTCGGCAGCGGCCCGCCAGGTCCCGCCGCGGCGGGGTCCGCCGGCGGTGACGCCGGCGCCGGGGTCGGCCCGGTCGTCGGTGGCGTCGCGGCAGCGGGCGCGCCCGGCGGAGTCGCCGGCCCGGTGGTGGTCGGTGCCCCCGCGGCCGGCGTCCCGGCGTCCGGTCCCGCCCCGGTGCTCGTCGTCGGGTCCGCGCCGGGCTCCGGGGACGCGGTCGGGGTGGGACCGCGCGGTGTCGCGGTTCCGGTGACCTGCGGGGCGGCCGCCGACGGCGCCGGGACCGTCCCGCTGGCCGGCCCCGCGCCGCCGGCCGATGCCGGTCCCGCCGGGTCCGCGGGAGCGGGCGCCGCTAGGCCACTCGGCGCCGGGTTCGCGGTGGCGGGTGCCGGGGCCGGACCGCCGGCCCGCGGGTCCGGTGTCGCCGCCGCGGTCGCCGACCCACCCGGGCCCGCCGCCGTGGCCGGTCCGCCCGGGCCCGCTGCGGCCGCCGTTCCACCCGAACCCGGCGGCGCCGCCGGCTGCCGGCCCGCGGGGACGGGCCCGGCAGCGGTCGCGGCCAGCTGGCGGGGCGTCGCCGGGCCCAGGACGGTGCCGGGCGCGGGCAGCGGGGCGGCCGGGGCGGGGAACCTCCGCGGCGCGTGCGGCACGCCGGGAGCGGGGGCCGGCGGCACGCGCACGGGCAGCTCCGGGGTGGCGAGCAGCCCCGGGGCGTTGCGCCCGGCGGCGGGCCGGGTGGCGCCGAGGTAGTCGTCTCCCGGGTAGCGCACCGCCGCGGCCTGGACGGGTTCGCCGAAGTCGGGCGCGTTGACCATCCGGCCGCCGCCCAGGTACAGCCCGACGTGGTGCACGTCGGCCGGCACGCCGTAGAACACCAGGTCACCGGGCTGCAGCGGGTCGCCGTCCGGCACGTGCGGGCCCGCGTAGAACTGCGTCTGGGCGGTGCGCGGCAGGCCGATCCCGGCGTCGTCGAACGCGGCCCTCGTCAGACCGGAGCAGTCGAAGCCGACGTCGCCGTGCCGTGGCCCGTCGCCGCCCCACTCGTAGGGCAGGCCGATCTGGGCCAGCGCGAAGGCGATCGCGGCGGACGCGGCGCTCCCGGGTGGGGCCGTCGTGTGCACCAGCTCGAGCGCGGACGACGCCGCGGACCGCGCGGGCGGGATGTCCGCGACCCCGCGGGGCGCTCGGCGCGGTGCGTCCGGCGTGGGAGGGCTCGGCCCGCCGGTGCGGGCGGCGGCCGGCGCTGCACCGGTGTCGTCGGCCGCGGGGCCCGGGGGACCGGCCGAGCGGACGCCCGGGCCGGCGGGTGTCCGGGGCGCGAACGACGCGGCGCCCGCGGGGACCCCGGCGAGCAGCACCGTGCAGAGCGCCGCCGCGAGGGTGGCAGGTCGGAGCAGGAGACGGCGCGCACGCGTCACGAGCCGACCCCCCTTCGGCTCCCCGCTCCCCGGCCGGCGCAGTCATCCTGCCCCGGTGGTCACCCACACGCCAGAGCCCTGCGACACCGGGTCACCGGCGTCGGGGTGACACCCGTCAGTCGGCGTCGTCCCGGGCGAGGAAGCTCGCCAGCCGCTCCACGGCGTCCTCGAACGCCGGGTTGGCGTCGACGAACGCCTGCAGCCGCTCGGCCAGCCACACGACGCTGACCTGCTCCTCGCCCCGGCGCTCGGCGAGCTCCTCGATGCCGCGGTCCGTCGAGTACACGGGTCAGTCGCTGCCGAGCGCGGCCTCGATGAGCGCCGCCTGCTCCACCTCGTGCACCTTCGACGACCCCGCCGCCGGTGCCGCCATCGCCCGTCGCGACACCCGCCGGATCCCGACCAGCCGCGGCAGCTTCTCCGGCAGCACCAGCCCGAAGAACGGCCAGGCGCCCTGGTTGCCCGGTTCCTCCTGGACCCACCGCACGTCCTCGGCGTTGGGGTAGCGGTCGAGCACCGCGACGAGCTGGCGGTCGGGCACCGGGTAGAGCTGCTCGATCCGGACGATCGCGACGTCCTCGACGCCGCGCTTCACCCGCGCCGCCTCCAGCTCCCAGTAGATCTTGCCGGCGCACAGCAGCACGCGGCGGACGCCGGTGGCCGCGCCCTCGTCGGACCGGAAGCGCGGGTCGTCGACCACCGTGCGGAACCGACCCCCGGTGAACTCCGACAGCGGGCTCACGACCTGCTTCGCCCGCAGCATCCACTTCGGCGTGAACACGATCAGCGGCCGGCGGACGCCGTCCATCGCGTGGTGGCGCAGGAGGTGGAAGTAGTTCGACGGCTCGCTGGGCACCGCCACCGTCATCGAGCCCTCGGCGCACAGCTGCAGGAACCGCTCGATGCGCCCGGAGCTGTGGTCGGGGCCCTGGCCCTCGAGCCCGTGCGGCAGCAGCAGGGCGAGGTCGGACATCTGGCCCCACTTCGCCTCACCGGACGCGATGAACTCGTCGGTGATCGACTGCGCGCCGTTGGCGAAGTCGCCGAACTGCGCCTCCCACCCCACGAACGCGTTGGGGTTGGCGACCGAGTAGCCGTACTCGAAGCCGACGGCCGCGAACTCCGACAGCGCCGAGTCGTAGGGAAGGAAGCGGTCCTGGTTCTCCGACAGGTGACGCAGCGGGATGTACTCGCGGCCGGTCTTGCGGTCGATGACCACCGAGTGGCGCTGGACGAACGTGCCGCGCCGGGTGTCCTGCCCGGACAGGCGCACCAGCCGCCCGTCCATCACGAGCGAGCCGAGCGCGAGGAGCTCGGCGAACGCCCAGTCGACGTTGCCCTCGCGGGACATCTTGTAGCGCCGCTGCAGCACCGGCTTGACGCGCTGGTGCACCGTGAAGCCCTCGGGCAGGTCCACGTGGACGTCCCCGATCCGGTGGACGACCTCCAGCGGCACGGACGTGTCGACGTCGGGCGCCGGCAGCTGCTCGTCCTCGACGGACGGGCTGATCCTGGCCGGCGTCCGCTCCAGCTCGCGGACCTCGTTGAACACGTGCTCCAGCTGGTTGGAGAAGTCGCGCAGCGCGTGCTCGGCCTCCTCCATGGAGATGTCGCCGCGGCCGATGAGCGACTCGGTGTAGAGCTTGCGGACGCTGCGCTTGGCGTCGATCACGTCGTACATCGCCGGCTGCGTCATCGACGGGTCGTCGCCCTCGTTGTGCCCGCGGCGGCGGTAGCAGACCATATCGATCACGACGTCGTTGTGCCAGCGCTCGCGGTAGTCGACGGCCAGCTTGGCCACCCACACGCAGGCCTCGGGGTCGTCGCCGTTCACGTGGAAGACCGGCGCGCCGATCATCTTCGCGACGTCGGTGGAGTACTGCGAGGACCGCGAGTGCTCCGGCGCGGTGGTGAACCCGACCTGGTTGTTGACGACCACGTGCACGGTGCCGCCGGTGCGGTAGCCGCGCAGCAGCGCGAGGTTCAGCGTCTCGGCGACCACGCCCTGACCGGCGAACGCGGCGTCCCCGTGCAGCATGAGCGGCAGCACGGTGAACCCGCCCTCGCCCTTGTCGAGCATGTCCTGCTTGGCGCGGACGATGCCCTCCAGCACCGGGTCGACGGCCTCCAGGTGGCTCGGGTTGGACGCGAGCGACACGACCGTCTCGCCGTCGCCGAACATCCGGAAGTACTTGCCCTCGGCGCCCAGGTGGTACTTGACGTCGCCGGAGCCGTGCGCCTGGCCGGGGTCGAGGTTGCCCTCGAACTCGCGGAAGATCTGGCTGATCGGCTTGCCGACGATGTTGGCCAGCACGTTGAGCCGGCCCCGGTGCGGCATGCCGATGACGACCTCGTCGAGCTCGTGCTCGGCGGCCTTGTCCAGCACCGCGTCCAGCAGCGGGATGACGGTCTCGCCGCCCTCGAGGGAGAACCGCTTCTGCCCGACGTACTTGGTCTGCAGGAACGTCTCGAACGCCTCGGCCGCGTTGAGCTTGGAGAGGATGTACTTCTGCTCGTTGGGGTGCGGCTTCTGGTGCGGCACCTCGATGCGCTGCTGCAGCCAGGCCCGCTGCTCCGGGTTGGCGATGTGCATGTACTCCGTGCCGACCGTGCGGCAGTACGCGTCCCGCAGGACGCCCAGCACGTCGCGCAGCTTCATCCGCTCCTCGCCGGCGAAGCCGCCGACGGCGAACTCGCGGTCGAGGTCCCACAGCGTCAGCCCGTGGGAGAGCACGTCGAGGTCCGGGTGGCGGCGCTGGCGGTAGTTGAGCGGGTCGGTGTCGGCCATCATGTGGCCGCGCGTGCGGTAGGCGTCGATCAGCTCGATGACGCGCGCGACCTTGTCGACCGGGTCGTCCGGCAGGTCCTGCACCCAGCGGACCGGCTCGTAGGGGACCCGCAGCGAGCGGAAGATGTCGTCGTAGTAGCCGTCCTCGCCGAGCAGCAGGCGATGGACGCGGCGCAGGAAGTCGCCGGACTCGGCGCCCTGGATGATCCGGTGGTCGTACGTCGACGTCAGGGTGATGATCTTGCTGACGCCGATCTGGGCCAGCCGCTCGTTGCTGGCGCCCTGGAACTCGGCCGGGTACTCCATCGCGCCGACGCCGACGATCGCGCCCTGGCCCTGCATGAGCCGCGGGACGGAGTGGTTCGTGCCCAGCGTGCCGGGGTTGGTGAGGCTGATCGTCGTGCCCGCGAAGTCCTCCGCCGTGAGGTTCCCGCCCCGGGCTTTGCGGACGACGTCCTCGTACGCCGACCAGAACTGGGCGAAGCTCATCGTCTCGCAGCCCTTGATCGACACGACCACGAGGGAGCGCTGGCCGTTCTTGCCGGCCAGGTCGATGGCAAGGCCCAGGTTGACGTGCTCGGGCGCCACGACGGTCGGCTTGCCGTCGATCTCGGCGAAGTGCCGGTTCATGACCGGGAATTCGGCCAGCGCCTTGACCACCGCGTAGCCGATCAGGTGCGTGAAACTGATCTTTCCGCCCCGGGTGCGGATCAGCTGGTTGTTGATGACGACGCGGTTGTCGGCCAGCAGCTTGGCCGGGACCGCGCGCACGCTCGTGGCCGTCGGCACCGCCAGCGAGGCGTTCATGTTCTTGACGACCATCTGCGCGGCGCCCCGCAGCGGGGTGACCGCCCCCTCGTCCGCGGCGGCCGCCGGCCGGGCGGCCCGCGACGTGGTGCCCGCCGCCGGCTTGGCGGGGCGCTCGGCGACCACGCCGTTAGGTGAGGTCGCCGGCGCGCCCTGCTGGGTGGCGGTCGCCCCGGGGTCGGCCGGGGCCGTGGTCCGGGCGGGCGCCGGGGCCGGCTTCGCCGCCTTCTCCGCGGCCTGCTTCCCGGCGGGAGCGGGGGGTGTCTCGGTCCCGCCTGCGGCCCGCGCGGGCGCGGTCGGCGAGGCGTCCCCTGGTCGGTAGTCGGCGAAGAAGTCGTGCCACGCCGGGTCGACGCTGGACGGATCGAGGAGGAAGCGCTGGTACATCTCCTCCACGAGCCATTCGTTGGGACCGAACTGGTCGCTGGAGGTGGAGGTACTGCTGCTGGACACGCCGGTAACCGCCTTGATCGTCTTTTCGTGAGACCCCCTCAAGGCTAGTCCTGTCCGGTGACCGAGAACATGACGCCCGAGGCCTGCGATGATGATCGCCGTTCCTGCGAGCCGGGTGGAGGACACATGACCCGACCCCCCTTACCGCCTTTCGACGCCGCGAGCGCCGCCGCGAAGGTCCAGGCGGCCGAGGACGCCTGGAACACGCGCGACCCCGAACGCGTCGCTGCGGCCTACTCGCCGGACTCCGTCTGGCGCAACCGGGACCGCTTCCTGGCCGGACGGGCGGAGATCGCCGACTTCCTGCGCGACAAGTGGGCGCGGGAGCTGGACTACGCGCTGCGCAAGGACCTGTGGGCGTTCGAGGGCAACCGGATCGCTGTGCGCTTCCAGTACGAATGCCGTGACGCCGACGGGCGGTGGTGGCGCTCCTACGGCAACGAGCTGTGGGAGTTCGACGACGAGGGCTACATGCGGCGGCGGGAGGCGAGCATCAACGACGTCCCGATCGCGGAGGCGGAGCGGCGCATCCACGGGCCGCGGCCGGAGGCGGAGCGCGGCGCCCCGCCGCAACCGCTGCGCTGAGGGCGTCGACGGCCGCCAGGCCACCGGTAGACGCAACGAACGGCACTTTCGTTCAAATAGGTTTGAACGAAAGTGCCGTTCGTTGCTCGGTGGGTTCGCGGTCCCGCCGGGTCGCGCCGTCTCACCAGGGCAGCGAGCCCTCCGCGTCGACGACGCCCGTGCGCACGGCCGTCGAGCTGATGACCGTTCCGACGCGCAGGCCGGCGGGGGAGTCCATCCGCAGCGTGTCGCGCTCGCCGGCGAACTGGCCGTCGGCGGGGTGGAGCATGAGCTCCGTGCGGGTGCGCCCGGCGTCGTGCACCAGCGCGAGGCACTCCTCGCCGTCGACGTTGGCGACGCCTTCCACGGCCGTCACCCCCGGCAGCCGCGCGAGCGCCAGGCACAGCGTCGCCCGCAGCTCGGCCGGCACGAGGGCGGTGCGCAGGGCGGCCACCCCGGCCGCGAACGGGCCGAACCAGCTGCCGGTGTTGTCCTCACGCAGGCGGGCGAGCAGCGCGTCGACCTCGCGGGGGAGGCGGGCGAAGAACTCCATGGACGGGGTCCGCCAGCTGCCGCGCGGACGGACGGCGGGGATGCAGGGGGGCGCGGCGGCCGGACCGTCGAGGGCGTCCTCGACCGCCTCGAACGCGCCGTGGGCCGCCCGGAGGCGCCCGCTCGGCTGGGCCGGCCGCAGGTCGTAGCCCTCGGCGAGGGCCTCCTCCGCCGACCCGGCGAGCCACGTGCGCCGGCCGGTGACCTCGCGTTCGAGCAGCCAGTGCCGGTCGGCGCAGGCGGGCACCCACTGGCGGAGCCGGTGCTCGGCCAGATGTTGGTGCGGTCCGTGGGTGGTCAACCACCAGGCGTGCGTCTGGACGAAGACGTACTGCCCGGGCCCCAGAGGCCGGTCCGACACCGGGAGGGGCAGGTCTCGCACGGGCACGCTCCACTTCCTCGCCGGCAACCCCGGTTGCGCGCAGGCACTGCGGGCTGTCGCTCCTCAGTGTGATGGGGTCACCCGACGTCGCCGTCACCGGGGGTGTGACCTGCCCGTGACCTCCTCAGATCCACTCCTTGACCTGCGCAAGCAGTTTCGGAGCGTCACGGCTGACGGGGTGGACGTGCAAGTGGGTGACCCCGGCCTCGCGCAGCGCCGCGATCCGCTCCTTGACGTGGCCGGCGGGGCCGATGAGCGTCACGCGGTCGATGAAGTCGTCGGGCAGGGCGGCGGCCGCCTCCTCCTTGCGTCCCTCGAGGTAGAGGTCCTGCACGAGCGCGGCCTCCGCCTCGTAGCCCTGCCGCCGGAAGACCGTGTTGTAGAAGTTCTTGCCGCGCGCGCCCATGCCGCCGATGTAGAGGGCGTACATCCCGCGGGCGGCGGCCCTGGCGGGCTCCCACATCTCCTCCTCCAGCGCAAGGATGCCGCCGCCGGTGATCTGCAGCGGGCCGAGCTGCGGCGCGCGCTTGGCGAACCCGGCCCGCAGCGCCGGCCCGAAGACCTCGTCCATCTTCTCGGGCAGGACGGCGTGCGGCAGCCAGCCGTCGGCGAGCTCGGCCGTCAGCTCCAGGTTCTTGTCGCCGAGCGCGGCGACCCAGATCGGGATCTCGGCCCGCTTCGGGTGGTTGATCAGCTTGAGCGGCTTGCCCAACCCGGTGCCCGCCCCGGGGGGCAGCGGGATCGTGTAGATGCCCTCGTGCTGGACCTTCTCGCGGCGCCAGACCTGGCGGCAGATGTCGATGATCTCGCGGGTGCGCGCGAGCGGGCGGTCGTAGGGCACGCCGTGGAAGCCCTCGATGACCTGCGGTCCGGACGCGCCGAGGCCCAGGATCGCCCGCCCGCCCGACAGTGCGTCGAGCCCGGCGGCCGTCATCGCGGTGAGCGTGGGGGTCCGGCTGTAGATCGGCAGGATCCCGGAGCCGATCTCGATCCGCTCGGTCCGCGCGGCGAGGTAGCCCATGACCGTCACGGCGTCGAAGCTGTAGGCCTCGGCGACCCAGACGACGTCGAGCCCGGCCTTCTCCAGCTCGACCACCGCGTCGGCCTGCCCGACCGGGTCGTCGCCGTACTGCAGCTGCGTCGAGAGCTTCATGGCGTGAATCTGGCGCACGGTGCCCGGGGGAGTCAAGGCTGACGGTTTCCACCGGACGCCTACGGTGGGTGCCCGTGAGCTTCGCCGTCGTGCCCGCGGTCTACGTGCTTCTGCGCCGCGGCGAGGAGGTGCTGCTGCAGCTGCGGCAGAACACCGGGTACCGCGACGGGCACTGGGCGACCGCGGCCGCCGGGCACGTCGAGGAGGGCGAGAGCGTGCACGCCGCGGCCGTGCGCGAGGCGGAGGAGGAGCTCGGCGTCACGATCGACGTCCGGGACCTCGCGCCGCTCACGGTCATGCAGCGGACCCAGCGCAACGGCCGCCCGATCGACGAGCGGGTCGACTTCTTCTTCACCTGCGCCCGCTGGGCCGGCGAGCCGCGGGTGATGGAGCCGGCGAAGAACGGCGGCCTGCGCTGGGCCGGGCTGTCGGCCCTGCCCGATCCCGTCGTCCCGCACGAGCGCTACGTCCTCGACGGCCTGCGCGCCGGCACGCTCCCCGCCGTGACCGCCTTCGGGTTCTGACCGGTCGTCCCGTTCGGCACCGGACGGGCCACCGCGGCCGGTACGCTCCCGGCATGGCCCAGCCCGACGGTCTCGAGCCCCGCGTGGCGGCGCTGGAGACCGCGGTGGAGGAGCTGACCGCGCGCGTCGGCCGCAGCGAGCGGGACGCGGCCGCCGCTCGGGTCCTCGCCGGCGGCGCCGACCGCGACGTCGCCGAGATCCGTACGGAGATCCGCGAGTTCCGCGACCAGAACAACCGCGCGCTGAGCGCCCTGCGCGCGGACCTCGTCGACCTGCGTGAGCACGTCGACCGGGGGTTCGCCGAGGTCGACCGCGGGTTCGCCGAGGTCCGGTCCCGCCTGGACAGCACGGCGGCGGGCCAGCAGCAGATCGTCACCCTGCTCGACACGCTGATCGCGCGCGGCGACGGGGAGTGACCCCGACCCCCGTCAGGCGAAGGCGCCCGCGTAGGCGTTGAGGGCGGGCTGGCCGCCGAGGTGGGCGTAGAGGACCGTCGAGTCGGGCCCGATCTCCCCCGACCGCACGAGGTCGACCAGGCCGGCCATCGACTTCCCCTCGTAGACCGGGTCGAGGATCACGCCCTCGAGCCGGCCGACGAGCCGGATCGCCTCGACCGTCGAGGCGACCGGCACGCCGTAGCGCTCGCCGGCCCAGCCCTCCAGCACGGTGATCTCGTCCGCCCGCAGGTCGCGGCCGAGCTCGATCAGCGAGGCGGTGTTCCGCGCGATGCGCTCGACCTGCGCCCGCGTCTGCTCCAGGGTCGCGGACGCGTCGATCCCCAGCACCCGGCGCGGGCGGCCGCCGTCGCTGTCCTGCAATGCCGCGAAGCCGGCCACCATGCCGGCGTGCGTCGAGCCGGTCACCGTGCAGACGACGATCGTGTCGAAGAAGACGCCCAGCTGCCGTTCCTGCTCGGCGACCTCGAACGCCCAGTTCGCGAAGCCCAGCCCGCCGAGCGGGTGCTCCGAGGCCCCCGCCGGGATCGGGTAGGGCTTGCCGCCGGCGGCCTCGACGTCGGCGATGGCGTCCTCCCACGACCGGCGGATGCCGATGTCGAACCCGGCCGGGTCCAGCCGCACGTCGGCGCCCATGATCCGGGACAGGAGGATGTTGCCGACGCGGTCGTTGCCCGGGTCGTCCCAGTCCACCCACTTCTCCTGCACGAGCCGGCACCGCAGGCCCAGGTGCGCCGCCACGGCCGCGACCTGGCGGGTGTGGTTGCTCTGGAACCCGCCGATCGACACGAGCGTGTCGGCGCCGCTCGCCAGCACGTCCGGGACGATGTACTCCAGCTTGCGGACCTTGTTGCCGCCGAAGGCGAGCCCGCAGTTGACGTCCTCGCGCTTGGCCCAGACCCGCGCGCCGCCGAGGTGGTCGGACAGCCGCTCGAGCGGGTGGACGGGGCTCGGGCCGAACGTCAGCGGGTGGCGCGGGAACGAGGACAGCTTCACGGACGGCCTCCGGGCTCGGGATCGGTGGACAGGTGGGCGTCGAGCGTCTGCCAGGTCTCGCGGGCGAGCGCGGCCGCGGCGGCGGCGTCCCCGCGCTCGCAGAGCTCGACGAGCCGGGCGTGCCGGGCGACCGAGGCGCGGCCGGCCAGCGTGGCGAACCGGACGCGCTCCAGGCGCCGGACGACCGGCGTGAACTGCTCGAGGACGGTGACGAGCGCGGCGTTGCCCGCGGCCCGGACGGGCACGGCGTGGAACGCGTCGTCGGCCGCGATCGCGTCGTCGACGTCACCCGCCGCGATCGCCGTGCCGAAGCGCGCGTTGGCGTCCCGCATGGCCGCGAGGTCGTCCGTCGTCAGCAGCCCGACGGCGGTGCCGACGGCGAGCTCGTGCATCGCGGCGACGACCGCCTGCGCGTCGCGGGCCGCGCGGGCGTCGAGGGTGCTGACGGTCGTGGACCGACCGGGTGCGGCGACCACGAGGCCCGCCTGCGCCAGCCGGAGCAGCGCCTCCCGGACCGGCGTGCGGGAGACGCCGAGCCAGTGGGCGAGGTCGCCGTCGCGCAGCTGCTCGCCGGGGGCGAACGTGCCGTCGACGATCGCGTCCCGCAGCCGGGCGTAGACGTCGTCGCGCAGCAGGGAACGCGGGAGCGCGGCGGCCTCCGCGGGAATCGGCATGCAATATATTGCACACCGTCCGGAGGTCGGACGCAAGCCTGCCCAGCCCCGGCCGTGGGGGCCGGAGCCGACGACCCCCCGCGGAGGCCCGGCCGCGGTGCCGCGCAGCGCGCAACTCGGGCTGGCTCAGCCCCCGACTCGCGGTATGGGTGAGCGCGCAACTCGGGCTGGCTCAGCCCCCGACTCGCGGGCCTCGGGGGCGGACACAGCGGCGCCCGGGCCGGCCGCACGGCCGGCCCGGGCACCGGGTCGCACGTCAGGTGGCTGTCAGGCCACGTCGAACCGGTCGAGGTCCATGACCTTGGCGAAGGCGGCCACGAAGTCGTGCACGAACTTCTCCTTCGCGTCGTCGCACGCGTAGACCTCGGCGAGCGCGCGCAGCTCGGAGTTCGACCCGAAGACCAGGTCGACCCGGCTGCCGGTCCACTTGACCTCGCCGGTGGCGCGGTCGCGGCCCTCGAACTTGTCCTCGTCGCCCGCCACGGACGACCACTCCGTCCCCATGTCGACGAGGTTGACGAAGAAGTCGTTGGTCAGCGTGCCCGGCCGGTCGGTGAACACGCCGTCCGTCGAGCCGCCGGTGTTGGCGCCCAGCACCCGCAACCCGCCGACCAGCACCGTCATCTCGGGCGCGGTGAGGTTCAGCAGGTTGGCCTTGTCGCTGAGCAGGTACTCGCCGGGCAGGCGGTGGCCCTTGCCGCGGTAGTTGCGGAAGCCGTCCGCGGTCGGCTCCAGGTAGGAGAACGACTCGACGTCGGTCTTCTCCTGGGTCGCGTCGGCGCGTCCCGGCGTGAACGGCACCGTGACGTCGTACCCGGCGTCCTTGGCGGCCTTCTCGACCGCCGCGACGCCGCCGAGGACGACGACGTCGGCGAAGGAGACCTGCTTGCCGCCGCTCGCGGACCCGTTGAAGTCCGCCTGCACGCTCTCCAGCGCGCTGATGACCTGGGTCAGCTGCTCGGGCTCGTTGACCTCCCATTCGCGCTGCGGCGACAGGCGGATCCGCCCGCCGTTCGCGCCGCCGCGCTTGTCGCTGCCGCGGAAGGACGCGGCAGCGCCCCACGCCGCCTTGACGAGCTGGGCGACCGAAAGGCCCGAGTCGAGGATCTTCGCCTTGAGCGCGGCGACGTCGTCGGCGTCGACCAGCGGGTGGTCCACGGCCGGGATCGGGTCCTGCCAGAGGAGCTCCTCCGACGGCACGAGCGGGCCGAGGTAGCGCTGGATCGGCCCCATGTCGCGGTGGGTCAGCTTGTACCAGGCCCTGGCGAACGCGTCGGCCAGCTCCTCGGGGTGCTCGTGGAACCGCCGGGAGATCGGCTCGTAGATCGGGTCGAACCGCAGCGACAGGTCCGTCGTCAGCATGGTCGGCGGCCGCTTGAGCTCACCGCTCTCCGGGTCGGGCACGGTGTTGGCGCCGCCGCCGTCCTTCGGCTGCCACTGGTGGGCGCCCGCCGGGCTCTTCGTGAGCTCCCACTCGAAGCCGAAGAGGTTGTCGAAGAACTTGTTGCTCCACTGCGTGGGCGTCTGCGACCAGGTCACCTCGATGCCGCTGGTGATCGCGTCGCGGCCCTTCCCGCTCCCGAAGGAGTTCTTCCAGCCGAAGCCCTGCTCCTCCAGCGGCGCGGCCTCTGGCTCGGGGCCGACGTACCGGTCGGGGTCGGCTGCGCCGTGCGTCTTGCCGAACGTGTGGCCGCCGGCGATCAGCGCGACGGTCTCCTCGTCGTTCATCGCCATCCGCTTGAACGTCTCGCGGATGTCGCGGGCCGCGGCCAGCGGGTCCGGGTTGCCGTTGGGGCCCTCCGGGTTGACGTAGATCAGGCCCATCTGGACGGCCGCCAGCGGGTTCTCCAGGTCCCGGTCGCCCGTGTAGCGCGCGTCGCCGAGCCAGGTCGTCTCCGGGCCCCAGTAGACGTCCTCGTCGGGCTCCCAGGCGTCCACGCGCCCGCCGCCGAAGCCGAACGTCTTCAGGCCCATCGTCTCCAGCGCGCGGTTGCCCGCGAAGACCATCAGGTCGGCCCACGAGAGCGTGCGCCCGTACTTCTTCTTGACCGGCCACAGCAGCCGGCGCGCCTTGTCCAGGCTCACGTTGTCCGGCCAGCTGTTCAGCGGCGCGAAGCGCTGCATGCCCGAGCCGGCTCCGCCGCGGCCGTCGTTGACGCGGTAGGTGCCCGCGCCGTGCCAGGCCATCCGGATGAACAGCGGGCCGTAGTTGCCGAAGTCGGCCGGCCACCAGTCCTGCGAGTCGGTCAGGACGGCGTCGACGTCGCGGGCCAGCTCGTCGAGGTCGACGGTCGAGAACGCGGCGGCGTAGTCGAAGTCGGCGCCCATCGGGTTGGCCTCGACCGGGTGCTTGCGCAGGATGCGCAGGTTGAGCTGGTTCGGCCACCAGTCCTGGTTCGTCCCGCCCTCGACCGGCGCCCTGAAGCGCCCGTTCGCGGTGACGGGACAGCCACCGGAGGCCTCCTCGTTCATCTCGGCAACACGGGTCTCGTGACTCTCGGACACGGGTGTTCCTTCCGGGATAGGTCGATCTGCAACTAGGAAAGGGGTTGTTCGCGGTCGTGCCGTTCGGGGTCCCGCAGCGTGGCGGAGCAGTCGGGGCAGAGGCCCCAGTAGACGACCTCGGCCTCGTCGATGGCGTAGCCCCGGTCGTCGGACGCGGTCAGGCACGGTGTGTCGCCGACCGCGCAGTCGACGTCCTCGATGGCCCCGCAGTGCCGGCACACGACGTGGTGGTGGTTGTCACCGACCCGCGCCTCGTAGCGGGCCGGCGAGCCCGTCGGTTGGATCCGCCGTACGAGGCCCGCCGCAGTCAGCGCGCGGAGCACGTCGTAGACGGCCTGGTGGGACACCTCGCCGAGGTCCTCCCGCACGGCGCCGATGATCGAGTCGGTGTCGGCGTGCGGACGGCCGTGCACCGCGGCCAGCACGGCCAGCCGCGGTCGCGTCACGCGGAGCGCAGCCCCGCGCAACATGCGCTCGCAGTCCGATGTCGTCGGCACGGCCCGCAGTCTGGCCCTCTTTCTGGATTGAATCAAGAACAGGCGGGAGCTGTCTCAAAGTCAGACGGTGCCCCGCTCGCGACCCGCCCAGTACGGCGCGCGGAGGTCCTTCTTGAGGACCTTGCCCGTCGGGTTGCGCGGCAGCTCGGCGACGACGTCCACCGTCCGCGGGCACTTGAACGCGGCCAGGTGCCCTCGGCAGTGCGCGATGAGCTCGGCGGCGTCGACCTCCCGTCCGGCCGCCGCGACGACGACCGCCTTGGGCACCTCGCCCCAGCGCTCGTCCGGCACGCCGATCACCGCGCAGTCGGCGACAGCGGGGTGCTCGGCCAGCACGCGCTCGACCTCGGCGGGGTACACGTTCTCGCCGCCCGAGACGATCATGTCCTTGATCCGGTCGGTGACGTACACGTAGCCGTCGGCGTCGCGGTGGCCCCCGTCCCCCGTGCGCAGCCAGCCGTCCGGGGTGATCGCGGCGGCCGTCGCGTCCGGCCGGCGCCAGTAGCCGCTCATGAGCTGGGCCGTCCGCACCCAGATCTCGCCGGGCTCCCCGGTCGGCACGGGCTCGCCGGTGGCCGGGTCCCGGATGTCGATCTCGACGCCGGTGATGGGCAGGCCGGCCGACACCAGCCGGTGCGCGACGGCGGGGTCCTCGTGGTCGGCCGTCGGCAGGGCCGTGACGACGCCGGAGGCCTCGGTCATGCCGTAGACCTGGTACAGCACGCCGGGGAACACCGCGAGGCAGGCCCGCATGACGGGCAGCGGCATCGGCGAGGCGCCGTAGAGCAGGCTGCGCAGCGCCGGGAAGCGCCGCTCGGCCACGCCCGGCACCTGCGTCATCGCGGCGAGCAGCGCGGGGACGAGGAACGTGTGCGTGACGCCGCCGTGCTCGAGCTGGTCGAGGACGGCGACCGGGTCGGGCGTGCGCAGCAGCGTGGCGTGCGCGCCGCGCGCGAGCGCGCCGAACACGAAGCTGGTGCCCCCGACGTGGAACAGCGGCATCGCCACCTGCGCGAGCGCGTCGGGCCCGAGCCCGACGTCGGCGGTCATCGCGGCCGAGTGGGCGATCATCCCGCGGTGGGTGAGCATCGCGCCCTTGGGGAACCCGGTCGTCCCCGACGTGTAGAGCTGCAGGAAGCAGTCGTCCGGCTCGGCGGGGTACGGGTCGGGGTCCGGCTCGTGCGCGGCGAGCCAGGCTTCGTACGCGTCCGGAACGGCCACCACCTCGCGCACCGCCGGCAGCTTCTCGCGGACCGCCTCGGCGGCGCCGGCCAGCTCCGGGCCGGTGAACAGCAGCCGCGCCTGCGCGTCGTCGACCACGTAGACGATCTCCGGCGCGGCCAGCCGGAAGTTGACGACCGCGTTCGCCGCGCCGACCCACGCGCAGGCCAGCGTCAGCTCAACGCACGAGGGATGGTTGAGGTCGAGCACCGCGATCCGGTCGCCCGGCCCGATCCCGGACGCGCGCAGCGCCGCCGCCGCCCGGCGGACGCGGTCGAGCAGCTCGCTCCACGTCCGGGTGACGCCGCCGTAGGTCAGCGCCGGCGCGTCGGGGCGCTCGGCGGCCCAGTGCTGGATCAGCCCCGCCACCAGCGCAGACGGGAGTGGGGCGGCCACCGGGTCGGCCTCTGCCATCGTCGCCTCCTCGCGGACGTCCGCAGCGTACCGGTGGCATGCGCCAGGCGATCGGGTCGCGACACACCACCCGGGCGCGCACGCACGGCCCCGGGCCCGCTACGGTGTGCTCCCCCGCACTGAGGTGGATCGCAGGTGAGGGGGGCGGGCCGCGTGCGGCCCGCCCGTACTGCTCCCCGGCTCGGAGGCCGTCATGACCTCTCTCTCGCAGGCCCGCCAGATGCGCGCCTCGCTCCGCCGTGCGAAGGCGGGCGGTGAGCGGTTCCTCGGCGGCGTGCTGCCCGGCGCGACCGCCCGGCGGCTGCAGATCAGGGCGTTCGCCGACGAGTGGGCCGCCTCGAACCTCGTGGCCCGCCACGCCAAGGGGCCGCTGTGGGTGGTGCTCGGGGACGGGACCAGCCAGGGCCTCGGCGCGACGACCCGCGAGGGGGGCTACGTCTGCGTCGTCCACGAGGTGCTCCGGCGCCGCGACGCCTGGCGGGTGGTCAACCTGTCCCGCGCCGGGGCCGGCGTGGCCGACGTGCTGGGCCGGCAGCTGCCCGAGCTGACCGACCTGCTCGCCCACGAGTCGGCCGCGCTCGTCACCTGCGTCATCGGCGCGGAGGACGTCGCCCGCCGGGGCGGCGGCCTGGACGTCGCGCTGCGCTCGCTGCTCGCCGCCCTGCCGCGCAACGCGGTCGTCGCGACGGTGCCGCTGCGCGGCCCGGCCGCCGAGGGCACCAACGCCGTCATCCGCGAGGAGTCCGCGCGGCTGGGCCTGGGCGTCGCCGACCTGGGCGCGGCCACCGGACCGGGGGTGCGCGGGGTCGTGCGGCTCAACGACGTGGGGCACGCGGCCTGGGCACGCGTCCTGCTCACCGCCATCGACAACCCGCCGCCGAGCTCCGAGCCGACGCCGCCGGAGGGCATCCCGCTGGTCGCGCCGGCCGAGCAGGCCGGCGCCTGACGCCACGGGGCGCGGTGGCCGGGCCGGGACGCCTCGAGGCGCGCACGCTCACCAAGTGTTTCCGTGCCGTGACCGCGGTCGACGGGCTGAGCTTCACCGTCGAGCCCGGCCTCGTCACCGGGTTCCTCGGTCCCAACGGCTCGGGCAAGACGACGACGCTGCGGATGCTGCTGGGCCTCGTCACGCCCACGGCGGGCGAGGCGCTGGTCGACGGCGTGCCCTACCGCGCGCTGGCGCAGCCCGCCCGTACCGTCGGCGCGGTGCTGGAGGCGCAGGGCTTCCACCCCGGCCGCACCGCCCGCCGGCACCTGCTCGCCTGCGCGGCCGCGATCGGCGTGCCCGACGCCGCGGTCGCGGACGGGCTGTCCGCCGTGGGGCTCGGCGCGGCGGCCGACCGGCCCGTCGGTGGGTTCTCCCTCGGGATGCGGCAGCGGCTCGCGCTCGCCGTCGCCATGCTCGGCGACCCCGGCGTGCTCGTGCTCGACGAGCCAGGCAACGGCCTCGACCCGGAGGGACTGGCCTGGCTGCGGGCGTTCCTGCGGGGCTTCGCCGCGCGGGGCCGCGCGGTGCTCGTGTCCAGCCACCTGCTGGCGGAGGTCGAGCAGACCGCCGACCATGTCGTGGTCGTTTCCCGCGGCCGCGGGGTGTTCGCCGGCGACCTCGCGACGCTCCGCGCGACGCGGCCGGCGCGCGTCGTCGCGCGGTGCTCCGACCCGGTGCGGCTGGCCGAGGCGCTCGCCGCGACCGGCGTCGCCGAGATCGACCGCTTCCCGGACGGCCGCCTCGGCATCGGCGCCGACCCGGTGCGGGTCGGGGACGCGGCGCTGGCGGCGGGGGTCGCCGTCTACGGGCTGGTCGAGGAGCGGCCCGACCTGGAGCAGCTCTACCTGCAGCTGGTGCACGAGCACCCGGGCCCGGCCGGTGGCGCGGCCGGTGGGGGTCCGGCCGGCGGGGGGCCGTCGTGGCCGGGCTGATCAGGGCCGAGTGGCGCCGGGCGCGGTCGACGCGCCTGTGGTGGGCGCTGCTCGTCCCGATCGGAGTCGTGTCCGCGCTGGTCAACGCGTTCGGCGGGATCTCGACCGCGGCCGTCGCCGGGCTCGCTGCGCCGTCGCTGCTGCCGGTGTCCCTGGCCTACGCGCTGTCGCTCACGAGCGTGTTCGCGGTGGTGTACGGGGTCGTCGCGGCGTCGGGGGAGTTCCGCCACCGCACCGTCACCACGACCTACCTCCTCGCGCCCCGCCGCGGCCTGGTCCTGGCGGCGAAGTCGGTGGTCACGGCCGGGATCGGCGCCGTGTACGCGCTCGCCGCCGTGGTCGTCGGGGTGGTGGCCGGCCAGCTCGCCCGGCCGGTGGCGCTGGACGTCTGGCCGGTGCTGGCCGTCACCGGCATCGCGGTCGTGGTCGTCGCGCTCTGGGCGGTGCTCGGGACCGCGCTCGGGATCGCCGTCGCGAACCTCGCGGCCGCGCTCGCCGGCGCGCTGGTGTACCTGCTGCTCGGCGAGCTCGTGCTGGCGGTGCTGCTCAACCGGGCCGCGACGCCGGCGGTGGCGGCGCTTTCGGCGTACCTGCCCGGCAACGCGGGTGACGTCGCGCTCTACGACCTCCCGGCGCGTGCGCTGGCCGGCGACGCAGGCGGGCAGGCGGTGGAGATCCTCGCCGGGGTGACGTCGCCGCCGCCGTGGTGGGTCGCGCTGGGGGTGCTGGCCGGTTGGACAGCCGTGGTCGTCGCGGCGGCGGCCGTCATCGGCGGCCGGCGCGACATCACGTAGCGGCCCGCGGGGGCGGGGCGTCGGGAATCCGGCGGAACCTGTCGGTCTTGGGACATACCGTGAGTGCCGTGCCCGACTCCCCGTCCGCCCCGCCGTCCGATCCGCCGTCCACCGGCTGGATCCGCCGGCTCGTCCGCGCCAGCATGCGCCACCGCGCGGTGGCGGTCACCGCCCTGACCGCCTCCGTCCTCGGCGTCAGCCTGGATGCGATCGGCCCGCTGCTGACCAGGGCCGCGGTGGACGAGGCGGTCGCGGGCTCGACGGCCCGGCTCGGTCTCATCGTCTCGGCGTTCCTCGCGCTGGCGGGCGTGCGGTTCGTCGCAGCGTTCCTGCGCCGCTACCTGGGCGGCCGGCTCGCCCTCGACGTCCAGCACGACCTGCGCCGGCAGGTCTTCGCCGCGGTCGCCCGGCTCGACGGGCAGCGCCAGGACGCGCTGCGCACGGGCCAGGTCGTGTCCCGCTCGATCACGGACCTGAACCTGCTGCAGGGGCTCCTGCAGATCACGCCGCTGTCGCTCGGGTCGATCGTGCTCGTCGTGGCGTCGCTCGCGGCCATGTTCTGGCTCTCGCCGCTGCTCACGATCGTGGCGCTCGTCCTGCTGCCGGTCGCGGTGCGGGTCACGCTGGTCAACCGCCGCTCGCTGTTCCCGGCCACCTGGTCGGCCCAGCAGCGCGCGGCCGACGTCGCCCAGCAGGTCGAGGAGACCGTCACCGGCGTCCGGGTCGTCAAGGGGTTCGGGCAGGAGGCGCGCGAGGTCGCGACGCTGGAGGGCCGGGCCAGGCGGTTGTACGGCGAGCGCCTGCGGGCGGCCAGGATGACGGCCCGGCTCAACCCGGTGCTGCTCACGCTGCCCACGCTGGGGCAGGTCGGGGTGATCGGCCTCGGCGGCTGGATGGCCCTGTCCGGCTCGATCAGCCTCGGCACGTTCCTGGCGTTCACCACCTACATCGCCGGGCTGGTCGGGCCGGCCCGGCTGCTGGGGTCGCTGGTCGTGGCGGCGCAGCTGGCCCGGGCGGGCGTCGAGCGGGTGTACGACGTCATCGAGTCCCAGCCCGACGTCGTCGACCCGCCGGACCCGGCCGCGCTGCCGCCAGGGCCGCTGTCGGTCGAGCTGGACGGCGTCACGTTCGGCTACTCGCGGCGCGAGCCGGTGCTCGACGGCGTCTGTTTGACCGTCGCGCCGGGCGAGACGCTCGCGCTCGTCGGGCCGCCGGGCTCGGGGAAGTCCACGGTCGGGCTGCTGCTGCCGCGGTTCTACGACCCCCAGGCGGGCGAGCTGCGCCTGGGCGGGGTCCCGCTGCCCGACCTGCGGCTGGTCGACCTGCGCCGGGAGCTGGGCGTGGTGTTCGAGGAGGCGTTCCTGTTCTCCGACTCCGTCCGCGCCAACATCGCCTACGGCCGGCCGGACGCGTCGGACGCCGAGGTCGAGGCGGCCGCCATGGCGGCGCAGGTGCACGCGTTCGTCACGTCGTTGCCCGACGGCTACGACACCCTCGTCGGCGAGCGGGGGATGACGCTGTCGGGCGGCCAGCGCCAGCGCGTCGCGCTCGCCCGCGCGGTGCTCACCGACCCGCGCGTCCTCGTCCTCGACGACGCCACGTCCGCGGTCGACACAGCCACCGAGGCCGCGATCCACGAGACGCTGCGGGCGCTCACGGCCGACCGGACGACGGTGCTCGTCGCGCACCGCCGCTCCACCCTCGCCCTCGCCGACCGGATCGCCGTGCTGGACGCCGGGCGCGTCGTCGACGTGGGCACCGAGGCCGAGCTCGCCCGGCGGTGCGCGCTCTTCCGCGAGCTGTTCGGGCTGGACGCGGCGAGCGCGCGGGGCGCCGTGGTCCCGGTCGGCGGGGTCACCCCCGAGCTGTGGCCGGACGAGCCGGGCGCGGCCGTGGCGGCCGGGCGCGACCCGGACCGGCCGCGGGGCCCCGGCGGGGGCGTCGGCATGGGCCCGCCCGGCGCGTTCGGGCTCGACGTGCCGGCCACGCCGGAGCTGCTGGCCGCCGTCGCGGCGCTGCCCCCGCCGCGCGACGACCCGCAGACCGGCGGCGCCGACCCGACCGCGCCCGACCCGGGCTTCCGGCTGGGCGGCCTGCTGCGCCCGGTGCGGTGGCTGATCGCGGTCGCCGTCGGGCTGGTCGCGCTCGACGCGCTGTCGTCGCTGGCGTTCCCGCTCGTCGCGCGCTACGCCGTCGACGGGGGGATCGTCGCCCGCGCGCCGGGCGCACTGCTGGTCGCCGCCCTCGTCGGGCTCGGCGTCGTCGCGGCCGGCTGGCTGGTGGTCGCGGCCGAGACCGTCGCGACGTCCCGGGCCGGTGAGAGCCTGCTCTACCTCCTGCGCGTCCGCAGCTACGCCCACCTGCAACGGCTCGGGCTGGACTACTACGAGCGGGAGCTGTCCGGCCGGATCATGACCCGGATGACCACCGACGTCGACGCGCTGTCGACGTTCCTGCAGACGGGGCTCGCGCAGGCCGTCGTCAGCCTGCTCACGATCGTCGGGGTGACGGTCGCGTTGCTGGTCACCGACGCCGAGCTGGCCACTGGTCGCGCTGGCGGCGGTGCCGATCCTCGTCGTCGCGACGGTCGTGTTCCGGCGGCTGTCCTCGCGTGCCTACGCCGACGCGCGCGAGAAGGTCAGCGTGGTCAACGCGGACCTGCAGGAGAACGTCGCGGGCGTGCGCGTCGCGCAGGCCTACACCCGGGAGGCCCGGAGCGCGGCGCTGTTCTCCGAGCGCAGCGCGGCCTACAAGCGCTCGCGGCTGCGGGCGCAGCGCTACATCGCGACGTTCTTCCCCGGCGTCGGGCTGCTGTCCGACGTCGCGACGGCGGCGGTGCTCGGGGTCGGCGCCGCCCGGTTGGCGACCGGGCAGGAGTCGGCTGGCGTCCTCGCCGCGTTCCTGCTGTACCTGGCGATGTTCTTCACGCCCGTGCAGCAGCTGTCGCAGGTGTTCGACGGCTACCAGCAGGCCAGGGTCGGCCTGTCGCGGATCGGCGACCTGCTGCGCACGCCGACGACGGTGCCGCCGGAGCCCGACGGCGAGCCCGTCCCGGTGCCCGCGCACCTGCGCGGGGACGTGGAGGTGCGGGGCGTGCGGTTCCGCTACGCCGCCGAGGGCGCGCACCCCGCGCTGGACGGGGTGTCGCTGCGGGTGCGTCCCGGCGAGACGGTCGCGCTCGTCGGCGCCACGGGCGCGGGCAAGTCGACGCTGGTCAAGCTGCTGGCGCGGTTCTACGACACGCAGGAGGGGGCGGTGCTCGTCGACGGCGTCGACGTGCGGCGGTTCCGGCTCGCCGACTACCGGCACCGGCTGGGCGTGGTGCCGCAGGAGCCGCACCTGTTCACCGGGGACGTCGCGGCCAACATCGCCTACGCCCGGCCGGACGCATCGCGGGCGCAGATCGAGGCGGCGGCGCGCTCGGTGGGGGCCCTCGACCTGGTCCGCAGCCTGCCCGGCGGGTTCCGGCACCCGGTGGGGGAGCGGGGGCAGGGCCTGTCGGCGGGCCAGCGCCAGCTGATCGCGCTGGCCCGGGCGGAGCTGGCCGACCCCGACCTGCTGCTGTTCGACGAGGCGACGGCGGCGCTCGACCCGGCGACGGAGGCGGCGGTGCTGGCGGCGGGCGACCGGGTGACGGCGCGGCGCACGGCGTTCGTGGTGGCGCACCGCCTCGCGACCGCAGCCCGGGCCGACCGGATCGCGGTGCTCGAGGCGGGCCGGGTCGTCGAGCTGGGGACGCACGCGGAGCTGCTGGCCGCCGGCGGGACCTACGCCGCGCTCTGGGCGGCCGGCGAGCTCGAACCCGCCGCCTGACCGCGAGTCGGGGTCTGGACCAGCCCGAGTCGGGCGCTGAACCAGACCGCGAGTCGGGGTCTCGACCATGCCGAGTCGGGCGCTGAACCAGACGGGGCCGGCTCGCGAGCGACTCGATCTGGCTCAGCCGGCAACTCGGCTTGGTCCAGACCCCGAGTCGCGGTGGCTCAGGGAGTCGGGTTGTCCGTGCGCTCGACGAGCACCAGCCAGTTGCCGGACACGTCCCGCATGACCGCCTCGACGCCGTACGGCCGGTCGGCCGGCTCCTGCACGAACGTGACGCCCTTGGACACCAGCTCCTCGTAGGTCTTGCGGCAGTCGTCGACCTTGAGTCCGAGCCCGCCCATCTGCCCCTTCTGCAGCTGGCGGCGCACGAAGTCGGCGGCGTCCGGGTCGAGCGGCGGCCCGGGCGTCATGAGCGTCACCTCGAGCTCGGGCTGGTCGGGATGGCTGACGGTCACCCAGCGGAACCCCTCGCCCATCGTGACGTCGGTGCGGACCCGGAACCCGAGCACGTCCACCCAGAAGTCGCGGGCCTCGTCCTGGTCGAGGCAGTAGATGGTCACCAGGGAGATGTTCTCGATCACGTGCGCGACGCTATGCCCGCGCGGGCGCGGGCTCCTTCTCCCGGATTGCGGTTCGCGCCTGCCCCGTCGTGCCCGCCGGGTCGAGCCCGCCCCGCATGAACAGCCAGCAGCCCGGCACGCGCGCGGTGGGATCGCCCGCCGCGGCCGCCCACCGGTCCCGGTAGGCCGTCGGGCTCTCGCCGACCAGCTCCGTGAAGCGTGACGAAAAGGAGCCCAGACTCGAGTAACCCACCATCATGCAGATCTCGGTCACCGTGAGGTTGGCGCCGCGCAACAGGTCCTGCGCCCGCTCGATCCGCCGCCGGGTGAGGAACCGGATCGGCGTCTCGCCGTACACCGCCTCGAAGCAGCGCGCGAAGTGGTACTTCGACACGCACGCGACCCGGGCGAGCGCGTCCAGGTCCAGGGGGAGCGCGTAGTGGCGGTCGATGTGGTCGCGGGCGCGGCGCAGGTCGGGCAGCAGCGCGGACGCGACCTCGGTCATGGCACGCAGTATCCCCCATCGCCGCCCGTCCGCCGCAATTCCGGCCGATCCTGCCCGATTCCGGGCAGGGATTTGGCGTTTCTGGCGGCGAGCGGGCACCATCGCCCGGTGCCCGTTCCCGACGATCTCGTCGAGCACCTCGTGCGCAGCAGCCCGCTGACGGCCGGCGAGGCGAGGCGGGTCGTCGCGGAGGTCGTCGCGTACTACGGCGAGTCCGTGCCCGGGTTCGTGCGGCGCCGGCACGCCGAGCTGCGGCGGCACGGCCTGACCAACGAAGCGATCTTCACCGCGGTGACGGAGGAGCTGCGCGGCCGGCGGTTCGTCGCCCCCGACCTGTCGCTACGCCAGCTGCGCCGCCTCGTCTACGGCTGAAAGGACCATCCCATGTGCGGAATCGTCGGTTACGTGGGGCCGCAGGACGCGGCCCCGATCCTCGTCTCGGGTCTGGGCCGGCTGGAGTACCGCGGGTACGACTCGGCGGGCGTCGCCGTCTGCACCCGCTCAGGCCTCAAGGTGCGCAAGGTCAGCGGCCGGGTCGCCGACCTCGCCGCCGAGCTGCCGGCCCGCTTCAAGGGCTCGCCCGGCATCGGCCACACCCGCTGGGCCACCCACGGCGAGCCGACGCCGGTCAACGCCCACCCGCACGTCGACACGGCCCAGCGCATCGCGGTCGTCCACAACGGCATCATCGAGAACGCCGAGGAGCTGCGGGCCAAGCTCGCCGCCGACGGGGTCGAGCTGGTCTCGCAGACCGACACCGAGTGCGTCGCCCATCTCGTCGCGCGGGCGTTCGACGAGGGCGCCGAGGACCTCGAGCAGGCCGTGCGGGCCGCGCTGCGGCAGGTGGTGGGCGCCTACGGCCTCGCGATCGTCGACGCCGAGCACCCCGACCGCATCGTGGTCGCCCGCAACGGCTCGCCGGTCCTGCTGGGGGTCGGTGAGAAGGAGATGTTCGTCGCGTCCGACGTCGCGGCGCTGATCGGCTACACCCGGCAGGTCGTCTACCTCGACGACGGCGAGCTGGCGACGATCACCGCGACCGGTTACCGCACGTACACGCTCGACGCCCGCTCCACCGCGAAGTCGCCGTCGACCATCGACTGGGACGTCGTCGGCGCCGAGATCGGCGACCACGCCCACTTCCTGATCAAGGAGATCCTCGAGCAGCCGCGGACGATCGCCCGGACGCTGTCGGGCCGGCTCGAGGAGCGCTTCGACACCGCGCACCTTGGCGGGCTCAACCTGTCCGTCCGCGAGGCCCGCGAGATCCGCCGCGTGAAGATCCTCGGCTGCGGCTCGGCGTGCTACGCGGGCGACCTGGGCGCCCAGCTCGTCGAGGATCTCGCCCGGGTGCCGGCGACCAGCGAGGCGGCCTCCGAGTTCCGCTACCGCAACCCCGTCGTCGAGCCGGACACGCTCTACGTCGCGGTCAGCCAGTCGGGCGAGACCATCGACACGCTGGCCGCCGTGCAGGAGCTCCAGCGCAAGGGCGGCCGGGTGATCGGCATCGTGAACGTCGTGGGCTCGACGATCGCGCGGCAGGTCGACGGCGGGATCTACCTGCACGCGGGGCCGGAGATGTCGGTCGCCGCGACGAAGTCGTTCACCTCGACGGTCGCCGCGTTCGCCCTGCTGGCGCTGCACCTGGGTCGCATCCGCGACCTCGCGCCCACCGAGGGACGGCGGATCATCGCCGGCTTGCAGCGGCTGCCCGACCAGATCGGCGAGATCCTCGAGGGCGCCGACGCGATCGCGGACGTCGCCAAGGAGCTCGCCCAGGCATCGAGCGTCATGTACGTCGGGCGGCGGCGCGGCTGGCCGGTGGCGCGGGAGGGCGCGCAGAAGCTCAAGGAGGTCTCCTACGTGCACGCGGAGGCCTACCCGTCGGCCGAGCTCAAGCACGGGCCGCTGGCGCTGATCAGTCCGGAGCTGCCTACGGTCGCGATCGTCCCCGACGACGACCTGCTGGACAAGAACACCTCGACGCTCTCGGAGATCAAGGCCCGCCGCGGTCCGGTGATCGCGCTGGCGCACCGCGAGCTGCCGGCGGAGCTCGCCGACCGGACGATCGTGGTGCCGCGCAACGAGCCCGAGCTGGACCCGATCCTGCTGTCGGTGCCGCTGCAGCTGCTCGCCTACCACGCGGCGGTGGTGCTCGGGCGCGACGTCGACAAGCCGCGGAACCTGGCCAAGAGCGTGACGGTGGAGTGAGGGGTGTGATCTACCGGGCCGCCCGGCGTGATCGCAAGATCGGGAGTCTGGTGGCCGGATGTGGCTTGGATGCTCCCGAGCCGGTGATCAGGGCCGGGTTGTGGGGGCTGCGGGTGCGGTGATCGGGTTGGGAGCCGGGTGGTCGGGTGTGGCTTGGATGCTCCCGAGCCGGTGATCAGGCGCCGGGTTGTGGGGGCTGCGGGTGCGGTGATCGCCGGGTTGGGAGTCTGGTGGCCGGATGTGGCCTGGATGCTCCCGAGCCGGTGATCAGGGCCGGGTTGTGGGGGCTGCGGGTGCGGTGATCGCCGGGTTGGGAGCGTCGTGGTCGGGTGTGGCCTGGAGGTCCCCGAGTTGGTGATCAGCCCGGACCACCGGTGCGGTGATCGCCGGGATGGGAGCCTGGCGGCCGGATCCGGCCCGTACGCCCCCCGCCCGGTGATCACCCGGTCCGGTCGCGCCGCCCAGCGGGCCGGTCCCCTCCTCAGCCCTCGGCGAGCAACCGGTCGCGGTGCGCGGCCAGCTCGGGGGCGCGGGGGTCGTCCGGCGGCAGGACCGCCAGCGCGCGCTCGTGGGCCTCGAGGTCGTCGCGGCCGAGCGGGTGACCGGCGTAGGCCGCCAGGACGTCACCGTCGTCGGCGTCGAGCACCGCCCGTCGCAGCCCGGCCGCCAGCTCGTCGCGCAGCTCCCGGATCTCCGGGGCGTCCGAACGCGCCAGCACCGGGCCGCCGCACGCCCGCAGCGCGTCGCCCAGCCGGCCCTGGCGCAGCGCCGCGCGGATCGCGTCGACGTCGGAGTCGACGATCGCGTCGAGCCGGTAGGGGCGGGTGCGCAGGACGTCCGCGCCGATCAGGCCGCGCAGCCGCAGGATCTCCCCGCGGACGGTCGTCGGGTTGCCCTCCTCGCCGTACAGGAGCAGCGCGAGCCGCTCGGCGGTGAGGCCCTCCGGGTGCAGCGACAACGCGGCGAGCAGCTCGGCGGGGCGCAGGGTCAGCGGCACCGGCCTGCCGTTGAGCGTGGCCTTCGGCCCGCCGGGTCCGGTGAGCTGCAGCGCGAGGGTCGCGCGTCGCTGGCGGGTCGCGCGCCGCGGCGCGTGCAGCAGGAACCCCTCGGCCAGCGGCTCGACCTCCAGCTCGCGGCCGTCGTCGAGCCGGACGCGCCCGCCGTCGGCCGGCAGCCTGACCCGGTCGGGCCACGTCCCGTACGGCTCGCCGGCCACGACGCGCCCCGTCGGCGTGACGAGGGCGCCGGGCCGCCCGCGCAGGCTCGCCAGGTGCGGCATGTTGCGCACTCGCAGCCGCTCGTCGGCGATCGCCAGCCGGACCCGCAGCTGGTTCTCGGCGAGCTGGGCGGTCGCCGACACGAGCTGGGCCATCGCCGGGTGGACGGTGTGCAGCGGCCCGGAGATGTCGATCGCGCCGAGGATGTCGCCGGTGTCCGGGTCGTGCACGGGGGCGGCCGCGCACGTCCAGATGTGGTAAGCGCGGACGAGGTGCTCGGCCGAGTGGATCTGCACGGGCGCGTCCACGGCGAGCGTCGTGCCCATCGCGTTCGTGCCGATCGAGGACTCCGCGACCGAGAAGCCGGGGGCGAGGCCGGACGCGTCGGCGGCGTGCAGCAGCCCGGTCGCGCCCTCGCGCCAGAGGATCGTCCCGTCGGTGTCGGTGACCAGCATCACGTGCATCGCCTCGTCGGCGATGCTGACCAGCGTGCTGCGCAGCAGCGGCAGGACCGCCGAGAGGGGGTGGTCGGCCCGCCGCTCGGCGACCTCGTGGCCGGCGTGCACGACGGTGGGCAGCCGCCAGTCGGGGTCGACGTGCGCCGCGAGGCTCCGCTCCCACGACGCGGAGATCAACGGGCGCGGTGCGGTGCGCGGACTGTCTCCGGACAGGACCGCCTCGAACACCTCGTGCAGGTTCCGGGCGTGGGCCACCGGGTCGCGGGCACCGGGTTGGGTCATGGGAACTCCTCACGGGCGACGTCGCCCGGATCGGAAGCCATCATCGTCGCCGTCCCCGAACGGGGCAAGCACTACACCTTGGGCGTGCAACGTTCGGGCAACGTCGCGTTTCCTAGTGTGCCCATCGGCAACGCCGACGCGCCCAAGGAGGTCGCCGTGACGACGACGGATGTGCTGCTTGACGCCAGGCCGGCCGAGCCGGTCGTGCTGCGCACCGCACGCATCCTCGTCGTGGACGGCGAGGCGATCGCCCGGTTCGGCCTGCGGCAGCTGTTCGCCGGCGAGCCCGAGCTCACCGTGGTGGGCGAGGCCGCGGCCCCCCGGGACGCACTGGTGATCGCCGACCGGTGCCCGCCGGACCTGGTCGTGCTCGACGTCTCCCTCGCCGCTGGGACGCCCGACGCCGGTGTGGACCTGGCGCGCCTGCTCCTGGAACGCCACCGCGGCGTGCGGATCCTCGTGCTCACCGGTTCCCGCGACCGCGAGCTGATGCGCCGGACCGTGCGGCTGGGCGTGCACGGCTGGATGCGCAAGAACGCGGAGACCGCCGACATCCTGCGCGCCGTGCACGCGCTCCTGCGCGGAGAGAGCGTGTTCGACGCCGGCACCCCGGTGTGCACCGAGGTCCTGCGGCCGCCGGCCCAGGTCGCCCCGCAGCCGTCCGTCCGCGGGCTGGGCGGCGCGGCGCTGACCGAGCGGGAGAACCAGGTGCTGCGCCTGCTCGCCATGGGTCTGTCGAACCGGGAGATCGGCGTGCAGCTGGTCATCAGCGAGGCGACCGTGAAGTTCCACGTGCGGAACCTGCGCGACAAGCTGGAGGTCCGCCGCCGCACCGAGATCGTCTACACGGCGACGCGCCAGGGCATCGTCTAGCGGGGCCGACTCGCGCCGCCCCGCCATATGGACACACGAGGCTGCCGGGAGGCAGCCGCGGGCGGCCATATGTGGCCATAAGACGGCGTCGGGGTGTGCGGGTGGGGTCAGCCGAAGAAGACCTCGGCCTCCGCGTACAGCGCCGGGTCGACGACCTTGAGCTCCTTCGTGGCCTCGGCCAGCGGCACCGTCACGATGTCGGCCCCGCGCAGGGCGACCATCGTGCCCCACTGGCCGGCGTGCACGGCGTCGATCGCGTGCAGCCCGAAGCGGGTGGCGAGCCAGCGGTCGCGGGCCGTGGGCGTCCCGCCGCGCTGGACGTGGCCGAGCACGGTGGTGCGGGCCTCCTTGCCGGTCCGCGACTCGATCTCCCTGGCCAGCCAGTCGCCGATGCCGCCCAGCCGGACGTGCCCGAAGGCGTCCTTCTCGCCCGTGAGCAGCGTCTCGGAGCCCTCCTTGGGCTTGGCGCCCTCGGCGACGACGATGATCGGCGCGTAGTCGAGCTGGAAGCGCTGCTCGACCCACTGGCAGACCTGGTCGATGTCGAACTTCACCTCGGGGATGAGGATCGCGTTCGCGCCGCCCGCCATGCCGGAGTGCAGCGCGATCCAGCCGGCGTGGCGACCCATGACCTCGACGATCAGCGCGCGGTGGTGCGACTCGGCCGTGGTGTGCAGGCGGTCGATCGCCTCCATCGCGATGTTGACGGCCGTGTCGAAGCCGAACGTGTAGTCCGTGCCCGACAGGTCGTTGTCGATCGTCTTCGGCACGCCGACCACGTTGACGCCCATGTCGCACAGCTTCGTCGCGACACCGAGGGTGTCCTCGCCGCCGATCGCGATCAAGGCGTCGACCCCGAGGTTCTGCAGGTTGCGCTTGATCTTCTCGACGCCGTTCTCGATGGCGAACGGGTTGGTGCGGGAGCTGCCGAGGATCGTGCCGCCGCGGGGGAGCAGGCCGCGCACGGCAGGGATGTCCAGTGGCTTGGTCAGCGCCTCCAGCGGGCCGCGCCAACCGTCGCGGAACCCGAGGAACGAGTAGCCGTAGTCCGGGACGCCCTTGCGGACGATCCCCCGGATGACCGCGTTCAGTCCGGGGCAGTCGCCGCCCCCCGTGAGCACGCCGACGCGCATGACCATCTCCATCGATGCAGTAGCCCAGGAGCGGTCCACGCTAGCGGGTATCGACCGTGTCCGGTCGATCAGCCCCGCGAACGGCGCAACGGCCAACCGGCCCGAGCGGTTGCCCGGACCCGCCGGTACGGCCCCGGCGCTGCGGCTAAGGTCGGTCCCGTGTGGGACGGGCGGGGGCTGCCCCCGGTGGCTACCGAGCGGGCGCGCCGCGCCGCGGCGGGCGGCGCCTGGACCTCGCTGCTGTCGGCCCCTGCCGCGGCCGGCCTCGAGGTCGCGGGTTTCGACGCTGTCGGCGAGGTCATGGGCTGCATCGTCGAGCGCATCGGCTGGGCCGGCTACAGCGGCTGCGGGGGCTACGGCTACTACGGCATGGGCGGCGGCCGCACGATCACCTCGAGCCAGCGCTTCGGGCAGGGCTACGCCGGCTTCGCGCCCTATGCGAAGGCGCTGGAGACCGGCTACGGCACCGCGATGAGCCGCATGGTCGCCGAGGCGGCCACGATCGGGGCCGACGGCATCGTCGGGGTCCGGCTGGCGCAGACCGGCATGGGCAACAGCGCCCACGAGTTCACCGCCATCGGCACGGCCGTGCGGGCCCGCTCCCGCACCCGCCCGGGCCGGGTGTTCTCGACCCACCTGCCCGGCCAGGACGTCGCCAAGCTGGTGCTGGCCGGCTGGGTGCCCGCCGACCTGGTCTTCGGCATCAGCGTCGCCATCCGCCACGACGACTGGGCCACCCGCCAGCAGCGGTCGCTGTTCGCCGGCAACACCGAGATCGGCGGCTACACCGAGCTGATCACCCACACCCGCGCCGACGCCAGGGCGCAGTTCGCCCGCCACGTGCAGGCCACCGGCGCCGACGGCGCCGTGGTCTCGTCGATGACGTTGCGCACCTGGGAGATCGAGCCGTCGGAGAACCACACCGACCACGTCGCCGAGGCGACGATCTTCGGCACGGCGCTGGCCCGCTTCCACCGGACGGCGGCGGCGCCCACCCGGACCCTGACGTTCCTCCCGCTGCGAAGGAGTGGCTCATGACGGCCGACCCCGCCCAGTTGGGCATCCCCGAGGACGCCATGCGCCGCCTCGCCGAGATGCGTCCCGGCCAGGCGACGAGCCTGTTCACCTCCGACCTGACGGTCAACGAGTTCCTGCTCGTGCGCGAGGCCGGGTTCCGCCCGCTGGGGCTCGTGCTCGGCTCGAGCATCTACCACGTGGGCATCCAGTTCGGGCGGTGGAACAAGAACCAGGAGCTGGAGACGCTCTCGCAGGCCATGTACCACGCCCGCGAGCTGGCGATGACGCGCATGGAGGCCGAGGCCGACCAGCTCGGCGCGGACGGCATCGTCGGGGTGCGGCTGGACATCGAGTTCAAGGAGTTCGGTTCGGACCTGGCCGAGTTCATCGCGGTCGGCACCGCCGTCAAGGCCGACGCCCCGCCGCCGGGCGCCGGCACCTGGCGCAACAACCGCGACCAGCCGTTCACCTCGGACCTGACCGGCCAGGACTTCTGGACGCTCGTGCAGGCGGGCTACGCCCCGCTGGGCATGGTGATGGGCACCTGCGTCTACCACGTCGCCCACCAGCGGTTCTGGCAGGCGATGGGCAACATCGGGCAGAACGTCGAGCTGCCGCAGTTCACCGAGGCCCTCTACGACGCCCGCGAGCTCGCGATGAGCCGCATGCAGGCCGAGGCCGAGCAGCTGCACGCGGAGGGCATCGTGGGGGTGCAGCTGCGCTCGCACGGCCACCGCTGGGGCGGGCACACGACGGAGTTCTTCGCGATCGGCACGGCGGTGCGCCCGCTGCGTCCGGACCACACGATCCCGACGCCGCAGCTCGTGCTGCCGCTCACGGACTGACGGGGCGGACCGATGGGCGGCATCGAGCCCTCCGGGCTGGGCCCGCTGGGCGACGTGCAGGTGCTGGCGAGCCTGCTGCGCGCCGACCGGGCCGACGTCGCGTCCTACGCCAGGGTGCTGGCCGGGACGCTGGCCGACGCGCTGCCAGCCGGCATGGTGGAGGTCGAGCAGAAGCGGGGGCTCGCCGACCGGATGGCCGGCCGGGACGGGCGCCCCGTCGCCGTCGTCGTCCACGGCCACGACCGCGAGCTGGAGCTGCGCGAGGGCGCCCACGGGCGGGTCGAGGCGCAGATCCGCCAGGTCGTGCGGGGCGTGGTCATCAGCCGCAGGGCCGTGGGCGTGGACGAGTGGGTGCGCGCGCTGGCCGAGGACGTGCAGCGCGTCGCGGCCCACGACGCGGCGGCCCGGGCGGCGCTGGAACGGCTCTTCGGCGGGTGAGCGAGGTTCCCGGCGAGCGGCACGTTCGCGAGAACCTGTGTGACGACAGCGCCGTTCGTCGGGAACCGCCGCGGCGGCCCGTCCAGATCGCCGTCTGCGGGCCCGCCCGCTGCTCCGACGCGGAGCGGGCCGCGGCGCGCGAGGTCGGGGCGCTCCTGGCGCGCGCCGGCGCCGTCACGCTCTGCGGCGGCGGCGGAGGCGTCATGGCCGCGGCGGCCGACGGCGCGCTGGCGGCGGGCGGCCTCGCGGTCGGGGTGCGGCCGGGGGCGGCGCCGGACGACGCGCACCCCGGCCTCTCGGTGGTGATCGCGACAGGGATGGGCGAGGCACGCAACGCCGTGCTCGTGGCGTCGGCCGACGCCGTGGTCGTCGTCGGCGGCTCGTGGGGGACGCTCTCGGAGCTGGCACTGGCCCGCCGCGGCGGCGTCCCGGTCGTCGCGCTCGGCGGCTGGCGGGTGCTCGACGCGTCCGGCGCGCCGCTGCCCGACGCCGTCCCGGACGCCGCAACGCCCGCCGAGGCCGTCAGCCGGGCGCTGGCTGCGGCGACGGAGAGGCGCCCGACGACGCCGCCTTCGCGGTGAGCTGGGAGCGCAACGTCCGCAGATCGGCCTGGATCTTCCCGAGGATGCCGCCGCAGGTGGCCGCGGCCGGCGCGGCGACGCCGGGGGCCGCGACGCAGCCCGCCCTGCTGAACTGGCCGACCTCGTCGGCCAGGCGGGGGGCGACGGCCACGCCCGTGGACTGCGAGGCGAGCGCGAGGTTGCCGACCTCCGCGACGTAGCGGGCGCAGTTGGGGTACACCTGCGCCGGCGGTTTGCTCGTGCAGTCGTCCTGCGCGATGAGGTCGGCCTTCTGCGCGAGTGCCGACAGCGACGTGGTGTAGGTGTGCGGCGGGTTCGGGGGCGCGGCCGGCGCCGCGCTGCCGCCGCACCCGGCCAGCCCGGCCGCGACGACGAGGGCCGTGACGCCGGCGGCCGCCCGCGGTCCGGCCGTCATCGCACCAGGAACCACAGCGCGCACCCGACGCCCACCACCAGGCAGTAGACGCCGAACGGCCGCAGCGACCGCGTCTCGAAGTACCGGGTCAGGTACTTCACCGACAGGTACGCCCCGATCCCGGACAGGAGGCTGCCCACGAGGATCTGCGGGCGGATGCCGTCGCCGAGCGGGCCCATGAGGTCGGGGACCTTCAGCACGCCCGCCGCGAGGATCACCGGCGTGGCGAGCAGGAACGAGAACCGCGCCGCGTCGGCGTGCGACAGGCCCTTGGTCAGCCCGGCCACCATCGTCGACCCGGACCGGCTGATGCCCGGCAGCAGCGCCGCGATCTGCGCCGAGCCGATGAGCACGGCCCGCCCGATCGGCAGCCGGGACAGCCGCCGGTCGGCCGCCTCCTCGTCGGTCGGCGGCGGTACGGCCCGGTGCGCGGCCCGGCCGGAGCCGAAGACCGGGATGACCTCGGTGACGGGGTCGGCCTCCACGACGGGGCGGCGGCGCAGCTGCTCGGCGACCAGCAGGACGAGGCCGTTGAGGGCCAGGAACAGCGCGGTCGGGATCGGCCGTGAGAAGTAGACGCGGAACACGTGCTCGAGGACGAGCCCGGCCAGCCCGACCGGGATCGTGGAGAGCACCAGCAGCCAGGCCAGCCGCTGGTCGGCCTCGGTGACGTCGCGGCGGGCGATGCTGGTCACGAGCCCCCGGATGATCCGCACCCAGTCCCGCCGGAAGTAGATGATCAGCGCGAGCGCCGTCGCGACGTGCAGGCCGACCACGAACGCCAGGTAGGGCGAGTTCGGCGCGCTGACGTCGAGGTCACGGGCCCAGTCGCCGCCGACGAGCGCCGGGATCAGGATGCTGTGACCGAGGCTGGAGACGGGGAAGAGCTCGGCGACGCCCTGGACGGCGCCGATCACGATCGCTTCCAGCCACGTCAGGGTGCTCACGGGTCAACCGTAGGCGGCGCCCGCCCCGCCACCTGTCCCGACCCCGGCGGTGGCGCAACCGCCGTGCCGCCGGACCGCTCAGCGCCGCCGGAACCGTTCGGCGAGCTGCGGGTCGTCCTCCCACCAGAGCCGGTCCGGTGCGTCCGGCGGAGCGGCCGCGCGGGCGGCGTCCTCGGCGTCGAGGACGGCGTCGATCTGCGCGGCCTTGCCGGCGTCCTCGCGACTCATGCGCGCCAGCACGACGAGGATGAAGGGCAGCCCGATGACGTCGCCGCCGATCCACAGCACGCCGGCACCGACCGTCTGGTCGACGCGGGGGTCGAGGCCGTTCGCCGCCATGGCGTACCAGCCCGCGGCGACCAGCGGACCCAACCACAGGATGATGCCCAGCACGGCGTCGCCGAGCATCTCCACGATCGTGATCCACAGCGTGACCAGGTAGGAGTCGGTGCGCGGCGTCGGGTCGACCCGGAACCGCGACCAGTAGTAGGTGAACCCGGTCAGCGCGACCACCGTGCCGGCGATGCCGGAGGCGAGGGGGGAGCGCAGCGTCAGCTCGTAGAGCGGTGACAGGTAGAGCACCAGCAGCGGGACGACCAGCACGATCGTGATGACCAGCGGGAACGTCACGGCCCGTGCCACCCGGCCGTGCAACGCGCGGGAGAGGGGCGCCCGCACCGGCGGCGGCAGGGCGTCCGCGACCAGCCGGATCGGTGCCCCCAGCGCGAGGAACATCGGAGCCACCATGAGCAGCAGCGTGTTCTGCGTCGCCCGGACCCAGAACAGCGAGGTCCCGTAGACGCCGAGGAACGAGCAGCCGACGAGCAGCACCGTCGCGAGGCCGGCCAGGAAGCTGCGTGTCCGCGCCGCGGGCCACGCCGCCTGGCGCCGGACCAGCAGCAGATAACCCACGCCGAGGACCACGACGGGCACGAGGACCGCGGGCTCGAGACGCCAGGCCGTCAACACCCGGTCCCAGCCCAGCGGGGGGAGGGCGGGCGGCACGGGCACACCAGGACGGTACGCCCGCCCGCCGGCAGCGTGCCGGGCGCGCTCAGCCGGCCGCGGCGTGCCTGCCGACCGCGAGCCCCGGGCACCAGCCGGAGCGCGTCACGCTGAGCCGGCGCCGGACCGCCGGAGGCAGCAGCGTGCCGTGCAGCCTCCCGTCGGCCGCCCAGTGCAGGAACTCCTCCTCCCACGGGCGGTCGAGCAGGTACTGCCGCTCGTTGATCTCGGTCAGCTCGCTGTCGACCTGCCGCAACGCGGTGCCGAGCCTGCGGAGGCGCTCGCTCAAGGACATACGCAGAGCGTGCCGCCTGAGGGCCCCGCCGCTCCATAGTGAGGTCGCGTCGTCCCGGCCTGCTCGACCAGGTCGGCGCCCCGCCGGCGGTCGGCCCCCTCACCCGCCCCGGCGGCCGGAGAGGTTCACCGGTCACCGGGAGCGCTCGGCGGCGAGGAACAGGGCCCTGGCGACGCCGGTGACGTCCCGGTCCCCGCCGACGGCCAGCACCGCGACCGCGACCGGCCGGTCGGGCTGGACGACCAGCACGCTCGTCCAGCCGGGCTCGCGCCCGATGTGGCCGTACGCGTCGCCGGTCGCGATCGTGCGGCTGTAGAGCATCGTGCCGAGGCCGTAGGGGCGCTGGTCGATCCGTCCCGGCCCGGCTGCGGTCGTCATCGCCGCCACCGCGGGCGGCGGCAGGACCCGCGCGCCGTAGAGGACCCACCCCCAGCGGGCGAGGTCGGCGGCGTCCGCGGTGAGGCCGGTGGCCCCGGACGCGACCGCCGCGAGCGCGCGGCCCGGCGCGCTCACGGCGTCGCCGGAGTCCGCGTCCGGACCGGGGGCGGCCAGCGCGCGGCCCGGTTCCAGCCCCATGCCCGCCAGGCCGGCCGGGTCGAGGAGATCACGACGGACGGCCGTGGCGAGGTCCTGCCCGGTCACCCGCTCGACGGCGGCGGCGAGCAGGACGTAGTCGATGTTGCTCCAGGTCGGGGCCGGAGCCGGTGGTCCGGGCGGGAGGGCCGCGAGCAGGTCGGCGCGGCTCGGCAGCCCGAACGGAACGTTGTGGGCCTCGCGGACGAGCCGGGCGTACGCCGAGGGGGTGAGGTCGTTCAGGCCGGCGCGCATCGCGAGCAGCTGGCGGACCGTGATGGCCGGGTCGACGGGCGACTCGGGCAGCACGCGCACGAGCGGGCCGTCGAGCGGGATGCGGCCCTGGGCCGCCAGGTGCAGCACCTCGGCGGCGGTCGCGGTCACGGTCAGCGTCCCGACGCCCATCGCCGTGTCCGGGCGCAGCGGCACCCCGAGCCCGTCGACGCCGGACGCGCCGGCCCAGGCCCCGCGCGGGCCCAGCACCGCGGCGGTCACCCCGCTCGCCCCGGCGACCGCCGTCGGGAACCGCCGCCCGACGGCGGCGAACGCGTCCAGCGCCTGCTGGTACGCCGCCGCCTCCGGAGCGGGGACGGCGGTCGCGGGCGGGTCCGGGAACGTCGGCCAGCCCAGCACGTCGGCAGGGCCGCCGCGGCCGGGGACCGCGCACGCGACGCACACCGCGAGCACGGCGAGCAGGGCGGCGAGCCGCCTCATCCTCACCTCCCGCGGGGGTGCACGCCCTACTTCTTGGCCTCCCGCCACGAGCGCTCGAACGGCAGGCGCCAGGCGTTCGGTGTGATCAGCTGGTGGATCGCGTTCGGACCCCACGTCCCCGGCGGGTACGGCCGGACCGATGGCGGGTTGTCCAGGAGCGGGATCGACCGCTCCCACAGGCTCTCGATGCCCTCCGCGGTCGTGAACAGCGTGTGGTCGCCGCGCATCGCGTCGAGCATGAGCCGCTCGTAGGCCTCCAGTACGTCGTCGGCGTGGTCCGTCTCGCGCGTGGAGAACTGCATCGACAGCTTGTCCAGCCGCATGCCGGGCCCCGGCCGCTTGCCGTAGTAGGACAGCGAGACCTTCGACTCGTCGGCGAGGTCGAACGTGAGGTGGTCGGGCCCCGCCTGGCCGATGCCCGAGTCCGGCGGGAACATCGTCCGCGGCGCCTCCTTGAACGCGACCGAGATGATGCGCTGGCCCTCGGCCATCTTCTTGCCGGTGCGCAGGTAGAACGGCACCCCGGCCCAGCGCCAGTTGTCGATCTGGGTGTGCAGGGCGATGAACGTCTCGGTGTCGGAGTCGCGCGCGACGCCGGGCAGGTCGCGGTACCCGCCGAACTGCCCGCGCACGACGTGGCTGGGCAGGATCGGCAGCAGCGAGCGGAAGACCTTGTTCTTCTCCTCGGAGATCGCGAACGGCTCCAGCGCGGTCGGCGGCTCCATCGCGATGAACGCCATGATCTGGAACAGGTGCGTGACGACCATGTCCTTGTAGGCGCCGGTCGCCTCGTAGAAGTTGGCGCGCTGGTCCAGCCCGAGGGTCTCCGGGACGTCGATCTGGACGTGGTCGATGTGGTTGCGGTTCCAGATCGGTTCGAAAAGGCCGTTGGCGAAGCGCAGCGCGAGGATGTTGAGCGCCGCCTCCTTGCCGAGGAAGTGGTCGATGCGGAAGATCTGGTTCTCGTCGAACGTGCGGTGCACCATCTCGTTGAGGTGCACGGCGCTGTCGATGTCGGTGCCGAACGGCTTCTCCATGACGACCCTGGCCCGCTCGACGAGCTTGGCGTGCTCCAGCATGTCGATCACGTCGAGCGCGGCCTTCGGCGGCACGGACAGGTAGTGCAGGCGCTGCACGCGCTCGCCGAGCTGCTCCTCGGCCTCGGCGACGGCCGCGGCGAGCGCCTCTGGCCCGGCCTTGCTCGAGACGTACCGCAGGCTGCGCGCGAACTCGTCCCACTGGTCCGGGGTGCACTTGTGGGCCCCGAACTCGCTGGCGGCCTGCTTCGCGAACGCCCGGAACTCGTCGTCGGTGTACTCCTCAAGCGACGACGCGACGACCCGGATGTCGGGGGTCAGCGACGACGTCGCGAGGAAGGCGAGGCCCGGGATCAGCTTCCGGCGCGCCAGGTCGCCGGTCGCGCCGAAGAGCACGATGACGTGCGGCGGGATCGGCTCGGCGTCACGGCGGTAGGGCCGCGCGCCCTGAGCGGGGTAGGCGATGGTCTGCGGCGGGTAGAGGACCACCCGGCCATCGTGGCACCAGGCGGGCCAGTTGACCATACGGCCGGTGGCCGTGCGCCCGCCTCGGTAACGGCGGCCTACCTGCGCCGTTGCGGAAGGATTACACCGAGGGGTTACTCAGCCTCCGTTCAGGTGAGGGGCTTACGGTGCACCCGTGGTGGACACGAAGAAGATGGCGGTCGAGACCCCGCCGGGTGACGACGGCGACGGTCGCCCGCGCCGGTCGCGGCGCACCGTGATCGTGCTCGTGGCGGTGGGGGCCGTCATCGTGTTGGCCGTGGCCGTCGGCCTGGTCCTGCGCGGGAACGGCACGTCGGGAACGGCCACGCCCTCGACGGGCTCGAACACCACGATCACCGGCGGCGCCAGCGCGACGAACGCCGCGGACCAGTCCGCCGCCACGCAGTTCAACTGGCCGCTGGTCGCGCAGGACGACTTCGGCCCGAACGGCAGCCCGAAGAACTGGGACATCTACCACGGGAAGACCACCGGCGGCGTCGGTCGCCAGAGCCCCGACAACATCCAGGTCAGCAACGGGGTCCTGAGCATCGTCGGCAAGGGCAACGTCTCCGGGGGCATGGCGTGGAAGGATGGCCAGACCTACGGCCGCTGGGAGATCCGGGCGCGGATCCAGCCGGCCGCGGGCTACGGCCCCGTCATGCTGCTGTGGCCGGACTCCGGCAAGTGGCCGCAGGACGGCGAGATCGACTTCATGGAGATCCCGGACGCCGCCCGCAACGTCAACCACTTCACGGTCCACTACGGCAACGACAACAGCCAGGACTCCACCGACCAGTCCGGCGACTTCTCGCAGTGGCACGACTACGCCGTCGAGTGGGAGCCCGACCACATCACCGGCTGGATCGACGGCAAGCAGGTCTTCCACACCACGAACGCCGCCGAGATCCCGCGCACCCCGATGCACCTGGCGATGCAGCTCGACGTCGGCCCGATCGACAACTGGATCCCGGCGCCGAACTCGAGCACGCCCTCCACGGTCAACTTCGAGGTCGACTGGGTGCACATCTACGGTCCGTGACCGGACCGGCCGGGCCGGGTGTGACCCGGAGGCTCCCGGTTTGTCGATCACCGGCTGCTCGCTGCGGCGGAGGTGGGGTGATCGCCGGGGTGGGAGCTTCCGGGCCGGATGTGGCCTGGATGTTCCCGAGCTGGTGATCTGCCCCTGGTGGCGCGGGCCGGTGGTGGGGTGATCGCCGGGATGGGAGCTCGGGGGCCGGATGTGGCCCGGGTGTTCCCGAGCTGGTGATCTGCCCCTGGTGGCGCGAGCCGGTGGCGGGTGATCGCCGGGGTGGGAACTCGGGGGCCGGATCTGGCCCGCAGCTCCCCGATACGGCGATCACCGACCGGGCGGGCGTCATCAGTTGTCGCCGTTGCCGCGGCCGCCACGCCCGGCGCCGGGCACGGCCGGGGCCTTACCGCGGCACTTGAGCTCCTGCCAGGACGCCGTGAGGCGCTGGACGAGGAAGTCGAACAGGTTGCGCGCCTCGTCCGGGGCGGGCGAGGGGGCCCTCGCGGTCCACTGCCGGTCGAGCGCGAGCCGGGCCGGGGCGACCTGGCGCAGGTCGGCGCAGTAGGCAGCGCCGTTGTCGGTGCCCGGCGGCAGGGCAGGCATGTTGACGCCCTGGCGGTACAGGTTCGTCTTGTCGACGCTCATCCGGTCGTTGCGCAGCGCCATCGGGTCGTTCGTCGGCACCATCGCGACCGGCGCGGCCTGGAACGCCGCCGCCTGCAGCTCGTTCAGCGCGAGCGAGGGGCTCTGCGCCCCGTCCCCGGACAGGTCCGGCGCGGTGTAGGGCCGGCAGCCGAGCGCCGGGTCGATGAACGCGACCAGCAGCCCGTTGTCCGAGGCGTTGGTCAGCAGCTTGACGCCGGGGAGGCCGCGGGCGGCGGTGTTGTCCTGCGCGGTCCGGCCACGGACCGACACGTAGGTCGTCGCGAGGTTGTCGCTCTGGTCCTGGTCGACGACGCTGAAGTCGCGCGTGGTCGGGCACGGCTTGCCGTCCACGGCCGTCCCGAGCGGCGGGACGACCGTGCGGCCGGCCTTGATCGACGCGTTCGCAGCCGTGAAGAACGCCGCGGCGCCGCAGTTCGCGAACTGGCCGAAGGGGGAGCCGGGCAGCCCGTTGACGCAGCCCGCGGTGTCCCCGCGCAACCTCAGCACGTCGCCCTGGAACCCGAACCACACGCCGACGACCGCGCCGGGGGGCAGGGAGGGGAACACCGGCGCGACGAGCGGGTCGTCCCCGTCGTCGACGACGAGCGGGTGGTAGACCGACAGCGCGCCGGTCCTCGGGTCCAGGATCGTCGCCTCGACGAACGCCGACTGGTCGGCGTTGCTCTCGTGGCAGGTGCCCTCGTCCCGGTTGGTGGCGGTCAGCCGGTAGGGCGTCGCGAGCCCCTGCGCGGTCAGCGGGGCGGTCGGCACGATCAGCGTGCAGTTGGGGTTGGGAGCCGTCGCCTTCGGCGTGCCCTGCTGGGTGCGGCCGGGATGCTCGCGCCCGGTCGGCGTGAACGGCTGGGCGCCGTCCTGCTGGCCGGCGCCGTTCTGGCCGTGGCCGCCGCCGTTCCGGCCGCCGCCGTTCTGGCCGCCACCGTTCCGGCCGCCGTCCTGCTGGCCGCCGTCCTGCTGGCCGCCACCGTTCTGGCCGCCGCCGTTCCGGCCACCGCCGTTCTGCTGGTCGCCGTTCTGGGCGCCACCGTCCTGGGCCCCACCGTTCCGACCGCCCGGTCCGGCCTGGCCGCCGTTCGGGCCGCCCGTCGCCGTCGAGCCGGACGCTCCCGTGCGGGACGTGCCGGCGCCTCCCCGGCCGGAGCCGCCGGAGCCGGTCGAGCCGTGCGGGTGAGGGGTCGGCTCGGCGAGCGCGGCGCCGCAGGCGGACATCAGCCCGCCGCACAGCGCGGCGGCGAGGGCGACGCCGACCGCGGAGGTGACGCGCGCGGCCAGGGTGGATCGAGCCATCAGGCACCTTTCGGGTCCAAGGTCGCCACCGGTGTCCAACGGGGGAGCGGCACCGGGTGGGACGGCCGTCGACGGTAGGAGCCGGGCCGAGCCGCGGTTGCCCAAGCTGAGAGACCGGGTTGCTCAGCCACGCCGGAATGACGGCCCCGGGCGGTGGACGGCCCATCGGTTGGACCGTACGGCGGCAGCAACTGGGCTGTTAGCCGCGACGGCTCTCAGGTTGGACGACGTAACGTCGTTACTACGACGAACGGTGCAGTGGCCCCCGCTTACCGGTACCGTGAGCGGACGTCCGGTCCGGGCGAGCGACGGCCGGGTCGCCACTGAGAGGTGATGACTCCGAACGGCCCATACCCGGGAGGCTGTTCCGGCCAGCCCCGGTCCGGTGGTCGCGTTGTGGGGCCCGTCCGCCTCGCGGGGCGCAACCGCCGCTCTCAGAATGGTTGTCCGGCGAGATTCGATCGTTACGGTTTCGCGCCGTGCCCAGCTCGTCCGTTGCGAGGGTCGTCGCCCGCCTGGTGTGGGGTGGCGCCTTCGTGGCTCTGTTGATCGTCCCGCTGGTCCTGGCCGTGAACGCGGGCCAGGACGGCGGCTTCACGCTCGAGATCTCGCTCGTGCTCGGGCTGGTCGCCGGTTCGGCGCTGGTGGCGGCGATCGTCGTGGTGTCCCGGCTGCGCTCGCTGACGGGGTCGCTCGGCATCGAGGCCATCCACGGCGTCCACCGCTACCTCGGGCTGCTGGTGGTCGTGCTCGTGCTGGCCCACCTCGCCGCGGTCGTCGTGGCCGACCCGCGCAACCTCGGGCTGCTCGACATCGTCCACGCCCCGCCGCGGGCGAAGGCCGCCACCGTGGCGACCCTCGCGTTCTGCCTCCTGGCCCTGACCGCGGTCGCCCGCAGGCGGCTGCGGATGTCGTACCGCTTCTGGCGGTACGCGCACATCGGCCTCGCCGCCGCCGCGGTGGGCGGCAGCGCGCTGCACGTGCTGTGGCTGCGTCACCTCGTCCAGGACACCGGGATGGCCGCCTGGTTCGCGGCGATGACCGGCGCACTGGCCGTCGTGCTGGTGGTGCGCTGGGCCCTGCGCCCGCTGCTGTCGGGGCGCCGGGGGTTCCGCGTCCGCGACATCCGGACCGAGGGCGGCGGCGTCAGCACGATCGTGCTGCAGCCCATCGGACTGCGCCGCTTCGGCCGCGAGCCGCTCGTCTTCGCGCCCGGCCAGTTCGCCTGGCTGCGCCTGCGCCGCTGGGCGCTCGCGACCGACCACCCGTTCACGATCGCGTCGGGCACCCGGCCGGACGGGACCGTCGAGTTCACCGTGCGCCACGTGGGCGACTGGACGCGCATGCTGGGCAAGCTGCGCCGCGGGACGCGCGTCTTCCTCGACGGCCCGCACGGCTCCTTCACCGTCGACTACATCAACGCGACCGGGCTGGTGCTCCTGGCCGGCGGCGTCGGGATCACGCCGATGATGAGCATGCTGCGCACGCTCGCCGACCGCGGCGACCGCCGCCCGCACCGGCTGATCCTGTCCGCCCGCGACCAGTCCGACCTGCTCTTCCTCGACGAGCTCGACGTCCTGCGCCGGCGCATGGACCTGGCGGTCTTCCCGACCCTCACCCGGCCCGACCCTGGCTGGCCCGGCGCGACGGGCCGCGTGAACGCGGACTTCCTGGAGGAGGTGCTGCCGGGCGAGTTCCGGCGCAACCAGCTCGACTACTTCATCTGCGGTTCCAACCCGTTCGTGACCGGGGTGATGGACGCGCTCGACGAGCTCGACATCCCCCAACAGCGGGTCCACACCGAACAGTTCGACACCGTCTGACCAGCAGGAGAGAAGGTAATGACGACATCCACCCGCGCGCCGCGCCTCGTCCGTGCCGGCGTCGCCGTGGCTCTGGGTGTTTCCCTGCCCGTTGCCGCCCTGCGCGCTGTGCCCGCCGTCCCCACGCCGCTCGCCGACGCGGCGGGCCAGGGCACCGCCGATGCGGCCGTCGGCGGGGCGACCTCGGCCGAGCGGCCGGCCAGCGCCGGCGACCTCGACGCCGGCGTCTCGGTCGACGTGCCCGCCATCGCCCAGGTCGCGAGCGTGGACCTGCCCCAGCAGCGCGCGGCGGCGCTGCAGGCCGCGGCGGCCCCGACCGTGGTTCCGGCCGACCCCGGGACGCTGCAGGCCGCGGCGGCCGCCATCCTGCCGGCGCCGCGCCCGGCGGCGGAGCAGCAGGCGGTCGACACCGCGCCGGGCGGCGGGACGCAGGCCGGGACGCAGGGCGACACGGCCGGCGGTACGCCGGCCACCGCGCCGCGCGTCCGGCAGCACCGACACCGGCCGCCGCCCCCGCCGCCACCCGCGACGGGCGCCCAGCAGGCCGGCGGGTCCGGGGGCGACGGCACCACCGGCGGCACGACCGCCACCGGCGGCACGACCGATGGCGGCGCGACCGACGGCACCACCACCAGCGGCACCGGCACCACCACCACCACCGCCGGCGGTACGACCGGCGGCCAGCCCACCGGCACCACCGCAGGCGACCCGGCCGGCGGCACCGCGTCCGGCACCCACCACTCCGGCTCCCACCACTCCGGCTCCCACCACCGCCACCACACCTCGACCGGCGCCCTGTCGGCCGACGCGCAGCAGGCTTCCGCTCCCCAGCTCAGCCTCGCGCCGGCCACGCCGGCTCACCCGGTCGCGGACCCGTCCAGCTCTGGCGGGTCCGCGACCACCCTCTCCCGCTCCGGCTCGGCACACCACGCCGTGGCCACCGGTTCCGCGATCGCGTCGCTGGCGTCGTGGACGTCCGACTACCCAGGAGGCTCGTCGTCCCATGGCCACTGACCTGCGCCTCGCCGACGCACGCACCCTCGACCTGACGCTGCCGACCCTGTCGCTCGACCAGGTCGCCGAGATGGGCGAGCTCGCGCTGTCCGGCCCCGACCGGACCGCCGCGCGCATCGCGGCCATCAACGGCTGCGCGGACGACCGCCTGCTGGCGCGCTGGTGCCGGTGGAGCGCGGTCTTCGGGCTGCCCCGGCCGGTCGCCAGCCGGCCGACGCCGGAGATCCTGCTGCACCCCTACGCCGCGGTCGGGCGGCCGCACCGGCGGCTCGCCGGCTACCTGACGGGCGTCCTCGCCGTCTTCGACGCCGGCCTCGCGACCGTCTGCCAGGACAGCGACATCGCGGCGCTGCTGGCCGCGCCGTGGAGCGGGGCGTGCCTACCGACGGCCGTCACGCCCGACACGGAGTTCGGCCCGCACACGCCGGCCGTGCGCACGGCGCTCGCGCAGCCGCAGCCGCCGGTGCTGACCGACGAGCGGTGGCGCGAGGCCTGCGACGCCGTCGAGGACACCGCGGTCACCTGGGGCGTCCCCTTCCTGCCGAGGCACCTGCGCGCCGAGGCCGAGCTCGCCTGGCCGGTCCGGGCCGACGCCGCCTGGGGCGCCGCCGTGTGCGCCGCACTGGCCGACCGCCTGCCGTCCCGGGTCCGCAGCGTGCTCACCGGCGCCTGAGGCAGGCGGCGTCCGGCCGTAAACCCGTGGACCGGACAACCCACGTGCGACGACCATCTCTGCACCGCCTCTCGTCGCATCCACGGGGGAGTCCTCTGTGTCCGTCACGCTCGCCGCACGGCCGGCCGCCGCGCAGGCGCCCGCGACCGCGCGCGACCGCCGCGCGGCCGCGCTGCGCCTCGCCGTGCGCCTGTACGGCCGTGAGCTGCGCCGGAGGCCATGGCTGACGGCGGGCGCGATGCTGTTCCCCGCAGTCGGCTCCGTCTGCGTGAGCTACCTGCCCCCGCTGGTCGTGGCCGCGCTCGTGGGGCGGGCCGTCGCCGGTGAGCCGCTGTCCGGGCCGCTGCTCGTGCCGTACGTCCTCGCGTTCGCGGCGGCCCTGCTCGGCGGCGAGGCGCTGTGGCGCCTGGGCGTCCACTGCCTCAACCGCGCGGACGCCTACGGCATCGAGCAGCTCTACGTCAGCGGGCTCGACGCGCTGCTGGCCAAGGACGCGTCGTTCTTCCACGACAACTTCGCCGGCTCGCTGACCAAGCGCGTGCTGTCGTTCGCGTCCCAGTACGAGGACTTCGTCGACACGCTCTCGTTCCGGATCGTGTCGAGCATCGTGCCGCTGGGCTTCGCCTCGGTCGTGCTGTGGCGGATCGAGCCGCTGCTCGTCGCGGTGCTGGTCGGCATGATCGTCGGCACGGCCGCGGTCGTGATCCCGCTCGTCCGCAGGCGCCAGGTGCTGGTCGACCAGCGCGAGGCGTCGTGGGTGCGGCTGTCCGGGCACGTCGCCGACACGCTGACCAACATGGACGCCGTGCGCGCGCACGCCTCCGAGCTGCGCGAGGCGGCCGAGCACCGCCGTCGCGTGCGCGAGCACCGGCGCCTGACGCTGGCCAGCTGGGACTTCCACAACCTGCGGATCGACACGGTCGTCGCGCCGCTGTCGGTCGCCGTCAACGTGGTGGGCCTGCTGCTGGCGCTCGCGGTCGCGGCGCGTCCGGGGGGCCCGGGCGTGGCGGCGGTCGTCGTCACGTTCAGCTACTTCGTGCAGGCGACGCAGATCCTCTTCGAGTTCAACCAGACCTACCGCGGCCTGGAGCGCGCGCTGACCGAGGCTGCGCAGTTCGCCGAGCTGCTGCTCGACCCGCCGACCGTGCTCGACCCGTCCACGCCGGACCCGCTGGTGTCGGGCGCGGCGACCATCGCGTTCGAGCGGGTGCGGTTCACCCACCCCGGTGTGACCGCGCCGCTGTTCGACGGGCTGGACCTGCGGATCGGCGACGGCGAGCGGGTCGGCCTTGTCGGGCGCTCCGGCGGCGGCAAGACGTCGGTCATCCGGCTCCTGCTGCGCCTCGCGGACATCGAGGGCGGCCGGATCCTCGTCGGCGGCCAGGACATCGCCCGGCTGTCGCAGGCCGACCTGCGCGGGATGCTCGCCTACGTCCCGCAGGACCCGGCGATGTTCCACCGCACGCTCGGCGAGAACATCGCGTTCGGCCGGCCCGGCGCGACGCCGGAGCAGATCCGGGCCGCCGCCGAGGCCGCGCACGTGCTGGAGTTCGTCGAGGGGCTGCCCGACGGCTTCGACACGCTCGTCGGCGAGCGGGGCGTCAAGCTCTCGGGTGGCCAGCGGCAGCGGGTCGCGATCGCGCGGGCGATCCTGCGCGACGCGCCCATCCTGCTGCTGGACGAGGCGACGAGCGCGCTGGACTCGGAGAGCGAGGCGCGCATCCAGCAGGCCCTGTGGACGGTGATGGCCGGGCGGACCGCGGTCGCGGTGGCCCACCGGCTGTCCACCGTGGCGGGGATGGACCGGCTGATCGTCCTCGACCGGGGTCGCGTCGCCGAGGAGGGCAGCCACGCCGAGCTGCTGGCCCGCGGCGGCGGGTACGCCCAGCTGTGGCAGCGGCAGTCGGGCGGCTTCCTGTAGGAACCCGGCCCGACCCCGGGTGGCCGCACACGGCACGACGTGTGCGGCCACCTGCCGGTCCGGTCCGGGCCGCCGGCCGCGCCGCGCGCCCGCGTTCGCGCCGGCGTTCGCCCGACGCGGAAGCATCGGCCGGCAGCGGACCGCCCCGGCGCCCCGGTCGCCTCCGGTGGTCTCATCGCGGCATGACCGATCACGACGGCCCGCCGCCGGTCCCGGCGATGACCCGCGCCGAGCAGCACCTCGTCGACCGCTACCTGCGCGTGGTCGACCTGCTCGCGCGGATCCGGCCGGGCGCCGGAGGGGAGCGGCCCACGTTCGGGGTGCGGACGGCCGCGCAGGCGCTGGTCTCGGCGTCGCGGGAGCTCCTCGCCGCCGTCGACGCCATGGCCGAGCGGGGAGAGGACACCGTCTTCGGGAGCACCTTCGACCAGGCCCTGCTGGCCCTCGACGGCGAGCGGCGCACCGGCCGGCTGCAGGTGCGCCCGCCCGGGTAGGCACGGAGGCGCCCCCGGGCGGCGGGCGCCCGGTGTGCGCGGGCCGGCCGCGTGGCTGCCCGGGGTCGCCCGTGCCGGGATCGCCGCACGGCGACGCCGGGTGGTCGGCCCGCCGCCCCGCTGCCAGAGTGTCGGCGACGACCCCGAACAGGCGACGACCCCGAACAGGCGACGACCCCGAACAGGCGACGACCCCGAACAGCAGGAGCGCGATGACGGCGACGGAGCCCGGCCCGGCCGGCGGGACGGGCCTGCTGGCCGACGCCATGGCGGACTGGCGGCCGGGCCGCGTCGACATCGTCCGCCGCGTCGACCCGTGGGCCGCAGCGGCGTTCGCGGCGCTGATCGACGCCGACCCGCCCGACCTCGCCGACGGCGCGCCGCTGCCGCCGCTGTGGCACTGCTTCACGGCGCTGGAGCACCCCGCCCGGGCCGAGCTGGGCGAGGACGGCCATCCGGCGGCTGGCGCGCTGCTGCCGCCGGTCCCCGGCCGGCGGCGGATGTTCGCGGGCGGGCGGCTGTCCGTCACGGGCCCGATCCCGCTCGGGGCGGCGCTGACCTGCCGCTCGTCGGTCGCCGACGTCACGCTCAAGTCGGGGCGCACCGGCGAGATGGCCTTCGTGACGGTCCGCCACCGGCTGTCCGTCGCCGGGACCGAGGTCGCCGTCGAGGAGCAGGACATCGTCTACCGCGCGGAGCCGCCCGGGGCGCCCCGGCGGCGGCTCGACCGCCCGGCCGGCGGTTCCGCCGAGCCCGCGGGGGAGTGGCGCGCGGAGCTCGCGACCGACCCGGTGCTGCTCGCCCGGTTCAGCGGCCTGACCTACAACGGGCACCGCATCCACTACGACCGGCCCTACGCCACGGAGGTCGAGGGCTACCCCGACCTGGTCGTGCACGGCCCGCTGCTCGCCCTCCTGGCGCTCGAGCTGCCGCGCCGCCACGCTCCGGACGCGACGGTCGTCGCTTTCGCGTACCGGCTCGTGCGTCCGGCGTTCGTGCCCGACACCGTCGTCGCGACCGGGACGCGCGACGGCGCCGACGTCGCGGTGACCGTCGCCGCCCGCGGCGCCGGGCCCTCGCTGACCGCGACGGCGAGGCTGCGGTGAGCGCCGAGCCGGTGGTGTCGCCCCGCGCCGGGCGCGGCCTGAACGAGGCGTTGACCAGGGTGTTCGACGTGACGTCGGCGACGCGGCCGCACCCGCACCCGCGGAGCCGCCTGCTGTGGCGCGACCCCGACTTCGGCCCGCTGCCGCTGCCCGGCCCCTGATCCGGAATGCCCGGCCGGCCCCGGCGGGTTGCCCGGTGCATGGGACTCACCCGTCATGGCGGCCCGCTGTCCGGGCCCGCACCCACCTCCGTCAACTACACGATCGACGGCCCGGCGCACCGCCTCTTCGCGCAGCCGTTCCCGCGCCGCATCCGGGCCCGGTTCGCCGACCGGACCGTCCTGGACACCCGGGGCGGGATGCTCGTCCACGAGACCGGGCTGCTCCCGGTGCTCTACGTGCCCTTCGGCGACATCGACCCGGACGTGCTCGTGCCGACCGACCACACCACGCACTGCCCGTTCAAGGGCGACGCGCGCTACCACTCGGTCGTCGTCGGCGACCGGACGGCGGAGAACGCGGTCTGGTCCTACCCGGACCCGAAGCCCGAGGCGCCGTGGCTGGCCGGGTACGCCGCCTTGTACTGGGACCGGATGGACGCGTGGTTCGACGAGGACGAGCAGGTGTTCGCCCACCTCGCCGACCCGTACACGCGGGTCGACGTGCGGCCGACGAGCCGGACCGTGCAGGTGCGCGCCGGCGACGTGGTGCTCGCCGAGTCCAAGGCCCCGTACGTGCTGTCCGAGACCGGGCTGCCCAACCGCTGGTACCTGCCGCGCGAGGACGTCCAGGTGCCGCTCGGGCCGTCGGAGACGCGCAGCCGCTGCCCGTACAAGGGCGAGGCGCGGTACTGGAACGCGACCCTGCCCGACGGCACCGTGCTCGCCGACGCGGCCTGGGAGTACCCGGACCCGCTGCCGGAGTCGAGCCGGGTCGCCGGGCTGCTGAGCTTCTGGGGTGACGGCGTGCAGGTGCTCGTGGACGGCGAGCCCGCCTGAGCCCGGCGGCGCTCGCGACCACCCGGCCAGGCCGGCCGCCGGAATCCGGTTGCCGGCCCGGCCGCCCGGTCGCTAGCGTCGCCGCCGCCGGAGGTCGCCCTCTCCCGGCGAGGCCGTGCAGGCCCGCCTCGCGGCGTGCTGCTCGCCCGGCTGTTGCTCGCCGACCCGGCGCCGCAGCTGCTGCTGCTCGACGAGCCGACCAACAACCTCGATCTCGCGAGCATCGCGGCGCCGGTCGACGCGCTGGCGGGCTACCGGGGTGCGCTGGTCGTGGCGAGCCACGACCGGACGGTCCTGGACGAGCTCGGCGCCGAGCGGGAGTGGGCGCTCGACCGCGGGCGGGTGCGGGAGGTCGTGCGGTGAGCGAGCGGGCCCCGTGCCGGAGCGGGTGGCCGGGCGTCGCCGTTTCGGGGCGCAGGGACGGTTGTTCGTCGCCCGGCGGTTCCCGACGTGGCGATCATGGTCGGGCTCCGGGAGTCGGTGGCCGGCCCGGCTCATGGCCCGGTGCGGTCCCGGCCCGGGTGAGGAGGGCGGGTGGTGATCGCCGTTGTGGGAAGTGACGGGCCATACGCGGCCCTCCCGCTCCCCATCCGCCGACCACGGCCGGTCGTCCGACAGCGACCGCCCCGCCGGCGCCGTGTGGCGCTCGCGACGGCGCGGGCCCTCGACCGGCGGTAGGTTCGGGGCACAGGCGCGGGGAGGCGGGCGGAACCCCCGGGGTCACCGAGCGGAGGTCAGCGAGGCACATGGACGACGTCACCAACGCGGCGAGCGACCGCGAGGCCGCGGTCCTCTCGGCCGTTCCGACCGGCCTGTTCGTCGCCGGATCCTGGCGGGACGCGACCGGCGGCGCGCAGCTTCCCGTCGAGGACCCGGCGACCGGCGAGGTCCTCACCCGGGTCGCGGACGCCACCGAGGCCGACGCCGCCGCGGCGCTCGACGCCGCCGTCGCCGCCCAGCCGGACTGGGCCGCGACGCCGCCGCGGGAGCGCGGTGAGATCCTGCGCAGGGCCTTCGAGATGATCACCGAGCGGGTCGAGGACCTCGCCCTGCTCATGACCCTCGAGATGGGCAAGACGCTCGCGGAGTCCCGGGCCGAGATCGCCTACGCCGCCGAGTTCTTCCGCTGGTTCTCCGAGGAGGCCGTGCGGATCGCCGGGCGCTGGTCGGTCGCCCCCAACGGCGCCACCCGCCTGCTGACGATGAAGCAGCCGGTCGGGCCGTGCCTGTTCGTCACCCCGTGGAACTTCCCGATGGCCATGGGCACCCGCAAGATCGGCCCGGCCGTGGCGGCGGGCTGCACGATGGTCGTCAAGCCCGCCGCGCAGACGCCGCTGTCGATGCTCGCGCTGGCCGCGGTCCTCGCCGAGGCCGGGCTGCCCGCCGGCGTGCTGAACGTCGTCACGACCAGCGCGGCCGGCCCGGTGACGGCCCCGCTGATCGCCGATCCCCGGCTGCGCAAGCTGTCGTTCACCGGCTCGACGGCGGTCGGCCGCTCGCTCGTCGCGGCGTCGGCCCAGCAGCTGCTGCGGGTGTCGATGGAGCTGGGCGGCAACGCGCCGTTCCTCGTCTTCGCCGATGCCGACCTCGACGCTGCTGTCGAGGGCGCGATGCTCGCCAAGATGCGCAACATCGGCGAGGCCTGCACGGCCGCCAACCGGTTCCTCGTGCACGCCGACGTCGCGGCCGAGTTCGGCGAGCGGCTCGCCGCGCGGATGGGCGCGCTGCGGATCGGGCGCGGCACCGAGGACGGCGTCGACGTCGGCCCGCTGATCGACGCCGAGGCCCGCAAGAAGGTCGACGCGCTCGTCTCCGAGGCCGTCGCGGGCGGCGCGCGCGTGCTGACCGGCGGCGGGCCCGCGGGGGAGCGCGGCTACTTCTACGCCCCGACCGTGCTGGCCGACGTGCCCGCCGGCGCGGCGCTGGAGAGCGAGGAGATCTTCGGCCCGGTCGCGCCGATCACGACGTTCACCTCGGACGACGAGGCGCTCGCCGCGGCCAACGACACCCCGTACGGCCTGGTCGCCTACGCCTTCACGCGCGACCTCTCCCGCGCGCTGCGGGTGGCGGAGGGCCTGGAGACCGGCATGGTCGGGCTCAACCAGGGCATCGTGTCGAACCCGGCGGCGCCGTTCGGTGGCGTCAAGCAGTCCGGCTTCGGCCGCGAGGGCGGGGCCGAGGGCATCGAGGAGTTCCTGGAGACGAAGTACGTCGGCATCGCCCCCTGACGCCCGGCCCGGCTCGGAGTCCCCACGCCGGGTCTCACGCGAGCAGCGGCGCCAGCCGCTCGGCGTGGTCCCGGACCGCGGCGACGAGCTCGTCGTTCGGCTCGGCGATCCGCTCGGCCGGCCCGGCGAGCGCCAGGCCGCCCACGAGCGTCCCGTCCAGCGGCGACCGGATCGGCAGCGCCAGGCAGCCGCGGTCGTCGCGGACCTCCCCGCACTGCCGGGCGATCCCGTCGGCCCGCACCTGCGCCAGCAGCCGCTGCAGCTCGTCGTCGGCGGTGACGGTGTGCCGCGTCAGCGCCCGGACCTCGCGTGTCAGCACGCGCCAGTCGGACCGCTCGGCCAGCAGCAGCCGGCCCAGCGCGAACGCCGACGGGACGCGGGCGAGCAGGCCCGTGTCGGGCGCGGGATGGTCGGGGTCGGCGTCGATCAGCGTGATCTGCCCGGCGGCGAACGACGCCAGGTGCACCGCCCAGCGCGTCCGCCCGCGCAGGTGGCGGACGACGGCGCGGGCGGCGAGGCACGGCCCCGTCGCCGCGGGCAGCGCGAGCCGGCCGGCGCGGACGCCCAGCGCGAACCCGGACAGGTCGGGCAGGCGGACCAGGTACTCCTCGGCGACCAGCAGGTTGAGGATCCGGTAGACGGTCGCCTGCGGGATGTCGAGCGCGTGGCCGATCTCCTTCGCGGTCACGCCGGGGCCGGCGGCCACCACCTCCTCCAGCACCCGCAGGGCGCTGCGCACGGCGTGCGGCTGGCGTCCGGACAGGGACGCCCCGTCGTTCATGCCGAGCTCTCCTCGGCCGGAGGGGCGGCGGGAACGGTGGCCGGCGGGGTCATGCGGCGTTCCCCGGCGGGAGCAGGACGTCGCCGAGGACCGTCTCGTCGTAGACGCCGATCGTGGCGACCGCCCGCGGGCGGCGCAGGCGCAGCCAGCCGTACCCGGCCAGGCCGACGAGCGCGACGCCGCCCAGCACCAGCGCCGCGACCGGCCGCGTCACGCCGTACGCGACGAGGACCACGAGCAGGATCGGCACGATCACGACCGCGACCGCGACCGCGGGGCGGGTCAGCTCGCCGATCCGGTGCAGGAACACCGGCGCCGCTGCGCAGACCAGCGCATAGGCCAGCAGGAAGCCGCACGTCGCCCACGTCACCAGCGCCACGAACACCGCGTCGCCCGGCGCGCCGCACGCGGCCGCGACCGCCGGCCCCGCCGCGACCAGCGGCAGCACCACGAAGACCGCCACGTGCGGGGTGCGGAACCGCCGGTGCGTCCGGCCCAGCGCCCGCGGGGCGATGCCGTCGCGGGCCAGCGAGAACAGGACCCGCACGAGCGCGGTCGACGACGCCAGCGCGCAGGCGAAGAAGGACATGGCCAGGCCGGCGTCGATGACCGGCGCCAGCCACTGCAGGCCGTGCGCCTCGGCGAGCGCCGCGACCGGCTCGGACTGGGCCGCGAGCCCGCCGGGCACCGTGGCGAAGCCGACGACCTGGACCTGCGCGGCGAGGATGTACAGGACACCCGTGACGGCGGCGGTCACGCCGACCGCCCGAGGGACGGACCGGAACGGCCTGCGGGCCTCGGCGCCCAGCGACGTCGCGATCTCGAACCCGATGAACGCCGCGAGCGCCGGCAACACCCCGACCAGCACCCCGACCGGGGTGCCCGGCGGCGGGGGCGGCGCCCGGCCGCCCGCTGCCGGGCCGGCGACCAGCAGCACCGCGAAGACGACGAGCATCAGCCCGATCGCGACGCTCTCCACCGCGAGGACGACCCGGGCCGACAGCCGCACCCCGCGCAGCACCAGCCCGCCGGAGACGACGCCCAGCGCGAGGGCGAGCAGGCCGGGCACGAGCGGGCCGCCGGCCCCGCCCAGCAGCGCGGCGAGGGACTGCCCCGCCCCGGTCAGCGTGCCGGCGGCCAGCAGCGCGTAGCCGGCGACCATCGCGACCGCGCAGGCGTAGCCGGCGGCGGGCCCGAGCCCCTTGGCGGTCATGCTGTACAGCCCGCCGGGCGCGGCCATGCGCCGCGTGAACCGGGCGATCGACGCCGCGACCAGCAGTGCCAGGGCGGTCGCGACGACGAGCGACCACACCGTGCCGCCGCCGGCCGAGGCCGCGACGATGGCCGGGACGGCGGCCATCGCGGCCGACGGCGCCGTGCCCGACACGGACTGCGCGAACACCTCGACCGCGCCGAGGCGGCGGCGGGCGAGCCCGTCGACCGGCGACCGGTCCCGCAGCGCGAGCCCCGCGCGCCCCCGGCGTCCGTCCCTGCGCACGAGACGCGACCCTACGCCGCTCCGACGCCGGCTCCCAGGCCCTGACCAGCATCGACGGGTCGAATGAGAATCGCGCGGTGCCGGAGTCGGGTCGAATGGGAACGGTCTTTGACGCAGCCGCGGCGGCATCGGACCGTGACCGGGTTCACCCGCCGAGAAGGAGCCACGCCCATGAGCGAGCGCGCGAGCGAATCATCGACACGGAGCGAGCGCGCGAGCGAATCATCGACACGGAGCGAGCGCGCGAGCGAATCATCGACACGGCGCGAGCAACCCTCGCGCAGCCCGGCCGGACAGCGCAGCCTGTCCGGGAAGCTCGGTGTCGGTTCGATCGTCTTCATGGTCGTCGCGGCCGCGGCGCCGCTGACGGTCATCGCCGGCGTCACGCCCGTCGGGCTGGCCGCCGGCAACGGCGCCGCGTTCCCGGCCGCGTTCGCCATCTGCTGCGGGATCCTGCTGCTGTTCGCGGTCGGGTTCTGCGCGATGACCCGGCACGTGCCGGCCGCCGGCGCGTTCTACGCCTACATCCAGCGCGGGCTCGGGCGGGCGCTGGGCGTCGGGTCGGCCTTCCTCGCGCTCGTGACCTACACCGCCGTGCAGCTCGCGGTGTACGGCTTCATCGGCGCGGTGGTCGGCGGCCTCGTCGAGCACTGGGGCGGACCGTCCCTGCCCTGGTGGCTGTGGTCGCTCGTGGTGCTCGCGGTCGTCGCCGTGCTCGGGTACCGCAACATCGAGCTGTCCGGGCGGGTGCTGGGCGTCCTGCTGCTCTGCGAGGTCGCGATCGTCCTGGTCTTCGACGTCGTCGTGGTCGGGCAGGGCCAGCACCTGTCGACCGCGCTGCTGCAGCCGGCCCAGGTCTTCTCGGGCTCGTTCGGCATCGCGATCATGTTCGCCATCGCGTCGTTCATCGGCTTCGAGGCGACGGCGATCTTCCGGGACGAGGCGCGGGACCCGCAGCGCACGATCCCGCGCGCCACCTACGCGGCCCTCCTGCTGATCGGCGTCTTCTACACGCTCTCGACGTGGTCGGTCGTCTCGGCATGGGGCGACGACGCGGCCGTCCAGGCCGCGGGTGCCGACCCGGCCAACATGGTGCTCGCGACGATCGCGAACGTCCTCGGCCCGGTCGGCGGCGACGTCGCCCAGGTCCTGCTGGCGACGAGCCTGTTCGCCTGCATCCTCTCGTTCCACAACGTGCTCGCCCGGTACCTGTTCGCGCTGGGCAACGCGGGCGCCGTGCACGAGGCGTGCGGCCGCAGCCACCACCGGCACGGCTCGCCGCACCTGGCCTCGATGATCCAGACGGCCTCCGCTGCGGTCTTCGTCGTGATCTTCGCGATCGCCGGGATGGACCCCGTGGCGCAGGTCTTCGCGTGGATGGCCGGCACGGCCACGCTCGGCGTGCTCTCCCTGATGACGCTCACCTGCGCCGCCGTGCTGGTGTTCTTCCGGCGCACCCGCGTCGACACCCGGCCGTGGCACACCCTGATCGCCCCGTTCCTGGGTCTGGTGGGGCTGGGGTCGTGCCTGGTACTCACGATCTCGAACTTCCCGACCCTGATCGGCGGGTCGGCCGAGCTGGCGACCGGCATCGGCGCCGTGCCGGCCGCCGCCTTCGTACTGGGGCTCGTGTGGTCGCGCCGGCGCGGCATCACCTCGCCGGACCCGTCCACCAGCCCCGCAGCGGTCGCCGACGCGGCCTGAGGAGGAACCGTGACCACCCTGGAGAACCGCACCCACGCGCTGGCGATGACGACCGAGGAGGAGGTGCGCACGGTCCGCGAGGTGCTGGCCGAGGCCGGCCTGCTCGGCGAGACCGTCCGCTACGGCTTCCTGCTCCCCGAGGAGCCGGCCAAGGGCGACGTCCTCGCCGGCCGCCCGACCGAACGCCGCTTCCGGGTCGCGCTGCTGGACATGGCGAGCGGCCGCTCGTGGGACACGGTCGTGTCCACCGACTCCCGCTCGGTCGTCTCGTCCCGCGAGCTCGACCCGCCGCGCGACGGCCAGCCGCCGATCATCGACGCCGAGTTCGAGCTGGTCGAGGGCATCCTCAACGCCGACGAGCGGTGGCTCGCCGCCCTGCGCGAGCGCGACATCGAGCCGGCCTCGGTGCGGGCGGTGCCGCTGTCGGCCGGCGTCTACGACGACCACCCGCGGCAGGGCAAGCGGATCGCGCGGGCGTTCGGGTTCCGCCAGGACCACGACAAGGACCACCCCTGGGCGCACCCGATCGACGGCCTCGTCGCCTACATCGACCTCACGACGCGCACGGTCGACCGGGTCGTCGACACCGGTGTCGTGGCAGTGCCCGCGACCAGCGGCAACTTCGACGACCCCGACGTCCAGGGTCCGGCGCTCGACTCGCTCAAGCCGATCGAGATCACCCAGCCGGAGGGCCGCAGCTTCACGGTCGAGGGCAACCGCGTCCGGTGGGGCCGCTGGGACCTGCGCTACGGGTTCAACGAGCGCGAGGGCCTGACCCTGCACCAGATCGGCTTCGACGGCCGGCCGATCTGCTACCGGGCCTCGGTGGCCGAGATGGTCGTGCCCTACGCCGACCCCGCGCCGACCCGGTTCTGGCAGAACTACTTCGACTGCGGCGAGTACATGTTCGCCCGCTACGCCGACTCGCTTGAGCTGGGCTGCGACTGCCTCGGCGACATCCACTACACCGACGCCGTGATCGCCGACGACCTCGGCAACCCGCACACGATCCGCAACGCCATCTGCATGCACGAGGAGGACTACGGGGTGCTGTGGAAGCACTCCGACCTGTTCACGCAGTCCCGCGAGGTGCGCCGCCAGCGCCGGCTCGTGATCAGCTTCTTCACCCCGATCGGCAACTACGACTACGGCTTCTACTGGTACCTCTACCTCGACGGCACCATCCAGCTCGAGGTCAAGGCGACCGGGATCGTGTTCACCTCCGGCACGCCGGGCGAGTACGCGACCGAGGTCGCGCCCGGGTTGGGCGCGCCGTTCCACCAGCACCTGTTCTCCGCGCGGCTGGACATGACCGTCGACGGGGTGCGCAACGCCGTCGACGAGGTCGAGGCGCAGCGCGTGCCGATCGGCGAGGGCAACCCGCACGGCAACGCGTTCCGCCGGCGCCGGACGCGGCTGGGCAGCGAGGCCGACGCGCAGCGGACGGCGGACGGCTCGGTCGTGCGGACCTGGCACATCGTCAACACGGAGAAGACGAACGCGCACGGCCAGCCCGTGGCGTACGCGCTGATCCCCGAGGGCAAGGCGGCGATGCTGGCCGACCCGGCGTCGTCGATCCACGCCAGGGCGACGTTCGCGACCAAGCACCTGTGGGTCACGGCGTACGACCCGGAGCAGCGCTACCCGGCCGGTGACTTCGTCAACCAGAACCCTGGCGCCGGGCTGCCCGCGTGGACGGCGGCCGACCGCCCGCTCGACGGCGAGGACATCGTCGTCTGGCACACGTTCGGGACGACGCACTTCCCGCGGCCGGAGGACTGGCCGGTGATGCCGGTCGACTACACCGGCTTCACGCTCAAGCCGGTGGGGTTCTTCGACCGCAACCCGGCGCTGGACGTGCCTCCGACGCGCGGTGCCCACTGCTCGGCCCGCGCCGAGGGCTGACCTGGCCGAGCCGACCCCCGGGCTGGTCTCCAACCGAACGAACGGCACTTTCGTTCAAACCTATTGAACGAGAGTGCCGTTCGTTCGGTCGGGGGACCGGCGCCGGTCCGGGTCGGCGTCGGCGTCGGCGTCGCGCAGCAGCGTGCGGGGGAGCGTGACCGTCGCGAGCACGCCCGGCCCGGTCGCGACCGACCGCAGTGCCACCCGGATGCCGTGCCGCTGCGCGAGGGACCCGACGACGAACAGGCCCATCCGGCGCGTGACGGTCAGGTCGACGACCGGCGGGTCGGTGAGCTGCGCGTTGATCGTCGCGAGCTCGTCGGACGCCAGCCCGACGCCCGCGTCGAGGATCTCCACCACGAGGTCGCCGCCCGGCGTCGCGCGCGCGTCGAGGGACACGACCGAGTCCGGCGGAGAGAAGACCGTCGCGTTGTCGAGCAGCTCCGCGAGCAGGTGCACGACGCCGGCGACCGCGGGCCCGGCGACGGCGACGTCGGGCGCGCCGCCGGCCACGACCTGCCGGCGCAGCTCGATCTCCGCGACGGCGGCCTCCAGCACGTCCCGGACCGGTGCCGTCCCGGCGACCGACGCCTCGTCGGCCGGCTCGCCCGCGAGGACGAGCAGGTTCTCGTTGTGGCGGCGCAGGCGGGCCGCGAGGTGGTCGAGCCGCCGGAGCTCGTCGAGCTGCTCGGGATGCCACGCGCCGCGCTCCAGCCGGTCGATCAGCTCCAGCTGGTGCCGGACGAGGGCCTGGCTGCGCCGCGAGAGGGTGACGAAGACGTCGTTGACGCGGTGGCGCAGCATCGCCTGCTCGGCCGCGAGCCGGACGGCAGAGGCGTGGATGGCGTCGAACGCGCGCGCGACCTCGCCGATCTCCTCGTGCGTGTCGACGCCGACCGGCTCCACGTCGAGCGGGGGCTCGCGGCCACCGACGACGCTCATCTGCGTGATGCGGGCGGGCAGGCGGCGTCGCGCGATGTCGAACGCGGAAGCCCGCAGCGCGCGCAGGGGCACCAGTAGCGAGCGGGCCACGAGCGCCAGCAGCAGCATCGCGAGAGCCACCAGTACCACGACGAGGATGCCGTCGCGCAGCGCCGCGGCCCGCGCCGACGCGGCCAGCTGCGCGCCCGAGGCCGCGAGGTCCTGCAGCGACGCGGTCTCCACCTGCTCGACGAGCGCGGCGGTGCGGCCCGCGGCGGTGTCCCAGTCCGGCGCGGCCGCGGGGAGCGGGGTGGCGTCGGCGAGCGCTACGAGCGACCCCTGCGCGATGCGCTCCCGGTTGTCGACGTCGGCCCCGGCGACCGTGGTCGCGAACCGCTCGCGGGTGGCGGGCAGCGCGGTCGCGTCCAGCTGGGCGCCGGCGGCGGCGAGCCCGGCCTCGGTGTCGCGGACGGCGTTGCGCTGCGCCGTCGTCGCCGAACCGGACAGCAGGACGGCGAGGAGCACGGCGTGCTGGCGCTGCACCTGTTCCTGCACGTCCGCGACGAGCACGGCGTCGGCGGCCGGCCGCAGCAGGGTGGGCTGGGAGGAGGTGAGCACGCTGCGCTCCAGCGCCAGCAGCGAGGCGATGACCGCCGTGTACGCGGCCTCGACCCGCTCGGCGGGGAAGGCCGTCCCGGTGACGGCCCGACGCAGCGCGGCGAGGTCGCCGAGCCGCACCCGGGCGGCCGCCTCGACGTCGGCCACGGTGGCTCCGAACGCGTCGGGCGCCGCGGCCGTCACGAGGACCGCGGCGCCGTCGACGCGCCGCATGCGCTCCGAGAGCGCCGCCCGGTCGCCGGCCCGGCCGGCGGCGACGGACGCGGTCGCGGCCACCCGCTCATCCTGGAGCGCGTCGACGAGCTCGGCGACCCGCTGGCCCGCCTCGACGCGCCCGACCAGCGCGTCGAGGTCGGCCGCGTCCTGGGCGGAGGCGACGACCCGTGCGGTGCCGAGCGCGCCGGCGAGCAGCAGCGGGACGACCAGTACGGCGAGCAGCTTCGTCCGCAGGCGCCAGTGCCGCAGGCGCCATCGGCCGGCGACGGTCCGGCTCCGCGCCGGAGCGGGGGATTGCTGATCGGTCACCGTGCGCAACTCCTCTGCGCATATCCGGCCGAATTCGGTCGACGGGGATGGCCCGGGCGGGTGGAGGCGCGAGCGTAGCGTCACGCATTTCCTGAGAAAGGTGGGCCCCTCGGGTGAGAGGCCGGTCCGGGTCGCTACGGTGCGAACCCCGTAAGGGGTCGTGTCCACCGTGGATCGTGGGGCAGCTCGTGGGAGATCGGCATTCCGTCCGGTGGTTCCGGGCGTCGCTCGCCGCCGTCGCCGCCGGCCTACTGGCGGCGTGCGGGGCCCTCGGCGGCCCGGCCCCGCCGACCGGCCCCGGACCGGAGACGACCCACCTCAGACTGGGTGTGCTGCCGATCGTCGACGACGTGTACCTCGTCCGCGCCCAGCGCGCGGGCTACTTCGCGGACGAGGGCCTGTCCGTCCAGCTCGTGACCCTGCAGGGCGGCGCCGACGCGCTGCCGATGCTGAACTCCGGCGGCCTCGACATGGCGTTCAGCAACTACGTCAGCGTGCTCGTCGCCGAGGCCGGGAAAGGCGGGGACTACCGCTTCGTCGACGGCGGTTACGACGCGGGCCCGAACACATTCCTGATCATGACGAAAGCGGGGTCGGCAATCAGGTCGCCGCGCGATCTCGCGCACAAGAAGATCGCGGTCAACACGTTGCACAACATCGTCGAGCTGAACGCCCGCTCGGCGCTGGCGGCGAACGGCGTCGACCCCGACACCGTGACCTTCGTCGAGGTCCCCTTCCCGGAGATGGCGGCCGCGCTGCAGGACGGCCGGGTCGACGCGGCCAGCATGGTCGAGCCGTTCATCACGCAGGCGGCGCTGTCGTCGGGGGCGGTCAGCGCGCTCGACACCGCGTCCGGGCCGACCGACCGCATCCCGCTGGGCAGCGTCACGGTCACGGCGGACTTCGCGGCGAGGCACCCGGGGACGGTGGCTGCGTTCCGCCGCGCGGTGCGGCGCGCCCAGGCCGACCTGGCCGACCGCAGCGTGGTCGAGTCGACGCTGCCGACGTACACGAAGATCGCGCCCGACACGGCGTCGCTCATCGCGCTCGGCTCCTGGCCCGCGACGCTCGACCGCACGCGACTGCAGCGCGACGTCGACCTCATGCGCCGGTTCGGGGTGCTGACGTCCGATCTCGACGTCCGGCGCATGATCCTGGCCCCGGGCTGACCGCCCGGCGCGCGGACGCCGTCAGGGCCGGTAGGGCGGCGCGACGCCCCAGCCCCAGCGCGGCACCGGGGCGTGCTCGACGACGTCGGTCGCGTCACCCGAGTTGTGCACGGCCAGGCGGGTGCCCCACTCGGCGTAGCCCATGACGGCGGCGCGGAACTCCGGGTCGTCGGGCAGCCCGGCGAGGTCGGCGGCGCGGGAGAGCAGGGTGACGAACCGCAGCCGCTGGTCGGGGGTGATGTGCAGGCCGCGGTGTCTGGCGAGCATGTGCTCGTAGCCCCCGTGCCCGGCGGTGTAGTCGGCGGGGCCGCCCATGACCTCGCACCACCAGGTCACGACGTCGCGGCGGTGCTGGTCGCCGACCTTGCCGTCGAACAGGGGCCCGAGCAGCTCGTCGTGCTCGACGAGGTCGTAGAAGGCGCCCAGCCAGCGCCCGAACCCGTCGCGCCCGCCCGCCCAGTCGTAGATCGTCGGTGTCTCGTCGGCCATCGTCCCCCCTCGGTTTCTTGCAGTGTAATCAGGCCGGCCCGCGCCTTCCGGCGCACCGTGTCCGAAATCTGGGTGCTCGTCCGGTCGCGGCGCCTCGTGGCGGTCACCCCCTGCAGCGTCCTCGGCGGCCCGATCTTCATGGGCGGGTACGTCGCGGCCGTCGTACTGGCCGGCCCGTCGAGAGCGCGCTGACGGTGACCGCCACCTACCCCGTCCTCGGCGCGGTGCCGTCACGGGCGGTGCGTGCCTCACGATCCTCTCGGCGCGCCGGCCGGTGCCCGACCCGGTGGCGGCACCGGCCTGACCGCGGTCCGGCGCCGGACGGCGCTCAGCGGACGGCCAGGCCGGCCGCGTGGACGAGCCCGTCGCGCAGCCGCGAGGTCGTGCGTCCCGCGTGGACCAGGCGGCCCATGCGCCACGAGCGCCGGGCGACGCGCTGGGCCGGTCGCCTGCGCAGCCCGTCGTAGCGGCGCAGCGCGGCCGGCACCCGGTCGGTGTCGGCGTCGCGCACCAGCGCGGCCAGCGCGACGGCGTCGAGGACGGCCTCGCACGCGCCGCGTCCCGCGTGGGGGTCATGGCGTGGGCCGCGTCGCCGAGCAGCGCGACGCGGCCGATCGCGACGGCGGGCGGGGCCGGGTGCAGGTCGTGGATCGGGTTGCACAGCACGTCCTCCTCGCGCGCCGCCGCGAGCACGGCCGGGACGGGCTCGCGCCAGCCGGCGTACCGCTCGCGCAGCGCAGCCAGCGTGCCCGGCTCGCCCTCGGGCGCGACGAAGGCGGCGTAGAAGTTGGTCCGGCCCGGCTCCATCGGGGTCAGGCCGAACAGCATGCCGCGACCGGACGCGTCGGGACCCCACGTCTCGCCGTAGCCGCCGGTCTCGCCGTCGACGGCCCCGCGCCAGCCGATCAGACCGCTGTAGCGCGGCGCCGTCCGGCCGGTGAAGAAGGTCGTGCGCACGCGCGAGCGCAGCCCGCCTGCGAGCGCAGCCCGCCTGCGGCTGGCCATCCAGGCCGCCGCCGGCGCGGACCGGTCGGCGGCCGCGCTGCTGGAGCGGATCGACGACGCGCGGGCGGAGTCGATGGGCGTCCACGCCCGCCGTGCCGCGCAGACCGGGCAGCTGGCCGTGCCCGAGGACGAGTGCCGCGACGTCCTGCTCGCGATGACGGACGGGTCGCTCTGGCACACCCTCGTCGCGCGCCGTGGCTGGTCGGACGAGCGCTACGCGGCGTGGCTCGGCGAGCAGCTGGTGGCCGCGCTCGCCCGGCCCTCCCCCACCGGACTCAGCCAGGCCGACCTCGGGCCCGCCGGGGGCGGCAACGGGCCGTCCTGACCCGGAATCAGGGGTCGCCCGCCGCTCCGGGCTGCCCGCGGCGGGCCCCGGCCAGTACCGGCCAGAGCCGGAACGCGGCGTCGCGGACCGCGATGCCGGCGCCGCTCGCGGGGACCATCAGGTGCGAGACCAGCCCGGCGCCACGCTGGGTCCGCCTCACCCGCGCCCGGTGGACGGTCTCGTAGCGGGCGAGGGCGTCGGCCGGGGCGTCCGGGCGTGCGGCGATCGCCTGCGCCAGCGTCGCCGCTCCGACGACGGCCATGCTGGAGCCCTCCCCCAACAGCGAGACACAGCTCGCGGCGTCGCCGACCAGCGTCGTGCGGCCGCGGCTCCAGCGGTCGAGGCGGACCCGGCTGACCGCGTCGAAGTAGGGGTCCTCGGCGGCCCGGAAGCGGTCGACCAGCTCCGGCACCCGCCATCCCATGCCGGCGTACACGTCGCTCACCACCCGCTGCGCCCGTCGCGCGTCCCGCTCGTCGAGGTCCGGCAGCGGCGGATGGCGGAAGAGGAACGCGACGCCCTCGACGCCCGTGGTCGGATGGATCGCGACCGCCCGCCCCGGCGCGTTGTGGATGAGCACGGTGCCGGGGTCCGCAGCGGGCGTGTGCAGCGACGTCGTCGCGACGTACAGCCCGAGCGGGGTGACGAACCGTGACTCCGGCCCGAACGCGAGGTGGCGCACGCGCGAGTGCAGCCCGTCCGCGCCGACGACGAGGTCGAAGCGACGCGGGCCGGAGCGCTCGAAGGCCACGTCGACACCGCGGCCGTCGTCGCGCAGCGAAGCGACGGTCTCGTCGTAGAGGAGCTCGGCCCGATCGCCCACCGCGGCGGCGAGGATCGCCGTGAGGTCGCTGCGGGGGATCTCCAGGCCGTCCGCGTCGAGCTGCGTCGGTATCCAGCCGACGCGGCGGCCGTGCCCGTCGACGGCCGCGAGCCGGGTCGCCGCGGTGGCCGCTGCCCGCAGCGGGCCGAGCAGGCCCATCCGCTCGACGACGACGAGGGCGAGGCCGCGCACGTCGACCGGGTTGCCGCTGGAGCGCCGGCCCACCGACCGCTCGACGACGGTCGTCGTGAACCCCTGCCGGGCGAGCCAGTACGCGAGCGTCGAGCCGGCGACACCCGCCCCGACCACCAGGACGTTCCGGACACCACCCATGCCGCGATTGTGCCCGTGAGCGCCGATCGTCAGGGAATCCTCACAGATCGCGCAGACCGCCGTCACGACCGGGCCCGACCGTGGACCACGTCAGCAGGTCAACCCCTCGTTCCCCGGAGGTCGTCATGGTCCGTCGCCCGGTCACCGCGTCGCTGCTCGCCGGCCTCGCCGTCGTCGCCACGCTCGGCCTCTCGGCGTGCGGCCACCCGGCAGGCGCCGCCCTCGGCTCGCCGGTCGCTCCGGCCGGCTCGGCGTCGATGCAGCTCGCGAGCGACACCCTCGTCGACGCCACCGACAGCACGACGTGCGGGCCGCGCTGGAGCGCGGGCTGCGCCTGTCCGGCTTCGCGGTCCGGTCGGCCGGCGACGGGCCGGCGGCGCTGCGCGCGATCGGCGAGCGGGCGCCGTCGGCCATCGTCCTCGACCTGGGACTGCCCGGCATGGACGGCGTCGGCGTCGTGACGGCACTGCGGGCGCTGGGCCACGACGTGCCGGTGTGCGTGCTGTCGGCCAGGGACTCCGTCGAGGACCGCATCGCCGGGCTGGAGGCGGGCGCGGACGACTACATGGTCAAGCCGTTCGCGCTCGGCGAGCTGGTCGCTCGGCTGCGCGCGCTGCGGCGGCGCAGCTCCCGCGTCCCGGCGCGGGACGGCCCCGAGACCGCGGACGGCACCGAGACCGCGGACGGCACCGAGACCGCGGACGGCACCGTGGCGGTCGGGCCGCTGCGGGTCGACGCGCTGCGGCGGACGGTCGCGATGGGCGCCCGGCCGGTCGAGCTGACCAAACGGGAGTTCGAGCTGCTGGAGGTCCTGGCCCGCAACGCCGGGATCGTGCTGTCGCGGGAGCGCCTGCTCGAGCTGGTGTGGGGCTACGACTTCGCCACGGACACCAACGTCGTCGACGTCGTGGTCGGACACGTGCGCCGCAAGCTGGAGGCGGACGGCGAGGGGCGGCTGGTGCACACGGTGCGCGGGGTGGGGTTCGTCGCGCGGGATCCGGCGCCGTGACCGGGCGGTCGCCGTCCCTCCGCGCGCGGGCCGCGCTGGCCTCGGCGGCGGGCGCCGCCGTCGTCGTCGTGATCGCCGCGGCCGTGACACTGGTGCTGTTGGCCCGCGAGGGTGACGACGTCGGCGTGGACCTCGGCGGCACCGCGGCGGTGACGCTGCGCACGGCGGACTGGACGGCCTCGGCCGTCACCGGTCCGCTGCTGCCCGCGACGAGCGGGCTGGCCGACGTCGGTGGCGTCACCTACCGGGTGCGCACGGTGGCGGGCTCCGCCCCCGGGTCGGTGGTGTCGCTGGGACTGCCCGCGCAGGTCCCGGCGCAGGTGACGCTGCGGCGCAGGCGGGCGGTCGGGCTGGTCGCGATCGGCGCGGTGCTGCTCGCCGCCGGGGTCGCGTGGCTGCTCGCCGGGCGCGCGGTCGCCCCGCTGCGCCGCCTCGCGGCGGCCACCCACCGGCTCGGCTCGCCGTCCGGCCCTCCGCCGCGGCTGGCCGCCCCGGGCTCGCGCGAGTCCGAGGAGCTCGCCGACGCCCTGACCCGGCTGCTCGACCGGGTGCACGACGAGCAGGACCGCACCCGCCGGGCGCTGGACAGCGCGCGCGTCTTCGCCGCCGCGGCACGCCACGAGCTGCGCACACCGCTGACCGCGATGCGCACCGACCTGGAGATCCTGCGCGACCATCCCGACGTCGGCGGCGGCGACCGCGACGCGGTACTGGCCGAGCTGCTGCGCTCGCACCAGCGCCTCGACGCGACCCTCACCGCGCTGGGGCGGCTCGCCGCCGGCGAGGTCGTGGACCCGGCCACCCGCGGCGAGGTCGACGCCGTCGAGCTGCTGCGGGTCGCCGCAGAGGACGCCCGCCGCGCCCGTCCCGGGCTCGCCGTCGAGGTCGTGCCGACGGTGGCGGTCGTCGCCGGATGGGCGGACGGCCTGCGGATCGCACTGGCCACCCTGGTCGAGAACGCCGTCCGCCACGGCCACGCGGACCGGGTCACGCTGGGCTGCCACGCCGACGGCCCGGGCGGCTGGGTGCTGGTCGTCGACGACGACGGTCGGGGACTGCCGGGCGCCGAACGCCAGGCCGTGCTCGCGCGCTTCACCCGCGGGAGCACCGCCGACGGCCCCGGCTCCGGGCTCGGGCTGGCCCTCGTCGCGCAGCAGGCCGGCCTGCACGGCGGCGCGGTGCGGTTGGCCGACGCGCCGCAGGGCGGGCTGCGGGTCGTGGTCGGGATCGCCCCGCCGTCCCCGCCCTCCCCGTCGGACCTCCGACCGCGCGGTCGGCCCGGCGCGGCTGGGGTTCGCGCTCAGTAGCGGCGCCGCCGGCGTCCGCCCGTTGTGCCGCGGACGGCATCCTTGATCTTCTCGCCCGCCTGCTTGAGGTTGGCCACGACCTCGTCGGTCGTGCCATCGGCCTGCAGCCGCCGGTCGCCGGTCACCTCGCCGCTGTTGCGCTTGACCCGTCCGCGCAGCTCGCGCGCCTTGTTCGACACCTTGTCACCGAAACTCACGGCCCAGCCACCTCCTGTGACCCGCGGGCGGCCGCGGTCGCGGACCGCCCACAGTGGAAGTACCCGGCAGGCGCGGGTGGCTACACCACGCACCGGCCGCGGACCGCCGGCCCACGGTCACGCCAGCAGCTCGCGGACGTCGTCGGCGTCGAGCGTCGAGCCGAACACGTCTCCCTCGTCCATCACGCCGGTGACGAGCTCGGCCTTGCGGCGGGCGAGCGCGTGCACCTTCTCCTCGATCGTGTCCTTGGCGATGAGCCGGTAGACCATGACGGTGCGGGTCTGGCCGATGCGGTGCGCCCGGTCGACGGCCTGGGCCTCGGTGGCCGGGTTCCACCAGGGATCGAGCAGGAAGCAGTAGTCGGCCTCGGTGAGGTTGAGCCCGAAGCCCCCCGCCTTGAGGCTGATCAGGAAGACGGGAACCGTGCCGCCGGTGAACGCCTCCACGGCCTCGGCCCGGCGCCGGGTGCTCCCGTCGAGGTAGGCGTAGGGGATGCCGGCGGCGTCGAGCCGCTCGCGGACGTGCCCGAGGAAGCGGGTGAACTGGCTGAAGACCAGTGCGCGGTGCCCGCTGGTGATCACCGCCTGCAGCTGCTCGACGATCGCGTCCGTCTTGCCGCCGCCGAGGTGGCGCCGCTGCGGGTCGACCAGTCCGGGGTGCAGGCTGAGCTGGCGCAGCAGCGTCAGCGAGCGCAGGATCGTGAACCGGTTGCGGTCGACGTCGTCGACGAGCCCCAGCACCTTCTGCCGCTCGCGCTGGAGATGCTGCTGGTAGAGGCGGCGGTGCCGGGGATCGAGCTCCACCTCCAGCACCTGCTCCTGCTTGGCCGGCAGGTCGGCGGCCACCTGCTCCTTGGTGCGCCGCTTGACCAGGGGCTTGATCCGGCGGCGCAGGCGGGCGAGCAGCTCGGTGTCGCCGTCCTTCTCGATCGGCCGGGCGAAGTGCTCCTTGAACCGGGTCGGGCTGGGGAACAGGCCCGGCGCCGTGATCGACAACAGCGACCACAGCTCCATCAGGTTGTTCTCCATGGGCGTGCCCGTGATGGCCAGCTTGAACGGCGCCGGCAGCCGGCGGGCGCAGGCGTGGACCTTCGACTGGTGGTTCTTGACGAACTGCGCCTCGTCCAGCACCAGCCCCGCCCAGTCCGCGGCCGCGTAGGACTCCGCGTCGAGCCGGAACAGCGTGTACGACGTGACGACGACGTCGGCCCCGGCGGTGTCCTCGGCGAGCCCCCGGCCGCGCCTGCGGAGCGTGTCGGTGATCGCGACCACGCGCAGCCCGGGGGTGAAGCGCCGGGCCTCCGCCGCCCAGTTCGCCACGACGCTGGTGGGCGCCACGATGAGGAACGGCGACGCCGCCGGTTCCGTCTCCCGCGCGTGGGCGATGAGCGCCAGCGTCTGCAGCGTCTTGCCCAGCCCCATGTCGTCGGCGAGGACCCCGCCCAGGCCGTGCCGATGCAGGAACGCGAGCCACTGGAAGCCGTCGCGCTGGTAGGACCGCAGCTCGCCGCGCAGCCCGGGCGGCAGCGGCGTGTCGCCGAGGCCGGACAGCCCCAACAGCCCGCCCACCTGCTCCCGCCACGCCGCCGCCTGGCGCTGGACCACGCCGATGGCGGCCAGCTCGTCCCACAGGCCGGCCTGGAACCGGCTGATCCGCAGCGGGCCCGCGGGGGCGTCCTGCAGCGCGCGCGCCTCCTCGATCAGGGTGCGCAGCGCCTGCAGCTGGGGCTTGTCAAGGGAGAACCAGGCGCCGTCCGGCAGCAGCAGGTGGGCCTCGCCCGCCGCCAGCGCCCGGAAGACCTCGTGGAAGGGGACGGTCCGCCCCTCCACGGTGATGTCGACCCCCAGGTCGAACCAGTCGTTCTCCCCGCGCACGGCGTCGGTGGACAGGCCGATCCGCACCGTGTCGCCGGTGTCGCGGTACGCGGCCGGCTCACCCTCCTGCTCGACGACGACCCGCGACATCCCGGCGATCAGCGGCACGAGCTCGGTGGTGAACCGCATGGTGTCCATGTCGCGCAGGCGGGCGCTCGGGTGCAGCTCGCCGCCGGTCTGCAGCCCGAACCGCTCGAGGGGGAGGTCGAGGCCGTCGAGCAGGGCCGCCTCGGCGAGCGGGTCGCGCAGGTCGTCGCCCGGCGGGGCGGCCAGCGGGGCCCGGAACCGCCGCTCGCCGACGTCGTAGGACCACTCCCAGGCGAGGTCGAGCTCGTGGCCCTCGCCGTAGTCCGCCTTCAGGACCAGCGTGGGCCCGGAGACCGCCGGCGGGTCGAAGGCCGCGTCCGACGAGGCCACCGGCGCGACGTGGCGCAGGCGCGGAGAGAAGTCGGTCGCGAACCGCTCGCGGTGCTCGGCCGGCACCGCGATGGCCCCGCCCGCGAGCGCCATCCGCCGCAGCGCGGGCGAAACGGGCCGGTTCATGCGGCCGAGCCGGATCGGCTGCGGGTTCGCGTCGCCCTCCGCGGCGTACACGACGCCGTGCCCGGAGGAGCCGAGGAACACGACCGGACGGGCCGCGGCGATGCCCTCGACGGTCAGGACCGGCCGCACGCAGAGCGAGCCGGCGGCCGGACCGGCGGTGACGTCGAACCCCAGCTCGGACCGCGACGCGGCCGCCACCGGCCCGAGGGCCTTGCGCGCGTGCACGATCTGCACGCCCACGTGGGCCGCCTCGTCCAGGAACGACCAGATCCGCTCGGTGGAGTCGGTGAGGTCGATCGACCTCTCGTCACGGTGGTAGCCGTAGGCGGAGTGGCCGGAGGACCGCGACTGGTGGGCGGCGTACCACTCGCGCAGCAGCCGGACGTGCTCTTGCCGGTACTCGCCGAAGCCGTACGGCGACGCGATCCGGCCCCAGGTGACGGTGCCGCCGACCCAACCGGCGCGACCCGGCCGCACGAGGCGTGCGGTCAGCCGCGGCCGCGGCTGACCGTCCGGCCCGACCTGCGGGTCGAGGGAGAGCTCGACGGCCAGCGGCGTCGCCGCGTCACCGCTCTCCCGGGGCCGCGCCACGAGGGCCTGCAGCGCGTCCTCCCACGGCGGTGCGGCTTGCTCGCCCTGCCCGGCCGCCGCGATCGCGACTGCCGCGCAGTGCTGGCAGTCGAGCCCGACCTGGCAGTCGCACTCGCCGTGGACGTAGAAGAGGTCTCCGCGGCGCGGCTCGAAGGAGACGGACGTCTCGTAGGTGCGGCCCCGGCCTGCGCGCACCCGGGCGCACACGGCGAGCAGCCGCGCGTCCCAGTCCATGTGCACGACGGCGCGCTGGTGGCACAGGGCCAGCCCACGGGTGTAGGCGGCCGCTCCCACCACCAGGGGGATCGAGCCGGTGTCGATACCGTCGACGGTGATGAGTCGCATGGCGACGCCTCCTCCGGGTGGCTCGGGGTACCACCCGACCCGGAAGCTAGCGACGGCCACCGACATTCTTCGCCGCGTCGCCGCGTCGCCCGGCAGCCGGGCTCAACGCGAGCGGTAGTCCTCGCGCGCGTCGTAGGGGCAGGGGGCGACCACGGCCCGGATCGGCACCTGCACGTGCTCCTCGACCGCGGGCTTGGCCGAGTTGGGGTTCTCGCCCCAGACCACGGTCACCGCCGTGCCGGGCCGGCTCCGCGCGGTGTCGATCGCGGCGAGGGAGACCATCTCCCGCTCGTTGGCGAGGTAGCCGCAGTCCAGGGAGACGCCCACCACCCTGCCGTCGTCGAGCACCTTGTCCTCGTGGTGCGTGGCGTAGCGGGCCTTCGGCACGTCGATGTACTTGGCGCCCGGGCCGGGGCGGTACAGGGACCCCACGGCCGCCGTGACGTCGTCGGCGTTCCACACCAGGGTGACCTTGGTCCGCGGCGGCTCCTCGGCCGCCAGCCGCTCAAGCGCGGACCGGCCGACGAAGTCGTGGTCGAACCGCACCGCCTTCCCGTAGCCGATGTCGTAGGGCGTCAGGCAGTAGTCGCGGATGTCGGCGGAGTCGAGGCTGCCGCCGAGGGAGCCGACCCGGTCAAGGGGGAGCCATGCGCGGTACGCCCGCATCAGCGCGTCCTGCGAGAACAGCGCGGGCAGGGGCGCCGGGACCCACCCGGACCCGAGGTTCGCCGTCGAGTAGGCCTTGGCCCCGACCCGGACCAGCCCGTGCTGCGCACCGGCCTCGAGCAGGGCCGCCAGCACCCTCTCGCCGTCCTCCCATGGCCCGAACAGCTCGAACCCCGGCTGACCGGCCATGCCGTGCCGCAGGCCGCGGACGCGCCGCCCGGCGATCGTGAGCTCGGTCGTGTGGAAGAACCTGACCTCGGGCGGCCGGGCGCCGGTCACCTGCTCGACGACGGCCGGCGCGGTCGGGCCCTGCAGCTCGTAGCGGTACAGCCGCGGCGGCCCGGACCGGCGGACCGCCGAGTTGTCGTCCCGCTCGGCGCCGGCGTCGTAGTCGCCGTGCTCGAGGTGGAAGGTGACCCAGTCGAGGACCATGGGGTGGCCGACCAGGTCGAAGGAGCCCTCGTCCAGGTGGAACAGGATGGCGTCGCCGATGAGGTGCCCGTCGGGGTTCACGGCGACGAACTGCTTGGCCCGGCCCGGCACGAAGTTCGCGAAGCTGTTCACGCCCAGGTCGCCGAACAGGCGCAGCGCGTCCGGACCGGTGACGAACAGGTCCGTCATGTGGTGGGACTGGTCGAGCAGCGCGCAGGTTTCGAGCCAGGAGCGCTGCTCGCGGCGCCAGTTGGTGAACTCGGGCGTGACCGGGAAGGTGCTCGGCGGGAAGGCGAGGTTCCGCAGGAGCTCGACGGGGCTCCCGACGCGGGCCAGCGCCGCGGCCAGACTCTCGGACGGCATGGCGGACGACGCCCCCTCAGACCGTCGCCCTGCTCCGCCAGCCCGCGTGGTAGCCGGTCCGCGCGGTCTCGGCGTAGGGCGCCGGGCTCACCACGGCGCGCACCGCGATCGGCTCGTGCGGCTCCACGGTGGTCTTGCGGCTCCCGCCGTCCGGCTCGCCCCAGATCACCCGCACCTCGGCGCCGAGCGGGACGTCCGGGTCGACGGTGGCCAGCGACAGTGCCTTGCGCTCGTTGGCGCTGTAGCCGCTGAACAGCGACGCGCCGACCACGCGGCCGTCGGCGTCCACGACCGAGTCGAAGTTCGACGAGCCGTAGTTGGCGGTCGGCAGGTCGAAGAACTGGTGTCCCGGTGCCTCGCCCACGACGGAGCCCAGCACCGTCCGCACGTCCTCGTCGTCCCAGGCCAGCGTCACCTTGCGGCGCTGGGTGGAGGGGTCGACGGCCTCCAGCGCGTCGCGGCCGACGAAGTCGTGGTCGAACTTGACGAAGGTGCCGTACCCCAGCTCCCATGGGTTGAGGTAGTAGTCCTCGATCCGGTCGGAGACGAAGCTGCCGGCCAGGGCGTTCGTCGCCTCGTAGCCGTCGGCCGGCAGCCACTGGCGGTAGGCCCGCAGCTCCTCGCCGGTGTAGATCGCCGGCAGCGGCGAGGGGATCCAGCCGGACTCGAGCGTGTTGGACCCGTAGGCGCGCGAGCCGCACGGCTCGAGCCCGAACTCGCGGCCCGCCTCCAGGATCGTGTCGCGGATCCTCTCGTAGGACGCGTAGGGACCCCAGATCTCCAGGCCCGGGGCGCCGGCCATGCCGTGCCGGAGCGTGCGGACGCGCTCACCGGCGACGGACATGGAGGCCATGCGGAAGAACCTCAGCTGCTCGACGGTGCCGCCGTTGAGCTTCTCGATGACCGGCCATGCGTTCGGGCCCTGGATCTGGAACCGCCACAGGTCCCGCGTCACGCTCCTGCCGTAGGGCCGCGACGTCGACCGCGGGTCGTTGCGGATCTCGACGTCGTACCCCTGGGTCGCCCGGAACTCGATCCAGTTGGCGACCGGCGCCCGCCCGACGAAGACGAACTCCTCCTCGGCGAGGTGGAACAGGATCCCGTCGCCGATGACGTCGCCGTCGGGGGAGACGGGGACGAACTGCTTGGCCATGTCGACCGGGAACGTGGCGACGCTGTTGACCCCGGTCTCGGAGATCAGCCGCAGCGCGTCGGGGCCGGAGACGAACGTGTTGTACATGTGGTGCGACTGGTCGAAGAGCACGGCGGTCTCCCGCCACGCCTTCTGCTCCCGCCGCCAGTTGGTGAACTCCGCGGGGACCACCGGGTAGATGTAGGCGCCCACCTGCGAGTTGCGCAGCAGCGCGACCGGGTCGCCCGACTGGTCGAGGAGCTCCTGCAGGTTCGTCGCGGTCATGGGCATCCGTCCTCTGGGTCGGCGTGGCTGCGGAGGGGCGTCCCGGCGAGGGTAGGGCGCCGACGAACCTTGCACCAAGATTATTGACAATATTCGAGCGGATCCTTAGGTTGCCGTGGCGGGCCACGGCCCGCGCACCGGAGCACCCTGGCGGCGGGAGGCGGTCAATGGCGGCCGGGCTGACCCTGCAGGGCGTGAGTCTCCGGTTCGGCGGCATCACGGTGCTGCAGGACGTCGGCTTCACCGTCGAGCCGGGCCAGATCTTCGGGCTCGTCGGGCCGAACGGCGCGGGCAAGACCTCGCTGTTCAACTGCATCAGCGGGCACTACCGACCGACCGCCGGCACCGTGCGGATCGACGGCACGGAGGTCAGGGGCGCGCGGCCGGCCACGCTCGCCCGCCACGGCCTGGCCAGGACGTTCCAGCACCCCGCGCTGCAGCTGCGGGAGACGGTGCTGGAGAACGTGCTGCTCGGGGCGCACACCCGGCTCCCCGGCGGGGCCCTGGAGTGGTCGGTGCGCTGGCCGCGCACCCGCCGCTCCGAGAAGCAGCTGCGGGCGGAGGCGCTCGCCCTGCTGGAGCGGCACGGCCTGGCGTGGGCGGCGCAGCGTCCGGCCGACGAGCTGTCACACGGGCTCCACAAGGGCGTAGAGCTCTGCCGGGCGCTGCTCATGCGGCCCCGGCTGCTGCTCCTCGACGAGCCTGCGGCCGGCCTTCCCCACGCCGAGGTGGAGCAGCTGATCGCGACGGTCCGGCGCCTGCGGGCGGAGGACGACATCACCGTCGTCGTGGTCGAGCACCACATGGGCCTCATCGCCGCCCTCACCGACCGCGTCGTCGTGCTCGACCACGGGAGCAAGCTCATGGAGGGCACGGCCGCGGAGGCGCAGTCCGACCCCCGCGTCATCGAGGCGTACATCGGGAAGGACGCCGCGGATGACGCTGCTTGAGCTCGAGGACGTCACCGCGTCCTACGGTCCCGTGCAGGTGCTGGACGGCGTGTCGCTCCGCGTCCCGGACGGCGGGGCGGTCGGCATCCTCGGCGCGAACGGTGCCGGCAAGACCACCACCCTGCGCGCGATCAGCGGCACCGTCCGCGCGGGCGGCCGCATCCGCTTCGACGGCAGGGACATCCGTGGCATGCGTCCCGACCAGGTCGCCGCGCTGGGCATCGCCCACGTGCCGGAGGGGCGCGGCACGCTCGGCGACCTCACCGTCCGCGAGAACCTGCGGGTCGGCGCCTACCTGCGCAAGGACAAGGGCGTGGCCGGCGACATCGACTACTGCCTCGACCTGTTCCCCCACCTGCGCGACCGCATCCGGTCGCACGCGTCGGCCCTCTCCGGTGGCGAGCAGCAGATGCTGGCGGTGGGCCGGGCGATCATGTCCAAGCCGCGGCTGCTGCTGCTCGACGAGGCCTCGCTCGGCCTGGCGCCGAGCACCGCGAAGAACGTCTACGACGCGATCCGGCGCCTGCGTGCCGAGTCCGGCATCGCCATGGTCGTCGTCGAGCAGAACGCCACCCTCGCCTTCACCCTCGTCGACAGCGCGACGGTCCTCGAGACCGGACGGAACGTGCTCACCGGCACGGCCGCCGAGCTCAAGGGAATGGACGAGATCCGTCGCGCGTACCTGGGAGGCTGACGTGGGGAAGTTCGTCCAGCTCGTCGTCGACGGCCTGTCGACCGGCTCGGTCTACGGCGCGATCGCCCTCGCGATCGTGCTCGTCAACCAGGCGACCGGCCTCGTCAACTTCGCCCAGGGCGGCATGGCCGTCCTCGCCGCCTACGTCGCGTGGGTGGCGACCACCCACGGCGTGCCGCTCGTACTGGCCATCGTGGCGTCGGTCCTGTTCTCCCTGGTGCTCGGCGCCGTCGTCGAGCGGTGGTTGATGCGGCGGTTCGAGGGCGGCGACCCGGACACGGCCGTCGTGGCCACGATCGGCCTGCTGACCCTGGTCACCGGCGTCTGCGGATGGCTCTGGACGTACAACAACCAGCAGTTCCCCTCGCTGTTCCCGCTCGGCACGGTGTCGGTCCTGGACGTGTCGATCAGCATCCGGTCGATCGGGACCACGCTCGTGATCGTCGTGGCGATGATCCTGCTGCAGGTGCTCTTCGTCGGCACCAAGCTCGGGCTCGCCCTGCGGGCCGTCGCGGTCAACCCGCAGTCCGCGGCCCTGTCCGGGCTCGACGTCGGCCGCCTCCTCATGGTCGGCTGGGGTCTCGCCGCGGCGCTCGGCGCCGTCGCGGGTGCGCTCGTCGCGCCCCAGCTCACGCTGACGCCGGGGATGCTCGACACGACGCTGGTGTACGCGCTGGCCGCCGTCATACTGGGCGGCCTGACGAGCCCGGTCGGCGTCGTCGTCGCGGCGTGGATCATCGGCGTCCTGGAGAACCTGGCCGCGGTGTACGTCCCGTTCATCGGCTTCGACCTGAAGGTCGCCGTGCCGTTCGCCCTCATCGTCGTCGTGCTCGTCGTCCGGCCGGCGGGCCTGTTCGGCCGCAAGCCCGTGGTGCGCGTGTGATGGGTCCCGCCTCGTCGCGGTGGCGACGCCCGTGGGTCCGGTGGGCGGCGCTGCTGGCGGTCGTGGTCGTGGTCGTCGTGGCACCGCTGCAGCTGTCGGAGCTCAGCAACCAGACGATCGCCCGCATCGGCGTCTTCGCCGTGGCCGTGCTGGGGCTCAACGTGGTGATGGGCTACACCGGGCAGGTCTCGCTCGGCCAGATCTTCTTCCTCGGCCTCGGCAGCTACGTCACCGCGTACGGCGTCACCCACGACTGGAACATCGTCCTGACGTTCGCGGCCGCCTGCGTCGTCCCCGCGGTCGTGGGGCTGCTCGTGGCGCTCGCCGCCGCTCGCCTCGGCGGGCTCGCGATCGCGATGGTGACGATCGCGCTACCGATCGTCGGCGTGCCGCTGGCGAAGCGGCTGAGCGGTCTCACCGGCGGCTCGGAGGGGCTGTCCACGAGCTTCGCGAAGGCGCCGGCGGGCAGCGGGCTCTACGACGACCAGTGGCAGCTCTACCTCGTGCTGCTCCTCGGCGGCATCGTGTTCCTCCTGACGCGCAACCTCGTCCGCGGCAAGTACGGCCGGGCGTTCGCGATCGTCAAGAGCAACGAGAGCGTGGCGTCCGCCATGGGGATCTCGCCGTACCGCTTCAAGGTGCTGGCGTTCACGATCGCCTCGCTCATCGGCGGCGTGAGCGGGTTCCTCTACATGCTCGTCGTGCAGTAC
>CAVSJZ010000075.1:0-77210 GCA_963728105.1 uncultured Actinomycetota bacterium | reverse complement strand
CGACGAGGCCGACACCTTCGACCTGCCGGCCGGCGCCGCTGTATGCATGTGGTCCACACCGCCGAGGCCGCCGACGGGACGATCCTGGAGATCTCCGAGTCCGTCTGGCCCGCCGACCGCCTCATGATCATCGACGAGTACCCGATCACGAACGAGGCCGAGGCCGTCACAGCGGCATCGGAAGTCTGACCGTGCCCACCGAGAACGCCGACCGGCTCCGCGACCACTGGTGGCCACGACCCGGCTGGCACGGTCCCGGGCCGGATCGCGCTCACCTGGCACCTCACGTTCGAGGACGCTTCCCTGCTCGCCCGGCACGTCGGCGCCTACCAACGAGCACTTGCCGGCCTACCCGGGCTCAACCCGGTACCGGCGGAGTGGCTGCACCTAACCGTCCAGAGCCTCGGCTACACCGACGAGACCTCCGCCGAGACCACTGCCGCGGTCGTCGACGCCGTGCGCGTCGAGGTGGCCAAGCTCGCCGCGTTCGACCTCACCTTCGGCCGGCCGTTCGTCCTCGGCGAGGCCATCGCCATCTCGCCCGAGCCGGCGGACCGGTGAAGCGGCTCCGCACGGCCGTCCGCGCCGGCATCGCGACCGTCCTCGGCGACGACGCCGTGCAGACCAGCCCCGAGCAGGCCCGCGGCTTCCGTCCGCACGTCTCGATCGCCTACAGCAACACCGATGTCGACGCCACGCCCTACGTGGCCGCACTCGCCACCGTCAACCAGGCGCCGGTGACCGTGCCCATCACCGCCATCACGCTCATCCGCCAGGACCGCCGCTCGCCCCGCACTGGCTCTACCGCTGGACCACCGAGGCGACGGCCGACCTGCGAGTTGACCTCTCTCATCATCAAGGCGCCGCCTGCGGCGGCGCACGGGCCGGCCTCGCCGGCCCGTCGGCCAACCCTCTACCTCCGGCCCGGGCCGGCCGGCGGTCCGTCCTGCCCGGCCCGGCCGCCCAGCGCGCCGATGATCGGAGCGCCGACTCGGTAGGGCGACGTCCGACCGGTGTCCCTCGTCGGCCGCGTCCCGATGCGATCGCGACGGCAAGGACGCGGGCTCCGCCCACACCCGGCACCGCTTCAGAGATCACGGAAGGCTCGGCGGTGGTGATCTCCTCGCGGCGCGCCGAGACGGCAGCCAGACCGAGGGGCGGCGGGCAAGGCGGGACTGAGTACCTTGCCCGGCACCCCTCGGCCCGGCAGGGTTCCACCCGCGCCGCGAGGAGATCACCACCGACAACGGTCACGGTATCGAGTTTCCCGACTCCGCAAGAACTCGGATCAGCCAGGGCATTCCTATCGCGACCCTCCCTTAGACAGTTCCGGGAAGCGTCCGTCCAGCTCCCGATAGAGGGCGGCGGCTTCCTCGGCGGCCTGCAGGGCCTCGGGGCGGCGACCGGCCTCGGCCAGGCGGACGGCGAGATTGTTCACCGACATGGCGAGGTCGGGCAGGTAGGCGTCGCGGTTGCCCGCGGCCAGCTCCCGGCGCATCCCCACGGCTTCCTCGGCGGCCTGCAGGGCCTCGGGGCGGCGACCGGCCTCGGCCAGGCGGACGGCGAGATTGCTCACCGACATGGCGAGGTCGGGCAGGTAGGCGTCGCGGTTGCCCGCGGCCAGCTCCCGGCGATCCCGACGGCTTCCTCGGCGGCCTGCAGGGCCTCGGGGCGGCGACCGGCCTCGGCCAGGCGGACGGCGAGATTGTTCACCGACGTGGCGAGGTCGGGCAGGTAGGCGTCGCGGTTGCCCGCGGCCAGCTCCCGGCGCATCCCGACGGCTTCCTCGGCGGCCTGCAGGGCCTCGGGGCGGCGACCGGCCTCGGCCAGGCGGATGGCGAGATTGTTCACCGACATGGCGAGGTCGGGCAGGTAGGCGTCGCGGTTGCCCGCGGCCAGCTCCCGGCGCATCCCCACGGCTTCCTCGGCGGCCTGCAGGGCCTCGGGGCGGCGACCGGCCTCGGCCAGGCGGATGGCGAGATTGTTCACCGACGCGGCGAGGTCGGGCCGGTAGGCGTCGCGGTTGCCCGCGGCCAGCTCCCGATAGAGGGCGGCGGCTTCCTCGGCGGCCTGCAGGGCCTCGGGGCGGCGACCGGCCTCGGCCAGGTGGACGGCGAGGTTGCTCACCGACATGGCGAGGTCGGGCAGGTAGGCGTCGCGGTTGCCCGCGGCCAGCTCCCGGCGCATCCCCACGGCTTCCTCGGCGGCCTGCAGGGCCTCGGGGCGGCGACCGGCCTCGGCCAGGCGGACGGCGAGGTTGTTCACCGACATGGCGAGGTTGGGCAGGTAGGCGTCGCGGTTGCCCGCGGCCAGCTCCCGGTAGAGGGCGGCGGCTTCCTCGGCGGCCTGCAGGGCCTCGGGGCGGCGACCCACCGCATGCGAGACGAACCGCCAGGGTGCTCAGCGCAGAGACGCGACGGACAGGTCCTCAGCGCGGCGCGCCTGCTGGACCATCTGCTCCTGGACAACCACAGCGCCGGGATCGAGCGTGAGGTGCACACCGGCGCCAATCGTCGTGTCGAGCAACCGGCCCAGTGGCGGCAGTGCCGGCCCGAGGGCGCGGATGGTGGCGGCCCGGGCGATGACGGTGCCACCGCACCCCACGAGCAGCGCGGGAGCCTCGCGAATCCAGGGCAGCACCGTCGCGGCGACGTGCGGCCAGCGTCGGGCGACCTCAACCAGAATCGTCCACACCGGGGTGCGCACCGCCGCGACCCGCTCGGCATGCGTCAGCGTCTTGACGATGCCTATCGCGCTCGGATCGGCCAAGAACCCGAGCGACAGCTCGTCGGCGGGGCCGGGCGGAGCGCCGGGCAGGAGCGCGGCGACGAAGTCCTCCCCGAGCCGATCGGGATACAACGGTTCGAGCACCTGCCCGCGGCCCGCCACCGGGTAGCACTGGCGGTGCTCGTCCACGACCATCTGCGGGTCCGCCCCGACACCCAACTCCGCCAGCAGGTCAACCGCGGCATCGGCCGCCAGCCCGCGGGTCAGCGTGGCCACCAGGACCGCCCGCGCCATCACCTGGGTGGATACCGTAATCGGGTCCGGGCGGCGTTCCCGCAGCTTCTGCCAGTGATCGACCTCCCGGACCAGCAGCTCCCGCGACACTGCCGCTGGATCGCTCAGCAGATCCACGCTTGCGCGAGGCGCCCCCTTGGTGCGCGCCTCCGTGGCCTGCATCACCGCTACTAGCGCGGCGACCTGCACCGCCAGCGTCAACGCGAACCCGTCCGCGGACAACTCCGGCCGCGCTACCGTTGTCGGTTCGACCGGTCCACCCGCCGCAGCCTGCACGGCGAACGCCGCCACTGCCGCATCGAACATCGCCGAACGCGTACTCCCGTCGTCAGGCAGCGGCGACAACTCGCGCTCGGACGCCCCGATCCCGGCCCGGGTCAACGTCAACGCCAGGGTGGACCAGAACACGTTCGAGCGGCCCAACAGCAATAGACGCAGTTTCGCGCCGGTCGCCTCCGGACGGCTCAGCAGCGCCAGCAAGTCCGCGCGTGCCCAACGGTCGGCATAGTCGATCACTACCAGCACGCCGACCGGCTCCTCCGGCACGGCCACCGCAACCTCATCGCCCGCAGCGAGTAGCCCGCCGTCCAACTCGTGGCGGGCGATAAGTACCTGCCAGCCGCACGCCGCGGCCGCCCGCGCGACCTCCAGCGCGAAGCGCGTTTTGCCCTGCCCACCCGCTCCGGTCACCAGCCGGACCGCCCGCACCCGCTCGCCCGCCAACCACCCCCCGGTGTCGTAACGCTCCTTGTCCCGCCCCACAAAGCCGACCAGCTCGTGCCGGGCCGCCACCAACGCGGCCGGACCCGACCCTCCGGACTCCTGACCGGTGCATCAACGGCGACAGTGCGAACACCGGACCCGAGTCCCTGGACACCATCACTGGGCTGTGATCGCCCAGCGTGATGATCGCCCCGGTCGCGTCCTGGTCGATGCGTACCGTCCGCCAAGGGCGCAATGCCATCAGGGTCCCCGCTCCTGCTCTCGCTCAGTGATCGAGCTGTTGTCGCCGAAGGTGACGCGCGCCCCTCGGGCATTCTTGGCTCGGAATGAGCGGTTTCCCGCTCGATCTGCCTTCGCCCCCGTCGCGCCATGCCACGATCAGCCCGATGATCCCCACCGCCAACGACGCCAGCGTCAGGAAACTGACCAGGACGCTGGACCACTTATCCATCACCTCCAACGTCTGCCCTGCCAGGAACCACGCCCAAACGCCCAGTCCGACTGCACCCACCACACCCGTCCCAGCCACTGCAAGCCATCCGCCACGGCCCACCACGCACCCCTCCCCGACGAGGATCTCGTCGCCCACCCCCAACCCGCTACACTTCCGCCAGTCCAGGCGCCCAACAACAACACAGCGACAAGCCCGGGTCAGCAGCGGTCAACAACCACCCACCGGAGACGAACACGAGGCGCTGGTGAGAGCCACCGACCGGGCGCGGTCCTCGGGTCCCCAAGCTGAATACGCGGGTTCGATTCCCGTCATCCGCTCCACCCCCGCCTCCCAGGTCAGCGGCTTGTCAGCGGGAACGAGCCACGCCGCCGGCCCGCTCAGCGGGAAACGCGCCCGCCCGCGGCCCCGCGGTGGTGTGATCCGGGAAAGCGGCAAGGGAGCGTGTCATCGTGACGTCGGTGCTCGTGTTGAACGGACCCAACCTCAACCTCCTCGGCACCCGCAAGCCCGAGGTCTACGGCTACACGTCGCTCGCCGACGTCGAGAGCCTGTGCCGGGAGGCGGCCGGCAAGCTGGGGCTGGACCTGGTCTTCCGCCAGTCGAACCACGAGGGCCAGCTGGTCGACTGGCTGCACGAGTGCGGCGCCCAGGTCAAGGCGGGGGAGTCGATCGGCGCGGTCTTCAACCCCGGGGCCTACACGCACACGTCCGTCGCCCTGCACGACGCGATCGAGGGCGCCGAGGTCCCCGTCGTCGAGTGCCACATCTCGAACGTGCACAAGCGCGAGGAGTTCCGGCACCACTCCTTCATCTCGCCGGTCGCCAGCGGCATCGTCGTCGGCTTCGGGGTGCACGGCTACGTCGTGGCGATCAACGGGCTGCACCACCTCGCGCACGACCGGGTGTGAGCGTCGGGATCCCGCCGGCGTGCGGGACCCGCGCTCCGGCGGTACGGAGGACGGATGAGCGAACCCCTCGGCCGGCTGCTCAGCGTCGTCTTCGAGTGCGCCGACCCGGACGTCAGTGCGCGGTTCTGGGAGGCGGTGCTCGGCTTCGAGCGCCATCATGGGGACGGGGACTGGGTCACGGTCGTCGACCCCGCCCACCGCGCCCGGCGCCTGTCCTTCCAGCGGGTGCCCGACCACGTGCCACCGACCTGGCCGGAGCGTGACCGCCCGCAGCAGGCCCACGTCGACGTGCTCGTCGACGACCTGGACGTCGCGGACGCCCGCGTCCGCGACCTCGGCGCCCGGCCCCTGACCGACGGCCCGGTCGTGCACGAGGACGAGTCGTTCCGGGTGTACGCCGACCCGGACGGCCACCCGTTCTGCCTGATCGTCCAGGTCGCGCCCGACCTGTGAGGCGGCGGTGGACCGGGCGGCCGCCGGGCGGGTGACCTCGGACCGACCCGTCCCGAGGTCACCGGCGCGCCGTCCGACCGTCGCGTCCGGAAGGGTCCCCGTGGTCGCGCTCGCCGGGAAACCGGGCCGGCTGCGGGACCACGGGTGCCCGCGGCCCGCCTAGAGCGTCCGGTCCCGGCCCTGCGCGGCGATCACGCAGAACGGGTTGCCGTCGGGGTCGCGCAGCACCCACCACCAGGTGTCGCCCTCCTCGACCCGGCGTACGCGGACGGCGCCGAGCCGTTCCAACCGGTCGGCCTCGGCGTCGGGGTCGTCGGCGTAGAGATCGAGGTGCAGGCCCGCGCCGGCCGCGGTGGCCGCCCGCTGGAACGTCAGGCGCGGTCCGCGACCCCCCGGGTCCGTGATCCCGGCGTACGGCTCCCACAGCGGGCGCCGTTCGTACCCCAGCGCGTCGGCCCAGAACCCGGCCAGCCGCCCCGGGTCGGGCGAGTCGACCGTCACCCCGCTCAGCCGCAGCACCGCCCCAGCATGCCGGGTCATCCCGGGGCGGTCGTGGACCGTTCGGCGTCGCGGTCGTCGCCGTCCTCCCACGCGCGGTCCTCGTCGGCACACAGGCGCCGGTAGTGGGCGTTGCGCACCCGCAGGACGACGGCGGCCAGTGCGGCCGCGAGCAGGGACCCGAGCAGGACGCCGAGCTTGACGTGGTCGCCCGCCGCCGTGCCCGTGCCGAACGCGAGCTCGCCGATGAGCAGCGAGACCGTGAAGCCGATGCCGGTCAGCAGCGCCAGGCCGGCGACGTCCCACCACGACAGCCCGTCGGCGAGGCGGGCGTGGGTGAACCGCTGCACGACCCAGGCCGAGCCGAGGACGCCCAGCGGCTTGCCGGCGACGAGGCCGGCGACGACCGCGAGCGTGACCGGGTCGGTCAGCGCGGCGGTGACGCCGTCGCCGCCGGCCAGCGGGACCCCCGCGGCGAAGAACGCGAACACCGGCACGGCCAGACCCGCGGAGACGGGGCGGACACGGTGCTCGAAGCGCTCGGCGAGACCCGGCCCCGGGCCGCCCGAGCGCCGCCGGACGGGCACGGCGAAGCCGAGCAGCACCCCCGCGACCGTCGCGTGGACGCCGCTGGCGTGCACGAGCGCCCAGGTCGCCGCGGCGAGCGGCATCAGCAGCCACCACGCACGCACCCGCCGCTGCACGAGCAGCGCGAACGCCGCCAGCGGCAGCAGCGCGAGCAGCAGCGGCACCGGGTGCAGCTGGTGGGTGTAGAAGACCGCGATGATCGTGATGGCCAGCAGGTCGTCGACGACGGCCAGGGTCAGCAGGAAGATCCGCAACGCGGACGGCAGGTGGGTGCTGATCACCGCGAGCACGGCCAGCGCGAACGCGATGTCGGTCGCGGTCGGGATCGCCCAGCCCGCGAGGGCGTCCGGGCCGGCCCGGACGGCGACGGCGCTGTAGACGAGCGCGGGCCCGACCATCCCGCCGACGGCGGCCGCCACGGGCAGGGCGGCCCGGCGCACGTCGCGCAGGTCGCCCGCGACGAACTCGCGCTTGAGCTCCAGGCCCGCGACGAAGAAGAAGATCGCGAGCAGGCCGTCGGCCGCCCACACGCCGAGCGGCAGGTCCAGGTGCCACGCGGCGGGCCCGACGGTCAGCTCGCCCAGCGCGACGTAGCTGTCCCGCCACGGCGAGTTGGCCCAGGCGAGCGCGAGCGCTGCGGCGCCGACGAGCAGGAGGCCGCCGGTCGTCTCGACGCGCAGCAGGTCGCCGATGCGGCGCGCCTCGGGCCGGGAGCCGCGGCCGAACAGGCGAGCGGCAACGGGCGGACGGGCGGGAGCCGGGGGCATGCGGGAACCTCCTACGGGGTCGGCGACAGGTGACGCCGACCAGGCTTCCCGGCACTCCGCGTCCAGGATATCGGCGCCGCCGTCCCCCGGCGAGGGCCGCGTGGCCGGGCTCACCGGCCTGTGGCGGCCGGTGAGCCGGTCGCGGACGGTCCGATCCGGACAGTGCGTCCGAGCTGTGCGGATGCACTGTCCGTGGGGACTGGGCCGAGCGGGCGGCGATCCCCACCCCGGACGGTCGTTTTGCTCCCCGTGGTCGAGCGGTAACGTATCGTGCTTGGTCGGGGGGCCACGCGTTTCGTGGAGGATCTGGCATGGACCTGCGTGAGGTCACCGGCATCATCGCTCACTGCGTGCTGGCCGGGTGGTGGCTGTGGATCATCTCCAGCACCGCTCCGCAGCTGCGGAAGGGCTGCCGCGACCGCCGGCTGAAGGTCAAGATCCTCGCGCTGAAGTCGGCCGGCTTCCTCCTGACGGCGCTCGTGGTCGGTGTCATCCACTACTGGGCGACGCACTGGTGGCACGTGGCCGTCTGCGTGCCGGTCGCCGTCGTGCTGGGCCTGCTGCTGCGCCGCTCCTACCGGCGCACCGTCGCCGCGCCCCGCCACCGGCTGACGCTCGCCCGCCGGCACAGCTGCGTCCGGGTCCGACCGCGCCGCCGGGACGGCGCCGGCCCGGCGCACCTGCGCGCCGACCGGTCCGCGCTGGACCCCGCAACGCTCACCGGCTGAACGAGCTCACCGGCTGAGCGGGCCCACCGGCTGAGCGGGCCCACCGGCCGAACGGGCTCACCGCAGCCGGCGCCGTCGCCGCGGCGGCGGACGCCTGGCCAGCACGACCACGCCGACGACGGCCACGGCCAGCCCGACCGCGAACGGCCAGGCCCAGCCGTCGCGGACGGGGTCGCCGAGCAGCACGATGCCCACGACGCCGGGCAGGACGACCTCGGTGACCACGAAGACCGCGGTCACGACGCCGACGTCACCGCGCGAGAGCGCCGCCGAGTAGCCGACCATGCCGACGGCCCAGTACCCGAGAACGAGGTAGATCGCCGGCTCGGCGAAGAGGCCGGCCATGGAGAAGCCCGCCCCGATCTCGACGTGCGCCGCCCGGACGGCGAGCGCCGTCCCGCCGAAGCCCATGCCCGCGACGATCGCGAGCGGCCACGCCGTGTGGTAGGCGCGCAGCACCAGCACGAGCACCCCCAGCACGAGGAACGCGCCGATGAGGACGTAGTTGACCAGCGCAGACGTCACCGGCGGGTGCCCGCTGCCCGCGCTCGCCGCCACCGCGACGAGACCGATGAGGCAGATCGCGACCCCGAACTGGGACGTGCGGTCGAGCACGGTGTCGTTGAGCCGCGAGCCGACGAGCGCGGTGACCGCGATCGAGCCGCCGATGACCGCCTGGACGGCGAAGACCGGCAGCGTCCGCAGGGCGACGACCGCGCAGAGCCACGCCAGGAAGTCGACGACGATGCCGCCGAGGTAGCGCGGCTGGACCGCGACGGGCCGGCTGCGGGTCGCGCGCTGGGCCCCCGACGACTGCAGCAGGGCCCCGGTGCTGTTGAGGAGCATCGCGACGAGCGCGACGGCCAGCCCGATCAGCACCCGTTCAGCATGCCCGGCCGGGTCGCCCGGCGTCGGCCGGGACGCGCGCCCGACCGGGGGAGCGGTCCGATCGTGATGGGGGTCCCGCGGCCGCGGGACGGCTCACGCGGCCGTCGGCGTCGACGTCGCCGGGCTGGCGCTCGCCGCGCCGCCCGGGCTCGTGGAGCTCGACGCGCCGGCCGCGGCGACGGGTGTCCCGCCCCCGCTCGCGGGCGCGATGGACGCCCCGGCCGCCTGGTTGGAGCCGGTGGTCGTCGTGCCGGCCGGGGTGGCCCCGGTCGTGCCGGCGGAGGCATTCGCGCCGGTCGCGGGGGTCACCGGCGCCACGGACGTGGCGGACGGGGCCGGCGCCTTCGTCGTGGCACCGGCCGGGGCCGACGTCGGGCTCGCGGCGTGGGTGGGCGGCGCCGCTGGTACGCCAGCCGCCGGGGTCGGGGCCGCGCCGTGGGTCGCCTGGGAGCCGGACCCGGAGCCGGAACCGGAGCCGGGCGTGCCCGCCGAGCCCCCGGAGCCGCCCGACCCGGCCCCGGACCCGGCCGCGCCGCCCGACCCCGCCGAGCTCCCGGACCCCGATCCGGCCGGCGCGGTCGCCGCGGAGCTGGCGGCGGTGCCTCCGGACGCCGGGTCCACGCCGATGCCGGTGCCGGACGACTTCTGGACCATCAGCAGGACCGCGATCACGACCAGCGCGGCGAGCAGCCCGCCGAGCCCGACGAGGAGCCCGACTGGCCGCTGGGCGCGCGCCTGCTCGGGCTCGTAGGTCCAGTCGGCGTCGGCGGCGCGCACCGCCGGGCGAGCCGGCGCGTTCACCCGGGCCCGCGAGCCCGCCAGCGCCGGCTCCGGCGCCGGCCGTGCGGGTGGCCCCGCCCGGTGCGGGAGCGCGGCGCCGGCCGCCGCGGCGACCTCGGCCGCCGAGCCGCGGCCGCCGGCTCCGGCGCCGGCGCGGGCGGCCAGCCCGCCGGCCCCGCCCGCCCCGTCGCGCCGGCCGGGCACCGGGACGCCCGCACCGCCGGATCCCGCACCGCCGGATCCCGCACCGCCGGATCCCGCACCGCCGGACCCGCCGGATCCCGCACCGCCGGACCCGCCGGATCCCGCACCGCCGGACCCGCCGGATCCCGCACGCCGCCGGATCCCGGGCTGCCGGACCCCGCCCGGCCGCCGCCGGCCCCGCCGGCTCCCGAGCCGCCGGAACCCGGGCCACGCCCGCCGGAGCCGCCGCCCGGGCCGGCCGCGGCACGCCCGCCACCCGAACGCGGTCCGCCCCGACCAGCCGCGTCCGCGCCGCCGGCACCCGCGCCGCCCGAAGCGTGTCCGGCACCCGCCTGCGCGGCCAGTGCCCCGGCCGCGCCGGCAGCGCCGGCCGCACCGCGGCCGCCGGGCACCGGTGGGATCGCCACCTCGGGCCAGGACGCCGTCGGCTTGGGGGACACGGCCAGCGCCGCGCCCGCGGCGATCGCGTTCTTCGGGTCGGCGTCGACGGCGACGGGGCGGCTCAGTCGGTCCGACACGAGCTGCGCGACCAGCGGGATCCGCGACGAGCCGCCGACCAGCAGCACGGCCGTCAGCTCCTCGGGGGTGGTGCCGGCCGACCGGACGGCCGTGCGCAGCGCCTCGACCGTCTGCTCGACCTGCGGGCGGATCATCGACTCGAACTCGCTGCGGTGCAGCCGCACCGACCCGCGGCCCGAGGGCATCAGCACCGGGATCGACACCTCGGTGTCGGCCGAGAGCGCCTCCTTGGCCTCCGTGCACTCGCGGCGGACCCGCGCGACCGCCGACAGCACCTCGGGGTCGGTCTCGTCGAGGTCGGCGAACGCGCCCGGGAGGCCCTCGAGGACGTGCTCGAACACGACCTCGTCGAAGTCGACGCCGCCGAGCCGGTCCAGGCCCTCCGGGCGCCCGAGCAGGCCGAAGCCGGCGGCGCCGAACGCGGCGGCGGACGCGTCGGCCTTGCGGACGACGGCGGCGTCGAACGTGCCACCGCCCAGGTCGTAGACGGCGATCGTGGCGCCGGCGGGGACGCGCTCGGCCGCCGCGTAGTGCAGCGCTGCCGCCTGCGGCTCGGCCAGGAACGTGACGGCGAGGCCCTGGCTCCCCAGCGCCGCGGCCAGCAGCTCCTTCTTGTGCTGCCCCCACGACGCGGGGTGGGTCAGCGCGATCCGCGACGCCGGGCCGCCCTCCCGCTCCGCCACCCGGTCGACGACCCAGCGCACCAGGTGGGCCGACAGGTCCTCGGGGGCGATCGCCCGGCCGCCGACGACGATCGGGGTGGGGTCGCCGATGCGCCGCTTGAAGTGGCGGACGACGCGGTCCGGGTCGGTCAGCGCGCGGCGCTCCGCGGCCTCGCCGACGACGATGCCGCCGTCGGGGCCGACGTAGAGCACGGAGGGGATCGTGGCGCTGCGGGAGCCGAGCGTGACCACCTCGGGTTCCACCCAGCGACGTCCGGACGAGCGGCAGACCGCTGCGCCCGTGTACGTCGTGCCCAGGTCGATCCCGAGCTGGTAGCTCATCGCTCTCCCTCCCCGCGCCCGCGTCCCCGTCACGGTGCGCACCCCCTGGTGTGCGGATCGGAGTATTGCGTGCGTCCGTTAGCCCCCGCGCCCGGTGTCGCCACGATCGGGGGACGATCCCCGGCGGGTCCCCTAACGGCACGCCGGGGATCCCCCAACGCGGGTCGCGGCGAACCCTGGCCGATCCCCGATGGCCGGGCAGCGGCCCCGGCCTACCTTCTGCACCACGGAGGCCGCCGACCGGTGGCCCACGGCAGACCCCGCGACCCGGTCGCGCCCGCATCCCGAGGAGACGAGATGGCACAGCACCTCTCCCTGATCGAGTTCATCCGCGAGCTGCTGTCCAGCAGGCAGCTGCAGCAGCAGTTCCAGGACCACCCGCAGGCGGCGCTCGCGTCGGTCGGCCTGACCAACGTCAACGCCCAGGACGTCAGGGACGCGCTCACGCTCGTCCACGAGGACGGGCCCAGCCACCACGCCCCCAGCCACCACGGCGGCGGGCAGAGCTGGGGCCACGACCAGCACGACGACCACCGCCCCGCCCCGGAGCCCCACGCGCACGAGTCGGCCGCCGAGTACGTCAACCGCTACATCACCAACAACCACGTCGACCACCGCGAGACGAACGTCGACAACTCGCTGCACCAGCACGTCGACACCCGCGGCGGCGACTTCGACCAGGACCTCGACTTCCACCCCGTCTCGGCGTCGGGCGCCGGCTCGGTGGCCGCTGGCGGCGGCATCGCCGGCTCGACGGTCACCACCGGCCACGGCAACCAGGTCGGCGACGGCAACATCCGGGGCAACGGCAACGTCGCGGGCGACCACAACCAGGGCGTGACCGGCGACCACGACACCACCGCGTTCGGCCAGGGCAACGCGACCAGCACCCACGTCGGCGGCAACGTGAACATCGGCCACGGTGCCGCGGTCAGCACGGGCTCCGGAAACGCGACCGTCGACAACTCCGACCACTCGGTCAACCACTCCTACGACCAGAGCTACGACCTCTCGTCGCACGGCTCGTTCAACGACTCCAGCGACCACTCGGCCACCGACTCGCACAACACGCACGACGACCACGCGACGACCGACTCGAACAACACCCACGACGAGCTCGCCGTCCACGACTCGTACAACTCGTCGACGACGCAGACCGCCGACTTCCACACGCACTGACCCGCACGACCACCACCTGACCCGTCGGCCCCGCCCCGCCTCCCGCGCGCGGCGGGGTCGACGGGCGCCGACCGGGAGGGCAGGGCCGCGCCATGGCCGCAGAACCGCTGTCGCTGCTGGAGTTCGTCCACGAGCTCCTCGCGGACCCGGTCCTGCGCGGCCGGTTCGCCGAGGACCCCCGCGGCACGCTGCACGCCTACGGGCTGGGTTCCCTCGGCCCCGCCGACGTGCACGACGCGCTCGTCCTCGCCCAGGACAACGAGATCACCGACTTCCACGCCGGGGCCGGGCCGGTTCCGGCCGGCCCGTCGTGGGACGTCGGGGACCAGCACGGGCTGCCCGACGACACGGCGGCCTTCGGGCACGGCGCCCCGGCCGCGGACGCGGGCTGGGACGCCGGCTGGGCGTCCGGCGCGCAGGTCGACCCGTGGTCCGGCTGGTCCGAGCAGCACGCGGGCCACGACGACGGCGGGTACGCCCCCGACCCCGACGCCGGTCACGACACCGGCCTCGGCGGGTTCGGCGAGGGCGCCGGCCCGGGGTCGGACGCCGGCCCCGACCACGACGCCGGGTGGCCCGACCTGCACCACGGGTGACACACCCCGTCGCCCGGTCGAGGGACGATCCCCCCACCGACCCCCCGCATCCCCCTAGCATCCCGATCCCGCCAGCCCCGCATCCCCGTCGATGCGAACCCTGACCGATCCCCGATGGCCCGCGCGGCGGGCCGCCATAGCGTTCCGGATCGAACCGGGCGACCGGCCCGACGCAAGAGACCAAGGAGCCCACGCGATGACCACCCAGACCTCGTTGATCCAGCTGATCCTGAACCTGCTGGGCAACCCGCAGGAACTGGCCGCGTTCCAGCAGGACCCGAACGCCTGGCTCGCCGCGTGCGGGGCGGGCGACGTCACCCCCGCCGACGTCCACGACGCGATCGTGCTCGCCCAGGACGACAACCACGGCGACCACCAGAGTGACCACCACGTGCCCCCGCCCCCGCAGCCGCACCACGGCGAGACCCCGCACGAGGCCGCCGTCCGCTACCTCAACACCTACGTCACCAACAACTACGTCGACGCGCGCGAGACCAACGTCGACAACTCGCTCCACCAGAACGTCGACACCCACGGCGGGAACTTCGACCAGGACCTCGACTACCACCCGGTCGCGGCGACCGGCGACGGCGCGGTGGCCGCGGGCGGAGCGATCACGAACTCCACCGTCACCACCGGCAACGACAACCAGGTCGGGTCGGGCAACATCAAGGGTGACGGCAACGTCGCCGGCCACGACAACACCGCCGTCACCGGCAGCGGCGACACGACCTCGTTCGGGTCCGGCAGCGCCACCTCGACGGACGTCGGCCACGACCTGACCGTGGGCGCCGGCGCCGGCTTCGCGACGGGCAGCGGCGCGGCCAGCGTCAACAACGCCGACTACTCCCAGACCGACGTCGGCAACACCGCGACCGACAACAGCAGCACGAACTCGCACAACGACTCTTCGAACCACGCGACGACCGACTCGCACAACGTCGCCGACGACCACAGCACCGACGGGTCGCACAACGCCACGACGGACACGCAGTACGACCACGTCGGCAACACGACGACGGACGATCACCTGAGCGTGGTCGACCACCTGCCGCCGCACTGACCGGTCGCGGGGGTAACCTGCCCGTGATGTGACTACGGCCCCGCCACCTCCGCCCCACCGGGTCGAGGTGACGGGGCCGAGTCGGTTGTCGAGCACTGCGGTGTCGAGCACGCGGTGTCGAGCACTGCGGTGTCGAGCATGGCGAGGAGCGTGGCGTGGCCGTCCCGGCGGCGATCGACCTGGTCGACCTGGCGCTGAAGGCGACGGCCGCCTACCAGCGCCCCGATCTGGGTGCCCGGTTGCAGCAGACCCGGCGCCGGCTGGCCGACCCCAACGTGCGGGTCCTCGTCGTCGGGGAGTTCAAGCAGGGCAAGAGCCAGCTGATCAACGCGCTGGTCAACGCACCGGTGTGCCCCGTCGACGACGACATCGCGACCGCGGTGCCCACGGTCGTCAAGTACGCGGAGACGACCGAGGTCGCGCTCGTCCGCGAGGGGTCGACGCCGGAGGCCCCGCCGGAGCGCACGCCCGTCCCGGCGTCGAGGCTGCCCGATTACGTCTCGGAGGCGGGCAACCCGGGCAACCGGGCGCTGCTGTCCTACGCCGAGGTCGGGCTGCCGCGCAAGATCCTCTCCGGTGGCCTCGTGCTGGTCGACACGCCCGGCGTCGGCGGCCTCGGCTCGGCGCACGGGGCGGCCACGATGTCGGCGTTGCCCAGCGCGGACGCCGTCCTGCTCGTCTCGGACGCCGCGCAGGAGTACACCGGCCCGGAGCTGGAGTTCCTCGGCGCGGCGATGAAGCTGTGCCCGAACGTCGGGTGCGTGGTCACCAAGACCGACCTGTACCCGCACTGGCGGCAGATCCTCGATCTCGACCTGGGTCACCTCGCGCGGGCCGGGATCCGCTCCGAGACGTTCGCGGTCTCTTCGGTCCTGCGGCTGCACGCGGCGCGGACGCAGGACCCCGTGCTCGTCGACGAGTCCGGGTTCGGGCCGCTCGTCGAGTTCCTGCTGGCCAGGGTCGTGGGCCGGGCCGACGAGCTCGCGCGCCGGTCCACCGGCCAGGACGTGCTCGCCGTCGCCGACCAGCTCGCGACGCAGATGCAGTCCGAGCTGGCCGTCCAGGAGGACCCGGAGCGGCTGGACGCGCTGGTCGCGGAGCTGACCCGGGCCAAGTCCCGCGCCGACGAGCTCAAGCAGCGCTCGTCGCGGTGGCAGATCACGCTCAACGACGGGGTCGCCGACCTGCAGTCCGACATCGACTTCGACCTGCGCGACCGGCTGCGCTCGATCGGACGCGAGGCCGAGCAGCTCATCGAGGACGCCGACCCGGCGGAGATCTGGGACCAGTTCGCCGACTGGTTCCACCAGCAGGTGGCCTCGGCCGCGTCGGCCAACTTCGTGTGGGCGGCCGAGCGGGCCCGCTACCTGGCCGGGCAGGTCGCCGACCACTTCGCCGAGGGCGCCGACCTCGTGCTGCCCGAGCTGCGGTTCGACCAGTCGCAGAGCATCGCCCAGAAGGTCGACCCGCTCGCCGCGCCGGAGTCGGAGAAGTCCTCGGTCGGGAACATGCTCATCACCGGCATGCGCGGTGGCTACGGCGGCATGCTCATGTTCGGCATGCTCGGGACGCTCGCCGGCCTGCCGATCTTCGCCGGGGCGCCGGCCGGCGTGCTCCTGGGCATCAAGACCGTCCGCGACGAGAAGAAGCGGATGCTGCAGCGCCGCCAGGCCGAGGCGAAGACGGCCGTCCGCAAGCACATCGACGAGGTGACCTTCCAGGTCGGCAAGGATTCCCGCGACATGCTCCGCTCGGCCCAGCGGCAGCTGCGCGACCACTTCAGCGCGCTCGCCGAGGAGGTCAGCGTCTCCCTGCAGAGCTCGGTGCTGGCCGCCCAGGCCGCGGTGAAGTCGACCTCGACCGAGCGCGAGACCCGCATCCGCGACCTGAGGGCCGAGATCGCGCGCGTCGAGGCGCTGGCGAACCGCGCGCGGGCGCTGGCAGGGGACGACTCCGGCTCGGCCGCGCTCGGCTCCGGGGCGGTCGGATCGGTCGCGGCCCGGTGACGGCCAGGCCGCCGCAGGTCCCGCTGGGCGCGGTGGTGCGGGTCCTGCTGCGGCGGACCATCGACACCTACCGGGACAGCCCGCAGGCGGTGGGCTGGCTGCAGCACAACCTGGACCGCTTCGAGGAGCCGCTGCGCGTCGCGATCGCCGGGAAGGTCAAGGCCGGCAAGTCGACGCTGCTCAACGCGCTCGTCGGGGAGGAGATCGCGCCGACGGACGCGGGGGAGTGCACCCGCGTCGTCACCTGGTACCACGACGGGCCCTACCCGCAGGTGACGCTGTACCCGCGGGCCGCGTCGCCGCGGCAGCTGACGATCCACCGCGACCGCGGGGCGCTGGCGTTCGACCTGGCCGGGACGCCCGTCGACCAGGTCGACCGGCTCGACGTCGCGTGGCCGTCGCAGAGCCTGCGGACGCAGACGCTGATCGACACGCCCGGCATCGCGTCGCTGTCGAAGGACACGTCCGCGCGTGCCGGGGCGTTCCTGGCGCCGGAGGACTCGCCGACGCAGGCCGACGCGGTCGTCTACCTCATGCGCCACCTGCACGCGACCGACGTGCGGTTCCTGGAGTCCTTCTACGACCAGGGCGTCGCGCGGGCGACGCCGATCAACACGATCGCCGTGCTGTCGCGGGCCGACGAGATCGGTGTGGGGCGGCTGGACGCGCTGAGCTCGGCACGCAAGATCGCCCGCCGGTACCGGGCGGACGAGAAGATCCGCGGGCTCTGCCAGACCGTCGTCGCCGTGGCGGGGCTGCTCGCCCAGACCGGCCGGACGATGCGCCAGCCCGAGTTCACCGCGCTGACCGCGCTCGCGGCGCTGCCGCGCGACGAGCTGGACGGGATGCTGCTGTCGGTCGACCGGTTCTCGCGCATCGAGTGCACGGCCGTCGACGAGGCCGCCCGCCGGGCGCTGATGGACCGGTTCGGGCTGTTCGGGGTGCGCCTGGCGACGACACTGATCCGGCAAGGCGTCACCGACCCGACCGCGGTCTCGGCCGAGCTGGTGAAGCGCAGCGGGCTCGACGAGCTGCGGCAGGTGCTCGCCACGCAGTTCGCGCAGCGGCGCGACCTGCTCAAGGCCCGGTCGGCGTTGCTCGCCATCGACCTCGTGCTGACGCGCGAGCCGCGGCCGGCCGCGGCACCGCTGGCGGCCGAGATGGAGCGGATCCTCGCGGGCGCGCACGAGTTCGCCGAGCTGCGGTTGCTCGCGACGATCCGGGCCGGTCAGGTCAAGCTGGCCCCGGAGGCGCTGGAGGAAGCCGAGCGGCTGCTGGGCGGTGACGGCGGGACCCCCGCGGCGCGGCTGGGCCTGGAGCCCGAGGTGGGGCCGGCCGAGCTGCGGGTGGCGGCGCTGGACGCGACGAGCCGCTGGCAGCGCCGGGCCGAGAGCCCGATGTCCAGCAGGGCCGTCAGCGACGCGGCTCGACTGGTCGTCCGCAGCTGTGAGGGGATCCTCGCCACCCTGCCCTGACGCGAGTCGGGGCCTGGGCCAGCCCGAGTCGCGTGCTGAGCCGGTCCGCGAGTCGGGGTCTGGGCCAGCCCGAGTCGCGTTCTCAGCCGGCCGCTCGTCGGCTCTGTCGGCCCGGGGCCGGGTTCGACACCGCCGAGTCGGGCCGGGTTGCGGCCTGGGTCGGTCCACGTCGCGTCCTCGGCCGGACGCGCGTCTGCTTCGTCGGTACGGCGGTCGGGGTCGTCGCGGCGAGCAGGGCTGAGTCGCCTGCTTGTCCACTCGAGTCGGCTCGGGACCGGCGGCCACCGCTCGGTGATCGTCGTCCGGGGAAATGGCGGGGCTGTCCGTGGCCCGGGACCTCCCGCGGCGGCGATCACCATCGGGAGAGCAGTGAGCGCGGGCTGCGGGTGGCCGTCCGGGTGCTCGGGTGGATGACCGATCTGGACGGCTTCGGGGGCCTGCCGCGTGCCGCGGCTGGGCTCGGCTCGGGGATCGTTGTCGAGGGATACCGCGGGCCGTATGTGGCCCAGGACCTCCCGCAGCGGCGATCACCAGTCGGGCGGCCCTCGGGGGGCCCGCCGGGTGCAGGGACGCGCGCAACGGGGGATCGCGCGTGGACGCTGCGACACGCCCTGCGCCAGAGCGCGACTCGGCCTGGCGCAGATCCCGACTCGCGGTGGAGCGCGCGACTCGGGCTGGCGCAGACCCCGACTCGCGGTGGAGCGCGCGACTCGGGCTGGCGCAGACCCCGACTCGCGTCGGGAGTGCGCGACTCGGCCTGGTCCAGACCCCGACTCGCGGGGGATAGCGTGGCCTCGTGGGGGACGGCATCGACGTGGTCCTCGCCTGGCTCGACGGCGGACCGGCACCGGAGCGCGCCGTGCTGCGCGCCGCCGTCAAGGAGAGCCTCGCCGCACTGGCCGGCACCGCGCCGGGCCGCAGCGTCGAGGTCCGGGTTCCGCCGTACGGCGCTGTCCAGTGCATCGAGGGTCCCCGACACGGTCGCGGCAACCCGCCCAACGTCGTCGAGGCCGACGCCCGTACCTGGCTCGCCCTCGCCACCGGCCGCCTGACGTGGGCAGACGCCCTCCGGACCGGTCGGCTCACGGCGTCCGGCACCCGCGCGGGCGACGTCGCTGCACACCTGCCCCTCGTCTGACCGGTCCGACCGCCGGGCGGCTGGATACTCCTTGTGGTGGCGTATTCACTCCCGGACGCGGACACTGTTCGGACCGGGCGGCCCGTCTGCGCAGGCGGAACGTTCAGGAGGAGGTGCCGCGGTGGTCAGTCCACGCGAGCTGCCTCCCGATCTGCCGACCATGCGCGTGCCGCCGGCGGCCCCGGAGAGCCTCCGCGACCTCGCGACGGCCTGGAGCGCGCTGGGGCCGCCCCAACCCGGGCCCGCCCTGACCGACCGCCTGACGACGCTGCTGCGCCGCCTGGCGTCGGTGCTGCGCGCCGAGCCGTTCTTCGCGCGTGGCGCCCGCGCGGTCGGGGCCGAGCTGCCCTTCACCGGCCTGTGCGGCGATCCTGCCGACCTGCCCTCCGACGCCGCGGACGTGCTGCCGGACACGCTGCGCCTGCTCCGCCGCCGGCTCCCGGCCGTCCTCGAGCTGGCCGGCGCCGACTGCGAGCAGCGCGTGCGGGCCGCCCTCGACGAGCTCGCCGCCGGCTTCGCCCAGTCCTTCGCCGACATCGGCCGCCCCCCGGAGGACGGCCCCCCGCCCGCGCTCGGCGGCGGCCACCGCGCCCTGCACGCCGACCACCTGCGGGCCTTCTACGAGCGCGGGGGGGTCGGCATCGCGATCGTCGCCCTCGACGGCCACGTCCTGGAGGCCAACGCGGCGCTCGTGCGGCTGCTCGGGCTGCACGGCGCCCTCGACGAGCCCCGCCCCTTCTCCGACTTCGTCCACCCCGACGCGCTCCCCGACATCGCCGAGCGCTTCCTGCGCCTGGTCCGGGCCGAGCCCGCGACGATGCGCGCCGACGCGCGGCTGCTGCGCGCCGACACGTCCGGGGTGGTGTGGGCCCACCTCACCGGGTCGCTGGTGACCGGCGACAACGGCGTGCCCTCGCACGTCACCGTCGTCGTGGAGCGGGCGGTGGAGCTCGAGAAGCGGGCCTCCGCCGTCCAGACGGCGTCGTCGCGCGACCACCTCGGGCGCCTCCCCGGTGGCTCGGTGACCGAGGACTGGCTGCGGCGGGCCTTCGGCGGAGCGGCCGGGCGGGTCGGGGTGTGCTCGCTGGACCTCGACGGGTTCCAGGCCATCAACGACCGCTTCGGCGACGCCGTCGGAGACCGGCTGCTCATCGGCGTCGCCGGGCGGCTGCAGGTCGCGGCCGGGCGCCACCTCGTCACCCGCTCCGGCGGGGACGAGTTCGCCGTACTGGTCGCCGATCCCGCGGACGCCGACGAGGTCTGTGCGCTGGCCGACCGGCTGCAGACCGCGCTGGCCGCGCCGTTCGTGGTCGACGGGAACGTGCTGGTCGTGAGCGCGAGCATGGGTGTCGCGGAGGGGGCCACCGCGATGACCACGCCGGTGGAGCTGCTGCGAGCGGCGGATGTCGCCCGGTCATGGGCGACGGCGCTGGGCGGCGGCCGCCGGGTCGCCTACGACCACCGGCGGGACGCCACCGAGGCGACCCGCTACACGCTGCTGGCCGGGCTGTCGCGGGGGATCGCCGCGGACGAGTTCCGGCTCGTGTACCAGCCGCTCGTCATGCTGGCGACCGGACGGGTCTGCGGGGCGGAGGCGCTCGTCCGTTGGCAGCACCCCGACCTGGGCCTCATCGGCCCGGGACAGTTCGTGCCGCTGGCCGAGCAGAGCGGCTCGATCATCGAGCTGGGCCGCTGGATCCTGCGGGTGGCGTGCGAGGAGGCCGCCCGATGGCGGCACAAGCTCGGGACGGCCGCGCCCTACGTCAGCGTCAACGTCTCGCCGGTGCAGGTCGCCGGCCACGGCTGGGTCGACGACGTGATCGACGCCCTCGCCGCCGCCGCGCTGCCCCCCGACCAGCTGCAGCTGGAGATCACCGAGCAGGCCGTGCTGATGGACGGCGCCTGCACGCTCGAGTCGCTCGGCCTGCTGCGCGAGGCGGGCGTCCGGCTCGCGCTCGACGACTTCGGCACCGGCTGGTCGAGCCTGGCCTGGCTGCGCCGGCTGCCCGTCGACGCGCTCAAGCTCGACGGCTCCTTCATCGACGGCCTGCGCCACCCCGTCCCGGACCCGGTCGACTCGTCCATCGTCGGTTCCCTCATCGACCTGGCCCACGCGCTGGGCCTGGAGGTCACCGCCGAGTGGGTCGAGACCGACCTGCAGGCACAGCGGCTGCTGGGACTGGGCTGCGACGTCGGGCAGGGCCACTGGTTCGGCGACGCCGGTCCCGGAGAGTGGGTCGCGGCCGCGACCGGGCGTACGATCGCCACGTGAGCCTGGCCCCCGTCGTGCACGAGGACCCCGATCCGGAACCGCCAGATTCAGGGCCACGAGAGGAATGCGGCGTCTTCGGGGTGTGGGCCCCGGGTGAGGATGTCGCGAACCTGACCTACTACGGCCTCTACGCCCTGCAGCACCGGGGCCAGGAGGCGGCCGGCATCGCCGTGTCCGACGGCCGGCGGACCGTCGTCTACAAGGACCTCGGTCTGGTCAGCCAGGTGTTCGACGAGCAGGTGCTCTCCTCGCTGCGCGGGCACGTCGCCGTCGGCCACTGCCGCTACTCCACGACCGGCTCGACGACGTGGGAGAACGCCCAGCCCACGTTCCGCACGACCGAGGCCGGCAGCGGCGTCGCGCTCGGCCACAACGGCAACCTGGTCAACACCGCCGAGCTGCGCGACGAGATCGCCGGGCTGGGCGTCCCGCGGCGGGCCATCCACGCGAGCACCGACTCCGACCTCGTGACGGAGCTGCTCGCCGCGACCGCGGCCGACATCGGCTTCGAGGAGGCCGCGCTGCGGCTGCTGCCGCGGCTGCGCGGCGCGTACTCGCTCGTGTTCGCCGACGAGAGCACGCTCTACGCCGCCCGCGACCCGCACGGCGTGCGCCCGCTCGTGCTCGGCCGGCTGGAGCGCGGCTGGGTCGTCGCGAGCGAGACCGCCGCGCTCGACATCGTCGGTGCGTCGATGGTCCGCGAGGTCGAGCCCGGCGAGCTGCTCGCGATCGACGCCGAGGGCATGCGCAGCTCCCGGTTCGCCAACCCGGAGCCGAAGGGCTGCGTCTTCGAGTACGTCTACCTCGCCCGGCCCGACACCGCGATCTCCGGCCGCTCGGTGCACGCCACGCGCGTCGAGATCGGCCGGCGGCTGGCCGACGAGCACCCCGTCGAGGCCGATCTCGTCATCCCGACGCCCGAGTCCGGCACGCCCGCCGCGATCGGGTACGCCCAGGGTTCCGGCATCCCCTACGGCCAGGGCCTGGTGAAGAACGCCTACGTCGGGCGCACGTTCATCCAGCCGAGCCAGACGATCCGGCAGCTGGGCATCCGGCTCAAGCTCAACCCGCTCCGGGACGTCATCCGGGGCAAGCGGCTGGTCGTGGTGGACGACTCGATCGTGCGCGGCAACACCCAGCGGGCGATCGTGCGGATGCTGCGCGAGGCCGGGGCGCTGGAGGTGCACATCCGGATCGCCTCGCCGCCCGTGCAGTGGCCCTGCTTCTACGGCATCGACTTCGCCACCCGCGCCGAGCTGATCGCGAGCGGCCTCGACGTCGAGGGCGTCCGGCGCTCGATCGGCGCCGACACGCTGGGCTACGTCTCGCTCGAAGGCCTGGTCGCGGCGAGCGAGCAGCCGCGCAGCCGGCTGTGCACGGCGTGCTTCGACGGGACGTACCCGATCCCGCTGCCGGAGGAGACGCGGCTGGGCAAGCACCTGCTCGAGGACGTGTCCGCGCCGGGACCGCTGGGCGTCGGATACGGTGCGGCGGATGCCCTCACACGACCCTGACCCGGGCCTGCCCGGGTCCCCGGCCGCGAGCTACGCGGCCGCCGGCGTCGACATCGAGGCCGGTGAGCGGGCCGTCGACGCGATGCGCCCGCACGCCGCGAAGGCGACCCGACCCGAGGTGATGGGCGGCATCGGCGGCTTCGCGGGGCTGTTCAAGGTGAAGATGTCGCGCTACCGCGAGCCGGTGCTGGCCGCGTCGACGGACGGCGTCGGCACCAAGGTCGCCGTCGCGCAGGCCATGGGCCGCCACGACACGATCGGGCTGGACCTGGTCGCGATGGTCGTCGACGACCTGGTCGTCTGCGGGGCCGAGCCGCTGTTCCTGCAGGACTACATCGCCGTCGGGAAGCTGGTTCCCGAGCACGTCGCGACGATCGTGGGCGGCATCGCGGAGGGCTGCCGGACGGCCGGCTGCGCGCTGCTGGGCGGGGAGACCGCGGAGCACCCTGGCGTCATGGAGGTCGGCGGGTACGACCTGTCGGCGACCGGCGTCGGGATCGTCGAGGCGGACGCGATGCTGCGGCCCGAGCACGTCCGGCCCGGAGACGTCCTGCTCGCCCTCGGCTCGTCGGGGCTGCACTCGAACGGCTACTCGCTGGCCCGCCACGTCCTGCTCGACATCGCGCGGTTGCCGCTCGACGGGTACGTCGAGGAGCTGGGCCGCACGCTGGGCGAGGAGCTGCTCGTCCCGACCCGGATCTACGCCCGCGACTGCCTCGCGCTGGCCGCCGAGACGGGCGTGCGGACGTTCGCGCACGTCACCGGCGGTGGGCTGGCGCGCAACCTGGCACGGGTCATGCCGGACGGGCTCGGCGCGGTCGTCGAGCGCGGCAGCTGGACGCCGGCACCGGTGTTCGCGCTGATCGCGGGCCGGGGCCGGGTCGAGCGGGCCGAGATGGAGCAGACGTTCAACATGGGCGTCGGGATGGTGGCCGTCGTGCCCGCCGACGACGTCGACCGGGCGCTGGCGGTGCTCATGGCCCGGCACGTGCCCGCGTGGGTGCTGGGCGAGGTCCGCCGGGGCGACGGCGTCGAGCTGACGGGGGACCACCCGCGGTTCTGACGCCGCCCCCATCGCCATATGGACACATATGGCTGTGGCTGCCCCGCCCCGAGCCGCCATATGTGTCCATATGGCGTTCATGGGGGCGACTCGACCGGCCCCTGGCTACTCGTTCGTGCGGAGCATCGGCGGGTGCAGGGCGCGCGCGGGGCCGCGGCGGAACAGCTGCGCCGGCCGCCCGCGGCCGCCCGCGGTCATCCGGCCGGTCGCGTCCAGGAAGCCCGGCGTGCCGGTGACCTTGCGGTTGAAGTTGCGCGGGTCCAGCTCCCGGCCCCAGACCGCCTCGTAGATCATCCGCAGCTGCGAAACCGTGAACTCCCTCGGGCAGAACGCGGCGGCCAGCGTCGTGTACTCCAGCTTCGCGCGGGCGCGCTCGACCCCGTCGGCGAGGATGCGGTCGTGGTCGAACGCCAGCCCGACGACGTCCGCCACGGGGTACCAGGCGATCGCCGTCACCTCCGCCGCGACCTCGGGGCCGATCGTCGGGTCGGGCAGGTCGGGCACCAGCGCGAGATGCCCGACCGACAGCACACGCCCCCGCGGGTCGCGGTCCGGCGCGGCGTAGCTGCCGAGCTGCTCCAGGTGGTGCCCGTCGACGGCGAGGCCGGCGCCGTCGCGCAGCTCCCGGGCCGCGGTGTCGATCAGGTCCTCGTCGGCCCGGACGAAACCGCCCGGCAGCGCCGGCTCGCCCGCGAACGGCGGCACGCCGCGGCGGACGAGCAGGGCGTGGAGGGTGCCCGCGCGGACCGTCAGGATCACCAGCTCGACGGTGACGGCGAACACGTTGCCGCGCACGGGCCTCCCTCTGCCTGGTTTCTCGTCGCGCTGACAGTAGTGCAGCGGCGGATGGCCACGACCCCCTGGGCACCGGGCCCCGGATGCGGCATCGTCGGCGCGTGCTCCGCCGCGCCCTCGACCGGGCCGGGTCGACCGGCCGCAGGCTCGTCCTCGCCACCGTGCGCCGGACGCGGGAGAAGGGCCGCAAGGCGCTCACCCGGGCGTCCCGGCTCGCCGGCGCGACGGTCGCGGCGTTCGTCGCGGCCGAGCTGGTCGGCATCCACGACCCGCCGCCGCTCGTCGCCGCGCTGACCGCGCTGCTCGTCGTCCAGGTGACGCTGACGGGAACGCTGATCAGCGGTCTGCAGCGGGTGCTGGCCGTCGTTGTCGGCGTCGTGCTCGCGCTGGGGTTCGTGGCGGTGACCGGCCTGAGCTGGTGGAGCCTCGCGCTGATCGTGGCCGCGTCGATCATCGTCGGGCAGCTGTTGCGGCTGGGTGACCACCTGCTGGAGGTCCCGATCAGCGCGATGCTCGTGCTGGGCGTCGGCGGCGGCCTCGGGGCGGAGTCGGCGGCGGCCGGCCGGGCCGTCGAGACCGTCATCGGCGCGGTGGTCGGGGTGCTCGTCAACGTGCTCGTCCCGCCTCAGGTGCAGAGCCGCGACGCCGGACGGGCCGTCGTCGACCTCGCCGGCGACATCGGCCGCCTGCTCGACGACGCCGCCGCGGGCATCGGCGAGCTGGACGCCGACCGCGCCAGCCGCTGGCTGGAGGACGCTCGCCGGCTCAACCGGCACGTGCCGCGGCTGGACCGCGCGCTCGCCGAGGCGGAGCAGAGCCGGCAGCTCAACGTGCGGGCGCTCGCGGAGCGCAACGGCGGCATCGGGCTGCGGGACGGCCTGGACGCGCTGGAGCACTGCTCGGTGACGCTGCGGGGCCTCTTCCGGGCGCTGCGCGACCTCGCCGACCGGCCGGCCGAGCTCAGTGCCGCGAACGCGTCACCCGTACCCGCGCGCGCCGAGCTGCTGCGGGCGATGGCCCGCGCGGTCCGGGCGTTCGGCGTCGTGCTCATGCTCGAGTCGGGCGGGAGCGACCCCGCCGTGCCGGAGGCGGCGCTGGCCACCGCGCTGGACGAGCTGCGCGACCGCGCCGGGCGGGCGGTCGAGCGCCCGCTGACCGACCCGCGCGAGCGGCGCGCCGAGTGGGAGCTGGACGCCGCGCTCGCCATCGCCGTGGAGCGGATCGTGACCGAGCTCGACGTCGGCGAGCACGCGCGGGCCCGCGCCGAGCTGCGGGACCGGCGGCACACGCTGCACCCGCCGCCCTGGGTGGACCGGATCCGGCCGCTGATGCCGCGCCTGCCGGCGCGGCTCGGGCTCGACACGGCGTCCGGGGATCCGGGCTCCGGGGTCTGGGAGGCGGGTGACCCCGCCGCCCTGACCGCGGCGCCGGGCCGGCCGGGCGACGCGGTGGCCGAGGTCGAGGAGACGCGGCCGGCGCACGACGCCGGTGCCGACGTGCACTCCGCGGGAGGCGCGGGCGCCCTCCGGTCGGCGCCGGAGGAGGACGCCCCGGGTTCGGTCGGGCCGCCGGGTCGTGACCGCGCACCGGGGGAGGACGCCCCGGGTTCGGTCGGGCCGCCGGGTCGTGACCGCGCACCGGAGGAGGACGCCCCGGGTTCGGTCGGGCCGCCGGGTCCTGACCGCGCGGCGGATGATGACGGTGCCGGGCCGGTCGTGCCGCCGGGTCGCGGCCGCCGGGCGAGCGGCGAGGTCGCGGGGCAGGTCGGGTGGCCCGACCCGGAGCGCACATCGACCGATGACGCCGCGGGTTTCTCCCGTCCGCCGGGTCCCCCCGAGGCCCCGGCCCCCTGACGTCCGGCACGTGCCGGACGCCGCGGTCATCGCCTGCGGACCCGGGTTCAAGATCGCCAAATGGGGCACGCCGGGGCCACCCCCGCCCGACCGCCGGGACGCAGAGGGCGCGCGGGCGTGGGCGTGACCGGCGAGGCGGAGATCCGCGGCCGGGCTCAGCCCGCGCGGCGCAGCTCCTCGCCGTTGGCGAGCGGGACCTGGCGCCGATGCTCCGCGAGTGCGGCCTCGACCGCGGCGCGCACCGCCGCGACCGACACCTCGGGGTCGACGGCCCGCGCTGCGGCCAACGATCGCGCCGACACGGAAATGCTGATCATTGACATCGCCTCCCGGGGGTGTCCTCGTGGTGCTTCAACGGCTCGGGCCAGTGTGACGGACGGGTTACCAGCAAGTAATAGGCAGGTCGAGTGAACCTGGTCCCAGCCCGGCACGGCGGTTGACATGGAACGCCCACATTTACCCACCTCGTCGCTTGAAGTGCTTTACGAAGTCGCAGTCGTCAGGAAGTCGTCGGGGAGGATCGCCGAGACCAGCTCGTCACCCGGTGCCGCCGGGCTGGCAGCTTCGACCCCGATCGCGCGTCACCGCACGCCGGGCAGTGCCACAGGACGTCTCGGTCGTGGGTACGACGACAGCGCGCTGGCGCGGCTGTCGCACGTGGACCTGACGACGGTGAGCCAGGAGTGAGCGCAGCAGGCCGCCCGCGCGGTCGAGGCCGCGCCGGAACGGCTGGACGGCGGCCGGGTCGCGGCGACGGACTCGGTGGTGACGCCGCGCCTGGTCGTCAGGGGACGACGGGCCCGCCGCGGGGCCTGAGGCGGCACGGGTCCCGCGACCGCCACGTGGACACGTCGGGTCGGCGACCGCCACGTGGACGCCGAGGGCGGCCGGGGGCGACCCCGGGCGGATCAGCTCGCGCGGTGCGGGTCCTCGGGCTCGCGACCGGCGCGGGACTGGCGGCGGTCCTCGGCCAGCGCGGCCTCGACCGCCGCGTAGACGGCCGCGGGCGAGACCTCGGGGTCGACGGCGCGAGCCGCGGCAAGCGACCGGGCCGAGGTGGAGATGCTGACCATGGTGGCGTGCCTCCCTGAGCAATCCGAAGTACCTGACTGTGAGTAGTCGCGGCGGGAGGCGCGGACGTGTCACGGCCACGGTGCGACGAACGTCACACCTCAGCCGGCGAAACGGTGGGCCGGCCGCCCGCGTACGCCCGGCCGCACCACGAACACCGCCCCGGCCAGCGGCTGCGCGGCCAGTTGCTGCGGGTCGAGATGGTGGCGGGCCGTCGTGACGAACAGGTCGGCGAGGTCGCCGCCGCCGAACGCGAGGCTCGTCACGTTCGTGACGGGCAGCGCATGGACGGCGTCGAGGCCGCCGTCGGGCGCGTAGCGGCGGACCTGCCCGCCGCCGAACAGCGCGACCCACACCCCGCCCTCGGCGTCGACGGTCAGGCCGTCGGGCACGCCGTCGGCCGGGTCGATCCGCGCGAACGGCCGCCGGCCGGAGACGGCGCCGCCGGCCGGGTCGTAATCGAGGACGTCGACCCGCCCCGTCGGGCTGTCGACGTAGTAGAGCCGGGTCGCGTCGGGGCTCCAGTCGAGGCCGTTGGAGATCGTGACGCCGTCGAGGACGGGCGTGGTCGAGCCGGCGGCGTCGACCCGGTAGAGGGCCGCGGTCGGGCCGGTCTCGGCGAGGTCCATCGTCCCGGCCCACAGCCGGCCGGCGGCGTCGCAGGCGGCGTCGTTGAGCCGGTTGCCGGGCCGGTCGGGTTCCAGCGCGGCGAGGGTGTGTCGGCTGCCGTCCGGGTCAACCGTGACGACGTCCCGGCGCAGGCCGGCGACGAGCCCGCCCGACCGGCGCGGGATCGCGAAGCCGACGAGGTCGCCGAGCTCCACGGTCGAGGACGCGCCGGTCGCGGGGTCGAGCCGGTGCACCCGGCCGCGGACGACGTCGACCCGCACGAGCTCGCCGGCGTCGGCGTCCCAGACCGGGCCCTCGCCCAGCTCGTCACCCGCGGCGACGAGCACCTCCGCCCGCTCAACCATCGCCGCTCCCTCCCCCGGTCCGCAACCCAACGAACGGCACTTTCGTTCGAACCTATTGAACGGAAGTGCCGTTCGGTGCGTACTGCGCAGGGTCAGGTCCCGCGCAGGAGCAGCGTCCCGGCGACGGCCGCTCCGTGGGCCTGCGCGGCGCGCCACGCCTCCAGCCGCACCCGCCGCCCGTCGTAGAGCGGATGCGGGAACGAGCAGCAGTCCCCGGCCGCGGCGATGTCCGGGTCGGACGTGACCAGGTGTGTGTCGGCGCGGATCCCGTCGTCCGTCGCGAGTCCGGCCTGCTCGGCGAGGTCGGTGTCGGGCACGGCACCGATGCCCGCCACCACGACGTCGCACGCCACGGCGCTCCCGTCGGCGAGCGCGAGCGTCGCCGAGCCGTCCCGCTCCGCGACGATCCCGCAGAGCCCGGTGCCGCAGCGCAAGTCGACGCCGGCCTGCTCGTGGCGGCGCGCGAGGGTCGCCGCGACCGCCGCTGGGACGACCCGGCCCAGCACCGCCGGCGCGACCTCGACCACCGTGACCGCGGCTCCCCGCGCGCTCGCGGCCGCCGCCAGCTCCAGCCCGATGAACCCGCCGCCGACGACGCCGACGCGCGTGCCGGGCCGCAGCGCGCCCCGCAGCGCGTCGTCGGCGAAGCTGCGCAGGTAGCGCACCGCGCCGGCGCCCGGCACGCCCAGGCGGCGGGGCGTCGCGCCGGTGGCGAGCAGCAGACGCCGCCCGTAGGCCAGACGCCGCGCGTCGGCCAGTACGACCTCGTGCGCGTCCCGGTCGATCTCGACCGCCGGCACGCCCAGCAGCAACTCGACCCCCGCGTCCCGCAGGCCGCCGACGAACCGGGGGGCGGGCTCGGCGTCGCCGGTCAGGACGTCCTTCGACAGCGGCGGCCGCTCGTACGGGGCGACGTCCTCGGCCCCGACCAGCGTCACCTGGCCGCCGAAGCCCGCTCCCGCAGCGCCAGCGCGGCCCGGGCCCCGCACTCGCCCGCCCGACGACGACGACGCTGCCGGGCGCGCCGGTCACGGGTCCAGCAGCAGGTAGACGGTGTCGCCGTCGACCTTGGTCTGGTACGTCCGCAGGTCGACGAGCACCGGCGCGCCCAGCGCCCGCCCGGTCGCGTAGGCGAACCGGCCGTTGTGCTTGGGGCACTCGATCTCCCCGCCCATGACGAGCCCGTCGCACAGCAGCGTCCGCTCGTGGGTGCAGTGCCCGTCGGTGGCGTGGAACTCGCCCTCGGGCGAGCGGTAGACCGCGTAGTCGCGGCCGCCGTGGGAGAACCCGACGACGTCCTCCTCCTCGACGTCGTCGACCGCGCAGGCGGGGATCCACTCGGGCATCGGCGTCCCTCTCTCGGCAGCACGGTCAGACGGTGGCGGCGACCGGCGGCACCGGTCCCCGGAAGGGCGCGGCGCCGGGCGGCAGCTCGCGGCGGACGTAGACCGACGGGTCCTTCAGCTGGCGCAGCACGACCGGGACCATCTCCCGGTAGACCGACCAGATCGACGGGTACGTCGGCGCCAGGTCGCGGGCGATCTCCGCGTGCAGCTCCGGCAGGCGGTGGTAGGGAACCATCGGGAACATGTGGTGCTCGACGTGGTAGTTCATGTTCCAGTACAGGAACCGGTTGACCGCGTTCATCCGCACCGAGCGGGTGTTGAGCCGGTGGTCGAGCACGTTCTCGCCGAGTCCGGCGTGCTGCGTGAGGCCGTAGACGAGGTGCATGAACGTCCCGTAGACGCGCGGGCCGCCGACGAGCACGACCGGCAGCCACGACCCGGTGGCGACGGCGGTCGCGACGGTCGCCGCGTAGATCGCGAGCCAGATCCGCGACGTCCGGTAGACCTTGTGGGCCTCCTCGGCCGGGACGAAGTCGCGCTCCTCCGCGGTGAGCCGGCCGCCGGCGTGCACGACCATGAGCCGCAGCGCGACCGGCACGTCGACCAGTCCGAAGAAGTTCGCGAGGATCGTCGCCAGGCGCGCCGGGCGCATCGCGACGATCTCCGGGTCGCGGCCGGCGATGAGCGTGTCGGTGTGGTGGCGGGTGTGCTGCCAGCGCCACAGCGTGGGCTCGCGCATCATGGCGAACGAGGCGATGTTGTAGACGGCCGTGGCCATCCAGCGCGTCCGGAACGCGGTCCCGTGGCCGGCCTCGTGCCAGCGCGAGTCGGACGCCGAGCCGTACAGCACGCCGTATACGGCGAAGAAGGGGACGGCGGGCCAGCTGCCCCACAGCGCGATGCCGATCCCGGCCGCGACGGCCGCGGTGCCCAGCCAGATCGCGGTGTCCCGGACCGCCGGCATGTCGCTGCGGCGCATCAGCTCCTTCATGCGCTTGCGCGGCACGTCGCTGCGGAACCAGACCGCGTCGGCCAGGCCTTCCTCCGCCGCCAGCACCGCCTGCGGCCCGACCAGGCTGTAGCGCTCCGCGCGCCGCTTCCGTTCCGCTGCTCCCACGACTGCCTCCGACTCCGTCGTTGGACCGGTCCAATCGGCTGCTGCCGAGTGTGCGGACGCACGGTGGCGGGTGTCAAGGGTGACTGTGGACCGGTCCACCTACGATCGGCCCGTGAGCCGCGCCGGGGGGACCCAGCCGACGATCCGCAACGTCGCCGAGCGGGCCGGGGTCTCCAAGTCCCTCGTGTCGCTCGTCCTGCGCGGCTCGCCGCGCGTGAGCGAGACCCGCCGGCAGGCCGTGCTCGACGCCGTCCGCGAGCTGGGCTACCGGCCGAACGCCGCCGCGCGGAGCCTGTCCGAGCGGCGGACGCACGCGGTCGGCGTCCTGCTCGGAGACCTGCGCAACCCCTGGTACGCCGAGTGCCTCGAGGGGCTGGGCGCGGTCCTGCAGCCGGCCGGCCTCACGCTGCTGCTCGGCGAGGAGCGGCTCGATCCCCGGCTGGTCAGCTCGTTCCTCGACATGCGCGTGGACGGCCTCGTCCTGCTCGGCAGCACCGCGCCGACGCCCACGGTCGCCGAGGCGGCGGACCGGATCCCGGCGGTCGCCGCCGGCAGCCGCGACTTCGACGACGCCGGCCTGCCCCACCTCGACATCAGCGCCCAGGACGACCGGCGCGGCGCGGAGCTCGCCACCGAGCACCTGATCGGGCTGGGGCACCGCCGGGTGGCACACCTCGCCGGCCACGGCGCTGCCGTCGCGCGCATCCGCCTCGCGGCCTACCGGGACACCGTGGCCAGGCAGGGGCTCGACGCGACCGTCGCGGCCTGCGACATGACCGAGGACGGTGGCCGCCGGGCCGCCCGCGAGCTGCTCGACCGCGCCGGCCGGCCCACCGCGATCTTCTGCGTCAACGACATGTCCGCGATCGGCGCGCTGACGGCCGCGTCCGAGCTGGGGCTGTCGGTCCCGCGCGACCTCTCGCTCGTCGGCTACGACAACACGCACCTCGCCGAGCTCCGTCCGATCGGCCTGACCAGCATCGACATCGCCAGCCGTGCCGTCGGCGAGTACGCCGCGCGGCTGCTCCTGCGGCGCATCGACGACCCGCGCCGCCCCGCCGAGACCCACCTGGCGCAGCCGTCGCTCGCCCCCCGCGCGACGACGGCCCCGCCACCCTGACGCCGGTGCTTGTCGCCGCTGCGCCGCTGGTCTAGCCTCCGGCCGCCAGGATGCTTCGCTGGTGACCCTGACTCCCGTCACCGACGCCACACCTCGACGGGAGAAACGCCGTGCCGGGAACGGACGACATCGCCGAGATCACCACCGCCGAGTTCGGCGTGCCGCGGGACGGGCTCGCCCTCGCGTCCCGGGTGTCCCCGTCCGGGGCGCTGACCGTCGCCGTCCGGGGCGACCTCGACATGCTGGGCGCGCCCGTGCTCGACGCCTACCTGGCCGACCGGCTACCGCCGGACGCTCCGCCGACCCTGCTGGTCCTCGACCTCCGCCGCGTCACGTTCCTCGGCTCGGCCGGCCTGGCCGTGCTGGTCGACTGGCAGCGCGGCAAGGGAGCGACCCGCCGGGTCACCCTGCAGTTGGCCGGTGTGACGGCCAACCGGTCGGTCGCGCGGGCCTTGCGGGCCGCGGGGCTGGCGTCCCTGTTCCCGCTCGCCGGCGGAGCGGCGTGAGTGCCCGGTGACCGCCGCCCCGGGCGCCGGTGTCCCGCACGCCCGCTTCCGCGTCGTGCCGGTCGACCCGCGCGTGCACGTCATCGAGGTCGAGGGCCGGCTGGACCGGGCCACCGCCGCGCGGCTGCTGCGGCTGATCGACGCCCGGCTGCGCCTCGTCGCGGGCGGGCAGGTGCGCACGCGCCGCGTCGTGCTCGACCTGCGGCACGCGACGGAGCTGGACGTGGGCGCGGCCACCGTCCTCGACCGCGCCCACCAGACCTGCCGGCAGCACGGCGTCGCGTTCGCCCTCGCCGGCCTCTCGCCCGTCACGATCCCGCTGCCGGCCCGCCAGGCGATCAGCCGGCTGCCCACGTTCCCGCAGCTCGAGGCGGCCCTTGCCGCCGCGGGTCCGTGACGCGCCGCGGCGGGCGTCAGGCGTGCGTCGGGCGCGGGGGGAAGCCGGCCGCGGCGTAGCCGGCGTCGATCAGCTCGGCCGTCGCCACCGCGTCGTCGACGTCCAGCGGGAACGCGCGCTCGCCGCGCAGCGCCGCGCCCAGCGCCTCGAGCTGGTAGGTGTAGGACGAGCGGGTGCCCAGGCGCTCCACGCGGACGTCGTCGCCGGTCCACACGGTCAGCCGGTCGTCCCGCTGGGGCAGGACGACGTTGTGGGCCAGTGCCTGGCCGCGCTCGCCGACCACCAGCGCGGTGATCTGCCACGCGGCCGCGGACATGTCGCACCGCGCGACGCCCGCGACGCCGTCGGCGTGCTCCAGCGTCGCCTCCAGCCACTCGTCCACGTTCGGGTGCCCGGCCCGCTCCCCGCCCCGCGCGGCCACGACCCGCGGCGCATCGCCGAGGAACCGCTGCAGGTGCAGCGCGTAGCAGCCCAGGTCCATGAGCGCGCCGCCGGCGAGGTCGAACGACCACCGCGGGTCCGTCTCCCGCGGGGCCGGCATGAGGAACGTCGTGACGATCCGCCGCAGCGGCCCCAGCTCGCCGGATGCCGCGACCTCCCGCAGCCGCCGCGCCAGCGGGTGGTGGAGGTAGTGGAACCCCTCGACGACGGTGACGCCGGCGGCCAGCGCCGCGTCCCGGACCGACCGGGCCTCGGCGGCGTTGGACGCGAACGGCTTCTCCGACAGCACGTGCTTCCCGGCCTCGACCGCCGCGCGGTTCCACGGGCCGTGCAGCCCGTTGGCGAGCGGGTCGTAGACGACGTCCACCTCGGGGTCGGCGACGAGCTCGGCGTAGGAGCGCACCGCCCGCTCGACGCCGTGCTCGGCCGCGAACGCCTTCGCCCGCTCCGGGTCGCGGGCGGCGACGGCGACGAGCCGGTCGCCGGTCGCGCGGGCCGGGTCGACGATCGCCTGGCGCGCGATCCGGGCGGCGCCGAGGATCCCGATCCGCAGGGGCTCGCGGGGCGTCACCGGTCACCGACCGGCAGCCGTATGTCTCCACGCGGCGGTCGGGGCGGCTCGCCCGGCAGCCATATGGACACATACGGCTGCCGGAGAGGGCGCGTGGGCAGCCATATGTGGCCACCTGGCGCGGGGGTGGGGGTGGGTGGCGGCGTCACCGCGGGCCCTTCAGGAGGGTGCGCAGCTCGTCGACGGACGCCCGCACGTCGGCCAGCGGGCCCTCGCCCGCAGGCGCCTCCGTGAGGATCGTGTCCTGCTCCAGGACGTACCAACCCTCGTAGCCGTGGCCGCGCAGGTGCCCGACGATCGACCCGAAGTCGACGTCGCCCCGCCCGACCGGCCGGTACATGCCCTTCGCGACGGCCTCGGTGTAGGTCAGCCGCCCGCCCTGGACCTGCCGGGCGAGGCCCGCGTCGACGTCCTTGACGTGGGTGTGCGCGATCCGCTCCGGCACCTGCCGCGCGAGGTCGGCGGGGTCGGTGCCGCCGATGAGCAGGTGCCCGGTGTCCAGGCACAGCGAGATCCCGCTGCCGTCGAGCACGCGCCGCACGTCGTCGGGGTTCTCGACCATCGTCCCGACGTGCGGGTGCAGCACCGCCTGTACGCCGTGGTCGACCGCGGTCGCGGCGAGCCGGTCGAGGTTGGTCAGCAGCATCCGCCAGCCGTCGTCGTCCAGCGTCGGCCGCGAGTCGTAGCCGTACTGGCCGGTCGCGGCCGAGAGCACGAGCACGTCGGAGCCGGTCGCGCGGTACCCGGCGAGGACGTCGATGACCTCGGGCACCGGGTCGTGCCCCGGCCGGTGCAGCACGACCGGCACGAACCCGCCGATCGCGTGCAGGTGGTGCCCGGCCAGCACCTCGCGCGGGTCCGGCGGCAGGAAGCCCTCCGGGCCCAGCTCCGTCGCGGCCAGCCCGACCTGTTCCATCTCGGCGAGGACGCGTGCCGGCGGCAGCTGGTAGCCCCAGCCCGGCACCTCGCACACCCCCCAGGAGATGGGAGCGCCGGCGATGCGGTCGGTCATGCCGACACCCCCAGCTCCGCCGTCACGCGCTCCAGCATCCGGCGGTGGATGGCGTCGGCGTCCTCTTCCCACCCGAAGACGCAGACGGTGGCGATGCCGTCGAACTCCAGGTCCCGCAGCGCGCCGAAGAACTCCACCCAGTCCACCTCGCCGTTGCCGATCTCGTTGTGCTGGTGGATCCGCGCGTCGACACCGGGCGGGTTGACGATGTAGCGGTTGCCGATGTTGGCGCGGTGGTTGAAGCAGTCGGCGATGTGGACGTGCCGCAGCTTCGACCCGGCGTAGGCCATCATCCGGCGCACGTCGCCCGCCCCGTCGGACAGGTGGAACGCGTGCGGCGCGCAGAAGACGTAGTTCGCCCACGGCACGTTGAGCCCGCGCACGATCTGCACGGCGTCGTCGTTCGTCTCCGAGAAGTCGTACGGGTGCGCCTCCAGGTTCAGCCCGATGCCGAGCCGCTCGAACTCGGGGACCAGCTCCTCCATCGACGCGTAGAACGCGTGCTCGGAGGCCAGTGGCCTGGTCGGGTCGCCCGACAGCTCGGAGTTGACGACCGGGCACTCCAGGTCGTGCGCGATCTGCAGCAGCCGCTTCCAGTTGCGCACCTGCGCGCGGCGCTCCTGCTCGTCCGGCGACGACCAGTCGAACACCGGCACCAGCGTCTGGATCGTCACCCCGGTCTCGGCCATCGCCTTGCGCGTCTGCGCGACCAGCGCGTCGTCGGCCTTGGGGTAGCGCTGCCAGAAGAACCAGTCGGCCCGCGGCGACAGCTCCAGGTACTGGTAACCGAGGTCCGCCGCCTTGCGCAGCTCGTCGGCCACCGACAGCTCGCGATGGTACATGTGCGGGTCGAGCGCGATCGTCACCATGCGCTCAGCCCTTGTAGAGGTCCGGCTTGTCCCGCAGCACCACGGGCTCGCGGGCCCCGGAGCGCAGCGCCGCCAGTCCGGTGTCGCAGGTGACCGTGGCGGCGTACCCGTCCCACGACGACGGGCCGGTCGTGCCGCCTGCGGTCACCGCGTCGATCCACGCCTGGAACTCCGCGTCGAAGGCCAGCACGAACCGCTCCCGCCAGTCCTCCGGCACCCGCCCGCAGTACGCGCCGGCGCGCTTGACGACCGCGCCGGCCGACTCCGAGAGCTCCACGGTGCCGTCCTCGCAGACGACCTCGCCGCGGATGTCGTAGGCGAACCCGGCGTTGACCGACGCCTCGACGTCGACCAGCACACCGGAGGTCATCTCCAGCAGCACGAACAGCGGGTCGTTGAACCCCGCCTTCGCCTTCGACGACACCCGCGGCTTGAGCACCGTGACGGCGACGATCTCCTCGCTCGAACAGCAACCGCGCCACGTCGATGTCGTGCACCGTCGATGTCGGTGATGCTCATGTCGCTGGTGAAGAAGTCGGGCACCGACGGGTTGCGGTGCGCCGCGTGCATCATGAGCGGTGCGCCGATCTCCCCGCTGGTCACCACGGCCTTCATCGCGCGGTACTGCGCGTCGTAGCGGCGCATGAAGCCCGACCGAGACCAGCCGCCGGCCGGCGGCGACCTCGGCGTCGAGGATGCGGTCGCACGCCTCGCGGGTCGTCGCCAGCGGCTTCTCGCAGAAGACCTGCTTGCCCGCCGCGATGCACGCGAGCACGTACTCCTCGTGCGTCGGGCCCCAGGACGTCACGACGACGGCGTCGACCGCCGGGTCGTCGACGAGCGCCTGGCCGCTCTCGTGCACGGCTACCCCGTCGTCCGCGACCGAGCGCGCCCGTCGAGGTCGACGTCGGTCACGGCGGCGACCCGCGCGCCGGAGAGCACGTGGGTCAGCCGGCGGATGTGGTCCTGGCCGATCATCCCGGTGCCGATGACACCGATGTTGAGGGTCACGTGACTTCTCCTCCGCGTTGTGGTCGTGAACTGACGGTCAGCGCCGATGGCTCGCAGCGCTGGCGGCCTGGAGCTCGTGCGACAGCTCGGCGAGCTCGCGGCCGCCCGCCATCTCGGCTGGTCAGCTCCTCGAGGGTGACCTCGTCGCGGGTCTTGTCCAGGACGCGGCTGGCCGAGCTTGAGGATGATGAAGTGGTTGCCGACCATGATACGCGTGGTGCGGGTTGTGGGTGATGAACACCACCCCGAGGCCGGCGTCGCGGGCGGCGGCGGTGTACTTGAGCACCACGCCGGACTGCTTGACGCCCAGTGCGGCGGTCGGCTCGTCGAGGATCAGCACCCGCGCCCCGAAGTACACCGCCCGCGCGATCGCGACGCACTGGCGCTGCCCGCCGGACAGGGTGCCGATGGGCTGGTTGATGTCCTTGACGGTGATGCCCATCTTGCGCAGCTCGGAGTCGGCGATCTCGCGCATGGCCTTGATGTCCAGCGGGGCCAGCGGGTAGCTGCCCTTGCGCATCTCGGAGCCGAGGAAGAAGTTGCGCCACACCTCCATCAGCGAGACCACGGCCAGGTCCTGGTAGACGGTGGCGATGCCGTGGTTGAGCGAGTCGCGCGGCGAGCCGAAGCGCACGTCCTTGCCGTCGACCTTGAGCGTGCCCGACGTGTGCGGGTGCAGCCCGGAGATGATCTTGATGAGGGTGGACTTGCCGGCGCCGTTGTCGCCCAGCACGCAGGTCGACCTCACCCGCGCGCACCGTCAGGTTGATGCCCTTGAGCGCGATGATGGGGCCGAAGGCCTTGCCGACGTCGGTCATCTCGACCAGTGGGTCGCCCTTGTGCAGGGAGTGGTCGGCGTGTTCGGACAAGCGTGTCGGTCATGATCGCGTCACCTCCGGGTGCTCGCGTAGTTCTTGACGTACAGGTTGACCAGCACCGCGAGCAGGAGCATCGCGCCCAGGAACGTGTTGAACCAGTTCGGGTCGAACCCGGCGAAGACGATGCCCTGGGTGGTCATGCCGAAGATGAACGCGCCGACCGCGGCACCGACCGCGGAGCCGTAACCACCGGTCAGCAGCGTGCCGCCGACGACCGCGGCGATGATGTAGATGAACTCGTTGCCGACGCCGAGGCCGGACTGCACGGAGTTGAACGTTGAACAGCAGGTGCATGCCGTAGAACCAGGCCAGGAACGCCACGCCCATGAACAGGCCGATCTTGACCTTGGGCACCGGCACCCCGACCGCGCGCGCGGAGTCCGGGTTGCCGCCGGCCGCGAAGATCCAGTTGCCGATCCGCGTGCGCAGTTCAGCATCCACGAGGCGAGCGCGACGAACACCAGCCACCAGATCACGGTGATGTTGATGGTGATGAAGCCGAGATGTCGATGTTGGCGGCGAACACGGCCTTGGCCGCCTCGAAGCCGTCGAGCTGTCGGAGACGTTCGGCGGTGGCCACCGCGCCGGTCACCGCCTTGGTGACGCCGAGGTTGATGCCGCGGCAGCATGAAGAACGTGCCACAGCGTGATCAGGAAGCGACGGGATCTTGGTCCGCACGACGAGATAGCCGTTGACGAACCCGATCCCCAGCGCCACGGCCAGGCTCACGACGACGCCGACCCACATGTTCAGGCTCAGCTGGTAGCTCACCATCGCCGCGCACAGCGCCGAGGTGACCACGCTGACGCCGGAGGACAGGTCGAACTCGCCGCCGATCATCAGCAGGGCGACACCGACGGCGACGATCCCGATCGTGGACGAGGCGTAGAGCACGGTGGAGAACGACGGCAGCGCGCGGAACGGCGGGGCGATCGAGAAGAAGAAGATGAAGATCGCGATCGCCGCGGCCACGGCGCCGATCTCCGGGCGGGTCAGGACGCGCGATGCCAAGGAGCGCTTGGCCGGCTCGGGTGTCTCGGGAGCCTTCGTTGGCGTGGCGACGGGAGAGCTCATGTCTGCTCCAGGTGAGGGTGGCTGCCGATAGGGGCCGCACCGTGCTGTCGTGACAGGTGCGGTGCGGCCCCCGCGGCGGGTCTAGCGCTTGTTGTTGGCGGTGTAGGGCAGGATCTGGTCGATGTTGGTCTTGTCGACGATGGACGGTCCGGTCAGCACCGGCTTGCCGCCGCCGAGGTCGTTGCCGTTGGTGATGTTCATCCACAGCATCAGCACCGCCATGTAGCCCTGCACGTAGGGCTGCTGGTCGACCGAGAAGTCGATCTTGCCGTCCTTGATCGCCTGCGCCGCGTCCTGGTTCAGGTCGAACGTGGCGATCGTGGGCTTGTTGCTCGCGCTCTGCTCGGCCTGCAGCGCGGCCAGCGCGATCGGTGCGCCCAGGGTGACGATGTTGGTGATCGACGGGTCCTGGGCGAGCTTCGACTGGATGGTCTGCTGGACCGACGGCAGGTCGGCGCCGTTGACCTGCAGGTTCTCCGTGTTCGGGTAGGTCTGCTTGACGCCGGCGCAGCGGGCCTCGAGCGCCACGGAGCCCTGGGCCTGGATGATGCAGATCGTCTTGCCGCCAGGGTGCTCGGTGGCGAGCCGCTTACCGACGGTCTGCCCGGCCAGCGTCTCGTCCGAGCCGAAGTACATCTTCGCGCCGGCCTGCTTGTACTGGTTGATGCCCTGGTTGAACGCCACGACGGGGATCCCCGCGTCGGCGGCCTTCTTCGCCACCGGGATCACCGCGTCCGCGTTGGACAGCGTCACCGCGAGCCCGTCGACCTTGCTGTCGATCGCGTTCTGCACGAGCGTGGCCTGCTCGGGGCCGTTCTCGTTGTTCGAGTACTTGAGGGTGATGCCGTGCGCCTTCGCCGCGTCCTGGGCACCGGCGCGGATCTTGTCCCAGAACGTGTCACCCGCCTGCTCGTGGGTGACCATGGCGATGGTCAGGTTCTTGCCGCCGGTGACGGCACTGCCGCCACCGGACGAGCCGCTCTGGCTCTGGGCGCCGCCCTGGCTGCTGCACGCAGCCAAGGCCAGCGCCAGGGAGCCGGCGGCGAGCGCCACTCCCAGCTTGCGGATACTCCTCATCGAGCGTTCCTCTCTCGGGGGGAAACCATCAGGGCCGGTAGGGCCAGCGGCGGACCGGGCCGAGGCCGCACCCGCGCAGATAGCCGGCCGTGCGAGCGGCGATCGGCAGGGGGATGTGCGGCTCGACCGGGTACAGGTCCTGCTCGACGACCGTGAACAGGTCGACGGGCAGCGCCGCCAGCGCGTCGAGCAGCGGCGGCATGGCGGGCTCGCCGTAGGGCGGCTCGCACATGACGCCCAGTGGGACGGCCTCGGCCAGCGAGAGGTTCTCCTCGTGGACGCGCCGGCGCACCTCGGGATCGACCTGCTTGAGGTGCACGTACCGGATCCGCTCCGGGAAGCGCTGGACGATGGCGATGTTGTCGCCGTCGCAGTACGAGATGTGCCCGGTGTCCAGGCACAGGTTCACGAACTCCGGGTCGGTGTCGGCGAGGAACCGCTCGACCCTGGCCTGGGTGTCGACGTGGGTGTCGGCGTGCGGGTGGAAGACGAGTTCGACGCCGAACTCCTCGGCCAGGTAGCGGCCGAGCCGGTCGTAACCCGTCGTCAGGTTCTTCCACTGCTCGGGGTCGATCTCGGCCGACTCCAGCAGCTTCCCGCCGTGCATGTCGGTGTACTGCTCGGGCAGCAGCACCAGGTGCCTGGCGCCGAGCGCGGTGAGCAGCCTCGACTCCTTGGCGCAGGCGACCTTGGCCTCCTCCAGCGCCTCCTCGCCCCGGTGCAGGCCGGCGAAGATCGTGCCGCCGCAGAGCGTCAGGCCGCGGGAGCCCAGCTCGTCGGCCAGTTGGTTGGGGTCCTGCGGCATGAAGCCGGTCGGGCCGAGCTCGGTGTGGCTGTAGCCGGCCTGGCCGATCTCGTCGAGGTACTGCTGCCAGCCGACCTGATGGTCGTCGCGGGCGAACCAGACGCCCCACGAGTCGGGGGCGGTGCCCAGCGTCAGGTTCTCGATCATGGATGTGCCTCAGTTGGCCGTCGGGAAGTGGAACGAGGAGCCGGAGGCGGCCTCGACGTGGGGCCAGCGCTGGGTGACGACCTTGGCGCGGGTGTAGAACGCGACGCCCTCGGGGCCGTGGATGTGCGACTGCCCGAACAGCGAGTCCTTCCAGCCGCCGAAGGAGTAGTAGGCCATCGGCACCGGGATCGGGACGTTGACGCCGATCATGCCGACCTTGACGCCGCGCTGGAACGTCCGCGCGGCCTCCCCGGAGCCGGTGAAGATCGCGGTGCCGTTGCCGTACGGGTTGGCGTTGATCAGGTTGATGGCCTCGTCGACCGTGTCGGCGCGCACCACGGACAGGACCGGGCCGAAGATCTCCTCGCGGTAGACGTCCATCCCGGAGGTGACGCGGTCGATGACCGTCGGGCCGACGTAGAACCCGTTCTCGTGACCCGGGACGGTGAGGCCGCGGCCGTCGACGGCCAGGTCGGCGCCCTGCTCGGCGCCGGTGCCGATCAGCCCGACGATGCGGTCGCGGGCGGCGGCGGTGATGACCGGGCCCATCTCGGACTCCGGGTCGCGCCCGGGGCCGACCTTGGTCGCGCGGGCCTTCTCCGACACCGCCGCGACGAGCTCGTCGGCCGCCCCGCCGACCGCGACCGCGGCGGAGATCGCCATGCAGCGCTCGCCCGCGGAGCCGAACGCGGCGGCGACGAGGTGGTCGGAGGCGTAGTCGACGCCGGCGTCGGGCAGCACGACGGCGTGGTTCTTCGCCCCGCCGAGGGCCTGCACGCGCTTGCCGTTCGCGATGCCCGTCTCGTAGATGTACCTCGCGATCGGCGTCGAGCCGACGAACGAGATCGCGGCGACGTCCGGGTGGTGCAGCAGGGCGTCGACGGACTCCTTGTCGCCGTGGACGACGTTGAACACGCCGTCGGGCAGGCCGGCCTCCGCCCACAGCTCGGCGACGTACTGGGAGGCCGAGGGGTCGCGCTCGGAGGGCTTGAGCACGAACGTGTTGCCGGTCGCGATGGCCACCGGGTACATCCACATCGGCACCATGGCCGGGAAGTTGAACGGCGTGATCCCCGCGCAGACCCCGAGGGGTTGCCGGAAGGAGAACAGGTCGACGCCGGTGGAGACCTGGTCGGAGAACTCGCCCTTGAGCAGGCTCGGGATGCCGCAGGCGAACTCGACGACCTCCAGGCCGCGCTGCACCTCGCCCGCGGCGTCGGAAAGGACCTTGCCGTGCTCGTCGGAGACGATCCCGGCGAGCTCCTTCGTGCGGGCGTTGACCAGCTCGCGGAACGCGAACAGGACCTTGGCGCGCTTCGAGAGCGACGACTGGGACCAGGACTCGAACGCGGCCGCGGCCGTGCGCACGGCGTCGTCGACGTCGGCTGTCGAGGCGAGCAGGACCTCGGCCTGCTGCTCGCCGGTGGCCGGGTTCCAGACCGGGCTCGTCCGGGTCGACGTGCCGGTGGCGGGCTTCCCGCCGATCCAGTGGCTGACGGTTCTCACGGGTGGGTCCCTCCGATAAGGGGCTTCTGGTCGCGCTTGTGACCCTCGTATGTCTTGCGCGCCGCTTTCGTGGAGTCGAGCGCCGACACCTCGCTCACGGGCACGTCCCACCAGCTCGCCGAGCTGGGGACGGGCGCGAGCGGGTCGGTCTCGACGTGGATGGCGGTGGTGTGCTCGGCGGCGCGGCAGGTGGCCACTGCGGCCCGGAACTCCTCGATGGTCCGCACCCGGATCACCCGCGCCCCCAACGACTCCGCGTTCTTGCCGAGGTCGACCGGCAGCATGTCGCCGGACAGCATCCCCGTCTTCGGGTCGCGGTAGCGGTAGCTGGTACCGAACCGTTGCGAGCCGACCGACTCCGAGAGGGCGCCGATCGAGGAGAAGCCGTGGTTCTGCACGATGACGAGGTTGAGCTTGATCCCCTCGGAGACCGCGGTGACGATCTCGCTGGCCATCATCAGGTACGAGCCGTCGCCGACCAGCGCCCAGACCTCGCGGTCCCCGTCCGGATCCTGCGCGGCGGCCATCTTGACGCCCATCGCGCCGGCGATCTCGTAGCCCATGCAGGAGTAGGCGTACTCGACGTGATAGCCCTTGGCGTCCCGCGCGCGCCAGAGCATCTGCAGGTCGCCGGGCATCGAACCGGCGGCCTGCACGACGACGTCGCGGGCGTCGATCAGCTCGTTGAGCGCGCCGAGCACCTCGGTCTGGCTGGGCAGCGGCCGGTGGTCGAGATGGAACGACCGGTCCACCTCGGCGTTCCAGTCCGTCGCGTCCCAGGTGACGTCGGCGCGGTAGCCGGCCAGCCCCTCGCGCAGGGCGTCGAGGCCCGCGCGGGCGTCGGCGAGCAGCATGGCGCCGCCGTGCTTGGCCGCGTCCAGCGACGCGACGTTGAGGTTGACGAACCGCACGCCGGGGTGCTGGAACGCCGTCCGCGACGCGGTGGTGAAGTCGGAGTAGCGGGTGCCGACGCCGATGACGACGTCCGCGTCGCGGGCCAGCGCGTTCGCGACCGGCGAGCCGGTGGAGCCGACGCCGCCGACCGCCTGCGGGTGGTCCCACAGCAGCGCGCCCTTGCCGGCCTGGGTGTCGGCGACCGGGATGCCGGTGGCCTCGGCGAACGCGGCCAGCGCGCCCGTCGCCTCCGAGTAGTGGACGCCGCCGCCCGCGACCAGCAGCGGCCGCCGCGCGCTGCGGATGATCTCGACGGCGCGGGCGAGCGCGGCGGGCTCCGGCTGGGGCCGCGCGAGGTGCCAGACGCGCCGGGCGAACAGCTCGTCGGGCCAGTCGTAGGCCTCGGCCTGGACGTCCTGGGGCAGCGCGACCGTGGCGGCGCCGGTCTCGGCCGGGTCGGTGAGGACGCGCAGCGCGCCCAGCAGCGCGGCGGGCAGCTGCTCGGGCCGCCAGACCCGGTCGAAGAACTTCGACAGCGGCCGGAACGCGTCGTTGACGGACACGTCGTAGCCGTAGGGCTGCTCCAGCTCCTGCAGCACCGGGCTCGCGACCCGGGTGGCGAAGACGTCCGAGGGCAGCAGCAGCACCGGGATGCGGTTGGTGGTGGCCAGCGCGGCGCCGGTGAGCATGTTCGTCGAGCCGGGCCCGATCGAGGCGGTGCACGCCATCAGCTGCGTCCGGTTGCGCATGCGGGAGAACCCGACCGCGGCGTGCACCATGCCCTGCTCGTTGCGGGCGAGGTGGTAGGGCATCTCGCCGGACCCGCCGGGGTGGACCGCCGCCTCCAGCAGTGCCTGCCCGACGCCGGCCACGTTGCCGTGCCCGAAGATCCCGAACATCCCGGGGACGAGGCGCTGCTCGACGCCGTCGCGCTCGCTGTACTGGTTGGCCAGGAACTTCACCAGCGCCTGGGCGACCGTGAGCCTCATGCCTGCTTCTCCTTGCTCGGCGGGACCACGCCGGCGGTCCGGTCGGGTGCCCGGTCTGCGGTCGTGGACCGCTCGGCAACACTCGTCAGCGGAAGTCGGGGGTCGATCTGCTGGCCTTCCCAGGTGCCGCGGACCCACGCGTGCGCCGGGTCGTCGCAGATCCCCCAGACCCGCTCGCCGGGGCCGGCCATCACGTTGAGGTAGTAGAAGTCGTACCCGGGGGCGGCCATCGAGGGCCCGTGCCAGCCGTGCGGGACGAGCACGGTGTCGCCGCTGCGCACCTCGGTGCAGACGTCGATCTCCCGGCCCGGGCCGGAGGTGTAGACGCGCTGGTAGGCGACCCCCTCGGTGCCGTCGGGGCCGGTGTCGACCTCGAAGTAGTAGACCTCCTCCAGCACCGACTCGCCCTCGCGGTCCTCGTCGTGCTTGTGCGGCGGGTACGACGACCAGTTCGCGCCCGGCGTCAGGACCTCGACGGCGAAGAGCCGGTCGGCCTCGAACGTGGTGGGCATGCAGAAGTTGTTGCACTGGCGGCTGGCCTGCCCGGCGCCGCGCAGCTCGACCGGCACCTCCTCGGCGGGGCCGTAGCGCACGGGCAGCCGCCGTGACGCGCGCGCGGCGGGCAGCGCGAACCGGCCCCCGGCGAGGGAGGCGACCGTGACCTCCGCGTCGCGGGGGACGTAGGCGAAGTCGCTGACGCGGGAGAACACCGAGCGGCGGCCCTGAAGCTCCAGGCGCTGCCCGTCACATTCCACCTCGCAGGAGCCCGACAGCGGCAGGACGATCGTCTCGTCCTCGCCCGTGCTCCAGGTGGCGTGCTCGCCGGCGCCCAGCTCCAGTATCCGCAGCGAGCTGTAGCTCCAGCCCGCGGTCCTGGGCGTGATGACCAGGGAGAACGGGCCCTCGGCGTGCTCGCCGCGGCGGATGACCCAGTCGCCGCCCACAGCAGAGGCGCTCATAGCAGGCCCACCGCCGCGTCGACGGCCGTGGCGACGTCGTCACCGTGCGGGTAGAGCAGGGACCGGCCGATGACCAGGCCCTGCACGGTCGGCAGCGCGAGCGCCTTGGACCAGCTCGCGAACGCCGCGTCCTGGTCGGCGGCCACCTCCCCGCCCAGTATCAGCGCGGGCAGGGTGGTTGCGGCCATCGCGCGCTCCATCTCCTCGACGATCGGGACCTTCAGCCAGGTGTGCGCCGAGGTGGCGCCCAGTCCCGCGGCGACGGTCTGGGCGCGGATCATGGCCTCGGCGGTGAGCTCGTTGCGGACGCGCCCGTCCACGCGGTGGGAGATGAACGGCTCGACCATCGCCATCAGCCCGTGCCCGGCCAGCTCGCTCACCGCGTGCCCGCAGGCCGCCAGCGTGGCCACCGTCGTGGGGTCCTCCGGGTCGATGCGGGTGAGCATCTTGCCGCCCTCGAACCCGGACGCGGCGATGCTGGCGGCGTCGTAGCCGGTGAACCGGTCGTCGATCTCGAAGACCGTGCCGGCCAGGCCGCCGCGGTTCATCGACCCGACGACGACCTTGTCGTCCAGCGCGCCGAGCAGCAGCAGGTCCTCCAGCACGTCGGGCGTGCCCAGCACGCCGTTGACGCCCGGGCGGGACAGCGCCAGGCACAGCCGGCCCAGCAGGTCCGCCCGGTCGGCCATGGCCAGCGGGCGGTCGCCCGCGCGCAGCGCGCCCCGGGCCGGGTGGTCGGCGGCGATCATCATCAGCCGGCCGTGCTCGCCCAGCAGGGACGCCGGGCGGGTCCGCTTCGCCGCGGCCTCGGCGACGGCGCCGGGCCGGTGGACGCGGGTCGCGACGAGCTCGCGCAGGGTCTCCTCACGCACCGACGGCCTCCGCTTCCGCCATCTTGGCCTCGACCTCGGCGGTCGTCGGCATCGCGTCGGCGCAGGCCAGCCGGCCCGCCACGACGGCGCCCGCCGCGTTGCAGAACCGCATGGACCGGTCCAATCCCCAGCCGGAGAGCAGGGCATGGCAGAGCGCGCCGCCGAACGCGTCGCCGGCGCCGAGGCCGTTGACGACCTCGACGGGCGCGGGCGGCACCACGACCGACCTCGCGCCGTCGTCGGCCATGACGCCCGCCGGGCCCTGCTTGACGACCGCCAGCTCGACGCCCGCGGCGTGCAGCGCCTTCGCCGCGGCGTGCGGCTCGCGCTGCCCGACGGCGGTGTCGCACTCGTCGAGGTTGCCGACGGCGACGGTGACGTGGGGGAGGACCTCCTGCACCCAGCGGCGGGCCTCCTCGCGGGAGTCCCAGAACATCGGCCGGTAGTCGAGGTCGAGCACGGTGATCCCGCGCTTGCCGCGCTCGCGCAGGGCCGTCAGCGTGGCCTCGCGGCTGGGCTCCTGCGAGAGGCCGGTGACCGTCACCCAGAAGACGTCGGCGCCGCGGATCGCGTCGAGGTCGAGCTCGTCGGCGCGGATCTGCAGGTCGGGGGCGGTGGGCAGGCGGTAGAAGTACAAGGGGAAGTCGTCGGGAGGGAAGATCTCGCAGAACGTCACCGGCGTCGGCAGGTCGGGCACGGCGGTGACGTAGCGGTCGTCGACGCCGAAACCCCGCAGCGCGTCGTGCAGGTACTCGCCGAACGGGTCGGCGCCGGTGCGCGTGATGACCGCGCTGCGCCGCCCGTGGCGGGCCGCGGCGACGGCCACGTTGGTCGCGCTGCCGCCGAGGTACTTGCCGAACGTCTCGACCTCGCGCAGCGACACCCCGATCTGGAGCGGGTAGACGTCCACGCCGATGCGTCCCATGGTCAGCACCTGAGGCGGCAGCGTCGCGTCCATGGGCGTCAGGTGTACCGGCTGAAAACACGGCCGTCAATACTTTGTTAGGACAAAGTGATGAAGTAGAGTGTCCGTCATGTCCGAGGTGGTGGGGCCGTTCGATGCCGCGGCGCTCGACCGCGGCAGCCCCGTGCCGCTCTACTTCCAGGTGGCGACACGGCTGCAGTCGATGATCGAGAGCGGGGAGCTGCCGGTCGGCGGGCGGCTCGCGAACGAGGTGGAGCTGGCGGAGCGCCTCGGTGTGTCGCGCCCGACGATGCGCCGGGCGATCCAGTACCTCGTGGAGCGCGGGATGCTCGTGCGCAAGCGGGGCGTGGGCACCCAGATCGTGCACCCCAAGGTGCGCCGGCCCGTCGAGCTGACCAGCCTCTTCGACGACCTGGCCAAGAACGGGCAGACGCCGAGCACGCAGCTGCGGGAGTTCGTCGTGGGGCCGGCGACGGGCGCCATGGCCCAGGCGATCGGCGTGCCGGAGGGCCTGCCGGTGACGTGGTTCGAGCGGCTGCGGTTCGCCGGTGGCGAGCCGCTCGCGCTCATGCACAACGCGGTGCCACTGGACGTCGTGCGGCTGGAGGCCGCCGACCTCGAACAGCGCGGCCTCTACGAGATGCTCAGGGCGGCCGACCACGTGCCGCGGATGGCGACGCAGGTCGTCGGGGCGCGGGTCGCGACGGCGGCGGAGGCGCGGCTCCTCGGCGAGTCGCGCGGCGCGCCGCTGCTGACCGCCAGCCGGACGGCCTGGGACGAACGGGGCGCCGTCGTCGAGTACGGCGCGCACGTCTATCGGGCGAGCCGCTACTCCTTCGAGCTGACCCTGACCGTCTGATCGGTGCATCTGCGTAGTCAATCCGTCACTGGTTGCTTACGCTCCGGAGCGTGACGTCCCAGCTCGCCCCGGACCGCGACTTCAGCCTCCTCGACGGCGACCTGTACCTGGACCCCTACGCCGCGCTCGCGTCGCTGCGCGTCCACCGCCCGGTGGCCTTCGACGCGCGGCTCGACTCGTGGGTCGTCACCCGCTACGACGACGTGGCGGCGTGCCTGCGCGACCCGCGGATGTACGTCGTCGAGGAGTGCAAGCGCATCGACGCGCTCCCGCCCGCCCGGCAGGCCGAGCTGGAACCGCTGCGGCGTATCTTCCAGGCGTGGGGCGGGCGCGCGGACGCCGCGGCGCACGGCGAGTTCGTCGGCGTACTCAAGAAGCACTTCACGCCGCGGCGGATGGCCGCGCGGGCCGGCGCGGTCCAGGCAAGGCTCGACGGCCTGCTCGCCGCGGCCACGGCGCGCGGCGGCCCGGTCGACGTCGTCGGCGACCTCGCCCACCCCCTCGCGATGTCGGTGGTGTGCGACCTCCTCGGCGCCCCGCCGCGCGGCCGCGAGGACGTCGACCGGCTGCTGCGCGCGTCCAACGCGGTGTCCGGGCTGCTGGAGATGGGCGAGCTCGCACAGCTGCGCCGGTGCCAGGCCGGCATGCTCGACATCGTCGACTACCTGCTCCCGCACGTCGTCGCGGCCCGCGGGGGCGCCGGCTCCGGGCTGCTCGCCGTGCTCGCCGGTCGCGAGGGGCGGCGGCTGGGCTACGACGACGACGAGCTCGCCGCGCAGGGGATCATGTTCGCCGTCGTCGGGTACCACACGACGGCCAACCTGCTCGCCAACGGCGTCCAGCTGCTGTTCGACCACCCGGACCAGCGGCGGCGGCTCGTCGATCGCTCGTTCGCCGACCTGCCGAACGCGTTCGACGAGATGATGCGTCACCACGGCCCGGTGTCGACGATCCGGCGGGTCGCGCTGGAGGACCTCACGCTGCGGGGGCAGCGGATCCGGGCCGGGGACACCGTGGTGCTGGCGCTGCTCGCCGCCAACCGCGACCCCGCGGTGTTCCCCGACTCCGACGCGTTCCGGATCGACCGGCCGAACGCGGGCCGGCAGGTCGGGTTCACCGTCGGGCCCTACAGCTGCATGGGGCAGGCGCTGGCCCGCCTGGAGGGCCGGGTCTTCTTCACGACGCTGCTCAGCCGGTTCCCGCGGATGGCCCCGGCCGATCCCGCGCCGGACTGGATGGTCTTCCGGCCGCTCGGCCGGGAGCTGCGCACGCTGCGCGTGCTGCTCGACGGGCGGGACTGACGTTGCAGGAGGTGCTTGCGGCCCTCGCCCGTGGCCGCGCCCGGATCGATGCCCACCCCCTCTACGCCTGGCTGGCCGACGACGCCGTCCCGCTCGAGCGGCGGTTCGCGTTCGCCCCGCTGTTCGCGGGCTTCATCCTCGGCTTCCGGGACCTCAACCGGTGGTTCCTGCGCTACCCGGACCCGCGGAACCGGTACGAGGAGGCGATCAACGCCCACACCGCGGAGGACGAGACCCACTCGGCGCTGTTCCTCGCGGACTGGCGCGAGCTGGGCCTGGACGGCCAGCTCGGCTGGGGCGTCGAGGACACGATGGCGTGGTACTACGCGGCGCCGGAGACCGAGGTCTTCCGCCGCTACGCCCTGCGGCTGACCGAGCTGTGTGTGGCGACGCCGGACCCGCTCGTCCGCTACGCGCTGATGGAGGCGATCGAGACCTGCGGCCACGTCTTCTTCGGGCACACCGCGCCGGTCGCGGCGCGCCTGGCGCGGCGCACGGGCGCGGCCCTGCGCTACTTCGGGCCCTACCACCTGGCGCGCGAGACCGGGTCGCTCGTCGACGGCGACGACGAGTTCGCCGCGGCCGTGCTCGCCCCCGACCAGCGCCGACGGGCCCTCGCGCTGGTCGAGGAGGTGTTCGCGATGTTCACCGTGAAGAACGACCACCTGCTCGCCTACGCCTCGGCGCTCGCCGCGGGCAGCCCCGTCCCGAGGCCGGCGAGCGCTGCTCGGCAGGCCGACCCGCACCCCCCGGGTCCGGTGGCGCCGCTGCACGTGCTGGCCAAGGTGCCGCCAGCGCCCGGCCACGTGCCGATGGCGGACCGGCTCGCGGACCGCATGGCGCGGCTGGCGGCACACCCGTTCCTGGCGTGGCTGGCGTCGTCGACCGCCGACCCGGCCGCCCGGTTGCGGGCCGTCGTCCCGGCGTGGGTGCCGGACATCATGGGCTACGCCGACCTCATGACGTACGCGCTGCCGTACCGGCGCCCTGCGGACGCGGCGCAGCGCGCGCTGAACCGCCACGCCGCGCGGCTGGCCTGCCATCACCGGCTGTTCGTCGCCGACGCGGCGAGCCTGGGGCTGGACGCGGCGCTGGGCTGGACCGCCGGCGAGACGCTCGACTACCTGGGCCGCAGCGACGCGACCGAGCTGCAGCGGCGGAACATGGCCGCGTTCGTCGACATCGCCTTCCGCGAACGGAGCCCCGCGGTCCGGTACTGGCTGGTCGAGGCCCTCCAGGGCAGCGGAGAGGCGTTCTTCCAGCGCAGCGGCGCGCTGGCGCGCGCGGCCGAGCCTGCGCTGCCGGGCCGGCTGGACTACCTCGGCGACCGGCACCGCCTGGCGCACCCGGTGCTGCCGCCGGACCCCGGGGCCGACGCCGTGCAGCTCACCGCGCTGCCGGTGACCGGACGGGAGCGGGAAGCCGCGTTGGCCGCCGTCGACACGGTGTTCGCGCGGATGACGGCGCAGCTGGACCAGTCCCTGCGCGCCGTGGCGTGACGGCGCCCGGCTCGACGGGTGTCAGCGTCGGCGGGGCGCCTCGTCCTCGTCGTCCTCGTAGTGGTCGGGGGCGTACGGGTCGTACTCCTCCTCCTCGTCCACCTCGGTGACCGCGGTGTTGCTGCCGATCTCGCGCTGCAACGCGTCGAGATCCATGGTGGGGGAGCTGTACTTGAGCTCACGGGCCACCTTCGTCTGCTTGGCCTTCTGACGCCCGCGCCCCATGTCTGGCCCCCTTACAACAGGGAAGGGGCGGCCGGATGTCTCGGCGGCCCCGTTCTTCTCATCGACTGTCCTGATACCACCGTACCTTGCGAACCGCCGGGTGTGCGACGTGGCACCGGTGACGCCGCCGAGGCGTGTCGGGGCCGCGACCGGCGGGCCGTCGGCGGTCCTGCGGCCGGACCGGGACCGGCCGCCGAGCCGTCACCGAGCTGTCATCGGGCTGTCGCCGGAGCGGAACCTCCGGGCCGTTGACGGAGGGTGCTCGCCGGGTGGGTGGAGTATGCCCGCCGGGCTGGTGGCGGGGTGTGCTCGCCGGGTCGGTGGAGTTCGTCCGCCGGGTTGTCGGCGGGCGCGTCGGCCGGGTCGGTGGGCTCGTCCGCCGGGCTGGTGGCGGAGTGTGTCGGCCGGGTCGGTGGGCTCGTCCGCCGCGAGCAGTCAGCGGAGCGCGACCGCGGGGTCGCCGGCGACGTCGCGGATCAGGCCGCGCACGACCAGCGCGGCCGCGAGCGCCGCGGCCGTGCCGAGCGCCAGCATCGCCGGCCAGCCCGCGACCTGCGCGAGCAGGCCGCCGACCGGTGGCGCGGTCGCGGCTGCTGCGTAGTTGGCGGTGTTCGTCATGGCCATCGCGGTCGCCGCCCGGCCGGCCGGGGCGAGCTCGCCTGCCGCGGTGAACACCAGCCCGTTCCAGCTCAGCGCGAGCGCCGCGGACGGCACGAGCACCGCGGCGAGGAGCGCGGCCGGCGCGGCGACCGGCCGGGAGACGAGGACGGCGGCGAGCGCGAAACCCGCCCCGGTGACCAGCGCGATGATCACCAGCGGACCCAGCCGGCCCGCCCGGTCGGACCACACGCCCGCGCCGAGGCGCCCGAGGACGCCGAGCGCCTGGGTCACGGCCAGCAGTGTCGTGACGGTGCCGGCCCGCAGGCCGGCGCCGCCCAGGACCTCGACGAGGAAGACGGTGCCGAGGAACTGGGGGACGACCAGCAGGAAGCCGGTCAGCGACAGACGCAGCAGCCGGCGGTCGGCGAGCACGGCGCGCACGCCGGCCGGCGGGCGGGTGCCGCGGGCCGGACGATCGGGTGGCTCCCGGATCCACACCGCGACGGCGGCGCCGGCCACCGCGCAGCCGCCGGCGAGCACGGCGAACACGGCCGGCACGCCGAGCCGCGTGGCCACGACCGGGAGCACGACCGCCGCCACGCCCGTGCCGAGCGGGACCGACGTCTGCCGCACAGCCATGGCGAAGCCGCGGGAGCGCAGCGGGAACCAGGTGAGGACGGCGCGCCCGCTCGCGGCGTTGACGCTGGCGCCCGCCGCGCCGGCCAGCAGCAGCGCCGCGCCGGCCACCCACGGGTGGTTGACGGCGGCGGCGACGCCGAGCGCGACCGCGGCCCCGGCGAGCCCGACCGTCATGACTCCGCGCTCGCCGAAGCGGTCGGCCGCGCCGCCCCAGGCGACGAGCGTGGCCATGAGCCCGACCGAGATGAGCCCGATGAGGAGCCCGACGCCCGACAGGCTCAGGCCGTAGTGGTCGCGCAGCTGCGGGGTGACGGCCGAGAGGCCGAGGAAGTACGTCGCGGTCGCCGCCTGCGCCACGGTGCCTACGGCGAGCACCACCCACCGGTACGCCATGGCCTGCGACGGTACGCGGAGTTCTCACGAAACGAGAGCTGCGTCCCATGTTGTGGACGGCCGCGCGGTCGCTGTCACGGACCGGTGTCGGCCGTACAGCAGTTCTGTGCCGTGGTGTGGCTGGTGCGGCCCGCCGCGGGAGTCGGGTCGCGCCGGCGTGGTTGTGGTGGCACCGGCGTCCCGGCGGGTGTGTGGATGCGGTGGTGGCTGTGCGGAGGCTGTTGAGCTCGCCGCGCCGGCGTGGTTGTGGTGGCACCGGCGTGGTTGTGGTGGCACCGGGGTCCCGGCGGGTGCGGACGTGGCGAACGTTGCCGGACTGGGTCGCACCGGCTGTGCCGTGGCCCGCCGGGAGGCCGGTGGTTGTGCCGCGGTCGGTAGACCTGCGTGGGCGTCACCGGTTCCCGCCGTACCGGCGTCGCTCTGGTGGCACCCGCGTACCGGCGGCTGCGCGGATGCGGTGGTGGCTGTGCGGAGGCTGCCGGGCCAGGTCGCACCGGCGTCGCTGTGGTGGCACCAGTGTCCGGGCGGCGGTGCGGACGCGGTGGTGGCTGTGCGGAGGCAGCTGAGCTCGGTCGCACCGGCTGTGCCGTGGCCGCGCCGGGAGGTCGGTGTGTGTGCCGGCGTCGGTCGACCTGCGTGGACGTCGCCGGTTCCCGCCGTACCGGCGTCGCTGTGGTGGCACCCGCGTCCCGGCGGCTGTGCGGACGCGGTGGTGGCTGTGCGGAGGCAGCTGAGCTCGGTCGCACCGGCGTCGATGTGCTGGCACCGGCGTCCCGGCGGCTGTGCCGATGCGGCGTCGGCTGTGCGGGCGATGCCGCACCGGTCGCACCGGTCGCGCTGAGGCCGCACCGGCCCGGCCGTGGCGGCGGCTGTGCGGTCGGCGCTGGGTCGGCTCTCACCGGCGGCCGCACCGACCCTCGGCAGGTGTGCCGCGAGCGCGGTGGCTGTGCGGATGTCGCCGGGCTCGCTTTGGCACGAGCCCCGTCCGGCCGACCCACCGCGGCCGGCGTCAGCGCAGGCGCTCCCGCGCGGCCCGGCCCGGTGGTGGGGCCACCTCGTCGGGAGGCACGGAGTCCGGGTCCACCCGCGCGGGTGCCGCGCCGGCCAGCAGCTCGGCGTCGACCGGCACCGAACGCTTCAGCAGCGCCAACGCCACCGGCCCCAGCTCGTGGTGCTGCGCGACGGTGCCGACCCGCCCGACGGTGCGCCCGCCCTGCGTCACGGCCTCGCCGGGCTCAGGCAGCTCCTCGTCGCCGGCGTCGAGGTGCAGCAGCACCAGCCGGCGGGGCGGGCGGCCGAGGTTGGCCACGCGCGCGACCGTCTCCTGGCCGCGGTAACAGCCCTTGTCCAGGTGCACCGCCGGCCCGATCCAGCCGACCTCGTGCGGGATCGTGCGCTCGTCGGTGTCCACCCCGATCCGCGGCAGCAGTGCCTCGACCCGCATCGCGTCGTATGCGGCAGTGCCTGCCGGGCGGGCCCCGGCCGCCGTCAGCCGCGCCAGCCAGTCGGCGTGCGCGGCCCGCGGCACGACGACGTCGGCCGCGTCCGGGCCGGGGGTGCCGGTCCGGCGGACGAAGCCACCCCCGTCGAGCGGGCGGACGGCACCCGTCTCGGGCGTCGGGAGGCCGGTCGCGGCGAGCACCTCCGCGGTGCGCGGGCCCACGAGCGTGAGAACGGCCAGCTCCGCCGACGCGTCGCGCGGCTCGACCTTCGACCAGAAGACCATCTTCGTCAGGTAGTCGAGCAGGTCGGCGCGCTCGCCCGGCTCGACGTCGAGCCAGACCGTCCCGCCCGCGTGCGCGACGCCCATGTGGTGCAGCACCCGGCCCTGCGCGTCGAGCACGAGAGCCTCGGTGGCGGCGTCCTCGGGCAGGCCCTCGACGTGTTGGGTGAGCAGCAGGTGCAGCCAGGCGAGGCGGTCCTCGCCGGGCACGGCGATCACGGCGCGGTCGGAACGGTCGACGACCGCTGCGGCCGTCGCCATCGCGCGCTGTTCGGTGAAGGGGTCGGTCATCGGCAGTCCCGGCAGAGTCCGGACAGGGCGAGGTGGGTGACGTCGAGGGCGAAGCCGCGGCGGTCGGCGAGGTGCCGCGCGAGGTCGTCGAGCAGCTCGGGCGGGACCTCGTCGACGGCGCCACACGCGTGGCAGACCAGGTGTACGTGCTCGTGCTCGCGTTCGGAGTACGTCGGCGCGCCGTGCCCGAGGTGCGTGTGCCGGACGATCCCGATCCGCTCCATCAGGTCGAGCGTCCGGTAGATCGTCGTGATGTTGACGGCCGGCGCCGAGCGCTGCACGTGCGCGCAGATCTGCTCGGGCGTGGCGTGGCCGAGCGCGCGGATGGCGTCGAGCACGAGCTGGCGCTGCGGCGTCATCCGCAGGCCGCGCTCGTGCAGGGTCCGGCGCAGAGTCGTCTCCATCGACGCTTCCACCGAGGACAGCTCCACCGCTCCGATGGTAGGCCGGTCGCTCCCTATACCGCGGGAGCCCCGGTAACCGTGTGGGTGAAACACCGGTGACCGGCCGATTGACTCAGTTTCGGTATGCTCCGGGGGCGCCAAGGCGCCGTTGCGGCGTGACGATTTCGCCATCCTCGACGAGAGGCAGGGTGGGCGCAGGTTCGGGAGGGACGAACGATGGCGGCAGATCCGGGCGGATCGGGCGCGCCGATCTTCGACGTCGTCCTGCGTGGGTACGACCGACGCCAGGTCGACGAGCACATCGCCCGGCTGCAGCGGGTCATGGCTCGCATGCGCGCCGATCTCGAGGCGGCCCGCAACCAGCCGCCGCCCATGGTGCCTCCCGCCGCACGGCCGCCGATGGGTGGCCCTCCGCGGCCGACGCCGCGTCCCCGTCCCGGTGGCCCGCCGGGTCCGCCCGGCCCCCCGGGTCTCTCCGGCCGGCCCGACATGATCGGCACCTTCACCGACCGGATGCAGAGCATCCTGCAGGCCGCGGAGGAGGAGGCCGCCGACATCCGCGCGAAGGCCAGGGCGGCGGCGCGCGCCGAGTCCGACTCCGTGCGTCACGAGCTGGCCGACCTCGTCCGGCAGCGCGACTCGCTGCGCGGCGAGCTGGCCCGGATGCGGACCCAGCGGGACGCTCCGGCGCCGCGGCCCGAGGCAGGGCCGCCCGGCGGGCCCGGGTCCCGTCCGGACGGCGGCCCCGGTCCGCGCCCCGACGCAGGCCCGCACGCCGGGCCGGGTCCGCGTCCTGACGGCCCGCCCGGGCCGCGGCCCGACGCCGGTCCCCGGCCGGACGCCGTTCCGCCCGCCGGGCCGGGTCCGTGGCCTCCGGGCGCCCCGCCGGCCGGCCCGCGTCCCGACGCCCCTCGCCCCGCACCGTCCGGCGCTCCCGCGCCCGCTGCGAACCAGCCGACGGTCCGCGCGGCTGCGCCCGTGGGCTCGCCGCCCCGCCAGGAGCATGCGCCTGGTCGTCCGCCGGGCGCGCCGCCTCGTACCGAAGGCGCGCCGCGTCCGGAGGGTCAGCGCCCCGATGGCGGTCCCGCTCGTCCGGACGGCCCGCGCCGCCCCGACGCCGGTCCGGGTCGTCCGGGGGGTCCCGACGGCCCTGGTCGCCCTGCCGATGCCGGCCCGGGCCGGCCCGCGGGTCCCGACGGCGGTCCGGGTCGCCCCGGCGGGCCCGACGGTGGTCCGGGTCGCCCCGGGGGTCCCGACGGCGGTCCGGGTCGCCCCGGCGGCCCCGACGGCGGTCCGGGTCGCCCCGGGGGTCCCGACGGCGGTCCGGGTCGCCCCGGCGGGCCCGACGGTGGTCCGGGTCGCCCAGCCGATGCCGGCCCTGGTCGGCCCGCGGGTGCCGACGGTGGTCCGGGTCGTCCCGGGGGTCCGGACGCCGGTCCGGGTCGGCCCGCCGGTCCCGGTCGTCCCGATGGGGGGCCGGGTCGTCCTGGCAGTCCCGACAGCGGTCCGGGTCGCCCTGCCGATGCCGGCCCCGGCCGGCCCGCGGGTGCCGACGCCGGTCCGGGTCGGCCCGCCGGTCCCGGTCGTCCCGGGGGACCTGACGGGGGGCCGGGTCGTCCCGGCGCTTCGGACGCCGGTCCCGCTCGTCCCGGGGGGCCCCATGCCGGGTCCGGTCGACGTGAGGGTGGTCCCGGCCGTCCCGATGCGCCCAGTCGTGCCGGCGGCGGACCCGCAGGCCCGGAGGGTGCGGGCGGTTCGTCCCGCCCCGACGGGCCCGGACGGTCCACGGGCCCCTCGCGCCCCGACGGTCCAGGGCGCCCCGGAGCAGGTCCGGCGCGTCCGGACGATCCCTCGCGTCCCGGCGGTGGTAGCGGCCGGCCGGACGGTCCGGGTCGGCCCGCAGGCCAGGGTCGGCCGGAGCCGGGGCAGCCGCGTCCCGACGGCCCGGGCCGGACCGACGGCGGGCCGGGCGGTCAGCCGGGTCCGCAGCGTCCCGAGGGCCCGGGCCGGCCGGAGGGAGGCGCGGACCGGCCGGATGCCGGTTCCCACCCGTCCGGCGGCCGAGGCCGGCCTGATGACGGCCCCGGTCGCACCGAGTCCGGAGCCCCTCGTCCCGACGGCCCGGGCCGACCCGAGAGTGGAGCCACCCGTCCCGACGGGTCCGGTCGGACGGGGATTGGCCCGGGTCGCCCCGACGGTCCCGTTCGCCCCGACGGCTCTGGTCGCCCCGACGGCTCTGGTCGCCCCGACGGCTCTGCTCGCCCCGACGGCCCTGGTCGCCCCGACGGCCCGGGTCGCCCCGACGGCCCGGGTCGCCCCGACGGCCCCGACGGCCCTGGTCGTTCCGAAGGTCGCCCCGGTCGCGCCGAGGGCGGGCCCGGTCGCCCCGATGGCCCCGTTCGCCCCGATGGCGTCCCGGCCAGGTCGGTGACCGGCCCGCATCGGACCGACGGCGCCGGTGGCGCGGAAGCCGGCGGCGCAGACCGTCCCGCAGCGCCGGCCCGGCCCGAGAACGACCGCCCTGACCAGCCCGGACACGCCGCGGCCTCCGGGCGACCGGACAGCGGCTCCCGTCCCGGGTCCGGTCCGGCGAGTCCGGACGCGGCTGCGCCGCGCGGCGGTTCCGCTCGCCCGGACGGATCGGACCGCGTCGCGGCCGGGGCCGCACGCTCCGACGCCCCGACGCAGCTCGAGGCGGCCCCGGTCGGCTCCGACGGCTCGCGGTCGGATGCCGGCAGGCCGGCGCTGCGGCCGAGCCAGGCCGCGCCGCCCGAGGCCTCCGGTGCCCGAGCCGACGCGCTGTCGCCTGCGGCGACGGCCGGCGGCCGGCCCCCCGGGGCGATGCCGCCCGCCCGGTCCGACGGCTCGGCCCGGCCGGGGACGGGCGATCCGGGCGCCTCGCGCCCGGACGATCCGCGCCGGGCCGACGGTTCCCGGGCGCGCCCGGACGACATCGACCGGCCCGAACCCACCTCTGCCTCCGACCCCCGGCGCCCGGACGCCGCGGCGCCGTGGCCGCACGGCGACAGTGTCCTGACGTCGGACGACGAGTCCCCCGACGCCGAGGACGGGTCGCGCCGCAACGGCTCCGCACCGCCCCCGAGCCGGGCCGACGACTCCGACCGGCGCTCCGGTCGGCCGGCGTCGGTCGGGCCGTCGGGGCCCGGCGGGCCGAGCCGAGCGGCTGCGGACGGCGAGCGAGGCCCCACCGGTCGCGCAGCAGGCGTCGCCGCATCGGCGGGCCCGTCCGGTGCCGCGCCCCCGTCGGCTGGGACGAACGGCGCATCGCGGTCGGCCCAGCCAGCGGCCGGCAGCATGCACCCGCCGGCCGGCGCGGGGCCGGAACCGGCCGAGCTCTTCCGGCCGGCCGCACGTCCCGACGGCGCACCGACCCAGGCGGGCGGCGCGCGCCCGTCGGATGCCACGGTGCTGGCCGCCGTCCCGCTGCCGGAGCCGCCCGACGCACCCGGCCCCGCGTCACCCGATCGGTCGGAGTCGTCGTCCCCGTCGCGATCAGGCTGACACAACGGTTCACCGTGCGCGTTCAAAGCGCTACGGTGCGCATCCATGCAGCTCCCCATGGCGATGGATGCGTTGGTTCCGCTGGGTATCGGCGTCGTCGTGGTGGTCGTCTCGGCCGTCGTGCTGTTCCGCGGGCTGCGCCGCCGTCCCGACGACCGGTCGGTCGCGCCGACGGCCTCCGACTGGACCGGTGAGCACGCCGAGGCCGCCAGCGCCGCGGCTCCGGTCGTCGCGGGCCCGGTGACCGTCGCGGAGATCCTCGCGATCCGCGATGCGCGCACCGGCCCGATGGCGGCGACACCGTCGGATGGTGACGCCACCCCGCTGTCGGGTGAGCCGCGCGTGCCGGCCGGCACCCGCGGCGCCGTCGTTGGCGCCACGGCGCGTCGGCGCGGGCTCGATGGATCCTCCGGTGGGGTGGGCGACGACCCGGCGCGCCACGGTTGCACTGCCGCCAACGGCAGCACGGGCCGGGCGGAGCTCGGCGCGGGCCCGGGTCGCGGAGCCGTCGCCGGCGGCGCGGGCCCGGTCGACACCGGGACCGACGGGGCCGTCGTCCGCGCCGTCCTCGCCCGCGCGCGGCGCGCGGGAGGAGACGGTGCCGCGGCGCCCGGCGCCCTGCCCGACAGCGGCCCGGACAAAGCCGTGAGGGGCGACGCCTCGCGACCGGCCCGGCCTGCCCCGGCGGCGGGCGGGGAGGACCCGGGGCGTGCCGTGGCGCAGGGGCGCGGCGCGACGGTCGGTGGCGCGGGAGAGGGGGGTACCGCCGACGACGCGCTGGCCCGCGCGGTCCTGGAGCGGCACGCGGGCGCCGGGGGCCCCGCTCAGCGGGACGTGCCGGCTCGGCACGGCGGAGCGGACGACGAGCGGGCCAGGCCCGCTGGGTGGCGCGGACGGTACCGCCGTGCGGGAGGCGTCGGCCCGGCATGGCGGTGCGGACGGCGGCGGGCCGGGCCCGTTGGGTCGCGCGGACGGTACCGCCGTGCGGGAGGCGGCGGGCCGGCATGGCGGTGCGGACGGCGGCGGGCCGGGCCCGTTGGGTCTCGCGGACGGTACCGCCGTGCGGGAGGCGGCGGGCCGGCACGGAGGAGCGGACGGGGGGGTCGGCCGCGAGATGCCGGCCGGCACCGGCTCCGCTGCCTCACACGTTGTCGATGGCGCCGGTCCGCGCGGCGCCCTCCCGGGCGACGTGGCCCTCCGTGCGGCGACGCCCGGCGCGGTGCCGTCGTCCGACCTGGTGCGGGGTGACCGCCACGAAGGGGCCACGGGCCGCGATGCGAACCCGGCCGGCGCCCGGCCTGCGGCGTCCGCCGGTCCCGCCCCTTCCGGGCCGGGCCAGGTCGACGCCCGACCCGGGGCGTCCACGCCTCCCGCCCCGTCCGGGGCGGCCCAGGTCGACGTCCGTGACGTCCTGCTCGCGGTGTTGCTCGACGACCCTGACCGGGCCGTCGGCGCCACGCTGGAGCTCGCGGCCTGCCAGGAGCAGCTGTCCCACCTGACGGGCGCGGTGCGGGCCGGCCGGGACCGGCTCGGCGAGGCGATGACCCGGCTCGCGAGCGCGGGCCTGCGACCCGACCAGCTCGCCCGCCTGACCGGTCTTCCCGCCGACGAGGTGCGTGACCTCCTCGGCGGGGACGGGCTCAGCCCGCGATCCGGCTGAGCCGCGCCGACAGGTGCGGCTGCAGCGGCTGGCCCACCATCTGCCGCTCGTCGACGTAGCCGAGATCTCCGCCGTCGATCAGCCCGTAGAGGCGCTGCGAGGCAGTCACCTCCTTGGCCGTCGCGGTCCGCACGACGGCGTCGGTCGCGAGCTCCCAGGACGTCAGGTTCCGGGCGCGGCCGTAGAAGATCTCCATGACCCCGGTGGCGTGGGTGATCAGCACCTCGAGCTCGCCGTCGGGCTGCGGGCGCCAGAACCCGGTCTCGCGGGCGGCCGGCCGCAGCACCTCGCCGTCCGGACCGAGCAGCCACGCCCGCGACTCGTAGGACAGGAACGGTCGCCCGTCGTGCGCGAACACGAGCTGCTGGCCGAACGTGTACGGCCCGTCGATCGTCGGGTACACGACCTCGCCGGTGCCGCGCCACACGCCGATCAACGGCAGCAGGCCAAGACACTGCTCGTGTAGGTCCGGACCCTCGCGCAGGTTCGCGGTGTCGTCCGGCACGGGCAGGTCCTCGAACCGCGGCCGGTTGCGTCCCGGCGCGTCGGGCGCGGCGTTGGCGGCGCCCGTGATCGTCGTCTCGGGCTCGGTCACGACGCCGGCTCCGCGGGGACGTCGGGCGTCCCCGGCTCGGTCGTGAACAACCGGCGCAGCAGCCAGCCGCCGAACCCGACGGTGCCGGCCGAGACCGCGATGAGCAGCACGGTGTAGACCCAGTTCACGGAGCCGGAGCCTACGCGTCCCCGCCCCCGGCCCGAGGGACGCCGGCCTCGCGTCCGGCGAGATGAAGGTGCGGGTCACACAGGGGGCCGTCAGCTGATCCCTGCCTGGCCCGTCGGGCGGTGGCTCGGGGGTGGGCGCGGCGGGCGCGCACTGCCGTTGCCCCGGCGGCGGTGGGCCCGCCTGGTACCCGCGCCTTCGGCCGCACCGCCGTGGTGGTGGTCTCACCGTCGTCCCGGTGCCGGTGCGGACTGGGAAGCGGGGGTGCGACGGGGAGGGGCGACGGCGGCAGGCCTTGCCTCGCGCGGTGCCGTCGGCCGCGCCGCTGTCGTGGGGTGGTGCCGCTGTCGTGGGGTGGCTCCGCTGTCGTGGAGTGGCGCCGCTGTCGTGGGGTGGCACCGCCGTGGTGGGGGTGGCGCCGCTGTCGTGGGGTGGTGCCGCTGTCGTCGGGTGGCTCCGCCGCGTGGGCGGACCACAGGTCGGGGGTGCCCGCACCGCGTGCGGGGACGATGGCCACGGCCTCGGTATGCGCTCGCGTGCCAGGCCGCCGCACCGCCGTCGCAGGGCCGCACCGCCGTCGCAGGGCCGCACCGCCGTCGCAGGGCCGCACCGCCGTCGCAGGGCCGCACCGCCGTCGTGGCGCCCACCGCCGTGGTCGTGTCCGCACTGTCGTCCGGGCGCCGGTGTGGTCCATCGGTGCGGGGGTGCGACGGTGCGGGGCGGTGGCGGCGCCTTCGGCTTGCGCCTGCGCCCTCGGCCGCATCACCCCGTGCCTCGGCCGCATCGCCCCGTGCCTCGGCCGGCACCGCCCCTCATCGGCCGGCACCGCCGTCACGGTGGCGCACCCCCGTCGTGCCCCGCACCGCCGTCCCGGCGCCGGCCCGGACCCGCGAGCGACGGTGCGGGCGAGCGCCCGGGGGCGGGTACCCGGGGCGCGGTCGACTCGCTCCCGGTCACCCCGGGGACGAGCACGCCACAGCGCCAGCACCCGGAAGGCCGCCTCCTGCAGGTGGCGGCCTCCCGGACCGACGCGGTTCGGACGGGCTCAGCCGACCGCGACCTCGGTGGTGTGCAGGCCCGGCGCGTCCGCCGTCACGCGGGCCTCGCCGTTCCCGGTCCGCGACAGGGCACGCAGCGTCCACGTGCCCGGCGCCGCGAAGAACCGGAAGTCACCACCCGGCGACGAGACGACCTCGGCCGTGAACTCGCCCGTGCCGTCCAGCAGCCGGACGAACGCGCCGCCGACGGGCTCGCCGCCGGCGAGGACCCGCCCCGCGAGCACGGTCTCCTTCGTCAGGTCCGTGCCGGCGGGCAGGACGACGGCCTGGTCGGGCGCCCCGCACATCAGCGGGCCCCCAGCTCGATCGGGACGCCGATGAGCGAGCCGTACTCGGTCCAGCTCCCGTCGTAGTTCTTGACGTCGGTGTGGCCGAGCAGCTCGTGCAGCACCACCCACGTGTGCGACGAGCGCTCGCCGATGCGGCAGTACGCGATCGTCGCCTTCTCCCCGTCGAGGCCGGCACCGCCGTAGAGTGCCGCGAGGTCCTCGTCGGACTTGAACGTCCCGTCCTCGTTGGCCGCCTTGCTCCACGGGACGTTGATCGCACCCGGGATGTGGCCGGGCCGCTGCGACTGCTCCTGCGGCAGGTGGGCGGGCGCGAGGATCTTGCCGGAGAACTCGTCGGGCGAGCGGACGTCGACGAGGTTCTTCTCCCCGATCGCGGCCACGACCTCGTCGCGGAACGCGCGAATGGACGTGTCGGGCGCCGCGGCCGTGTACGTCGTGACCGGCCGGTCCGCGACCTCGGTGGTCAGCGTGCGGCCGTCGAGCTCCCACTTCTTGCGGCCGCCGTCGAGCAGCTTGACGTCGGCGTGGCCGTAGAGCCTGAACTGCCAGTACGCGTAGGCGGCGAACCAGTTGTTGTTGCCGCCGTAGAGGACGACGGTGTCGTCGTTCGACACGCCCTTGGCCGAGAGCAGCGCGGCGAACTGTTGCTGGTCGACGATGTCGCGGCGCACCGCGTCCTGCAGCTCGCTCGTCCAGTTGACCTTGACGGCGCCGGGCAGGTGCCCGCCGTCGTAGGCGGTGGTGTCCTCGTCGACCTCGAGGAAGACGACCCCGGGCGTCCCGAGGTTCTTCTCGGCCCATTCGGCGGTGACCAGGACGTCCTGGCGGCTCATGCGGAAACTCCCTTGCTGGTGAAGCGGGCGGTCAGTCCGTACAGCTCGCAGCCGAGGCAGTAGCCGAAGGCTGCGTTGAGGAACGCGGCGACCAGCGCGAGCGCGGTCGCCACGAGGCCGACGGCGGGCAGGCCGGCGAGGAAGCCGACCAGGCCGACGGCCGTGAAGACGAAGCCGAGCAGCTGGGAGAAGCGGACCGGGGCCGCGTCCTCCCGCTCGGTCGGCGGAGCGAGCCGGGGCGCCACGAGGCGCCGGTACGCCATTGGGTAGGGCGCGAAGCGCGGTCCCGCGAACGCGGCGAGCGCGAACACGGCGGTCTGCGCGGCGAGCAGCCACGGGCTGGACGTGAGCAGCACGACCGCGAGGACGACGGTCGTCACCGCCGCGGCGAAGCGGACCCCGCGGGGGTCGAGCGGCGGGTCGGACCGCGCGGCGGGCGCACGGGCGGGCAGGGATGAGGGCATGAAAGGGCTCCTGGAGGACGCGGAAGGAGGGCGGGTGCGCTCAGGAGGCCGGACACAGGCAGCTGCCCACGCGGCACAGGTCCACTGTGCGGCGTCGGGTGAGCGGCCAGTTCACGGCGCCGAGGGTAGCCCAGTAACGCGGATGGCGGGAGCCAGCGCCGCGGCCAGTTCGGGCAGGCGGGGCACGCCGCTGATCCGGGCGAGCTCGGTGCCGGCCGCGTCGAACGCGACGACGGTCGGTGTGCGCAGCACCCCGAGCTCCCTCGCCACCTCGACGCGCTCGGCGACGTCGACCTCGACGTGCACCAGGCCGGGCGTCCGGCCCGCGAGCCCGCCGAGCAGGGTCGCGGTCTGCCGGCAGGGCGCGCAGACGGGCGAGGACAGCTGCAGCAGCAGCGCCCTGTCGCCCGCCGCCGGAGCCCGTCCGGCGAGTGCCCAGCCGCCGGTGGCGCCGCCGCCGGACCGGGCCCGCCCGTCGCGGCGGCGCAGCACCAGCCCGACGGCGCTCGCGGCGAGCAGCGCGAACACGAGGACGAGAACTCCCGCGAGGCTCACACGCCGCGCAACACGCAGGAGCCGCCGGATAGTCCCGGTCGCCGCCGGCCCCGCCCCCGCAGCCAACGAACGGCACTTTCGTTCAATTAGGTCTGAACGAAAGTGCCGTTCGTTAGGTCACGTGACCCGCACCGCGGATCAGTTGGGGCCGAAGGTCAGGTCCGCCGCCGTCCCGCTGACGGCCAGCGTCCCGTTCTTGACCGTGAACCCCGTCGGCTGCACGTGCAGCGGCAGCGCGCCGGTGTCCAGCGGCAGGGCGAACTGCTTCATCAGCGACCGCACCGTCTCGGCCGGCAGCGGCAGCGGCCTCCCGTCGGACAGCCGCAGGTCGTGCGGCACCAGCGTCGCGTGCCCGTGCGACAGGTCCAGCGTGACCAGCGCCGCCAGCTCGACCGGCTGCCCGGCGATCGAGATCGTGCCGACCAGCCGGGCGGTCCGGTCCGGGTCGAGCCGGGCCACCGTCTGGTCGGCGCCCTTCTCCACGAGGTACTTCAGCGCCGTCTCGTCGACGGACTCGATCCGCGCCTTGGTCAGCCCCGGCACCAGCCGCTGGATGTCGGTCGCGCTGACCTGGACCGTCCCGGTCGCGTCGGCGACGTGCACGGTCTTCGCGCCGGAGCCCAGGAGCATCGGCAGCGGCGCGCGCACGTCGTGCAGCTGCGCGCTGACCTCCAGCTGCCGGAACGGGCCCGCCGCGATCCGCTGGGCGTCGACGTCCACGCTCGAGTAGTCACCCGAGACGGCCTGGGTGAGGAAGGGGAAGCCGTTGATCCGCACGGACGGGTCGTCGGCGAGTCCGAGCTGCCCGCGCATCTGCCGGGACACCGCCGACTCGGCGAGCGCCGCGGCCCCGAAGTCGGCCGCGACCAGCAGGCCGACCAGCACGAGCACCCCGATGAGGAGACTGCGCATCGTCCGACCGTAGAGGCCCGGACCGCGGCGCCGACCGTCGGGTGGCCCACTTCCGCTACGCAACCTGGCGTTCACCTGGTTAAGCTCTGCCAACGGTCACGTCAGCGTCGCCCGCCGTGCTCCCGGACGAGAGGAGACTCGCGTGGAGCTGCTGTTGCTGACAGCTGATCCCGATCCCGGCTCGGTCCTGCCCGCCCTGACCCTGTTGCCGCACGGTGTGCGCACGGCGGCGCCCGAGGTCGCGGCGCTGCTCGACGCCGGACCGCACGACGCGGTGCTCGTCGACGCGCGCACCGACCTCGTCGCCGCGCGCAGCCTCTGCCGGTTGCTCGGCAGCACCGGTACGGACGTACCGGTGATCGCGGTGCTCACCGAGGGCGGTCTCGTCGCGGTGTCGGGGGAGTGGGTCGTCGACGAGATCCTGCTGCCGGGGGCCGGCCCGGCCGAGGTCGACGCGCGGCTGCGCCTGCTGCGCTCGCGCCCGGGCGCGGACTCGACCCGGGACGGCGGCGCGCTGGTGCTCGGCGAGCTCGTGATCGACGAGGCGACGTACTCGGCGCGGCTGCGCGGCCGGCTGCTCGAGCTGACGTACAAGGAGTTCGAGCTGCTCAAGTACCTCGCCCAGCACGCGGGCCGGGTGTTCACCCGCGCGCAGCTGCTGCAGGAGGTGTGGGGCTACGACTTCTTCGGCGGCACCCGGACGGTCGACGTCCACGTGCGGCGCCTGCGGGCGAAGCTCGGCACCGAGCACGAGCAGATGATCGGCACCGTGCGCAACGTCGGCTACAAGTTCGTGCGGCCCAGCCGCGGCGCGCTGGGGATGGCCACCGCGCTCGGGGACGGCGACGACGATGGCGACGACGAAGGCGACCGAACCTCCCACCGGATGGCCGGCGCGGGCTGAGCCCCGCGGGACCCGGCTGAGGCCTTCGGGGGCCGGTCCGGGCGCCGTAGGGTGGCGGGATGATCGATCTCGCGTGGCGTTCCGCCCTGACCCCCGACGAGATCGCCGAGGTGACCGCGCTCGTCTCCGCCGCGACCGACGCCGACGGCACGGCGCCGCTGTCCGAGCACGTCCTGCTGCACCTGCGCCACGGCGGTGACACCCAGGCCGCGCAGCTGCTGGCCCGCTCGGCGCAGGGCCAGCTCGTCGGCTTCGCCCACCTCGACGTCACCGACCCGGTCGCGGGCGGCGCTGGCGAGCTCGTCGTGCATCCCGACCACCGGCGGGCCGGCATCGGCAGCGCGCTGGTGTCGGCCCTGCTCGACCGGGCGCGGGCGGCGGGCTCCCCGGCCGGCCCGCGGCTGCGGCTGTGGGCCCACGGCGAGCACCCAGGCGCGACGGCCCTCGCCGACGCGTTCGGATTCGCGAGGTCCCGCACGCTCTGGCAGATGCGCCGGAGCCTGCTCGCGCCGCTCGCGGCCCCGCGGCTGCCGGCCGGGGTGACGCTCCGGTCGTTCCGGGTCGGCGCCGACGAGCCGGAGTTCCTGCGCGTCAACAACGCCGCCTTCGACTGGCATCCCGAGCAGGGCGGCTGGGACCTCGAGCAGGTCAAGCTGCGCGAGGCGGAGCCGTGGTTCGACCCGGCGGGGTTCCTGCTGGCCGTCGACGCGCACGACCGGCTGCTCGGCTTCCACTGGACGAAGGTCCACGGCGACACGAAGTCGGGTGACGGTGCTGGCTCCCACCACTCCCACGAGCCCATCGGCGAGGTCTACGTCCTGGGCGTCGACCCGGCGGCGCGCGGCCTGCACCTGGGCACGGCGCTGACCCTCGCGGGGCTGCGCCACCTCCGGGAGCGCGGGCTGCGCCAGGTCATGCTCTACGTCGAGGCCGACAACACCGCCGCGGTCGCGGTCTACGAGGCGCTCGGGTTCACCCGCTGGGACACGGATGTTCCTGACGTGCGGTAAGGAGCGCCGCCATCGGGCCGTCCGCAGTGTCAGCTTGCGGTGGTGGTGCTGCCGCTGGTCAGCTGCTCGCACAGGAACGGCGCGAGCCGGTAGCCGGCGCCGCGGACGGTGCGGATCACCTGCCCGTGCCGGGGATGGTTGCCGATCTTGTCACGGAGCCGTTTGATGTGTACGGCGACGGTGTTGGTGTCGACCGGGTTGCCCCATACGGCTGCGGTGATCGCGGCTCGGCTGGCCACGCGGCCGCCGCGGCTGATCAGGTAGATGAGCAGCTGCAGCTCCCGATGGGTCAGGTTCAGCTCCCGACCGTCGATGCGGGCTTCGTGGCGTTCCAGGTCGACGACGATCGGCCCGGCGGCGAGCACCGCGCTCAGCCCCGCACTCGCGTCCTGCGCGGCGGGCAGCGGCGTCCAGGTGGTCAACCCGAGACCGAGGCCGAGGATGGTGTCGAGGTCATAGGGTCGGGCGACCGCCGCCGCCGCGCCGGCCTCCAGGGCCTCTCCGACCAGCAGCTCGTCGCCGTCGCTTGAGCCGACGAGGATGCTGATCCGCCACCGGTTTCTCAGAATCTGAATGACCCTGCTGGTGGCCAGGGTCGGGAGCCGGGCCGCGACGACCAGCACGTCAGGTTGGGTGGCGCCGGCCAGGACGAGTGCTTCTCCACCGTCGCGGCACCATTCCGCCCGCACACCGCGGCGCCGGGCCGGCCGAGAAGCGCCGCGGCTATCGCCCGATCGGGTTCGACCACCAGCAGCATCGGAGTCGGCGCGGGCGCAGTCACCCGCCGATCCATCGTGACCCGTGGCCGATCACGGTCACCCGCATCGTGCAATCCTTCCGGCCAGAGCCGCCAACGGTGCCGAAGTCACCGGTCCATCCCGGCTGGATGGACGTCGTGCTCGCGGTAGGCAGGCCCTCGCGGTCCACGCCGGACGACCGCCGGCCCCAACTGGAGCTGCGGCGATCAGCCGAAGCGTCCGGAGATGTAGTCCTCGGTGGCCTTGCTCGCTCGGGTTCGAGAACATCGTCTCGGTGTCGTCGATCTCGATGAGCTTGCCGGGCTTGCCGGTGCCTGCGATGTTGAAGAACGCGGTCTTGTCGCTGACGCGCGCGGCCTGCTGCATGTTGTGCGTGACGATCACGATCGTGTACTCGCTCCTTGAGCTCGCTGATCAGGTCCTCGATCGCGAGGGTCGAGATCGGGTCGAGCGCCGAGCAGGGCTCGTCCATCAGCAGCACGTCGGGCTCGACGGCGATCGCGCGGGCGATGCACAGACGCTGCTGCTGGCCGCCGGACAGCCCCGCGCCCGGCTTGTCGAGGCGGTCCTTGACCTCGTTCCACAGGTTGGCGCCCGCGCAGCGAGCGCTCTCGACGATGTCGTCGAGCGTCGTTCTTGCGGATCTTGCGGCCGTTGCAGCTTGCAGCCCGGCCAGCGACGTTGTCGCGGATCGACATCGTCGGGAACGGGTTGGGGCGCTGGAAGACCATGCCGATCTGTGCGGCGCACGGTCACCGGGTCGACGCCCGGGCCGTAGAGGTCCTCGCCGTCGAGCAGGACCTCGCCCTCGACGCGGGCGCCGGGAATGACCTCGTGCATGCGGTTCAGCGTGCGCAGGAAGGTGGACTTGCCGCAGCCCGACGGGCCGATGAAGGCGGTCACCGAGCGCGGCTCGATCGTCCATGCTGACGCCCTCGACAGCCTGGAACTTGCCGTAGTAGACGTTGAGGTCGTTGACCTCGATGCGCTTGGCCATGTGTTCGTTCCCGCCGGTCACGACTGCTTGGGGGCCAGCCAGCGGGCCACGAGGGCGGCGAGTGCGTTCAGGACGCCGATCAGCGATGATCAGCGTCAGAGCGGCGCCCCATACGCGGAGCTGGCCGGCGGGCAGCGGGTTGGTCAGCTCGGTGTAGATCAGCAGCGGCAGGGTCGCCATGTTGCCGTTGAAGACGTCGTAGTTGATCGCCGGCTGTAGCCGACGAGCACCAGCACGGGTGCGGTCTCGCCCATGACCCTGGCCAGCGCGAGCAGGATGCCGGAGATCATGCCCGACAACGCGGTCGGCACGACGACCCGCACGACCGTCAGCCACTTGGGGACCCCCAGCGCGTAGGCGGCCTCGCGCAGCTCGTCGGGGACCAGGCGCAGCATCTCCTCCGTCGAGCGGATGACCACCGGCAGCATCAGGAGGATCAGGGCCAGCGACACCGCGAAGGCGCTCTGGGAGAAGCCGAGCGTGGTGATCCACACGCTGAACACGAACAGCGCCGCCACGATCGAGGGGACGCCGGAGAGCACGTCGACCATGAACGTCGTGATCCGCGCAAGCCGTCCCCGCCCGTACTCCACGAGGTAGATGGCGACCAGGATGCCCAGCGGTACGGAGATCACCGCCGCGACGAGTGCCTGGACCAGGGTGCCGTAGAGCGCGTGGTAGATCCCGCCGGCGAACTGTTCGGGAAGCACCCCTTGCAGCGAGTTGGTCCACCACGTCGGGGACACGATCGCCGGGAAGCCCGCGACGAGGACGTAGTAGAGCACCCAGACCAGCGGGGCCAGCGCGAGCAGGAACGAGAGGGTGACCAGGACCCTGGCCACCAGGTCGGTGGCCCGGCGTCGGCCGCCGAGCGGGATGAACGTGGCGGCATTGCGGCCGCCACCGGTGGCGGGCCGGCCGGTGTCGGTTCCGGTGGTGGCGCTCATCCGTTGACCTTCCCGCCGGCCACTGCGCGGGCGGCGGCGTTGACCGCGAAGGTCAGCACGAACAGCACGAAACCGGCGGCGATGTAGGCGCCCGTCGGTAGCGGTTGGCTGAACTCCGCCGCCGCCGAGGCGATCTTGGAGGCGAAGGTGTACCCGCCGTCGAAGAGGCTGAAGTTCGAGGGCGTCGACGCGGTCCGCAGAATGATCAGTACGGCGACGGTCTCACCGAGGGCGCGACCCAGCCCGAGCATCGACGCCGCGATCACCCCGCTGCGCCCGAACGGCAGCACGGTCATCCGCACCACCTCCCACTGGGTGGCACCGAGCGCCTGGGCGGCCTCGATGTGCCCGCGCGGGGTCTGGCGGAACACCTCCCGGGAGATCGCGGTGATGATCGGCAGGATCATCACCGCCAGCACGATCCCCGCGGTGAAGATCGTTCCGGTCGGGGAGACGTTTCCCGGCGCGAACAGGAAGAACGCGCCCAGATGCCCGCTCAGGAATGTCATCATCGGCGTCAGCAGCGGCGCCAGCACGAGGATGCCCCAGAGCCCGAACACGATCGACGGCACCGCCGCGAGCAGGTCCACGATCGCGCCGAAGATCTTCGAGAGCCTTCTCGGCGCGTAGCGGGTGAGGTAGATCGCGATGCCCATCGAGACCGGCACCGCCAGCAGCAGCGCGAAGACCGAGCTCATCACCGTCACCACCAGCAGGTCACGGATGCCGAACCGCAGGTTGTCGGGGTTGTTGGTGTTGAACTCGCTGCTGGTGAGGAAGTTCGCGTGGTCGGCCAGCAGCGACGGAACGGCCTGGACCAGCAGGAAGACCGCGATCAGCACGATCGCGCCCACGATCGTCATCCCCGAGACGGTCGTCAGCCGCGCGAAGATCACATCCCCACTGCGCCGGCGGGAACGCTTGAGCGTCGGTTCGCCGTCCATACCGGGAGTATGCATGCCGCGTCCGGGCCCCGGGCTCGACGCGGTGCGCGTCAGGCCCGGGGCCCGGACCGCATCGGGGGCGTCTGACATCAGGAGATGGCGTCGATCGCGGTGGTCAGCTTGGACTTGAACGAGTCCGGGATCGGGATGTAGCCGTTGTCGGCCAGACCGTCCTGGCCGGCACCGATCGTGGACTGCAGGAACGCCTTGACCGCCTTCGCGGTGTCGGCGTCGGAGTACTTGGAGCAGACGATCTCGTAGGTGGCCAGCACGATCGGGTAGGCGCCGGTCGCGGTGGGCTTGTAGAACGAGCTGGTGTCGAGCACGAGGTCGTTGCCGGTGCCCTTGACCTTGGCCCCGGCGATCGTCTTGCCGACGGTGTCGGTGCTGATGCTCACCGGGTCCGGCCCGGCCGACGTGACGACGCTGGCGGTCTGCAGCTTCTGTGCCTGGGCGAACGACCACTCGTTGTAGGTGATCCCGCCGTCGGTGGCCTTGATCGCCGCCGAGGTGCCGTCGTTGCCCTTGGCACCCTCACCGACGCCGCCGTTGAAGGTCTTGCCTGCACCCTTGCCCCAGGCCCCGTTGCTTGCCGCATCGAGGTACTTCTGGAAGTTGTCGGTCGTGCCCGACTGGTCGTTGCGGTAGACCACGCGGATCTTCTCTGCGGGCAGCGTCGTGCCGCGGTTGAGCTTGGCGATCGCCGGGTCGTTCCACATCGTGATGCCGCCGTTGAAGATCTTCGCGGCGGTCGGGCCGTCCAGGTTGAGCTTGCTCACGCCGTTGAGGTTGTAGGTGATGGCGATCGGCCCGTACACCACCGGCAGGTTCCATGCCGGCGAGCCGCAGCGCTTGGCCGCGGCCGCGTCCTCGCCCTTGGCGGGGTTGAGCGGTGAGTCGGAGCCGCCGAAGTCGGTCTGACCCCCGGTGAACTCGGTCACGCCTGCGCCGGAGCCGTTGGCGGTGTAGTCGATCGTCTGGCCGGCGCCGGCGTGACCGAGTTCACCGGGGGTCAGACGGACTTCGCCGGCTCCGACTCCCCGCTGAAGGCCCCCAAGGGCGAGGTCGACGCCGCAGCCAAGCCCTGCGGCTCGCCGCCTGGAACCTCCGGGTGGTCTTCGGGCCCCTGGCCGGCACCTACAACCTCTACGGCTGACTAGCTCAACCTCGACGGCCCCACGCCGCGAAGACCTTCAACGGGCCATCACCACTGGGACGTCCCGGCGATCGCCCGCTCAACCCCGGCGCGACGCTTCCGGCGGAGCCGATCAACGTGGTCTTCCGCAACGACCAGTCCGGACGACCGACAACTTTCAGAAGATCTCGCTGCGGCGAGCGACGGGACCTGGACCGACGGTCCGGCAAGACCTTCGAAGGCGGCGTGGGTGAAGGTGCCAAGGGCAACGAGGGCACCTCGGCCGCGATGGCCACCGAGGGCGGGATCACCTACAACGAGTTCCCTACGCCAAGGCAAGAACCTGCAGACGCCAGTCATCACGTCGGCCGGGCCCGACCCGGTGACATCACCTCGGACACGTCGGCGAGACGATCGCCGGCGCCAAGGTCAAGGGCACGGGCAACGACCTGGTGCTGGACACGCTCGTTCTACAAGCCGTCCGCGACCGGCGCGTACCCGATCGTGCTGGCCACCTACGAGATCGTCTGCTCGAAGTACTCCGACGCCGAGACGGGCGACCGCAGTCAAGGCGTTCCTGAGTCCACGATCGGTGCCGGCCAGGACGGTCTGGCCGACAACGGCTACATCCCGATCCCGGACTCGTTCAAGTCCAAGCTGACCACCGCGATCGACGCCATCTCCTGACGCTCAGACGCCCCCGATGCGGTCCGGGCCCGGGCCTGACGCGCACCGCGTCGAGCCCGGGGCCCGGACGCGGCTGCCTACTCCGGTATGGACGGCGAACCGACGCTCAAGCGTTCCCGCCGGCGCAGTGGGGATGTGATCTTCGCGCGGCTGACGACCGTCTCGGGGATGACGATCGTGGGCGCGATCGTGCTGATCGCGGTCTTCCTGCTGGTCCAGGCCGTTCCGTCGCTGCTGGCCGACCACGCGAACTTCCTCACCAGCAGCGAGTTCAACACCAACGACCCCGACAACCTGCGGTTCGGCATCCGTGACCTGTGCGTGGTGACGGTGATGAGCTCGGTCTTCGCGCTGCTGCTGGCGGTGCCGGTCTCGATGGGCATCGCGATCTACCTCACCCAGCTCGCGCCGAGAAGGCTCTCGAAGACCTTCGCCGCGATCGTGGACCTGCTCGCGGCGGTGCCGTCGATCGTGTTCGGGCTCTGGGGCATCCTCGTGCTGGCGCCGCTGCTGACGCCGATGATGACTTCCTGAGCGGGCATCTGGGCGCGTTCTTCCTGTTCGCGCCGGGAAACGTCTCCCCGACCGGAACGATCTTCACCGCGGGGATCGTGCTGGCGGTGATGATCCTGCCGATCATCACCGCGATCTCCCGGGAGGTGTTCCGCCAGACCCCGCGCGGGCACATCGAGGCCGCCCAGGCGCTCGGTGCCACCCAGTGGGAGGTGGTGCGGATGACCGTGCTGCCGTTCGGGCGCAGCGGGGTGATCGCGGCGTCGATGCTCGGGCTGGGTCGCGCCCTCGGTGAGACCGTCGCCGTACTGATCATTCTGCGGACCGCGTCGACGCCCTCGAACTTCAGCCTCTTCGACGGCGGGTACACCTTCGCCTCCAAGATCGCCTCGGCGGCGGCGGAGTTCAGCCAACCGCTACCGACGGGCGCCTACATCGCCGCCGGTTTCGTGCTGTTCGTGCTGACCTTCGCGGTCAACGCCGCCGCCCGCGCAGTGGCCGGCGGGAAGGTCAACGGATGAGCGCCACCACCGGAACCGACACCGGCCGGCCCGCCACCGGTGGCGGCCGCAATGCCGCCACGTTCATCCCGCTCGGCGGCCGACGCCGGGCCACCGACCTGGTGGCCAGGGTCCTGGTCACCCTCTCGTTCCTGCTCGCGCTGGCCCCGCTGGTCTGGGTGCTCTACTACGTCCTCGTCGCGGGCTTCCCGGCGATCGTGTCCTCGACGTGGTGGACCAACTCGCTGCAAGGGGTGCTTCCCGAACAGTTCGCCGGCGGGATCTACCACGCGCTCTACGGCACCCTGGTCCAGGCACTCGTCGCGGCGGTGATCTCCGTACCGCTGGGCATCCTGGTCGCCATCTACCTCGTGGAGTACGGGCGGGGACGGCTTGCGCGGATCACGACGTTCATGGTCGACGTGCTCTCCGGCGTCCCCTCGATCGTGGCGGCGCTGTTCGTGTTCAGCGTGTGGATCACCACGCTCGGCTTCTCCCAGAGCGCCTTCGCGGTGTCGCTGGCCCTGATCCTCCTGATGCTGCCGGTGGTCATCCGCTCGACGGAGGAGATGCTGCGCCTGGTCCCCGACGAGCTGCGCGAGGCCGCCTACGCGCTGGGGGTCCCCAAGTGGCTCACGGTCGTGCGGGTCGTCGTGCCGACCGCGTTGTCCGGGATGATCTCCGGGATCCTGCTCGCGCTGGCCAGGGTCATGGGCGAGACCGCACCCGTGCTGGTGCTCGTCGGCTACAGCCGGTCGATCAACTACGACGTCTTCAACGGCAACATGGCGACCCTGCCGCTGCTGATCTACACCGAGCTGACCAACCCGCTGCCCGCCGGCCAGCTCCGCGTATGGGGCGCCGCTCTGACCCTGATCATCGTGATCGGCGTCCTGAACGCACTTGCCGCCCTCGTGGCCCGCTGGCTGGCCCCCAAGCAGTCGTGACCGGACGGGAACGCACACATGGCTAAGCGCCTCGACATCAACGACCTCAACATCTACTACGGCTCGTTCCTGGCGGTACAGGGCGTCAGCATGGACATCAAGGCCGGCTCGGTGACCGCCCTCATCGGCCCGTCAGGGTGCGGCAAGTCCACCGTGCTGCGCACGCTCAACCGCATGCACGAGGTCCTTCCCGGCGCCCGGGTCGAGGGCAGCGTCCTGCTCAATGGCGAGGATCTCTACGGCCCGGGCGTCGACCCGGTGTCGGTGCGGCGCACCATCGGCATGGTGTTCCAGCGGCCCAACCCGTTCCCGACGATGTCCATCCGCGACAACGTCGTGGCCGGCCTGCGGCTGCAGGGTGTGCGGGACCGCAAGACCCTCGACGACATCGCGGAGCGCTCGTTGCGTGGGGCGAACCTGTGGAACGAGGTCAAGGACCGCCTCGGTAAACCGGGCGCGGGGCTCTCCGGCGGACAGCAGCAGCGGTTGTGCATCGCGCGCTCGATCGCGATCCAGCCCGACGTGCTGCTGATGGACGAACCCTGCTCCGCCCTCGACCCGATCTCGACCCTCGCGATCGAGGACCTGATCGGCGAGCTGAAGAGCGACTTCACCATCGTGATCGTCACGCACAACATGCAGCAGGCCGCACGGGTCAGCGACTACACCGGGTTCTTCAACATCGAAGGCACCGGCAAGCCCGGCCGCCTGATCGAGATCGACGAGACCAAGACCATGTTTTCGGCACCGAAGAACAAGGCCACCGAGGACTACATCTCCGGGCGCTTCGGCTGACCGCCGCAGCTCCAGTTGGGGCCGGCGGTCGTCCGGCGTGGACCGCGAGGGCCTGCGTACCGCGAGCACGACGTCCATCCAGCCGGGATGGACCGGTGACTTCGGCACCGTTGGCGGCTCTGGCCGGAAGGATTGCACGATGCGGGTGACCGTGATCGGCCACGGGTCACGATGGATCGGCGGGTGACTGCGCCCGCGCCGACTCCGATGCTGCTGGTGGTCGAACCCGATCGGGCGATAGCCGCGGCGCTTCTCGGGCCGGCCCGGCGCCGCGGTGTGCGGGCGGAATGGTGCCGCGACGGTGGAGAAGCACTCGTCCTGGCCGGCGCCACCCAACCTGACGTGCTGGTCGTCGCGGCCCGGCTCCCGACCCTGGCCACCAGCAGGGTCATTCAGATTCTGAGAAACCGGTGGCGGATGAGCATCCTCGTCGGCTCAAGCGACGGCGACGAGCTGCTGGTCGGAGAGGCCCTGGAGGCCGGCGCGGCGGCGGCGGTCGCCCGACCCTATGACCTCGACACCATCCTCGGCCTCGGTCTCGGGTTGACCACCTGGACGCCGCTGCCCGCCGCGCAGGACGCGAGTGCGGGGCTGAGCGCGGTGCTCGCCGCCGGGCCGATCGTCGTCGACCTGGAACGCCACGAAGCCCGCATCGACGGTCGGGAGCTGAACCTGACCCATCGGGAGCTGCAGCTGCTCATCTACCTGATCAGCCGCGGCGGCCGCGTGGCCAGCCGAGCCGCGATCACCGCAGCCGTATGGGGCAACCCGGTCGACACCAACACCGTCGCCGTACACATCAAACGGCTCCGTGACAAGATCGGCAACCATCCCCGGCACGGGCAGGTGATCCGCACCGTCCGCGGCGCCGGCTACCGGCTCGCGCCGTTCCTGTGCGAGCAGCTGACCAGCGGCAGCACCACCACCGCAAGCTGACACTGCGGACGGCCCGATGGCGGCGCTCCTACCGCACGTAGGACACATCCGTGTCCCAGCGGGTGAACCCGAGCGCCTCGTAGACCGCGACCGCGGCGGTGTTGTCGGCCTCGACGTAGAGCATGACCTGGCGCAGCCCGCGCTCCCGGAGGTGGCGCAGCCCCGCGAGGGTCAGCGCCGTGCCCAGGTGCAGGCCGCGCGCCGCCGGGTCGACGCCCAGGACGTAGACCTCGCCGATGGGCTCGTGGGAGTGGTGGGAGCCAGCACCGTCACCCGACTTCGTGTCGCCGTGGACCTTCGTCCAGTGGAAGCCGAGCAGCCGGTCGTGCGCGTCGACGGCCAGCAGGAACCCCGCCGGGTCGAACCACGGCTCCGCCTCGCGCAGCTTGACCTGCTCGAGGTCCCAGCCGCCCTGCTCGGGATGCCAGTCGAAGGCGGCGTTGTTGACGCGCAGGAACTCCGGCTCGTCGGCGCCGACCCGGAACGACCGGAGCGTCACCCCGGCCGGCAGCCGCGGGGCCGCGAGCGGCGCGAGCAGGCTCCGGCGCATCTGCCAGAGCGTGCGGGACCTCGCGAATCCGAACGCGTCGGCGAGGGCCGTCGCGCCTGGGTGCTCGCCGTGGGCCCACAGCCGCAGCCGCGGGCCGGCCGGGGAGCCCGCCGCCCGCGCCCGGTCGAGCAGGGCCGACACCAGCGCGCTGCCGATGCCGGCCCGCCGGTGGTCGGGATGCACGACGAGCTCGCCAGCGCCGCCCGCGACCGGGTCGGTGACGTCGAGGTGGGCGAAGCCGACGAGCTGGCCCTGCGCCGAGCGGGCCAGCAGCTGCGCGGCCTGGGTGTCACCGCCGTGGCGCAGGTGCAGCAGGACGTGCTCGGACAGCGGCGCCGTGCCGTCGGCGTCGGTCGCGGCGGAGACGATGCGGTCACCCGGCGATCTCGTCGGGGGTCAGGCGGAACGCCACGGAGATCGATCATCCCGCCACCCTACGGCGCCCGGACCGGCCCCCGAAGGCCTCAGCCGGGTCCCGCGGGGCTAGCCCGCGCCGGCCATCCGGTGGGAGGTTCGGTCGCCTTCGTCGTCGCCATCGTCGTCGCCGTCCCCGAGCGCGGTGGCCATCCCCAGCGCGCCGCGGCTGG
>CAVSJZ010000074.1:0-33354 GCA_963728105.1 uncultured Actinomycetota bacterium | reverse complement strand
TCGCGGCGCACTATCGCGCCCAGACCGTGTCCGGCGCCGTGCTCTACGACCTGTCGTGACCGTCACAGGGCGTCCCCGACGACGCACAGGGGGCACACAGCACGAGCACAAGGGCCCGACATCGCCCCCGGACATGCTCGGTCCCATGAGCGTCGACACCGCCGCCGGACCCGCACCGCACGGGACCCGGCCCGCCACCGGGCCCGTGCTGGACGTCGTGGTCCCGGTCTACAACGAGCAGCACGACCTGGAGCCCTCCGTCCGCCGGCTGCACGCCCACCTGACCACCCAGTTCCCGTACCCGTTCCGGATCACGATCGCGGACAACGCCAGTGTCGACGCCACCCCGCAGATCGCCCGCCGTCTCGCCGACGAGCTCCCCGAGGTCGCCGTCACCCGGCTCGAGCAGAAGGGCCGCGGGCGCGCCCTGCGTGCCGTCTGGTCGGCCTCGGACGCGGCCGTCCTCGCGTACTGCGACGTCGACCTCTCCACGGACCTGGCCGCGCTGCTCCCGCTCGTCGCGCCGCTGATCTCCGGGCACTCCGACCTGGCCATCGGCACCCGGCTGGCCCGCGACTCGCGGGTCGTGCGCGGCGCCAAGCGGGAGCTCATCTCGCGGACATACAACCTGATCCTGCGCGGCACGCTGCAGGCCCGGTTCTCCGACGCCCAGTGCGGGTTCAAGGCGATCCGCGCCGACGTCGCGCAGCGGCTGCTGCCCCTCGTCGAGGACACCGGCTGGTTCTTCGACACCGAGCTGCTGGTGCTCGCCCAGCGGGCGGGCCTGCGCATCCACGAGGTGCCGGTGGACTGGGTCGACGACCCGAACTCCTCGGTCGACATCGTGCACACCGCGGCCGAGGACATGAAGGGCATCGCGCGGCTGCTGCGGGCGTTCGCCGCCGGCCGGGTCCCGGTCGCCGACGTCCGCCGCCAGCTCGGCAGGGCGCCGATCGCCGCGCCGGACCCCGCAGGCGTGCCGAGCGGGATGACCGGCCAGCTCGTCCGCTTCGCCGCCATCGGCGTCGCGTCCACGCTGGCCTACCTGCTGCTCTACGCCCTGCTGCGGCTGGGGCTGGGACCCTTCGGCGCCAACCTGGTCGCGCTCGTGGTCACCGCGGTCGCCAATACCGCCGCCAACCGCAGGCTCACGTTCGGGGTGCGCGGCCGGACCGGTGCGGCGACGAGCCAGGCGCAGGGCCTGTTCGTCTTCGCCCTCGGGCTCGCGCTGACCTCCGGCGCGCTGGCCCTGCTCCCCGCCGGCGTGTCCCAGCTGACCGAGATGGTCGTCCTCGTGATCGCCAACGCGCTCGCCACCGTGCTGCGCTTCGTCGCCTTCCGGGCGTGGATCTTCCGCGCCCGCCGTACCCCCGCCGAGGAGTCCCGGGCATGACCACCGCCACCCTCACACCGGCCGACCGGCCGGCCGCCCCGCCGCCGCCCCCGCCGCCCGCACCGGCGCGCACGGGCCGCGAGCGGGTCGCGCTCGCCGCGCTCCTCGTGGCCACGGCCGCGACCTACCTGTGGAACCTCTCCGCCAACGGCTGGGGCAACGAGTTCTACGCCGGCGCCGTCCAGGCGATGACGAAGAACTGGACCGCGTTCTTCTTCGGCTCGTCCGACGCCGGCAACACCGTGACCGTCGACAAGCCGCCCGCCGCGCTGTGGGTGCAGGCCCTGGCGGCGCGCGCCTTCGGGCTCTCGTCGTGGAGCATCCTGGTGCCGCAGGCGCTGATGGCCGTGGCCACCGTCGCCCTGCTGTACGCGGCGGTGCGCCGGGTCGCCGGGCCGCACGCGGCGCTGCTCACCGGCGCCGCCATGGCGCTGACCCCGGTCGCGGCGTTGATGTTCCGGTTCGACAACCCGGACGCGCTGCTCACGCTGACCATGACCGCCGCCGCGTACGCCGTGGTGCGCGCGCTGGAGCGGGCGGGGACGCGGTGGCTCCTGCTCGCGGGCGCCCTGATGGGGCTGGCCTTCCTGACCAAGACCGCCGCGTCGTTCCTCGTGCTGCCCGGCCTCGCGCTGGCCTACCTGTGGGCGGCCCCGACGGGCGCGTGGCGGCGGATGCGGCAGCTGCTCGCCGCCGGCGTGGCGCTGGTCGTGACCGCCGGCTGGTGGTTCCTCGCCGCCGCCATGTGGCCGGCGGGCAGCCGGCCCTACATCGGCGGCTCGACGGACAACAGCGCCCTCGAGCTGGCCTTCGGCTACAACGGTCTGAGCCGGATCTTCGGCCGGCACTTCGGCGGGACCGGCCCCCGCGGGGGCTTCGGCGGCGAGCGGGCGGGCGACCTCGCCGGCGGCGTCCCGGCCGGCGGCGTCCCGGCCGGGCCGCCCGGCGGGTTCCCCGGCGGCGGACCCGGGGGCGGCGGCCCGTTCGGCAGCGGGCTGGGCATCGGGCGGCTGTTCACCACCGACAACGGCGGGCAGATCTCCTGGCTGCTGCCCGCGGCGCTCATCCTGCTGGGCGCGGGCCTGCTGCTGACGCGCCGCGCCGCGCGCACCGACCCGCTCCGAGCATCGCTGCTGCTGTGGGGCGGCTGGACGGTCGTCACGGCGCTGGTCTTCAGCTTCATGGAGGGGATCTACCACCAGTACTACTCGGTGGCACTGGCCCCGGGGATCGCGGCGCTGGTCGGCATCGGCGCGGCCCTGCTGTGGGGGCGCCGCGAGGCGCCGTGGGTGCGGGTCACGCTGGCCGCCACCGTCATCGTGACGGCCGGCTGGGCGTGGGTCCTGCTCGACCGCACCCCCACGTTCGTGCCGTGGCTCAAGTGGGTCGTGCTGGTCCTCGGCCTGGTCGGGGCGGCGCTGCTGGTGCTGCCCGCCCGGTCACTGGCCCGCGGCGGGCTCGCCGCGGCAGTCCTTGCCGGGCTGCTCGGCCCGGCGGCCTACACGGCCGACACCGTGGCCACCGCGCACACCGGCTCGATCGTGCTGGCCGGCCCCGCGACGTCGGGCGGGTTCGGCTTCGGCGGGCGGGGAGCCGGCGGCGACCGCCGCGGCTTCCGCGACGGCGTGGCGGAAGCCGGCGCCACCGGCGGGGGCGCGACCGGCAGCGGCACGACCGGCAGCAGCGCGACCGGCGGCGGCGCGACCGGCGGCGGCGCGACCGGCGGCGGTACGGCCCCGGGTGCCGGCGGGTTCGGGCCCGGCGGGTTCGGCGGTCCCGGCGGCGCAGGCCCCGGCGACGGGCAGGTCACCGACCGGGCGCTGGTCGACCTCCTGCGCTCGGCGGGCACGAAGTGGTCGGCGGCCACGACGGGAGCCATGAGCGCGGCGCCGCTCGCGCTGGCCAGCGGCACGGACGTCATGGGCATCGGCGGCTTCATGGGCTCCGACCCCGCGCCGACGCTCGCCGCGTTCCAGGCGGACGTCGCGCGTGGCGAGATCCACTACTTCGTGACGGGCGGGGGGCCCGGCGGCGGCCGCGGCGGACCCGGCGGCGAGTCGGGGATCAGCACGTGGGTGCAGCAGCACTACGCCGCCACGACGGTCGGCGGCCGGACGGTCTACGACCTGACGAAGCCGACGTCCTGACCCAGCCCCCGGTCTCCCCGGGCCGGTCGGCGAGGAATGGCCTGCCGCGGTTAAGGGTAGCCTCACTGGGTGGAACGCTGCGCGCTGCTCGCCCTCGGGGCGGGCGAGCCGCTGGCCGGCACGGCGCCGGTCGCGGTGCGCTGGGCGTGCCTTGAGCACCGCGGGCCCTGGCCGCGCGACGTCGCCGCCCATCCCGACCCGACCGTCGCGGCGTTCGTCGCCCGCGCCGCTGCGGCCGGCTACCGGACGGCGCTGATCCGCCGCCCCGGACGGCGCCGGGCGCGGTCGGCGCCCGCCCGGCTGTTCCTCGCCGACACCATGCCGCGCCCGGGCGCCGGGCGCGTGGCGACGACCGCCCTCGACGTCGCCGGTCCGGACGCGCTCGCCGCGGTGCCGCTGCCGCCGGCCGGCCCGCTGCCGGGCGAGCCGGTCCCCGACCCGTTGCTGCTCGTCTGCACGCACGGGCGCCGCGACCGCTGCTGCGCCCTCGACGGGCTTGCGCTCGTCCGCGCCCTCGCCGAGGCGCGCGAACCCCAGGTCTGGGAGTGCAGCCACCTCGGCGGGCACCGGTTCGCGCCGACGGCGCTCGTGCTGCCGACCGGCTACCTCTACGGGCGGCTCGACCGCGAGGCCGCCCAGGCCGTCCGCAAGGCGGCCGCGCACGGCGAGGTGGACGCCGCCCGCTGCCGGGGCCGCTCGTCATGGCCGGCGGAGGGGCAGGTCGCCGAGCTGGCCGTCCGGCTGGCCACCGGGCTGCGCGACGCCGACGCGCTGACCGTGCACGGCACCCGCGTGTCGGCGGCCGACGGGCGGGCGTGGGACGTCGCGGTGGAGCACGTCACGACCGGAGTGCGGCCCGCCTCGTGCGGCGCGCCGGCCGTGCCGGGGGTGGCCGTCGTCGCGCGCGGCGTCACCCCGATCGCAGCACCGTGAGGGTGGTCCACGCGCGCGTCGCGAGATGCAGGTTGAACCAGGTCTCGGGGTCGCCGAGGTCGAGCCGGCCGATCTGGCGGATGCGCTGGAGCCGGTACTTGAGCGTGTTGCGGTGCACGATCAGCGACTTGGCCGTCAGCTCGTAGTTGCCGCCGTGCTCCAGGTGGTGCGACAGGGTCCGGACCAGCTCCGACCCGCGCTGCGCGTCGTACTCGAGCAGCGGGCCCAGCCACCGCTGCACGAACCGCTCGACCTCGCCGAGGTCGGACACGCCGACGAGGAGCCGGTAGACGCCAAGGTCGTCGAACCGGATCGCCCTGTCGTCCCAGTCGGACAGCGCCGGGAGCCGCAGCGCGAGGCGCGCCTGCTGGTAGGAGCGCGGGAACTCCTCGATCGAGTCGCAGCGCTCGCCGATCCCGAGCGCGACCCGGCCGCCGCCCAGCTCGCGCAGCACCGTGCGGCGCAGGCCCTCCCAGTCCGGCTCGGCGTCGGCGAGCAGCACGACGTCCGTGCCCCGCATGGCGAGCAGGCTGCCAGCCGCCTCGTCCCGCGCGCCGCGGCGGACCGCCTGCAGCAGCGCGTCGTGCGGGGCCCGGTCGCCGGCCGGGCCCCGCCCGGTGACCACGACGACGCGGTGCGGGCGGTGCAGGTCGTAGCCCAGCGCCGTCGCCCTGGCCAGGACGCTGTCGGGCTCGGTGCCGGCCAGCAGCTCGTCGAGCAGGTCGCGGCGCAGCCGCAGCTCGCTCTCGGCGAGGCTGCGCACCCGGGCCAGCTCCATCGCGAGCACCGTCGCGCCGTGCTCCAGCGCCATCAGCTCGGCCTCGCCCGCCCGTCGCTGCGGGTCGACCAGCATGATCACGCCCAGGGTGTCGCCCTGCGGGTGAGCGATCGCGAGCAGCCGGGCGCCGTCGCGGATCGGCCTGCCCTCCTGCTTCGCCCGGGCGAGCAGCCGCTCCCGGCACGCCGGCGTGTCCTTCGGGTACGGGTCCGGCGGGTCCGAGCCGGCCCAGGCCTGCAGGTTGCCGTGCCGGTCCTCGATCGCCACCTGCAGGCCGGTCAGCTCCTGCACGGCCCGCGCGATGCCCTCGCGGCCCTCGCCCGACACCGCGACCGCCGTGAGCCGGGCGTGGATGTCCATGCTGCGCCGCAGCGCGCCGACGCTGCCGCGCAGGCGGTCGTTGAGCGCGGTCAGCGCCGCGGCCGCGGCCTGCTCCTGCGCGTGCAACCGGCGGTTGGCCAGTGCCCCGCCGGCCTGCTGGGCCAGCGCCCGCAGCAGGAACTGCTCCTCGCCGGACGGGGCGGCGTCGGCGCCGACGACGAGGTGGCCCAGGTGCCCGGAGAAGCCGCTCATCGGGTACGCCCACGCCCACGCGGCCCCCTGGAGCGTCACCGGCCCACCGGCCGTCCCGGCCGCGTGCAGCTGCGCCGCGAGCCGCCCGGGCGCCGACGGGGCGCCCGCCAGCTCGACGCGGACCGCCGTGCACCGGGCGAGCGAGGGGGCCGCGGTGCGGGCCAGCTCCAGGATCTGCCGCTCGTCGGCGCCCTCGGTCATGAGCGTCCCCAGCACCAGGAGGCTGCGCATGCTCGACAGCAGGCTGCGCTCGGCAGCGTCGCTGTCGAGGGCCGTCATCGCGCTCAGACCCCGGCGGCGGAGTGCCGGCCGAGGTACTCCCCCGGCTCGACGTACCACGGGTTGTCGATCATGCGCCCGCTCATGAGGACGGTCGGGTGCGTGCGCAGGATCTCCATGACGACCTCGCCGTTGGCGAACTGCTCCAGGTCGTAGAAGCACAGCAGCACCTGCGGGTAGCGGTGCAGGAACACGTTGAGCTGCGCCTCGTAGGCCATGAGCAGGTGCGAGCCGGGCAGGCCGCGCAGGGCCCACGTCATCTCGCCGGCCGCGCGGACGAAGCCGAAACCGTCCTTCGCCACGGCGGTGCTCATCTCGCGGTCCCAGAAGCCGATCATCTTCTCGATCGCGAAGCTGCCGCCCGACAGGTACGTGGAGCCCGAGTCCAGCGGCTCCAGCGGCGTCGGCGGCGTGGCGGTGTCGATGCCCAGCTCGCCCGCGAGCGCCAGCACGGACTGGCCGGCGGCCGGGTCGTCGGTGACGCAGATGCACTTGTCCCCGTTGGCCAGGCCCTCGCGCAGGTAGGGCAGCAGCAGCTCGTCGCGCTGGGCGGCGCCGCGGTAGAACGCGCAGATGTGCAGGCCCGGGGTGAAGCGCACCCCCGGCAGCCCCATCGCCGTCGGTTCCATGCGGACCTTGTCCCTCAGTTCGGCCGTCACGGACGTTACCTCCCGGACTCGTCGTCTACCAGCACCTTCCAGTCCACCGCCACGGCCCCGTCCGGCGTGGCGAGCACCGGGTTGAGGTCGAGCTCGGTGACGTCGGGGCACGTGAGGAGCAGGTTCCCGGCCGCGACGACGACGCCGGCGAGCGCGTCCAGGTCGACGGCGGGGCCGCCGCGGGCCCCGGTGAGGAGCGGGTGCCCGCGCAACGACGCGAGCAGGTCCCGGGCCTCGCCGCGGTGCAGCGGCGCCATGGCGAACGCGACGTCGCCGAGGATCTCCACCCAGATCCCGCCCAGCCCGACCATGACGACCGGGCCGAACACCGGGTCGCGGACCGCCCCGACCGCGATCTCGACGCCGGACAGCTGCGGCTGGACCAGCACGGGCCCCTGCGCGAGCAGCGCGGTCGCGGCGGCGCGGACGGCGTCGGCGTCGGCGAGGTCGAGCCGGACGCCGCCCAGCTCGGTGCGGTGCGCGGCGTGCGCGAGCTTCACGACGCACGGGAACCGGGTCGCGGCGGCGACCGCCTCGTCCGCCGTCGCGGCGAGCGCCGAGGTCGCGGTCGCGACGCCCAGCTCGCCCAGCAGCGCGGCGACGGCGTTCGGGGCGGTCGCCGTCGGGGTCGGGCGCGGTGCGGGAGTGGCCGGCGCGGGCCGCGTCCGCTCGCGCGCCGCGGCGTAGCGGCGCGCGTGGCCGATGGCCCTGGCCGTGCGGGCGGGCCAGTCGAAGCACGGCACGCCGGCGTCCTGCAGCAGGTCGGCGTTGGGCCGGGCGTCGCGCGGCGCGACCCAGCAGACGTGGACGGGCACGCCGATCCCGTCCGCGCGCAGCCCGGCGACGACGTCGCGCAGGCCCTCCGCGGTCACGGGGTCGAGCGCGGCGCGCTGCAGCAGCACGGGGACGACGACGTCGACCTCGCCCGAACGGGCGAGCAGGTCGGTCAGCGCCGGGTAGAGCTCGGCGAAGCGCGACCAGACCGGCGTCACGTCGACGGGGTTCACCGGGCTCGCGAACGCCGGCAGCATCGCGCGGATCTTGTCCTGCAGGGGCGCGGAGAGGGCGGGGACCGTCAGGCCCTCGTCGGCGAGCAGGTCCGACAGCTCCACGCCGACGCCGCCGGAGTTGCTGATGATCGCGACCCGCGGTCCGGCCGGCAGCGGGTGCCCGTCGAGCGCGCGGGCGGCGTCCAGCAGCTCCTGCCCGGAGGCGACCTCGACGATCCCGGCCTGGCGGAACACCCCGCGCCACACGCCGGCGTCGGCGGCCAGCGCCGCCGTGTGCGACGTCGCAGCCCGGGCGCCGGCCTCCGAGCGTCCCGTCTTGACCACCACGACGGGCTTCGCCGGCGTGACCGCCCGGGCGTGCTCGACGAACGCGCGCCCGTCGGCGAGCGACTCCAGCAGGAAGCACAGCGTCCGCGACGCGGGGTCGTCGGCGAGCTCGCCCAGCAGCTCGGCGATCGTGACGTCGCAGGTGTTGCCCGGCGCGAGGATCTTCGCGAACCGCACCCGCTCGTCCGTCGCCAGTGTGAAGATCGCCATCCCGTACGCGCCGGACTGGCTGACCAGACAGATCCCGCCGCCGCCTCGCGGCAGCCCGGCGGCCATCGACGCGTTGAGCGGCAGGTCGCAGTTCTGGACGCCGAAGCAGTTGGGCCCGATCACCCGCGTCGCGCCGGCGTTCGCGACGAGCTGTTCCTGCAGGGCCGCCCCGTCCGGCCCGGTCTCGGCGAAGCCACCGGACAGCACGACCATCGCCGGCACGCCCTTGGCCGCGGCGTCGGCGGCGACGGCCGGGACCGCCTGCGCCGGCACCGAAACGACGGCGAGGTCGATCTCGCCGGGCACGTCGCGCAGCGACTCCCCGCTGCGGACCGGTACGACCTCACCCGGGAACGAGGCGAGGTTGCGGCCCAGCAGGTGGCCCAGCGTGCCGGCCCGGTCGGACGCGCCGACGAGCGCGACCCGGCGCGGGCTGAACAGGGCGGTCAGGAGGCGCACGGGAACGTCCGCTTCAGCTCTTCGGGGCCGAACTCGAGGCGCCGCACGCCGAGCGGGTCGACCGCCCGCAGCGCGGCCAGCTCGGCGTCGGTCGGCGGGGCGAGCAGCTCCTCGTCGCCCGCGTCGACGTCCAGGTCGAAGCCGGTCGCCGCGGCCACGTCGGCCTCGGTGACGTCGGGCCAGGTCGCGCGCAGCCGGGCGTGGCCGTCCGGGTAGTCGAACAGGCCCAGCTCGGTGACCAGCCACTGCGGGCCGCCGCCCGGGTAGCCCAGCTCGGCGCGCGTCCCCTCCGGCGTGCGGTGCCCGATGTCGGTGAGCACGTCGACCTCGCGCACGAGCGTGCGCCCGGACCGGTGCCGCGTCGTCCACACCGTCAGCGCGCCGATCGTCGCGGAGATGTTGCAGCCGCCGCCCCCGCCGCCCAGCTTGATCTTGGGCCGGGCCGGGTCCGGGCCGATCGCGGTGACGTTGGTGTTGCCGTGGCCGTCGATCTGCCCGCCGGACAGGAACATCCGGTCCACGTCGCCGCGGCAGGCCGCGTCGAAGAACTCCTCGAAGCGCATCCGGTACACGGCGTCGCGGTGCAGGGCGAGGTCGTTGCCGGTCGGCGGGATGAAGACGGGATCCGGGTTGAGCGCGTAGGTCGCGCCCTCGACGAGCAGGCAGTCCGGCGCGTGCGTTCGGCGGGCGACGTGCATCGCGACCTGCGCGCACGGGCTCGCGAAGCCGTGGAAGACGACCTCGCGGTCGCGGATCGTGCGCGCGAGGGCGACGACGAACCACTCGTCGATGGACCACGTGTCCACCGAGCTCACCGGAACAGCTCCATCCACGCGTCCGTCGACTCCGACCAGCGCGTCAGGCGCTCCGGGTCGACGGCCCGGCGGTAGGCGTCCTCGCCGGCGTTGACGTAGCGGTCGAGGTACGCCGCGAGCGCGTCCTCCCCCGCGCCCGCCGCCTCCAGGTAGGCCTGCAGATGAGGCCGGTCGTAGGCGTAGCCGGGGTAGCACGACGACGGGTGCGCGCCGAACGGGACCTCGGCCACGGCCGCGACGACGTGGGCCGGGACGACGACGCCGGCCGCCGCCACCTCCTCGGTCGACACGAGCCGGTCCACGGTCGCGACGACCGCGGCCGAGGCCGTCGCGAACCGCTCGTCGAGGACGTAGGGCTGGTCGAGGTGCAGGTTGCCGCGCGCGTCGCCGAGGGGCGCGTGCAGCAGCGCGACGTCGGGGCGCAGCGGCGGGACGGCGACCAGCTCCTGCCCGGTGAACGGGCAGCTCACCCGGGCGTACTCGGGGTGCAGCTGCTCGATCCCGGTGCCCTTGACGCCGCGGACCGGCAGGAACGGCACGCCCATCTCGGCGGCCCGCAGCTGGGTGAGGATCGTCGCGCAGCAGCTCTCCCGCGCCTCGACCGCGCCGGTCGCGGCCGCGCGCCGGAACGCGGGCGCCAGCCCGAGGTCCTGCTCGAACCCGACGTAGCTCTCCTCGCAGACCTTCACCGCGCCCGCCGCGATGAGCAGGTCGACGTCGATGCTGTGCGCCGAGCCGACCAGGTGCAGGTCGCGGCGGCCGGCCCGGACCAGCGCGCGGACCAGTGCCATCGGCAGCCGCGCGCAGAGTCCGCCGCCGAGCGCGACCAGCGCGCCGTCGGTGACGAGCGCCGCGGCCTCCTCCAGGGACGCCCGCTTGTCGCGGCCGAGGTGGAAGCCGCTCACCGCACGCCCTCGCCGGCGCTCGGGCGAACGCTTCGCGGGCGCTGCGCCCATGATTCGCTCGCAAGCTCGCTCATACCGCCGTCATCCCCCCGTCCGGCGTGACCACCGAGCCGGTCATGAAGGAGGCCTCGTCGCTGGCGAGGAACAGCGCGACGTTCGCGATCTCCTCCGGTGTCCCCAGCCGCCCGATGGGGTACTTGAGCAGGGTCTTCGCGAGCCCCGCCTGCAGGTCGCCGCCGCCGCGGGCGCGCAGCATCGGCTCCATCAGCGGCGTGTAGACGGTGCCGGGGCAGATGACGTTGACCCGGATGCCGCGCGGGGCGAGGTCGACGGCCATCGACCGGGTCAGCGCGATCACCGCACCCTTGGCGGCGCAGTACGCGGCGAAGTTCGGGACGCCGACGAGCCCCGCCACCGAGCCCTGGTTGACGATCGCGCCGCCGTCGGGCATGTGCGCCAGCACCGCGCGCGAGACGAGGAACGTGCCCTTCGCGTTGACGCGCAGCGCGCGGTCCCAGTCGTCCTCCTCGGCGACCGCCACCGAGCCCGCGCTGTCCACGCCGGCGTTGTTGTAGAGCACCCCGACCGGGCCCAGCCCGGCGGCGACCCGCTCGACGGCCGCGGCCAACTGGGCCGCGTCGCCCACGTCGGCGGTGACGGCGACGGCCCGCCCGCCGTCCTTCCCGATCAGCTCCACCGTCTCGTCGGCGGCGTCGGCGACGAGGTCGAGCACGCCCACGGCGGCCCCCTCCGCGGCGAACCGCACGGCGGCGGCGCGGCCGATGCCCGACCCGGCGCCGGTGACCAGCGCGACCTTCCCGGCAAGCCTCACAGGACCGTCCACCCCCCGTCGACGACGAGCGCGGCGCCCGTCATGTAACCCAGCCGACCGGAGGCGAGCACGGCGATCGCGTCGGCGATGTCGTCGGGCTCGGCGACCCGACCCGTCGGGATCCGGGTCTCGACCTCCTCGCGCAGCTCCGGGACGTCCAGACGCCACTGGGTCATCGGCGTCCGCACGAACCCGGGGCAGACCGCGTTGGAGCGGATGCCCTTGGCGGCGTAGTCCGCGGCGAGCGACCGGGCGAACATCAGCGCCGCGCCCTTCGACGTCGTGTAGGCACAGCGGGCCGGGAACGCGACCTGGCCGGCCACGGAGGCCACGGTGATCACGTGCCCGGCGCCCTGCGCCAGCATGACCGGCAGCGCCGCGCGCGAGCACAGGAAGACGCCGCGGACGTTCGTCGCGTTGACGCGGTCCCACTCCTCGACGGTCGTCTCGTGGCAGACGGTCGCGTCGGCCGTTCCGCTGATCCCGGCGTTGTTGACCAGCACGTCGATCCGCCCGAACGCGGCGACGACCTGAGCGAACGCCTCCTCGACCGCGGCGGCGTCGGCCACGTCGGTCGCGCAGGCGAGCCCGTCGGGGCCCGCTGCGACGCGCGCGGCGTCGGCGTCGACGTCCAGGACGGCGAGGGTGAACCCGTCGGCGGTCAGGCGGGTGCAGGTGGCGCGGCCGATCCCGGACCCGCCGCCGGTCACCACCGCGACCCGGGTCGTCATTCCGGGTCCCCCGCGAGTGCGCGCTGCGCGGCCTGCGCCGCGACCAGCAGCGGGTCGTAGACCGGCGAGTACGGCGGCGCGTAGGACAGGTCCAGCGCCGCGAGGTCGTCGACGCCCAGCCCGGTGTGCAGGAGCGCGGCGACGACGTCGACCCGCAGCGCGGCGCCCTCGCGCCCGACGAGCTGGGCGCCCAGCAGCCGGCCGCCGCCGTCGTACACGAGCCGCACGTGCAGCGGCTGCGCGCCGGGGTAGTACTTCGCCCGGCTCTTGTGCGTGACGTCGACGGCGGCCGCGGCGAGCCCGCCCCGCTGCGCCTCCGCCAGCGACAGGCCCGTCCGCGCGACCTCCAGGTCGAACACCTTCACGACGGCCGTCCCGACGATGCCCGCGAAGGTCGCGTCCCCGCCGGCCGCGTTCGTCCCCGCGACGCGCCCCGTCTTGTTGGCGGCCGGGCCCAGCGGGACGAACGCCGGGCCGCCGAGCACGCGGTGGTGGGGGGCGATGCAGTCGCCGGCCGCCCAGACCCCTGGCAGGCTCGTGCGCATGCGGTCGTCGACGGCGAGCGCGCCGCCGTCCACGGTCGCCGCGCCCGCGGCGACGGCGAGGCCGGACGTGGGGCGCACGCCCGCTCCGACGATCACGACGTCGGGGTCGACCTCGGCGAGGACGGCGCCCGCGTCGGCCGCGAGCAGCAGGTCGACGTGCTCGCGCACGTGCTTCTCGACGATCGCGGCGACCGGCTCGTCCAGGGTCGTCAGCACGCGCGGCAGGCGCTCGGCGACCGTGACGGCGACGCCGCGCGCGTGCAGCGCCTCGGCCATCTCCAGCCCGATGTAGCCGGCGCCGACGACGACCGCGCGGGCCACGGAGCCGGCGTCGAGGAGGGCCCGCAGCGCGGCGGTGTCCTCCATCGTCCTGACCGTGAACGAGCGCCGCCCGGCCAGCCCCGGGACCGGCGGGACCGCGGGCGTGCCGCCCGCGGCGACGACGAGCCCCGTCCAGGACAGCCGCTCGACGCGCCCGTCCCGCTCCCAGGTCACCTCGCGGGCCGCGACGTCGACGGCCGTCGCCCGCGCGCCCAGCCGCAGGTCGATCCGCCGCCGCTCGCGGAAGAACGACGCCGGGTACGACGTCAGCGCGTCGAGGTCCGCGACGGCGCCGGCCAGGTGGTAGGGCAGCCCGCACATGCCGTAGGCGGCGTGGCCGGTCGCCTCCAGCACGACGATCTCCCGGTCGGGGTCGACGCGCCGCGCGGCCGAGGCGGCCGACATGCCGGCGGCGCCCCCGCCGAGCACCACGAGCCTGCCGTCCACGCCGTGAACCTACGGATCATGCGTGGCGGCGGACACGGTCACGACGGACGAACTCGGGTGCGATGTTGGTCCTGGCGGAACGAGGCGGGGGTCCCGGCCGGGTCGTAGCGTCGGGTCGTGTCGCCGCCGCTCCCGCCCGCCGCGTTCGACCGCGACCTGCCGCCCAACACCCGCGCGCACCCGTACCGCGGGCTGTCGGTCCAGGAGGTCGACTTCGCGCTGACGGAGGAGGCGGTCCTCGCCCACCTCGCGGGCCGCGAGGTCTACCGGCGCACGGACTTCCTCGCGCTGCGCCACGGCGGCGCGACCGCGCTGGTGCAGGTCGAGAAGGCGAGCCTGGAGCCGCTCTTCGCGCCGGTCGTGGCCGCGCGCGTCGTCTCGGGCCCCGACGACACGGCCTGGGTGGAGCGGGCGGAGGTCGACGTCGGCAACGCGACGGCGCTGGCCGACGCGGCCGTCCCGGGCGCGGCGACGACGGTGGTGCTCGGCCGGTTCGAGCACGTCAACTTCATCCACCGGCCGCAGCCGGTCCCGGTGCGCGTGACGGAGGTCGTGCCGCCGGAGCCGGCGAAGCTCCTCGCCCAGGCCCAGCAGGTGGTGGCGTTCGACGAGGACCTGCCGCCGGTGCGGCTCGTCCTCGACGCGGTCGAGGTGGAGGCGACCGCGGCCGCGCATCCCGCGCACGCCTACCTGCTGCCCTGCCGCGGGTCGGGCGCCGACCTCGGCGGCGCGCCGGTGTCCTACCTGGACACCCGGCCGGCCGAGCGCGGCGACTGGCTCCTGATCGGCTGCGAGCGCTCGCTGCAGTTCCACCGGCACTTCTACGGCGACGAGCCCGAGCGCGTCGACCTGTGCCCGCGCAACCGGGTCACGCCGGGCGGCTCGGGGGGCGCGGTGCTGACGAAGTGCTGCCTGATCGAGCGGGGCCTTGAGGTCGAGGGGGACACGGCGGTCGTGCCGTGGGGGGCGAACCTCGACGAGGTCCGCGAGGGCCTGCGGAAGCTCCTGCTGTGACGGCCCCGACCGCCCGCCCCCGCCCCCACCCCGCCCGCCATGTGGACACATACGGCTGCCCCCAGCCCCGCCCCCACCGCCATGTGGACACATATGGCTGCTTGCGACCGCGCCCCGACCGCCACGTGGACACATATGGCTGCTCGGGCGCACGGGGAGCGTTGTCGTGAGCGGGTCCCATCCCGCCGACTCCGTCGTCTACGGCCACCTCTGGACGACCCCGGAGCTGCACGAGCGGTTCGACGACACCGGGCGCACCCGGGCATGGCTCGCGATCCTCGCCGCGCTCGCGCAGGCCCAGGCCGACGTCGGGCTCGTGCCGGCGCAGGCCGCCAGGCTGATCGCCGACCATGCCCGCGTCGAGGCGGTCGACCTGGAGGAGGTCGCCGCCGGCACCCGCGCCACCGGCCACTCGACGCTCGGGCTGATCCGCTGCCTGCGGGCGCTGCTGCCCGAACAGGCGCGGGAGTGGGTGTACTACGGCGCGACCGTGCAGGACGTCACCGACACCTGGTTCGGCCTCGTCATGCGCGACGTCGCCGGCATCGTCGACCGCGACCTGCAGCGCTGCCACGCCGCCGCGGTCCTCCTCGCCCGCCGCCACCGCGACACGGTGATGTGCGGCCGCACCCACGGCCAGCCCGGCCTGCCCGTCACGTTCGGGTTCAAGGCGGCCGTGTGGGCGGCCGAGCTGGCCCGCCACCGCGAGCGGCTGGCCCAGCTGCGCCCGCGCGTCGGGGTCGTCCAGCTCGGCGGCGCGCTGGGGACGATGGAGTTCTGGGGCGAGGCCGCCCTGCCGCTGCTGGAGCGGTTCGCGCAGCGGCTCGACCTCGCCGCGCCGGAGCTCCCGTGGATCACGGCCCGGGACCGGGTCGCCGAGTTCGTCACGTTCCTCGCGCTGGTCGCCGGCACGCTCGCGAAGATCGGCAACGAGATCTTCGAGCTGCAGCGCCCGGAGATCGGCGAGGTCGGCGAGCCGGTGGTCGCGGGCACCGTCGGCAGCATCACGATGCCGCACAAGCGCAACCCGGAGCTGTCCGAACACCTCGACACGCTCGCCCGGATCGTGCGTTCCGACGCGTCCGTCGCGCTGGAGGGCATGGTCGCGCTGCACGAGCGCGACGGGCGCAGCTGGAAGGCCGAGTGGCTCGTGCTGCCCGAAGCCTGCCAGCTGACCGGCGCCGCGCTCGGGTTCGCCGCGCGCCTGCTGGAGGGGCTGCGGGTCGACGCGGCGCGGATGCGCGCGAACCTCGACGCGCACGGCGCGCTGCTCGCGTCCGAGCCGCTGATGGCGGTGCTCGCCACGCGGATCGGGAAGCACTCCGCCCACGACGCCGTCTACGCCGCCGCGATGGCCGCCCGGGACGAGGGCACCGACCTCGGCGAGCGGCTGGCGGCCGACGGGCTGCTCACCAAGGACGAGGTCGCGGCGGCGCTGGACCCCGAGCGCGCGCTCGGCGCGACGGGGGCGTTCGTGGACAGGGTGACGGGCGGGTGAGCGGCCGGCGGGCGAGCGGTCCGTGCCGCGTCCGCGGAGGCCCGAGGTGACGGGGCTGGCCGCCGTCCCGCGGATCCGCCTCGCCACGCTGCCGACTCCGCTCCTGCCCGCGCCCCGGCTGTCCGAGGCGCTGGGCGTCGAGGTCTGGCTCAAACGCGACGACCTGACCGGGCTCGGCCTGGGCGGCAACAAGGTGCGGGGCCTGGAGTTCCTGCTCGCCGACGCGGTCGGGCAGGGCTGCGACACGCTCGTCACCGGCGGCGGGCCGGGCTCGAACTGGGCGATGCTGGCGGCGCTGGCCGCGCGCACGCGCGGCCTGGACACCGTGCTGGTCTGCTACGGCGACCCCGTGCCCGCGGTGGGCAACATGGCGCTCGCCGAGCTCGTCGGGGCCCGCATCCGGTTCACCGGCGACGCCGACCGCGCGTCCGTCGACACGGGGGTCGCCGCGGCGGCCGACGAGCTGCGCGCCGCCGGCCGGCACCCGTACCCGATGGGCCGCGGCGGCGCGACGGCCGTCGGGGCGCTCGGCTACCTGACAGCCGCGCGGGAGCTGGCCGTCCAGCTCGCCGACGCCGACCTGGCCCCGGCCGCGTTCTGGCTGGCCACCGGCTCGTGCGGCACCCAGGCCGGGCTGGTCGCCGGCACGGCGTGGCAGGGCCTGTCCCCCGTCGTCGGGGTGACCGTCAGCCGGCCCGCGGCGGAGTGCGTCACGCGCGTCGCGGAGCTCGCGGCCGAGGCGGCCGCGCTGGCCGGGGTGTCGCCGCCGCACGGCCGGCCCACGGTCGTCGACGGTCTCGTCGGGCCCGGCTACGGCTACCGGTCGCCGGAGGGGGACGCCGCCGCCGAGCTCGTCGCGCGGCTGGAGGGCGTGTTCCTCGATCCCGTCTTCGGAGCGAAGGCGATGGCCGGGCTCGTCGCCGCGGCCCGGCACGGCGAGGTGGGGGGGCCGGTCGTGTTCGTCGTGACGGGCGGGGCGCCGACGCTCTTCACGACGCGCTGAGCGCCCGCCGCCCGCCCGATGTCGGCCTGACAGGACGAGCCCCCCTGTCCCCGCGGGCTCACCTTTGCGCGGTCTCCGCCCGTACCCGGCACGCTCTGCGTGACCCACTCCACACCTCTGCGAGGGAGCGCCATGCGCGTCGGCGACAAGGACGTCCTGATCCCCACCTCGATGGTCGGCAACTACCCCAACCCGCGATGGTGGGACGCGGGGCCGGCCCGGGACTGGCACGGCGACCAGGAGCCGCCGGACTCGTTCAACCAGGAGGCGTTCCAGGACGCGATGGCCTCGCTCGTGTCCGACCAGGAGCACGCCGGGCTCGACATCATCAGCGACGGCCGGCTGCACGGCGACAACTACGCCGACCAGGCCCTCTACTACTACTACCGCCGGCTGGGCTACGACCTGCACGGCGGCTACCTCGGCTTCCCCATCTACAGCCGCCTCCACGCGGGCACCGCGACCCGCGAGATCAAGCGCCACGGCGCGATCATGGTGGAGCAGGCGCGGGCGCTGAAGCGCGCCACCGACAGGCCGACCAAGGTGCAGTACACCGGTGTGCAGGTGCTGGCCCAGGCGACGAACGACCTGCACTACGACGACCCTCGCGACCGGGCGATGGCGATCGCGGCGGCGATGAACGAGGACATCCTCGAGGTCGACGCCATGGGCGTCGACTTCATCCAGCTCGACGAGTTCACCTGGCCCTACTTCTACGAGGACTGGGCCATCGAGGCGTTCAACCGCGCCGTGCAGGGCGTCCGGAACGCCCAGATCATCGTGCACGTCTGCTGGGGCAACTGGGGCGGGACGCCCGCCTACTACCCCGACGAGACCGCACAGGCCGGCGAGATCTTCGACCTCACCAAGCGGGTCGGCCAGGCCCCGTCGGCGACGGCCAGCGTCGTGCCGAAGTCCTACGAGGCGAACATCAGCGTGCTCAACCTGGAGAGCTGCGGCCGCCGCCACGACGACCTGTCCGGCCTGGACGTGATGAAGAGCCACCCCCTGCCGGACAACGTCTCGTTCTGGGCGGGCGTCATCGACGTCAAGTCGACGATCACCGAGACCGCCGAGGAGGTGGCCGAGCGCATCGAGCGGCTGCTGGAGTACGTCCCCGCCGACCGGCTCGGCGTCACCACCGACTGCGGGCTGATCCTGCTGCAGCGCTACATCGCGATCGACAAGCTGCACGCGCTGGTCGCGGGCACCGAGCTGGTGCGCCGCAAGCACGGCTGACCACTCCCCGGCCCCGTGGACGGTAGCGGGCTGCCCGACAGCGCCGTCGGGCAGCCGGCTACCGTCCACCGCGGGGCGGCACCGCCCCGCGTTCCCGGCACCTCGCGTCGCCCACGCCGCTGCCTCGACGGCTCAGCCGTGCGGACGGGCTCGACGGGCCCGACCGCGCCGGCGGCGGACCCCGGGTGCAGGCCCGGACACGGCGAGGCCCGGACCGGGGCGGAGGTGCCCGGTCCGGGCCGGCCGCGGCGGCCACCGCCGCAGCGGGGCTGCACGATGTGGTCGGGCGCGCCGTGCACGACCTACAGGTGCGTGAGGCGGGACTTGCCCGCCCGCAGCCGCGAGAGCTGCACGAAGTGCTCCGGGTTGAGGAACAGCTCGTTCATCCAGCCCAGCTCGTCGACGGTCAGCCCCTCCGGCCGGTGGATGAGGTGGTCGAGGTACTGGAAGGCGTCCTTGGCGCCGTAGCCGCAGTGGTGGGCGCCGAGCACCTTGCGCGTCGCCCCGTCCACGACGAGCTTCTGGAACCCCGACAGCTCCGGGCGGCTGAACGCGTAGAGCATGGTCCCCTCGGCGCACGGCAGCGGGAGGTTCGGGGTGTCGAGGCCCTCCACGTACGGCGGCATCTGGATGATGATCACGTCGTCTCGGGTCGCCCGCGCCTCGGCCTCCGTGAGGCCCACCCACGTCACCTCGTAGGTGGTGTGCAGGAAGTCCGGGTACTCGGTGAAGTCGAACGCGATGTCCTCGCCCATGATGTTGCGCGCGGCCGTCACGCCCGACTTGCGCGCCTTGAACATCTCCATCGGCCCGCTGATCATGTCGCCGATCGCGTAGACGCCCGGCACGCCCGTCCGCATGTGCGCGTCCGCCACGATCCGCCCGTCGTCGCCGACCCGGACGCCGAGGGCCGCCACCAGCTCGTCGGTCCCGGGCCGCTCGCCGAGCCCGAGGAACACGAAGTCGGTCTCCAGCGTGACGGTCGCGCCGTCGGCGGTCCGGACGGTCACCGCGCGCACCGGGCCGTCGTCCCCGTCGCCGTCGATCGACACGGGTTCGGCGCCCTCCATGATCGTCATGCCGCGCTTGCGCATCCCGTCGACGACGTAGCGGCGCAGGTCCTCGTCGACGTGGTGCAGCGACTTCGACCGCATCACCGGCGAGCGGGATACCATCGTCGTCTCGCAGCCGGTGGCGTGGAAGAACGTGCCGTACTCCATCGCCACCTTGCTGCCGCCGATCACGACGCAGCGGGTCGGCTCGTAGTCCAGCTCCTCGACGAGGCTGACGAAGTCGTGGACGCCGCGGCGGCCGATCCCGGGGATGTCCGGGGTCTGCGGCCGCGCGCCCATGCCGAGGACGAGGTTGCGGGCGCGGAACGTCCGCCCCGCCGCCCGCACCGTCCCGGCGTCGAGGATCGTGGCCCGGGCGTTCAGGATGTACTCGACGTCCAGCTGCTCCTTCGTCTGCCAGTTCATGAACGCGTGCGCGCTGCCCCGGCCGGCGAGGAACAGCTTCACCATCTCCAGGATCGACGCGCGCGAGGCGTCGAACTTGGGGAAGAACAGCTCGTCGGAGAACCAGCGCATGCGGTCCAGCTCGGCCGCGGCCTCGGAGAACAGGTGGTGGGGCACGCACGCCTGGTGCGGGCACGAGCCGCCGAGGAACGGCCACGCGTCGACGATCAGCGGCCGGCCGCCCATCGCCCGCAGGTAGGAGGCCCCGAACCGGCCGCCGGCCCCGCCGCCGACGAAGATCGCGTCATAGAGCGGGTCCTCGTCGTGGGCGACGTTGAGGATCGGCTCCGACTCGGGATCGGCGAGGCTCGCGTCGATCAGCGCGTTCCACTCGGCGAGGTTGGGGTGGCGGTCTCGGATGTCCATCAGGTCTCCTCGGGTTCTGCGCCCGCCCCCGCGGCGCGCGCGAGCAGGGCGGCTTCGGCGGCGGCGAACCGCGCCCGGCGGGCGCGCACGCCGGCGAGGACCGCGTCGGCGGACCCGGCGCAGTCCTTGGCCATCGCGCGGACGACCTCGGGCGCCGCGCCGCCGCGGGTGCGGCGGCCGCGGACGATGCACCCCGGGTCGAGTGCGGCGGTCAGGTCGAGCCCGGTCATCGGCGGCGCGGCGACCCCGGCCTCGGCGGCGGCCTCGTCGAGCAGCGCGCCCGTGAGGTCGACCCCTCGCAGGCCCGCGGCGCCCGCCCGCCGGACGGCGACGCCGACCAGCTGGTAGGCCGAGCGGTAGTCCAGCCCGAGCGTCTCCATGAGGTGCTCGGCGAGGTCCGCGGCCTGCGAGAACCCGCCGACGAGGGCCGCGCGCATCCGCTCGGCGTCCACCGCGAGGTCCGCGACGACCCCGGCCATCAGCCGCGTGGCCCGGGTCGCGAGATCGACCGCGCGCGGCACCTCGCCGTAGGCGAAGATCATGTTGTCGCTGCGCGCCGACGGGCTCTTCGCCAGCGCGAGCATGCCGGCGGCCCGCCCGACCAGCACCCCGGCCTCGCCGCGGACCATCGTCAGCGCGTACGGGTTGCGCTTCTGGGGCATGAGCACGGACGAGCGGGTGTGGCCCTCCCCCAGCTCGACCCAGCCGAACTCGGGGCTCGCGAAGATCTCCAGATCCTCGCCGAGCCGGTCGAGCGTGGTGACGAGGACGGCGGCGTCGGCGACGACGGCGGTGAGGCCGTCGCTGCACCACATGGCGTCCCGGGTGTGCTCGATGACGCCGTCGAAGCCGAGCAGCGCAGCGGTCCGCGCGCGGTCGCCGGTCAGCGGGCTGCCGTTGACCCCGCCCGCGCCGGCCGGGCTGCGGTTGAGCTCGTCGAGGTCGTCGAGGAGGCGGTGGGCCGTCCGCAGCACGGGGTAGGCGGTCCCGAGCACGAAGTGCCCGAAGGTGGACGGCTGAGCGTGCTGCAGGTAGGTCTGGTCGGCCATGAGCGTCTCGGCGTGTGCGTCGGCGACCGCGGCGGTGGCGCTGACGAACTCGGCCGCGGCCTCGACCAGGTCGGCGACGTCGCGGCGCAGCCGCAGCCGCAGCGCGATCCGGACCGCCTCGCGGCGCGGGCGCCCCGCGTGCAGCCACCCGGCGTCGCTGCCGATGGCCGCGGCGAACCGGCGTTCGCGGCAGTTGTAGACCTCGCCGTACGCCGGGTCGTAGCCGAAGCGGTCGTGCGGGGTCGCAGCCGCCTCGGCCAGCACCCGCAGCAGCGCGGTGGCGGCCGCGGCCGGGATCACGCCGCGTTCGAGCAGGACCAGCACGTGGGCGACGTCGGCGATGTTGAGCCCCTCGTGCAGCAGCGGGGCGTCCGCGACCTCGACGGCGAACCCGGCCTCGACGAGCTCCGGCGCGTACCGCCGCTCCCGCGCGCTCCCGCTCACAGGCCCGCCAGGAGCTCCCGCGTGCGGCGCACGCTCGCCTCCCCGTCCGGCCCGACCGGGAAGACCGCCGGCCACAGGTCGGTGACGCCCAGGTCGGCGTAGCGCCGCAGCCCCTGCTCGACCTCGTCCTCGGACCCGACGACCGCGAGGTCACCCACCGACGCGACACCCTCCCGCGCGAACAGCCTGCGGTAGTTCTCCATCCCGTTGTAGCGGCCGAAGGCGTCCTCGGCGGCGGCCCGCGCCGCGGCGACGTCCCCGGTGACGGCGACCGGCAGCGAGGCGACGAGGCGCGGCGGAGGTCGCCCCGCCGCGCCCTCGCGCAGCGCCGGCACGACCGTGGCCGCCAGCGCCCGCGGCCCGGCCAGCCACGTCACGACGCCGTCGGCGAGCTCGCCGGCCACCCGCACCATCCGCGGCGACAGGGCACCCACCAGCACCGGCACCGGCGCCGACCCGGGCACCGCGAACCCCCCGTCGACGCGGTAGTGCTCGCCGGCGAACCGCACGGGCTCGCCGCGCAGGGCGGGGACGAGCACGGACAGGTACTCGCGCATGTGCGCCGCGGGGGCCGTGTACGTCAGGCCGTGCAGGCCCTCGACGACGGGCCGGTGCGACACGCCGACGCCGAGCACCAGCCGGCCCCGGCAGAACGCCTGTGCCGTCGCGGCCTGCTGGGCGAGCGCCAGCGGGTGCCGCGGGTAGGTCGGCACGACCGCGACCCCGAGCTCGATCCGCGTCGTGGCGGTCCCGGCGACGGCGAGGGTCGTCAGCGCGTCGTAGGCGCGCGAGAAGTGGACCGACCAGGCGGTCGCGAAGCCCTCGGCCTCGGCCCGGCGGGCGTCGTCGACGACCTCCGGCGGGGAGCTCGGGCGCGCCAGGACGTCACCGCCGATCGTCATCCCGATACGCACGCCGAGATCGTCCGCCGCGCCGCGGCGCACGGCCATGTCCGGCGGGGACGAATCCCGACCCCCCGATCGAACGAACGGCACGTTCGTCCAAACCTATTGAACGAACGTGCCGTTCGTCGGGCGGCCGCGCCCCGGGGACCGCGCCCCCGGGGCACCATCGGCGCGTGACCGCCTACGCCGCCTACGCCGCCTACGCCGCCGAGATCTACCGGACCGGGCGGCCCCCGCAGCTGCCGACCGACCCGGACCGGCTGGGCGCCGCCGCGCGGGCCGTCCTGCCCGCCGAGGCGTTCGGCTACGTCGCGGGCGGGGCCGGCACGGGCGCGACGATGCGGGCCAACCGGGCCGCGTTCGACCGGTACGCGCTGCTGCCCCGGGTCCTGCGCGACAACGCCGCGCGGGACTGGTCGACGACGGTGCTCGGCACCGCGCTGCCCGCGCCGCTGCTGCTCGCCCCGATCGGCGTGCAGTCGATCCTGCACCCCGACGGCGAGCTCGCCACGGCCCGTGCGGCCGCGGCGCTGGGCGTGCCGATGGTCGCCTCGACCGCGGCGTCGCACACGCTGGAGGAGATGGCGGACGCCTCGGGCCGTGGCCCGCGCTGGTACCAGCTCTACCGCCCGACCGACGACGCGCTGACGGCGTCCCTGCTGAGCCGCGCCCGTGCGAGCGGCTACTCCGTACTCGTCGTCACGCTCGACACCTGGCAGCTCGGGTGGCGCCCGACCGACCTCGACGCCGGGTACCTGCCGTTCCTGCGGGGCGTCGGGACGGCCGTGCCGTTCTCCGACCCGGCGTTCCGGGCGGGGTTGGCCCGCCCGCCCGAGGACGACCTGGCCGCGGCGGTCGCCCACCGCCAGCGCCTGTTCCAGGGCACCGCGCGGGGCTGGGACTCGCTCGCCGACCTGCGCGCGTGGTGGGACGGCCCGATCGTGCTCAAGGGCGTGCTGCACCCCGACGACGCACGGGCCGCGCTCGCCGCCGGGGCCGACGGCCTCGTCGTGTCGAACCACGGCGGGCGGCAGCTCGACCGGGCGGTCGCCGCGCTGGCCGCGCTGCCGGGCGTCGTCGCGGCGGTGGCCGGGCGGGTGCCCGTCCTGTTCGACTCGGGGGTGCGGACCGGCGCCGACGCAGCGCTGGCGCTCGCCATCGGCGCGGACGCCGTCCTGTTGGGCCGCCCGTACGCGTGGGGCCTGGCGCTGGCGGGCGAGGCGGGGGTGGCGCACGTGCTGCGCTGCGTGCTGGCCGAGCTGGACATCAGCCTGGCGCTGGCCGGCTACGCCGACCTCGCGGCCCTCCGCGCCGCCCCCGACCCCCTGATGATCACTCCCCCCGACCTAACGAACGGCACTCTCGCCACATAGGTGCTCACGAAAGTGCCGTTCGTTAGCTCAGCAGACGGGGTTACAGGGCCTTCCGCACCTCGTCGGCCGCCTGGCCCATGTTGCGCAGCTTCGCGTAGGCCGTCGTACGGCTGAAGTAGCCCAGCCCGCAGTCGGGCGCCACCATCAGCCGGTCGGCCGGGACGACCTTGAGCGCGCGCCGGATCCGGTCGGCGATCGTCTCGACGGACTCGACCATCGTGTTCTTCGCGTCGACCACGCCGACGCCGAGCACCTTGTCCTTGGGGAACTCGCCGAACGCGTCCAGCTCGCTGAAGTCCTTGTTGGTCATCTCCAGGTGGATGACGTTCGCGGGCGACTCCTTGAACAGCGGCATCATCGTGGCGGCGTGGTCGTCGAAGACGTCGCGCTGGCCGTCGACGCTGCCGTAGCAGACGTGCCAGAACTTCGTCATCGAGATGCCCTCCCACATGATCTGCTGGCACTCGACCTGCCACATGTCGGTGGTGTACGGCGGGAGCACGTCGATCAGCTGGACGGCCTCGCAGCCCATGTCCTGCAGGTAGTGCATCTCCTTGTTCAGGGCCGCGGCGATGTCCTTGGCCAGCGCGACGCCGTCGCCGTAGTGCTGGTCGTCGAGGATGACGCTCTGCTGCGCCGGGCCGAGGTAAGCGATCTTGAACGGTCGGTCGGTGGCGAGCTGCATCGCGTAGCAGACGCCCTCGAAGATCGGGCGGACCCATTCGACCTTGCCGGTGACCGTGCCCTTGTAGAACGGCTTGTACTTCACGCCGTCGCCGGGCGGCCCGTAGTTGGTGATGCCGCCGAGCATCTCCGGGATGAAGTGGAAGATCGGCTCCAGCTGGAAGCCGGGCGCCTCCCACTCGTAGTACTGCGCGCCGTCGCACAGGATGTGCAGGCCGGCCGCCTCCTGCTCGCGCGCGGTCAGCTTGCAGGCGTCCTCGTAGGCCACCCGCAGGTTGTGGGAACGGTAGGTGGGCTCGTACTGGCTGCCGAAGACGCGACCCTGCAACCAGTGCGGACGGGGGAACGCCGACACCGCCGACACCGGCAGGAGTACCTCTTCACCGCGGATCTCCACGGGAGACATCCCTTCGCTCGGGAAGCGGCCCGCGGGCGCGCGGCCGCTGCGGTGCGGGCACACCGCGACGCACGTCACACTGGCACTGCGGGCCACCCGCGGTCCTCGTCCCTGCCGGTCAATGAGCACCGCGCGGCCCGTCCCCCGGTGACCAAGCCCGGTGGGATGCTGGGGTGGTGGCGGTCGAGACGTTCGAGTGGCGCGACGGCGCGCGCGTCCGGTGGTCGCGGTGGGGCTCCGGCCCGCCGGTCGTGTTCTGCCACGGCACGCCATGGTCGTCCGCGCTGTGGCGGCGCGTCGCCGAGGCCGTCGGCACGGGTTGCACCGTCCACCTCTGGGACATGCTCGGCTTCGGCGCCTCCGACCGGGCCGCGGACGTGTCGCTGGCGGCGCAGGGCGCACTGTTCTCCGACCTGCTGGCGCACTGGGGGCTCGACGCGCCGCACGTCGTCGCCCACGACGTCGGCGGCGCGGTCGCGCTGCGCGCCCACCTCCTGCACGGCGCGCGCTACCGCTCGCTCGCGCTCGTCGACGTCGTCGCGCTGGCCCCATGGGGCTCGCCCTTCTTCCGGCTCGTCGCGCAGCACGCGGAGGTGTTCGCGCAGCTGCCGGCCGCGCTGCACGCGGCGCTGGTCCGCGCCTACGTCGCCGGCGCGGCCCACCGCCCGCTCGCCGACGCCGACCTCGCGATGCTCACCGCGCCCTGGCTGGGCCCCGAAGGGCAGGCCGCGTTCTACCGGCAGATCGCGCAGGCCGACGAGCGCCACACCGACGAGATCGAGCCGCTGTACCCGACGGTCCGGCTGCCGGTGCAGGTCGTGTGGGGCGTCGAGGACACCTGGATCCCGGTGGACCGCGCCCACCGGCTCGCGGCGGCGATCCCCGGCGCCCGCCTCGACCTCGTCCCGGGCGCCGGCCATCTCGTCCAGCTCGACGCCCCCGAGCACCTGACCGCCGTCCTGCTGCGCTGGCTGCACGCCGAGGCGTCACCTACTGGGCGGTGACGCCCCCGTCGGCCACGAGCGCGGCGCCGGTGAAGAACGACCCGTCGGGGCCGGCGAGGAAGAGCGCCGTGCTCGCGATCTCGCCCGGCTGGCCCAGGCGCCCCAGCAGGTACTTCTGCTCGGTCGCCGCGATGCCGGCCGCGACGTCGCCGCCGCCGCGGGCCCGGAACATCTCCTCGGGCATCACGGTGTGGATCGTGCCGGGACAGATGCAGTTGACCCGGATCCCGGGGCCGAGCTCGGCCGCCGCCACGCGGGTCAGCGCCACGATCCCACCCTTGGCCGCGGTGTAGGCGCAGGTCCCGGTCACGGCCATCAGCGCGGCCACCGACGCGATGTTGACGATGGCACCGGAGCCGCCCATCCGGGGCGCGGCGTGCTTGGTCACGAGGAACGTGCCGCGCAGGTTGACGGCCACCACCCGGTCCCACTCCTCGACGCTCGTCTCCAGCAGCGGCCGGCCAAGGCGACAGTCCCGCGTTGTTCACCAGCACGTCGAGGCCGCCGACGTCGGCGAGCGCGGCGACCACCGAGCCCTCGTCGGCGACGTCACAGGCCATGGCCCGGGCCCGGCCGCCGTCATCCTTGATCGCCCGGGCGGCCGCTTCGGCGGCGGCGAGCGAGAGGTCGGCGAGCACCACCTCGGCGCCCTCGGCGGCGAACAGCCGCGCCGTCGCCGAGCCGATTCTCGCCGCCCGCGCCCGTGACCAGCGCGACCTTGCCGTCCAGCTTCCCCACGGGCACCGCCTAGATCATGATCGTGGACGTCATGCCGCCGTCGACGACGAGGGCGAGGCCGGTGACGTAGGCGAGCTTCTCGCTGGCGAGCATCGCGACGGCCTCGGCGATCTCGGCGGGCTGCGCGACGCGCCCGATCGGGATCGGCGCGGCCGCGCGCGGGCCCAGCTCGGGGTCGTCGAGGCGCCACGCGGTCATCGGCGTGTGCACCCAGCCCGGGCAGACGGCGTTGCACCGGACGCCCTCGGCCGCGTAGTCGGCCGCGACGGACTTGGTGAACATCAGCGCGCCGCCCTTCGACGCGGTGTACGCGCACCGCCCGCGGGTGGCGACCATGCCCGCGATCGACACCAGGTTGATCACGTGGCCGGCGCCCTGCGCGAGCAGCACCGGCAGCACCGCGTGGGTCACGAGGAACGGTCCGCGCAGGTCGACGGCCAGCACCCGGTCCCACTCGGCGATCGGGGTCTCGTGGCAGCGGCCCGCCGCCCGCGTCCCGGTGATCCCGGCGTTGTTGAACAGCAGGTCGATGCGGCCGAACTCGGCGACGACGGCGTCGACGGCGCCGGCGACCGCGCCGGCGTCGGACACGTCCGCGGCCAGGCCCAGCCCGCCCGCGCCCGCCGCGGCCTTCGCGGCGTCGCCGTCGAGGTCGAGGACCGCGAGCGTGTAGCCGTCCTGCGCCAACCGTGCGCAGCTCGCCCGGCCGATGCCGGACGCGCCGCCCGTGACCAGCGCCACCCGCGTCGCCATGGCGCCACGCTATGAACGCCACGCCGGCACCGGGTACGTCCGCGCGGGACAAACACTGCCGCGCATCTTTGGCGGTCGCGGAGCAACCGGGTGAATCGATGCCGCCGGTAGCGTCCCGAGCCGGCTCGAACCCCCTCTCGCTCCGTCGCAACGCAGGGAGATGCCATGAAGGTTCGCGGAGACGACGTCCTGCTCCCGACCACGCTCGTCGGTGCCTACCCCCGCCAGGTGTTCATGCAGGGGCCCGTGTTCGGCTCGGGCGTCTACGACAAGGAGTACCCCAGCTACCGGATGCGCGAGCTGTACCGCGCGGCGGTCGCGCTGACGGTGAAGGACCAGGAGGACGTCGGCATCGACGTCGTCACCGACGGCGCCCAGCACTACGAGAACGAGACCGACTGGGAGCTCGCCGAGCTGTTCCACACGATGCCCCACCACCTGGAGGGCTTCCTGCCCTTCGGCGACGACGTCGTGCTCGGCACGAACACCCTGGCCGTCTACAAGCCCACCGTCGTCGGGGACGTCGGCTGGCGGCGGCCGATCTTCAAGCCGGTGCTGGAGGCCGTCCGCGCGGCGACCGACAAGCCGTTGAAGATCAATGTCGGGCTGGGCCCGACCACGATGGCCCTGCTGTCGACCGACAAGCACTACGGCGACGTCAAGGCGCTCGCGTTCGCCATCGCCGACGCCTACAACGCCGAGTTCAAGGACCTCGCCGCGCGCGGGCTGGAGCAGGTGCAGTTCGCCGAGCCGCTCGTCCAGTTCGCCGGGCTCATGGAGCTGGAGCCGTGGATGGTCGACGTCCTCAACCGCTGCTTCGACGGCGTGGACATGTACCGGGTCGTGCACCTGTGCTACGGCCACGAGCAGGGCCAGCCCTCGTTCGCGCCGGACTGGGTGAGCGCGCACCAGGTGTTCCCGTTCGCGTTCGACATCGACTGCGAGCAGTTCCACATCGAGATGGCCAGCCACGACTTCAGCGAGGTCGAGGCGCTGCGCGGGTGGCCGAAGGACAAGGACCTCGCCGTCGGCGTGATCGACGGCAAGGACCTGCGCGCCGAGGACCCGCAGCGGATCGCGAACTGGGTCCGGCGCACGATCGAGGTCGTCCCGGCCGAGCAGGTGGGCCTGTCGACCGACTGCGCGCTGTCCTCCGTCCGCCGGATCGTCGCCCGCAAGAAGCTCGAGAACATGGTGGCGGGCGCGCAGCTCGTCCGGGACGAGCTGACGGGCGCCTGAGGGGTGACGCCGCCGACCACCGGGTCCCGCCCGGCCGCGATGACGGGCGGGGAGCTGCTCGCGGCCAGCCTTGCCGAGCACGGTGTCGAGGTCGCGTTCGGGCTGCACGGCGGGCATCTCGACGCCCTGCTGGTGGCCTGCCGCGACCGCGGCATCCGGCTCGTCGACACGCGCCACGAGACCGCCGCCGTGAACGCCGCCGACGGGTACGCCCGGTGCACCGGGAGGCTGGGGGTGGCGTTCGCGACGGCCGGCGCCGGGTTCACGAACGCGCTGGCCGGGCTCGGCGTGGCCTACGCCGACCGCAGCCCGCTGCTGCTCATCACGAGCTCGCCGCCGCAGCGCGAGGTGGAGACCAACGCGCTGCAGGGGTTCCTCGACCAGCCCGCCATCGCCGCAGGGCTCACGCGCTGGGCGCACCGGGTGACGACGGGGGCGGAGATCCCGCGGCTGGTCGGGCTCGCCGTCCGCACGGCCCGCACGGGCGTGCCCGGACCGGTCGTGCTCGACCTGCCCGTCGACGTGCTGTTCGCGACCGTGCGGCTCGACGGGCCGCCGCGCCCGGACGCGCGCCTGCCCTACTCGCCCGCGCCCGCGCCCGAGGCGGTGGCCGATGCGGTGGAGGTACTGGCGCGCGCCCGGCGCCCCGCCGTGATCGCCGGGGGCGGGCTGCGGGGCGGGGCACCCAGCGCTGCCCTCGCGGCGTTCGCGGAGAAGGCCGCGGTCCCCGTCTTCCACCCGGGGATGATCGTCGGGGCCATGCCGGCCGACCACCCGCTGAACGCCTGGTCGGCCCGCGGGCTCGCCACGCTCGTCGGGGAGGGCGCCGGCCCCGACGCGGTGCTGCTGCTCGGCGCCCGGTTCGGCTTCTACCTCGGCGGCCGCGGCGGGGGCACGGTGCCGCTGGACGCCGCCGTCGTCCAGGTCGACCTCGACGGGGCGGAGATCGGCCGGATCCGCCCGGCCGACGTCGGCATCGTCGCCGACGCGACGCGCACCCTGCGCGCGCTCTCCGAGGCGTGGGGCCCGACCGACGGCAGCGCCGAGCGGGTCGCGTGGCTGGCGGCCGCCACCGGCGTGCACGCCCGGCCCAGCCCCTTCGCCGACGAGCCCGAGCACGTCAAGGGCCGGCTCCACCCCTACCACGGCGTGCGCGCCGTGCTGGACGCGCTCGATCCCGGCGCCACGCTCGTCGTGGACGGCGGCGAGATCAGCGCGTGGGTGACCATGGCGATGGCGCAGGCCCGGCCGCGGCGGGCGATCGGCTGCGGCTACCTCGGCCACCTGGGCAGCACGCCCGGCCTGGCGGTCGGCGCGCAGGTCGCGGAGCCGGACGGCCGGGTCGTGCTGCTGATCGGCGACGGCGGCGCGGGGTTCCACGTCCAGGAGTTCGACACGATGGTCCGCCACGGGCTGCCGATCGTCACGGTCGTGGTCAACAACGAGGCGTGGGGCATGTCGCTGCACGGCCAGCAGCTCCTCTACGGCGCCGAGACCGAGGTCGTGACGGGTCTGGCCGACACGGACTACGACCGGGTCGCGGCCGGGTTCGGCGCGTTCGGCGTGCGCGTGGACGCCCTCGCCGACGTGGCCCCCGCCGTGCGCGCGGCACTGGAGCACGGCGGGCCGGCGTGCGTGAACCTCGCGGTGTCGGGCGAGGTCGCCCACCCGGTCACGGCATCGATGCTCGGCGTCGTCGGCGCGGGCGGGACGGTCCTGCCGTACTACGAGAACCTGGCGGGCCCGTCCTGACCGCCGTCGAGCGCGAGCGCCCGCAGGATGGCGACGGCGAGCTGGGCGTCGAAGCGGTCCCGCTGCCCGGACAGGTCGCGCCGCGTGAGCTCCTCGATCCGGCGCAGGCGGTAACGCACCGTCTTCGGGTGCACGTAGAGCGTCGCGGCGGTGCGCGTCAGGCTGGCTCCCTCGTCGAGGTAGGCGCCGAGCGTCGCGACGAGGTCGGTCTGGTGGTCGCGGTCGTAGTCGAGCGCGGGCCCGAGCACCGCGCGGGCGAACCGGAGCTGGTCGGTGCGGTCGCTCGGGGCCAGCAGGAACCGCAGCAGGCCCAGCTCGTCGAACAGCACGACGGGACCCTCCGGCGCGAACGCCGCCGCCTCGACCGCCTGCCGGGCCTGGCGCAGGGCGGGGCGCAGGTCCGCCGACCAGTCGACGCACGCGCTCACGCCGGTGGCCCCGATCGCGCCGGGGGCGTGCCGCCGCAGTCCGCGCACGACGTCGGTGACGAGGCTCCGGGTCGCGGCGACGTCCTCTGGCGCGGTCGCCGGGCCGGCCCCGGCCGGGTCGCCGCCGGCCGGGTCGCCGCCGTCCGGGTCGCCGCCGTCCGCGACGCCGAGGACGAGCGCGAGCGTGCCGCCGCGCCGGCCGGCGATCACGGTCGCGCCGGCCGCGCGGGCGATCCGCTCCGCCGTCAGGACGAGGACGTCGAGCCGGCGTCGCTCGGCGTCGTCCGCGTCGTCCGCCGCCGGGGTCCCGCCGCCGGCGGCCGGGGCCACCGGGATCGCGACCACCCGCAACCGCCGCGGCAGCACGCAGCCGAGCTGCCGGGCGCGCACCTCCGCCACGGCGTCGTCGACCAGCCCCTCCAGCAGCTGCCAGACGAAGTCGCCGTGCACCCGCGCGCGGGCGTCCACGACCGCCCGCTCGCGGACGAGGTGCAGCGCGCACGCGACCGCGGCGTGCGCGGCGCTCTCGCGGTCGGCCGGGTCGGCGGGTGCGGCAGCACGAGCGCCAGCCGGCCGAGCGCCAGCCCGTCCGCCGCGACGGCCCGCAGCAGCGTCCACCGCGGGAAACCCGCCAGCGGCGGGAGGACGACCTCGGCCGCGGCGTCGGTGCGCCGCACCTGGCGGGCGACGCGGTCGCGGATCGGCCCGGCCGCCCCGCACGCCGCCAGCTCGCCGAGGCCGTGGTCGAACAGCGCGGCGTCGCCACCGGTGTGCGCGCACACCGCGGACAGCAGGGCCGCCGTCTCGCCGCCCGCGAGCAGCAGCCCGGCCAGCTCGTCCCGGAACGCCGCGCCGCGCTCCGCGGACGCCAGCCGGCCCGCCAGCGCGTCCGCCCTGGCCGACAGCATCGCCGCCTCCCGGCGCGCGGCCTGCTCGCGCCGGTGCGCGAGGACCGCGAGCGCAGCGAGGTCGGCCAGCGTCACCAGCGCCTGGGTGGACCCGACGTCGAACGCGCCGATGCGGCGGCTCCACACCATGAGCACGCCGACGAGCTGGTCGCCCGCGAGCATCGGGGCACCCAGGCCCGCGCGCGTGCCGTCGTCGGCGAGCATCGAGGCGAAGTCCTCGGCCCGGATCGAGCGGTCGCACGTGTAGTCGTCGACCTTCCAGGGGCGACGGGTCTCCAGGATCCGGCCGGCCAGGCCGTGCCCCCGGCTGACCCGCAGGTTGAGCGAGTGCACCGTCCAGCCGCCCGCGCAGGCGTGCATCGCGGCGGTCTCGCCCGCCTCGTCGGCCAGCAGGACGCCCGCGATGTCCACGCCGGGCAGCCGCGCGGCGGCCTCGACCGCCGCGGCGAGGGCGGGGTCGACCGGCGTCGTGGCGGCGGGCACGCCCGGGACGCTCCTGCCGACGAGGCGCCACCCCGTTCCCGGGTCGTCGGTGACCCACTAGCGACGGTAGCGGTGGCCGCGGCCGCCGAACAAGGATCGACGAGGAGGCCACGGTGACCGACGATCCTCGCCGCCGGACGCGCTCGTCCAGCCGTTCCGGATCGCCGTGCCCGACGCGACGCTGGCCGACCTGCGCTCGCGGCTGCTGTGCACCCGCTGGCCCGAGCGCGAGCGTGCCGCGACTGGTCCCAGGGAGTGCCGCTCGACTACCTCAAGAGGTCTGCGCGTACTGGGCGCGACGGCTACGACTGGCGGCGCCCGCGAGGCGGCGCTCAACGCGTTCCCGCAGTTCACGACGCCGGTCGACGGGCTGGACGTGCACTTCCTGCACGTGCGCTCACCGCACGAGGGAGCAGTGCCGCTGCTGCTCACCCACGGCTGGCCGGGCTCGGTCGCGGAGTTCGCCGCACGTCGTCGGGCCGCTGGTCGACCCGCCCGACCCGGCCGACGCGTTCCACGTTGTGTCCCGTCGCTGCCCGGGTTCGGGTTCTCCGGCAAGCCGACGACGCCCGGCTGGGGCGTCCAGCGGTCGCCGACGCGTGGTGCGCGCTGATGAGCGGGCTGGGCTACGAACGGTTCGCCGCGCACGGCGGCGACTGGGGCGCGATCGTCACCAGCCGCGCTCGGCGAGGCGCATCCCGAGCGGCTGCTCGGCATCCACCTCACCATGCCGCTCGTCGACCCGGCCCCCGGCGACGCCGACCCGGACGACCCGCTCGCGCGCGCGGCGCTGGAGGCCGGCGGGCGCTACGAGCGCGACGGCTCGGCTACGCGCGCATCGCAGGCGACCCGCCGCAGACGCTCGGCTACGGGCTCACCGACTCCCCCGCCGGGCAGGCGGCGTGGATCCTCGAGAAGTTCCGCGAGTGGACCGACTGCGGGGGCCACCCGGAGAACGCGATCTCCCGCGACGCGATGCTCGACACGATCACGATCTACTGGGTCACGGCGTCGGCGGCGTCGTCGGCGCGGATGTACTGGGAGAGCTTCCAGCGCTTCCCCCGGCTGCCGGTCCGGGTGCCGACCGCGGTCGCCGCGTTCCCGCACGAGATCCTGCGCGTCCGGCCCGCGTGGGCGGCGCGCCGCTCCGACCTGCGGCGCTGGACCGACATGCCGCGGGGCGGCTGGGCGTTCGT
>CAVSJZ010000073.1:0-22613 GCA_963728105.1 uncultured Actinomycetota bacterium | reverse complement strand
GCTGCCCTCTACTCGTTCAGCATATTGTTCGTGGCCAGGGTGCTGCGCGAGGCCGACCTGGTCGCCTTCGACGGCCACAGCGACTACGGCGGCAGCTTCGGGCCGTTCGCCGAGCACTGGGGCGAGGCGATCACGTCCCGGACGTCGCTGCTGGTACTGGGGGACGGCCGGACGAACTACCGCGATCCGAACCTGACCGTGCTGCGCCGCCTGGTCGGCGTCGCGCGCCACGCGCACTGGCTCAACCCGGAGCCGCGGCAGCGGGCAGCGGGGACTCGGCCGCGCTGCGCTACGCCGGGTGCTGCCGATGCACGAGTGCCGTACCGCCGGCCAGCTGGCCGGCGTCGTGGAAGCGCTGCTGCCGGTGTGAGCGCGCCGCGCGGCTGGCGGGGAGAGGCGCCGCCACGGGCCCTCGCCGCCCTGCCACCGGGCGAGTCCGGCGGCACGGGCGTCCGCGCGGCCGCCGCGGTCGTCCGCGACGGACCGCGCGGCATCCGTCAGCCTGGCGAGGTCGATGGTCATCGCGCGGTGCGCGATCCGCATGCCGGTGACGTCGGCGGCGGTGGTCGTGGTGTCCACGGCCGTCGGCATCGGCGACCGGACCTGCGACGTTCCTGCCGTCGAGTTGCGGCCGGCACCGCGGGCCGCGCCGACTCCGACGTGTGATCAGCAAGACAACCCGCACGGTCTTGACCGGCCGGTCAGTCAAGGGTAGACCGGTCACGTCGTCAAGAAAGGAAGTGGTCGTCATGGGTACCGAGCGAGCCAGGACGTGGAGTAGGCCGCAGGACTGGGCGGCGCTGGTCATCGGCGTGCTGGTGGCCCTGTCGCCGATCGTCGTCACGACGTCGGCGGCAGCCGTGTGGACGCTGGTCGTCCTCGGGGTCGTCCTCGCGCTGACGAGCCTCTGGTCGCTCGCGGCGCCGGGCTCCGTGGCGAGCGAGTACGTGCACGGCGTCCTCGGCGTGCTGCTGTTCATCGCGCCGTGGGTGATGGCCTACAGCGCGCTGGCCGGCGCGGCGTGGACGTCCTGGATCGGCGGGGTGCTCGCGGTGATCGTGGCCGCGACCGCGCTGCCGGCGGCGACGGCCGAGTACCGGGTGGCCCACCCGGCGTGACCGGAGAACCTGTCGCAACTGTGATGTGATGCCGGAACGGCCGCGGCGATGCGCCGCGGCCGTTCCGCCGTGTCGGGAGGAGGCGTCGTGGCCGAGACGGAACCGAGCCGGACCCGCATCCTGGCCGCCGCGGAGGCGTTGTTCGCGCGCGACGGCTTCGCGGCCACGCCGACCTCCCGGATCGCCGAACGCGCGGGCGTGCCCAAGGGCCTCGTGCACTACTACTTCCCGCGCAAACCCGACCTGCTGACGGCGCTGGTCGAGCGCCTGCCCGACGAGCGCGTCGACGCGGTGCGGCTCGTCGTGCCCGGCGACGTCGCGGCGAGCCTGTGCCGGCTGGTGGCGCACCTGGACCGGACCCTCGAGGGCTCCGAGGTGCTCTCGCACCTGCTCTGGCGCGAGGCCGACACGCATCCGGCCGTTCTCGACGCCATGCGTGCCCGCCGCCGGCGGGTGGTCGCGGCGATCGGTGACGTCGTCCGGGCGGCGGCGCCCTCGACGCCCGCCGCCCGGGTCGACAGCGCGTCCCGGCTGCTCGCGGCGGCCGTGAGCCACCGCCACTCGATCGCGCGGCACGGCGACACCGCGCCGATGGACGAGGAGATCGAGCTGCTGGCATCCGCCTTGACGTGACGAACATGCGTTCGTAGATTGGGACGTGTGCTCGGACTCCGACTGGCCGCCCATCGGCACGAGCTGGGTGACGGCGCCTGGGTCGAGGTCGTCCCCGGCTGGTACGACGACGCCGAGGTCCTCTTCGAACGCCTGCTCGCGAACACGCCCTGGTCGCCGCAACGACAGGTGCGGATGTACGACCGCGTCGTCGCCGAGCCCCGGCTGACCCACCGGTGGCCGCTCGCCGAGGCCCCGCCCGAGCTGGCCGCGATGGCGCGGGAGCTGTCCGGCCGGTACGGCGTCGCGTTCACCCAGGTCGGCGCGAACCTCTACCGCGACGGCGACGACAGCGTCGCCTGGCACGGCGACCGGGTCGCCCGCGAGCTCCCGTCGGCCGTGGTCGCGCTGGTGTCCCTGGGCGCCGTCCGGCCGTTCCGGCTGCGCCCGACCGGTGGCGGCGCCAGCGTCGAGTTCCGGCCGGGGCCCGGCGACCTCCTCGTGATGGGCGGCAGCTGCCAGCGGACCTGGCAGCACGCCGTGCCCAAGGTCCGGTCCGCCGGGCCCCGGATCAGCGTCCAGTTCCGCCACGCCTACCAGCGGTGACGGGTACGCTCCTGCGGTGCGGCGCAAGATCGGCGTGATGGGTGGGACGTTCGACCCGATCCACCACGGGCATCTCGTGGCGGCCAGTGAGGTCGCCGACCGGTTCGCCCTCGACGAGGTCGTCTTCGTCCCGACGGGCCAACCGTGGCAGAAGTCCGAGCGCGCGGTCAGCCCCGCCGAGGACCGCTACCTCATGACCGTGATCGCCACGGCGTCCAACCCGCGGTTCTCGGTCAGCCGCGTCGACATCGACCGCGCCGGTCCGACCTACACCGCCGACACCCTCTCCGACCTGCACGAGGCGTTGCCGCAGACCGACCTGTACTTCATCACGGGCGCCGACGCGCTCTCCCAGATCCTGTCCTGGCACAAGATCGACGAGCTGTTCGAGCTCGCGCACTTCGTCGGCGTCACCCGGCCCGGGTACGAGCTGGCCGACGGCCACCTGCCCGACGGCGCGGTGAGCCTGGTCGAGGTGCCGGCGATGGCCATCTCCTCGACCGACTGCCGGCGCCGCGTCGGCGAGGGGCGCCCGGTCTGGTACCTCGTGCCCGACGGCGTCGTGCAGTACATCTCGAAGCGGTACCTGTACCGGACCCCGTGATCTGCCGGCGGTGCGGCCGCCACCGCTACGCTGCGGCCGGGGTCGGGGCGGGACCGGGAAGGGGGACCATGGGGTATCCGGCTGAGTCCGCGGGAGAGCCCACGCTGGTGACGCTGGGCGACGTGGTGGTGACGCCCAACTGGGTCGTCACGCCGAGCGGCAGCGCTCCCGTCGGCCGGACGACGTTCACCTTCACCGACATGTCGCACACGACCCGGGAGATCCCGACCTGGGCCATCGTCTGTGCCGTCGTCTTCTTCCTGTTCTGCTTCCTCGGCCTGCTGTTCCTGCTGGCGAAGGAGACCCGCACCGGCGGGAGCGTCCAGGTCGTCGTGCAGGGTCCCGGCCTGCTGCACGTCACGCAGGTGCCGGTCTGGTCGTGGGACCAGGTGCAGGACATGAGCGCCCGGGTCAACTACGCCCGCTCGGTGAGTGCGGCGGCCCAGTGAGGCCGCTCGCCGCCGCGTTCGTGGTCCTTGCGCTGGTCGGCGCCGAGCGTCAGCTCCCGGCCGTGTGCCCGTGGCGGCGCCTGACCGGCCGGGCCTGTCCCGCGTGCGGGCTCACGCGGGCCGTCGCGGCCGCGCTGGCCGGCGACCTGCGGGCCGCGACCCGACGCCATCGGCTCGGCGTCCCCGCGGCCCTGGTCGCCGTCACCCTCGCCGGAGCTGGGACAATCGGGCCCAGGACGCGCCGGCCCGCGGGGCCGGCCGGGAGAGGACGAGCGTGACGGCGACCGACGAGGCACTGGCGACGGCCCGGGTGGCGGTGGCCGCCGCGGCCGACAAGAAGGCGCGCGACATCGTGGTCCTCGACGTGTCGGGACAGCTCCCGCTCGCGGACTGCTTCGTGATCGCCTCCGCGTCGAACGAGCGTCAGGTCCAGGCCATCGTCGAGGGGGTCGAGGAGAAGTTGCGCGCCCACGGCACGCGGCCGACCAGCCGCGAGGGCGAGCGGAACGGCACCTGGGTGCTGCTGAACTACCCCGACATCGTCGTGCACGTCCAGCAGACCGAGGCCCGCACGACCTACGGCCTCGACCGGCTGTGGAAGGACTGCCCGCGCATCGAGTTCCCCGAGGCGCAGGTGGAGCCGGCCGGCGAGGACACCGGATGACCCTGCGCCGGCTGGTCCTCCTGCGGCACGGCCAGACCGACTACAACGTCGCGGGCCGGATGCAGGGCCACCTGGACTCGCACCTCACGCCGGCCGGACTGGCCCAGGCAGAGGAGATCGCCCCGGCGGTGGCCGCGTTGCCGCCCGACCGGATCCTCAGCTCCGACCTGCGCCGTGCCGTCGACACGGCCGCCGCCGTCGGGGCGGCGTCGGGCATGCCGGTGAAGGTCGACCCGCGGCTGCGTGAGACGCACCTGGGGGAGTGGCAGGGGCTCACCGTCGAGGACGTCGAGCGGACCTGGCCGGGGTCGATCGCGGCGTGGCGCTCGGACCCCGCCTACGCCCCGCCCGGTGGGGAGTCGCGCATCGAGGTCGTGCGGCGGTCCCGACCGGTCGTGGACGAGCTGGACGACGAGTACGCCGACAACCCGCGCGGCATCGTCGTGGTCGTCGCGCACGGCGGCATGATCGCCGGGCTGGTGTGCGGGCTGCTGGGCATGCCGACCTCGACGTGGCCGTCGATCGGGGGGATGGGCAACTGCCGCTGGGCCGCGCTGGCCCGCCGCGACGACCATCCGCGCTGGCGGCTGACCGGGTACAACGTCCGTGCCTGACCGGGCGTCCCGCCCGCTGCCCGTGTGCCGTGCCTGACCCGTGCCCGGGCCCGACACTGCTGGTGCTGGCCGACTCGCTCGCCTTCCACGGCCCCGCTCGGCCCGAGCCGGCCGACGACCCGCGGCTGTGGCCCAACGTCGCGGCGGCGGGGCTGGGCGGGCGCGCCGAGCTCGTGGCGGGCATCGGCTGGACGGCCCGCCACGCCTGGCACGCGCTGACGCACGACCCGCGCGTCTGGGCCGTCATGCCGCGGGTGGACGCGCTCGTGCTCGGCGTGGGCGGGATGGACACGCTGCCCTCGCCCCTGCCGACGGCCGTCCGCGAGCTCATCCCGCTGCTGCGGCCCGCCGGCCTGCGCCGGGCGGTGCGCTCGGGCTACCGGAGCGCTCAGCCGCACCTGGCCCGCGCACTGGCCGCCCTGCCCGGCGGGGGACCGGTCGCCCTGCCCCCGCGGCTGACGGTGGAGCATCTGGACCGCTGCCGTACCGCGGTCCATGCGCTGCGACCTGGCGTCCCGGTCGTCGCCGTGCTGCCGCCGGTGCACCGCGCGGACGAGTACGGGAGGGTGCACGCCGGCCGGCCGGCCGCCGAACGGGCCACCCGGGCGTGGGCCGCGGCCCGCGGTGTCGACCTGCTGGATCTGCGCGCCCTCGTGGGGGAGCACGTCCTGGCCGGCCACGGCAACCCGGACGGCATGCACTGGGGCTGGGCGGCGCACCACGCCGTCGGCGTGGCCTGCGCGGACCTGCTGCGCGCGCGGCTGGTGCCGCCGCGTCGTCCCGTGCAATAGGCTGCTCCGTCGTGCCCGTCGCCGTCGTCACCGACTCCACCTCCTCCCTGCCGGGCGGGGTCGCCGCGCAGCGCGGGATCCGCGTCGTCCCGCTCGAGGTGCGCATCGGCGGCCGCGCGGGGCGCGAGGGGCTGGACATCACCGTGGACGAGCTGCTGGCAGCGCTGGCCGACCGGCGCCTCGACGTCCAGACCTCGCGGCCCACGCCGGCCGAGTTCGCGGAGTGCTTCACCGCGGCGCTCGACGAGGGGGCGTCCGGGGTCGTGTCCGTCCACCTGTCCCGCGAGCTGTCCGGGACCTGGGAGGCGGCGCGCCTCGCGGCGGACGAGGTCGGCGCGGACCGCGTGCGCGTGGTCGACTCCCGTGCGACGGGCATGGGCCTCGGGTACGCCGTGCTGGCCGCGGCCGAGGCCGCCGACGGCGGGGCCGATGCGGCCGAGGTGGAGCGGGCGGCATCCGACGTCGCCGCGCGGTGCCGGATGTTCTTCTCGGTGGACACGCTCGACCGGTTGCGCCGCGGCGGGCGGATCGGTGCCGCGGCGGCACTGGTCGGGACCGCGCTGGCGGTGAAGCCCCTGCTCCACGTCGCGCAGGGGCGGATCGTGCCGCTGGAGAAGGTCCGCACCACGGCACGAGCGGCTCAGCGGCTGGTCGAGCTGGCGGTGCGGGCGGCGGGCGAGGGGCCGGTCGATCTCGCCGTCCAGCATCTCGGCGCCGGTGCGCGGGCCGAGGAGGTGGCCGCGCGGCTGCGGGAGCGCCTCGACGTGGCGCGCCTGCTGGTGTCCGAGGTGGGCGCCGTCATCGGAGCGCACGTGGGCACCGGGCTGCTCGCGGTCGTGGTCGTCCCGCGGACGCCGACCCGCCCTTGACACGTTCCGACCAGCTCGGACGCCCGCCGAACCCGGAGGTTGTCCCCATCCGGTCGGTCCGTCCACAGGGCGTGCGTCAACCCTGTCGAAGCGTCGGCTGCGGCGCCTAGCGTCGCGGACGTGCCCCGTTCCGTCCTCTCCGACAGCCCGACCGGCCCCGAGCGGCTGGCGGCCGTCGTCGGCGTGGCCAGGGCGGGGGAGGCCACCGCAGGCCCCGCCGCGTCGGCTGGCGCCCGGGCGCGCCCGGCGGGGCCTGCGGATCCACGCGGGTGGTGGCCGGGGGGTCGGCCCGGCTCCGGTGATGTCGGCACCGACACCGTCCCCATCCCACCGGCGGTGCCCGTGCCGCCGTCGCCGTCGTCGGTGCCGCCGTCGTGGGTGCCGCCGTCGTGGGTGCCGCCGTCGTGGGTGCCGCCGTCGTGGGTGCCGCTGTCGTCGGTGGAGTCGCTGTCGTCGGTGGAGTCGCTGTCGTCGGTGGAGTCGCTGTCGTCGGTGGAGTCGCCGTCGTCCGCGCCGCCGTCGGACCTGCCGCGTCCGGCGTCCCCGCCCGCGCCGTCGCCCATGCCGGCGGCGCTCGTTCGGCGGGCCGGGCGGGCACTGGCCGCCCGCCTCCCACCGGGTCTGCGGGCAGCCCGGCTCGACCCGGGGCGCCCGGCGGCGACCGCGCTCGCCCTCGTGGCAGCGGCCGCCGCGGTGCTGGCGGCGGTCGGGGTGTGGCTCGAGCGGCCCCAGGCCGAGCCGGTCGGGGGGCTGCCGGCGGTCACGGTTTCGGGCGCCTCGGCGCCCCCTGCCGCGTCCGCGAGCCCCGTCGCCCAGGCCACGGCCGGCCCTCTGGTCGTCAGCGTGTCGGGCAAGGTGCGCCGGCCCGGCCTGGTCACCGTGCCGGACGGCTCCCGCGTCGCCGATGTGCTCGCCGCAGCGGGAGGCGCCCTGCCCGGCACGGACCTGAGCGGGGTCAACCTCGCCCGCAAGGTCGGTGACGGCGAGCAGGTGGCGGTCGGCGTCCCGGCGCCGGCCCAGCCCGCCCTCCCCGGCGCCCCGTCCGGCGGTGCGGGCAGCGGTGCGGGCGGCGGTGCGGCCCCGGGCAGCAAGCTCGACCTCAACGCCGCCAGCGTGCAGCAGCTCGACGCCCTGCCGGGGGTCGGTCCGGTCACCGCGCAGCGCATCGTCGACTGGCGTACGCACAACGGGCGCTTCGCCCGCGTCGACCAGCTGCGCGAGGTGCAGGGCATCGGCGAGCACAAGTTCGAGCAGCTGCGCGACCTCGTGACGGTCTGACGATGGTGACCGGGAGACGGGACGCAGCCGGGTCGTCCCCCGGTGGCCGGGTCGGTGTGGGGACCGGCGTCGGCGGGCGAGCGGGCGTCGGCGCGGGGATGGACGTGGGTGGGCGCGCAGTCGTCGGTTCGGGGACGGAGCTCGGTGACCGCGCTGGCGTCGGCGCGGGGACGGACGTGGGCGGGCGGGCGGAACCCGGCGCGGGGACGGACGTCGGCGCCGGGACCGGGCCCGGCAGGGACGGGTACCCCCGCGTGCGGGACACCGGGAGGAGCGACGCCGGCGGGTGGAGCGGAGCCGGGTCCCGGCGGCAGGCGCCGGACGCGGACGGCCCCGCGCCGCCCGACCTCCGGCTCGTCCCCGGCGCGGTCGCGGCGTGGGCGACGATGATCCTGGGCCTTGCGCTCGGCCCGGTGGCCGCCGGGCTGGTGGCGGGCGCGTCCGGGCTCACCGCGTTCGGCACCCACCGGTGGCGCGGACCCGCATGGCTGCTCGCGGCTGCGGCCTGCGCCGGGGCTGCCGGGCTGGTCGCCACCGCCTCGACCCTCGTGGTGGCCGGTCATCCGCTGCACGCCGCGGCGCAGCGGGGCGAAGCGGCCCGGCTGCGGGTCGTCGTCGAGGACGACCCGCGGCTCTTGCGCACGGTCGGGCAGGGCGGCGGCCCGGCTCAGGTCGTGGTGGAGGCGTGGCTCCTCGACGTCGAGGTCGGCGGCGGCCGCTGGCGCTCCGGGGGCCGCGTGCTGCTGCTCGCCCCCGCGGCCGGCTGGGCCGGGCTGCTGCCTGGGACGACCTGCACCGCCGAGGGTCTGCTGGCGCCTCCCGACCGCAACGATCTGACGGTCGCCGTGCTGCGCGTCCGCGGCTCGCCGCGAGACCTCGTGGGCCCGCCGTGGTGGCAGACCGCCGCGGACGGCCTGCGCACCGGACTCCGCGACGCCTCCGCTGCGACGCTCGGCCCGGCCGAGGCCGGCCTCCTGCCCGGTCTCGCCGTCGGCGACACGAGCCGTCTCGCGCGGGAGACCGAGGAGGACTTCCGGGCGGCCGGCCTGACGCACCTGGTGGCGGTGTCCGGGGCCAACCTCGCCGTCCTGGCGGGCGCGGTCCTCGGGCTCCTGCGCCTGCTCCGCGCGGGTCCGCGGGTCTCCGCCGCGATGGCCGCGGCCGCGCTCGTCGGGTTCGTGGTGCTGGCGCGGCCGTCGCCGAGCGTGCTGCGCGCGGCCGTCATGGGCGCGATCGCCCTGTGGGCACTGGCCGCCGGGCGCGGCCGCTCGACGCTGCCGGCACTGGCCGCCGCCGTGCTGGTGCTCCTGGTCGTCCAGCCGCCGTTGGCCCTGGACGCGGGGTTCGCGCTCTCCGTGCTCGCCACCGCGGCGCTGGTGCTGTGCGCGCCGGCCTGGGCGCAGGCCCTGCGGCGCCGCGGGGTGCCGGGCTGGGCGGCGGAGGCGCTCGCCGTACCGGCGGCGGCCTTCCTGCTGACCGCTCCGGTCATCGCCGGCATCGGGGGCCAGCTCAGCGCGGTCTCGGTGGTGGCGAACCTCCTGGCGGCGCCGGCCGTCGCACCGGCGACGGTGCTGGGCGTCGGGTCCGCGCTCGTGTCGCCGGTGGCGCCCGGGATCGCCCGGGCCTGCACCTTGGCGGCGGGCCCGTTCGTGGGGTGGCTGGTCACGGTCGCCGGCCGCAGCGCGGCGGTGCCCGGCGCCGTTGTGGCGTGGCCGTCGGGCGTCGTCGGCGGCCTGCTGCTGGCCGCGGCGCTGGCGGGGTTGGTCCTGCTCGGGCGCTCGCGCCGGTGGCGAGCCGTGCTCGTCGCCGCCGTGCTGGGGGCCGCGCTCGTGCTCGTCCCGACGCGCGTGCTGCCACCCGGCTGGCCGCCCACCGGCTGGCGGGTCGTGGCCTGCGACGTCGGGCAGGGCGACGCCGTCGTGCTCGCCACGGCGGAGCCGGGCTGGGTCGTCCTCGTCGACACCGGCCCCGATCCCGGCCCGGTCGACGGCTGCCTCAGCAGGCTCGGCGTGCGCGGCATCGCGCTCGTCGTGCTCAGCCATCTGCACGCCGACCACGTCGGTGGCCTGGCGGGGGCACTGCGCGGGCGGCCCGTCGGCGGCGTCGCGGTCGGGCCGGAGCGGGAGCCGGCGCCCGCGCTGCACGACGTGGCCCGGCTCGCCGCGGCGGCCCGCGTGCCGCTGGTCGCGCTCGCGGCGGGCCGCCGCCTCGCGTGGCCGGGCCTGGTGGTCGACGTCCTGGGGCCCCCGCATCCCGCGGCGCACGTCGACCCGAACGACGGGACCCAGGTCAACGACGGCTCGCTCGTGCTGCGGGCGGCGACGCCGGCCGGAACCGTGCTGCTCCCCGGCGATGCGGAGCTCGCCGAGCAGGCCGACCTGCTGGGCCTGCACACCGACCTGCACGCCGACGTCCTGAAGATGCCCCATCACGGCAGCCGCTACTCCGACCCCGCGTTCCTGGCGGCCGTCGGCGCGCGGGCCGTGCTGGTCAGCGTCGGCGCGGGCAACCCCTACGGGCACCCGAGCGTTCCCCTGTTGGCCGCGCTGAGCGGGGGTGGGGCGACGGTGCGCCGCACCGACCAGTCAGGGGACGTCGCCGTGACCGGAGCGGGCGACCACCTGGAGGTCGTCGCTCGCGGGTCGCCGCGACCGGCGCCGCGCCGGCGGGTCAGAGGCCCTCGGCCGCGAGGGCCTCGCGCACCGCCCGGCTCGTGCTGGGCACGGTCGCGGTCGGCCCGACCTGCCCCCTGATGGCGTCGAGCGTCTTCAAACCGTCGCCGGTGATGAGCAGCACGGTCTCGGCGTCCGGGTCCAGCGCGCCCTCGGCCAGCAGCTTGCGGGTGGTGGCCACGGTGACCCCGCCGGCCGTCTCCGCGAACACGCCCTCGGTCCGGGCCAGCAGCCGGATGCCCTCGACGACCTCGGCGTCGGAGACATGCCCGACGGCGCCGCCGGTGCGGCGGACGGCGTCGAGGACGTACGGCCCGTCGGCGGGGTTGCCGATCGCCAGGGAGCGGGCGATCGTGTCGGGCTTGACCGGCCGGATCACGTCGTGTCCCTCGGCGAACGCCTGCGCGACCGGCGAGCAGCCGGTGGCCTGGGCGCCGAAGATCCGGTACGGCGTCGGCTCGACGAGGCCGACGGTGCCGAGCTCGGTGAAGCCCTTGTCCACCTTGGTCAGCTGCGAGCCGGACGCCACGGGCACGACGACCTGCTCGGGAAGCCGCCAGCCGAGCTGCTCGGCGATCTCGAAGCCGAGCGTCTTGGAGCCCTCCGCGTAGTACGGCCGCACGTTGACGTTGACGAACGCCCAGTCCTCGTGCTCGGCGGCCAGCTCCGTGGCCAGCCGGTTGACGTCGTCGTAGTTGCCGTCGACCGCGAGCAGCGTGCCGCCGTAGACGGCCGTGGTGAGGACCTTGGCCTGCTCGAGGGACTGGGGGATGAGCACCACCGAGTCCCAGCCGGCGCGGGCCGCCGCGGCGGCGACGGCGTTGGCGAGGTTGCCGGTCGAGGGGCAGCACAGGACCGTGAAGCCCAGCTCCCTCGCCGCCGCGAGCGCGACCGCCACCACGCGGTCCTTGAACGAGTGGGTCGGGTTGCCGGTGTCGTCCTTGATCCACAGGTTGCGAATGCCGAGCGCGGCGCCGAGCCGGTCGGCCTTGACGAGCCGGGTCAGGCCGGGCTCGGTGTTCGGGTACTGCTGCACGCACGAGGGCACCGGCAGCAGGTCGCGGTAGCGCCAGATGGAGCGGGGTCCCGCCTCGATCGACGCCCGCGTGACCGGCCCGAACTCGTAGGCCACCTCGAGCGGGCCGAAGCATTCGGGGCAGGCGAACTCCGCCGCGAGCGGCACCCGATACCCGCACTCGCGGCAGGAGAGTGCCCTGGCGGGGCCGAGATCGAGCTGCAGGCGGACGTCAGCGGTGAGCGTCATGAGAGTCTCCTCATCTTCCCCGCGCGCGGCGCGGGTCGGAATTGGCACCGTGATCGACGCGAAACGGCGTCGCCGGTTGCCGGGGTGTCAACGGGCCGGTCCCTCAACCCCTCTGGATGAGCCATGTGAAGTTGTGATCAGACACGTTACGTCACAGTGGCGCGGCCACCAAGCAGTGCCCAGGATCTGGGAGCCGGGTCACGAACCGTCGGTGCCGTGCGCGACGATGGCCGCGTGGCCGCCACCGCCCTGCACGTCGTCCTCGGCGAGGAGGAGCTGCTGGTCGAGCGGGCGGTGGCCGACGTGGTGGCGCGCGTGCGCGAGGCCGAGCCCGGCGCCGAGCTGCGCCGCCTGCGCGCGTCGGAGGTCGCCCCCGCCCAGCTGGCGGAGGTGCTCGCCCCCTCGCTGTTCGCCGACGCGCGGGTCGTCGTGCTGCTCGCGGCGCACGAGGCCGCGAAGCCGCTGGCCGACGCCATCCTCGACTACGCCGCCGACCTGCCGCCCGGCATGACCCTCGTCGTGCAGCATCCCGGGAGCGCGCGCAACAAGGCGCTGGTCGACGGCCTGCGCAAGGCCGGCGCCGAGGTCACCACCTGCCCGACCGTGCGCTGGCCGAACGAGCGGGCCTCGTTCGTGCGAGCCGAGGTCCGCCGGCTCGGCGGCCGGATCGCGTCCGGCGTGGACACCGTGCTGGTCGAGGCCGTCGGGGCCGACCTGCGCGAGCTCGCGGCGGCGACCGCCCAGCTGGTCTCCGACAACGACGGCACGGTCGACGAAGCCGCGGTGCGGCGCTACCACCGCGGGCGGGCGGAGGTCTACGGCTGGGACGTCGCCGACCTCGCGATCGCGGGCGACCGCGCCGGCGCGCTCGAGGCGTTGCGCTGGGCCCAGGTCCTCGGCGTGCCGTCGGTCGTGCTGGCCGACGCGCTGGCGTCGGGCCTGCGGACGCTCGCCCGCGTCGGCGCGGCCGGGCGCGGCGACCCGAACCGGCTGGCGGCGACCCTCGGGCTCTCGCCGGGCAAGGTGCGCCGGACGCAGCAGCAGCTGCGGGGCTGGCGCCCCGAGGGCCTCGCCACGGCGTTCGCGGCGGCGGCCGAGGTCAACGCCGACGTCAAGGGCGTCGCCGTCGATCCGGAATGGGCGCTCGAGCACGCGGTCCTGCGCATCTGCGCGGCCCGCGAGCGTTGAGGGGTGCCGCCGCGGCCGAGACCGCAGACGGCGACGGGCGACGCGAGCGCCGCGGCCACCGAACCGCGGACGGGCAGGCCGACGCACCGGGGCGGCCGTCGACCCGACGCCGGCCGCAGGTCCGCTCGCGCGGCCACCGCAGCCGGCCCGGGCGCACCGGGGACACAGCCGGCGAGGCCTGGGCCGGCGGCGCGGCGGGCCGGTTCGCCGAGGTAGCAGCGGCCTGGCCGGCGCAGACGTGTCGGTCGGCCGGCGGCGGAGTACTGGGCCGCCGGGCGGAGCCGTGTCGGTCGGCCGACGAATGCCGCAGCTGCCCGGTCGGCGCGGACCTGTCGGCCTGGCCGGCGCACGCGCAGCTGCCCGGCCGGCGCAGATGCCCCGGTCGGCCGACAAGTGCCGCAGCTGCCCGGTCGGCACGGACCTGTCGGCCTGGCCGGCGCACGCGCAGCTGCCCGGCCGGCGCAGATGTCCCGGTCGGCCGACGAACGCCGCAGCTGGCCGGCCGGCACGGGCGTGTCGGCCTGGCCGGCGCGCGCGCGACGGCCCCGCCGCGGCGCGACGGGGCCTGGAGCGGCGACCCGGGCGGCCTGGGGCCGCCCGCGGTCAGACGGTCGTGTTGATCCGCTTCGCCATGGCCGACTTCCGGTTGGCGGCCTGGTTCTTGTGGATGACGCCCTTGCTGGCGGCCTTGTCCAGGGCGCGCGCCGCCGCCCGCTGCAGCGTGGCGGCCTGCTCGGTGTCGCCGGCCTCGACGGCCTCACGGAACTTGCGCACGGCCGTGCGCACCGACGAGCGGACGGACTTGTTGCGCATCCGGCGCTTCTCGTTCGTCTTGACCCGCTTGATCTGGGACTTGATGTTGGCCACGCGTCTGCCTCGAGTTCTTCCTACCGCTGGTGCACGATTCGGCTCCGGCGGCGGGAGTCGGACGTGCACGCCGGGCGCTCGGTCGTTCATCCTACAGCGCGGGTCACCGGCCGGGTCGCGCCGGGCCCGGTCCGGCCGGTTAACACGCCCGTCACCCGCCACTCTGGTCGCGGCGGGTGGGGGTGGGAGAGTATGGCCCGGTCGTGTTGATGTTCGCTCCGTGAGCGGCTCCACCAGCTGCGAGGAGGGCCCGTGGTTCGTGCTCTTCCGGAGGACACCCGAGCCGATCGCAACGGCCCGGTCGCGGCAACCGACGAGCCGGAGGAGGTGGCCGAGGGCGGCTCGGAGCTCTTCGACGGCTACCTCGAGCCCGGCCGCCCGAACGCCGAGGCGTTCGACGAGATGTTCCACGCCGACGGCCGGGTCCGCGCCGCCTACCGGGCGCTGCACGACGCCATCGCCCCGACGGCCGTCACCGACCTGGCCGTCCGCTCAGAGGCCCTCGACCGCGCCTACCTCGACCAGGGCATCACGTTCTCGCTGTCCGGCCAGGAACGGCCGTTCCCGCTGGACATCGTCCCGCGGGTGATCTCGGCGGGGGAGTGGGGCCGGCTGCAGCGCGGCATCGTGCAGCGGGTGCGGGCGCTCGAGGCGTTCCTCGCCGACATCTACGGCGACGCCGAGATCGTCCGCGACGCCGTCGTGCCCCGCCGGCTCATCACCAGCTGCGAGCACTTCCACCGGGCCGCTGCCGGGCTGAACCCGCCGAACGGGGTGCGCATCCACGTCGCGGGCATCGACATCGTCCGCGACGAGGACGGCACGTTCCGGGTGCTGGAGGACAACCTGCGCAACCCGTCGGGCGTGTCCTACGTCATGGAGAACCGCCGGACGATGGCGCGCGTGTTCCCCGACCTGTTCACGCGCCAGCGCGTGCGGGCCGTCGGCGACTACTCGACGCATCTGCTGCGGGCCCTGCGCGCGGCCGCGGCGGCCAACGTCGCCGACCCGAACGTCGTCGTGCTCACCCCCGGCGTCTACAACTCCGCCTACTTCGAGCACTCGCTGCTGGCCCGGCAGATGGGGGTCGAGCTCGTCGAGGGCCGGGACCTTTTCTGCCGCGACAACACCGTCTACATGCGCACGACCGAGGGCGAGCAGCAGGTCGACGTCATCTACCGGCGCATCGACGACGACTTCCTCGACCCGCTCCAGTTCAAGCCCGACTCGGTGCTCGGGGTCGCGGGCGTGCTCAACGCGGCGCGTGCGGGCAACGTCGTCATCGCCAACGCGGTCGGCAACGGCGTCGGGGACGACAAGCTCGTCTACACCTACGTGCCGGAGATGATCCGCTACTACCTGGGCGAGCGGCCCTCCCTGCCCAACGTCTCGACCTACCGCTGCTGGCGCGACGACGAGTGCGACCACGTCCTGACCCGGCTCGACGAGCTGGTGCTCAAGCCGGTCGAGGGCTCCGGCGGCTACGGCATCCTGTTCGGCCCCAACGCGACGCCCCGCCAGCTGACGGCGGCCCGCAAGGCGATCCGGGACGACCCGCGCGGCTGGATCGCCCAGCCCGTCGTGCAGCTGTCGACGGTCCCGACCAAGGTGGACGACCGGCTCGTGCCCCGCCACGTCGACCTGCGCCCGTTCGCGGTCAACGACGGCGAGGGCGTGTTCGTGCTGCCCGGCGGACTCACGCGGGTCGCGCTGCCGAAGGGCAGCCTGGTGGTCAACTCCAGCCAGGGCGGGGGCAGCAAGGACACGTGGGTGCTGGCCGGGCGCTCGCCGGACGCGGAGCGCGAGCTCGGCCGCCGCGGCCTCGCGACGGGGACCCCGCGCAGCTCGCCCGCCGCAGAGCAGGGGCCCGAGCTGACCGCGGGCCAGCAGCAACAGCAGCAACAGCAGCAGGGGAAGGAGGCGTAGTGCTCGCCCGCAACGCGGAGTCGCTGTACTGGATCGGGCGCTACGTCGAGCGCGCCGACGACACCGCCCGGATCCTGGACGTCTCGGTGCACCAGCTGCTCGAGGACGCGACGGTCGACACCGACACCGCCGCGCGGGTGCTGCTGGGGGTCCTCGGCGTCGAGCCGCCCGCCGACGAGCTGCTCGACGCGTGGTCGCTGACGGAGCTCGTCGGCTACTCCGCCGAGCAGGCCGCCTCGATCGTGTCCTCGCTGACGAGCGCGCGGGAGAACGCCCGCGGCGCGCGCGAGGTCGTCTCCGCCGAGATGTGGGAGTGCCTGAACGCCACCTGGAACGCGCTGCCCGAGCGGCAGCGCTACGCCCGCTGGGTGGGCCCGCACGCGTTCTTCAGCTACGTCGAGGACCGGGCCGCGATGCTCAACGGGCTGGCCGCCTCCACGATGAGCCGCGACGACACGTGGCGGTTCTACCTGCTCGGCCGCTCGGTCGAGCGGGTCGATATGATCGTGCGGCTGCTGCTGTCGCGGGTCGCCGACCGGCGCAACTCGCCCGGCTGGCTCACCGTCCTGCGCAGCGCCGGCGCCGCGGACACCTACCTGCGCACCTACCGCGGCGCGCTCGACGCGGAGCGGGTGGTGCAGTTCCTGCTCATGGACCGGCTGTTCCCGCGGTCGGTCTTCCACGCCCTGCGCCAGGCCGAGCTGTGCCTGACCGAGCTGGACAACCGGCCGACGCTGCGCGTCGGCGCCAAGGCCGAGGCGCTGCGGCTGCTCGGGCGCGCCCGCTCGGAGCTGGAGTTCCTGCGGCCTGACGAGCTGCTCGACGACCTGCCCGCGCAGCTCGCCGGCATGCAGGGCTGCATACGGGACGTGGGGGAGGCCGTGAGCCAGCAGTACTTCCACTCGGCCCCGTGGGTCGCCTGGACCGCACCGGAGGTCTCGTGAGGACGGCGAGCGCACCGCTTCCATCGGCCCCGTGGGTCGCCTGGACCGCACCGGAGGTCTCGTGAGGACGGCGAGCGCACCGCTTCCATCGGCCCCGTGGGTCGCCTGGACCGCACCGGAGGTCTCGTGAGGACGGCGAGCGCACCGCTTCCATCGGCCCCGTGGGTGGCCTGGACCGCACCGGAGGTGTCCTGACCATGGCCGGCTGGCGGATCCGGCTCGTGCACAGCACCGGGTACAGCTACGAGAGCCCGGTCCACGAGTCGTACAACGAGGTGCGGATCACCCCGCGCAGCGACGCCCGGCAGAACGTGATCGTCAGCCGGGTCGAGACGGTGCCGGCGACGCGGTCCTACCGCTACGTCGACTACTGGGGCACCCCCGTCGTCGCCTTCGACCTGCACGCCCCGCACACGGAGCTCGCCGTCACCGCGACCTCGGTGGTGGAGACCGGGGAGCCCGGCGAACCCGTCCGCGCCGCGTCGTGGGACGAGCTCGCGGGCGAGGAGGTGCGCGACCGCTACACCGAGATGCTCGAGTTCACCGGCTACGTCGGCCGCAACCGCGACCTCGCGCGGGCCGCGAAGGCCCTGCGACGGGGCAAGGAGCCGGCCGACGCCGTGCTCGCCGCCTGTCGCTGGGTCCGGGAGCACCTCGCCTACGAGCCCGGGACGACGGGGGTGCACACCGCGGCCGTCGAGGCCTGGGAGGCGCGGACGGGCGTCTGCCAGGACTTTGCCCACCTGACGCTGCTGCTCGTCCGCGAGATGGGCATCCCGGCCCGGTACGTGTCGGGCTACCTCCTGCCGAAGGAGGCCACCCAAGTGCGCCAGACGGTGCGGGGACAGAGCCACGCCTGGCAGGAAGCGATGAACACCGCCAGCTCGGCCGTCGAGCCGAACTCCGACTCGACGTGGTAGCGGCGCCCTTTCCCGCGAAGCGGCCAGCTCGAGCACGTGGACCACCCCGTCCACGCGCCTTCCGACCAGCACCCGCTGTTCACCCTCGACCGCGTAGCGGCCGAGCTCGCAGTTGCGGCTGTTCTCCGCGGCGGCCATCAGGCCGCCTCCCCGACCGGCCCAAGCGGCGGGAACGTCGTCAGGTCCGCGCGGTCCCACAGCTTGTAGCCGACGCCCCAGCAGTTGACCACCAGGGCCTCCGCCCCCGCCGAGCGCAGCTTGCCCCGCAGCTTGCTCGCGTGGCTGTCGAGCGTGCGGCTCTTCGTCGTGCTCTCGATCTCCCTCAAGATCGCCTTCAGCAGCTCGGACTTGTTGAAGACGCGGGTCGGCGCCGTGGACGAGGATCGAGAGCAGCCCGAACTCTTTTTTCGAGAGCACGATCTCCTCACCGTGCACCGAAGCGGTGCGCGCCGCCGGGTCGATCTCGAGCGGCCCCAGCCTCCGCACGTCCTCTCCCAGCGAGGGTCCCGCCGGCTCCTGGGTGATCGCGCCGCTGTCGAGGTCCCCGCCGCAGGCCATCCGCCAGGTCGACTCCTCCTCGCGGCGGATTCCGCAGCTCCCAGTTGCCTCCCTCACTGAGTCGCGCCTCGATCTCCCCCGGCCTGGTTTTGCAGGGAGACCTTCGTGAAGCGCCCTGGGCAAAGCTGACGCAGGCCGTCGGTGTGTTGGGTTGCAAGGTCCATCGGTCCTCCTTGGCTCGTGGTGGAAGTCGTCGACCCAAAGGCGGCGGAGCGACCGGCACGGAACCCGAGCGCCGCGAGGGCGCGCCAGCGAGGCCCGCGCAGCGGGCCTTGAAGTGACGGGCGGCCGCCGCCAGGCTCGCACCGACTTGCGCCACGAGCCAAGGAGGGTCGTCAAGCCCTAACAAAGGACTGGAGGTGTAGGCAAGGGGCGGGTGATCACTCGATCCCTGCCCCTTGCCCAATTAGGATCAGCCGTTCTTGACGACGGAGAGCGCCGGCATGCGGCCCGCCAGTCTTAGCACCACTGTGGTCACCTCCTCATTCAGATCGCGCCCCCAACACCCGCCTGACGGCGGATGGCGGGCTCCTTTGGAGAGACCTAAGAATGCCGCAAACTTTCCTTAGCGATCGAGCGGGCATGGCGCGTGGTCGTTGAGCCGCCACAACTAAGTTGCTTAACTGCTCCGTGCTTTACGACTAAACGCGCTCAGAAAGGACGTTCTTGGTTCCGCGATCGAAGAAGGGGACCTCGCGCGAGGGCAGGGAGACCGGGCGCCAAGAGGGCAAAGGCTCGGGTGGGGCCAAGAAGCGCGCTGCGGCTTCTCAGGAGGAAGGGAAGCCGCCGCAGAAGCCCTCACGGCAAGGAGCCACGCAGGAAGCGCGAGAGAGGGCGGCGGGCCTGGCTCCCAGCGACTCCGCGAGGGTCATCGCTGCCGACCCGCTAAGGGCACAGATCGTCGCGGTCGCGCTGCAGCGCCTCTACTCGCCAAGCGAATTCGCCAAGGACGCGGGCGTCGCGCTGAATGTCGCCTCCTACGCCTTTAAGGTGCTGAAGGACCACGGGATCCTCGAGCTGGTCAAAGAGGAGCAGGTCAGGGGCGCGACGATCAAGCACATGTACCGGGCCACGGAGGCCGCCTTCGTCAACGAAGCCGATTGGGGCCAGCTAGCCGAGGCCTTCCGGCCCGGTCTCGTCGGCACCACCCTGCGCGACTTCGCCAACCGCGTCACCCAGGCGATGGAGACCGGGCATCTATTCACGCGCGAGGACTTCTACCTCTACTGGGCGCCGGAGGATTCGATGAGATCGCCTGGAAGGAGCAGGTGGGGATCATCTGCTGGGCGATCGAAGCGACGAAGCAGCTCGTGGTCGATACCGCCAATCGCCGCGCCAACGGGGAAAGCGAGGGGAGCTTCCACGCCACCTTCGCGATCTCAGCCTTCCCCTCGCCCACGCATGAGGAGGTCACCAAGCACAGAGCGAAGGCAGCGCTCGAAAGCAAGGAGAAGGCGGGGAAGGGCGAAGCCGGGCGCAAGCGACAAGGACCTGAGGAAACCGGCGCTGTGGAGAAGGGCACGGCCCTGCGACGAGGGATCATCGAACACGATGCCCGCCTGGACATCCTTGCCTGCCTTTCCGGCGGGAAGCAGCTGACGATCCCGCAACTGAGCGACAGGGTTGCCAGGCGGCCATCCAGGGTCGCCTACCACGTCGGCGTTCTCGACTCCGCCCATCTAGTCGGCAGGAGGCGGAACGGGAACAGCGGCCCGACGCTCTACGCCACCCGACTCGACGAGCATCCTGCCTGGGTTAGGGAAGCAATCAGACGCATAACCCCTCAGGAGAGACCAGCGGCGAGTAGTTGGCGGAGGGTCGAGCTTGAGGGCGAGCTGATAGACCGAGCTGATCGCCAGGCGCCCACTGACAACGACAGGTTGACGATCGTGTCGCTCGCACAGAACGCGATCGTCGGCTGCTGGGTCGTCTTCTTCGCCTTCTGGGCGATCGCCGCGCTGAGGACGAAGCGGCCGGTGGAGCGGCGGCCGATCGGTGAGCGGCTGAGCTACGCGGTGGTGACCGTCCTCGGCGTCTGGCTGCTGTTCAGGGGGAGCATCCGCCCCCGGTCCGCTGGGCGACCGAGTCCTCCCGCACGACGCATCGTTCGCCGCGGCCGGCTTCGCGATCGCGCTGGCGGGGCTCGCGCTGGCGCTCTGGGCTCGCGTCACGCTGGGCGGCAACTGGAGCGGCCAAGTGACCTTCAAGGAGGACCACGAGCTGGTCCGCCACGGTCCCTACGCGCACGTCCGCCACCCGATCTACAGCGCGATCCTGCTGATGCTGATCGGCACGGCGGTCTCGATCGGCACGCTCGGGGCGCTCCTCGGCTTGACGCTCGTCTTCGCCGGCGTCTGGCTGAAGATGGGCCAGGAGGAGGCGCTGATGAGCGAGCACTTCCCCGCCGAGTACGCCGCCTACCGCTTGCGGGTGAAGGCGCTGGTGCCGGGCCTGTTCTGAGCACCGGACTCGAGCGCCGGAGCCATGGGTTACCGTGATCCGGTCGGGGGATCGCCCGGCTAACCGGCGAGGAACTGGAGGATGAGATGGCCTACGTGATCGTCAACGAGTTCGAGGGCGGCACCAGGGAGCAGTACGACGCCACCACCGCCGTGGTGCACCCGCCGGGCGGCCTGCCCGCCGGCCAGACGCATCACTACGCCGGGCTGAGCGCGAGCGGCTGGGTCGTCGTCGCGGTCTGGGAGGAAGGAGATCTGGGAGCGGTTCCGCGACGAGACGCTGCTGCCCGCCTTCGAGGACGGTGGCCCGCTGCTGCCCGGCCCGCCGACGATGGCGGAGTTCGAGGTCGAAATCGCGATCTAGGTGGCATACGACGAGCAGCTCGCGAAGCGGGCGAGAACCGCCCTGGCGCTGTTACCTACCTCAAGTCGGCCGACCACACCCTGCGGGGTGAAAACGGTGGATCGAGGTTAGTCTAGCGGGCCACCGGGGAACTCGGGCAGCGGCTCGACCTGGGAACGGTCCTACCTCGCTTTTCTGAAGTCGGGATGGTCCATCGGCCCGGCAAGGGGAGGCGTGGCGGGAAAGTCTGCTTCCGGAGCGGCGCTCCGGCTGAGCCGCTGTTAATCTCGTGTGGGTGCGGTGAGGCGGGGGGCGGTGCGCCGCGTGGAGTGTCTGGGAGCCCCGACTGATGCGGAGGTCTGCGCTTCATGCGACACCGAGCACTTTTCGTGGGACGTGTTCTTGTCGATCATGGTGGTAGGACTGCTCGCGCCTTCAGCCGTTCCCGCGCGTGGAAACACGTCGCACTCCAAACCACCGACGATCACCCGCAAAGCGGCGGGAAAATACGCCAAGGCCGGGACCGCAAAGGTCAATGACTACCTGAGGATCCCCAAGCACCTCGATCCAGGGACCGACCATGAAAGGGTGGTCAGCGAGGAAATCGTGAGCGTTAAACGCTGGCAAGCGGATAACTAAGTATGAGGGCTCTAAGACGCGCCCTCTGGAAATCTTTTACCGCTGCTCCGACAAGATTGCTCGGACCTGCGGCTCCCCTGGAGAAGAAATCACCCCCAAATCGGTAGCAGCTACGCGCTAGTCGGTGTGGTCGAAAATTCCTTCAAATCAAAGAATCCCCGCGAATCAGCCTCTTACAGCTCAAGCACGGTTACGAGGTGTTCGTGTACGTGAACGAATTGCTCGCGTTCCCCTGCTCAGGAGAAACGCAGCAACCCGACCGAGCAAGTCCAACATTCTCAGGCGGAGTGCTCGGAAGCAAGCTTACCTGAGGCCGCGCAAGGCTTCACCGCGCTCTTCAGGCAAGTGAACTTATCCGTCCTGGGTTACTCGTAGGATTTGAGTCTGAGACCTTCATGCCTCACCCCCTCCCGTCTTCTTGCCGGCGACCGCCCAGATCCCCTTGCGCCCCTGCGGGAACCTCGCTAGACTGCGGCCGGTCCGGGCCAGATCGGGTGGTGCGCCGGACGCATGACCAGGGTGCTCCGAGTATCTCCAAAGGCTTTAAACCCCTGCGTCATGTCTGGTCCTCCGCCGCCGTGGCGAGTCTGCTACCTCGCGCCGCCGCAGTTGCCGCGACGGCGCTGCTGTTGGTGGCCGTTTCGGCCGTGCCGTCGGCCGCCTCCGCATCGGAACTGATCTTCAGACCCAAGCTTCAAGGCCTGCCGACTTTCAAGCAACTCTGTATGGACCCATAGCCCCGTCCACCCCCACCCCTTCCTTCCCTCCCCATCCGAAGGATGCGGCAGAATCGACACCACCATCATCGAATTCGTGGTCGAACTCATTCCAGCGATCTCGCGGCGTTCGGGTCCGTCAACGTAAGACAAGGCATTTGAGGAGATCTGCTCGACGGCTACGAAGTTGAGAAAACAAAGGATTATCGATTCATAAGAGGTCGTCCTGTCTACCTCTACCGCAACGGCAGCCTTGTCGCACGAAGCAAACTGGGGAACTTTCAGTTCGCAGGGGCGGTCTTCCGTAGCAACGATGCATTTCCGCCCGTGAAACGCCACCAAGTGGTCGTGCCCCGGATCGAGTTTCGCGCCAAAAGTCTTCAAACACCCGATGGCCTACCCCAGGCGGAGGCGAAATCCTATTGGGCGAGGATCGTGTGTGACAGAGTCACCTATCGGCTGCCCACCTTCACCCAAGTTCCCCCGGCGGGACGACGCGCTGCTACTGACAG
>CAVSJZ010000072.1:0-43039 GCA_963728105.1 uncultured Actinomycetota bacterium | reverse complement strand
TCGGGACGGACGCGACGACCTGCTCGACGTGCTCGCCGCGCCGGGCCAGCAGGGCGCCCAGCGCGCCGCCGACCGCGGTGAGCACGACGTCGTTGACGGTGCCGCCGTGCGCGTGGGCGGCGGCGCGGACGGTCCCCAGGTCGACCCGGACGACCCGCAGTGCCCGGCGCGGCCCGGTGGGCCGCTGCAGCGAGGTCCGCGGAGCGCGGGGCGCCCGGGTCGAGCGGAGCTCGCCGACGGCGTCGCGGACCTGGCGCAGGCCGCGCGGCAGGTGCGCCAGCGCGCCGGCGCGCCCGCGCAGGGCGTCGGTGAACAGCCGCCACCGGGTCGGGGGACGGCGGGGGAACCCACCCACCCGGACGGGCGGGGCCCCGTCGACGAGCTGGGTGAGGACGGCGAGTCCGCCGATGCCGTCGGCGAGCACGTGGTGGAAGACGACGACGAGCGCGCCGCGGCCACCGGGCAGCCCGCTGACCGCGACCGCCGCCCACGGGGGGCGGTCCAGTGGCAGGCGGGTCCCGACGGCCTGCATCGCGACGTCCCACAGCGCGTGCTCCCCCGGCGCGTGCTCCGACGGCGCACCGTCCCGCCGGGCGTCGTCGCCGGGCTCCGGGCACCGCACCTCGCGCACGTGCCGGTCGAGGGCGAAGGCGGGGTCGTCGACCCAGACCGGCCGTCCGCACAGCGGCGGAGTGCGCACGAGCCTGCGTCGCAGCCGGGGAACCGCCTCGACGCGGGGGGCGAGCTCCCGCCGCAGCGTCGCCGCGTCGAGCGGGCGGTCGAGGACGAGCAGGGCCCCCACCTGCCAGGGCACCGGCCCGCGGTCGACCGCCAGCTCGAGCAGGTCGTCGGGCCCCGCGCGGTCGATCTCGCCGGCGCCGTCGTCGTCGCGCATGCCCGCAGCGTCGGCGCCCGCCGCCCGCCCGGCCAGAGCCGGAGGTCCCGCGGTCGAACGGTGCCCGGGAAGACCAGTGTCCAGGGAGTCAGTGCGCCGCCGTCGGGTGCAGTGCGCCCGCGATGCCGGCCGCCCACTCGCGGACGGCGGCCTAGTCGCGGAAGTCGCCCTGCATCCCGGGGAACAGCGCCATGGGCAGCCGCTGGGCCAGCGGCAGGTTCGCCCGGTCCAGCTTGCCGGGGAACATCCGGTGCTCCCGGGCGCCCGTCGCGTCCCGGACGGCGGGCAGGTCGACGGGGTCGACGCCCATCTTCTTCGTCAGCGACCGGCCGGGGTCCCCGACCGGGCCGCTGGAGAACAGCCAGACCGGCCGGCCGCCCCAAGCGCCAGCGCCGCGGTCGACCAGTGCCGTCGCGGCCGGGAGCCAGTGCCCGGTGTAGACGGCGCTGCCGAGCACGACCGCGTCGTACCCGGCGATGTCGCTCACCTCGTCGGGTGCGCGCACCTCGGTCGGGATCCCCCGCTCGGCCAGGGCGGCGCCGATCGCCTCGGCGATCCCGCGGGTCGCCCCGTAGCGGCTCGCGGCCGTCACCAGGACCGTCATGTCACCCACCACCTCGCTCACGTCGGACCTGGACGGTCCCCAGGGTGGCGCCCGCCGCGTCGCCGAGGCAGGGCCGGAGGGCCCGGCCGCCGCCGGTGGCGGCCCCCGCCTGCACGCAGAACCGGGCCTTCCGGACACGGGTGGCGGGCCGCTGTGCCCTGACCGGTCGCGGCGGCGGCGTGGACCGTGGCGCCATGACGGAGATGACCTATCCCGTGCGGGTGACCGGTCGGCTCGACCCGGGTGTGTCGCGCGGGCTGTGGCTGGTGAAGTGGTTGCTGCTCATCCCGCACCTGGTCGTGCTGGTGTTCCTGGGCATCGCGTACTGGGTGCTGACGGTGGTCGCGTTCGTGGCGATCCTGGCCACCGGCCACTACCCGCGCGCGATCTTCGGCTTCAACGTCGGGGTCCTGCGGTGGGGCTGGCGGGTGGCCTTCTACGGCTACGGCGCCAACGGCACCGACCGCTACCCGCCGTTCACCCTGGCCGACGTGCCGGACTACCCGGCCCGGCTGGAGGTCGACTACCCGCAGCGGCTCTCGCGGGGGAAGGCGCTGGTGCAGTGGTGGCTGCTGGCCATCCCGCACTACCTGGTGCTGGCGTTCTTCGTCGGGTCGGCGGGCACGATCGTGGGCCGGGTCAACGTCACGGGCGCGATCGGCTTCGACGGCGGCCTCGTCACCGTGCTGGTGCTGATCGCGGCGGTGGCGCTGCTGTTCACCGGCCGGTACCCGCGGGGGATCTTCGACGCGGTGCTGGGCATGAACCGGTGGGTGCTGCGGGTGGGCGCCTACGTCTCGCTGATGACCGACGCCTACCCGCCGTTCCGGCTCGACCAGGGCCCTGAGGAGCCCACACCGGCCGAGGCCGCCGCGTCGCCGGCCGAGCCGACGGCCGGCCTCCCGGCGGCCGAGGCCACGGCGGTCGGGGGTGGGGCTGCGGTCCTGGACCGGCCGCGCGTGGACGCGGGCCCGGCCGCGCCGGTCCGGACGCTGCCTCCGCCGCCGGTCGGGCGCAGCGTGTTGCTGACGATCGGGGCGTTGCTCACCGCGGCTGCGGTCGGGATGACGGCCGCGGGGACGATAGGCCTGGTGGCCAACGCCGGAGGGCGGGACGCGGCCGGGTTCGTGGCCGCGGCGGTGCGGCCCGCGTCCACCGGCGGCTACGCGCTGGCCAGCGACCCCGTCCGGATCGACGCGGGCACCGACCCCGGCGTGCTGGCCCGCACGGTCGGGCAGGTCGTCGTGCGCGCCGGCACCCGCTCCGATGCGGGGGTGTTCGTCGGGATCGGCCCGACCGCGGACGTGGCCCGCTACCTCGACGGCGTCGCCGTCGGCCGGTGGCGCACCGAGGCCGACAGCGGCGGGCGCCAGCGCGTCGGCGTCGTCGACACGCCGGGCGGTGCGCCGTCGGGGAAGCCGGCCGACCAGCCGTTCTGGGCCGCGTCGGCGACGGGGACGGGCACGCAGGCGCTCGTGTGGTCGCCGCAGCCGGGTGACTGGACGGTCGTGGTGATGAACGCCGACGCCACCCGTCCGGTGGACGCGGACCTGACCGTCGGTGCGCAGGTCCCGGTCCTGGGCGCCACCGCGGGAGCGGCTCTCGGCACCGGGCTCGGGCTGCTGGTCGTGGGCCTGCTGCTGATCCTGCTCGGCGCCCGCCCCAGCCGTACCCCGGCCGGCGTGGCACCGGTGTCCGGCCCCTGACGCGGCCCGCCAGACCCCGATGCCCGGTCGGACGGCGGTGCGGGTGCCGGTGGCGGTGGCGTGGCGGGCCGTCGCCGGGTCGTTCCTCGGCACGGCCCGGCTGCTGCTCCGCGGGCGGCTGCGGATGCCGGGCGGCCTCGTCGGCGCCCGGCTGCCCGTGGCCGACGGGACGGTGACGACGGTGTTCCGCGAGACCGCCGTCGCGGGCCGGCGGCCGGCCGACCCGGCCGTACTGGTCGTGCGGTTCCGGCTGAGGTGGATCGGGTCCGCGCGGTGGGCCCACGCGGTGTTCCGGCGCACGTGCGTGGTGAACACGCCGCTGTTCGCCGGCTTCCCGGGGTTCGTGACCAAGCTCTGGCTCACCGACCCCGGCACGGGCGTCTACCGCGGGCTCTACGAGTGGGACGGCGCCGACTCCGCCGAGCAGTACGCCCGCTGCCTGGCCCGGGTGCTCGCGCTGGTCGCGGAGCCCGGCTCGATCGGCCACCGGACCCTGCCGGGTGCCGACCGGCGCCGCTTCGTCGAGGCAGACCCGATGCCGCCCGGCTGAGGCGGGTCCGGCCCTGCCGCGCGCGTCGCCCGGTCCGCCTGCTCCGGGCCGGGCGCGGGCGGTGGAGGAACACGAACTGCGTGACGTCGGGCAGGTGCCGCTCGACCGCGGCGTCGGGGAACCCGGTCCGCGCCGGCGCCTCGTACTGCGGCGGCCTCGCCTCGACGGGCAGGGGGACGCCCGCGGCACGTACCCGGTCGGCCGGTGGGCAGCAGCACCGGCCCGGCCGTCAGGGCCACGCCCAGCCGGGGACGCCGCCGCCCCGTCCGGCCGCGTCCCGAGGTTGTGCTCGGAGCACCGGGCGGCCGGCGGACCCTGTGCCCGTCACCGACAACCCGGAGCGCCCGCCGGTCAGGATCCTCGCCACCCACGCGACGTAGCCGACGAGGATGTCCGGTGACCTCAGCGCGCAGAGCAGGAGGAACCCGGCCCGCGCCAGCCCGGTGCGCACGGGCCCCGGCTCAGGTGCCGGCGACGTAGGCGGCGGTGCGCAGCTCCCGGATGAGCTGGTCGAGATCGGCGACGTGGCGGGCGATGGCCGCGTGGCCCTCGTCCTGGTCGATCCAGCGGGCCAGGCCGTGCAGGCCCAGGCCGATGCCGAAGAGCCGGCTCACCATCATGTCGCAGAGGTCCGCGGCGACGCGGTCGTTGGCGTCGATCCGCTCGAGCGCGGCGAGGTCGGCGCGGACGGCGTCGAGCTCGCCGCGGAGGCGGACGTTGCCGATCGCCGCCCCGGCCAGCGACGCCAGCACGGCCAGCAGCTCCTCGTCGTCGTCGCCGAACGCGGCCGGCGCGTCGCGTCTGCCCGTGAGGTAGAGGGCGCCGACCGTCCGGTCGTCCACCCGCACCGGCGCCCCGAGGAAGCACGGATGCGGGGGGTCGGCTCCGGTCGGCCCGTCCGGCGGCCGGTCGAGCCGCAGCGGCCGTGGCTCGGCGAGCAGGCCCGCGACGAGGCGGCGCACCCACGACGTCGGCTCGGTCCCGGCGGCGACCGCGTCGAGGTCACCGCAGACGACGACGAGCTCGCCGTCCGGGCCCACCAGGCACACGCCCGCCGCGTCCGCCGCGCAGGCCCGGCGCGTGGCGGCGACGAGGCGCTCCATCCGGTCCCGCAGCGGGAGATCCCTGGCGACCGCGTCCGCGGCGGCGAACAGCCCGTCCATCCGGTCCCCCTCGACGGGCCCGGCGCCACCCCGACCCCTCCACGGGGTGGTCCCGGGCGAGGGCGACCACGCGTCGGTGGCGGTCACGCGGACGACCCAGATGACAGCGGTGGCCGCCGCCCGATTCGGCCCATCGACCGGTCCTCCGATCGGCACCCGCCCGGCGCCGTCCTCACGGGCGGCCGGCCGTGAGGATCGGCAACCCCTGTCACACTCGCTCGTCTGGAAGCTAGACTGCCACGCGACTCGTGTCGAGGTTCGGTCGAAGATTTCACCGTCCCGACACGCAGACGACGGCGTGTCGGCCGAGCGGGCGGACCCCGCTGCAGGAGGGTGGTCGCGATGCGGAGCGCGAGCCCCGACGATGTCGGCGCCCGGCATCGTGGCGCCGCGCCCGACCCGGCGCCGGACGCCGCCTCCGCCGGCGCGGCGCCGCCCGGCGCCGGCTTCCCGATCTCGACGGTGGCCGAGCGGCTGGGGATGACGCAGGCGACGTTGCGGATGTGGCAGCAGCGCTACGGGCTGGGGCCCTCCCGCCGCACGGTCGGCGGGCACCGCCGCTACAGCCCGGCCGACCTCGACCGGCTCGCCGCTGTCCAGCAGCTGATCACGCAGGGGGTCGCCACCGGCGACGCCGTCCGGGCCGTGCTGGCGGCCGCGCGGCACGGCATTCCGCTGCCCCCCGGCGCGGACCCCGCGGCCCACCGGCTCTGCGCCGCCGCGCTCGACCTCGACGGGCCGGCGGTGCGCGAGCTGCTGCGCGACCATCTCCGGCGCGGCAGCGTGGTCGACACCTGGGAGCGCCTCGTGCGCCCGGTGCTCGGCCCGATCGGGGACCGCTGGGACCGGCTGCCGCACGGTATCGCCGTCGAGCACCTGCTGTCCCACCTCGTCGTGACGGCCTTCGGCGAGGCGGCGGCCGCCCTGACCCGCTTGCCGGCTCCGGCGGAGGCCACCGGGCTCCGCGCACCGGCGCTGCTGGCGTCCGTCCCGGGCGAGGACCACGACCTCCCGCTGGTCGCGCTGGCCGCGGCGCTCACGCCGCACGGCGTCACGACAGTGCTCCTCGGCGCGTCAACGCCCGGGCCGACCCTCGCCGAGGCCGTCCGCCGCTCGGGAGCGGCTGCCGTCGTCCTGTACTGCCACGTCGCCGAGCGGGCGGCTCCCGCGCTGTTCGACGGCATTCCGCCGGCGACCGTCCGGGTCGCAGCCGGGCCCGGCTGGACCGGCGAGACCCTGGCCGAGGGGGTGGCGCGGATCGACGACCTCGAGGGCGCGGTGCGGCTGCTCGGCTAGGCCGTGTCCGTGGATCACGGGCGACGGGATTCGTGATCCAGATGGCTGCTCGCAAGGCGGAGGGCGGCTCTCGTACCGGGCGTACTCGAGCCGTCCGACAACGCAGCGAGCGGCCATCTGGGCGCGGATACCGCGTTCGCTGATCCACGGGACACGGCCTAGGCCAGAGGGGCCGTCCGGCCACCGGCATGATCGCCAGAACGGGCCGGGGGAGAAGCCCGGGCAGCGCCCACGACCCGGAACAGGTGATCACCACGGACCGCCGGCCAGTCGTGACCCGGCGGCAGACCATGATCAGCGGGTGGGGAGCTTCCGGGCCGGATGCGGCCTGCCGGGCCCCAGGCTGGTGATCACCACCGGGTCGGCGGCCCCGACGTGCCCGGCCGACCCCGACGGCGGCCCGGCGAGGGACCATGATCAGCGGGTGCGGAGCTTCTGGGGCAACCGGCGGCCTGGCACGCCCCCGGCGGTGATCGCCACCGGTCGGTGTGTCCCACGCTCCTCGACGGCAGACCATGATCAGCGGGTGGGGAGATCCCGGGCCACAGGTGGCCTGCGTTGCACCCGGGCGGTGATCAGCACACGTCGGCGTGCCCCGCGCTCCCGGGCGGGAGGCCGTGATCAGCGGGTGGGGAGCCTCCGGGCCGGATATGGCCTGCCGGGCCCCAGGCGGGCGATCACCAGCGGGTCGGCGGCCCCGACGTGGCCGGGCCTGCCTGTCGGCTCCCCCGGCGGGAGGCCGTGATCAGCGGGTGGGGAGTGTCCGGGCCGGATGTGGCCTGCCGGGTCCCAGGTTGGCGATCACCACGGTGTCGGCGGTCCCGACGTGCCCGGGCCTGCCTGACGGCTCCCCGGCGGGTGTGATCAGCGGGTGGGGAGTGTCGGGGCCGGATGTGGCCTGCCGGGTCCCAGGCTGGTGATCACCGCCGGGTCGGTGGCCTCGATGTGGCCTGCCGGGTCCCAGGTTGGTGATCACGACGGGGTCGGCGGGCCCGACGTGGCCGGGCCCGCCCGGACGGCTCCTCGGCGGGCGTGATCAGCGGGTGGGGAGCTCCCGGGCCGGACATGGCCCGCCACGCCCCCGGGCGGCGATCACCACGGGCGTCGGCGGGCGGACGTCCCCGCCCCTGGCCCCGGCCCGGCCCGGCCCGGCCCCGGCCCGATCCGCCCCACAATGATCACCAGGCCGCCGTGTCACGCCGGGGGTCCCGGGCGGGCTTGCCAGACTGTGCTCGCAGGGCCGGGGCCGCCTCGTCGACTCCCGGCGGCCCCGAACCCGACCTCTCGAAGGAGCAGCCATGGTGCGGCTGGGTGTGATCGGCTGCGGCCGGATCGGACGCGTGCACGCCGACTCGATCACCGTCCATCCGCGCGCCGGGCTCGCCGCGGTCTGCGACCCGGTCGAGGGCGCCGCGCGCGAGGTGGGCGAGCGGTTCGGGGTCCCGTGGGGCACCGACGTCGACGCGGTGCTGGGCGACCCGGGTCTCGACGCGGTCGTCGTCGCGTCCCCGACCCCGACGCACGTCGACCTGCTCACCCGGGCAGTGCAGGTCGGCAAGGCGGTCCTGTGCGAGAAGCCCATCGATCTCGACCTCGCCCGCGTCGACGCCTGCCGGGCCGAGATCGGCGACCTCGCCGACCGGGTCATGGTGGGCTTCAACCGCCGGTTCGACCCGTCGTTCGCCGACATCCGGGCCCGCGTGCAGGCCGGGGAGATCGGCCCGCTGGAGCAACTGACGATCATCAGCCGGGACCCGGCCCCGCCGCCGGCGGGCTACGTGACCACCTCGGGCGGCCTGTTCCGGGACATGACCATCCACGATCTCGACATGGCCCGGTTCTTCCTGGGCGAGGTCGTCGAGGTCACGGCGACGGGCACGAACCTGATCTCCGACGAGATCGCGGCCGCCGGCGACGTCGACGGCGCGGTCGTCGTGCTGCGCGGCGCGGGCGGGGCGCTGTGCTCGATCACCAACGCCCGCCGGTGCGCGTTCGGCTACGACCAGCGGCTGGAGGCGTTCGGCGCGCTCGGCATGCTCAGCGCCGCCAACCAGCTGCCGACCAGCGTCCGGTTCTCCGGCGCGGCGCAGACCGAGGTCGCGCCGCCCTACCACCACTTCTTCCTCGACCGCTACACCCCGGCCTACCGGGCCGAGCTCGACCACTTCGTCACCGCGGTCGAGACCGGCTCCACGCCGTCCCCCGGGTTCGGCGACGGCCGCGCGGCGCTGGCGCTCGCCGACGCGGCGAACGAGAGCCTGCGGACGGGGACGGCGGTGAGGGTCGCCGGGCCGTAGGCGCGGCCGTCACGGGGTCGGCGCGGCGACCCACTGCGCGGCGAGGTCGTCGACCCAGGCGCGCGCGTCCGCCGGGTCCGCCGGCGGGGCGGCGACGACAACCAGCTCGTCGATGCCGCTCCCGGCCAGTAGGGCGCGGTCGGCAGGCCGCGGGTCGCGCAGCGCGACGGCCAGGCGCAGCTCGGCGGCGTCCCTCCCGCCCCGCCGGCACAGGTCCCGGATCGCCGACGCCCGCTCGGCGGCCTCCCCGGCGTCGGCCAGGTTGAAGCCGTACCAGCCGTCGCCCCACGCCGCGACGCGCCGCAGCGCCGCGTCGCCGTTCCCGCCGAGCACGACGGGGAGGCGGCCCCGCGCCGGCTTGGGGTTGACCCGGATGGCGTCGAAGTCGACGAACTCGCCGTGGAACGAGGCGGGGTCGTCGCGCCACACCGCCCGCATCGCCGCGACGTACTCGGCGGTCCGCGCGGCGCGCCGGGCGAACGGCACGCCGAGCGCGTCGAACTCCTCGCGGGACCAGCCGATCCCGACGCCGAGGTCTAGCCGGCCGCCGCTGAGCCGGTCGAGCGAGGCGGCCTGCTTGGCGACGACGACGGGGTTGTGCTCGGGCAGCAGCAGGACCCCGGTCGCGACCCGGATCGACGTGGTCGCCGCCGCGGCGAAGCTGAGCGCGACGAGCGGGTCGAGCCAGTCGGCCTCGGCCGGGACGGCGATGCGGCCGTCGTCGGCGTACGGGTAGCGGGAGCGCCCGTCGTCGACCATGACGACATGCTCGCCGGCCCACAGTGTCGCGAACCCGGCACGCTCGGCCGCGGCCGCGACGGCGTCGATCACGGCGCGGTCGGCACCCGTGCCGATGCCCAGAGCGTGCAGCCCGATGTCCACGCGGCCAGCATGGCAGGCCGGCGTGCCGCAGGTGCCCCGACCTGCGGCTCCTCAGCCGTGCAGTGCGGACGGCACGCGCTCGCCGGTGTCGGCCGTCTCCCGCTGCCGGGGTACCCGGGCGGGCGTGCCCGTCACCCTCCGGTGGATCCGGAAGATCTCGCCCAGCGTGGGCTCGATGCCGCGCACGATGGACGGCGGGCCGTCGATGACGAGCCAGCCGCCGCGGGCCTCGACGTAGCGCTGCTGGTCCTGCAGCTGCGCGAGGACGGCGGCGTCGCAGGCGTCCACCGCCGCCAGGTCGACGAAGACCTGCCGCGCACCGGCCTGAACCAGCGCCCGCAGTACGAGGACGAGCCGGGCCCCCTCGGCGGGCGTGATCTCGCCCCGCACCGCCAGGTGTGCCTCGTCGCCCCGGCGCAAGCTGGCGTCGACCCGGAACCGTTGCATGGTCAACTCCGATCCGGCACAGCGGCGACGCTCAGTATCTCGCGCTACGTGTTCGCCACGTTACTCGCTGATCTAAGGGGATTGTCCCTCGGGTCCGGTTCGTGTTCGTCAAATGCGAACCCATGCCGGCCGTGCCACTCGCTAAGCTGACGTGCGGCTCCCGCGCGGCGTGGATATGTTCACGTGGTCGTGCGGGAACCGGGGGAGGGGTCGGCACGGTGGCTGATCGCCGAGCGCAACCGGGCGGCGAGTCGGCGGAGGCGGCGACGGGCGCCGCGGTCCCGGCCGGGCTCGGCGCCGATGCCCGCCGCCATGGACCCGTCCCGGCCGGGCCGGGCGACCGGCAGGCGCTCGTCGAGGACGGCGCCGGTGGCGGACTCGGGCGGCGGCTGGACCGGCTCCTGCGCGCCGCCGAGGAGGAAGCCTCGCAGATCCACGCCGAGGCCGAGCGCGCGGCCGCCGCGCTGCTGACCCAGGCGCACGCCGAGATCGACCGGCACGAGCGCGAGCAGCGCCGCTCCTGGACGGACCGCGAGGCCGCGCTGGCCGACGCCGAGCGCCGCGCCGCCGCGACCGTCGCCGCGGCCGAGGAGCGAGCAGGCGTCCTGCTCGCCGACGCGACCGCCCGGGCGCAGCGCGTGGCCGAGGACGCCCGCCGGCGCGCGGCCGAGATCGTCGACGCCGCGGAGCGGTCCGCCACGGCGACCGCCCGGGCCGTGCGGGCCGAGCTCGCGCAGCAGCTCCAGCTCCGCGACGCCGCGCGGAGCGAGCTGCGTCGCCTGGTGCGCACCCTCGACGGCCTGCGCGACGCGCTGGCCTACGAGCTGGACGCGGCCGAGACCCGGGACGGCGACGACCGGGCCGGGCGGCGGCCCGAGGCCTCACGCCTGTCCGACGCGCTGGGACGACGTCGCGGCGACCGCCTGCGCACCCGCAACAGCGGGCTGCCCGACGGCTGACGGGACAGCCGGTCCCAGATCGATTCAGGCCATGCCCGACGCGGCGAGCGGGTCGTAGCCGTCCGTCGTGAACAGGGCCTGCAGCTGGCGGCGGCGGACGCCGATGTTGGAGCCCTCGATGACCGGGTAGGCCAGCGCCTCGTGCAGGTGGCGCACCAGCGGGAAGTCGGTGTCGTACGCCGAGACGCCGACCACCTGGACCAGGTCGCCCACCACCTCGACCGCCGTGTCCGAGCCGAGCGTCTTGGCGTGCAGCGCCCACTCCAGGCCGTGCGGGTCGCCGGACAGCGCGGCGTCGAGCGCCCGCCAGGACAGCAGGCGGACGGCCTCGATCCGCGACTTGGCGCGGGCCAGCACGTCCGAGACGGCCTGGTGCTCGATGATCGGGACGGCGCCGCCGCGGTGTTCGGTCGTGGCGAAGCGGTACGCGACGTCGAACGCGCTGCGCATCGCCGCCACCGCGAACGTCCCGATCGAGGCGCCGCTGCCGACGAACGCGTTGCGCGTGAGCTCCACGCCCTGGCCCTCGGCGCCGAGCAGGTTCGCCCGCGGGACGCGGACGTCGCGCAGCCGCACGTGCGCGGTGAGGCAGCCCCGCAGGCCGGGCAGGTCGTAGAGCTTCCGCACCTCGACGTGCCCGGCGAGGTGCTCGCGCTCGGCGACCAGTAGCGAGACGCCGCCCGGTGCGCGGCAGACGATCGTCATGACGTCGGGGCCGTCGCCGTCCCAGCCGGGCAGGTGCGACGCCCACGCCTTGTCCCCGTTGACCACGTACTCGTCGCCGTCGGGCACCGCCGTGGTCCGCGTGCCCTCGGCCGGCGGCGGGGCGTCGAAGTTGGCGCTGCCGGCGGGCTCGGAGTAGGCCATGGCCGCCACCGGCGTGCCGCTGTCGGCGAGGAACGGGGCGACGAAGCGCCGGATCTGCTCGGGCGTCCCGACCTGGTAGACCGGCACCAGCGCGATCAGCGGGCCGGCCATCGAGATCACGAAGTCGGGGCTGTGCGCCGCCCACTCCTCGATGAGGATCGCCGCGTCCACCCCGCTGCCGGCGGCCCCGCCGAACGGGACCGGGATCAGCCCCTTGAGGAACCCTGCCTCGACGGCCTTCGCGAACGCCGGCCGCGCCAGGGCGGCCCGCCGGGCCGGGTCCGGCTCGTTCCGGACGGCCTCGGCGAGGTCGCGCAGGTGCGCCTCGGCGAACTGGCGGGCCACCGCCTTCAGCTGCTCCTGCTGCGGCGAGAGCGAGAACGACACCGTCACGGGGACCTCCCAGCACCGACCCGACGTCCGGGGTCAGCGTCGGGCCCCGGCCGTGCTCGTGTCTGTCCCTTCCGTGCGCCGCGGCTGTCCATCCTGCGCACGCGCCGCGCGCCGCACGTCGGTCGGGGCGCGGCCGAACTCGCGGCGGAAGGCCCGGCTGAACGAGGCCGGCCCGTCGAACCCCACGGAGGCGGCGATCTCGGTCACGGTCTGCCGCGACCCGGCGTCGGCCAGCAGCGTGGCCGCCCGTTCGAGCCGCCGGCGGCGGACCAGCGCGGCGAACGTCTCGCCGCCCGCGCTGACGGCCGCGTGCAGGGTGCGCGGCGAGACGCCGAGCCGGCGGCTGACGCTGCGGACGTCGAGCGAGGGGTCGGACAGCCGCCGTTCGACCTGGCGCCCGACCTCGGCCCGCAACGCCGCCCGCCGATCGCCTGCGTCGGCGCCGCGCTCGGCCGCGGCGGCGGACAGGGCGGCGGCCAGCGCGTGCTCGACGTCGGAGGTCACCGACGCCCGGGCCGAGCCGTCGAGCCGCCACATCGACGCCATCACGGCGGCCACGACCGCGCCGGCGCCCTCGTCCGGCCAGCAGTCGCCCGCGTGCCGCCGGACGGCGTCCAGGCCGCCGCCGAGCAGCTCGTGGGGCAGGCGGTAGGAGACCATCCGCCACGGCTGCGCGAACTCGAAGCGGTACGGCGCGGTCGTGTCGACGACGGTGAGCTGCCCGGGCCGCACCAGCGACCGGCGGCCGCCCTGCTCGACGGCGCAGGTCCCGGCGGTCTGCAGGTTCACGAAGACGTAGGCGCCCTCGGTGCGCGCGACCTCCCTTCTCCCGTGCGCGGTCCGCTGCGGCTGGGAGGCGATGCGCGCCCGGACGACCCGGGCGTACGGGTGCGTCTCGACCCTGCTGGCGAAGCCCTCCGCGGGCGCCAGCGGCGCCGGCGCGAGCGGGACGAACGCCTCGCAGATGACCTCCCGCCAGTACCCGAACTGCTCGCGCGGCGGCCGGGCCGCCACGTCCCACACCGCCATGTCCCGCCTCCGCGATCAGGGCCTGCCGCTACTGTGCTCGCGTGGGCGAGCTCGTCAAGTTCCTCACCGACAACAAGGACGTCCTGGCGTTCGTCGTGTCGCTCGTCGCCCTCCTGCTGGCGCTGTTCACGAGCTGGTGGACCGTCCAGGCCACGCGCAAGCTCGCCCGCGGCGCCACCTACCAGCGCATCCACGAGCTCCTCGTCGACCCGAAGGCGGCGACGGGTCGCCGGCGGCTGTTCCAGGTGGCGAGGTCGGGCGAGTTCGCCGGGCTGAGCGAGCAGGCCTGGGACGAGATCAACTACTCGCTCGCCCTCTACGACACGATGGCGGGCTACGTGAGCCGCGGGCAGGTGGACAAGGAGATCGTGCTCGACGCCTGGCACCATCCCCTGCAGAACATCGCGGGTCCGGTCCGGGCGTTCATGGACTACCGGCGCAGCAAGGACATCAACCAGCCGTGGGCGCATCTCCTGACGCTGCTGAAGGACGCGGAGCGGTACGCGTGCCGCTGCCCGGTTGACTGAGGGTCCGCGGGTCAGCGGCACGCCGGCCAGCACCTTGCGGGTGGGGTTGGCGAACCCGGAGTGCGTGTACTGGTCCTCCCCGTCACACCGCCGGTCGCCTACTGCCACGCCGGCACGCGCCACACGGCGAGCGGCGGTCGGCGCCCGAACAGCCCCGTCAGCGCGACGACGCCCAGCAGGAGGAGCTGCATGACGACGGCCAGCCCGATGTCCAGCCGGGTCGTCCGGTCCGCGACCGCCGCGGCGCCGACGACGACCAGCAGCACCGACGCGACGCCGGCGGCGAGCATCGACACCGTCCGCGGCCCGCGCCCGGCGAGGCCCAGGTCGGCGAGGTGTCGATGTGTCGGCGACGGCATCCTGGCAACGGCGCGGGACGCGATGGCTGTCCTCGTCGGCCGGCCCGGGCTCAGAAGAGGGGGCTGACCTGCTCGTCGACGCCCAGCAGGGCCCGCCCGTAGATGTCCCGCGCCAGGTTGGGGTTGACCAGGCCGTGCCGGCAGATGATCTCCAGGTCGCGCCAGGTCCGCTGCAGGGGGTTGGCCTGGGCGAAGCTGCTGGCTCCGACGACGTCCAGCAGCAGCCCGACGGCCTCGCGGCAGCGGGTGGCGACGGTCGCGACGTCGCTGCGCACCCGGCCCCGTTCCGTCTCGTCGAGCCGACCACCGGACCGGGCGGCCGCGTCGATCTCGTCGGCCGAGCGGTGGGCGTGCAGGGTGGCGGTGTCGATCAGTGCGGCGGCGTCGGCGACGGCGAGCCGGTAGCCGGGCGCGTCGATCGAGCGCTCGTACACCGAGTACGCGACGGGCTTGCCCCGGCGCACGGTCTCGACGGCCTGCTCGAACGCCGAGCGGGCCAGCCCGAGCATCGGGCCCGCCTGCAGCAGGGCCAGCGCGCTGAAGCTCGCCGACCGGTACAGCGGCTCGTCGTCGTGGTCGGAGACGTTCGCCCCCGCGCCCATCCCGAAGATCGAGAAGCTGCGGTGCTCGGGGACGAAGACCTCCTCGGCGACGAAGGTGTTGCTGGCGGTGCCGGCCATCCCGGCGGCGAACCACGTGTCGGAGATCGTCATCTCGGCGGTCGGGATCAGGACCGCACGCAGGTCGGACAGCTCGCCCCGGTCGTTGACGATGGGGACCGTCGGCGCGTCCCACTGGGCCCACGGGCTGCCCGACGCCCACGCCCACCGACCGCTCACCACGAGGCCCCCGTCCACGGCGCGGGCCGTCGCGCTCGGGGTGAGCTGCCCGCACACGGCGGCGTCCGGGTCGCCGCCCCACACGTCGTGGCGCGCCCGGTCACCGAGCTGCCCCACCAGGTAGGCCCCGGTGTTCATCAGCGTCGTGACCCAGCCGGCCGACCCGTCCCCGCGGGCTATCTCGGCGCACACGTCCAGGCACGTCCGGATGTCGACCTCGTGGCCGCCCTCGCGGCCGGGCGCGGTGAGCCGGAACATGCCCGCCGCGCGCAGGGCCGCGGCGACCTCGTCGGTCAGCCGCCGGTCCCGCTCGCCCGCCGCGGCGTGCTCGCGGAGCAGTGGGACGAGGTCGGCGGCCGCGGCCAGCAGCGTGTCTCGGGTCTCCCGCCGGTGTCCGGGCGTCGCCGGACCCCGGTGGTCGTGCAGTGCGGTCATCGGAGCTCCTCACGTCGGTGCTGATCGCGCGAGCCTGCGCCGGCCACGTTTCACGGGGCTGTCACGCCGGTACGGGCTCAGGGCCGGGCCGCGTAGACGGCGTTGGCCGGCGTCGTGGCGACCCGCTCGACGCGGCTGAGCCCGGCCGCGTGCAGCACCTCGCGCAGCACCCGACCGCCTGCCTGCGCGCCCAGCGCCGCCCGCCCCGGCTCCGACACCGAGTGCGGGACGCACAGCATCGTCGACATGGTGTAGGCCAGCCCGGCTCCCGGGTTCGCGGCGATGTTCTCGGCCGGCTCGTCGAGAGCGAACGGCTCGACGATCGCGACGGTGCCGCCGGGGGCGAGCTGGGCGCGGGCGTGCGCGGCCGCCGCGACCGGGTCACCGAGGTCGTGCAGGCAGCCGAAGAACCAGATCACGTCGTAGGGGCCGCCGCCGTAGCCGGTCGCGCCCGCCACCTCGAAGCGGGCGCGGTCGCCGACCCCGGCGTCCGCGGCGAGCTTGCGTGCCGCCTCGACCGACGGGGGGTGGGTGTCGAAACCGGCGAAGCTCGACCGCGGGTAGGCCTCGGCGAGCAGCACGGTGCTCACCGCCCCCCCGCAGCCGACGTCGGCGACCCGTGCGCCGCGCTGCAGCGCGGCGTCCAGCCCGAGCGCGGGTACCCAGTCGGCGACGAGGGACGCCCGGTAGGCGGCCCCGAAGAACCGGGTCGCTCCGGAGTAGACCCGCTCGTCGTGGTCGGCCCACGAGATCCCGGCCCCGCTGCGGAACGCCGCCTCGACGGCGTCGAGGTCGGCGAACAGCGCGGCGACGTTCTCGATCCCGCCCGCGAAGGCGGCGGGGGACTCCTCCACCGCCAGCACGAACGCGTGCTCGGGGGGCAGGGTGAACCGGCCCGTCCCCGGGTCATGATCGAGGATGCCGACCGCGGCCTGCTGGGCCAGCCACTCCGCCAGGTAGCGGCCGGCGCACCCGGTCCGCGCGGCCAGCTCCGCCGCCGTGGCCGGGCCCTGCCAGGCCAGGTCGCGGTAGAGGCCCAGCCGGTCGCCGAGATGGGTCATCAGCACCGTGCACGCGCCGGTCATCGCGCCGAGCATCCGCTCGACGAGCTCGCCGACCCTGGCTTGGTCCATTCCGGTCACGGTGTCGCCTCTCTCCTGGTCGGGACGGCCGCGATCGTGCGCGGGGGCCGTTTCACGAGGCGTTCGCCCGCGTGTCACGGGCGTAGGCTCCCGGGGCGTGGGCGAGGCCCCCGTACGGCTGCGGGTGCTGGGCGTGACGCGACTGGACGACGACGCGATCCCGTCGCGCCGCCAGCGCCGGCTGGCCGCCGTGCTGCTGGCGGCCCGCGGGGGCGCGGTGCCGGTCGACACGCTGGTCGACGCCGCATGGGGCGAGGGCTCACCGGAGCACCCGGCCGCGGCCCTGCGGACCCAGCTGAGCAGGCTGCGGGTGCTGCTCGCGCCGGCGGGCGGGGCGCTCACGGCCGAGCCGGGCGGCTACCGGCTCGCGATAGCGCCCGGCGCGGTCGACGCCTGGCGGTTCGAGGATCTCCTCTCCGGAGACGGTTCCGCGTCGGCCGAGGTGCTGACCGAGGCGCTGGCGCTGTGGGCGGGCGACGCCTACGCCGACGCGGGGGACCATCCGGCGGTCGCCCCCACCGTGGCCCGGTTGGAGGAGCTGCGCCGCCGCGCGGTGGAGGACCTGGCGCTCGCCCACCTCGACGACGGCGCGCCGGACCGCGCGGCCGCCGTCATCGTCCCGCTGCTCACGAACGACCCGCTGCGGGAGCGGGCCCGGGCCGTGGAGCTGCGCGCCCTCGCCGCGCTCGGCCGGGCCGGCGAGGCGTTGGCGCGCTACCAGCAGCACCGCCTGCGGCTGGCCGACGAGCTCGGCACCGACCCGTCGCCGCTGCTGCAGCGCGTGTACCGCGACCTCCTCGACCAGCGCCTCGACCCGCCCCCGGCCGCCGCCGGTGGGCTGCCGGCCCTGCCGGACTCGTCGTTCGTCGGGCGCGACGACGCGCTGCGCGAGCTGACGGGCCTGCTCGGCCGGGCCAGGGTCGTGACCGTCCTCGGCCCCGGCGGCGTCGGCAAGACCCGGCTGGCCCAGCACGCCTGTCACGCCGTCCGCGGCCGCTACGAGGACGGCGTGTGGTGGTGCGACCTCGCCTCGGCCACGCCGAGCGAGGTCGAGACCACGATCGCCGCCCGGCTCGGCCTCGCCGAGCGGGCCGGGGAACCGCTGCGGGACCGGGTCGCCTCCTTCCTCGGCCACCGGCGCGCGCTGCTCGTGCTGGACAACTGCGAGCACGTCGTCGCCGAGGTCTCCGCCGTCGTCGACGCCCTGCTGGCCGCAGGGAGCGAGGTCACGGTCCTGGCCACCAGCCGGGGCCCGCTCGGCGCCGACGGCGAGCACCACCTGCGCGTAGGCCCGCTGCCCGCTGACTCCGCGACGTCACCCGCCGTGCGGCTGTTCACCGACCGGGCCCGCGCGGTCGTACCCGGCTTCGACGCGAGCGAGCCGGCCGCGACCCTCGAGCTGTGCCGGCGCATCGGCGGGCTGCCGCTGGCCCTCGAGCTGGCCGCCGCCTGCATGACCAGGATCGACCCGCGCGCCCTCGCCGGCCGGGTCGTGCGCCACCTCGGGCTGCTCGACCGGACCGGACGGCGACCCACCGACCGGCACCGCAGCCTGCTCACCGTGCTCGAGTCCTCCTACCACCTGCTCGCGGCCGACGAGCGGGCCCTGCTCGACCGGCTGTCGGTGTTCGCGGGCCCGTTCAGCCTGGAAGCGGCGGAGGAGCTCGGGCCAGACGGCGCCGGCGGACCGCTCGGGTCGCTGGTGGACAACTCGATGGTGCTGTTCCGGCCCGACCGCCGCTACGAGCTGCTGCCCACGGTGCGGGCGTTCGCGGACGACAAGCTGGCCCGCAGCGGCCGGCGGGAGACCGTCCGGCGCGAGCACGCCGAGCTCGTGACCGGCCTCGCCGCGCGGACGGACGCCCGGCTGCGCACCCCCGCGGAGCCGCTGGCGTGCACCGTGTTCGACGACGTGGCCCCCGACCTGCGGGCCGCGCGGTCCTGGCTGCTCGACACCGACGCCGTCGGCCCGCTGGTGGACCTGACCGCCGCCACCTACTGGTTCACCATGCTCCGCTCCCGCCTGGAGCTCAGCCGCTGGGCCGAGCGGGTCGTCGACGGCTTCGCGGACCGGGCGGGCGGCCACCCGCGGTTCGAGGAGGTGCGGGCGGGCGCGGCGATGGCCGCCTGGAAGCGCGGCGACCTCGCCGGCGCCCGCGCGCTCGCCGAGGGCGCGCGTCCCGGCGCCGACGGGCGGTTCAGCCTGGAGGTACTGGCGCAGGTCGACCTGTTCGAGGGACGGCTCGCCGAGGCCGCCGACCACGCCCGGCAGGCCGCTGCGCTGTTCCGCGACGCCGGTGAGGACGTGCGGGCGGTCAACGCCGCCTCGGTCGGCCCCGCGGCGCTGGCGTACGGCGGCCAGCCCGGTGCGGCGGCCGAGCTCGCCGACCGGCTGGCCCGCGACGCGCGACGGCTCGCCGTGCCGTCGATGGTGGCGATGACGACCTACATCCTCGCCGAGGCCACGACCGACCCGGCGGCGGCGATGGCGGGCTACGAGCGGGCGATCACGCTGGCCGGCGAGGTCGGCGCCGACTTCGTCGTCGGCGTGGCCACGACCTCGCTGGCCGCCCGCGAGCTGCGGACCGGCCACCACCACCGGGCGCGCCGCCGGCTGGGCGACGCGGTGGCGCACTGGCAGCGCGCCGGGGTGCGCAACCAGGGCTGGCTGGCAGTGCGGCTGCTCATCGAGGCCCTGCACTGCGACGGTGAGCACGAGGCCGTCGCCCTGCTCGCGGGCGCCTACCACGCCTCGCCGCACGCTGCCCCGGCCTACGGCGAGGACGCCACCCGCCTCGACGAGGCCGTCGCCGCCAGCGAACGCGTGCTCGGTCGGAGCCGGTACGAGCAGGCGCTGGCCCGCGGCGCCGGCCTGACGGACGACGCGGCCGCCACGTACGCCCACCGCGTCGCCGTCCGTTCCGGCCCCGCCCGCCGGCTCGATCCGTTCGCCCGTGCGGGGCCGGCGCACCGGGCGCCCGCGCCCGGTCCGCCATGAGCTGCGGTGTCCGTCGTCGGTTGAGACCGGGAACGGTCAGGCCCGCATCGCCCCCGGCAGCAGGAAGTAGAACAGCAGGCCGATGAGGATGAGGTAGGCCAGTATCGCGAGCGTCCACGCCATGTTGTAGCGGATGACGTCGCCCTCGCGGCGCACCATCGACGTCGTCGCGACCCCGACGCTCGCGGTCTGCGGCGCCACGGGCTTGCCGACCTCGGCGCCGACCGAGTTGAGCGAGGGGAACAGCAGCGGTGGGGCGCCCAGCAGCCGGGCCACCGCGAGCTGGAAGCCGCCGAACACGGCGTTGGACGAGGTGTTGCTGCCCGAGAGCGCGACGGCGATCCAGCCCAGCACCGGTGCCAGCACGACGTAGAAGAGGCCGAGCTTCGAGAAGCCGTTCGCCATGGAGTTGGCCATGCCGGCGAAGTTGAACACGTAGGCCAGGCCGAAGATGAACGGGCCGACGAGCAGCGCGCCCCACATCTGCTGGAAGGTGTCGCGGAAGGTCTGGCCGAGCTGGCGTCCGTTCGGCCGCAGGTAGGCGCAGATGAGCAGCCAGGCGACCAGGATGGCCGTGCCCGCCACGAACGGGGCCCATTTGAACGCCGAGCTGGCCGCCTTGCCGTCCAGCGAGGAGATCGCCTGCACCGCCGGGGCGAACGGCGCGAAGCCCGGCAGCGGCGACCACGGCCCGGTCCAGGCGACGACGACGGCCACCAGGATCCCGAACGGGACCAGCCCGCGCACCGCGGCGCGGCGCGCTTGCGGTCCGGCGGGCTCGGTGACGTCCCGCAGGTCCTCGTCCGCCGCCAGCTCCCGCCCGCCGAAGCCGAGGGTGACCTTCGGCCGCCAGAACCGCAGCAGGACCAGCAGCGCGGCGAAGCAGACCAGCGAGCCGATGATGTCGGGCAGGTAGGGGCCGAGGAACTGCGAGGTCGGGAACTGACCCGCGATGTAGGCCAGTGCGCCGACCACGCCAAGCGGCCAGCCGTCCCGCAGCCCGCGGCGGCCGCTGACCAGGTAGATGAGCAGGAACGGCGGCAGCAGGGCCAGGATGGCCACGATCTTGCCGATCGACGCGGACAGCGCCATCAGCGGGAGCCCGGTGACCGCGGCCAGGCCGATCACCGGAGCCCCGAGCGCGCCGTAGGAGACCGGCGCGTTGTTGGCGATGGCCGCGACCCGGATCGCGGCGAGGTCGGCCACGCCCAGCGCGATGAGGATCGGCGCGACGACGGCCCACGGGTAGCCGAACCCGACCAGCCCCTCCATCAGCGCGCCGAACGCCCAGGCCATGAGGATCGTCTGCACCCGGATGTCCGCGGTCGCCTGGCGGATCAGCCACTCCTTGAACGCCCCGAAGGCGCCGGTGGCGACCAGCGTGTTGTAGATGACCACGCCCCAGAACACGATCCAGTCGACCGACCAGACGCCGGTCGCGGCACCCAGGCCGTACGCCGCCATGGTGGGCCCGAACGGGGCCCGCCAGACCAGTACGCCGAGCAGCACCGTCACGACCGAGCCGATGATCACCGCCTGCCAGGCCGAGAGCCGGAACCCGGCCAGCAGGACGAGCAGCACGGCGACCGGCACGAGGGCCACCAGGGTCGTGCCGAGGACCGAGCCCAGCGGGTCGAGGATCTGGGCGAAAGGCGGCACCGCAACCTCCTGGGCTCGACGGGAACTGCCTGAGAGTAGAAGCGTCCGGCGCTGGCGCAAGTTGTACGGGGCAGGACGGCGGCGGGCCTGGTCAGCAGGCGGGCGGGGTCAGGAGCCCGGCTCGCGGGTGAGCCACGGCGGGAGCGCGGCGAGGAAGGCGTCGCGGGCCGCGCCGTTGGCCGGTGCGATGTTCGGCGTCCTGCGCCCGTGCAGGACGCCGATCTCGTCGACCGTTCCGGCGGCGTCGGCCACGCGGACGGTGGGCGGGCGCATCAGCCGGGGTGGGCGCCCCCGCTCGACCCGCACCGGGCCGCCGCCCTCGCGGGCACTCCCATTCCCGCGCCTCGCCCTGGCCGTGCACCCGCAGGGGCACGAAGAGCAGCCGGCGCGTGGTCAGGACGAGCTCGCCGGCCACCGCGGACAGCGTCCCCGGACGGCGCTCGGCCACGGCCCGCACGAGCGGCTCCTCGCCGGGGGCGGGCTCGACCGCGCACAGCGGAGGCCCGGCCGGCCCGCCCAGGCCGCGCAGCCAGTCGCCCCGGCCCGTCGGCCCCTGACCCGTCGGCCCCTGATCCATCGACCCAGTCTGGCCGGTCGGGGCCCTCCGGCCCGTCACGGGGCGCCGGGCGGCGGCCCGCTGGAGCCGCGGACCTGCACGGTCGGCGGCAGCAGCAGGGTCCTGGCCGGTCGGTCGGGGTCGTCGATCCGGCCGGCCAGCGTCTCCGCGGCGAGCCGGCCGACCTCGGCGCCCACGCTGTCGACGCTGGTCAGCCAGACCGAGAGCAGCCGCGCGAGCGGGGAGTTGTCGTAGCCGACGAGGGAGAGCTCGCCCGGCACCGCGACGCCGAGCTCGGTGGCGGCCGCCCGCGCGCCCAGGCACGTCATGTCGTCGACGGCGAAGATAGCGGTCGGCGGGGTGGGCGAGCGCAGCAGCCGCACGGCGGCCCGGTACCCGCCGTTGTCGGTGTGGTCGCCCACCTCGACCTGGACGTGGTCGCCGAGGCCGTGCCGGCGCATCGTGTCCTCGTACCCGCGGCGCCGCAGCGCGCTGACCGTCCCGGGGGAGCCCGGGACGCGGCCGGCGATGTGGGCGATGCGGCGGTGCCCGAGACCGACGAGATGCTCGGTCGCCAGCGCGCCGCCGAGCAGATCGTCGTTGGCGACGACGTCGAGGCGGGGCAGGTCGAGGTCGCGCCAGCCGACGGCGACGCAGGGCAGGCTCCGCGCGACCTCCGTCAGCGCCGGGGAGCTGGCCTGGGTGCCGGCCAGCACCATCCCGTCGACACCGAGATCGGCCAGCGTGCGGGGCATCGTGTCGTCGGGTCGCCGGTCGAGGCGCCCGCCGTGGAGCAGCAGCTGGCGGCCCTGCTCGGCGAACGCGTCGGTCAGGCCGTCGAGCAGGTCGAGGAACCACGGCAGGCGCATGTCGTTGAGCAGGACGCCGACGGTGCGGCTGTGCCGCCGGCGCAGGTCGCGCGCTGCGGTGTTGGGCCGGTAGCCCAGCTCGCGGATGGCCCGCTCGACGGCGGCCCGCCGGTCGGGGCTGACTTTGGGCGACCCGCGCAGGACCAGCGACACCAGCGACTTCGACACGCCGGCGCGCTCGGCCACCGTGTGGATCGTGGGGCGGTCGGGCATCGGGCCTCCGGTTCTTGGAACGATCCAGTAATCCTGATCCTAGCCAACTCGGCCACCTGCCGGTCGCCGGCCGGCGAACCGCCCGGAAGAGGGCCGATCGCGGAGCCCGGGCTTGACAGGACGAGCGGGCGCGCCGCACCCTGGGTCCTGTTGGAACGATCCATCGGAGGTTCGCGATGAGCGGCGCCGCGTCCGTGCGCATGGAGTACGACCCGTTCAGCCCGGTGTTCCAGGCGGACCCGTTCCCGGTGTACCGGTGGATGCGCGACGAGGCGCCGGTCTTCCACAGCGAGAAGTGGAACTGGTGGGCCCTGTCGCGGTTCGACGACGTGCGCGCCGCCGCGACGGACCCGGCGACCTACCTGTCCTTCGAGGGCATCGACATCGACGACACGGCCAAGGACCAGAACCCGCCCGGGTTCCTGCCCAACGTCGACAACCCCCGCCACGACCAGATCCGCGCGGTCGTGCAGCCGCCGCTGCTGCCCGGCCGCATCGCCGAGCGCGAGGGCGTCGTGCGGGCCACGGTGCGCAGGCTGATCGACGCCTGGCGCCACCGCGGCAGCGTCGACCTGGCCCAGGAGCTGGCCTGGCCCACGCCCAACGAGGTGTTCTTCGACCTGCTCGGGCTGCCCGAGTCCGGCCCGGACCGGGCGCGGCTGGAGCGCTGGGTGCACGAGCTCAAGGACCGGCGGCCCGACGACGCCCGGCTCACCCCGGTCGCGAAGGCGGCCACGGCGGGCATCCAGTCCTACTTCGTCGACCTGCTGAACGAGCGGCGCCGCCAGCCCCGCGCCGACCTGGTGACGCACCTGGTCAACGCCGAGATCGGCGGGGTCCCGTTCACCGACGAGCACATCGACGACGCCTCGGAGGTCATGGGCCTCATGCTCGTGCTGTTCCTCGGCGGCGTGGAGAGCACAGCCGGGCTGATCGGCACGCTGTTCAAGCTGCTCGCCGAGAACCCCGAGCAGCGCGCGATCCTGCGCGAGCGCCCCGAGCTGATCCCCGACGCGGTCGAGGAGGCCGTCCGCATCGCCACCCCGCTGCAGCTCGTCGGGCGCACCACGGCGCGCGAGGTGACGCTGCACGGCGTGACCATCCCGGCCGGCGGCCGCGTGGTGCTGGTCTACGGCGCGGCCAACCGCGACGAGCGCCGCTTCCCCGACCCCGACCGGTTCGACGTCACCCGCGGCCGGCAGCGGCACCTGGGCTTCGGCGAGGGCATGCACGGCTGCATCGGCGCCCCGCTGGCCCGGCTGGAGGCGAGGATCGCGCTGGAGGAGGCGCTGCCGCTGATGGGCGACTACACCGTCACCGACACGCCGGAGCGCTACCGCACAACCCCGAACATGTACGTGTGGGAGCACCTGCACCTGGCGTTCCCGGTCACCGAGGCCGCCCGCCGCGACCCCCGGGCGCAGGTCGAGACCGGCCACCACCGCACCGACACCACCGTCGTGACCCGCGAGCTGGAGACCGCGGTCCGCGTCGCGGGCAAGCGGCACGTCGCCGACGGCGTGGTCGCGCTGACGCTGCGCCCGACCGACGGCCGCCCGCTGCCGGCCTGGGCCCCCGGCGCGCACGTCGACCTGCTGCTCGGCGGCGGGGTGCCCAACCGGCAGTACTCGCTGTGCGGCGACCCCGCCGACCGCGGCGCCTACCGCCTGGGCATCCTGCGCGACGCCGATGGCGGCGGCGGGTCCCGGCACGTCCACGACCACCTCGCCGAGGGCGACGTCGTGCGCGTGCGCGGGCCGCGGAACAACTTCGCCCTCGCGCCCTCGCCGCGCTACCTGTTCGTCGCAGGCGGCATCGGCATCACCCCGATCCTGCCCATGGTCGCCGCGGCGGAGGCCGCCGGCACGGACTGGCGCCTGGTCTACGGCGGCCGGCAGCGGGCGTCGATGGCGTTCCTGCCCGAGCTCGCCGCCCACGGCGACCGGGTGAGCGTCCGCCCGCAGGACGAGACCGGCCTGCTCGACCTGCCCGCCCTGCTCGGCACCCCGCAGCCGGACACGCTGGTGTACTGCTGCGGGCCCGAGCCGCTGCTCGCCGCCGTCGAGCAGCACTGCGCGGGCTGGCCGGAGGGCGCGCTGCACCTGGAGCGGTTCGCCGCGCGGCCGCTGAGCCCACCGGTGCGCGCCGAGGCGTTCGACGTCGAGCTGGCCCGCAGCGGGCTCACGCTGACCGTCCCGCCGCAGCGCTCGGTACTCGAGGTCGTCGAGGCCGCCGGGGTCGGGGTGCTGTCCTCGTGCACCGAGGGCACCTGCGGCACCTGCGAGACCGCCGTGCTCGCCGGCCGGCCCTACCACCGCGACTCGGTGCTCACCCCCGCGGAGCGGGCGGCGGGCGACTGCATGCTGATCTGCGTCTCGCGCTCCTGCGGGGACCGGCTGGTCCTGGACCTCTGACGCGCGTTCTGCGGGTCGGTTGCCGATGATCGCCACCGCTCAACCCCTGCCGCGTCCTGCGTCTCGACCGCATCGACCCCGTCCGGCTCAGGGACCCCCCTGCCGACCGGAATCCGAAAGTTGTCGGTGGGTGTCGGTACGTTCGATTCGTGGATGTGACCAGGACACCCGAGGAGCTGGCGGCAATGCCGCCGGGCCCGGCCCTGGCCGCCGGGCTGGCCGCGGTCGACCTGGCCACCGTCCCGAACGACCGCATCCTGGCGATCCTGCTCGCCCAGCACCGCCAGCTGTGTCACGAGCAGGCCCGCACCGCCGCGGTGCTGGCCGAGATCGGCCGCTGCGCCGGCGCGTACCGGCCCGGCGAGGTGACCCGGCTGGCGCAGCCGAACCCGTTCGGGCCCGAAGAGTCCCGGGCCGCGCTGGCCTGGACCAGCACCGTGGCCTATACCGAGCATGCGTTGGCCGAGTCCGTGGTGCACGCGCTGCCGGCGGTGTTCGCCGCCTGGTGGGCCGGGGAGCTGGACCGGGCCCGGGTGCGGATCGTCGACCGTTACCTGGGCGGGCTCGACCCCGCGCTGGCCGCGCGCATCGCCGCCGCGGTCCTGCCGAGGGCACCCCGGCTGACCACCGGGCAGCTCGACGCGCTGCTGCGCCGCATGGTCATCGCCGCCGACCCCGACGCCGCCGCCCGCTGGTACCGCCGCGGACTGCGCGAGCGCGACGTCTCGGCCTACCTGGCCCCCGACGGCACCGTCACCCTCACCGGCACCGGACTGCCCGCCGACGAGGCCGAAGCCGCGTGTGTGCGGGTGCAGGAGCTGGCCCAGGCGGCCCGCCGGGCCGGGAGTCCCGGGCGGATCGGGCACATACGGGCCCAGGTGTTCCTGGGGTTGCTGGACGGGCGTTTCCACGGCATGACCGTCGCCGAGATCATCGCCGAGCTGGTCGCGACCGCCGAGGCCACCGCCGACGACACCGACTGCGGCGCGGGTGGCGGCGGCGCGGGTGGCGGCGTGGACAGCGCGGCCGCTGGCCCGGGCCGTGCGGAGGCCGGGCCGGCCAGCGGAGGCGACCGACGAGCCGTGCCACCGCTCACCGCGGCGCCCGGACCAGCCAGCCGGCGGCGATGCCGGCGGGCCGCGGCGGGGGCGGGTCGATGATCGGCGCGGGATCGAGGTCCGCATCGGGTTGCCCACCCTGCTGGGCCTCGACGAGCACCCCGCAGACCTGCCCGGCCTCGGCCCGATCCCCGCCCCGGTCGCTCGCACCCGGGTCGCGCGCCAACACCGGGCGCGCTGGCGCTTCGCGGTCACCGACCCCGACGGGCACCTGCTGTCCGAAGGGCTGACCCGCCGCCGGCCCGTCACCACCGGGCCTGCCGGTTCGGGCCCGCGGGGCGGGATCGTGGAGCTGCACGTCCCCGAGGTCCTGTTGCGCCGGCTGGTCGCCGACCCGGCCGCGGCCGGTGGGTGGGCCGGGGTCGTGGCCGACATCGCCGCCCGGCACGCCGCCCGCGACCACCACCTGGCCGAGCTGGACGCGCACCCGCACGAGCGGCTGCCCCGCCCGCCGCTGCGCCGCCACACCGAGATCCGCGACCGCACCTGCACCCATCCCTGTTGCCGCCGCACCGCCCATGGCTGCCAGCAGGACCACACGCTCGACTGGGCCGCGGGCGGCGTGACGGTCCGGGTCAACATCGGCCCCGCCTGCCCGCATGACCACCTCGTCAAGCACGAGGGCGGCTGGGGGCTGCAACAGCCCGAGCCGGGACTGTTCGTCTGGCACAGCCCGCTCGGCGGTGTCTATCCGAGCCGGGGTGAGTTCCTCGACCCGCCGCTGCCCCCACCCCCGTCCCCGCCGCTGCCGCGCACCGGCGGGGACGGCCGGGAGACGGGACCGGGTGCGGCGCGACGAGGGACCGATCCTGCCCCGCGACGCCGGCCGCTCCGAGCGTTGGCGCGCTCCGCCCGCACCGGGCGGCGACGACGACGCGCCGCCGTTCTGACGCACCAAGCCGCGTCACCGGCACCGGCACCGCACCGGCGGGCGGCGATCGGCCCCACAGCTCCTGAGTGAGGCAGAGCTACTGCAGGCCGAGCATCGCGACGGCGTTGTCCTTGAGGATCAGCGGGCGGACCTCGTCCTTGATCTCCAGGCGGGCGAAGTCGGCCAGCCACCGGTCCGGGGTGAGGACGGGGTAGTCGGACCCGAACAGGACCTTCCGCTTGAGCAGGCCGCCCGCAGCGCGGACCAGCTGGGGCGGGAAGTACTTCGGCGACCAGCCCGACAGGTCGATGTAGACGTTGGCCTTGTGGGTGGCGATCGAGATCGCCTCGTCCTGCCACGGCACGGACGGGTGGGCCAGCACGACGGTCAGGTCCGGGAAGTCGGCGGCGACGTCGTCGAGGAGCATCGGGGCGGAGTACCGCAGCTTGATGCCGCGCCCGCCGGGCAGCCCCGCGCCGATGCCGGTCTGCCCGGTGTGGAAGAGCGCGGGCACGCCGAGCTCCTGCAGTGCGTCGTAGAGCGGGTAGTAGCGGACGTCGTTCGGCTCGAACGCCTGCAGGCTGGGGTGGAACTTGAACCCGCGCACGCCGTGCCCGGTGACCAGCCGCCGCGCCCGCACCACGGCCGCCTTGCCCGCGTGCGGGTCGACCGAGCCGAACGGGATGAGGACGTCCGCGTGCTCGGCGGCGTGGTCGGCGATCTCCTCCGAGGACAGCGCCGGGTGCCCGGTGCCGGCGGGCGCGTCGACGGTGAACACGACCGCGGCGGTGTTGCGGGCGCGGTAGTAGTCGGCGATCGCGGGCAGCGTCGGCGTGCGGTCGTGGTCGGCGCGGAAGTACTGCGCCGACGCGTCGAGCAGCTCCTGGTCGAGGGCGAAGCAGCCGTGGCCGTCCTGCTCGACGTGCACGTGGACGTCGATGGCGGCCAGCGCGGCCAGGTCCATGGGGGTCTCCTTCGGTCGGTGCCCGGCCGCCTACGGCAGCCCGGCCCGGGTCTTGGCGGCGAGCAGGGCGGTCAGGACGGCGTCGCGGCGGGCGACGAGCTCGGCCCGCGTCAGGCCGGCCAGCTCCTCCTCGACCCCCTCGACGAGCTGTGCGGCCAGCTGCGGGGTGAGCGTGACCGACCGCAGGTCGCGCCACCACCGCTGCGTGGGCGGCCCGAGGTGTTCCAGGTCGTGCGCGAGGCCGCCCTCGCCCCCCGAGAGGTGCTTGTTGGCGAACGGCCCGAGCACGGCCCACCGCAGCCCCGGCCCGCTGGCGATGGCGGCGTCGATGTCGGCCACGGTCGCGATCCCGCGCTCGACCAGCGAGTACGCCTCCTGCCACAGCGCCGCCTGCAGGCGGTTCGCGACGTGCCCCGGCACCTCCTGCCGCAGGCGGATCGGCCGCTTGCCCAGTGCCGTGTAGAACGCGATCGCCCGCTCCACCGCGTCCTCGCTCGTCCGCTCGCCGGGCACCACCTCGACGAGCGGGATGAGGTGCGGCGGGTTGAACGGGTGCCCCACGACGAGCCGCTGCGGGTGGTGCGGGCAGCCGCGGGCGATCGCGCTGGGCAGCAGGCCCGACGAGCTGGACGCGAGGACGACGTCGGGCCGGGCGGCCGCGTCGAGCACGGCGAACAGGGCGTGTTTGACGTCCTCGCGCTCGGGGCCGTTCTCCTGCACGAAGTCGGCGTCGGCGACCGCTTCCGCCGGGTCGGCGGTGAACGTCAGCCGCTCGACGGCCGCGCCCGGCACGCGGGAGAGGGTCGGCCAGATCGCCGCCACCTCGGCGCGCAGCCGCTCCTGCGCCCCCGGCGCCGGGTCCGTGGCGACGACGTCGAGGCCGTTGGCGAGGAACAGCGCCGCCCAGCTCGCCCCGATCACGCCGGTGCCGACGACCGCGGCCCGCCGCACGCCGGCCGGGGCGCTCACGCCCGGCTCCGGGCGGCGGCCAGCGCGACGAAGGCGTCCAGCGCGGTCGGGTCGGCGAGCACGTCCCGGCTGGCGACGTCGTCGACGGCGGCGCCGAGCAGCACCTTCTTCACCGGCAGCTCCAGCTTCTTGCCGGTCCGGTTGCGCGGGACCGCCGGGACGGCCGCGACGCCGTCGGGGACGTGGCGGGGGGACAGCTCGGTGCGCAGCGCGGCGCGGATCCGCCCGACGAGCGCGGCGTCGAGGGTGACGCCGTCCGCCGGCTGGACGTACAGCAGCAGCTCGCCGGGCCCGCCCGCCGGGTCCTCCAGGTGCACGACCAGGCTGTCGACGACCTCCGGCAGCTCCTCGACCACCCGGTAGAACTCGGCGGTGCCCAGCCGCACCCCGCCCCGGTTGAGCGTCGCGTCCGACCGCCCCGCGACGACGACGCTGCCGACCCGCGAGAACCGCACCCAGTCGCCGTGGCGCCACACGCCGGGGTAGGTGTCGAAGTACGTCGCGCGGTAGCGGGCGCCCCCGGGGTCGCCCCAGAACCCGACCGGCATCGACGGCATCGGCTGCGTGATCACCAGCTCGCCCAGCTCCCCGACCACGGGCTCACCCTGCTCGTCGAACGCCGCGGCGGCCACCCCGAGCGCCGGGCCGGCGATCTCGCCCAGCCACACCGGCTGCCAGGGGCTGCCCTGCACGATCCCGGTGCACACGTCGGTGCCGCCGCTGCCCACGTTGAGCAGGACGTCGGGGCCGAGCTGCTCGGCGACCCAGCGGTAGCCCTCGGGAGGCAGCGGGCTGCCGGCCGCGCCGACCTGCCGGATCCGGGACAGGTCGTACTCGGCGCCCGGCCGCAGGCCCTCCTTCCGGCAGGCCATGAGGAACCCCGGGCTCGCGCCCATCAGCGTCGCGCCGGTCTCCGCGGCGAGCCGCCACTGCCACCCCAGGTCCGGGTGCAGCGGGTTGCCGTCGACGCACACGATCGTCGCGCCGACGAGGAGCCCGGACACCAGCGCGTTCCACATCATCCACGCGGTGGTGGAGAACCACAGGATCGTGTCGCCGGCGTGCAGGTCCCAGGAGAGGCCGTGGTTCTTCAGGTGCTCGAGCAGGATGCCGCCGTGGCCGTGGACGATCGCCTTCGGCCGGCCGGTGGTGCCGGAGGAGAACAGCACGCACAGCGGGTGGTCGAACGGCACGGGGTCGAACCCGGGCGCCGCCGGCCCGGCGAGCAGGTCGGCCCAGCCGGTCGCGTCCGGCACCGGGTGGCGGCCGTAGGGGACGTGGACGACGTGGCGCAGGGTGGGCAGCCCGGCGCGGATCTCCGCGACCTGGTCGCGGCGGTCGACGTCCGTGGCGCCGTAGGTGTAGCCGGCGACGGTGAGCAGCACCGCCGGCTCGACCTGCCCGAACCGGTCGACCACGCTGCGGGCGCCGAACTCGGGCGCGCAGCTCGCCCAGACCGCGCCGAGGCTCGCCGCGGCGAGGTAGGCCACCACGGTCTCGGGGATGTTCGGCAGGTAGGCGACCACGCGGTCGCCGCGGCCCACCCCGAGCCGGGCCAGGCCGGCCCGGGCCCGCGCCACCTGGTCGCGCAGCTGCGCCCAGGTCAGCCGGACCGGTTCCCGCGTCTGCCCGTAGCCCAGCACGGCGACGGCCCCGTTATCGGCCCCGTTATCGGCCACCGTCGGCGCCGTGCGCGCGCAGCGCGTGCTCGGCGTAGTTGAGGGTCGCGCCGGGGAACCACGCCGCGCCGGGCATCCCCCGCCCGCCGAGCACGGCCGTCGCCGGGGTGTGGCAGCGGACGTCGAAGAACTCCCGGACCGCCGACCAGAAACCCGGCAGGTCGGCGACCGACCAGGCGTGCAGGGCGGCGTAGTCGTCGAAGGCGAGGCCGCGGTGCCGGGCCAGCCAGGCCACGAAGCGTCCGATCTCGGTGCCCGCGGCGGCGTCGGCGGCGGGCGGCCGCAGCAGCTCCGGCGTCATCGCCGGACCTTCCCGCCGCGGCCGGCCAGGAACGTGCGCATCCGCTCCTTGGCCTCGTCGCTGCCCTGCGCGACGGCCGCCATCAGGGCCTCCAGCAGGTAGCCCTCTGCCGGGTTGGCCTCGGCGATGCGGGGTAGCGCCTGCAGCACCGCGAAGTTGGACACCGGCGAGTTCCCCGCGATGCGCTCGGCCAGTTCCAGCGCGCGGCCGAGCCCCTCCCCGGCCCCGCTCAGGTAGTGGGAAAGACCCAGCGCCTGGCCCTCGGCGGCGTCGAGCACGCGGCCGGTCAGCATCATGTCGGCCATGCGGTGCGCGCCGATGAGCCGCGGCAGCCGCACCGACCCGCCGCCGCCGACGAACAGGCCGTGCTGGCCCTCCGGCAGGGCGTAGAACGCGCTGGGCTCGGCGACGCGGATGTGGGCGGCGCTGGCCAGCTCGAGCCCGCCACCGATCACCGCGCCCGTGAGCACGGCGACGACGGGCAGCGTGCCGCGCTCCATCCGGCCCAGGGCCCGGTGCCACATCATCGAGTGCTGCACGCCGGCCCAGGTGTCGGTCGCGGAGAGCTCGTTGAGGTCGAGGCCGGCGCAGAAGTGCTCGCCCTCACCGTCCAGGACGACCGCGCGCACCTCGTCGGGCGGGTCGGCGAAGAACGCCTCGACGCCCAGCACGGTCGCGTCGTCGAGGGCGTTGCGCTTCGCGGGCCGGGCCAGCCGCAGCACCGCGACCGCGCCGTGCCGCTCGACCTGCAGGGAACCGGTCATGACTCCTCCGGGTGGTAGCCGGCGGCGGCCCGGTGGCGCAGCTCGGCGCGGCGCACCTTGCCCGTCGCGTTGGTGGGCAGCTCGGCGACGAGGTGGATCTCGCGGGGCACCTTGTAGCGGGCGAGGTGGGCGGCAAGGTGGGCCCGCAGCTCGTCGGCTGTGAGGCTCGCCCCCTCGCGGACCTGGACGAAGGCCACGCCGACCTCGCCCCACCGCGGGTCGGGGGCGCCCACGACGGCGATGTTGGCGACCGCGTCGAGGCGGGCCGCGACGGCCTCCACCTCCGACGGGTAGACGTTCTCGCCGCCGGAGATGTAGAGGTCCTTGACGCGGTCGACGACGCGGGCCCAGCCGTCGTCGGCGACGGCCAGCACGTCGCCCGTGCGGAACCACCGGCCCCCGGCCGCGTCCTCGACCAGCTGCCGCCGCGGTGTCCTCCGGGCGGTTCCAGTAGCCCGCGAACAGGTGCGGGCCGCGCACCGCGAGCTCGGCGGGCTCGCCGCCCGCGGGTTCGAGGCGCCCGTCGCGCAGCTGCGCGACGTCGGTGAAGAAGTGCGGCACCCCGACCGCGGTCGGGTGGGTACGGGCGCCGTCGGGCGTGCTCATGTAGACCCCCGGCGACGCCTCGGTCATGCCGTAGCCCTGCACCAGCGTCACCCCGCGGTCCAGCCAGGCCCGCGCCACCCGCTCCAGGACCGGGGAGCCGCCGTACTGCACGAGGGTCAGCGAGCTCAGGTCGGCGCCGTCCCAGCCCGGGTGCTCGCACATCATCTGCAGCATCGTGGGCACCGCGGAGAACCCGGTGATCCGCGCGGCCCCGACGCGGTCGAGGACCAGGCCCGGATCGGCCTTCGCCAGCACCTCGACGCTGCCGCCCTTGAACAGGGTCGGCAGCGTGACCTGGCCCAGCCCGACGCAGTGGAACAGCGGGGCGAAGCACAGGGCCCGGTCGGTCGACAGGACGTCGACGTGGGCGAGGAAGTTGACGGTGTTCCAGGTCATGGACGCGTGGGTGAGCACGGCGCCCTTGGGCCGGCCGGTGGTGCCGGACGTGTAGAGGATCATCGCCGGGTCGTCGGGCGCGACGGGCGGCACGTCGGCGGGAGCGGGCCCGGCGACGGGGTCGAACTCCCCCCACCGCAGCACGCGGCAGCGCGGGGCCGCCGCCGCGACGAGCGCCGCGGCGTCGTCGCTGTGCACCAGTGCCGTCGCGCCGCAGTCGTCGAGCATGTAGGCGATCTCCGGCCCGGCCAGCCGGTAGTTGAGCGGGACCGCGACGGCGCCGAGCAGCCAGCAGGCGAAGAACGTCTCGAACACCTCGACGGCGTTGAAGCCCAGGTAGGCGACCCGGTCGCCGTGGCGCACGCCCAGCGACGCCATGGTGCCGGCGTACCGGGCGACGCGGTCGGCCAGCTCGGCGTAGGTGAGCGAGCGGCCGGCGCCGGTCAGCGCGGTGCGGTCGGGGGTGATGCGGGCGCGACGGGCGGGCCAGGTGCCCAGCCCGGTGTTGGGTCCGGCGCCGAGGTTCACGGCTCCACCACCGTGAGGCTGATCCGGCTGGGCCCGTCGGGGTCGTGGAAGATCCGCTGTCGCGCGACGGCGGTGACGGCGGAGTCGAAGGCGCTCCGGCCGGTGTTGAGGTTGCGGTCCCAGCGGGGGTGCGAGCTGGAGGTGACGTCGACGCGCAGGCGGTGCCCGGCGAGGAACGCCCACCCGGTCGCCCAGAGGTCGACGGTGTAGGCGTACACGACGTCCGGCTCGATCGGGGTGGGCGGCACCGGTGTCACGATGCCCGGCGAGGGGTAGCTCTCGCGAGCCGACACCCGGATGATCCCGTCGGCGACGCCGATCGCCCGCCCGTCCGGATGGACGTCGACGAGGCGGGCGACGAAGTCGGGGTCGGGCGCCGACGACGCCGCGTACAGCGTCACCGACACCGCGCCGAGCACGGTGCACGGCTCCTGCAGGACGTCGCTGGTGTAGCTGCGGACGTCCGCGCGGGCCTCGACGGCGCGCTGGTCGTGCGGGCCGGCGGGCAGGCTCGGGGTGAGCGGCGTCGCCCCGCCGACCGTCGGGGCGGGGTCCTTCGGGTCGTAGTCGTAGGCGTCCGGCGGGCTGGGTGGGGGCACCGCGCGGGCGAGGCCGCCGCCGGGCTGCAGGTGCCAGTCCTGGGTGGACGCGCGTTCCAGGTCGGCGAGCAGCCCGGCGAGCGCGGCGCCGCGGGCGGCCGGGTCGTCGCGGTGGTGGCGCACGCGGCCGTGCGGCGTGCGCGAGAGCAGCACGGGGACGGCGGCGCAGACCGCGCCGAACAGGGCGACCATGGTGCCGCCGCCGCCCCCGGCGAGCATCTTCGGGGGGACGTCGACCATGGAGGGCTCCTCGTCGCGTGGAGGGCGGCAGGTATCAAGCTTCCTGATATGTATCTATAACAAGGACCTTGGCATCAAGTCAAGGCCGCGACAGGTATCAGGCCTCTTGATAAGTTGGACCCTGTGGACGACGCGCCGCCCCCAGCCCAGCGCATCACCTACCTGGTCAAGCGGCTCGAGATGGCCGAGCGGTCGACCATGGAGGAGGCCCTGCGCCCGCTGGGCGTCACGCTGCACCAGTACACGGCGCTGTCGATCCTCGAACGGCGCGAGGGTCTCTCGTCGGCCCAGCTGGCCCGCCGGCACTTCGTCACCCCGCAGGCGATGAACCAGATGATCGCCGCCATGGAGCGCGACGACCTCATCGAGCGCCGCCCCGACCCCGACAACCGCCGGATCCTGCGGGCGTGGCTCACCGAGCACGGCAAGCATGTCCTCTACGCCGGGCACCGGATCGTCGAGGAGCTGGAGGGACAGATGCTCTCGCCGCTCACGGCGAAGGAGCGCACCGCCTTCCGCAGCGCGCTGGAACGCAGCCTGGACGCGCTGGCCGACGTCGCCGCGCGCCGCCGCCACCCGGACGTCCCGCCCCGGACCTGAGCCTGCATGACCAGGCCCGCGCTGACCCGGTGGGCCGGGAAGACCATGCCCTCGCGCGAGCCGACCCGCAGCGGCTGGGGCGGCCGGTACGTGCATCGTGGCGATGCGCAGCGCATGGTCGAAGGACGCCTCGAAAGGACCGAACGATGCAGTTCCACCTGAACGGCTACCAGCCCGGTGACCCCTTCGTGCTGGACCCGCATCCCTCCGTCGCGCACCGCCCGCCCGGCCTGCCGGACGAGGTCGACGTCCTGATCATCGGCTGCGGGCCAGCCGGCCTGGTCCTCGCGGCGCAGCTGGCCAACTTCCCCGACATCACCACGGCGGTCATCGACCGCAAGGACGGCCCGCTCGAGGTCGGCCAGGCCGACGGCATCGCCTGCCGGACCGTGGAGCTGTTCGAGGCGTTCGGCCTGGCCGACCGCCTGCTCGGCGAGGCCTACTGGGTCAACGAGACCACGTTCTGGCGGCCGGACCCGCAGGACCGGACCGCGATCGTGCGCACCGGGCGCATCGAGGACACCGAGCCGGGCCTCTCGGAGTTCCCGCACGTCATCGTGAACCAGGCGCGGATGCTCGACTACCTGCGCGACCACATGCTGCGCTCGCCCTCGCGGCTGCAACCGCACTACGGGCTGCACGCCACCGACGTGCGCGTCGACACCGGCGGCACCGCCGAGCACCCGGTGACGGTCACCGTGGCGCACCCGACGGACCTGCGGGAGACCGGCGAGACCTCGACGATCCGGGCGAAGTACGTCGTGGGGTGCGAGGGCGCCCGCAGCGGCACCCGCGCCGCGATCGGCCGCGAGCTGGTCGGCGACCCGATGAACCAGTCGTGGGGCGTCATGGACGTCCTCGCGGTGACCGACTTCCCCGACATCCGCCTGAAGTCCGCGATCCACTCCGCGAACCAGGGCAACCTGCTGATCATCCCGCGCGAGGGCGGGTACCTCGTCCGGCTCTACGTCGAGCTGGACCAGGTGAACGACCGGGAGATGCTCGACGACCGCAGCGTCACGCCGGAGAAGCTCGCGGCCGTCGCGAACCGGATCCTGCACCCGTACACGCTGGAGGTGAAGGACGTCGGCTGGTGGTCGGTCTACGAGATCGGGCAGCGGCTCTGCGACAGGTTCGACGACGTTCCCGCCGGCGAGACGGCCACCCGGCTGCCGCGGGTGTTCATCGCCGGAGACGCCTGCCACACGCACAGCGCCAAGGCCGGCCAGGGCATGAACGTCTCCATGGGCGACACCTGGAACCTGGGCTGGAAGCTCGGCGCCGTCCTGCGCGGGCGGGCCCGGCCCGAGCTCCTGCACACCTACTCCGACGAGCGGCAGCAGGTCGCCCGGGAGCTCATCGACTTCGACCGCGAGTTCGCCGCGATGTTCAGCGCGCCGCCGCGGGAGTCGGCCGAGGGCGAGGGCGTCGACCCGGAGGCGTTCCAGGACTACTTCGTCGCGCAGGGCCGCTTCACCGCGGGCACGGCCACCCGGTACGGACCGTCGATGATCACGGCCGAGCCGCGTCACCAGCACCTCGCCGAGGGCTTCCCGATCGGGATGCGCTTCCACTCCGCGCCCGTCGTCCGGCTCGCGGACGCCCGGCCGGTCCACCTCGGCCACGGCACGAACGCCGACGGCGCCTGGCGGATCTACCTGTTCGCCGACGCGGCCGACCCGACCGGCCCGGGCTCGCGGGCCCGGGAGCTGTGCGGGTACCTCGCCTCGGACGCCTCCCCGATCGCCCGCTGCACCCCGCCGGGCGCCGACCCCGACTCGGTGGTCGACGTCCGCGCGGTGTTCCAGCAGGGCCACCGGGAGCTGGCGCTCGGCGCGCTGCCGCCGGTCCTGCTGCCCCGGAAGGGCCGGCTGGGCCTGGTCGACTACGAGAAGGCGTTCTGCCCGGACCCGGGTGCGCAGGACGTGTTCGACCTGCGCGGCGTCGACCGCGACACCGGCTGCATGGTCGTGGTCCGCCCGGACCAGTACGTCGCGAACGTCCTGCCGCTGCACGCCCACGACGCGCTCGCGGAGTTCCTCGGCGGGATCCTGGTCGACGCCCGCGGCCAGGGGCGTCGACGTGGCGGTGTCGCTGCGGATGGAGGCCGGTTCACCCGGGGCGGGTGATGGACACGCCCGCCCGGCGCGCTGAGGTCGTCCGGTGTCCGCCGCCTGTGCGTCTTCCGGCTGCCGGCGGCGTTCACGGTGCGCGACGCCCACGGGGGCGGCCGGCTGCTCTCGGTTCACCCCCGGCGGGCGAGGCGCCCGCGCGGGGCCGGGGCCATCGTCGGCCCCGCTGAGTGAGGTCGTGGCGGGGGCCGGGGGAAGGGCTGGGGCGGTGCCGCAGGACGCGACGTGGGACTACGCGGTCGTCGGAGGGGGCGGCGCGCTGCTCGTGGCGGGGTTCCTGCTCTGCTTCGCCGGGGTGCGGGTGCTACGCCTGGCGGCGGCGTGCGCCGGGTTCGGCCTCGGTGTCGTCGTCGCGGCGGTGCTCGGGGCGGGCGTGCCGCTGGCGCTGGTCTGCGGCGCCCTGGCCGGCGTGCTCGCCCTCGTCCTCGCCGGGGTTCTGGTGCGCGGCGGCTTCTTCCTGCTCGGCGTGCTCGGCGGCGGCCTGGTGGCGGCGAGCTGGTTCCGGACGTTCTCGATGGTGGGGACGAGCCCGGCCATCGTGCTGATCGTCGTGCTGGCCGCCGCGCTGGTGGGCGGGATCGGCGCCGCGCGCGCCGGCAGCGCCGTGCTGGTCGTCGTGACGGCGCTGGCCGGCTCCGGCCTGCTCCTCCGGGGAGCCGTCGCGGTCGGGCCGGCCTTCCTCGGGTTCCTGCACGACCCGACGACGCTGGTCGGCGCGGTCGTCGCCGCCGCGGTGTGGCTGGCTCTGGCGGTCGCCGGGGTGGTCGTGCAGCGGCGGGGCCCGGCGCGTCGCGCGGCAGCCGGCGGCCGGCGGTGACGACCGGGGAGAAGGGTCCCGACCCGGTGCCGGCCACGCCGCCCGGGCCCCGGGCGCGGACCGGGCTGCGGTCGCCGGTCGCGGTGCTGGTTATGGCCGTGGCGGGTGCGCTGCTCGTCGGCGCGCTGGTCGGGCGCGCCACCGCGGGCGCTCCGGGGGGCGGCGCGGCCGCCGCGTCGCCGCCCGCGGTGTGCCAGGCGACGACCGTGGCGGGGATCGGCCTGCCCTCGGTCGTGACGGTCTCGGCCCAGGGCGGCCCGCGGGGGCCGGCCGGGACCGGGTCCGGCGAGATATTCGCCGACGGCGGGTACATCCTCACCAACGACCACGTCATCGCGGTCGCGGCGAACGGCGGCGCCGTGTCGGTCCGCTACAGCGACGGGCGCTCGTCACCGGCCACGATCGTCGGCCGGGACGTGCTCACCGACCTCGCCGTCCTCAAGGCCGCGGACGGCGCGAGCGGGTTCCCGGTGATCGCGCGGGGATCGTCCTCCGGCCTCGCCGTCGGCCAGCCCGTCGTCGCGCTCGGGGCGCCGCTCGGCCTGGTGAACACGGTGACGTCGGGGATCGTCAGCGCGCTGGACCGGGAGGTCTCGGTGCCGGCCGACGCCGGCGGCACGGCGCACCTGGTCGGCGCCGTCCAGACCGACGCCGCCATCAACCCGGGAAACAGCGGCGGTCCCCTGGTGAACTGCCAGGGTGAGCTGGTAGGCGTGAACACCGCGATCGCGACGGTGCCCGGCGCGTCGGGGGAGGGGGGTGGGGGGAGCGTGGGTCTCGGCTTCGCCATCCCGGTCGACCTCGCGGTGCCCATCGCCGGCGAGCTCATCGCGACCGGGTCGGTCGCCCACTACTCGCTGGGCCTGCACGTGCGGGCGCTGCCGGGACCGCTGGCCGAACGGGTCGGGCTCCCGCCCGGCCTGGTCGTCGAGGCGGTCGACGCCGGCGGCCCGGCGGACCGGGCCGGGATCCGGGCCCTCGACGTGCTCACCTCGATCGACGGCAAGCCGGCCGTGAGTGCCGAGCAGGTGACCGTCGCCGAGCTCGCGGCCCGCTCGAGCGGCAGCGTCGCGGTGGCCTACACGCGCGCCGGGCGAACGGCGACGGTCACCCTGACGCCCGTGCCGTTTCCGGCGTGAGCGGGGTCGAGAACCCGGGGACGCGGCGCGGGCACGTCCACCGCGGGCGGCTCGCCGACCGCGTCGACCGCGCGGGACCGGGCGACGTGGTGCTGGTCAGCGCGCCGGCGGGCTATGGCAAGACCGCGCTGCTGGCCGACTGGGCGAGCACCGACCCGGTGCACACCGCGTGGCTGTCCCTCTCACCGGCCGAGAACGGGGGTCGCGGGTTCTGGTCGGGCCTGCTGGGCTCGCTGCGGAGCTGCCCGGCCGTCCCCGCGGACAGCCCGCTCCACGATCTCGCGCTGTCCGCGGGCGCCGCGCCGGGCCCGGAGCTCGTCGCCGCGGTCGCCGACGGGCTGTTCGAGCTCGACGAGCCGCTGACCGTCATCCTCGACAACACCCAGGAGCTCACCGCGCAGGAGGCCGTGCGGGGCCTGCGGTCGCTGCTGAGCGACCGGCCGGCCGGGCTGCGACTCGTCCTGTCCGGGCGCCGGGACCCGCCCGTCCAGCTCGCCCGGCTGCGCGCGGCGGACCGGCTCGTCGAGGTCCGGGCGGAGCACCTGCGGTTCACGGCGGCCGAGGCGGGCGAGATGCTCGCCGCCGCGGGGTACGCGTACGACGCGGAGCTCGTCGCGCAGCTCGTCGCGGCGACCGCCGGCTGGGCGGCCGGCCTGCGGCTGGCCGCGCCCGCACTCGCCACGGGGACGGCGGGGTTCGTCGACGACCTCGTCGCGACCGACCGTGCGATGTCGGACTACCTCGTCGAGGAGGTCCTGCAGACGGTCTCGGAGCCGGACCGGCAGGTCCTCACCGCGGTCAGCATCCGCGAGGACGTGTCGGCGTCGCTCGCCGCAGCCCTGTCCGAGCTGCCGCAGGCCGGCGACGTGCTCGACAGCCTCGAGCGCGAGACCGGGCTCGTGTACCGGACCGGTCCGGGCCGGTCCCGCTACGTCATCGAGCCCCTCTTCCGCGCGCACCTGCTGGCCGACCTGCGCCGGCGGCACCCGGACGCGGAGGCGTCCCTGCACGTGCGGGCGGCCCGGTGGCTCGCGGAGCAGGACCGGGCCGCGGAGGCGGTCGACCACGCGCTCAGGTCGGGCTCCGCCGACCTGCTCGCGGCGCTCGTGCGCCGCCACGGCCTGCTGCTGCTGGCCGCGGGCGAGCACGCGCGCATCCGGCTGGTGGCGGCGCGGCTGCGCGGGACCGCCGCGGGTGACGCCCTTGTCGCGCTGCTCGGCGCGCTGGCCCACCTCGAGGTCGGGGAGCTGGCCGCCGCGGACCGGCTCGCCGCGACCGCCGCGGAGCGGTGGCCGGACGACCCCGCCGAGGAGCTGACCGTCCTGCGCCGGGTCGTCGCGGCCCGCCGCGAGTACCTGACGTCCGAGCACGTCACCGACACGCCGCAGGACGCGGTCGACGTGGCGCGCCTCGGGCTCGCGCCGATCGCCGTGGTCGACCGGGCCTTCTCCGCCCTGCTGGCGCAGCGGGTCGACGCCGCACGGGAGCTCGCCGGGGCGGCGCTGGAACGGGCGGGCGCGAACGGCTACCTCGCGGCCCGGTGCCTGACCGTGCTCGCCGCCATCGCGGCCGTCGACGGCAGCTACGCGGCGATGGCCGCGCTGGCCGAGCGGGCGGAGGCCCGGGCACCGGTGGAGCAGTGGGCCGGCACGAGCACCGCCGCGGTCACCCTCTGCCTGCGGGCATACCGGGCGCTCCTGCTCGCGCGACCGGCCGAGTGCCTGGAGCGCGGCGACGCGGCGCTCGCCCAGGCCGACGCTCCGGGCCAGGCCCTTCCGGTGGTCCTGGATCCGCTGCTCGCCGCGATGCGCGGCGCGGCCATGACCGAGAACAGCGAGGTGACCCGCGGGCTGGCGCTGCTGGCGTCCGCGCGTGCCGCGAGCGGCAGCCCCGGACACCCGATCTACCGGGCGCTGCTCGCCGTGCTGGAGCACCGGGCCGCGATCGACCTCGGCTACGTCGGGCGGGCCCGGGAGGTGGTGGACTGGGCCGCCGAGCACCTGCCCGGCTCGGCCGAGGTGGAGTTCCTGCAGGCCTGTCAGCAGTTCCACGCGGGCCGCGACGCCCCGGCCGGACACCACCTCGACGTCGTGCTGCGCGAGCGGGGCGCCCCGCCGGTCATCGCGTGGGTGGTCGTCGACGCCTGGGCCCTCTCCGCCCGCGTCGCGCTGCGGTCCGGCAACCGCGGGCAGGCGCTGCGCGCGGTACGGCAGGCGGTGCAGGTTGCCTCCACGCTCGACGTCCTGCGCCCGCTGACCCAGGCGGACGACGTCGTCGAGCTGATCAAGGAGGCCAGCTGGCCCGCCGCGACCAGGCCGTTCACGGCGCGCGTTCTCGCCGCCAGCCGGTCGCGGGCCCCGCAGCCGCGCGCCGCGCTGACCGAGAGCGAGCGGTCCGTGCTCGGCATGCTCTCGACCCAGCGGTCGATCGGCGAGATCGCGAGGGCGCTCACGGTGTCGCCCAACACCGTCAAGACCCATGTCCGCACGATCTACGGCAAGCTCGGCGTCCACACGCGACGCGATGCGCTCGCGGCCGCCCGAGCGGGCGGTCTGCTGTCCGACTGAGGCGATCAGGGCGGGTCGCCTAGGCCGATCGGCACGGTCCAAACTCGACGATCGGAGCAACCCGCTGGTGCCCTGCCCGGGTAGGGTCGATCAAAGCCATGGACCTCAGCGCCCTCAGCGACCGCCCGGCGGTCGCCCGGATCCGGACGGCCGTCCCCCGGCGCCCTCCGGGTTACCTGCCTCGGCCTCGGCTCGTCTCGTGCCTGGACGCGGCGGGAGAGGGCAGCCTGGTGCTGCTGTCCGCGCCGGCCGGCTACGGCAAGACGCTCCTGCTCGCCGACTGGGTGACCCGCCACGAGCGGCGCGTCGGCTGGCTCACGGTGAGCCGCGACGACAACACCGACCGGCGCTTCTGGGCGGGAGTGCTGGCGGCGCTCGCCACGATCGCCGAGCTGCCGCCCGACAACCCGGTGCGCAGGATCGTCCTGCCCGAGGTCCCGAGCCGCAGCCCCGGGTTCCTCGCCGGGGTCTTCGACGCGCTGGCGGCGGTGCCCGGCCCACTCGTGCTGGTGCTCGACGACCTGCACGAGCTCACGGCGACCGACCCGGTCGCCGGCCTGGCCGCGCTGATCGGGAACCGCCCGCCGGGGCTGCGGTTGGTGCTGGCCACGCGGTCGGATCCCCCGCTGCGGCTGGGCCGGCTGCGCCTTGCCGGTGAGCTGCAGGAGCTGCGGGAGCCCCAGCTCGCCTTCACGCCCGACGAGACGGCGGCCGTGCTGGAGCGTGCCGGGGTCCGCACGACCGCCGCGCAGCGCGAGCTGTTGCAGGAGCAGACGGCGGGCTGGCCGGCGACCGTCCGGCTCGCGGCGCTGTCGCTGCGGGAGAGCGTCGACGCGGACGTGTTCCTGGCCGACCTGACCGGGAACGGGCAGGCGATCTCGGACTACCTCGTCGGCGAGATCCTCTCCCGGCTGCCGCAGGACGTCGTCGACGTCCTGGTGGAGCTGAGCGTCTGCGACGCGGTCACGGCGCCGCTCGCCGTCGCGCTGACCGGCCGCCAGGACGGCATCGACGTGCTCGCCGACCTGGAACGGCGGACCTCCCTCGTGGTCAGCTACGGCGAGGGCAGGCGGTGGTTCCGGATCCATCCGCTGCTGCGCGCCCAGCTGTACGGCGACCTACGACGACGCCGGCCGGATCGGCTCACGCGCCTGCACCGGCGCGCACTGGACTGGTTCGCGGTGACGGGCGACCCGGTCGGAGCACTGCGGCACGCGACGGCGGCCGACGACCCGCCGATGGTGCGCGACGTGCTGCGGCGGCACGGGGCCGTCCTCGCCTCCTCGGGGCACCACGCGGACGTGGCGGCGGCCCTCGACCGGCTCGACGCACCGGGCCTGCTCGACGGCGACGCCCTGCTGCTGCTGAGCGGGGCGCTGGCCCACGTCGAACGCGGCCGGACCGACGCGGCGCAGGCGCTCGCGGCCAGGGCCGCGGCGTGCTGGCCGGGGGAGCCCGACCCGGCGCTGGTCGCCCTGCGCAGGCTGGTCGCCGGGTGGCTGTCCTGGTACCTCCGGGGCGACCCGCGGGACGGCGCGCATGACGCCTGGCCGCCGGCCAGGGCCGCAGACAGCGGGCTGGCCGTCGTCGACATGCTGGTGCGCGCGAAGACGGCGCTGGTGGAGGGGCGGTCCACCGACGCCGACCGCA
>CAVSJZ010000071.1:0-49173 GCA_963728105.1 uncultured Actinomycetota bacterium | reverse complement strand
GCCAAAATGCGCGGGCGACCGTCGCGAGCACGTGGTCGCCGACGAGGTGGCCGTGCTGGTCGTTGACCCGCTTGAAGTGGTCCAGATCGAGCACGAACACGGTCGAGGTCCGGTCGGCCCGCTCCGCGCGCGAGATCTCGCGGGCGGCCTGCGCGCGCCATGCGCCGGCGTTGAGCAGGCCGGTCTTGCCGTCGGTCCGGGCGGCCTCCTCCAGCTGGCGCACGAGGACCGTCCGGTGCAGCACGATCAGCGGGGGCAGGCCGAGCACGACGAACTCCGTGCCGAACATCGTCATCGCGCCGGCCACCAGCGCACCCATCGAGAGCGTCGCGAACTCCAGCACGACGTCGTCGAGCGAGCCGAGGACCTCCCGGAGCGTCGCGCCCTCCCGCGCTCGGACAGTGAGGAACAGCACGCCCGCGACCAGGGAGATGTTGACGGCCGCGTAGACGCCCGCGCTGCCGACGACCGCGGCCAGGCCCGCGGGCGTGGTGAACAGCCTGTCGCGGCCGACGACGCCGACGAGCGCCGAGGCCGCCTGCACCGCGAGGACGATGGTCGCCGTGCTGAACAGCGCCTGGTGCGTCGGCACCCCGCGCCGCCGCCACACCCGCAGGTTCGTGTGGGCGTAGACGACGATCGCGACGACGACGGCGGGCAGGGCCGGCAGGAGCGCCGCGCCGGCGAACGTCCACACCGAGCTCAGGTCGATGTGCGGCCCGTCGCGGGTCTGCCGGCGCATCCGCTCGACGCCCAGCGACGCCTCGGTGCACACGATGCCGGCGAGCGCCAGCGCCACCGCCGTGACCACGCCGTCGGCGAGTGACGCGACCGCCTCTCCCGGCGCGCGCACCAGGCCGACGACGACCGTGGCGACCGCCGCGAGGTCGACGGCCAGCACCGCGACCTGCACCCCGACCGGCAGCGACCGCATGGCCCACGGCTCCCCGGACGGGCGGGACCGTCGCAGCGGCCAGCGCACGGATACGGCACGACGCCGCCCGCCGTCAGACCGCCTCACCCACGCCCACCCTGATCCCGACCGACCGTTCGCCCCCGACCCGATGCTAGACGGCGGAAGCGCCCTTCACGCCCCTCCGGAACGAGCCTCCGCGGTGAACTGCCGGCCCGGCGGGGGGAGCGGCGGATGGCTTCCCCGGAAGCAGCTCATGGTGACCCGCGCGGCCGACGACCACCCATACGGTCGAGCGCCCCCCGTCGGGCGGAGTAAGCGACTGCGGCGTTTCGTCACCGTTCCGGAGCGGTCGGCCTGACCTGGCGTTCGATCAGCTGAACACCAGCGGCAGGACGACCGCGGCCGCGACGAGCGAGATCCCGCTGAGCAGGTCGGCCCGGATCGGGATCACGCGGACGGCCGCCCGGCCGATCAGCAGCCCGGCCAGCGACATCACGGCGGTGGTGAGACCGAACGTCACGGCGGGGATGACCGGAGAGAACCCGAGTATCCCCAGCCCCGTCCCGGCGAGCAGGTTGTCGACGCTCAGCGAGAGCGGCATGCCGAACAGGGTCACCCACGGGTGGTCCAGGTCCTCCGGCTCCGGCTTCCGGATCGCCCCGACCAGCAGGTACAGCCCGTACAGGCCCATCACGGCCGGCCCGACGTAGTCCGCGAAGGGCCCGATCGCGTCCCCGAACAGGTGGCCGAGCTCGCCGCCGACCAGGGGCGCTAGCGCGTCCCAGAACCCGAACACCGCCGCGATCTGGACCGCGCGCCGGATGCCGAACGGCACCGTCCCGAGCGCGATCGAGGACCGGAAGTTGTCGAGGCTGAGCACGAACGCGAGCGCCAACAGCCCCAGGACCGACCCGGTGTTCACGACGATCCTCCGCGGTGGGGGCGGGGGACGAGGGGCACCGGTACCGGCTCCGGCTCGGCGTTCGCCGCGCGCACCGCGTCCTCCACGATCGCGTGGTCGGGCGACAGGTGGCAGACGGGGTCGGTGCGGGCCGCGTCCCCGGTCAGCTGGAACGCCTGGCAGCGGCACCCACCGAAGTCGATCTCGCGCCGGTCGCAGCCGCGGCACGGGTCGGGCATCCAGTCCGTCCCGCGGAACGCCTGGAACAGCGGCGACCCCGTCCAGATCCGTTCCAGGGAGTCGGCGCGGACGCTCGCGCGCGGCAGCGGGAGCGACTGCGCGGCCGGGCACGGCAGGACGTCGCCGTTGGGCGCCACGGTGAGCTGGCGCGCCGCCCAGCCGCCCATGCAGGGCTTGGGGTAGCGGCTGTAGTAGTCGGGCAGCACGTAGATGACGTCCATCCGGCCGGCCAGGCGCTCCCTGGCGGCGCTGACGACCGGCTCGGCCGCCGCCAGCTGCGCCCGGCTGGGCAGCAGCGCGTCCCGGTTGCGCCACGCCCACCCGTAGTACTGCGTGTTCGCCAGCTCGACGCGGTCCGCGGCCAGCTCCTCGGCGAGGTCCAGCACCGCGCCGACCCGGTCGATGTTGCCCCGGTGCAGGACGACGTTGAGCGTGAGCGGCCAGCCCAGCTCCTTCACCAGCCGGCACGCCTCGACCTTGCGCCCGAACGACGGCGTGCCCGCGATCCGGTCCGAGAGCGCGGGCTCGTCGGCCTGGACGCTGACCTGGACGTGGTCGAGGCCGGCGTCGCGCAGCTCCTCCGCGCGGCGCCGCGACAGCCCCAGCGCGCTGGTGACGAGGTTGGTGTACATGCCGAGCGCGTTCGCGGCGGCGGCGAGCTCGACGACGTCGCGGCGCAGCAGCGGCTCGCCGCCGGACAGGTGCAGCTGCAGCACGCCCAGCTCCGCCGCCTCGTCCAGCACCCGCCGCCACTCGGCGGTGGTCAGCTCGTCGCCGTAGTCGGTGAGGTTGACCGGGTTCGAGCAGTACGCGCAGGCCAGCGGGCAGCGGTAGGTCAGCTCGGCCAGCAGGCCGAAGGGCCTATCCATCGGTGACCTCCACACACGCCCGGGCCGCCATCCGCCGCAGGAACAGCTCGACGTCGTCGGCGGCGACACCGTCGTAGCGCTCCCGCAGCGCGGCGACGATCTCGGCGACCGTCCGCCGCCCGTCGCACAGGCGCAGGATGTCCGCGCTCGTCGCGTTGAGCACGGCGACCGTCTCGGGGCTCAGCAGCACGTCCCGCCCGCGCGCGGCGTCGTGGCGGAGCCGGGCGTGGCGCGCGAGCCGCGGCCGGCTGGTGGCCGACACGACGACCGCGCAGGCCCCCGTTCCCGCGGCCGTCATTCCGGGTACGCCCGGTCGATGGCGTCCATGACGCTCCACAGGACGTCGCACTTGAACGCGAGCGCGGCCACCGCGGCGTTCTGCGCCTCGGCCGACCGGCAGTGACGGGTGACGACCTCCAGCGCGTGCTCCGAGTCCCGCGGAGCCTGGTGCAGCCGGGCCCGGAAGTAGGCCAGGCCGTCCGGCTCGATCCAGGGGTAGTAGCGCTCGAACGCGGCCAGCCGCTCGGCCATCAGGTCCGGGGCGAACAGCTCCGTCAGCGACGACGCGACCGCCTCGACCCACGGCCGGGTGCGGGCGAACGTCACGTACGCGTCCACCGCGAACCGGACGCCCGGCACGATCAGCCGCTCGGACAGCATCTCCTCGCGGGTCAGGCCGGTGGCCTCGCCCAGCCGCAGCCAGGCCTCGATGCCGCCCTCTCCCGGCTGCGTCCCGTCGTGGTCGACGATGCGGCGGATCCACCGGCGGCGCACGTCGACGTCGGGGCAGTTGGCCAGGATCGCCGCGTCCTTGCGCGGGATGGCGAGCTGGTAGCAGAAGCGGTTGGCCACCCAGCCCCGGAGCTGGCGGCGGGAGAGCCGGCCCGCGTTCATCCGGACGTGGAACGGGTGCTGGTCGTGGTAGGCCCGCGACTGCGCGCGCAACGCCTCGACGAACCCGTCGACGTCGGTCGTGCTGCGAGGGGGGCTCTGCAGGGAAGTCATGACACCGCCTAGATCTTGACCTCGAGGCCGTCGGTGGCGACCTCCATCCCGCGGTCGAGGACCGCCCGGTGCTCGGGCGAGTCCTCCAGCAGGACGGGGTTGGTGTTGTTCAGGTGGACGTAGATCACGCGCTCGGCGTCGAGGTCGGCGAGCTGCTCCAGGCTGCCGTCCGGGCCGCCGATCGGCAGGTGGCCCATCTCGGTCGACGTCTTGGCCGCCAGTCCGAGCCGGGGCAGCTCGTCGTCGGTGAAGCACGTGCCGTCGACGAGCAGCGCCGCGCAGCCGGTCAGCTGCGCGCGGACGTCCGGGGTGAGCCGCTGCATCCCCGGCAGGTAGACCGCCGACCGGCCGCTGCCGGTGTCGGTCAGCCGGTAGCCGACGACGCGGCCGCCTTCCGGCTCACCGCCCTGGCCGGTGCCGAAGCGGTTCCGCTTGGTCGTCGGGACCTCGAAGGCCCGGTAGGCCAGCCCGTCGCCGAGCGGGACGTCCTCGCCCGGCGTGACCGGGTGCCGCTCGACCCGGCAGTAGCGCTCGAGCGTCGCCAGCACGCCGGACCCGCTGCCGAGCGTCTCGAGCACGGCGGGGGTGGCGTGCACCGCGAGCCGGGGCGCCTCGCGCAGGAGCAGCAGGCCGAGGGTGTGGTCGAGCTCGGCGTCGGTGAGCAGCACCGCGCCCAGCGGCGTGTCCCGGCCCTGCCGCGGGTGCAGCGGCGGGAAGGCCTCGACCTGGCCGCGGACGTCGGGCGAGGCGTTGAGCAGGAACCAGGTGCGCTGGTCGGCGCTCACCGCGACGCAGGACTGGCTGCGCGGACGGGCGGGCCGGGAGCCGTCGCGCACCGCGCGGCAGCCGGGGCAGCCGCAGTTCCACTGCGGAAAGCCACCGCCCGCCGCCGAGCCGAGCACCGACAGCCACATCGCCGCGTCCCTCCCGCACCACTCGTCCTCGCGCCGGCGCCGCAGGGGCGGAGGGGCCGGACCATCGGCCCGGCCCCTCCCCCGTCCTGCTAGTCCTCCATCCGGGCGACGTACATCGTCACCTCGGGGGCGCACCCGATCTCGTCGAACTCGGGCGACTCCCACTCAGTACGCACGGTCACCGATTCCACCTGTCACCTCCCGTCTCTCGACTCGTCCCACGCCGGCAGGGCGAAGACCATCAGCGCGCTGCCGTGGCCCGCCCCGAGCATCCCGGGCAGGAACCCCTCGGCCCAGCCACCCCAGCCGACGGGGACGGCGATGTACTGCCGGCCGTCGACGCTGTAGGTGGTCGGGCTGCTGTGGTGGCCGCTCCCGCACTGGAACTGCCACAGCAGCTCGCCGGTGCGCGCGTCGAGCGCGTTGAACTCGCCCGACGGCTCGCCGGCGAAGACCAGGTCACCGCCGGTGGCGAGCACGGAAGCGCACATCGGGAGCTCGTTGCGCCAGCGCCACTTCTCGTCGCCGTTGGCGTCGAACGCGCTGACGTAACCCAGCATGTCCTCGATGTCGACCTGCACGCCGGCGCCCCAGTACGGGATGCTCTCCTTGAACTCCCTGCGCCGCCGGGTCGCCGTGGCGCCGACGTCCTGGATCGGGACGTAGAACAGCTCCGTCTTCGGGCTGTACGCCGCGTGCGTCCACTCCTTCGCGCCGGCCGGGCCCGGGTAGAAGTGGACCGGCTCGCCCTCCTTGTCCGGGTACCGGGCGGCCGTGACCTTGCCGTCCCGGGTGATGTTGCCCCAGTCGATGCGGTCGACGAACGGGGTGATGTGCTGCAGCTCGCCGTTCGTGCGGTCGACGACGAAGAAGTAGCCGTTCTTGTCGAAGTGCCCGAGCAGCTTCTTCCCGTCGTGCTCGAACAGGATGCACTCGCTGATGCTGTCGTAGTCCCACAAGTCGTGCGGGGTGCACTGGTAGTGCCAGCGGATCTGGCCCGCGTCGACGTCGACCGCGACGATGCTGTCCGTGTAGAGGTTGTCGCCCTCGCGGACCGCGCCGTCGAAGTCGGGCGCCGGGTTGCCGGTGCCCCAGTACAGGAGGTTCGTCTCCGGGTCGAACGTGCCGGTCAGCCAGCAGTTCGCACCGCCGCGGGCCCACGCCTCGCCGTCGGCCGGCCACGTGTCCGAGCCGGGCTCGCCCGGCTTCGGGACCATGTAGCAGCGCCACTGGTGCTCACCGCTGTCGAGGTCGAAGGCGTCCAGGTGGCCGCGCGTCCCGAACTCGCCGCCCGAGCTGCCCACGATGACCATGTTCTTGACGACCAGCGGGGCGACCGTGGCGCTCTCCCCGGCGCGGACGTCACCGTAGGTCCGGTCCCATACCTTCTTGCCCGTGGTGGCGTCGAGCGCGATGACGTGGGCGTTCGCCGTGACGAAGAAGACCTTGCCCTTGGCGACGGCGCACCCGCGGTTGACGTTGCCGCAGCACAGCGACACGTCGTAGGGAACGGCGTGCTTGTAGCGCCAGATCTCCGTGCCCGTCTTGGCGTTCAGCGCCCAGATCCAGCCGTCCCAGCCGGTGAGGAACATGACGCCGCCGACGACGATCGGGGCGGCCTCGAACGAGTACGTCGAGGCGCCCGCGATGATGCCGCTCGTGCCGGCCTGGAACACCCAGGCGGGCCCGATGCGCTTGACGTTCTCGGTGTTGATCTGGTCCAGCGGGCTGTAGCGCTGCCCGTTGTACGCGCCGTAGTAGGTGATCCAGTTCTCCGGCTCCGAGCGGGCGTTCTGGATGCGCTCGTAGTCGACGTCGGCGACGACGGGCGGGGCGACGTCGCCCCCCGCGGTCTTGCCGCTCAGCACGCCCTGGTCGATGGCCTCGCCAGCGTCCACGTATTCGACGGCTTCGGTCATGGTCTGCTCCTCTCGCTCTACGGCCGCGGCTGGTCGGGACGGTCGAGCCGGGCCTCTGGCGGCACGTCGCCGAGCACGACGATGGCGCCGGTCAGCCCCCGGCCCTCGTCGTTGCCGGTCGGCGAGCTGAACCAGTAGTAGCCGGGGCCGTCGAGGTTGAGGTTCGCCCGTCCGCGCGAGTGGTTGACCAGCCAGATGAACTTCCTGTCGCCGTTGCTGGGCAACAGGCAGCAGTGCGTGTTGAGGTCGTCGTTGATGAGCGTCAGCTCGATGTCGCCCCCGTGGGGCAGGACGAGGATCTGCGGGTCCCAGCAGATCTCGTCCGGGTGAATGCGGATCGTGGCCTCCATGGTGCCGTCGCCCCGCTCCGTCGCCTGACCGATCCGCCCGGTGCCAAGGACCATGCCGATCGCGGCCTTGTTCTGCGCGTCCAACCCGAGCTTGCCCAGCAGGTCCGTCCGTTCCTGCGCTGTCGTCATCGGGCCCTCACCTCCCTGTTGCCGAATTTCTCCTGACGTGCACGCCGGATCCGGCCGGTGGCGACCACCCCGGCGAGCCGGGGTCGAGACCGTGCGGGTGCGCCGCGTGCCGCGCGCTGTGCCGTCCCGCCGCCACCGAGCCGCACGATGGGGCGCTAGCGGCGGGGGAACCGGCCGCGCTGCTGCTCACACCGGGGATGGCGACGACGCTCGTGACGTGCTCCCACTGCAACTCCCTTGTGTCAGTGTCACGCGTGCTTCATCGGCAATTGCTGCGATGTGTGTCAGCAATCGCCGCGTCGGCCCGGTCCGCCCGGCGCCGGCCACCCGTCAGCGCATTTCTTTGGGAGGCCGATTCCCATTCTTTGATCGCCTCGCCTGCGCCCACCAGATATCGCTGACCGTACGCTGGGCGATTTCTACGGACAACCCTCGCCCGCTCATTCCCGGGCGCCGTACCGTTCGTTGGGCGACAGCTACCGCTCGTCCGCACGCCGCTGCCGGACCCGGCGGGCCGGCCTGCCGCGCCGGCCGGACATCGGGCTCAGGCGAGGTCGAACCGGTCGAGGTTCATGACCTTGACCCAGGCGGCCGCGAAGTCGCGCGCGAACGCCTCCCCCGCGTCGTCGGCGGCGTAGACCTCGGCGAGCGCGCGCAGCTCGGAGTGCGAGCCGAAGAGGAGGTCGACACGGCTGGCGCGCCAGCGCCGAGCGCCGGTGGTCCGGTCGCGGCCCTCGAACATCCGCGCGGTCGCGCCGTCGCCGCCGAGCGGCGTCCACGCGGTGGCCATGTCGAGCAGGTTGACGAAGAAGTCGGTCGAGAGGACGCCCGGCCGGTCGGTCAGCACGCCCAGCGGCGACCGCGCGACGTTCGCGCCGAGCACCCGCAGCCCGCCGACCAGCACCGTCATCTCCGGCGCGCTGAGCGTCAGCAGGTTGGCCCGGTCGACCAGCAGGTGCTCGGGCGCCGGCCCGCCGTCCGGGACGGCGTCGTAGTTGCGGAAACCGTCCGCGACCGGCTCGAACGCGGCGAACGACTCGGCGTCGGTCTGCTCGGCCGAGGCGTCGGCGCGGCCGGGGGTGAACGGGACGTCCACGGGATGGCCCGCCTCGGCGGCGGCCCGCTCGACGGCCGCGCACCCGGCCAGCACGACGAGGTCGGCCAGGGAGATGCGCACGTCGCCGCGCCGGGACCGGTGGAACGCGGACCGGACGTCCTCCAGCGCGGCGAGCGCCGCGCCCAGCTCGGCTGGCTCGTTGACCGCCCACCCGCGCTGCGGGTCGAGCCGGATCCGCGCCCCGTTGGCGCCGCCGCGCCGGTCGCTGCCCCGGAACGTCGACGCGGCCGCCCACGCCGTCGCCACCAGCCGCGACGCGTGGACGCCGCAGGCCAGTACGCGGCGCTTGAGGTCCGCGACGTCCTGCGCGTCGACGAGCGGGTGGTCCACGACCGGCAGCGGGTCCTGCCAGATCAGCTGCTCGTCGGGCACGAGCGACCCGCGGTAGCAGGCGATCGGGCCCATGTCCCGGTGGGTCAGCTTGAACCAGGCCCTGGCGAAGGCGTCCGCGAGCTCGTCAGGGTGCTCCAGGTAGCGGCGGGAGATCGGCGCGTAGCCGGGGTCGTAGCGCAGGGCCAGGTCCGTCGTGAGGAACGTCGGGGCGTGCCTGCGCGCCGGGTCGTGGGCGTCGGGCACGGTGCCGGCCCCGCCGCCGCCCGCCGGGACCCACTGCCACAGGCCGGCCGGGCTCAGCACCGCGTCCCACTCGTACCGGTAGAGGACCTCGAGGAAGCTCGAGTCCCAGGTCGTCGGCGTCGGCGTCCAGATGCCCTCGAGCCCGCTGGTGATCGCGTCCGCGCCGGTGCCGGTGCCGTGGTCGCTGCGCCAGCCCAGGCCCTGCTGCTCCAGCGGCGCGGCCTCCGGCTCGGGGCCCAGATGGCCGTCGGAGGCGACGCCGTGCGTCTTGCCGAACGTGTGCCCGCCGACGATCAGCGCCACGGTCTCCGCGTCGGAAAGCCCCATCCGGCGGAACGTCTCGCGGATGTCGCGGCCCGCGAGCAGCAGGTCGGGGACGCCGCGCGGGCCCTCGGGGTTGACGTAGATCAGGCCCATCTGGGACGCCGCGAGCGGGCCCTCCAGCTCCCTGACCTGCGTGTGCCGCTCGTCGCCCAGCCAGGTCCGCTCGGGCCCCCAGTAGACGTCGATCTCCGGCTGCCATACGTCGACCCGGCCGCCGCCGAAGCCGAACGTGCGCAGGCCCATCGACTCCAGCGCGACGTTGCCCGCGAGGACCATCAGGTCGGCCCAGGAGAGCCTGCGGCCGTACTTCCGTTTCACCGGCCACAGCAGGCGGCGCGCCTTGTCCAGCGCCCGGTTGTCCGGCCAGCTGTTGAGCGGCGCGAACCGCTGCATCCCGGCCCGGGCGCCGCCGCGGCCGTCGCTGATCCGGTAGGTGCCCGCTGCGTGCCACGCCATGCGGATGACGAGCGGGCCGTAGTGGCCGAAGTCGGCGGGCCACCAGTCCTGGGAGGTGGTCAGCACCTGCTCGATGTCGCGCTGCACGGCGGCCAGGTCCAGGGTCTCGAACGCGGCCCCGTAGTCGAAGCCCGCGTCCATCGGGTCGGCGGCCGGCGGGTTCTGGGCGAGGACCCGCAGGTTCGGCTTGCGCGGCCACCATGCGCGGTTCGTGTCGCCGCGCGTCGGGTGCGGAATGCTGCGTTGCGCGCGCTTCTTCCGCGCGATGACCACGTCGTAGGTGACGTCAAAGGTGGCGGCCACGACAAACCCTCGGATGTGCTCGGGAAATGCTCGACCCGCGCTGCGGGTATACGACACGGTAACCCGGCGACAATCCCGGAAGCCACCGCGCCGGCCCGGAATGGCGCCGGCATTCCGCGCGTGCGGCGGCCGCTCATTCCGGCGGGGAGCGCAGCCCGGCGTGCCGTTCGTCAGCCGTCGGAGACCGTTCGTCCGCGGTTCGCCACCGCTCGTACCGCGGTCGGGTCAGATGCCCAGCGCCCGGCGCACGGTCGCGACGTTGCGCCGGGAGACCGGCACCAGGTCGTCGGCGTGGCCCTCCATGACCAGGAGCATCTCGCCGCGGTCCCCGCGCTCGACCTCCCGGACGCGGTGGAGGTTGACCACGTACCGCCGGTGCACCCGCAGGAACCCCGCCTCGGCCAGCTCGGCGTCGAGCCGGTCCAGGCCCTGGGTCGCCGCCCGCAGCCGGCCGTGGTCGGTGGCCAGCCACACGTCGTTGCCGTCGGACTCGGCGAAGCAGACCTCCGCGTGCCGCAGCAGGACCATCCGGTTCTCGCGCATCCCGACCAGCCGCTGCGCCGGGGCGTGGCGCGGCGCCTGCCCCTCCTGCGGCGGCACGCGCTCGCCGTCGGAGACGCCGAACGTGACGAGGCTGCCGACCAGGTGCCCGGCCAGGAAGACGGGCCGGATGCTGACCGCGGTCGGCTCCTCGGCCAGGTGCGTGAAGACCTGCGTCGACCCGACCCAGCCCGGGTTGTGGACGGCCTGCCGGCTGGCGAAGCGGGCGGCGCCGATGAGGTCGGGCAGGCCGGGGTTCCAGCGGACCGTCGGGTCGACCGCCGGGATGGCGGCCGGGACGCCCATGAGCACGCTGGCCGCCTCGTCCGCGATGACGACCTTGCCGGCCGTGTCCACCGCGGCGATCGCCTGGCCGGACTGGCCCTTGGCCTGCGTGAACGCGGCGACCAGCTCCAGGCCGCTGTCGCGGGCGTGGCGGCGCAGCGTGCCCTGCGTCCGGGAGACGGCGTGGGCCAGCCAGTTGCCCGCCTGGCTGGGGAGCGGCGTGCGCCAGCACGACACGTTGAGCACGGCGATCGGGTCCCGCGTGACGACGTCCCGCACGGCCACGCCGGCGCAGACCCAGTTGTGGAACGCCTCGCACCAGTGCTCGGGTCCGTTGACCACCACCGGGCCGTGCGCCTCCAGCGCGGTGCCCATGCCGTTGGTCCCGGCCGCGCACTCCGACCAGCAGTACCACGGCGCGAGATGGGCCTCGTTCGCCCGGGCCAGCGTGGACTGGTCGCCCCAGGCGGCGAGGATCCGGCCGCTGGCGTCGGTGACGGTGACGACGCCGTTCATGCCGTCCACCTCGCGGGCCGCGGAGACGGCGAGGCCGCCCAGCTCGGCGAAGATCACGTCGTGCTCGAGGGTGTGGTCGACCTCGGCGACGGCCACCGGGGCCTCGGTGAGGTGCGGGTCGACCCGGTACTTCTCCCGGCAGCGGTGCCACGAGATCGCCACCTCCGGGCGGACGCCCTGGACGTGGTCGTCGCCCTGGACGAACCGCTCCCACGCCGCCAACACCGGGCTCCGGCCCGGGCTCGCCGCCGAGGGCACGGCTCGATGTACATCTCTCATGCTGGAGAACCGCCTTTGGTCCATCCCCCACACCCGGACCGAGCGCACCCGGACCCCGCGGTCCACCGGCATCGCGCTGAACCGGGGACGGGCCCGGGCACCGTGTCGCGCATGTGGTTGCCCCATCGCGCGCCGTGCCGCGTACCACTTCGCCACCGTGTGTACCGCGAGGGTCGGGGCCGGGCAAGCCGGAGCCGGCCCACCGGGGCACCGCCAGCCATCCGGCCGTCCCACCATCGGCCCAGTCCGGACGGCCTGCTCAGGCGGAGCGGACGAGCCCGCTGTCGATGCGGTGGTCGGAGCCGGTGATGTTGCCCGCGAGCGGGGAGAGCAGGAAGGCGATGAGGGCGGCGACCTCCTCTGGCTCGCTCATGCGCCCGGTGACCATGCCCATCGCCGCGGGCACCTGCGCCACGAGCTGCTCCCGCGCGACGCCGGCCGCGGCCGCCAGGCGGGCCCCGAGGCCGTCGGCTCCGTCCCAGACCGCGGTCCGGACCGGGCCCGGCGACACGGTGGTCACGCGGACCCCCTCGGGCCCGACCCGAGGACCCGCACGCCCTCGGCGGCCAGCAGGCGCACGGTCGCCAGGCCGATCCCGCGGCTGGCCCCGGTGACGACGGCGGTCCGGCCGGACAGGTGGAGGTCCATGCTCGCTCCTTTTGTTGAACTGGAGGTACAGAACTGGGGTACGACGGAGGGCCGCCCGCGGGCGGCCGGGGTCAGAGGTGGGCGAGAGCGGCGTCGACGATGCGGTGCAACCGGTCGGGTCCGGTCGCGGTCCGGGCGATGAGCTGGATGCCCACGGTGGTCGCCAGCAGCAGGCTCGCCGTGGCGGCCGGGTCCAGGTCGGCGTCCAGCTCGCCGGTGCGGCGCCCCTCCTCCAGCACCGCGCGGAACGCCGACTCGGTCCGCTCGAACGAGCGCAGCACCTGCGCGGCCGCCCCCTCGTCCGCGCCCGCCAGCTCCGCGGCCGTGTTCACCGCCAGGCAGCCCCGCGGCTGCACGCCGCCGAAGTTCGTCTCGACGAGGAACGTCAGGCCGGCCCGGATCCGGTCGCGCACCGGACCCGGCCGGTCGAGCGCCGCGGCGATCGCGTCGTCCTGGTAGCGGCGGTAGCGCGTCAGCGCCCGCTCGAACAGCGCCCGCTTGCTCCCGAACGCGTGGTAGAGGCTGCCCTTGCCGATCTGCAGCGCGTCCACCAGGTCCTGCGGCGTGGTCGCGGGCCTTCCTGCGCCGCCGCCACGCCGAGCTGGAGGAGCAGCTGCGCGGCATCCGCGCGGCCCTGCGCGTGCTCGACGACAAGATCGCCTACTACGGCGCGCGGACGGCCGACGCCGGCTGATCCCCGCACCCCTCCCGCCGCGCCAGGGCGACCGACCGGTTCCGACAGGACACCGTGCCGCGACGGCAACTGCCGCGCCCCCTCCCCGGGATGAACCATGGGGTCGTCCGGGAGGAGGTGGAGGCGATGCGGGTCGTCCGTGCGTGCTCCGTCGCGGCCGCCGCCGTCGTGCTGGCCGGCCTGTCCGCCGGGTGCGCGACGGCACTGGCCGAGCCCGCCGCCGGTCACGCCGCCGCGGCCCGGCCGGTGGCGACGCGGTCGGCGGCGACGCCGCTCCTGACCGAGGCCCGGCGCGAGCTCGCCGCGATGCGGACGTCCCGCTACCGGCACCGGACCCACGTCGACGAGCAGGACGGCGTGTACGACTACGACTGCTCGGGCCTGCTCGACTACGCGCTGGGCCGCGCCGTGCCCGCCGCCCTCGCGGCGCTGCCGACGAGCACGTCGGACCGCCCGCTCGCGGCCGACGTCGAGCGGCACCTGCGAGCGGCCGGTGGAGGGGACCCGTGGCACGCCGTCGCGACCGTGGCCGACCTGGCCCCCGGCGATGTCGTCGCCTGGCTGGCCACCGCGGACTCGGACACCGACGACACCGGCCACGTCATGATCGTGAACGGGGCCCCCGTCGCGGACCCGGCCCACCCCGGCCGGTGGCTCGTGCCGGTGATCGACTCAACGGTGAGCCCCCACGCCCGGGACTCCCGGGACGACGGCGACACCGGGCTCGGCACGGGAACGATCGGCCTGGCCGTCGACGCCGGGGGCCGGCCGGTCGCGTTCGCCTGGCGCGGGGGGATCTCGACGCGGTGGCGGACCACCGAGATCGCGCTCGGGAGACCGACCTGACCGCTGGCCCGGCGCGGGGTCGTCAGCGGGCTCCCGCAGGCTCCCCGGCGGCCGGCGCCAGCACCTCCGAGGCCAGGCGCAACGCGTCCAGCCGGACCCGGTAGAAGATCCACGTCCCCCGCCGCTCGCCGGCGATGAGCCCGGCCTCGCGCAGCACCTTCAGGTGATGGGAGATGGTCGGGCCGGACAGCTCGAACACCTCCGACAGGTCGCACACGCAGGCCTCGCCGCCCTCGTGGGAGGTGATCAGCGACAGCAGCCGCAGCCGGACCGGGTCGCCGAGCGCCTTGAACACGCGCGCCAGCTCGTCGGCCTGCTCCGGACCGAGCGCCTCCCCGGCGAGCGGCGGGCAGCACGCGACCGCCGGCGACACCAGCGGGAGCGACCCTTGATTCGACACATCTCTATCTTGACAGCCATCGATGCAACCGGCAACCTGCCTCGACAGACGTCGAAACAGGCGTCGCCGCGGACGAAGGAGTGAGGGCCATGTCGCGTGTCCAGCTGGCGCTGCGGGTGTCGGACCTGGAGGGCTCCGTCGCGTTCTACCGGTCGCTGTTCGGGACCGAGCCGGCCAAGCGCCGGCCCGGGTACGCGAACTTCGCGATCGCGGAGCCGCCGTTGAAGCTCGTGCTCATCGAGGGCGAGCCCGATCAGGCCACGGTGCTGGACCACCTCGGCGTCGAGGTCGCCACGACCGACGAGGTGCGCGCCGCGACCGCGCGCCTGGCCGGAGCGGGCCTGGCGACGGCCGAGGAGCACGACACCGTCTGCTGCTACGCCCTGCAGGACAAGGTGTGGGTACGCGGCCCGGGCGACGAGCCGTGGGAGGTCTACACCGTCAAGGCCGACGCCCCGGACGCCACGAGCGTCCGCCCCGACGGCGGCGGCGGCCCCTGCGAGTGCGGCGCACCGGCCGGTCCCGACGGCCGGGCGCTGACCGCCTGCTGCTGACCAGCGACGGACCAGGGCAGCGGCGTCAGGCCGCCGGCCGGGTGAGCACCCAGCGCCAGGCCTCCCGGATCGCCTCGTGGGGCGCCTGCGTGAGCAGCTCCCCGTGGGCGATGACGGCGCGGTCGAAGTCCCAGGACAGGATCGTCTCCACGGCCGCGCGGGCGCCCGCCCGGTCGCGGGTGAACAGGCGGAGCTCCGGGGCGGGACGCGGGCGGCCCCACATGCGCAGCAGCCGCAGGTAGGTGCGCACGACGGCGTCGACGCCCGGCGTCTCGTCCCGGAAGTTCTCGACGAAGTCCACGCCGACCAGCGTGCGGCTGGCCCGGTGCAGCAGGACGATCTCGTGCATCACGCGGTTGCCGAGGACGACCTGGTCCATCTGGTCGCGCCACAACGAAGGCGCCTCGCCGTCGACCAGCTCGTCGAACCGGAGATCCTTCCGCTTGGTCTCCAGCCCCCTGACCGCGTAGGTGCGCGCCTCGGGGAAGGCGCTCTGCGCGCTGCCGACGAACAGGTGGTGGCAGTTGCTCGGCGCGACGATGGCGACGACCTGGCCCAGCGCGTCCAGCGCTGCGTGCGTCGCGGCGTCGATCTCCACCGGCGAGTGCAGGCACAGCCCGTCCCGGAGGCGGATGACGGTCATCCGGGTCAGCAGCCGCCCGCCGCCGAGGCGGACGGGGTGCTCCTTCACCCAGATCAGCCCGGGGACGAGCTCGCGCAGCGGGTAGGACACGACCCTCCCCCGTCGTCGGCGGTGCGGCGCGGAGCCTACCGCGTCACCGCTGGTGGGAGCGTCGGCCGGGCCGGACCCGTCCGTCCGGTGGGCGATGGGCTCAGCCGGACCCGAGCGGCGCCGCGGCGGCCGCGCGGGCCTGGGCGGGCGTCAGCGCGCCGACGTCGACCAGCCGGCCCAGCACGACGTGCTGGCGCGCGCGGGCCCGGGCCGGGTCGGCGACCGGGTTGTCCGCTGACGGGGCCTGGACCAGCCCGGCGAGCATCGCGGCCTGGCCCCAGTCGAGCTCGTCCGGCGTGCGGTGGAAGAAGCCCTGCGCGGCGGCGGTGAGCCCGTAGTAGCCGTTGCCGAAGTAGACGACGGCGGCGTAGAGCTCGAGGATCTGCCGCTTCGGGTAGCCGGCGTCGATCTTCATCCCGATCACGAGCTGCTGCAGGGTCGTCCACGGCCCGCCCGCCTTCCCGCCGAAGTAGAGCTGCTTGGCCAGCTGCTGGTCCAGCGTCGCCCCGCCGGGGTCGGTCGACGAGCCGGTGAGCACCGCCAGTGCGTTGCGGGCCAGCGCACGCGGGTCGACGCCGTGGTGGCTGTAGAAGTGGGCGTCCTCCGTGGCGACCAGCGCCGCGGCGAACCTCTCCGGCACGGGGGTCAGCGGCGGGGCGTCCCCCCGGCGGAGCGTGAGCCCGGTGGCGCGGTCCACCGCCGTCGCGGCGTCCGGAGTGGCGATGACGGCGGCGTCGAGCAGGACGGTGGCCGCGACGACCAGCGCGCACCAGGCGACGACCAGCGCCCGGACCGGCGACCGCAGGCCGCGACGGCGTCGTGGCCGCGACGGCGACCGAGGGCGGTCCTCCTGCACGCAGGCCAGCATGGCGTGCCGACGGAACGGCGGCCGGGCGTGGTGTCGCCCACCGGCCCAGCGCCCCCGATCGCGCGGGGATTCCGGGAGTGGTGCACTGCGAACCATGAGCGAAGGGGAGGACCCCACGGATGCCGGTCGCGAGGCGGGCGGCCACCCCGGCGAGAGCCACGGCACCGGCCTCAACGCGCGGCTGAACTGGCTGCGTGCCGGCGTGCTGGGCGCCAACGACGGCATCGTGTCCGTCGCCGGGCTGGTCGTCGGCGTCGCGGGGGTCACCACCGCCCGCGGGCCGCTGTTCACCGCCGGCCTGGCCGGCCTGGTCGCCGGGGCCGTGTCGATGGCGCTGGGCGAGTACGTCTCGGTGTCGAGCCAGCGGGACTCCGAGCTCGCGCAGCTCGACATGGAGCGGCGCGAGCTGCACGAGGACCCGGAGCAGGAGCTGGCCGAGCTCGCCGCGATCTACGAGGCCAAGGGGCTGCGCCCGGAGACGGCGCGCACGGTCGCGCGCGAGCTGACCGAGCACGACGCGCTCGCGGCCCACCTGGACGCCGAGCTGAACGTCGACCCGGACGACCTGACCAGCCCGTGGCAGGCCGCCGGGGCGTCGGCACTGTCGTTCGTCGTCGGGGCCGTGCTGCCGTTGCTCGCGATCCTGCTGCCGCCCCCGGCCTGGCGGGTGTGGGTCACGGTCGTCGTGGTGCTGGCGGCCCTCGGGCTGGCCGGCTGGATCGGCGCGAGCATCGGCGGTGGCCACCGGCGCGTCGCCGTGGTCAGGGTGATCGTGGGGGGCGGGCTCGGCCTGGCGGTCACCTACCTGGTCGGGCACCTGTTCGGCGCGGCCGTCGGCTGAGCTGACGGCGGCCGCGCGGTCCTCAGCCCGCCTTCAAGACGGGTCCTTACGATCGGCGTGGTGCTGCATCACCGGGCGGGTCGCACCGCCGCGCGCGGGTCGCGACGTCGGGCCGCGCTGCTGCTGGCCGTCGTCGCGGTGCTGGCCGCGGGCTGCGGGGGCTCGGCGCCGGTCGGCGCCGCGCTGCCCGCCGGCCCGCCCGCCGGGGGCCCGCCGGCCGTTCCCGCCCCGTCCCACGTGGTCGTGCTCGTCATGGAGAACAAGGGACCGGCCGAGGTCCTCGGCGACCCGCAGGCGCCCTACCTCACCGGCCTGGCGCGGCGGGCGGCCGTGTTCACCGACGCGCACGGCGTGGCCCATCCCAGCCAGCCGAACTACCTCGCGCTGTTCGCCGGCGACACGTTCGGGGTCACCGACGACAGCTGCCCCATCCGGGTCGACGGCCCGAACCTGGCCGGCCTGCTCGCCGCAGCGGGCCACACCTTCGCCGGGTTCGCCGAGGACCTGCCGAGTCCGGGCTTCGCCGGCTGCTCCAGCGGCGGCTACGCCCGCAAGCACGCCCCGTGGACCGACTTCCCCGCCCCGGTGGCGTCGGTCGCCCGCCCGTTCTCCCGGTTCGGCCCGGACTACGCCGCGCTCCCGACGGTGTCGTTCGTCGTGCCCAACCTCTGCGACGACATGCACAGCTGCCCGGTCGCGACCGGCGACAGCTGGGTGCGCGAGCACCTCGACGGGTACGTGAGCTGGGCACAGACCCACGACAGCCTGCTGATCGTCACGTGGGACGAGCAGGAAGGCGACGCCGCGAGCAACCACATCGCCACCCTGTTCGTGGGGCCGATGGTCAAGCCCGGCAGCTACGGCGAGCGCATCGACCACTACGGCGTGCTGCGCACCATCGAGGACATGTACCGGTTGCCGCACGCGGGACACAGCGAGGCCGCCGCCCCGGTCACCGACGTCTGGGCCGGACCGCGAGCGGGGTCCTGACCGCAGGCGGACGTCCACCTGCACCTGGTTCTCATCGTCGCTTCAGCCACGTGTCGGCACGGTGGGCCCGAGCACCGGCGGACGGTCAGGAGGTCGTGGACGGTCGTGGACACGCGCAGCGGGGACCGCCCGCCTCGTCGGCGCCCGGGCGCGACCGGCGCCGGCCCCCGCCGCCGGGTCTGGCTGGGGCTGCTGGCCGCGCTCGTGCTCGCGGCGCTCGCGCAGCCGGCGTGGACGCTCACCGCCGCCCTGACCGTCCCCGGCAGCGACGGCACCGCGGCCAGGGTCGCCGAGTGGGCACGCAACGACGGGCTCGGCGGCGTGATCACCTGGCTGGAGGGCGTGCAGTACGCCCTGAACCCGCCACCCGTCGGGGGCACCCCGGCCGGCGGCGTGCCCCGCGCCGGCGCGACGGCGGACCCGACCCCCTCCCCCGCCCGCATCGCGACCACGCGGCCGCCCGCGCCGATCACACCGCTCGCGACCGGGCCGGCCCTGCCAGGGGAGGGCCGGTGGCAGACCGTGGTCGACCTGGCGCGCCGGCCGGCCGTGCGGGTCGCCTACCTGCGACCCGACGCCGTCCACACCTCCCAGCTCGCCGCGGTGATGTGGCTGGACCCCCACCTGGTGAGCGGCCGGCTCCACCCCGGCTACCTCGACCCCGGCGGCACCTGGAACGCGCCGACCGACCTGTCGGGCCCGGCGCGCGCGGCCGCGGTCGCCGCGTTCAACGGCGGGTTCCGGCTGCGGGACAGCCACGGCGGCTACTACAGCGAGGGCCGCACGGTCCGCCCGCTCGTCGACGGGGCGGCCAGCCTCGTGCTGCACACCGACGGCACCGCCACCGTCGGCAGCTGGAACCGGGAGGTCCGGATGGGACCCGACGTGGCGAGCGTGCGGCAGAACCTGACGATGCTCGTCGACAACGCGGCCGTGAACCCGAGCTGCGCCACCGGCGGCGAGGCGATGTGGGGCAGGACGATCGGCAACGCCGCGTACATCGACCGGTCCGGCTTCGGCGTGACCGCGAGCGGCGCCGAGGTCTACGTCGGCGGGCACAGCCTGTCGGTGTGCAGCCTGGGTCGACTGCTGCAGGCCGCCGGCGTCGTCCGGGGCATGGAGCTGGACATCAACCCCGCCTGGGTCAGCGGCGCCTACTACACCGGCGCGCCGGGCGGCACGACAGTCGCCCACCAGCTCTACCCCGGCCAGCGCGTCACGGCGGGCCACTACTTCCAGCCGTCCAGCCGGGACTGGTACTCCTGGACCGCCAGGACCCCCCGGACCGCCAGGACCGGCAGCGCACCGGCACGGACGCCCTGACAGGAGGTCGGCGTCGCCGCCGCGCCCGGTCCGGCGGGAGGCGGTGGTCGCTACCGCGCGTGCGGGAGTCGGCCGGATGCCGCCAGCGGCCGGCGTGTCCGGCGAGCACGTGGCCGGTGATCCACTGGGTGAGCCCGATCCAGGACGAGCTGAGCGAACCCGACCAGTACGCCCCCGCGACGTCGCGGACGGCGCGGGTGAGGGCGTGCGGGATGGAGCGGTAGTGCGCGGGCAGGACGTTCCACCGGTCGCGGTGCACCGCACAGAGGACATGGAGCGAGCGCTCCAACGGGGGCAGCGGGTCGCCGGGGCGGGGAACGGCCGCGCCCTCGTCACGCAGCCCGGCGAGCGCGGCGAGCAGCAGGTCGGTCATGCGCTGCATCTGGTCGGTCAGGTCGGGCGCGAACATCGCCCGCGCGCTCGGCGCGATCTCGAACAGGTGGCCGTAGAACGACTCGGCCAACACGACGGGACGCTGCCGCACGGCCGCCAGCGAGGCCTCGATCACGGCGAGGTCGCGCGGCGCGGGTCTGCCCGGGAGACCGGGTCCGATCAGCGGTCCGGCAGACGGCGGTCCGGCAGACGGCTCGGGAGACGGACTGGGGCGGGGCTCCGTGGCCCTTCGCGGCCGGCGGACCGCGTCGGTGGTGCCGGGTCGCGGGCGCGGCAGGGCCGAGGTGCCGTCGGCCGAGCGCCTGCTCGTCATGTGCCACCTCCCGGATGTCGGTGTCTCGGGCACTGAGGCCCGGCGTCGGACGTGTGGGTCCGATGTGTCGGGGAGGCATCCTCGCAGTCACCGTCGCAGGACGCATGACTCACGTTGAGTGAGCGCCGTCACACGTTCTTCGGCTGGACGGCTCAGCCAGCTACGCCGTTGGAGCCACATGACGTACCTCACCGTGCGCGGCGGCGGCCGCGCTGCCACGGTGGTTCGCCGTGACGTCGACGAGCAGACCCGACGCCGACGACCCCGCGGGCGAGTACCAGCTCCAGTGCGCCTGGGGTACGCGCGAGCGGGCGCAGCGCTTCTCCGACGAGCAGGTCCGCGACCGGCTCCTGCCATCCATGGTCGAGTTCGTCCGGCGGATGGAGCTCGCGTTCCTGGCGACGGCCGACTCCGCGGGAGAGTGTGACTCCAGCCTGCGTGCGGGCCCGCCCGGCTTCATCGCCGTCCTCGACGAGCGGCGCCTCGCGCTGCCCGAGTACCGCGGCAACGGCGTCCACGCCAGCCTGGGCAACGTCACCGACAACCCGCACGCCGGGCTGCTCATGGTCGACTTCACCCGCGACCTGATCGGGCTGCACGTCAACGGGCGGGCCACGGTCGTGCCCGACGCGACACTGCGGGCGGACTGGCCACAGCTGTCCGAGGACACCGCCCCCGGCCGCCGCGCCACGCACTGGCTCCTGCTCGAGGTCCAGGAGGCCTACGTCCACTGCCGCAAGCACATCCCGCGGATGGCGATGCTGCCGCGCCGCCGGGTCTGGGGGAGCGACGACGCCGGCCGCAAGGGCGGCGACTACTTCGGCGCCCGCGAGACCCCCGCGGCTCAGCGCACGGCGAACCAGACGAGGCAGCCGATCCCGGCGGCGAGGCAGTAGACCGCGAAGGGCCGCAGCGAGCGGGTCTCGAACCAGCGCGTGAGGAACCGGACCGAGAGGTAGGCCCCGATCCCGGACAGCAGGCTGCCGCCGAGAATCTGGGGTCGGATGCCGTCCCCGAGCGGACCGGCGAGGTCCCCGAGCTTCAGGACGCCGGCCGCGAGGATCACCGGTGTGGCGAGCAGGAACGAGAAGCGCGCCGCGTCGGCATGGGACAGGCCGCGGCCAAGGCCGGCGACCATGGTGACGCCGGACCGGCTGATCCCGGGGAGCAGGGCGGCGATCTGCGCCGAGCCGATCAGCACGGCCTGGCGGACGGGGAGCTGCGCCAGGCGCCGGTCCGCTTCCACCGCAGCGTCGGCGAGCACCCGGCCCTGCGCGACCGGCCGCGCCACGGCGACCCGGTCGTCGTCGGCCGGGTCGGCGCCGCGCCGCCGCCACCGTTCGCCGACGAGCATCACGACGCCGTTCAGAGCGAGGAACGCCGCGGTCGGGACCGGCCTGCTGAGGTAGACGCGGAAGACGTGTTCGAGCAGCAGCCCGCTCAGGCCGACCGGGATCGTGGCGAGCACCAGCAGCCAGGCGAGGCGCTGGTCGGCGTCCCTCACCTCGCGGCGCGCGACGCTGGTGGCCAGCCCGCGCAGGATCCGCCACCAGTCACGCCAGAAGTAGATGACCAGTGCGATCGCGGTGGCGACGTGCAGCCCGACGATGAACGCCAGGTAGGGCGATTCGGGGGCGCTGACGTCGAGGTCGCGGGCCCAGGTGCCGCCCACGACCGCGGGAACCAGGATGCTGTGGCCGAGGCTCGACACGGGGAACAGCTCGGCCACGCCCTGGAGACCGCCGACGACGAGCGCTTCCAGCCAGCTCAGGTGACCCACACCGGGAAGGTCGCCGGGCGGGCGCGGGCCGTCACCCGCGGGAACCGAACGTTGCTGCTGCGTTGGCCGAGCGCTTGCCGGGGAGGGCCGCGGCGTTCGGGCTCAGCGTCTCCTCATCCGCCGGGCGCCGGCATGGGGTCCCGGCCGCGGCCCGCACCGGAGCAGCGCCGTGTCCGCATCGCCCGTATCGCGGTCCTGATCTTCCTGGTCCTCGGCCACGGGCATCACGGGTACGGCCACCGGTTCGGCGCCGGCGGCTACGAGCCGGACCGGTGGCCCGACCGGTGACCGGCGTCCGCCTGCCGGCCCGCGCCGTCGGCCGCGGGCGGCGGCAACAGCAGGGTGAACGTCGGCGGGGTCGCCGTGGCCAGCAGCAGCCGGCCCCCTTCGGCCTCGGCGAGGCTGCGCGCCAGCGCCAGCCCGATGCCGCGACCGTCCGACGCCCGGTCGGCCCGTCGGGGAGCGGGCGCCCGGCGGGCGAACAGTCGGCCGGGGTCCGGCACGCCGGGCCCCTGGTCGCTCACGTCCACCGCGAGCGCTCCCGCGGCCTCGCGCGCGGTGAGCACCACCTCGCCCTCGCCGTGGGTCAGGGCGTTGTCGACCAGCACGGCCAGGATCTGGCGGGCCGCGCCGGGTGAGGCCGACGACGGGGGCGCATCGGGCCGCGACTCCACCGTCAGCCGTCGGCCGCTCTGGGCCAGCGGCGGCCCCCACACCTCGGCCACCTCGGCGAGGAGCCGCCCGGGATCGGTGTTCTCCCCCGTCCGGTGGGTGTCGCGGGCGAGCTCGAGCAGGTCGTCGACCGTGGCCTGCAGCCGGTCGGCCGCGATGACCGCGGCTCGCAGCGCGGGGCGCGGATCGGCGTCCGGGGCCTCCAGCGCTGCTTCCAGCCGCAGCCGCAGCCCGGCCAGGGGGGTGCGCAGCTGGTGGGACGCGTCCGCGGAGAACGCGCGCTCGCGGGCCAGCGCCGTGTCGATGCGGTCGGCGGTGTCGGCCAGCGCGTCGGACACGGCGTCGATCTCCGGGATGCCGCTGGCCGGGCCGCGCGCGGTGAAGTCGCCGTCGCCGAGCCGCCGAGCCGCCCTGGCCAGCTCCTGCAGGGGCCGGGCCAGGCGCAGCGCCAGCTGGCGGGCGAGGAACCACGCCGCGGCGGGCGCGAGGACGCCGACGACCACCATTCCCGCGGCGACGACGACGGCGTGGTGGTAGAGGTCCCAGCGGGAGCTCGCGGCACGGACCGTCAAGGCCTGTGCGGCGGCGGAGCCCCGGTCGACGGACACGGCGACGACCAGCTGGGCCCCGACGTCGCCGTCCACGAGGCGGGCGTCGCCGGTCTGCGCAGCGCGGCGGACGACGCCGTCGGCGACGTCGGGGCCCGTGCCGAGGACGCGGTGTCCGCCGGCGTCGTAGAGGGCGACCTCGATGGCCACCTCGCGCCCGGCGCCCGCGAGGGAGGTCACGGACCGGCCCGCCCCGAGCTGGTCGGCGGCGGTGATGGCGGCGACGTCGGCGGCCCGCTCGAGCTCGGCGCGCTCGTCCCCGACGAGGTAGGCGAACGCGACGACCACGAGCGGCACGGCGAAGACGCCCACCACGACGGCGGCCACGAGGACGGTGAGCCGGGTGATCCGGGGCCGCATGGCGACTCCTTCCGCGCGGCCGGGTGGGCGTCCATCGTCGCAGGCGTCCGGCCGGGCCCCGGCCCGCGCGCTCGTTCGCTGCCGCCCGGCGGGTCAGGAGCCGGGACCGCCGAGCGGCGACTCGAGCCGGTAGCCGTGTCCGCGCAGGGTGACGATGGCGGGCACGGCGGCCGAGCGGGCCCGCTCGGCCGCGGCGGCGAGCTTGCGGCGCAGGGCTGCGACGTGGACGTCGAGCGTCTTGGTCGAGCCGAACCAGTTCTGGTCCCAGACGTCGGCCATCAGGGTCTCGCGGCTGAGCGCCCGGTCGGGATCGGCGGCGAAGCGGGCGAGCAGGTCGAACTCCTTGGCGCGCAGCGCGACCTCGCTGCCGCGCAGCGTGACCCGTCGGGCGACGGGATCGACGAGTAGATCGCCGAGCGGAGCGGCCGGCGCGTCGGTGACGGCGTCCCGGCGCAGGTGCGCGCGGATGCGGGCGTGCAGCTCGGCGAGCCTGATCGGCTTGGTGAGGTAGTCGTCCGCGCCCGCTTCCAGGCCGACCACGACGTCCATCTCGTCGGTGCGCGCGGTGAGCATCACCAGCACCGTGCCGGCCTGGACGGCGCGCAGGCGCCGGCAGACCTCGACGCCGTCCAGGTCGGGCAGGCCGAGATCGAGCAGCACGAGGTCGAACGCGGGGCCGGCGGCCGCGCGCAGGGCGTCGTGGCCGGTGCGTTCCCAGCGGACGTCGTGGCCGTGCGTGCGCAGGCTGGTGTGCAGCGCCGCGCCGATCGTGGTGTCGTCCTCCACCACCAGCAGCCGGGCCACGCCGCCACTGTAGGACCGCGCCGCGGCTGTGCAGGCGGATAGGACGGACGGCGCAGCGTTTGCCGTCCCCTCACCGTCGCCTTGCCGCCCGCGGGTGGCCGCCTCCCTACGTTGCGGCGGATGGCGAGTACGACGACGGTCGGAGCCACCCCACGGCCGGTCCGGCGCGTGCCGGCAGCCGCGGTCGCGTGGGCGGCGCTGGGCACCGTGGCGGTCCTCGCCCTGGCGGTGCCCCGCTTCCTGCCCTTCTACGACCTGGGCGAATGGGTCCTGCAGGCCCGGATCGTGCACGACCTGGTCGTCGGCGGCCCGGCCGGCCCGGCCGCACAGCTGTACGCGTGGGCGCCGGCGCCGGTGCCGAACCTCGCCGCACCGGCCGCGATCGCCGGGCTGGCCATGCTGATGCCCGTCGACGCCGCCGCCAGGGTCTTCGTCATCCTGGGCGTGCTCGGCTTCGCCGCCGGCTACGCCGTGCTGGTCCGCCGCCTGCAGGGGCACGCCACGGTGGTCGAGCTCACCGGCCTGGTGTGGGCGCTGGGCTACTTCCTCCAGCGCGGCTACGTCAGCTACCTGTTCGCCCTCCCCGTGGCGTTCGTCGGGGTGGCCGTCCTGCATCCGGTCCTGCGCGGCCCGGTACCGCGGCGCCGCCTCGCCGGCGTCGCCGCTCTCGGCGTGCTGGCCTACCTCGCGCACCTGGTGGGCTGGGCCGTCCTCGCCGTCACCGTCGGCGGCTACGCCGCCGTGCTGTGGCGGCGGCACCGGCGGCGCCGCGACGCCCTCGCGGTCGCCGCCACGCTCCTGCCGGCAGCGGGGCTGCTGCTGTGGTACGCCCTCGCCCGACCGGGCGGCGGCCACCTGGCGTGGTACTCCTCGGTGCGGGACAAGGCCCTGTCGCTCGGCGAGGCGCTGCACCTGTTCCTGCGCCTGGACCCCTTCCCCGGCGTCCTCCCGGTGTTCGCCGCGCAGGTGGCCGTCGGCCTCGCCCTCCTGCTGCTGCTGGCCACGGCCCTGCGCCGCGCGTCGCGGCGGGAGTGGTCGGGGTCGCCGGTGCTGGTGGCCGGGCTCGTGCTCGCCGCCCTCGCCGTCCTCGACCCGGTCGGCAACGTCGACGCGCTCACCAAACCCGACCAGCGGCTGCTGTTCCCGGCGGTGCTGCTGGTGGTGGCCGCCCTGCCGGCGCGGGTCCGCACCCGGCGCTCGACCGCCGCCGCGGCGGGCATCGTCGCGGCGTCGCTGGCGCTGCACGCGCTGGCGTGGACCTCGCTCGACGCACCGCTGGGCGCGGTCTCCGACGCCCTCGACCGGACGGTCCCGGCCGGGGCCGCCGTGACGACGGTCGCCGTCCCGCCCCTCGGCGGGTGCGCACCGGGGACCGGACCGACGATCGGCATCCCCGCCCTGAAGTGGTTCGACGTGCAGCGGCAGGTGCGGCTCGGGCAGCTTCGCGCCGACCTGCAGGAGACCTCCGCGGTCGCCCTGCGTTTCGACCCGCGCACCGGGCCCACCCTGCGGACCCTGACGCCGTCCGCGGCGCAGGCCGCCGACGCCGTGCGTGCGGCCGGGCCGGCCGACTACGTCGAGGTCTTCGCCTGCGCGCCCGACCGGGCACGGGTGGCCCGCGATCTCGGAGCGTCCTACCGAACCGTCGCCTCGGGCGCCGGATACGCAATTCTGCGGCGTACCCCATGACGCGGCGGCACATTCGCGGCGGGGCGAATTCGGCGTCGGGCACACTGTCGGCATGAATGCGCGCTCCCCCGCCGGCGTCCGCACTCCCGCCTTACGCGTTCCGGAGATCACGGCGTATTTCTGGGTCGTCAAGGCGCTGTCGACCGCCCTGGGCGAGTCGACGTCGGACTACCTGGTCAGGACCATCGACCCGGTCGTCGCCGTGCTGGCCGGCTTCGTCTGCTTCGTCGCCGCGCTGGTCCTCCAGTTCCGGATGCGCCGTTACGTCGCATGGGCCTATTGGGCCGCGGTGGCGATGGTGGGCATATTCGGCACGATGGCCGCCGACGTCCTCCATGTCGGTTTCGGGGTGCCGTACCCGATCACCTCCGCTTTCTATGCCATTGCGTTGGCCGCCGTCTTCGCGATCTGGTACCGGATCGAGGGAACCCTGTCGATCCACGACATCCGGACGTTCCGCCGCGAGGCGTTCTACTGGGCGGCGGTCGTCGCGACCTTCGCGCTGGGCACCGCCGTCGGGGACCTGACGGCGGTGACGGTCCACCTCGGCTACCTCGGCTCGGCGCTGCTGTTCGCCGGTGCCATCGCGATCCCGGCCGTCGGCTACCGGCGGTGGGACTGGAACCCGGTGCTGAGCTTCTGGACCGCCTACGTGATCACCCGGCCGCTGGGCGCCTCGGTCGCCGACTGGCTGGGCAAGGCGCCGGCCGAGGGCGGCATCGGATGGGGCGACGGATGGGTGAGCCTGGGCCTGGCCGCGCTCATCGTGGCGGGGGTGGCCTACCTCGCGGCGACGGGTGCCGACGTCCAGCGCGACCGTGCGCCAGCGCCCGCCCGGACGTAGGACCTTGCTGTCGACCGGCGCGGCTGGCGGTTCGACGGGGTGGGCCCGTAGCGCGGTCGCGCTGGTGATCGCCCGGGCGGTCGACATCCTCAAGCAGCCACGACGACGGGAACCCGTCGCCCTAGGGTGAGTCCCCGGGAGGGATGCGGGCGGACGCTCGGGACGAACCTGCCGGGCGGGGAAGGACGGTCAGATGGCGACGCGCGGCCGGTCCGGGTTCCGGCGGGGATCGCGGTGACCGTCGGGTCGGTGCTGTGCCCGGTCGTCATCGGCCGGGACGCCGAGCTGCGGGTCCTGGACGACGCGCTGTGCGCGGCGCTGGACGGGCGCGGCGGGGTGCTGTGCCTGGCCGGGGAGGCCGGGATCGGCAAGTCCCGGCTGGCGCGGGAGGTCGCCGAGCAGGCCCGGCGCCGAGCGGCGCGGGTGCTGGTGGGCCGCGCGGTGCCGGCCGGCACGGCGACCCCCTACCGGCCGTGGACCGAGGCGCTGCTCGGGGCGCTGCGCGGCGGTTGGCGCCTTCCCGAGGATGCGGCGCTGGCGCCCTGGCTGCCGGCGCTGACCGCGGTCGTGCCCACCCTCGCCGGTGGCGGTGGGGCCGGCGGTGGCGGCGAGACGTCGAGCGCGGTGCGGGGTGAGGCCGTCCTGTGGTTGCTGCGTCATCTCGCCCGCTCGTCCGCCGACGGGGCGGGCGAGGGCCGGGCGGGCGGGGACGGGGCCGGGCTGGTGGTGGTGCTGGAGGACCTGCACTGGGCCGACCCGGACAGCCTGTCGGTGTTGGAGTACCTGGCGGACAACCTGCACGCCGAGCGCGTGCTGGTGGTCGGCACGGTGCGCAGCGAGGCGCCCTCGCCGGCGGTGGAGCTGGTGCGGCGGCTGCACGGCCGGCGGGCGATCACGCAGCTGACGTTGGGCCGGCTGAGCGGCGGCGACGTGTCGGCCATGGTCGCCGCCTGCATGCCCGCGGGCGCTGATGCGACGCTGGCGGCCGCGGTGGCACGGGTGGCCGACGGCGTGCCGTTCCTCGTCGAGGAGGTGCTGGCCGCTCCCGGCGTGCCGGCGTCGTTCGCCGCCTCGGTCACCGACCGGCTCGACGGCCTGCGACCTGACGAGCGCAGCGTGCTGTGCGCGGCCGCCGTGCTGGGCCGGGCGTTCGACTGGCAGCTGCTGGCCCCGATCACGGGCTCGGAGCCGCGGGTGGTGGACAGCGCGTTGGAGCGGGGTCTGCGCGCGCTGCTGCTGGGCGTGGAGGGTGGCGGGTTCCGGTTCCGCCACGCCCTGACCCGCGAGGCGATACTGGCCGGCATGCTCCCGCGGCGGCGGGCCGCGCTCGCGGTGGCCGCGTTGGCCGCGCTCGACGCGGTCCGTCCACAGCTGGGCGAGGACGAGCGGGATGTGGCGGCCGAGCTGGCCGAGCAGGCCGGGGACCGGGCCCGGGCCGGGACGCTGTTGCTGGACTCGGGTCGGGCCGCGCTCGCCCGTGGCGCGGTGGACACCGCGGCAGCCACCCTGACCCGTTCGCTGCCCCACCTGGTCGGCCAGGACCGCCTCGACGCGCAGACGCTGTTGATGGAGGCGTTGGCGCTGGCCGGGCGGGTGGACGAGGCGATCGGTACCGGTGAGCAGCTCATGGCGCAGCTGCGCGCCGGCGATGCCCCGACGGCCGTACGCGCGCGGGTGCACGTCCGGCTGGCGCAGGCCGCGGTCGCCGCGACGCGCTGGCCCACGGCGGCCGCCCAGCTCGACGCCGCGGCCGCGCTGCTGCACGGCGCCGTCGGCGATCCGCGCCACGGTGTCGACCCGGTCGAGCTCGAGCACCAGGTGGCGGTGGTGGGTGCCGAGGTGGCCCTCGCCCGGGACGACACCGCCCGGGCCGAGCGGCTGGCCACCGAGGTGTTGGCCGACCCCGCCAGCAGCGCGGAGCTGCGCTGCCACGCGTGGGAGCTGACCGGGCGGGTGCGCAGGCTGGCGGACCTGTCCGCGGCGCGGGCGGCGTTCGAGCAGGCGCTGAGCGTCGCCGAGCAGGCCGGGCTCGCGCTGGCGCGGCTGCGGGCGCTGCACGAGCTGGGCACGGTCGAGCTGCTCGACCACGCCGGCACGACCCGGTTGCTGCAGGCCCGCGAGCAGGCCCGGCAGCTGGGCGCGGTGTCCACCGTCGCGGTGCTGGACCTGCAGCTGTCCGCGGCGGCCGCGTGCCGCTTCCAGTTCGACGACGAGGGGGCCTACGCCCGGGACGCGGCGGCCATCGCCGGGCCGCTCGGGCTGACCCAGATCCTGGCCACCGCACTGACCCAACTGGCCGACCACCACGGGCTGCGGGGGGAACCCGAGCAGATGCAGCGCTTCCTGGCCCGCGCCACGGCCGCCGCACCGCAGGACCAGATGCTCGAGGCGTTCGGGTGGGGGATGCGAGCGATGTGCTCCCTGCTGCACGGCGAACGCGGGGACGCGCTCGCGCAGTCCAGCCGTGCCGCGACCCTGCTGCGGGCGCTCCCCCACGCCAACCCCGCGTGCTTCCGCGGTGTGTGGCCGCTGCTGGCGGCCACGGTGGGCGACCCGCGGGCAGCGACCGCGATCCGGGACAACCGCCGCGCCGGGCTGGACCGCTACCGCGCCCACCGCGGGCTGCTCGGCTACGCCGAGGCCGTCCTGGCCGGGCGGCGCGGCGAGCGGGCCCACGCCGTCGCACTGGTCGACGCCGCGGAGGCCGAGCTGGTCGACTATCCGGGCTGGGCCGACCTCGCCCGGATGCTGGCCGCCGAGGCCGCGCTCGCCGACGGGTGGGGCGAGCCGCGGCGCTGGCTCGCCGCCGCGCAGGCCGGGTTCACCGAGCTGGGCCTGAGCGAGCCGGCGCGCCGCTGCCAGGCGCTGCTCGACCCGCCACGCGCGGCCCGGTGGGCCCGGTCCGGGCTGACCCCCCGCGAGACCCAGGTGCTGGACCTGCTCGCGGCCGGCCTGGCCAACAAGGACATCGCCGAGCGGCTGCACCTGTCGCACCGCACCGTGGAGAAGCACGTCGAGGCCCTGCTGCGCAAGACCGCGACCAGCTCACGGACCCAGCTGGTGGCCCTCGCACTGGCCGACCCCGACCCCCGTCCGCAGCGCTGAGGGCGGCGCCGGTCAGGTCGGCGGCGGCTGCGCCTCGCGGCCCGGCGCCCGGTCCGGGCTCGCGCACCGGGCCAGGACGTCACGGGCCTGCTGCTCGGTCATCGACGGCCCGACCGTGGTCACCCCGTGCGCGGCCATGACCCGCGACAGCTCCTCGATTCCCGGCCCGCCGGTCGGGACCGGGAGCCGGCGCACCGGTGCGGGCTCGCCGAGGGCGTGGACCAGCCGCAGGAACCCGTCGTCGGCGTGGACGCCCAGCAACCGCGCCGGCCCGTCCAGCACCCGGAAGGTGTGCGGCGTCCCGGCCGGTACCGACACCCAGTCCCCGGGCCCGACCACGCGGGTCTGCTCCCCGCACCGCAGCGCCATCCGCCCGGCCAGCAGGAAGAAGCTGTCCGCGCCGTGCGCGTCGACGTGCAGCGGCGGTGACGCTCCCACCGGCAGGGTCGCCTCCAGCACCACCGGTCCGCTGCCGTCGTCGGGCACGTCGGCCAACCGGTGCTGCACGACCAGGGTGTCGAGGAACCACCACGCCCCCGCCTCGGCAGGACCGCCGACCGCAGCCGGCGTGGTCTCGGTCAGTCGTGTCGTGGTCATCGGATCCTCTCCGTCCCGTGGGCGACGCCCCTTTCGGGTGATGGTGTCCACGCCGGCAACGGCCCCGCATCGGGGCGACCACGTAGACCGGCCCGCCCCACCGCTACGTGATCGCCCCGATGTGCCCCGCCCGCGCCGGCGCCACCCTGGTGCCCGCCAGCGACCCGACCAGGGAGACGATCCGATGAAGGCCGAGCTCAAGCACCTCGACACCCCCGACCAGCAGCGCCGCTCCGACCACGGCTGCACCCAGGCGGTCACCCTCGCCACCGCGACCGTCGTGCGCGGCCGCTACGCCCCCGGCTGGAGCTGGTCGGGCGATATCCGACCGACGGTGGGCGGGGACTCCTGCCAGGTCGCCCACCTGACCTACGTCGTCGCCGGCCGGCTCGCCGTCCGCATGGACGACGGGACCGAGCTCGAGGCCGGGCCCGGCGACGCCCTGTCCGTACCTCCCGGCCACGACGCCTGGGTCGTCGGCGACGAGCCCTGCGAGCTGATCGACTTCGCCCCGCCGGAGCCGGCCGGGCAGGGCACGCGCTGCCCCTGTGGCGTCGAGTTCCGCGTCGACACCGACGACGCCCTCGAACACCTGATCGCCGCGGTGGCCCAGCACGCGGACGGCTCCCACGGCCACCGACTCAGCGCCGAGCACATCCGATCCGAGCTGACCCCCGCCTGAGCACGGCCACCCCGCGGGGACCGGCACCCGCCGGCCGGCCAGGGTCCCCACGCGACCCCGGCCGCCCGGCGGTCGCGGACGCCATGGCCCGGGGCGGGCCTCACCGCGCGTGCCCGACCCCCGCGCGCCCGAGGAGGCCGCTCGTCGGGTGGCCGTCGGCGGAGTTCCTTCCCGCGGCCTCGGGCCGAACCGGCCGGCGAGGCGCGCGCGAAGGCTCCGGCGTGACTGAGCGCGCGGGTCGGGGCGCAGGCAGGGCGCCGACCCGGATGGTGGCCGACCCGGGCGAGCCGACGGACGAGGACCTGGCGCGGGCCGTCGCCGAGGGGGCCCGGCCGGCGTTCGCGGACCTCTACGACCGTTATGAGCGCCGCGCGTTCTCCCTCGCCCGCCGCATCTGCTGGGACGAAGGGCTGGCCCAGGACGTCGTGCAGGAGGCGTTCCTCGCGTTCTGGCAGGCGCCGGACCGGTTCGACGTCCGGCGTGGGCGGTTCGGCACGTGGCTGCTGACGCTGGTGCACCACCGGGCTGTGGACGCCGTCCGCCGCCAGAGCGCGGCCGGCCGCCGCACGGTCCGCCCCGCCGAGGACGGCCAGGACTGGACGGCGGCCGTCGGGCCGGGCGCCGACGACGACGCGCTGGCCGCGGTGGAGGCCGGCCACGTCCGGGACGCGCTGGGCGCGCTGCCGGTCGACCAGCGCAGCGCGCTGGCGCTGGCGTACTTCGGCGGCTACACCCAGCGGGAGATCGCCGCGCTGACCGGCGTCCCGCTGGGCACGGTCAAGTCGCGGATGTTCACCGGCATCCGCCGGATGCGTGACCTGCTCGGCCCCCGGTTCGGCGACGTGACCGCCCCGCTGGTCGGGGACGCCCGGTGAGCGGGTCCTGCCCGATGAGCGAGGCGGCGGCCGCGGCCGCGCTGCACGCGCTCGAACCGGACCAGGAGCTGGCGGTGCGGGAACACCTGCCAAGCTGCGCGTCCTGTCGCGGCGCGGTGCGCGACGCCGAGATCGTCGCCCGCGCGCTGGCCGAGTCGGTCGAGCAGGTCGACCCGCCCGCCCACCTCCGCGAGACCGTGCTGGCCCACGCCGGCTCGCGACCGCCGCGCGTGGCCGCACTCCGGGCCGCCGCCGCGCGCCCCGCGCCGACCCCGCCCCGGGCGGCGCCCCGCCCACGGCCGGACCGCCGGCGCGCTCGCCGGGCGTTCCGGCCGGTCATGGCGTTGGCGGCGGCGGTCCTCTTCGCGGTCGCGGGCCTGGCCGGCTACACCGCCGACCTGCACCGGCGCCTCGACGTCGAGCTCGCCCGCGCGCACGCGTCGACCCTGTTGATCGACCAGCTGGGCCTGCCGGGAGCCCGGTCCTCGACACTGCGCACCGACGACGGTCGAGCCGTCGCCATCGTCGTCACCTCGGTCGCCGGGCAGACCCTGCTGGTCACCGGCCTGCCCCGGGACGACGCGGCCCGCTCGACCTACGTCGTGTGGGGCATCGGCACCGCGGCGCCGCAACCCGTCGGCACGTTCGACGTCGCCGACACCGATCCCGGCCTGCGTGCCATGGGGGCGCCACCGGCTCGGCCGTTCCTCGGTTACGCGATCTCGCTCGAGCCCGGCCGCCGACCCCCGGCCGGCCCGACCCACGTCGTGGCCACCGGGCATCTGTCCCCCTGACGCGCGCCGACGGCGCGGCGGGACGGCCGATCGAACCGGCCGGGGGGATGGGGGCGAACGCTCGTCCGTGACCAGCACCTCGACTCCGGCGGCCTCTCCCGAGATCGCGGCCCAGCCGCCGTTGCGCCGAGGGGTCGCCCTGGCGGTGGGGGTGCTCGGCGTCGGGGCCGCGCTGGGCGCGGGTCACCTGGCCGCGGGGCTGGTGTCGCCGAGCTCCTCGCCCTTCGTGGCCGTGGGTGACGTCGTCATCCGGTTCTCTCCCGAGCCGCTGACCGAGTTCGCCAAGACGACGTTCGGCACGGCCGACAAGCCGGTCCTGCTGACCGGCATGCTCGTGGTGATCGCCCTCGTCGCGGCGGCGGCCGGCCTCGTCTCGCGGCGGACGCCGCGCCCCGGCACCGCCGTCGTCGTCCTGCTCGGCCTGGCGGGTGCGGCCGCCGTGGTCTACGCCCCGACCTTCGCCCCGGCGGACCTGGTGGCTCCGGCCACGGCGCTCGTCGCGGGCGTTGGGGCGTTCCGCGGCCTGCACCGGCTCGCCCGGCGGACCGCCGCCCGGGACGCCGGCGCCCCGTCCCCATCCACCGCCGGCAGCGGGGGGATGTCGCGGCGTTCGGTCCTGGTCGGCGTCTCCGCTGCGGTCGGGCTCGCCGCGGCCGCCGCGGCCGCCGGCGGTCAGCTGCTCTCCGGCGGCACCCAGAGCGCGCGCGCCGCCGTCACCGCGCGCCTGCGCCGCGCCCCGGTCGCCGAGCGCGCCCCGGCCGTCCCAGCCGGCGCGGCGTTCCCGCAGCTCGGCACGCCCACGTTCATCACGGCGAACCCGGACTTCTACCGGATCGACACCGCCCTGCGGATCCCGACGCCCGACCCGACGACCTGGCGGCTGCGCCTGCACGGGCTGCTCACCCGCGAGATGTCGCTCTCCTTCGACGACCTGCTGGCCCGGCCGCTGGTCGAGCGCACGATCACGATGACCTGCGTGTCGAACCCGATCGGCGGCAACCTGGTCTCGACCGCGACCTTCACCGGCGTGGAGCTGCGACCGCTGCTGCTGGAGGCCGGGCTGTCACCGCGGTCCGACGCGCTGTACTCCACCAGCGCCGACGGCTGGTCGACCAGCACCCCGACCGCGGTGCTCCTGGAGCCCGGGCGCGGCGCCCTGCTCGCCGTCGGCATGAACGGCGAGGCGCTGCCGCCCGAGCACGGCTTCCCGGTCCGGATGGTCGTGCCAGGCCTGTACGGCTACGTGTCGGCCACCAAGTGGCTGGTCGACCTGGAGGCCACGACCTTCGCCGACCCGGCCGCACAGGGCTACTGGTACCAGCGCGGCTGGGCGCAGCGGGCACCGATCAAGACCATGTCCCGCATCGACAGCCCCCGGCCGTTCGCCCAGGTCCCCGCCGGCACGATCGCCATCGCGGGCATCGCCTGGGCCCAGCACACCGGGATCGCCGCGGTCGAGATCAGCGTCGACAACGGCCCCTGGCAACGCGCCACGCTGTCCACCGAGGTCACCATCGACACCTGGCGGATGTGGCACGCGGCGGTGCCGCTGGCCCCCGGCGGCCACACCGCGCAGGTGCGGGCGACGGACCGGACCGGCCAGGTGCAGACGCCCATGCGCGCCGACCCGATCCCGGACGGCGCGTCCGGCTGGCCGAGCGTCGTCTTCACCGTCGTCTGACCGGCGGACGGGCCGCTCCGCCCGGCCGTCACGGATATGTGACGCAACCCCTGAACCAGCCGGGGAGCAGGAGCGAACGCCTCATCAGCAAGTCCCGCAGGTCCGGAGCAACCGGGCCGCTCCCGAGGAGGAACAGTCCGTGCGCACCATCAAGAACCTGGCCGGCGTCGGCGCCATGGCCGTCCTGACCGTCGCTCTCGCCGCCTGCGGCGGCACCGCCGCGACCCCGTCGTCGGACGGCGCGGCGACCAGCGCCGCGGCCCCGCCCAGCACCGTTGCGCCGGCTTCGACCAACGGCGTCACCACGACCTCGCAGGTGTTCGGGCCCGCCTGCGGCCAGCTCCCGCAGGGCGACGCCCCGGGCTCGCTCGACGCGATGGGGCCGCAGCCGGTCGCCACCGCGGCCAGCACCAACCCCCTGCTGTCGACGCTGGTCACCGCGGTCAAGGCGGCCGGGCTCGTCGACACGCTCAACAGCGCCTCCAACGTCACCGTCTTCGCGCCCTACAACGGCGCGTTCGACGCCGTGCAGAAGCAGATGGGCGCCCCCAAGTTCGACGCGCTGCTGCAGAACCAGAAGGCCCTCGGGTCGCTGCTGCAGTACCACGTGTCCAGCACCCGCTACGACGCCACCAGCCTGGTCGCGGCCGGCAAGATCGCAGAGCTCGACGGCGGCGATCTGACCATCGGCGGCACGCCCAGCGCGCCCACCGTCACCGACGGCCATGGCAACACCGCCAAGATCCTCTGCGGCAACATCCCGACCGCCAACGCCACGGTGTTCGTCATCGACAAGGTCCTCATGCCCAAATCCTGACCTCGCACGACAAGCCGCAGGGCGACCCGGTGTCCGGGTCGCCCTGCGGCGCTGCCCGTGGATCGATTCCGACGCCTAACGTTCGCGCGCGGCCCGATCGGCGACCAACCGACGGGCGGCGTCGATGCCGGATACGACCGGCTCGGAGTCTGCGAGGTCTCGCATCGCGTCGGAATCGCTCAACACCTCGATGGTCTCGCGGAGCCGGTCCAGCTCGCCGGAGGCACGACATCGGCCACATGACCGCCATGGGCGATGACGGCGACGACCTCACCGCGCTCCGCGCGCCGCGCAGCGTCGTTCCACGACTCCAGCCCATCCGCGGACACGCTCGCCAGCTGCTCGGACACACACCGAGTGCAGGAACTGTCGGTCCTGGCTGCGGGGCACACTCGTTCCGGCGTGGCGGGCACGGGTCCGGTCAGGTGGAGGTGGACCCATGTCCGACAAGCAGAAGTCCCGCCCGCGGACGTCGAGGTCAACGAGCTCGCAGCCAGCAGACGTGAGCGCCGCGACGTCGCAGCCGGCCGGCGCCGCCGCGATGACGTGACCACCTACCTCAACAGCTGACGGCGTCAGGGAGTCGCCGATGCTCTCTTGTTCGGGCGCGCCGCTCGGCTCCGAACTGCAGGCTGCCCGGCCATCGAGCTGGTACTCGTCATGCCGGGCATCCTGGCCGTCGGGCGCGATGCGTGGCACATGACTTCTCAACTGCTCGGCGCGGCGAGCGGTCCCGCAGCTGCGCCCGGCGCGCGCTCGAATGCCCGGCCGATGCCTGCGACCTGTCTGCGCACGCCGTTCGAGGTGGTCAGGCAAGTCAACTGAGACGAGAACCGAGACCACGGGCCCAGCTGCCTCAGGAGGTCTACCGAGTTCTCACTGGTAGACGGAGTGGCCAGGGGCGGGGTCGAACCGCCGACCTACCGCTTTTCAGGCGGTCGCTCGTACCAACTGAGCTACCTGGCCGAGGTGAAGCGACCCAGACGGGACTCGAACCCGCGACCTTCGCCGTGACAGGGCGACGCGCTAACCAACTGCGCCACTGGGCCTTGCTGATACTGCTGGTGAAGCGTACCCCCAACGGGATTCGAACCCGCGTTGCCGCCTTGAAAGGGCGGAGTCCTAGGCCGCTAGACGATGGGGACTCGTTCCGTTGGGAGCGACACCAGGATAGGGCACGCCTCGCAGCGCCGTCGCAACCGGGTCCCGCCCGGGCGCCGGCTCAGCGCACGACGGGCGGCGGCTGGTCCGGGTTCGGCGAGATCAGGCCGAGCATGTCCAGGAGGCGGCGCAGGTCCTCGGGATCATCGGAGTTGCGCGCGACCACCATCCGCGCGCGATGGAGCTGGTCGTCCGAGACCCGGTAGGCGTCGGCCGCCGTGCGCTGGCTCGGGATGTCCCCCGTCACGAGCCGGTCATCACGGATGCTGGTCATGGAAGCCTCCCCGCCCTTGGCCACCCCCGTGACCGTGACCACAACGTTACCGAACGGGCCACCCCGTCGCATCCTCCTTTCGCGCCCCCGCAGGCGACCCGATCGGAGGTGGTGACCCAGAGGGCACGTCGCAGTACTGTCCGGGGTCGGGAAAGAGGGCCGTCGGTCCCGGTCAGCATCGCTGCGATCACCCATGCCATGATCATCACCGTCTGTCGACGAGGAGGCGTCATGTCCGTGCGGACCCCGATCAGATCCGCGTTCACCGTCGCCGGGGTCACGTGCCCGCAGTGCGCCCGGGTGGTGTGCGACGAGGTCGGCGGCATCCATGGCGTCAGCACCGTCGACGTCGAGCTCGCGACCGGCGCGCTGACCGTCACCGCCGACCGCGCGATCGGCGCCGACGAGGTCACCGCCGCGCTGCTCGCCAGCGGTTTCGAGCTGGCCGGCTGACGCGGCGGCGCCCGCGACGGGCGCCGGCGGCAGCGCCCCTACAGTGCCTCCATGCCGCCTCCCCGCCGCGCCCGACATCGTTCGCCGGGCGGCGTCCCGTCCGGGCCCGACGACGCGACGGTCGACGCCGCGCTCGGCCACGAGGGCGACCTCGACACCTACCTCGCCGCCCTCGCCGGAGACGGCGGGCGGGCGACCGAGCAGACCGGACGCTTCGGCACCGCCCAGGTCGTCCAGCTGCGGCTGCCCGCCCTGCGCCTCGAGCAGCTGCGCCGGATCGCCGAGCAGCGCGGCGTCAGCCCCGGGGCGCTCGCGGTCGACTGGGTCGTCGAGCGGCTCGACCGGGAGGACACCGTCACCGGCCCGGTACCCCTCGCCCTGCACGAGCGCTTCCGCCGCGGCCCGCGGGGCTGACGCCGCGGGGCGGCCCGGTCCGGTCTCCACGGTCGGTCGGCTCCCCGGTCGGTCGGATGTCGGTCGGTCGGATGTCGGTCGGTCGCAGCGGGACGGGTCGCAGCCGGCCGGGTCACAGCCGGACGGGTCACAGCCGGACGGGTCACAGCCGAACGGGTCACAGCCGGACCGGTCACAGCCGGACGGATCGCAGCCGGACGGGTCGACCCCGGGTCGGGCCCCGCGCATCACCGGTCTCCGGCGCGGTCGGCGAGGCAGGGGCTGCCGGTCAGCTCGGCCGACGCCGCGACGGCCGTCGCGAGCGCCCGGTAGCCGGCCGCCGACGGGTGCAGCCCGTCACCCGAGTCGAACGCGGACGCGAGCCGGCGCGGGTCGGCCGGGTCGGCGAGCGCGGCCGCGAGGTCGACGACGGCGTCGGCGTGCTCGAGACCGTGGGTCCGGACCCAGGTGTTGACCGCGTCGCGGGTGGCGTCGGCGGCAGGCGTCCCGTGCGGACCCGAGGTGGAGGGCGTGATCGTCGTCAGCACGACGTGCTTCCCGGCCCGCCTTGCCCGGTCCCCGTATGCCGCGAGAGCGGCCTCGAGGTCGGCCGCGCGGGCCCCGTCGGCGATGTCGTTGGTGCCCGCGTTGAGGACGACGTCCGTGACGCCCGCAGCCGCCGCGACGTCGCGGTCGTAGCGGCGCAGCGGCGGCGCGCCGGGCCCCGGGCCGAGCAGCGTGTTGCCGGAGATCCCCGCGTTGAGCACGACCATCCCCTGCCGGCCGCGGAGATCCGCGGCGAGTGCGTCGGTCCACCGGGCAGCGGAGTCGGGCGCGGTCCCCACGCCGTCGGTGATCGAGTCACCGACGGCGACCACCGCGTCGACGCGGCGTGGCGTGAGCACGTCCAGCCCGGTCACCACCAGCCACGACGTCGTCGACGTCCCGAACGCGGCGCCGCCGGTCTCGCCGACCCGGTCGGCCCCGCCGGCGAGCCAGGACGTCTCCAGCGCGACGGCGTGTCCGGACACGACCGGCGGCGGCGCCGGCAACGCGACGCTGACGGCCAGGCGGGCACCCGCGGCGACGTCGAGGTCGACGGGGTCGCTGAGCAGGTCCGCGCCGGGCGGCAGGACCGTCGAGGGAGCGCCGCCGAAGGTCAGCCGGCGCGGGGTGCCGGCCAGCGCCGCGCCCTTCCCGGCCACCGCGACGCTCGCGTCGTCGATCGCCAGCGGGCTCCGGCCGGACGCGTTCGACAGCCGCACGCGCACGGCCGAGCCGGCGGCCTGCGGGGTCAGGATCATCCGCAGGGTGCCGCCCCGGGCCAGACCCGGGGGCAGCGCAACGGGCTGCTCGGACGCCATCCACGCGGTCGTCCACGCGGGCCCGCAGGCGGCGGCTCCGGGCCGGGCGAATCCGCTGACGGCTACGAGCGCGGCCACGAGGACGAGCAGCACCGCGCCCACCGCCATCGGCGCGCGGCGGCGGCGCGGCCGGGCGGGCGCGGGCCCGCGCGGGGCCGGTACGACGTCGGGGCGGACACGGCCGGTGGCCGGGGCGGCGCTGCCGGGGAACCGCACGACCGGCAGCATCGGGATGCAGACGGGCACGAACGGCTCGACAGGACCGGCGGGGCCGGCCGCGGCGCTGGTCTTGTCCCCGATCCGAGTCGCCGGACCGGACGCAGGCGACGGTCCGGACAGCGACGGTCCAGACCCCTCGGACGGCGACGGACCAGACAGGGGCGGGTCGGACAACGGCGCCGAGCCCGACAACGACGCCGAGCCGGGCCGCGGCGGGCCGGGCCGCGGGGGGCCGGCCCGGCGTCGCACACGGGCAGGTCGGAGAACGGCACCGGATCGGGCCCTGTTAGGTCCGGCGCCAGATCGGACATCGGCGCCAGGTCAGGCATCGACGCGGGCTCGGACGGCGACGTCGGGTCGGGCACCCTCGCCGGGTCGGACACCGGCCCGCCGAGGCCGGAGCACCGGCGCCAGATCGGACCATCGGCGCCAGGTCAGGCATCGACGCGGGCTCGGACGGCGACGTCGGGTCGGACACCCCCGCCGGGTCGGACACCCCCGCCAGGCCGGACACCGGCGCCAGGTCGAGCACCGACTCCGGATCGGACACCGGCGCCAGGTCGAGCACCGACTCCGGATCGGGCACCAGCACTGGGTCGAGCCGCAGCGCACGACCGGGCACCCCGGCGGGCTCGGCGGCGGACGCATCACATCGGGCCGGCGGCGTCGGTTCCGGCACGACGACCGGTCCCACGCCGGCGCGAGCCGCGCCCGGCGGCCGGTTCGGCACCCCGATGCCGTCCGCCGCTCCGCCGGGCGCAGCCCTCTCCCTCGCCGCGGTGCCGTCCGGTCCACCGGGCAGCGCCGCTCCTCGCTCGTCCCGGGCCCCGACCCGGTGACCTCCCGTCGCGAGTGGCGGCGCGGTCGCGACGACACCTGTCACGCCCTGCAGTGATGTCGTCACGGTCGGCTCAACGACCGGTGCCCGCCGATCGTGAGTGGTCCGTTCGGGTGATCACGTGACGGTCCGGCGTGACCGGGCCCCGCGGGTCACCCGGCCGGGAGGCCTCCCCACCCGGTCAGGTGGCCGCACGCCACGGGCGGGCTGCAGGCAATAGAGTCGAAGGGTGGGCGCCTACGAGGACGTGTTCGCCGCCAGTACCGCCGACCCCGAGGCCTTCTGGCTGAAGGCCGCCGAGGGCATCGACTGGGAGACGCCGCCGACCCGCGCGCTCGACGCGTCGAACCCGCCCTTCTACCGCTGGTTCCCCGACGGTCGGCTCAACGTCTGCCACAACGCGCTCGACCGCCACGTCGACGCCGGACGCGGCGACCAGCCCGCGCTCATCCACGACTCCCCCGTCACGAGCTCGCAGCGGACGTTCACCTACCGCGAGCTGCGCGACGAGGTCGCGCGGTTCGCGGGCGTCCTCGCCGGGCTCGGCGTCGGCGTCGGCGACCGGGTCGTGATCTACATGCCGATGGTCCCCGAGGCCGCGGTCGCGATGCTCGCCTGCGCCCGGATCGGCGCGGTGCACTCGGTCGTGTTCGGCGGCTTCGCCCCGAAGGAGCTGGCGGTCCGCATCGACGACGCGCAGCCGGTCGCGATCGTGTCCGCCTCCTGCGGCATCGAGGGCCAGAAGGTGCTGCCCTACAAGCCGCTGCTGGACCGCGCGATCGAGCTGGCCGACCACAAGCCGGGCAAGCGCGTCATCCTGCAGCGCCCGCAGGTCGCCGCCGAGATGGGCCCCGACGACGTCGACTGGGCGGAGGCGCTGGCGTCGGCGACCCCGGCCGACTGCGTCCCCGTCGCGGCGACCGACCCGCTCTACGTCCTCTACACCTCCGGCACCACCGGCAAGCCGAAGGGCGTCGTGCGCGACGGGGGCGGCTACGCGGTGGCGCTGCACTGGTCGATGCCCAACGTCTACGCCGTCGGGCCCGGCGAGACGATCTTCACCGGCTCCGACGTCGGCTGGGTCGTCGGCCACTCCTACATCGTCTACGCGCCGTTGCTGGCCGGGGCGACGTCGATCCTCTACGAGGGCAAGCCCGTTGGGACACCCGACGCCGGCCAGTTCTGGCGCGTCGTCGCCGAGCACGGGGTCAAGAGCCTGTTCACCGCGCCGACCGCGTTCCGGGCGATCAAGAAGGAGGACCCGGGCGGCGAGTATGCGCGCAAGTACGACCTGTCGTCGCTGCAGTACCTCTACCTGGCAGGCGAGCGCCTGGACCCCGAGACCTACCGCTGGGCCTCGGACCTGCTGGGCATCCCCGTCATCGACCACTGGTGGCAGACCGAGACGGGCTGGCCGATCGTCGCCAACCCGGCCGGCATCGAGCTGCTGCCGATCAAGCCCGGCTCGCCGACGCGGCCGCTGCCCGGCTGGGACGTCCAGGTCGTCGACGCCAACGGGAAGCGCGTCACCGACGGCTCGGACGGCGCCATCGTCGTCAAGCTGCCGATGCCGCCCGGGTCGCTGCCGACGCTGTGGCACGACGACGAGCGGTTCCTGTCCTCGTACATGAACGCCTTGCCCGGCTACTACATCACCGGCGACGGGGGGCACATCGACTCCGACGGCTACGTCTACGTCATGGGCCGCACCGACGACGTGATCAACGTGGCCGGACACCGCCTGTCGACCGGCGGGATGGAGGAGGTGCTCGCCTCGCACCCGGACGTGGCCGAGTGCGCGGTCATCGGCGTGGCCGACCCGATGAAGGGCCAGGTCCCGCGCGGGCTCGTCGTGCTCAAGGCCGGCGTGTCCCGCGACGAGGGCGAGCTGCGCGCCGAGCTGGTGCAACTGGTCCGGGACCAGATCGGCGCCGTCGCGGCGCTCAAGGACGTCGCGGTCGTCCCGGCGCTGCCCAAGACCCGCTCGGGCAAGATCCTGCGCAAGACGATGCGCGGGATCGCCGACGGGGCCGACGAGCCGGTGCCCTCGACCATCGAGAGCGTGGACGTCCTCGACACGCTGCGCCCGATCCTGCGGCGCCAGTAGCGCCCGGTCGCCGCCGACCCGTAACGCGGACGCCCGGTCGGGGGACTATGCAGGTGAGGGCCGGTGCTCCCCGTCGTCCGGCCGTCGCCCGGAGGCTCCCGTGCGTGCGCCGCTCGCCCTGTGCTGTGCCGGCCTGTCCGCCGCGACCGTGCTCGCCATGACCGGCACGACCGCGGTGGCGGTCCCCGCCGCCGGCGCGCCCCTCCCTGCGGCGCTGCTGCCGCCCCCGCCCCCTGGGTCGCCGGTCGCGACGACCGGGGCCAGGGTGCCGCCCTGCTGCGCCAGGGCGGACGAGCCCCGCGCGGCCCCGACCGTCGCGCATCGCCCGGCGCCCTAGACGCCGCCTGCCCCCGACTTCCGTCCGGCGGCCCGGCGCGGCACGATGCCCGCCATGAAGGTGAACGTCGACTTCGACCTCTGCGAGTCCAACGCCGTCTGCATGGGCATCCTCCCCGAGGTGTTCGAGGTGCGCGACGACGACTTCCTCTACGTCCTGAACGAGAACCCGCCCGAGGAGCTGCGCCCGAAGCTCGAGGAGTGCGTCCGCTCCTGCCCCAGGCAGGCGATCTCGATCGAGGGCTGACTGGCGGGGCGTGCGGTTGCGCCACCCGGCCGCGAGGACCCCGGTCAGGCGGAGCGTGCCGGCCGCGGGGTCGCCCGGCAGCCGCGCCACCGCGGCCTGCAGCGACCCGGCACGACCGCGAGCACGCTCGGCGCCGGCGCCAGCCCGACGCGCTGCCCCCCGCCCGGGGGCGCGCACCCGACCTGGTCGTCGCCGCCCACGTGGCGGCTCCCGAATCCGGACATCGCCGAACCTTCCGCGCGGGAGGTGATGTTCTCGACACGCAGATGCCGCGCGACGCCGCCGGATTCCGCCCGGATCCGGAGGGTTCGGGCCGCCGGACGGTGGCGTCCGCGCCGGGGAGGCGTCAGTATCCGGTGCATGACGTCGGTCTGGAACACCCCGCTCACGCCGCTGTCCTTCCTGCGCCGCTCCGCCGACGTGCATCCGGACAAGACCGCGATCGTCTACGGCGAGCGGCGGCACACCTACGCCGAGTTCGCCGCCGAGGCGACGCGGGTCGCCCACGCGCTGAAGGGCTCGGGCATCCAGCCGGGCGACCGGGTCGCCTACCTGCTGCCCAACGTCCCGGAGATGCTCGTCGGGCACTTCGCGGTGCCGCTGGCCGGCGCGGTCCTGGTCGCGATCAACACCCGGCTGTCGACCGAGGAGATCCGCTACATCCTCGACCACTCCGGCTGCAAGCTGCTGGTCGTCGACGCCGCGCTGCACGCGACCGTCGCGCCGGTCGCGGCCGGGCTCAAGACCGTCGAGGAGATCATCACCGTGGTCGACCCGGTCAACCCGGGTGACGGGACCGGCTCCGGCGTCACCTACGACGACCTGCTCGCGCGGGGCAGCGACGAGCCGCTGACCTGGGGCGTCGACGACGAGGACGCCACGATCTCGATCAACTACACGTCCGGGACGACGGGCCGGCCCAAGGGCGTCATGTACCACCACCGCGGCGCGCACCTGAACTGCTACGGCGAGATCATCCACTCCTCGCACACGCCCGAGAGCGTCTACCTCTGGACGCTGCCGATGTTCCACTGCAACGGCTGGTGCACGCCGTGGGCGGTGACGGCGATCGGCGGCACCCACGTCTGCCTGCGGGAGGTCCGCGGCGACGTCATCTGGAAGCTCATCCGCGAGCACGGTGTCACCCACCTCAACGGCGCGCCCACCGTCGTCATCGCCGATCCTGCGCGACCCGTCCGCGGCCGAGCTGGAGAGTCCCGATCGTGATCACGACCGCGGGCGCGCCGCCGTCGCCGACGACGATCGCGGCCGCCGAGAAGATGGGCTTCCGGATCATGCACGTCTACGGGCTCACCGAGACCTACGGGCCGTACTCGGTCAACGCCTACGAGCCGGGCGGGCTGACCGGCCGAGGACCGCGCGCAGAAGCAGGCCCGCCAGGGCGTCGGCATGATCTGCGCCGACCGGCTGCGGGTCGTCGACCGCGACATGAACGACGTGCCGCGCGACGGGACGGCCATGGGCGAGGTCGTCATGCGCGGCAACAACGTCATGAAGGGCTACTGGGACGACCCCGAGGCGACGGACAAGGCGTTCGAGGGCGGCTGGTTCCACTCCGGCGACCTGGGCGTCATGCATCCCGACGGGTACGTCGAGCTGCGCGACCGGGCCAAGGACGTCGTCGTCTCCGGCGGGGAGAACATCTCGACGATCGAGGTCGAGCAGGCGATCATGTCGCACCCGGCCGTCGTCGAGGCCGCGGTGATCGGGGTGCCCGACGAGAAGTGGGGCGAGCGGCCGAAGGCGTTCGTCGTGCTGAGCGGCGAGGCGACGCCGGAGGAGCTGATCGAGCACGTCCGGACGAAGATCGCGCGGTACAAGGCGCCGCGGGACGTCGAGGTCGTCGAGGCGCTGCCCAAGACGTCGACCGGCAAGGTGCAGAAGTTCGAGCTGCGCGACAAGGCGTGGGGCGGGGCGCAACGGCGCATCCAGGGCTAGGCCGAAGGTGTGCAACGTCGCTGCAACCCTCCCCGATCTTGTGGTGACCGGTGTGTCATCCGTCCATGACGCAGACGCTCGACTCGACGAGCACCACCACCACCCCGAAGGCCCGCGTCGACGCGTGGCTCGCCGACTTCGAGGCCGCCCTCGCCGCGAAGGACGCCGAGCGCGTCGCGGGCCTGTTCGCCACGACGTCCTTCTGGCGTGACCTCGTCGCGTTCACCTGGAACATCAAGACGGTCGAGGGCCGCGAGGGGGTCGCCGACCTCGTCGCGCACACCGACGCCGGCGCCTCCGGCTTCCACACGACCGAGGAGCCGACCGAGGCCGGCGGGATCGTCGACGCGTGGATCGGCTTCGAGACCGCCGTCGGGCGTGGCCGCGGGCACCTGCGGCTCAACGACGAGGGCGCCTGGACGCTGCTCACCACGCTCTACGAGCTGAAGGGCTTCGAGGAGAGCCAGGGCGAGACGCGGCCCAAGGGCGTGCGGCACGGCGCGTTCCGCGACAGGGTGACGTGGAAGGAGGAGCGCGAGGCCGCGATGGAGGGGCGCGACCCGTACGTCGTGGTCATCGGCGGCGGCCAGGGCGGCATCGCGCTGGGCGCGCGCCTGCGCCAGCTGAAGGTGCCGCACGTGGTGGTCGACCGCCACCCGCGCCCCGGCGACCAGTGGCGCGGCCGCTACAAGTCGCTGTGCCTGCACGACCCCGTCTGGTACGACCACCTGCCCTACCTGGAGTTCCCGAAGAACTGGCCGGTGTTCGCGCCGAAGGACAAGATCGGCGACTGGCTCGAGATGTACACGCGGGTCATGGAGATCACCTACTGGTCGTCGACGACGTGCAAGAGCGCCTCCTACGACGAGGAGGCGAAGGAGTGGACGGTCGTCCTCGACAGGGATGGCCCAGAAGGTGTCACCGAGGTCGTGCTGCACCCGAAGCAGCTCGTGCTGGCCACGGGCATGTCGGGCAAGGCGAACGTGCCGACGCTGCCGGGCCAGGACGTCTTCGCCGGCGAGCAGCACCACTCATCGCAGCACCCCGGACCGGACGCGTACAAGGACAAGAAGGTCGTCGTCATCGGGTCGAACAACTCGGCGTTCGACATCTGCGGGGCGCTGTGGGAGGTCGGCGCCGACGTGACGATGGTGCAGCGGTCCTCGACGCACATCGTGAAGTCCGACTCGCTCATGGACATCGGGCTGGGCGACCTGTACTCCGAGCGCGCGGTGGCCGCCGGGGTCACGCACCACAAGGCCGACATGATCTTCGCGTCCCTGCCGTACCGGATCATGCACGAGTTCCAGATCCCCGTGTACCAGGCGATCAAGGAGCGTGACCAGGACTTCTACGACCGCCTCGAGGCGTCGGGCTTCCGGCACGACTGGGGCGACGACGGGTCGGGCCTGTTCATGAAGTACCTGCGCCGCGGCTCGGGCTACTACATCGACGTCGGCTCCGCCGAGCTCGTCGCGAACGGGGACGTCCCGGTCGTGCAGGGGCAGGTCGACCGTCTGACCGAGCACGCCGTCGTGCTGACCGACGGGACGGAGCTGCCGGCCGACGTCGTCGTCTACGCGACCGGGTACGGCTCGATGAACGGGTGGGCCGCGGACCTGATCAGCCAGGAGGTCGCGGACAAGGTCGGCAAGTGCTGGGGGCTGGGGTCGGACACGACGAAGGACCCCGGCCCGTGGGAGGGCGAGCAGCGCAACATGTGGAAGCCGACGCAGCAGGAAGGGCTGTGGTTCCACGGCGGCAACCTGCACCAGAGCCGGCACTACTCGCAGTACCTGTCGTTGCAGCTCAAGGCCCGCTTCGAGGGAATACCGACGCCGGTGTACGGGCTGCAGGAGGTCCACCACAAATCCTGACGCGAGTCGGGGTCTGAGCCAGTCCGAGTCGCGCGCTGGACCAGACCGCGAGTCGGGGTCTGAACCAGTCCGAGTCGCGCGTTGAGCCAGATCGTGGGTCCGGCCCTCCGGCAGCGACCCGGGATGCCGGGCCCGGTATCGCGCGCTCTGGCTCAGACCGCAACTCACACGGGGCCAGACCCCGACTCGCGCTCTGGCTCAGACCGCGACTCACGCGGGGCCAGACCCCGACTCGCGGTGTGGGCGCGGCAGGATGGTCGCGTGGACGCAGCGATCGTGACGGGCGCGGCCGGAGCCCTCGGGCACGCCGTCGTCGACGAGTTCCTGGCCGGCGGCCGGGCGGTGGTGGCGCTGGACCGCCCGAGCCCCGCACTGGACGCGCTCGGCGAGCGGGAGCACGTGCACGCCGTCCCGGCCGACCTGGCGGCGCGCTCGGCGGTCGTGGCCGCGTTCGAGCGGGTCGACGCCCTGCCCGTCGAGCCGGTCACGCTGGTCGGGTTGGCCGGCGGCTTCACACCGGGCTCGCTCGCCGACACCGACGAGGAGACGCTCGACAGCCTGTGGCGGTCCAACTTCGGCTCGGCGCTGTGGACCGCGCAGGCCGCCGCACCCCGGCTCGCCGCGCGCGGCGGCGGCGCGATCGTGATGGTCGGCTCCAAGACCGCCGTCACCGGCCCCGCGCCGGTCGCGCACGCCACGAGCAAGGCGGCCGTCGTCCGGCTCGTGCAGATCCTTGCCGATGAGCTGCGCCCGCAGCACATCCGGGTCAACGCGGTGCTGCCGTCGGTGATCGACACGCCCGCCAACCGCTCGTGGATGTCGCCCGAGCTCGCCGCGCGGGCCGTCGCCCCCGCAGCGATCGCCCGTGTCATCGCGTTCCTGTGCGGCCCGGACGCGGCACCGGTCAGCGGAGCGACGATCCCGGTGTACGGGGATGCCTGAGCTGCGGGTCGCCGTCGGGAAGGTCCTCGACTGGCCGGTCGACCACGCGGCCGCCGCGGTCGTCGACGCCGGCGGCACCGTCCGTGCCACGGCGGGCGAGACCACGCGCACCTTCCCGCTGGCGTCGGTGACCAAGCTGCTCACGTCCTACGCGGTGCTGGTCGCCGTCGAGGAGGGCGCCGTCGACTGGGACACCCCGGCGGGTCCGCCCGGCTCGACCGTCCGCCATCTGGCCGCGCACGCGTCGGGCCTCTCGTTCGCCGAGGGCAAGAAGCAGGCGAAGCCCGGCACCAGGCGGATCTACTCCAACGCCGGCTTCGAGCAGCTCGGGGCGACCGTCGCCGAGGCCGCGGGCATGCCGTTCGCCGAGTACCTGCGCCAGGCGGTGACCGAGCCACTCGGGATGCCAGCGACCCGCCTGGACGGCTCCCCCGCCGCCGACGCCGTCTCGACGGTCGACGACCTCGCCCGGTTCGCGGCCGAGCTGCAGGCGCCGGTGCTCACGCACACCCTGGCCGCCGCGAGCACGGTCGCCTTCCCCGGGCTCGACGGGATCCTCCCCGGCTTCGGACGGCAGCGCCCGTGCGACTGGGGCCTCGGGTTCGAGATCCGGGACGGCAAGGCTCCGCACTGGACGGGCTCGCGCAGCTCGCCGCGGACGTTCGGGCACTTCGGGCAGTCGGGGACCTTCCTCTGGGTCGACCCCGACGCCGGTGTCGCCGCGGTCGTCCTGACGGACCGCGACTTCGGTCCGTGGGCGATCGAGGCGTGGCCGACCTGGACCGACGGGGTCCTCGACGCCCTCTGAGCAGGGCCTGCGGCCTCCGCGAGATCGATCGGCGGGGGCGGGAATCATCCGGCTGTCCGGCTCGTTGCACAAGCTGTCCGAACCGGGTCGCCGTGCCCCGGGTCTCACAAAATAATCGCCGCCAGGGAGTTCCGTCCGGCTGGAGCCCTGGTGTGCCACGCGCCGCGAGGCGCGCGGCACCCGGTTCGGGCCTCGAAGCCACCCGCGTCCGGCATCCATCCGCCGCCGTCGACGCGGGTTCCCGGCGGCGCCGCCCCCGACGGCGCCGCCCCCGAACGTTCCACGAGAAACGGGGACCGCCATGAAGGGTGATCGCGTCGAGATCGTCGTCGATGCCGGCAGCGGAACGACCCGCACCTGGGAGATCGTCGCGACCCGCGCGGGACGGCGCGTGACGATCACGCACTCGCGCGGCGTCATCGAGGTCACGGAGATCACGCGTGGGGGCAGCGCCGTCCGGACGGCGCGGTTCCTCGCCAACCGCGTGCTGGCACTGGTCGAGCATCCGGCGCTCGACGAGCCGGTGGCCGAGGAGATGACCCCCTCCCTGCGCCCCGCCTGAGCGGGGCGCCCTGCACACTGGAAGGACGATGTCCGGTCCCCTCACCCGCCGCGCCGACGCGCGTATAGGCACGAGGATGCGTC